>QCCP01000001.1 GCA_003281225.1 Prochlorococcus sp. AG-347-L20
CTTCATAATTTTCAATTGCTTTTAAAAAAGTTTTAGTAGCTTCAGAATATAATCTTTTTTTTATCTGAATAGACCCAAATTCATATAATTCTGTGGCTTGAGTAAGAGAATCTAAACCTTTCTGCTCGAATTGCACTAAATTTAATTCTTCACTTCTTGTTTTTAGAAATTGTCTGAATACAAAAATAGAAATTATTATTAATACAACAAAAAGAATTATTAAATAAGATTGAAAAGAAGATATTTCCATTATTTATAATTACTTTTCTAGATTATATTCTTTTTTCTACTTACTAACGGAAGAAACAATTTTTTCAAAACACTTAGGATCGTTTAAGGCTAATTGAGCAAGCATTTTTCTGTTAATGATAATTTCTGAATTTTTCATGCCATTTATTAACTTGCTATAGTTTGTTCCATTTATCCTTGCAGATGCGTTAATTCTAGAGATCCAAAGTCTTCTAAAATCTCTTTTTCTTCTTCTTCTATCTCTATAAGCATTACAAAGAGCTTTCATCACTCTTTGGTTTGCGGTTCTGAAAAGATTTTTGTTGCCTCCTCTAAAACCTTTTGCAAGATTTAAGATTTTGTTTCTTCTTTTTCTGGCTATGTTGCCTCTTTTTACCCGTGCCATGAATATCTAATAAAAATAGGTTAAAGAATTATGCGTATGGAATCATTAATCTTACATTATCAGCATCTCTTTCATCAACTACGGCTTTTGTTGATAGATGTCTTTTTAATTTTGAGCTTTTATGATCAAGTAAATGATTATGGAAAGCTCTTCTTCTCATGAATTTACCCGTCGCAGTAGCTTTAAATCTTTTGGCAGCTGATTTACGAGTTTTTAGTTTAGACATTTAAGTCAAATGTGTTTAATTAGGATAATCTAAACCTTTATACGCATTGGTGCAAATTAAAGTTTTTAATTGATAAGGAAAGTTCTAATGTATGAAACTTAAATTTGCCTTTTTTAACTTATTTTTAGGCTGTATTTCTCTTTTAATAATAGACACTAAATTTATTTCAAATGCAAAAGGAGAAGAATTGCTAAAGGTTGAACTCCATAATGAAATTAAAAAAGGAAATTTTTTAATTGGTTTAAAGCAATATTTAGGCGGGGAGAATGATAGTTTTTCGGAGAAAAAGAATATAAACTTTACAACTAATAAAGGTTTTTTAAACTTGATATCGTCCAACGGTATTAAACATAAAGCAAAACAGATAAATATTACCTGGGCGGATATTCCCGTCAAAAATCCAAAAACAATTGAAAGAATTGTTTTTGGTCCTTTTGCTAGCTATGAATCGGCAAAAAAACAATCAGAGAAACTAAGAAATAAAGGATTTGAGACGACTGTTGCCTACCCTAAAAATTGGGAAGTATGGATTCCATCTCAAGATGATCTGCCAGAGTTTGAATTAAAAAATAAGATTTTCAAAAAAATAAAAAATTTTCAAATTACTCCTGTTCTTAGAAATGACTACAGTGGTATAAAACTTGAAGGTCCTATATACATTTATTCTGAAGAGGAAATAAAAATAAATGGTGTTAATTTTGGCAAAAATTTTTATTTAATAAAAGATTTATATGGAACTTGGACCTTAATTCAAAAAATTGAATTTGATGACTATTTGGCAGGTGTTTTGCCATATGAAATTGGACCGAATTCTCCTTTAGAAGCACTCAAGGCTCAAGCAGTTATTGCAAGAACTTGGGGAATATTTAATTCTGATAGATTTAATATGGATAAATATCATTTATGTATAAGCACTCAATGCCAAGTTTATAAGCCTTCTGAAATTTCATATAAAAAAGTACAAAAAGCCATAGATGAAACTTCAAATTTAATTCTCACTCATGAAAATCAACCAATAAATGCTTTTTACCATGGTTCTAATGGTGGAGTATCTGCTACTGCAGGAGAGTCTTGGCAAATTCAAGATTATTCTTATTTCAATTCAATCATTGATGGTTCTAAATCATTAAATAAAATTTTTAAACTTCCAATTACAAATGAATCTTATTTAAATAATTTTTTAGATTTTGATAAAGAACAGTTTTATGGGAGTAATCATTCTCTTTTTCGATGGAATAAGAAAATTTCTAGTCTTGAAATTAAAGAAAAGTTAATTAAAAACAAACTTATAAATATTAATGAAGATGTTTTGGATTTAAATTCTATTGAACGTGGGTCTAGTGGCAGAGTGACAAAATTGGAAATACAAACGGAAAAGGGTAATAAATCTATTGTTCTTGTTAAAGATGATATTCGACGGGTATTAAATTTTATACCTAGTAATTTGTTTACTATTAATAAATTAAATGATGATTTATGGCTTTTGAGAGGAGGAGGCTTCGGTCATGGTGTAGGTTTATCTCAGTCAGGAGCAATTGAAATGGCTAAATTAGGATTCTCTTATGAACAAATATTGAATCATTACTATCGAAATGCAAAACTAAAAAAATTTGAGATATTGTCTCAATGAAAGTTAAGTAATTAACAATTTACTTTTATGAGTAAGGTTTTTTATAAAAATCGAAGATTGAAGTCGTTTATATTTCTTAGTGCTTGTTTTTTAGTAGCTTTTATTCCTCATGCTAACAATATCGAAAATTTCTTATACATAATATTGACTCTTTCTTTTGTGATTGTTTTTTACGGTTTAATAGTTATTTCTAGAAATTTCAAAAGGAACAACGTTTTAAATACTGTAAGCAGAAGAATTAGCAATAAAGAGTTACCTGTGCTTGATATTTTAGTCGCAGCTAGAGATGAAGAGAATGTCATAGCAAGATTAGTTGAAAGATTATTTAGTTTAGATTATCCAACAAATAAATTAAATATTTACATAATCGATGATGGTAGTTCTGATAAGACGCCTTTAATTTTAGATCGATTATCTAGACAATATGACAAGCTAAAAGTCATAAGTCGTTCTCCAAATGCAGGAGGAGGAAAGTCAGGAGCTTTGAATTATGCCTTGAAATTTACCCATGGTGAATGGTTATTAGTTTTGGATGCTGATGCTCAATTAAAACAAGATTCTTTGATGAGGTTATTTAGTTTTGTAGAAGAGGGTGATTGGTCTGCAGTTCAACTAAGAAAATCAGTAACAAATTTGAGTAAGAATTTTTTAACTTCCTGTCAGTCAATGGAGATGGCTATGGATGCAATCTTTCAATATGGAAGATTATCAGTTGCTGGAGTTTCCGAATTAAGGGGAAATGGCCAATTAATTAAGAAAGAAACATTATTAGCATGTGGTTCTTTTAATGAAGATACAGTTACAGATGATCTTGATTTGAGTTTAAGATTATTATTATCAAAATCTAGAATTGGAATCTTATGGGATCCTCCAGTCATGGAGGAGGCAGTTGAGAACTTAAATGCTCTATTAGCACAAAGGCAAAGATGGGCAGAGGGGGGGTTGCAAAGATTCTTCGATTATGGAGATCAATTATTTACTAATAAAATTGATTATTTGCAGAAATTTGATTTAACTTACTTTTTTATCTTGCAATATGCATTACCAATCATTTCTATTTTTGATTTTGTTTTCAGTATTGCTTTTTTAGATTCACCAATTTACTGGCCTATTTCATTTACAGCTTTTATGTTATCTGGAATTGCTTTTTGGTACGGTTCTTCATGTAAGAGTGAAGTACCTGTATTGCAAAAAAGCAATTTTTTGATGGTATTTGTCTCGGTTTTTTATTTATCACATTGGTTTTTAGTAATCCCTTGGGTAACTATAAAGATGTCTATTTTTCCCAAAAAGATACTCTGGCGAAAGACTCTTCATACTGGAGTTTAATCTATTCATCAAGGTCTATAATTTCGCCATTAAAAAAATTTGCTAAGTTTTTTGAACTATCATCATAAGTTTCCTCGTTAGATATTTTTGTTGACGAATTAGTTTTTGGTTCTATTTTTTTTATTGGTCGAAAATTATTTACTTCATTTTGGGTTATTTCTGGAGTGTTTGTTGGGTTACTTTTATTTAATTGTTTGGTTGAAAAATTAAGTATTATTCCATCTCCAAATATCTTTTTTACAGTATTTTCAATTATAACTTTTCTGCTTTTTATCATACTTTCCCAGTTTGGAGATAATGCAATTGTGATTTTCTCCGAATCAAAACTTTCAAGTTCGGCTTGTTGTGAAAGTAACATTCTTGTTGATGGTAACTCTAATTTAGAAAGAATTAATTCCCATTTATCTTTTAAATTTAATTCAGGATTATTTTGATTATTGTCAGAAATATTTTCAATACTTTCTTTTTCAAGAACTTCAAATTTTTCTAATTTATCGTCTTTTTTTTCGATCAATTCCTTGTGAGTTATCTCTTCTTGGATACTTGGTTTTGGAATCTCATCTGAAATATTTTCTTTATTAATTGGAATGTTTTTTCTACTTTCATGCTTCTCCTCCATCGTGTTATTTTTACGTTCTTGTTTATTTTCAAAACTATTTATCTTTTTAATATCTAGAAGACCAGTTAAATGTATTTCAAACCAAAGCCTTGGATTATCACTTGACTTGATTTGATATTCAATATTTCTCAGATTATTATGCCAATTAATTATTGTTGATTTATTTATTTTTTTTGAGATTTTATCTAACTCATCTCGAAACTCATCAGAAGTATAATAAAGATCTGAATATTTATTATTTGTAGTGTGTAATAGTAGATCTCTTGTTATATTTAATAATCCGCTAATTATTTGAAGAGGTTCGTTTCCTGCATCATATAATTTGTTGCAGGTGATAATTAATGACTCTGGATTATTCTCAACCAATGATTTAATCAGATTTGTTAATTCACTTTCTGATACTTCTCCTAGGAGGTTTTGGATATTATTAATTGTTATTCCTTCTGGTAAAAGATTCAATTGTTCAAGGAGTCTTTGTGCATCTCTCATACCTCCATTAGATCTTTTTGCAATCATTTTTAATGCCTGAACTTCGTATTCGATGGATTCTTTTTCGGCGATTTCTGATAAATGTTGAAAAATATCACTAGGGCTTATTCTTCTAAAATCAAACTTCTGGCATCTACTTTGTATTGTATTTAATACTCTCTCAGGATTTGTCGTAGCAAGTATAAAAACAACTCGTGAGGGCGGTTCTTCAATAGTTTTTAGTAAAGCATTTGACGCTGCCGTTGAAAGCATATGACATTCATCAATAACATATACTTTCCATCTCGCTTGAGTAGGGGCAAATCTCGCTCTTTCTATAATTTCTCTTATATTTTCTACGCCTGTATTTGACGCTGCATCAATCTCGATAATATCTAGAGCGCTCCCATCTGTAATTTGTCTACATAAGTCACATTTACAACAAGGGGTTATCGTAGGTTGCTCGAATGCCTGGCAATTTAGAGATTTTGCAAATATTCTTGCACTTGATGTTTTTCCAGTGCCTCTTGGACCATTAAAAAGATATGCAGGAGCAATTTTTTTTGTTAATAGTGCTTGTTTGAGTGTAATGGATATAAATTTTTGCCCAACCAGTTCGTCTAAGTTGTTTGGTCTATATTTTTGATGAAAAGGCTTATGTATATTTGGCATTTATTTTTCACTAATTAGAAATATTCGGGATTCAATTAAAAAATTAAACTCTAATTTTATGCAGACTCTTTAATGATTCTTTTTGATCCTGAAGGTAATTTAACAATTTTAGATGAAAACAAATTATCTACCATTTTTTTCGTAATTGTGAATTCTTTTACATTTTCTTCAGAAGGTAAAGTGTACATTATGTCTAGCATTAGCTCTTCAATTATTGATCTTAATGCTCTTGCACCTGTTTTTCTTTTATATGCTTCATTTGCTATCGCTTCAACAGCGTCAGGCTCAAATGATAATTCAACATTATCCATACTTAGCAAAGTTTTGAATTGCTTTACTAATGCATCTCTTGGTTGAGTCAAAATAGATTCTAAAGTTTCTTTAGTAAGACGATCTAACACAGCACAAACCGGAATTCTTCCAATAAACTCTGGAATTAGGCCATATTTTACTAAGTCATCTAATTCTAAATTTTTCAGGGAATCTCTTGAATCTACTATTTTTTTTGTATCAACTTTGTTTTGATCTGAATTGGTGGTAAATCCTATGGAGTGTTTACCCATACGCTTTTGAACGATATCCTCTAAACCTATAAAAGCTCCCCCGCAAATAAATAATATTTGACTCGTATCAATTTGGATGCAGTCATGATATGGATGTTTTCTTCCTCCTTGCGGTGGCACATTAGCAATTGTTCCTTCAAGCATTTTTAATAATGCTTGCTGTACCCCTTCACCAGAGACATCTCTAGTAATTGAAGGATTCTCGCTTTTTCTTGCAATTTTATCTATTTCATCAATATAAATAATTCCTTTTTGAGCTAGTTCTACATTCATTTCTGACTTCTGAAGAAGTCTTAGAAGTATGTTTTCAACATCCTCCCCAACATATCCAGCCTCAGTTAAAGTCGTTGCATCAGCTACTGCAAAAGGAACATCTAGAAACTCTGCTAATGTTTGCGCCAATAATGTTTTTCCACTTCCAGTAGGGCCGATGAGTAAAATATTTGATTTTTGTAATTTAGTTGCTTGTGAATCTGTTGAATTGTTATCTTTACTGTCTTCTTTAACTTTCCAAGCTAGTCGCTTGTAGTGATTGTATACGGCTACTGATAATATTTTTTTTGCAGATTCTTGTCCAACAACTTGATTATCTAGAAAACTTTTAATTTCTAATGGTTTAGGAATAGAAGTTAATTCTAAAGGAACAGATTTTTTTAGATTATCAGTTGGTAATTTCTTTTTTACTTGCGGAGAGTTATTTGTGTTCGCTTGATTGTCAAGTAGTTCTTCATCGAGAATTTCATTACAAAGGTCTATGCATTCATCACAGATATAAACCCCTGGACCAGCTATAAGCTTTCTCACTTGGTCTTGTGATTTACCGCAAAATGAACATTTAAGATGGGCGTCGAATTTAGCCATCGATTATAATTTTTTAAAGTGAAAGGTGTTAGATATTCCCTATTCACTAGGATTGCTTATAAATATCGATTCGTCATCATATTCTTAAAAAATCAGTATGCCTTGTCACTTTTTGATAACTTTATCAATTAATCCATATTCGACTGCTTCTGAAGGAGATAAAAAGTAATCTCTTTCTGTATCTTCATTAATTTTTTCCAAAGGTTGACCGGTATGTTCTGCTAAAAGCGAATTTAATGTTTTCTTAAGAAAAAGTATTTCTTTAGCTTGTATTTCAATCTCTACTGCTTGACCTTGTGCACCTCCAAGAGGCTGATGAATCATAATCCTAGAATTTGGCAAAGCCAATCTTTTCCCCTTTGCTCCTCCAGAAAGTAGAAATGCCCCCATACTTGCGGCTACTCCAAAACATATTGTCACTACATCAGGGGATATTTGTTGCATAGTATCGTATATGGCCATTCCTGCAGTTACTGAGCCTCCAGGAGAATTAATATATATTTGTATATCTTTTTCGGGATCTTCAGCTTCAAGAAATAATAATTGTGCAACAAGTGAGTCAGATACTTGATCATTAATTCCACTACCTAAAAAAATTATTCTCTCCCTCAATAGTCTTGAGTATATGTCAAAAGCTCTTTCTCCCCTACCTGATTGTTCTATAACGGTAGGAACAGCGGCAATAGTTTTATTATTACTTTCGTAAGAACTTATTGTGCTTTGGATTAAATGTTTTTTTTCTGAGTTCACAAATTAGTTTTTGGCTTATAAATAATTTAAGAGGTTTTTTTTTAATTAGTAGGAAATTTCATAAATTATTTTTTTTCTTTTTTATTTTGAGTTTTTGTATTTTTTGTATTTTTTGTATTTTTTGTATCAGTTTTTGTGGCTTTTGAAGTTTTTGTAGTTTTTTCTTTTACTTCAGAATTTTCTTCAAGCCAAATTATTAATTTTTCTTTGAGTATATCGTTACTTACTACTTCTGTTAATTTTTTGATATCTATTTGTTTTGCAGATTGAGAGATTGCATCTTCATAATCTTTCATTTTTAAATCAATTTCATCTTTCTCAACTGTTATGTTTTCTTTTTCAGCTAATGCTTTAAGAGCTAAATTTCTTTGGACATTTTTTTCAGCCTGAGGCCTTGTTGACTCTGCTAATGACTTAACCAATTCCGGAGTGAAAGTAGATTTAACATCAAGACCTTGTTGAGCAAATCTTTGAGCGGTTTGTTCAATATTATTCCTAACTTCTATATCAATCATAGATTTTGGAATTTCAGCAACCAATTCGTTTGTTAAGGCATCTAGTAAAGCTTCAATTTTGATATCTTTTTGAGTTTTTTCAAAATTGTCTTTAAGTTGCTTTTCAATATCTTTCTTTAACTCTTTTAATGATTCTTTATTACCAGACTGTTTTGCAAAATCGTCATTAAGTTCAGGTAATTCTTTTTCCTTAAGATCCTTGAGATTTACTTCAAAGATTGCCTCTTTACCTCTTGAATCTTCATGCGAATAATCTTCAGGAAA
This sequence comes from Prochlorococcus sp. AG-347-L20, assembly GCA_003281225.1. Lineage (GTDB taxonomy): Bacteria > Cyanobacteriota > Cyanobacteriia > PCC-6307 > Cyanobiaceae > Prochlorococcus_A. Next base: position 8,532 of record QCCP01000001.1, read on the forward strand.
TTTAAGGTTAAGTGTCTTAGTATCACCAATTTTCATCTTTACAATTCCCTCAACGAATCCGGGAATCATCTTGTTCTTTTCTAACTCAAGATCCATTGATTCACTTGTCCCACCATCAATCTCCTTACCAGAATCTTTATACTTTCCTTTAAAACTAACTACAGCAATATCTCCTAATTTCGCTGCTCTATTGGTTACTGGGATAATATTTGCAAACTGACTTCTAGATTTTTCTAGCGCTTCATCTATTGACTTTGAATCAAACTTTGTTTTTGAGATTTCAACACTTAGTCCTTTGGATTTTTTTAGTTTTAATTCTGGGGCAACATCAGTTTGAAGAGTAACCTTAAGTGATTTTTCAGGACTAAACTTTTCAAGTAAAGACTCAAATCCATCTACCAATTCTGGCTCACTTAGAGGCTCAATAGATTTTATTTTTAATGCTTCTTGCCATGATTTATCAATAATTTTTTCTAGAGCAGAAGCATGTAACTGTGTAATGCCAATTCTTTGGATTAATACTTGTTTAGGAATTTTACCAAGTCTAAATCCCGGAATCCTAGCTGAACGACTGATAGAACTTATTGTCTCATTTAAACACGTTTTGCATGTCTCAGATGGTATTTCTAATTCAAATGAGATTCTACTTTGAGGAAGAGGAGTTGTTTTGACTATTAATGCTTCTTTAGCCATTTTTTATTCATTACTAAAAGCCGAATCTTAATTATTTCACATTATGTGATTTCCTTGAAAGTTATTTTTTTGATAAAGTAAAAAAAATAGTCAATCTATTTATAAAAATCATTTTAAAGTGTGAGACAATCTCCGTTTTTGCCTAATAGGCCATTAAAAGTAGCCGTTTTAGGATCTTCAGGTGCTGTGGGATCTGAAATACTCAAAATTCTTGAACAACGTGATTTCCCAATATCAGAATTGGTCTTGCTTTCATCAGAGCGTTCAGAGGGAAAAAAAATTATCTGGAAAGGTGAAGAATTGGTTACAAAAAAAACAATTAAGGAAGAATTTCTGAATCTTGATTTAGTTTTAGCGTCAGCCGGTGGAAGTATTTCAAAAAAATGGTTGTCTACCATTATGGAACAAGATGCTTTGTTGATAGATAATTCAAGTGCTTTCAGATTAGATAATAATGTACCTCTTATAGTTCCTGAAGTTAATGCTAGTGACGTATTTAATCATGATGGTGTAATAGCTAACCCAAACTGCACTACCATTTTGTTGACATTAGTTTTAGCTCCGTTAAATAAACTTTCGACTATTCAAAGAGTTATTGTCTCAACATATCAATCAGTAAGTGGTGCAGGCCAACTGGCGATGGAGGAACTAAAACTTTTAACTGAACAATATCTTCAAGGAAATACTCAAAAAAGTGAAGTTTTGCCATACTCCCTTGCTTTTAATTTGTTTTTACATAATTCCCCTATGCTTTCAAATAATTACTGCGAAGAAGAGATGAAAATGGTTAATGAGACCAGGAAGATATTAAATATTGCTGACTTAAAGCTCTCTGCTACATGTGTTCGAGTCCCAGTACTGAGAGCACATTCTGAATCGATCAATATTGAATTTGCCGACGTAGTTGAGCCTAAAGACGCACTTGAAGAATTAAAAAAATCTCCTGGAATTGAAATTATTGAGGATTACAAAAATAATAGATTTCCTATGCCAAATGACGTTATGGGAAGGGATAATGTTGCTGTTGGCAGGCTAAGAACTGATATAAGTCAGTCTCATGGATTAGAATTATGGTTATGTGGAGATCAAATAAGAAAAGGAGCAGCTCTGAATGCTGTTCAAATAGCTGAGTTATTAATTCCAAAAAAATGATTACAGACAAAACTGAGTGTAATAATCCACTATTTGGAAGAATATTGACTGCAATGGTTACTCCGTTCACTGAGAATGGAGATGTAGATTATGAACTAGCCATAAAACTTTCAAATTATCTTTTTGAGAACGGTTCCGATGGAATTGTGTTATGCGGTACTACTGGAGAATCTCCGACTCTTTCATGGGCGGAACAGCATGATTTATTTATTGCGGTAAAAGGATCTTTGGATGCAAGATGTAAAGTAATAGTTGGCACTGGTAGCAATTGTACAAGCGAAGCTGTGGAAGCTACAAAAAAAGCTTACGACTCTGGTGCCGACGGTGCTTTGGTCGTTGTTCCTTATTACAACAAGCCGCCTCAAGAAGGTCTTTATAAGCATTTCAGTTCTATTGCTCAATCTGCAAAGGATTTGCCTCTTATGCTCTACAACATTCCTGGCAGGACAGGATGCAATTTATTACCTGATACTGTGAAGAAACTTATGGATTTCTCAAATATTCTCAGTATTAAAGCTGCAAGCGGTAGAATAGAAGAAGTAACAGAACTAAGAGCTATTTGTGGCTCTGAACTCTCTGTATATAGTGGTGACGATTCATTGTTGCTTCCAATGTTATCTGTAGGTGCTGTAGGAGTAGTTAGTGTTGCAAGTCATTTAGTTGGATTGCAATTGAAAGATATGATTCATTCTTTTCAAAGTGGAAAGGTTTCCAATGCTCTTGCTATTCATGAAAAACTTCAGCCTCTTTTCAAAGCACTCTTTATGACTACTAATCCAATCCCAATTAAGGCTGCTTTGGAGCTATCGGGATGGGATGTAGGTAATCCTAGAAGTCCTTTGTCACCATTAACAAATGACATGAAAAAGCATTTATCTTTTATCCTGAAATCCTTATAATAGGGATTATATTTAACTTGATAATTAAATTTAAATAAACCTTATTTGATTACAAGCAGGCCTTCATAAATTTCAAAATTATGCAATCCAGTACAAATTCAACTGTAAATAGATCTACTCATGATTCATCTAGATCTAAAAGTAATAAGCCAGCTTTACGAGTAATACCTCTTGGAGGACTACATGAAATAGGAAAAAACACTTGCGTTTTTGAATATGGTGATGAATTAATGCTTGTTGATGCAGGCTTAGCTTTCCCATCTGATGGTATGCATGGCGTAAACGTTGTTATGCCCGATACAACTTTTTTAAAAGAAAATCAAAGAAGAATAAAAGGAATGATTGTCACTCACGGGCATGAAGATCACATTGGAGGTATTTCTCATCATCTAAAACATTTTAATATTCCGATTATTTATGGCCCAAGACTGGCAATGTCAATGCTCAGAGGAAAAATGGAGGAAGCAGGGGTATCTGATAGAACAACTATACAGACAGTTAATCCAAGAGATGTTGTAAAAGTAGGACAACATTTTTCTGTTGAATTTATTCGAAATACCCATTCTATTTGCGATAGCTTTTCTTTAGCAGTTACAACACCTGTAGGCACAATTATTTTCACAGGAGATTTTAAGTTTGATCATATGCCAGTAGATGGAGAGCAATTTGATATTGAAAGAATGGTGCATTACGGAGAGAAGGGTGTTTTATGCATGTTCAGTGATTCGACTAATGCCGAAGTTCCAGGGTTTTGTCCTTCTGAGAAGACTATCTATCCCTCTTTAGAAAAACATATTGCAGAGGCAAAAGAACGAGTTATCCTTACCACTTTTGCTAGTTCTGTTCATAGAGTGACAATGATCTTAGAATTGGCCATGAAACATGGAAGAAAGGTCGGTTTGTTAGGTAGATCGATGATAAATGTTATTGCTAAGGCAAGAGATATTGGTTATATGAAATGCCCAGATGATTTGTTTGTTCCTATTAAGCAAATTAGAGATTTGCCAGATAGGGAGACCTTATTATTAATGACGGGAAGTCAAGGAGAACCCTTAGCAGCATTAAGCAGAATCTCTCGTGGTGAACATCAGCATGTTCGTCTTAAGACTACTGATACTGTAATATTTTCAGCTAGCCCAATTCCTGGTAATACTATTTCTGTTGTTAATACAATAGATCGATTAATGAAACTCGGAGCAAAGGTTGTTTATGGAAAGGGTGAGAATATTCATGTTTCTGGTCATGGCTTTCAAGAAGATCAAAAGTTAATGTTGGCACTCGCAAAACCTAAGTTTTTTGTTCCTGTTCATGGAGAACATAGAATGCTTGTTTGTCATGGCAAGAGTGCCCAAACTATGGGGGTTCCAAAGGACAATATCTTAATTATTGAAAATGGAGATGTAGTTGAGTTAACACCTAATTCCATTCAAAAAGGTGAGCCCGTAAAAGCTGGTGTTGAACTTCTTGATAACTCACGAAATGGGATAGTAGATGCTCGAGTATTAAAGGAAAGGCAGCAATTAGCTGGGGATGGTGTGGTAACTGTTTTAGCTCCTATTAGTACAGATGGGAAGATGGTTGCTCCTCCCAGAGTTAATTTAAGAGGAGTTGTTACTACTGCAGAGCCAAGAAAAATGTCTATGTGGACAGAACGAGAAATAAGCTGGGTCTTAGAAAATAGATGGAAACAATTATCAAGACAAACTGGGCCGAATAATTTTGAGGTAGATTGGATTGGTGTACAAAGAGAAATTGAAAATGGTTTATCGAGAAGAATGAGAAGAGAATTACAAGTTGAACCACTTATTTTGTGTTTAGTTCAACCTGCCCCAAGTGGAACTCGTGCTTATATTCCAAAGATTACCGAAGAGCAAAATTTCTCCAATAGAAATAGAAATAATAATAATTTCCATAAGAAATCAAACAATAATCATCCTAATAGTTCAAATAACCCACAAAATACCCAAAAAAGTCCAAAAGTTTCACAGAATCCATCAGCTGAGACTGCTACAGAAGATTCATTTGAAGGGAGAACAAGAAGAAGAAGATCTGCTGTAACATCCTAATTTTTTTCAAAATTTATATAGTTTTTATCCCAAACAATTTTTAAAAACTCTTTCAGATTAATTTGACCTTTATTTTTTTTATAAATTGAAGTTGCTAATTTTGTCAGATTTTTAGAACTACATTGCTTTGCAGATATTTCTTTTAAAAATCTATTTAAGATTGTGCACCTCGCTTCAATACACATACCATTTAGGAGATTCCTATCGATACCTTTTACATCTTTACAATATAAATATGCTAGTTCACTAAGATCATTACGTTCATTATTGTAATTGCTCATTTTTTGGGAAAAATTATTTATCCTTTCAGAACAACCAGGATAGATGACTTCTAAGGTAGGAATAATTTTTTTTCTTACTAAATTTCTTTTTAATTTAAGATCTGAATTTGTAGGATCTTCCCAGACTGGGATCTTCATATCATTGCAAAATTGTTTTGTATCTTCCCTACTGAAAATTAATATTGGTCTTATTAAAAAAATTTGATTTTCTATTAATCTTTTACTATCAATATTACTCAGACCTGCAAAATTGCTTCCTCTAGATAAATTGAGGATAAATGTTTCTGCATTATCACTACTCGTATGTCCAGTTAACAAATAAATATTATGTTTTTGCTGGTTTGTATTTAATAAAGTTTTGGCTCTTTCACATAATTTTCTATATCTCCATTCTCGTGCTTTTTCTTCTGAAGAAATACTTTCTTTATTTGCTTGATCAAAAGAGAATGAAATATTTTTATTTTCGCAATAATCTTTTAATTCAAGAGCATATAGTGATGATTTTTCGTGCCACTGATGATCACCATGCCAAACACTAATAGACCAATTATGTAGTTTTTTTAGGTCATTAATTAGGGTTAATAAGGTCATTGAGTCTTGACCTCCGGAAACACTTATTAAAATATTGGATCCTTTGGGAATTAATATTTTTTTTGTAAGAATCTCCTTATGAAGCTGATGATGCCATGATGACCAATTTTTCTGAGTAAATTTTTTATCAGTCATTTTGTGTTGCTCAGATAATATTTTTTAAAAAATGCACTGTTTTACTAAAACAATGTCACAATCGGGTAATAAATTCATTAAGTAAATGAGTCTGATTAATCTTTTGCCACAAAAAATCAAAGAAGAGTTAAGAAGCAAATCCTTACTCAAAGTTATTTCAGGATTGAATAATTTCGATGTTCAATCTGTGAAAATAATTGTTGAGGCTGCTTCATTAGGAGGTGCAGATCTTGTCGATATTGCTTGTAAACCTGAACTAGTTGATTTAGCACTTAAGAATTCAAAAATACCCGTTTGTGTTAGTTCAGTAGTGCCTCAATCTTTTCAAGATTCTGTAAAAGCAGGAGCATCATTAATTGAAATAGGAAATTACGATACTTTTTATGAAAAAGGAATTAATTTTTCAGATAAAAAAGTTTTAAATATTACAAAAGAGACGAGGGATTTATTGCCTAATGTTCCTTTATCAGTAACTGTTCCTCATACTATGCCTATTGATAAACAAGTTGATCTTGCTTTAAAGCTAGTGGAAGAAGGTGTTGACATTATTCAAACAGAAGGTGGCACCAGTTCTACTCCTTACTCTTCAGGAATTCAAGGCTTTTTTGAAAAATCAGTACCAACTCTTGCAGCTACATATGCTATTCATCAGGAATTTAAGAAACAATCTCTGAATATACCAATCATGAGTGCCTCTGGATTAAGCCAAGTAACTTGTCCACTCGCAATATCCTCTGGAGCCTCAGCAGTTGGCGTTGGATCTGTAGTTAATAAATTAGATGATTTAATATCGATGATTGCGGTTGTTAGGGGCTTAAAAGAATCTTTGAAAAATTCAATAATTGGAGAAAAAATTTCTTAGTATAGCAATACCCTTTTGCTACTAGGTTGATGAATAACTATAAGCTTCAAGCTCCTTACGAACCAAATGGAGATCAACCAGAAGCTATTAAAAAATTAGTTAAAGGCATCAATACTGGTAAAGAGTTTCAGACTCTTTTAGGGGCTACTGGAACTGGTAAAACATTTACTATTGCGAATGTAATTCAACAAACAGGAAGGCCAGCACTTGTATTAGCCCATAACAAAACGTTAGCTGCACAACTATGTAATGAATTAAGGGAATTTTTTCCAAAAAATGCTGTTGAGTACTTCATTTCTTACTACGATTATTATCAACCTGAAGCTTATGTACCCGTAAGTGATACTTACATAGCCAAAACGGCTTCAATTAATGAAGAAATAGATATGCTTAGGCATTCTGCAACACGATCATTATTTGAGAGAAAAGATGTAATTGTTGTAGCCTCAATAAGTTGTATTTATGGTCTTGGTATACCGAGTGAGTATTTAAAAGCTTCAGTTAAATTTGAAGTGGGAAAATCAATAAATCTACGTTCTTCTTTGAGGTCTCTTGTTGAAAATCAATATACTAGAAATGATATTGAAATTACTAGAGGTAGATTCAGAATTAAAGGTGATGTTTTAGAAATCGGTCCAGCTTATGAGGATAGATTAATTAGAATCGAATTATTTGGTGATGAAGTCGAAGCTATTAGATATGTTGACCCTACTACAGGAGAAATACTTGAAAGTTTGGAACAAGTTAGCGTTTACCCAGCAAAGCATTTTGTTACCCCAAAAGAAAGACTTGAGAGTGCAATAAGTGCAATTAGAAGTGAATTAAAAACTCAATTAGATAAATTTACATACGAAGGAAAATTATTAGAGGCTCAACGTCTAGAACAACGCACAAAATATGATTTAGAAATGCTCAAAGAGGTTGGTTATTGTAATGGAGTTGAGAATTATGCTCGTCATTTATCAGGCAGGGAGGAAGGTTCACCGCCAGAATGCTTAATCGATTACTTTCCCAAAGATTGGTTGTTGGTAGTTGATGAGAGTCATGTAACATGTCCTCAACTTCATGCGATGTACAACGGTGATCAATCTAGAAAAAAAGTTTTAATAGATCATGGTTTTAGATTGCCCAGTGCTGCAGATAATAGACCTTTAAAATGTGAAGAGTTTTGGGAAAAATCAAAACAGACATTATTTATAAGTGCAACTCCGGGTCAATGGGAATTAGATCAATGTGATGGCGAATTTATTGAGCAAGTTATAAGACCAACTGGGGTATTAGATCCCGTAATTGATGTAAGGTCTAGTGAGGGCCAAATAGAAGATCTGTTATCTGAAATAAGAATTAGAGCAGAAAAGAATCAACGAGTGCTAGTGACAACACTTACTAAGAGAATGGCTGAAGATCTAACTGATTTTTTATCTGAAAATAAAGTAAGAGTTAGATATTTGCATTCCGAAATCCATTCAATTGAGAGAATTGAAATTATTCAAGACCTCAGAATGGGCGAATATGATGTTTTGGTAGGAGTTAATTTATTAAGAGAGGGACTAGATCTTCCTGAAGTATCCTTAGTTGCCATTTTAGATGCAGATAAAGAGGGTTTTCTTAGGGCTGAAAGGTCATTGATTCAAACAATAGGAAGAGCCGCAAGACATGTTGAAGGTGTCGCCTTGCTTTATGCGGATAACTTCACAGATTCAATGAAAAGAGCAATATCTGAAACTGAGAGAAGAAGAACTATTCAAAAAAAATATAACCAAGTCAATGGTATTACTCCAAAACCTGCGGGCAAAAAAATAGAAAATTCAATATTATCTTTTCTAGAACTTTCCAGAAAGCTAGATTCTGGTGGTTTATCTAAAGATTTAATAAATATTGTTAATAACAAAACTGACGCAATTCTCAGTTCCAGTGATAATCAATGTTTGCTCGAAGAATTGCCTGACTTAATAGAAAAGTTGGAAATTAAAATGAAAGATGCTGCAAAAGAGTTAAATTTTGAAGAAGCAGCAAATTTGAGGGATAGAATCAAAAAATTAAGACAAAAATTGGCAAGAAATAATTAAAAATAACTTATTTTTCTAATTCGAAATAATTATGAATAGCATTAACTGCTTTGTCACAATCTTTTTCTAAGACAATACATGAAGTCCTGATTTCACTAGTGGCAATCATTTCAATATTGATATTTTGGTCAGCCAATGCTCTAAATATTTTTCCAGCCGTTCCAACCTTAAATGCCATTCCAGCTCCTACAGTACTTACTTTGGCTATAGCAGGGCCATCTTCAATGTATGATCCGGGTAATTTTTTTGTTAAGGCCTCAAAAACTGAGTTAGCTTTTTCTCTATCTTGTTTATTCATTGTAAGACTAATATCCTTAGTTTTTAAAGAGGAAATTCTTTCAGACTGAACGATAGTATCGATAAGTAAATTATTTTCAGCTAATGCTAAACATATCGATGCTGCTACACCTGGACGATCAGGCAGTTTTCGAAAACTTACTTGAACTTGGTTTTTATCTAATGCAATTCCTCTTACTTCAGGTTGATCTTGTTTTTCATTGATTGGATTAACAAATATTTGTGTATCGGATAACTTAAATTTCTCAGCAACAAATCTAATAGCTTTTGGTAAATTATTGATTTCAATTACACAGCTGACTTTGATTTCACTAGTAGCTATTAACCTGACATTTATATTCGCTTGAGATAAAGTATCAAATAAATCAGCTGAAACACTAGGTCTGCCCATAATGCCTGCTCCTTGAATACTTAATTTAGTCATGTTTGTTTTTAAGTTATATTCTCCTCCTAATTGACTAGTTATAAGTTCACATTGTTCTGCAGTCTTTTTAACTTCTAATTCACTAACAGTAAATGTAATATTGTTTTTATTTCCATCATTTGTCGCTTGTATTATTAAATCTACACTAATACTTGCTTCTGAAAGTTTTTCAAATATTTGTGCGGCAATCCCAGGCCTATCAGGAATATTTGAGAGACTGAATACTGCTTGGTTTTCTAATACCTCAAGACTATTTACTGTTTTTGTTAATTCTAAGCTTCCTCTTTTTAGCGGGAGAGGTTGGATTTGACTTTCTAGGAGAGTACCACTTGAGTCACTTTGGCTTGATTTGACACACAATTTAATCCCATAATTGCGAGCAATTTCTACTGCTCTTGGATGCAGAACTGAAGCACCGACACTTGCAAGTTCAAGCATTTCCTCGCAGCTAATTTTATCTAAGAGTTTTGCATTAGGAACTATTCTTGGATCAGTAGTAAGGACTCCTGGAACGTCTGTATAAATTTCGCATGTCTCAGCTCCTAAAGCTGTTGATAAAGCTACTGCGGAAGTATCTGAACCACCTCTACCCAAAGTTGTAATTTCCATTGAACCCGTATGGCTTAATGTTGTTCCTTGAAAGCCAGCCACTACAACTACAAAACCCTGATTTATATAATTTTTGATCCTTTCTGTTTTAATATCCAGAATTCTCGCTTTCCCATGAATTGATTCAGTAATAATTCCAACCTGGCTACCGGTCATTGAAATTGCCGATATTCCGTATTCGTTTAATGCCATTGAGAGAAGAGCTATGGTTACTTGCTCTCCAGTTGAGAGGAGCATATCTAATTCTCTTCGATTAGGGTTTTTACTAATTGATTCCGCTAAACAATTTAAATCATCTGTCGTTTGCCCCATTGCAGAGACAACTACGATAATTTCATTTCCTGCTTCTTTACTTTGACAGATGCTACTTGCAATATTTTTAATTTTTTTAATATCACCTACAGAAGTACCGCCAAATTTTTTTACTAGTAAAGCCATATCTAAATCATAATGTAAATTCTTAAACTTATAATTTGGTTAACTTAAATTAATTAATTTCTCTGTAAACACATTTATAGGATTATTACCTTGTTTTATTAATGATTCAATATCTAGTAAGTTACTTATCAAATTAATTAAATATTCTTGAGATACATTTTTGACTTTTCTTCGAATAAAAAAAATTCTTTTTGGATTAGAAATGCCTGCAAGATTACAAATCTTTTCTGAATTATCGTTACCTGAATTAACTGCTAATTTTATAATGGTATGAATTCTTATTTGACTAATTAAACCTGCATTTAGTCTTAAAGGAGGTTCTCCTTTCTGTAAGGAATAATTTATTTCAATGAGGCTTTCATTAATATTTTTTTGTAAGAGAAGATCAATGATTTTGAAAATATTGGATTGATGATCATTAAATATTTTTTTTACATCAACACTTTTAAGAAAAGGTTGTGAATTCGAATCACTTGATACTGCAGAAAGGTATGTTTTTGCTTTGGCTAATTCATTTATTAGTTTAAAGCTATCATTACCAACTGAATCAATTATTAATTCAGCTGCATTTTTATCAATTTTAATATTCATTTCATTTGCTGCATCTTCTAAAAATCTTTTTTGTCCCTCATAGTCCCAGATTTCTGGTAATGAAAATGACTTTTCTTTAGCTAAATTATTTTTGATAAGTTTTTGTAAAAATTTAGTACTCTTTAGTCTTGAGTCTGGTTTTTTTGTATTTTGTAAAATGAAATAAGTATTTTGAGGTATATTGTCATGAATTTTTTCAAATTTAGTACTTAGATCCTCATTTTTGGCAGTAAAAATTGGATTATTTTTTAATGTAACTATTCTGTATCCCTCTCCAAAAGGAGGTGTAAGAACTTCATCAAAAGCTTTATTGACTTGCTCATCATCATCTCCATTTAAATTTGATACGTTTATTTCTTTCCATTCTTTGGGTACTTCCTTATCAATTAATTTTTGAATAAATGTATTTTGAGCATTTAAATCATTACCCCATAATATTTGTATTGGCATAATAGCTCAATAAAAACCATATATTAACTATGATTACTTCTAACACAAATTAAATTTAATGGTAATAGATCATCCAATTTTTTTGGAAAGCATCAGATTCATAAGATCTCATTTAGGAGCCAATGATCTAAATTATTTGGAAAAAAAAGTGTTAGAGAGATTAGTCCATACTTCAGGAGATTTTTCAGTTCAAAATCTTGTAAATTTTAGTGAAGGTGCTTGCGAAAAAGGGCTTCAGGCACTTAAAAATGGTGCTCCGATTTTAACTGATACTGATATGGCAGCAGCAGCAATAAAATCTATGGCAGAAAATACCACTAGGAATAAATTATTTACCGCTAGAATGTGGTTTGGAAAAAATAATCATACAAACTTAACTAAAACTGCATATGGCTTAAGTGAAGGGTGGAAGGAGTTATCTGCTATGAATTCTGGAAGTAGATCACCTATTGTAGTTATTGGCAGTTCGCCTACAGCGTTAACTTATTTAATTGATATTTTAGAGAATGCAAAAGATTTGCCTAGTTTAATTATCGGAATGCCTGTTGGATTTATTGGAGTAGAGAAAAGCAAAAACAAACTGATTTCTACCGATCTTCCTAGAATTGTTTTGAATTCAACTAGAGGAGGTGCTGCCATGGCTGCTGCTACGGTTAACGCCTTGTTGAGGGAAACTATTTAAAAAGTATTTATTTTATAAAAATGTCAAAAATCTACTTAATGTCATAATTTAGGTTGTTATTTTCTTCTAAAGAATTTAAAACTGATTTTGCTTTTGCTATAACTTCTTTTGGAACTCCTGCTAATTTAGCTGCTTCGATGCCATAGCTTTTGTTTGAGCCCCCTTTAACAATCCTGTGGCTAAAAATTAGCTGATCGTTATTTTGTTCTACTAAAACTTGAAAATTTTGTATATTCGTATTTGAATTTTTTAAATAATTAAGCTCATGATAGTGCGTAGCAAAAATAGTATTACATTGAATTTTTTTTGCAAGATATTCACTTACTGACCAAGCTATTGAAAGTCCATCAAAAGTAGATGTCCCTCTACCTATCTCATCAAGTAAAACTAGTGAGCTAGAAGTTGCCTGATTTAGAATTGATGCAGTTTCAGACATTTCTACCATAAATGTTGATTGTCCGGATGATTGATCATCAACCGCCCCAATTCTTGTGAAAATCCTATCTGCAATCTTGATTTCAGCATTATTAGCAGGAACAAAGCTCCCAATTTGCGTGAGAATTTGTATTAAACCAAGTTGTCTTATAAAGCAACTTTTTCCGCTTGCATTGGGACCAGTCAATATAATTAATTTTTGAGTATCCTCAAAAGAGATATCGTTTGCTACAAACTTTTTATCACTTAACAATTGCTCTACAATTGGATTTCTTCCTGCGATAATTTTTGTACTATTTTTTGTCATTGAATCATTTATTGGTATTAATGAAGGTTTTATATAATTGTTTTCTACTGAAGTAATTGATAAACCAAGCAGTGCATCAAGAGATGCTATGGATTTTGCGATTGATCTTATTTGTTTTGTTTTTTCAGCAACTATATTTCTTAATTCGCAGAAAATTTCATATTCTTTTGATGAAGCTCTACTTTTTATTTGGAAAATCTTATTTTCTTTATTTTTAATTTCTGAAGTGACATACCTTTCTTCATTTGTAAGTGTTTGCCTTTTGATCCAATGTTGTGGAGCTAAATTAACTTTTGACTTATTTATAGAAATGTAATAACCAAAATTTTTATGAAATTGAATTTTTAGGTTTGAAATTTTGCTAATCTTCCTCTCTTTTAATTCCTCTTTATTTAGCCACTCAGAGTAATCATCCATTAAATTGCGTAAACCATCTAATATATTGTCAACACCATCGTGTATCATGCCTCCTTCACTAATATTTAGAGGAGGATTTTCTATTAGTTTAAAACTTATAGTATCGGCTAATTCTAAGAGTCCTTCATCAATATTGTTTAATTGATCAGTCCAATCTGGGAGATCATATTTAAATGATTCAATTATGGATTTTAGTCTAGGCAATTTTTTTAAACCTTCAGCTATTGCAATTAAGTCTCTGGGACTTGCATGGCCTGCACAAGCTCTACCTGCAAGTCTTTCTAAATCCCCCATTGCTCTAAGTAAATTTTGGGTATCAGTACGTAATTGTTTAGATTCAATAAAGTTTGTAATTATATTTTGTCTTTTATAAATTTCATTAACGTTTAATAGTGGTGAATCTATCCACCTTCTTAAACACCTTGCACCCATGCAAGTATAAGTTCTATCAATACTCCATAGTAGCGAACCTACATAATTGTTTTCTCGTTGTGTATTTTTGACTTCTAAGTTTTTTTGAGTTTGATAATCAATAATTAATTTGTTGTGACCATATTGGATTTGTGGAAAGTCTAATGAGATTTTTAAAGAAGAATCTTTATCTAAATTTGAAGGATTAATTTTTTCTAAATAATTTAATAAACCTCCAAGTGATCTAGTTGCATTGTTTAAATTTTTAAGTCCTATTCCCTCTAGGTTTGCAATTTGGAAATAATTTTTTATTAGATAATTTGCTTCATTAATTCCAAAATTTGTCTCTTGAGAAACAGTATATGTAATTTGACTATTTTCTTTAATTAATAAATTTCTTACTGCATTGCTTCCTACAATGATTTCTGAAGAATCTAATTTAATAATTTCATCAAATAGTTTTGACAGAGATTGGCCTTCTAAAGTTATTAATTCTCCTGTGCTTACATCAGCTTTTGATATACCCCATTCATAAGATTCATCTGAGTTTTTTTCGGATAAGTAAATAGCAGTAATCCAATTATTTTTCTTTGCTATCAACATCCCCTCTTCAATTACAGTTCCAGGAGTAATTATTCTTGTTATTCCTCTTTTAATTGGAGTCCCATAATTTCCAGAACTTTTTTCTAATTGATCGCATATAACCACAGAATAATTTTTTTTAATTAAATCAGCACAGTATCTCTCCATTGCATGATGGGGAACCCCTGCCATAGGGATCTTACCAATCTCTTTGCCAGCATCTTTACTGGTAAGCGTTATTTCTAAAAGGTTAGATATTAAAACAGCGTCCTCAAAAAAACATTCAAAAAAATCTCCTAATCTATAAAGTAATAACCTATCTTTATTTTCTTCTTTTAGAGTTACATAATGCTTCATTACAGGAGTTAATTTCAGTTTTGAAACTGTTTTATAGCTATAAGATTCTTCATTGATGCAAACATTTTTGTTATTTGAAATTAAATCAGTCTTGAATTGATTTATTAAATTAGTTGAATTTTTTCTTAGTCTGGGTCTTTTTTGCGATTCTTTTTTTAAATCTTCCAAAGATAAATCTTCTGGAATTTTTGTTATTTCTTTTTGCTCATTATTATCATTACCAATCGCAAATAAATTCTTTTGAATTATCGTATCTTCTTGCATACTTTTTTAATTCCTAAATAGATATTAGGTAGAAATTTTTTTTTTGCATTTAAAGTGGCTAAAGTATGTAAATTTTCTCTAAAAATTATCATTTTCATGGGATTATAGTATTTATAATATTTGAAACTTAAGACTGAATTATGCAGGCTGTTAACTTTTTCTTCGTAAATGCTCTTTTATTTGCTTCTTTAATTGCGGTAGTTGGAGTACCCGTTTTATATGTAACTCAACCTTCTACTGAGGAAGGACAGCGAGAAAGTAGGAGAAAAATTTATTCTATTGCTGCTGTTTGGGTTGTTTTAGTTTTTGTTACAGGGATAGTTTCTTCATTAGTTTGAACTTAATACCTTTTCGTGAGAGTCTATTAATATATCTAAGTAAAATTTAATGGCTATTTTTGAGGGTTCTTTTACTAATGCCTCTACTTTAAAAGTTGGGATTGTTATAGCAAGATTTAATGATTTAATTACAAATAAAATTCTATCTGGTTGTCTTGATTGTTTAAAAAGACATGGTTTAGATACTTCTGAATTAAGCAATCAAGTAGATATAGTTTGGGTTCCTGGTTCATTCGAATTACCATTCGCAGCTAAAACCCTAATGAAAAAAAAGAGTTATGACGTTGTAATTGCTCTTGGGGCTGTGATCCGTGGTGAAACTTCCCACTATGATGTAGTTATATCTGAGGCGAGCAAGGGTATTTCGCAAGTTTCAAATGAAAATAATGTTCCAATTATTTTTGGAGTTTTAACTACTGATACTATGCAACAGGCTTTAGAAAGAGCAGGGATTAAAAATAATCTTGGTTGGAATTATGCTTTACAAGCAATTGAGATGGGATCTTTAATTAAAAATTTAATTTAATTGAAAAAATTTAATTATTTCTATCATTGATCCCTTCTTTGAGATAAAATAAAAAAGTTATGCGGATGTAGCTCAGTGGTAGAGCATCTCCTTGCCAAGGAGAATGTCGAGAGTTCGAATCTCTTCATCCGCTTTTAATGTTTGTATCTTTTAAAATATTCTTAATAAAAATTTCGTAATGACAAGAGTAATTTCTATTGAGGATTTAAAGGGATTATTTACTAAACCTTATGGTGCAAATGCACCAACTAAAGAAAAATGGGCTGAATTTTATAATGAGAATGTTATTTTTACAGACCCAACGCAGGAAACAGAGGGCTTAGATTCTTATGTTAAAGCCCAAGAAAAGCTAGTTAAAAGATGTGATGATGTTTTTTTAGAAACTCATGCAATTTCCATAACTGGGGATTGTGGATTTGTTGAATGGACAATGGGTTTAAAAATTATGGGTAAAGAATTTATTTATCCTGGAACTACTCGTTTATTATTTGGTGAAAATGGATTAATAAAAGAGCATAGAGATTATTTTGATTTTTGCGGCCCAACTTTTGGACCAGTTCCTATTTTAGGACCTTTTATAAGATGGCTTTATAGTAAATTTGTATCTTGATTTTGTTTTCTTTAAAAACAGACTTTTTTATATTTCATGAATCAATAAATTTTGAGAAGTAACTTCTTTAAAATCAAATTGAGAATAAAACAATTTTTTATTTGTTGTCATTAAATATAATTTTTTTGTAGTTTTAATTTTTTTAGAAGATAAGAGATTTTTTACAATTAATGTGCCAAGACCTTTGCCTTGGTGATTTTGATCAATAACAATATCCCAAAGCACTCCGCGGTAAATCCCATCGGTTAAAGCTCTACCAAAACCAACTATTTCCTTACCAACCCAAAGACTTATTACGACATCACTGTTAGCAAGACATTTTTTTAAATCATAAATTGTTCTATTTTTTTCCCAGAAAGCATTGGTATTTAATAATTTTTGTAGCTTAATTAATCCATTTGTTGGTTTAAGATTAGGACCTAATCCAAAAACCCTTAACCCTAAAGCTCCTTTGGCATGTTTAATTAGAGATATTTTTTTCATTTATTAAAAAGATTTTTGAAAAGTGACGTCAGCTAGGTTATTTTTGTGACTTTAATCTAAATACCTTAATCGATCGTTTCTATAAAATAAAGAGATAATATTTTTCTTCATTCTGTTGTAACGCACTAATTTATAATGTTTGTAATAGGATGAATTTTTTAAGGACTTTGACTTATGCTAAAACTTTTGTTGGGAGATCCGAATACACGAAAGTTAAAGCGCTATCAACCAATAGTTGAAGAGATAAATTTTTTAGAAGAAGAAATTTCTCAATTGACTGATGATGAGCTTAGAAAAGAAACTCAAAATCTTAAAACAAATATTTCAGCAGAATTAGACTTTAAAAAACAAAAAGAGCTCCTACAAGAATTTCTACCTAAAGCCTTTGCAATTGTAAGGGAAGCAAGTAAACGTGTTCTTGATATGAGACATTTTGATGTTCAGTTAATAGGCGGGATGGTTTTAAATGAGTGTCAAATTGCTGAGATGAAGACTGGAGAGGGAAAAACTCTTGTCGCAACATTACCATGTTATTTAAACGCTCTTACTGGAAAAGGTGTTCATGTTGTTACTGTAAATGATTATTTAGCTAGAAGGGATGCGGAGTGGATGGGACAAGTTCATCGTTTTTTGGGTTTATCAGTTGGTTTGATTCAGCAAGATATGAATCCAGTTGAGAGAAAGAAAAATTATGATTGTGATATAACTTATGCCACAAATTCAGAATTAGGATTTGATTATTTAAGAGATAATATGGCTACCGATATTAGTGAGGTAGTTCAAAGAAAATTTAATTACTGCGTAATTGATGAGGTTGATTCAATATTAATTGATGAAGCAAGAACGCCTCTAATCATTTCTGGCCAAGTTGAAAGACCACAAGAAAAATATCAAAAAGCTGCAGAATTATCTCTGGCATTAGTCAAAGCAAAAGAATTAAGTAAAGATGGCATTGATCCAGAAGGCGATTATGAAGTTGATGAAAAACAGAGAAGTTGTATATTAACTGATCAGGGTTTTGCAAAATGTGAAGAGTATTTGGGAGTTAATGATTTATATAATCCTCAAGATCCTTGGGCGCATTATGTAACTAACGCCTTAAAAGCCAAAGAATTATTTATTAAAGATGTCAATTATATTATTAAGAACGATGAGGCTGTCATAGTTGATGAGTTTACTGGCAGGGTAATGCCAGGGAGACGTTGGAGTGATGGACAACATCAGGCAATAGAAGCGAAAGAGAGTCTTAAAATTCAGCCTGAGACTCAAACATTAGCATCCATAACTTATCAGAATTTTTTCCTTTTATACCCTGGTTTAGCAGGAATGACGGGAACTGCAAAAACTGAGGAGGTTGAATTTGAAAAAACTTATAAATTAGAATCAACAGTTATACCGACAAATCAAATAAGAAAGAGACAAGATTGGTCTGATCAAGTTTTTAAGACAGAGATTGGTAAATGGAAAGCCGTTGCTAAAGAAACTGCAAATATTCATAGAGAGGGTAGACCTGTTTTAGTTGGTACAACAAGTGTTGAAAAAAGTGAATTATTAAGTTCACTGTTATCTGCAGAAAAAATCCCACATAATTTGTTAAACGCTAAGCCAGAGAATGTTGAACGTGAGGCAGAAATTGTTGCTCAGGCAGGAAGAGCAGGTGCTGTGACTATTGCGACTAATATGGCTGGAAGAGGAACAGATATAATTCTTGGCGGTAATAGTGACTATATGGCAAGGCTCAAATTAAAAGAAATTTTAATTCCTTTGTTAGTCAAGCCTGATAATGAACATAAACCACCAATACCTAAACAAAGAAATTCAAAATCTAAGGGTGGTTTTTCTACAAAAGCTGGTTCAAATTTGAAAAAGAACATTTCAAATTCTTCAACAAGTCTTTTCCCTTGCAAACTAGATGAATCAATTGAGAAGAAACTCTCTCTTTTATCTGATGAACTTGTAAAAAATTGGGGAGATAGACAACTTTCTGTCTTGGAACTTGATGATAGGATAGCTACGGCTGCAGAAAAAGCACCAACAGATGATCACTTGATAAAGCTTTTGAGAGAATCTTTGTCTGATGTAAAAAAAGAATATGAAAAAGTTTTGATTCATGAAGAAGAAAAAGTAAGAGAAGCTGGTGGTTTACATGTCATTGGTACTGAGAGACATGAATCACGAAGAGTTGATAATCAACTTAGAGGAAGAGCAGGAAGACAAGGTGATCTTGGAAGTACAAGATTCTTTTTATCTTTAGATGATAATTTACTAAGGATTTTTGGAGGTGATAGAGTAGCAAATCTAATGAATGCTTTTAGGGTTGATGAAGATATGCCTATTGAGTCAGGAATGCTTACTAGGTCTTTAGAAAGTGCTCAAAAGAAAGTTGAAACCTACTATTACGATATTAGAAAACAAGTTTTTGAATACGACGAGGTAATGAACAATCAAAGAAAAGCAGTTTATGGAGAAAGACTAAGAGTATTGAAAGGGATTGATTTAAAAAGACAAGTAATAGGATATGGAGAAAGGACAATGATTGAAATTGTAGATGCTTATATTAATCCTGATCTTCCTCCTGAAGAATGGAATATTGATCAATTAATTTCCAAAGTCAAAGAATTTATATATTTATTAGATGATCTTAAATCTGATGATATTAATTTACTATCAATAGAAGAATTAAAAAACTATCTCCAAGAGCAGTTGCGAATAGCTTATGATTTAAAGGAATCACAAATAGAAAAGATTCGTCCAGGATTAATGAGAGAAGCTGAAAGATTTTTCATTTTGCAGCAAATCGATAATTTATGGCGAGAACATCTTCAATCCATGGATTCATTAAGGGAATCAGTCGGATTGAGAGGTTATGGTCAAAAAGATCCATTAATCGAATATAAAAACGAAGGATATGACATGTTTCTCGAAATGATGACTAATATGAGAAGAAATGTTATTTATTCAATGTTTATGTTTCAACCTAAAACTGACGTTAATGAAAAAAATTAAATTAATATTTAATCATCTCCAAGAAATTCAAAAATTTCTTTATCTTTAAGATTTTGAGAATCACCGAGTTTAGAAATATCAATAGATTCTGAGCTTGCTATACATTGTAGAGTTTTTTGTAATTTAAGAATTTCATTTTCAAGAGAGTCTATCCTATCCATTAAATTTTTTATCACATTAGCTTCTGCATCTGGTAAGGCAGAGTGAGCTAACGGATTTACTTTGACACCACTTTGATGCACTACCCTGCCAGGCACTCCGACCACAGTACTGTTCCCCTCTACATTGCGAACAACTACTGAGCCAGCACCAATACGGGTATTAGATCCTACCGTGATGGATCCAAGAACTTTTGCGCCCGCTCCTACTACAACATTTTCCATTAATGTGGGGTGTCTTTTGCCATGGCTTTTACCAGTACCACCTAATGTCACTCCCTGATAAAGTAAACAGTTATTTCCTATCTCAGCAGTTTCACCAATTACAACGCCCATTCCATGGTCTATGAAAACCCTTTTACCAATTTTTGCCCCAGGATGGATTTCAATACCTGTTGCTAGCCTATTAACATGACTGAGTAAGCGGGGAATCAAAGGAATCTTTAATTGCCATAATTTATGCGTAAATCTATGTATAACTATTGATTGAAAGCCGGGGTAGCAAAGAAAAATCTCTACTATTCCTCTTGCGGCGGGATCTCGCTCTCTGATAATTTCTATATCTGATTTAAAAGTTTTCAATAACATGGTTTAATTAATAACCCCTATTTCTTTTTTTAATTGATTTATTGTTTCGATACTTAAATAATTTTTAGCACATATTATTTGAGGTAATCTCATCAATTGAGAACGATTTTTTAATAATGTGTTTTCTACAACTGATAAACTCGGTCCATCACACACTATATGGTTTGAAGCCTTCAAAAGTGAGAGTAATCTACTGTTATTGTCTGAGATTGCAGTCATAAGCATTAATTCATTACCACGCATACTATGTATAATGACTTCTGCCGCTCTCAATAAACCAGGGCTTATGCTAACAATACCTACACAACTTCCAGCATTTAATTCCTTGAGAATTTTTAATTCCTTTTGAAAGTCGCTCAAGTCAACTGCAATAGCTCGAACTCCATGTTGCTTAGCAACTTTTTCTAGAGGCTGTAAAAAATATCTGCTTGTGACAATCGTACCGTTATTTGAATTACTCAAAACTTTTTCTAATTCTTCCATAGGAACAACTTCTACTGGTACATTAACTGTTGTAGAAAGGTCTTCTGCTATTAACATAGAAGCTCCAATATCTTCTCTAGGAGTACTGACTATGATTCTTGATCCGCATTTAATACGCCAATCAATTTCATTGTTCAATATCTCTCTCGTATCTTGTAAAGTGAATCCAAGACTTATTAAGTTGTCAATAACCTTCTTTGCTTCTTGATCAGGTGCTTTACTTATTTTATCTTTTGAGTAAAGAGATTTTGTAAATTCTCTTTTAGTAAGATTATCTCTTACATAGATACCTGATCCAGCTATCGCTTCAACAACTCCATCTATTTCCAGTTGTCTGTAAACTTTGCTTATAGTATTCCGATGGAGTCCAGTCTGCATTGCAAGTTGCCTTGTACTGGGAAGTCTGTGTCCTGGAGGATAATGTCTTGCTGCAATTGCGAAACATATTTGATTATTTAGTTGAGTAGAAGCTGGGATATCACTTTCTTGTTGAATATGGAATCTCACGTTAGAAAAATCCTGACTACTTTAATTTTTGATATAGTGACACTTTAACATTCGTCATAAATTTTTTGATAACAATTGATCACCCATCATCTTTTTTAATAAGAGGAGTTTTGCGAGGGCTTAAAAACATAATCATGTTTCTCCCTTCTCTTTTTGGTTTTTGTTGTACTTCTGATTGCTCTTCTAAATCATTAGCCATTTTTAAAAGAAGTGTCTCAGCTAAATTTGAGTGTTGAATTTCCCTTCCCCTAAAAATTACAGTGCATTTTACCTTATCTCCCGATTTTAGAAATTTAGTAGCTTGACCAATCCGAACATCATAATCATGCTTGTCGATTTTATACCTCATTTTTACTTCTTTAACTTCTGTTTGATGAGATTTTTTCCTTGCCTCTTTAGCTTTCTTTTCTTGTTCAAATTTATATTTACCGTAGTCCATGATTCTACAAACCGGAGGATTTGCTTTTTCGCTCACTAAAACCAAATCAAGTTCTCTTTGAGATGCTATTTCTAATGCTTTTAATCTATCTATGACACCTAATTGTTTTCCATCTGAATCAACGACTCTCAATTGAGGGTATTTTATTCTTTCATTGATATTTGGTAGCTCCCTAACTGGAGCTCGTCGGTCAAAGCGTGGGCGTGGGGGCATTCAGTTAATTAAATAAATTGATTGGTTGATGAACAAAATCTATTTTTATAAAGTTAGCTTAAAAAAGACTCTATTTTAATTATTGCATCTTTTAGCAGGTTTTTGTTATTAAGCCAAAGAGGATTATTTTTATTACGAAACCAAGTTTTTTGTCTTTTGGCAAATTGGATTGTTTTTGTCGCAGTCAACTCAATCGCTTTGTCAATTGTTGAACGGTTATTTAAAACATCCCTAGCTTCTCGATAACCAATGGTTTCTAATATTGGCAAATCAAATCCGTATTTAGAGATAAGGTGGTTCGTCTCCTCAATAATTCCCGATAAGAACATATTTTTTGTTCTTTGAAAAATTCTCTCTTTTAAATTATCTCTATCTAATCCAAGCTCTAGGATTTTCCAGTTAGGCGGGTTTTGAACTTTCAAAGTTGATAAAGGTTTGCCTGTTACGTAGAAGACTTCTAAAGCTCTAATTGTTCTAATGTGGTCAGCAAAATTAATTTTTTTTGTTGATAATGGATCACAATTTTTTAATAGTTCCCAACATGTTTCCTGGCCAAGTTCTTCTAATTGTCTTCTAAAATTATTTTGAGGAGGGACATCAGGTACAAAAAATCCTTTTGTTATTGAGTTCATATACAACCCACTTCCTCCAACAAGAAAAGGTAAATTACCTTGTTTAATTTCTCCCGTAATAGATTTTTGAGCAATTTTTTGGAATTGTTTTACATTAATTAGATTGATTGGTTCCTCAATATCTATTAAAAAATGCTTTATTTTTTTTTGTTGGATTTTAGATGGTTTGGCTGTGCCAATATCCATGGACTTATAAATTTGCCTTGAATCGATATTGTGTATATGAGTTTTAAAATATTCTGCAATTTCAATAGCTAATTCTGTTTTGCCACTTGCAGTAGGCCCAATTAAAATTATTACATGAGGTAGATAAGAAGACATATAAATTTCTGAAGAAAAAAAAAATTAGCTATATAATTAAAGTGTTTAAATTTTTCATTAACTTCGAGCCTTTATCTTATTGCGGTGGTAAGTTTAATGAAATACCTTTTAAAAATAACATTTTAAAAGTCTAATATTTTTTTTATATTAAATGAGTGAGGACAAAAGATCTAATAAAGTCTCAAATGATTATGGCGCTGAACAGATACAGGTTTTAGAGGGGTTAGAACCAGTTCGTAAACGCCCAGGTATGTATATAGGTTCAACAGGACCTAGAGGATTACACCATTTGGTATATGAGGTAGTTGATAACTCGGTTGATGAAGCACTTGCAGGACACTGTGATCAAATAGAAATAGTTCTTCGAGCAGATGGTTCTGCTTTAATTTCTGATAATGGAAGAGGTATACCAACAGATATTCACCCAAGAACAGGGAAAAGTGCCTTGGAAACTGTACTAACTGTTCTTCATGCAGGAGGGAAATTTGGAAGTGGTGGTTATAAAGTTTCAGGGGGTTTGCATGGAGTAGGAATATCTGTAGTTAATGCTCTAAGCGAATGGGTTAATGTGACTGTTTATAGGGATGGAAGCGAATTTAATCAAAGATTTGAAAAAGGGGTATCAAAGGGTGAATTGGAAACTAAAAAGCAGACTTGCAAACCATCTAAGAAAGGAACAACTATTTGCTTTAAACCCGACAAAACGATTTTTTCTGGAGGAATCGAATTTGAATATGCTCTTCTTTCATCAAGATTAAGGGAGCTAGCTTATCTTAATGGCGGAGTAAAAATTGTTTTTAGAGATGAAAGAAATCAATTATCAGATGGTTCTTTTAAAGAAGAAATTTACTTGTATCAAGGAGGTATTAAAGAATATGTTGAATACATGAATGCTGAAAAAGATTCTATTCATCCTGAAATAATTTATGTTGACTCACAGAAAGAAAATGTATATGTAGAAGCAGCTTTGCAATGGTGTTCAGATGTATATTCAGATAATATCTTGGGATTTGCAAATAATATTAGAACTATTGATGGTGGAACACATATTGAAGGGCTAAAAACAGTTCTTACAAGAACTTTCAATAATCTTGCAAAAAAGAGAGGCAAAAGAAAAGATATTGAAAAAAATTTAGCTGGTGAAAATATTAGAGAGGGTTTGACTGTTGTTTTATCTGTAAAAGTTCCAGATCCGGAATTTGAAGGGCAAACAAAAACAAAATTAGGAAATACTGAAGTACGGGGAATTGTGGATTCCCTCATTGGGGAGGCTCTCACAAAATATATGGAATTCAATCCTGGAATTTTGGACTTGATTCTTGAAAAAGCAATTCAATCATTTAATGCAGCAGAAGCTGCGAGAAGGGCTAGAGAATTAGTAAGAAGAAAAAGTGTTTTAGAAAGTTCTACATTACCGGGAAAATTAGCAGATTGTAGTTCTAGAGATCCCTCTGAATCAGAAATTTATATAGTTGAGGGAGATTCAGCTGGCGGCTCCGCAAAACAAGGACGAGATAGAAATTTTCAGGCTATTTTGCCTCTCAGGGGTAAAATTCTTAATATTGAAAAAACTGACGATACTAAAATATATAAAAACACCGAAATACAGTCATTAATAACAGCTCTCGGATTAGGAATAAAAGGAGAGGAGTTCGACGAGAGCTCTTTGAGATATCATAGAGTTGTAATTATGACCGATGCTGATGTTGACGGTGCTCATATAAGAACTTTATTGCTGACATTTTTTTACAGATACCAAAGACAACTTGTTGAGAAAGGTTTTATATACATTGCTTGTCCCCCTCTTTATAAAGTTGAAAGAGGTAAGAATCATAATTACTGTTATAACGAGAATCAATTAAAGGATACAATTCAAAGTTTTGGAGAAAATGCAAATTATAATATCCAAAGATTTAAGGGATTAGGTGAGATGATGCCAAAACAATTATGGGATACAACTATGAATCCTCAAACGAGGATGATGAAAAGGGTTGAAATCGAAGATGCACTTGAAGCTGATAGAATATTTAATATATTAATGGGAGATAAAGTAGCACCAAGAAGAGAATTTATTGAAACTCATAGTAGCAATTTAGATATGGCAACTTTAGACATATGATTAATAATGTTCTCAAGAATTTTTGTTTAATTACTTTTGCATTAATTGCTCCAATTACACTACCTGCTGGTGGGATCCAAAAAAGTTTAAATCAAAATAAGTTCCCTAATAATACAAATGAAATTATATTGAGTTCCAAGACATCTCTTTATTCTTGTCCTGAAATTTATGCTAAGGAATTATTAGTTCTTGATATAGGTACAACTTTGTCAGTATTACGCAATTGGAAAGTGAGCAAAAATCAAACATGGGTTAGGGTTGAATTAGCTTCTAATAAATTTTTAGATGACCCTAATAAAATTTTAAAAGGCTGGATAAAAATGTAAATTTTGGGTTTTAGTTCAATAAGTTTAATTTTACTCGGCAGTACTTTTGGATTAATACTAAGAATGTTCATACAAAATAATTTTAAAAAAAGTATAGGTTTTGATATTCAAAATACTTCAATAGTAAATTTTTTATCATCTTTTTTATTAGGAATTTTAGTAGCCTTAAATTTTATTAATAACGAAATATTAGTTTTATTTTATAGTGGTTTTTTGGGATGTTTTAGTACATTTTCTTCATTTATATATCAACTATTTGTCTTATTTCAAAAGAGAAAATTCCTAAAATTATTTTGCCACTATATTGAAGTGATATTTTTTTCATTCCTGTTCTTTTATTTAGGTTATTTTCTTATTCAGCTTTTTTAAAGTGAAAATAAGTAATTTTATTTATATTCTTTTAGTAGCTTACTTAGCTACTTTTTTAAGATTAACCATAAATAACAATTTTTTTATTTCAATAATTGGATCATTTTTTGTGGGTTTTTTTATTCGTAGAAGATTAAGTTATTCAACTGAAAAAATTTTATTGAGTGGTTTTTTTTCTTGCTTTACATCTTTTAGCGGATTTATATATTTTTTGTACACAACTTTAGATCAAGGGAATTGGATAAAATTTATAATTTTTTTTAATTTAATCATTATCGTAAATTTATTTACAATGCTTTTCGGGTTCTGGATAAGTAGAAAAATTACTTAGATTTCATATAATGGTGTTGTTACTTTGATAAGGGATTATATTTATGAATGAAAATAATCTTGAAACAGTTACATCGTTATCTTCAGATTTAAGTGCAAGAGAAAATATTACTATTCAACTTGAGGAATTGCTCATCGCGGGAAATTATGATGAGGCAAAGTTACTTTTAGAGCCTTCCCAGCCTGTTGATATAGCAGATGCTATTGGAAGCCTTCCACTAATATTGCAGGCATTAGCATTTCGACTATTAAAGAAAAATGAAGCAATTGAGGTTTATGAATATTTAGATCCAGTAGTTCAGCAAACTTTATTAGAAAGACTTCGTTCAGGAGAGGTTTTAGAAATCGTTGAAAAAATGTCTCCTGATGATAGGGTTCAACTCTTTGATGAATTACCTGCAAAAGTTGTACGTAAATTTTTGTCTGCTCTTAGTCCTGGTGAAAGGAAAGTAACAGCTGAATTACTTGGATATGAGCCTGAAACTGCTGGAAGATTAATGACAACTGAATTTATAGATCTTAAAGAGAAGCAAACAGCAGCTGATGCTCTTTCTTTAGTTAGAAAAAGAGCCCCATTTACTGAAACTATTTATAGCTTATATGTTACTGATCAAGAAAGACATTTAACTGGTATTCTCTCTTTAAGAGACCTTGTAACTGCTGATCCCTCTAAGCCAATTGGTGATGTTATGACAAGAGATGTAGTTAATATCTCTACTAATACGAATCAAGAAGAGGTTGCTAGAGCAATACAAAGATATGATTTTTTAGCTCTACCAGTCGTTGATAAAGAAAAAAGACTGGTTGGGATAGTAACTGTTGATGATTTAATTGATGTCATAGAACAAGAAGCAACAAGAGACATTTACGCAGCGGGGGCAGTACAACCTGGAGATGAAGATGACTATTTCCAAAGTAGTTTGTTTACGATTGCTCGAAGAAGAATTTTGTGGTTATTAATTTTGGTTTTGGCAAATGGTTTAACGACAAAGGTTATAGCTATGAATGATCAAATATTAAAAGAAATAGTCTTATTAGCTGCATTTATTCCACTACTGATTGGTACTGGGGGAAATGTTGGTGCTCAAAGTTCAACGGTTGTAATTAGAGGTTTAAGTACTCAAAAATTGAAGTCATTGGGTGCTATTAAGGCAGTATTTAAGGAGGCAATAACAGGAGCTCTTTTAGGTGTTTTCATGATGCTTGTAGTATTTCCCTTTGCTTGGTGGCAAGGAGAAGGGCCTTTAATCGCCTCAGCGGTGGGAATAAGTTTAATATCCATAACAACTTTAGCTGCTACAACAGGAGCGATCCTCCCTTTGTTGTTTGACAGAATGAAATTGGATCCAGCCTTAATGTCCTCCCCTTTCATTACAACCGTAACTGATATTGCTGGTGTATTTATTTATCTCAGTACAGCAAAATGGCTATTAAACTCATCATTGACTTAAATTCACTAGGTATTTATTCTCATTTTTTTAAAATTGTGGATTTTTTTGTTTAACTTTACATTTCTTAATGGTATTGTTTACAAAACATCATTCAACTTTCATGTCTTCTGAAACAATAAGCGAAAATAAATTATCGTCAATCGCGAGTATAAAAGCTAGTAATGATGTTGATCTTGTGCGGTCATACTTAAGGGATATAGGAAGAGTTCCATTACTATCTCATGAGCAAGAAATTACTCTAGGCAGACAAGTTCAAGAGTACATGGAAGTTGAAAGAACAGAATTAGAAATTATTGAATTAACAGGAGATAAACCTAGTATTGATGAATTATCAACTAAATTAAATTTATCTTCTTCCATAATAAAAAAAAGAGTGAGAGCTGGACAGAGAGCTAAAGAGAGAATGGTGGCAGCGAATTTAAGATTGGTAGTAAGCGTTGCAAAAAAATATACAAAAAGAAATATGGAACTTTTAGATTTAATTCAAGAGGGAACGATAGGATTGGTAAGAGGAGTTGAAAAATTCGATCCAGCCAGAGGTTATAAGTTTTCAACATATGCATATTGGTGGATTAGACAAGGTATTACAAGAGCAATTGCTGAAAAAAGTAGGGCGATAAGGCTACCAATTCACATAACTGAAATGTTGAATAAGTTAAAAAAAGGTCAAAGAGAGCTCAGCCAAGAAATGTCTAGAACCCCAACTGTAAGTGAACTTGCAAAATACGTAGAGCTTCCAGAAGATGACGTTAAGGATTTGATGTGCAAAGCTGGACAGCCAGTTAGTCTTGAAACCAAGGTTGGTGATGGTGAAGATACTGTGTTATTAGATTTACTGGCTGGTGGCGAGGATTTGCCTGACGAACAAATAGAAATGGATTGTATGAGAGGTGATCTGCATTCTCTTTTACATCAATTGCCTGATTTGCAATGTAGAGTTTTAAGAATGAGATACGGAATGGATGGTGATGAGCCAATGTCTCTTACAGGTATAGGAAGGGTTTTAGGGATAAGTAGGGATCGAGTAAGAAACCTAGAAAGAGATGGATTAAGAGGCTTAAGAAGACTTAGTGATAATGTAGAAGCTTATTTTGTTTCTTGAATAAATTCATTTATTAACTTATTTGTTTTTTCAGGTTCTTCATCATGAGGACAGTGACCAGCGCCATTAATAATATCTAATCTTTTAATATTCCTAAATTGTTTCTTCCATTCTCTTGCTTCATTTAAAGATTCCCAAGGATCTTCCTCACCCCATATCAATTGGATTGGAGCATCAACTTTATCGAAAAGGTCGGTAGCAAGATAGTCATCAAATAAGTTAATAAAACCACGAAAAGCTTCTTTAGAATTTTTCCTTTGAGTAGGTTGATAAAGAATTTCAATCAATTCTTTATCGATATTTTTTCCTGAAGGGTAAGCTTGTTCAAGTATTTTCTTTATGACTTTTGGATTAGCGGCTCTTGTAAAAAGCGTATTACTTATTAATCTTTGTCTGACTATCGTTTTAAGGATGGGTCTCAGTAGATTTATAAAGATATCACTTTTTTTTAAACGTTTATCATCCATAGTTCTCTGTGCACAATCAATCAAAATGATACCTTTGCAATTATCTTTGAGGATTTCTGCAGCTTTCAATGCAATTACACCACCAATTGAATTTCCTACCAAGTAAACAGGAGATTTTATCACCTCTGAACAAAATGTTGATATTTGATTACCCCATAAATCAAATGAATATTTAATTGAGTTTTCTTTTGCAGGTTCGTAATTTAATAAAGCACTAGGTTGACTACTTTTGCCAAATCCTAATAAGTCAATTGCGTAGCAATTAGAAAATTTACCAAGAAAATCTTGGTTATGTCTCCAGTGATTTTTTGATGCCCCAAATCCATGAACTAATAAAATTTTAGTATTTTTTTCAGAAGTAGATTCTTTGGATAAAGACCAAGAAATCTCCCAATTTTTCCACTTCCAAGTTTCAGATTTATTTAAAGACACTATGAATATGCTTTTAATTAAACTTTAATTCAAAAAAAAATTATTCGTTTTTAATAAATTATTCTTAGTTAAGAAAAAGCGCTCATTTTATGAAAAAGAAAAAGGTCATATGTATTGGAGAGGCTTTAATTGACAGAATCAGAAATAAGTCAAATCAAGGATTTACAGATTTTTTGGGTGGTGCGCCTGCTAATGTTGCTTGTGCATTAAGAAAATTAAAAATAGATTCAATATTTATAGGAAGTTTGGGTAATGATGAATATGGAAAAAAATTTATTAAGCAATTTGATCAGTTGGGCGTTAATCTAGATTTCTTGCAATTAGATAATGATTCATCTACTCGCGTGGTTAATGTAGATAGAGATCAATATGGAGATCGTTTTTTTTCAGGTTTTGAGGAAAGTTCTCATTCATGCTTTGCAGACGAAGTTCTTAGTAAGAAAGCATTAGAAAAAAAATTTTTAAATTTGGAAAAATCTTTTCTAGAGATAAAATATTTAGTTACGGGAACGATCTTATTATCATCTCCGATATCAGCAGAAGCTATTTTTTTTCTCGTTGAACAGGCTAATAAATTTGGAGTCAAAATAGTTATTGATTTGAATTGGAGAGAGGTCTTTTGGGATCATTCAAGTTTTTCATCAGAAATTAGTAAAGCTGAGAGAGTTAATTTAATCAAGAAATTTTTAAATCATGCAGATGTTTTAAAGCTTGCTCAGGAGGAAGCAACTTTGTTTTTTGAGGATGAAAATCCCTTGCTGATATCTAAACAATTGTCTAATAGACCAGATGTAATAATAACTGATGGAGAAAATCCCGTTTCATGGTATATCAACGGATTGCAGGGAATTACCGAAACTCCTATTTCACAAAAAATTGTTGATACAACTGGTGCAGGCGATGCTTTTCTAGCTGGCTTTATTTCAGAATTAATTTCTTCTGGATATCCTTCAAATGAATTAGAGATAGAAGATTGCATTAAGTTTGCGGGTGTTTGTGGATTATTAACATGTCTTGGTGAAGGCGCCATTGATCAACAGCCATATTATGAGAAGGTTAATAAATTTTTGGGATCTCTTATTTCGTAGTGTCTTCCATAATTTTTTGCGTAATTAATTTCTATTTTCCAGAAATTATCAATAACTGGTTCAATTAATTCTGGCCATTCAATAACTAAAATGGCTTGTTTTTGCATTGCCTCTTCTTCTTCTGAAAAAAAAACTTCTTTTGCTGAAGAAATATTTTCTAACCTATATAAATCAAGGTGAATTAGCGGAATTCTTCCTGAGTTATAGTGATGCGATAAAGCAAATGTAGGGCTTGTAATGTCCTCAGAGATTGACAAGCCTTTAGCAATCCCTTGAACAAATGAAGTTTTTCCAGCCCCAATTGGACCTTGTAATAAAACAATTGATTGTGGATTTAATTTGTGTGAGAGTTTTTCTCCCAAATTTAAAGTTTCTTTTAAATTTTCAACAAACACAAAATTACCCAAAAATCATTTATAGTTTAAAGGAAAAGATATTTACACGATATGGTTATCGCAAATTCAGTTAAAACCTCTACACCTAATTACGTAATTGCTGACATCTCCCTTTCAGATTTTGGCCGTAAAGAAATTAAAATTGCCGAAACAGAAATGCCTGGACTAATGGCACTTAGAAATAAATATCAATCTGAAAAGCCACTAAAAGGTGCAAAAATTGCTGGAAGTCTTCATATGACTATTCAGACAGCAGTCTTGATAGAAACTCTTGTTAATCTTGGTGCAGAAGTTAAATGGGCTTCATGTAATATCTTTTCAACTCAAGATCATGCGGCTGCAGCTATAGCAGATCAAGGAATTTCCGTATACGCAAAAAAAGGTGAGACTCTTGATGAATATTGGCAATATACCCACTATATTCTTGATTGGGGTTCAGACTCTCCAAATATGATTCTTGATGATGGTGGAGATGCAACTGGATTATTGATACTCGGTAGTAAAGCAGAAAAAGATTTATCTGTTTTAGATAATCCCAGTAATGAAGAAGAAATTGCTTTATTCAACTCTATTAAGTCTAAGTTGAAAAATGATAGTGACTTCTATTCTAGAATTAAGAGTAATATCATTGGTGTTACTGAAGAAACTACGACAGGAGTTGCAAGACTGTATCAACTACAAAAGCAAAATGCTTTACCTTTCCCTGCTATCAACGTTAATGATTCAGTGACTAAGAGCAAATTTGATAATTTATATGGCTGCCGCGAATCTTTAGTAGATAGCATAAAGCGCGCAACTGACGTGATGATTGCTGGGAAGGTTGCTTTAGTAATGGGTTTTGGAGATGTAGGTAAGGGCTCAGCTCAGTCATTACGGGGACTTGGAGCAATCGTAAAAGTTGCTGAAGTTGATCCAATTTGTGCTCTCCAAGCAGCAATGGAAGGTTTTAGCGTTGTTACGCTAGATGATGTTGTGGAAGATATAGATATCTTTGTTACAGCAACTGGGAATTATCAAGTAATTACAAATGAAAATCTCGTCAAGATGAAAGATGAAGCCATAGTTTGTAATATTGGTCATTTCGATAATGAAATTGATGTGGCTTCATTGAAAGATTATCCATGGGAAAATATTAAGCCGCAGGTTGATCACATAACTTTACCAAGTGGCAATAAAATAATTCTTTTAGCCGAAGGTAGATTAGTTAACTTAGGCTGTGCTACTGGACATCCAAGTTTTGTGATGAGTAATTCTTTTACTAACCAAGTATTAGCTCAAATCGAACTTTTCAATAAGTCAGAGCAATATGCGAAAGAGGTTTATGTTTTACCAAAGCATTTAGATGAAATGGTAGCTAGATTACATCTTGATAAAATTGGTGCAAAATTAACAAAATTAACTAAGGAACAAGCTGACTATATTAATGTCTCTGTTGAAGGACCTTACAAACCAGAGCTTTATAGATACTAAGTTTGAGTTTAATTTTTGTAAATTTTCTTACTTCAATTCCCGACTATATTAGTTTGGCTGTTGAAAAGAATTCAACAATTGCATACCTCACTATTTGTTTGGCTATGTTTTTGGAAAACATAATACCTCCAATTCCTTCGGAAATAATAATGCCATTGGGAGGTTTTTTTGTTTATCAACAAAAATTAAATTTCTATATTTTAGTTTTTTGGGGATTACTTGGAACTATTTTAGGTTCATTGCCTTGGTACTATTTAGGTAGATTAGTAAATGAAAAAAGACTTTCAAATTTTCTAGATAAAAAAGGAAAATATCTCGGTATTTCTCCTAGTGATTTAAGTAAAAGTAAAAGGTGGTTTGATAAATACGGTGTTTCTTTAGTTTTTTGGGGCAGATTAGTACCAGGTATAAGAACTTTAATCTCTGTTCCTGCTGGCATAGAACTTATGCCATTAAGAAAATTTTTGCTTTGGACTACATTTGGGAGTCTGATATGGGTAGCACTTCTCACTTATTCAGGTTATTTATTTGGTGAAAATTATCCAATCATTCAAACTTATTTAGATCAAATCAAATATGTTGTAAAGCCAATTTTAATTTTAATTTTCTTATATTTTTTTATAAGAATACTTATTAGATTTCTTAAAAATAGAGCTTAAAAAGGAATTTCACTTGAGTTATTGCTGTTGGAATATTGGTTATTATCAGAATCCTTTCGTGAGCCTAGTAAGTTTAATCTATCTACCCTAACAACTGGTTTAAATCTATCTTCTCCAGTATTTTTATCTTTCCAGCTATCAATTTTAAAGCTTCCTGTAATTCCAATTAATGATCCTTTTTTCACATAATCTGCGGCTATTTGTGCTTGCTTGCCCCATATTTCTAAATTAAACCAATCTGGCTCTTCATCTCTGCTTCTTCTGTTAACTGCAATTGTGAAGTTCGCTACTATACTGCCTGATTCAAAATATCTGACATCTGGTTCTCTTCCTGCTCTGCCAACAAGGTTAATAGTGTTAATTTCCATAATTTTTTTTTTTATAATACTCATATTTTCAGTTTCTGCCCAAAGTTTTACGTGCTATTCATAACTAAACGTCAGAATTCCGAGAGCTTATCAAAAAATAGATATATTATTTATAAAAAGAAATTCTTATTGTGATTTTTAACAGATTTAAATTTTCTCGAGATATTGGCATAGATTTGGGAACGGCCAATACTCTTATACATGTATCAGGAAAAGGCGTTGTTTTACAGGAGCCTTCTGTGGTAGCTATGGATTTAGAAGAAGGGATTCCATTAGCTGTTGGTAAAGAAGCAAAGTTAATGCTTGGAAGGACCCCTGGCAATATAAGAGCTGTAAGACCACTAAGAGATGGAGTTATCGCAGATTTTGATGCTGCAGAACAAATGATAAAAACATTTATTCAAAAATGTAATGAAGGCAAGGGGATAGTAGCTCCAAGGATAGTGATTGGAATTCCAAGTGGAGTTACTAGTGTTGAGCGAAGAGCAGTAAGAGAAGCTGGATTAGCGGGAGCTAGAGAAGTTCATTTAATAGATGAACCTGTCGCCGCAGCAATAGGAGCATCATTACCAGTAACTGAGCCAATTGGAACAATGATTGTTGATATTGGTGGAGGTACTACTGAGGTTGCAGTATTAAGTTTAGGAGGAACTGTTTTGAGTGAATCTGTTCGAATAGCAGGAGATGAAATAAATGAGTCAATTGCGCTTTATCTTAAAAAAGTTCACAATTTAGTTGTTGGAGAGAGAACTGCAGAAGATATCAAGATAAAAATTGGATCTGCATTTCCAGATGATGATTTTGATAAAACTACTTTAGAGGTTAGAGGTTTACATCTTTTATCTGGTCTACCTAGATCAGTCACTTTGACATCAGGAGAAATTAGAGAAGCTATGGCTGAAACACTTAGCAAAATAGTCGAAGCTGTTAAAAGAACTTTAGAGCGAACCCCTCCTGAACTTGCCGCAGATATTGTTGATAGAGGTATCATGCTTGCAGGTGGTGGAGCTTTAGTGAGAGGCATTAATGATTTATTGAGCGATGAAACAGGAATTTTTACTCACATAGCAGAAAACCCACTGCTTTGCGTAGTGAATGGTTGTGGAGAGGTGTTGGATGATTTTAAAAAACTCAAAAGAGTTGTTGACACTCCAGAATTCATAAGGAATGCCATAAGAGATTAATGTTATGTTAGGTATCCGACGAATTTCTAATAGTCGTTGGTGGCATAAAAAGAAAAATTGGCTATTTTTTGCAATTTTTTTATTTTTGGTTTTTGTAAGAATATCAAAAGGAGCTTTTTATAAAGATCTTTATTATTTTATTTCAAAACCTTTTTGGCCTGGTCAATTTCAAAAAGAAATTGTTCTTGAGAGTATTGATCAAGAATATTTAATAAAGTTAAATCTTCTTACAAAAGATAATATAAGATTGCGACAAATCTTATCTCTTCAAGAATCATCTAATGATGAACATATTTCAGCTGCAGTTATTTCGCGAAAAACAGGAGGTTGGTGGAGACAAATAATTTTAAACAAAGGTTCAAAGGATGGAGTAGAAATTGGTAATCTTGTGATTGGTCCGGGTGGATTATTAGGTAGAGTAAAGAATACTTCTTTATTCACTTCGTCGGTAACTTTAATAACTTCTCCAGAAAGTAAGTTAGGCGTTTGGGTGGATAGAATTCAAATCAATGGATTACTAGTCGGTTTAGGAGATGATTATCCTAGCCTAATACTTTATTCAAAAGATGCCGATATTAAAGTCGGAGATTTTGTATCATCATCTCCTGCTAGTACGTTATTACCTCCAAACATCCCTATTGGTATTGTCCAATCTATAGATGAGACTTTGAAATCAAAAAAAACGGCAAAAATTTCTCTTATAGCAAAACCTCATGTAATTGATTGGGTACAAATTTTGAAAGTAAATATTTAATGAATAAATTTTTTACCAAAAAATTTTCCATTATAAGCTTTATTTTTATCCCAATTATTTTTTTGTGGCACCCTAATTGGCTTGGATTTTTAGGTATTCAGCCTTATTGGCCGTTATTTTGGTTATTACCTTGGGCAATGATTAATGGATCAATTAATGGATTAGTATTTGGTTTGTTTTTAGGTCTCATCTTAGATTCGCTAACTTTAAATGAAAGTTTTACTCAAATTCCAGGCCTAATTTGTTGTGGATTTTTCTTTGGGAGAATTAAATCACATAGTGATATTTTGGTGGGACATTTTAGGTATGGTTTAATTTGTTCTTTTGGAAGTTTTTTATGCGGTACTCTTTATCTCGCACAAATTTTGTTTAGAAATTCTTCAGATGGTAATTTTTTAATGTTTATTCCATCTGTAAAGAATATCTTAGCTGAAGTTTTTTTGACAGGTTTGTTTGCTCCCTTTATTTGCTCCCAACTTATAAGGATGTTTAAATTTTCAAGAAGAAAATTGTGATAATAAATTTACCAAGAGGAAAAAATGCTTGAAAAAATTTATATATTTTCAATTAATTTAAAATGTTTGTAAACCTTAGGAATATCTCTTTGAGGGTTCGTAATGTTATATTTTTAATTGTTAGAATAAATATTCAATGCAATAGTTCTTTGCTTTGAAATATCGAGAAATCTTTTTTTAACTATGTCAAAAGCAAGAATTTTAGTTGTTGATGATGAACCAGCAGTTTTGAAGGTATTAGTTACGAGGCTTCAACTAGCAGGATATCAGGTATATTCAGCCACTAACGGCGAAGAAGCTCTTGAGTCTTTTCACAGGGATTCCCCAGATTTGATAGTTCTTGATGTTATGCTTCCAAAAATGGATGGATTTGCTGTTTGTAGAAGAATTAGAGCTGAGTCAGTAGTACCAATAATATTTTTAACCGCTCTAGAGGCTATTTCAGAGAGAGTTGCTGGTTTGGATTTAGGAGCCGATGATTACTTATCTAAACCATTTAGCCCAAAAGAGTTAGAGGCCAGAATAGCTACAATTTTGAGAAGAATGGGGCCAACTGTATCGGTTACTGAAACCAAAGAAGTACCTTCAGGCAAAGGAGTTATGAAATTTGGAAGTTTAGTTGTTGATACTAATCGCAGACAAGTTTCTAGAGCTGGAGATAGAATTAGCCTCACTTATACTGAATTTAGTCTCCTAGAATTATTATTTGACGAACCTGGAAAGGTTGTTCCTCGAGCAGAAATTTTGGAACAGCTGTGGGGCTATCCTCCTCGTAGAGCCGCAGATTTAAGAGTTGTAGATGTGTATGTTGCAAGATTAAGAGGTAAATTGGAACCAGATCCAAGAAATCCAGAATTAATACTAACTGTTAGAGGAATTGGTTACGCATCTCAGAGAGTTGGCGAAACAGCAACATCTTTGGCAAGTTGAGCAATAGTCTGATAATTTTATTAAATAAAACAAATATATTTAAATAAATTTTGTCTGAAATTAAGGAAGCGCGCTTACAAAAAGCTAGTTCACTCGTGAATAAAGGATTTGCTTCTTACGCACAGAGCTTTAAGGTATCACATACTACCAGTTTTCTTATTCAAAAATTTGATCATCTAGAAAATGGTCAAGAGGAAGACTTCAGTGTTTCTATTGCTGGTAGAGTTCTGGCAAAAAGGGTAATGGGCAAAATTGCCTTTTTCACAATAAGCGATCAAGAAGCTCAGATTCAGCTTTATCTAGATAAAAGGATTATTAATTTCAATTTAGAAAAACAAAAATTACTGTCTTTTGAAGATCTCAAGGAAATAGTAGATATTGGTGATTGGATAGGAGTCTATGGAACTATTAAAAAAACTAATAAAGGTGAGCTTTCAATTAAAGTAGAAAAATGGGAAATGTTATCCAAATCATTACAACCTCTCCCAGATAAATGGCATGGATTGACTGATATTGAAAAAAGATATAGACAACGTTATTTAGATTTAATAGTTAATCCTCACTCTAAAAATGTATTTAAAACCAGAGCGAAATGTATAAGTTTTATAAGAAAATGGCTAGATAATAGAAATTTTTTAGAGATAGAGACTCCAATTCTGCAATCTGAAGCTGGTGGTGCTGAAGCAAGACCATTTATAACTCATCACAATACATTAGATATTCCGTTGTATTTAAGAATAGCTACAGAATTACATTTAAAGAGAATGGTTGTTGGAGGTTTTGAGAAAGTCTATGAATTGGGAAGAATCTTCCGTAATGAGGGGATAAGTACAAGGCATAATCCAGAATTCACCTCAGTGGAAATTTACGAAGCTTATTCTGATTATGTAGATATGATGAATTTAACTGAAGAATTGATTAAAGACATCGTAGCTGATGCATGTGGGTCTTTAATTATAAATTATCAAAATAAAGAAATTGATTTTTCTAAGCCTTGGTCAAGAATATCCATGAAAGCTATTGTTAAAAAATATACAGGGATTGATTTTGATTCTTTCAGTGGAGACTTTCTAGCAGCAAAACAAGCCGTTAAAAATATAAATGTTGATTGTTCTAATAAAGTAAATACTATGGGAAGACTTTTAAATGAGGTCTTCGAGCAAAAAGTAGAATCAAAACTTATAGAACCCACTTTTGTTATTGATTATCCTGTTGAAATTTCTCCTTTAGCTAGGCCTCATCATGATAATAAAGAAATAGTTCAGAGATTTGAATTATTCATTGTTGGTCGAGAACTGGCAAATGCGTTTAGTGAGTTGATAGATCCAGTAGATCAAAGAGAAAGAATGCAATTACAGCAATCTCTTAGAGATGCAGGAGATCTTGAGGCTCACTGTATAGATGAAGATTTTTTAAATGCTTTAGAGATTGGCATGCCGCCTACGGGAGGATTAGGTATAGGCATTGATAGGCTAATTATGTTAATTACTAATAGCGCATCGATTAGAGATGTAATCCCTTTCCCATTGTTAAAACCAGAAATAACTTCCAAAAAAAGTTAAAAATCACCCTCGAATGAAGTAAAATAGTTAAATCAATCCAATACGAAATTTTTTAAATGAGTGGTGAACGTGTTGGTTTCCGTTTCAAACACGCGGATGCAGTAGTAAAAAGAAATCCTCAAGGCCGATCAAGAAGAGGATGGGTTATTGAACCAGTAGAGCAAACTACAAGTAGAGGTACAAAAATGCCTGCATATAAAATTCGCTGGAGAGATAGTGAGAGGCCAGAAACTGTATTGCAGCATATGCTAATTGCAGATCCAGATCCTTCCCCACCTCCAACTTCAGTAAGTTTAGATTGATATTTTCAATAATTCTGACTAATCTTTTATCTTTTTAGTGCAGAGTTGATTTCTTTTTTTATGCTTTTTTGTTTTTCATCTTGTCGTTTGTCATGTAATTTTTTCCCTTTACCAACTCCAATAGTTAGTTTTATCCATGAGCCTTTTAAATAAAGAGATAATGGAACAATAGTCATTCCTTTTTTTTCAGTATTAGATTTCATTTTAATTATTTCTTTTTTATGTAGTAGCAACTTTCTATCTCTTAGTGGATCATGATTAAAGAAAGACCCCACATTTTTATGTGGTGAAATGTGAACATTTAATAATAAGATCTCACCATCTCTGAATGAACAGTATCCGTCTCTTAAATTTGCTTTTCCGTTTCTAATAGACTTTACTTCAGTCCCTAAAAGCTCAATTCCAGCTTCGATTGTTTCAGATATTGCATATTGAAATTTTGCATATCTATTATCAGCTAGAAGTTTAAAATTATTTGCTTTATTAGTATTTTTTTTAACTTTGTTTGAATTTTTTGCCATTTTAGTTGTAAAAAATCTTTCTACTCAGAACAATTGCAATTAACCTTTCATTATGGCAATAATTTCTTCCAATATAGGCGATAATGACTTTTCTTTTCGTAAAAAAGAACTTAGGCTAGTTGATTCAAAAAACATTCCAGAAGAAAAGAGAAATAATAATTTGAACTTAGCCCGGCCTCTTAATTTAAAAGAATTTATTGGCCAAGAACAACTTAAATCTTCTTTAAGAATAGCTATAGATGCTTCAATTATTAGAAAAGAACCTTTGGAGCATACTCTTTTATATGGACAACCTGGTCTAGGTAAGACTACTCTTGCTTTTTTGATAGCCCACGAATTGAATACAAAATGTAGGATTGCGACTGCACCAGCAATTGAAAGACCAAGAGATATTGTAGGTTTACTTCTTGGATTAAAAGAAGGTGAAGTTTTATTTATCGATGAGATACATCGCTTAAATAGGTTAACTGAAGAGTTGTTATATTCTGCAATGGAGGATTTTAGACTTGACTTAACTATGGGAGCTAATAGAGGAGCCCGTTGCAGAACAATTAATCTTCCTAGGTTTACTCTGATTGGCGCGACAACTAAATTAGCCTCAATTAGTGCACCTCTAAGAGACAGATTTGGGATATCTCAGAAAATTGAATTCTATACATGTGATGAATTAAAACAAATTATTGTTAATTTCTCCCGATTAATAAACCTCAATTTAGAAGATGAAGCATCTTATGATTTGGCAAAGATATCTCGAGGGACTCCAAGAATTGCTTTAAGATTATTAAGACGAGTTAGAGATTATGCTCAAGTTGTTATGAAAACTAATACTATCTCAGTGAATTTAATAAAAAAAGCTTTAAATTCTTACCAAATAGACGAAAAAGGATTGGATTCTTTAGATAGACACTATTTATCTTTTCTTAACCAAAACAATAATATTCCAACTGGCCTTGATTCAATTGCATCTGGGTTGGGCGATGATTCTTCAATGTTAGAATTTGTTGTTGAGCCATATCTTATTAAAATTGGTTTTCTCACGAGAACTCCTCGAGGAAGATTGCTTACTGCTTTAGGAAAAAAGTACATTGATTCAAAAGATGATAACTTTTAAAAAAGTTAAGGTTTGTTTTTTATTAATTTTTATTTTTTTCAATATTTTTTATATTGCACCATGCTATTCATTATCTTCGAGAGAGGATTTGTTTAAAAATGCGTTAGATCTTAGTTCAGGCGGAAAATTTAATCTCGCTTTACAAGAATGGAATCAATATCTCGATTCTTATCCTGATGACGCTGCAGGTTTTAGCAATAGAGGAAATGTAAGACTTGTTGTAGGAGATGTTAAGGGATCAATAGATGACCAAAATAAGGCAATAAGTTTGAATCCTAGTGAAATAGATCCTTACATTAACAGGGGGATTGCTGAGGAAGCATTGGGTTTATGGTCGCAAGCGAAAAAGGATTATATGTTCGTTATTTCCCTAGATAGTAAAAATTTCTCTGCATTATATAATTTAGCTAACGTCGAAGGATCTACATCCCATTGGGATAAAGCAAGAGATTTATTCTCAAAAGCTGCTTTATATAATCCAGGATTTGCCATGGCTAGGTCAAGTTTGGCGTTAGCAGATTTCCAGTTGGGAAATATTGATGAAGCTGAAAAAGAATTAATAAAGTTAATTAGACGTTATCCAACTTTTGCAGATGCTAGGGCAGCTTTAACAGCTTTGAGTTGGTCTAATGGTGAAGCTGGTAAAGCAGAGAGTAATTGGATAGCGGTAACTGAATTAGATCCTAGATATAGTGATGAAGAATGGTTAAAAAAAATAAGAAGATGGCCTCCTCAACCAATTAAAGATTTAATGAATTTTATCGATTTAAAATAAGTAATGAATAGAGATCAGTTACATAAAAAAATTGATTCGTTTAATGATGAACTAATTAACTTAAGAAGACATATCCATGCACATCCGGAATTAAGTGGACTTGAAAATCAAACAGCGATCTTGATCAGTGGTTTTTTAAAAGATATTGGTTGGAATGTTAGAGAATCTATAGGTAGGACTGGAGTTATAGCTGATTTTGGCCCTCTAGATAAAGGTATTATAGGTTTAAGAGTGGATATGGATGCTTTGCCAATATTTGAGGAAACTAAATTAAGTTTTTCTTCAAAAGTAGATGGTGTTATGCATGCCTGTGGTCACGATTTGCATATCTCGATTGGATTGGGCGTCGCAAAAATTATTAAGGATTTAAAACTAAATTTTGGGACTCGGATAATTTTTCAGCCTGCTGAAGAAATTGCGAGTGGAGCTAGATGGATGATTAAGGATGGTGCAACTAATGGTTTAACCTATATTTTGGGAGTTCATGTCTACCCCGATTTATCCGTAGGGACTATTGGCATTAAAGAGGGAAGTTTAACTGCAGCTGCTGGAGAACTTAATGTTGAGATTAAAGGAAAATCAGGCCATGGTGCTCGACCTCATGAAGGAGTTGATGCTATTTGGGCGGCCTCAAAAGTAATCTCGGGAATTCAAGAATCAATAACACGTAAGTTAGACCCTCTAGATCCAGTAGTAATAACTTTTGGGAAAATTAATGGTGGCAATGCATTTAATGTTCTCGCAGAAAAGGTTAATTTAATTGGTACCGTTAGATGCACTAATCGTAAAGTATTTACGAATATTGGTAATTGGCTAAATGAAAATATCACTTCATTAGCTAATAGTTGCGGAGCTGAAGCAAAAGTAATATTTAGAGAAATCACTCCGGCAGTTAATAATAATCCTGAAATGAATAGAGTCCTCAGAGATTCGGGAATTAAGGTTTTGGGTCAAGAAAATGTAATCGAATTACAAAAACCATCATTAGGAGCTGAGGATTTCGCTGAATTCTTAAATGAAATTCCTGGAGCTATGTTTAGGCTTGGGGTTTCTAGTACCAATGGATGTGCTCCTCTTCATAGCTCTAAATTTGATCCGGATGAAAGAGCTATTGCTGTTGGAATTAAAGTGATAACAGAATCCATAGTAAAATTAAATAATGAAAAAATTAATACTATTGGCCAATGATAATTAATAAAAGATTGATTTTATCTTTTGTAGCTCCTTTCATGATTTTTATATCTGCCATTGGATTAATATTTAGGGAGAATTCCAAAAAGATTTTTTATTTACCTATTGGCTTAATGGGGATTGTAATTATTTTGGAGAGGGGTATGAGCAGAGAATTGGATAGAAAAAATATTTTAAAAAAGATAAAGTCTTATCAAAAAAATAAATAAAACAATTTTATTGATTTTCACGCAATATGAGATGACTTATTTTTAGAAAAGAGCTATTAATAAGATAAATACTAGGGGTGCTAAGAAATTTAACTTAGCTGAGATCATACCCTTTGAACCTGAATCATTAATTTCGATGCAGGGAAGTTGAGATTTGATCAAACTTTAGTAATAGCACTTTTAAAAATTAAGAAATTATGAGAAGTTCTTGGATTAAGCCTCGCCTTGGGAAAGACAATGTAACTCAGATGAACTTTGCGAGAAACGGATATATTACTGAAGAAATGGATTTTGTTGCTAAAAAAGAGAATCTTCCTTCTTCTTTAATAATGGAAGAAGTGGCAAGAGGAAGATTAATTATTCCAGCTAATATTAATCATTTGAATCTTGAGCCAATGTCTATAGGTATTGCTTCTAGATGCAAAGTTAATGCCAATATTGGTGCTTCCCCTAACGCAAGTGATATCAATGAAGAAGTAGAAAAGCTCAAACTTGCTGTTAAATATGGTGCTGATACGGTTATGGATCTTTCTACGGGAGGAGTAAATTTAGATGAAGTCCGACAAGCAATTATTCAAGAATCTCCTGTTCCCATAGGAACTGTTCCTGTTTATCAAGCTTTAGAAAGTGTTCATGGTTCAATAGATAGACTAACAGAAGACGATTTTCTTCATATTATTGAAAAACATTGTCAGCAGGGCGTAGATTATCAAACTATTCATGCTGGTCTATTAATAGAGCATTTGCCAAAAGTTAAAGGAAGAATTACTGGAATTGTCAGTAGAGGGGGAGGTATTTTAGCCCAATGGATGTTACATCATTTTAAACAAAATCCTCTCTATACAAGGTTTGATGATATCTGTGAGATTTTCAAGAAATATGATTGTACTTTTTCTCTAGGAGATTCACTAAGGCCTGGATGTTTGCATGATGCTTCTGATGATGCTCAGCTAGCTGAATTGAAGACCTTAGGCGAGCTTACTAGAAGAGCATGGGAACATAATGTTCAAGTAATGGTTGAAGGTCCTGGACATGTACCTATGGATCAAATTGAGTTTAATGTAAGAAAGCAAATGGAAGAATGTTCAGAAGCCCCATTTTATGTGCTTGGTCCATTAGTGACAGATATATCACCTGGTTATGACCATATATCAAGTGCTATTGGGGCGGCGATGGCAGGATGGTATGGGACTTCTATGTTATGTTATGTAACTCCAAAAGAACATCTAGGTCTACCAAATGCAGAAGATGTGAGAGAGGGCTTAATTGCTTATAAAATAGCTGCTCACGCTGCTGATATAGCAAGACATAGAGCTGGAGCTCGTGATCGAGATGATGAACTTAGTCATGCAAGGTATAACTTTGATTGGAATAAACAATTCGAACTTTCATTAGATCCGGAAAGGGCAAAGCAGTACCATGATGAAACGTTGCCTGAAGAAATCTTTAAAAAGGCAGAGTTTTGTTCAATGTGTGGACCTAAACATTGCCCAATGAATTCAAAGATTTCTGATGAATCTCTTGATCAGTTAAAAGATAAGCTTGAAGAATGCAATACTTCAGTATAGTTATCAATTAGTAGTTATAGAATTTCTTTCGTCTTATTAACTACGTTTTCTACTGTAAATCCAAAATTTTTCATACATTCTCCACCTGGTGCTGATGCACCAAATCTGTCCATAGTAATACAAATTCCATCAAAACCTGTATATTTATGCCAACCAAATGAATGGGCAGCTTCTACTACAACTCTTTTTTTCACACTACTAGGTAAAACACTTTCTTTATAAGATTCTTCTTGCTCTTCAAAAAGTTCTACACAAGGC
This sequence comes from Prochlorococcus sp. AG-347-L20, assembly GCA_003281225.1. Lineage (GTDB taxonomy): Bacteria > Cyanobacteriota > Cyanobacteriia > PCC-6307 > Cyanobiaceae > Prochlorococcus_A. Next base: position 53,304 of record QCCP01000001.1, read on the forward strand.
ATAGAAACAACTCTAATTTTTTTACCTAAGCTTGAAATTTCCTTACTTGCTTCAATGCAAAGATGCAGTTCGCTTCCAGTACCAATAAATATTAGATCTGGTGTTCCTTCACAATCGGAAACTACATATCCCCCTAGAGCAACTTTGTCGATCGAAGTATTTTCTTGATTTGGCATACCTTGTCTACTTAAACAAAGGGCAGAAGGTCTTTTTCGATTTTGAATAGCAAGCTTATAAGCCCCGCTCGTCTCGTTGCCATCTCCAGGTCTGAAAACTAGCATGTTAGGCATGGCCCGTAAAGAAGGGATAGTTTCAATGGGTTGATGTGTTGGACCATCTTCTCCTACACCAATTGAATCGTGAGTTAAGACATAGATTACTCCTAATTCGCTAAGTGCTGAAAGTCTCATTGAGCCCCTCATATAATCGGCGAAAACAAGGAAGGTTCCACCATAAGGGATAAGACCACTATTGTGATAGGCAATACCATTAAGTACAGCTGCCATTGCATGCTCTCGTACGCCAAAATGTAAATATCTTTTTTCAGGGCTATGTGGCTGGAATGATCCACTTTCTCCTTTTATATCTGTGTAATTAGAGTGAGTTAAATCTGCAGATCCGCCAATTAATTCAGGTAGGTTAGGACCTAGAGCACCCAAACATATTTGTGAATGCTTTCTGGTAGCTAACCCTTTATCATCAGGCGAATAAGAGGGGAGATCTGAGTCCCAATTCTCAGGTAATTGACCCTCTAGCATTCTTTTTAACTCGGCTCCTTCAGAGGGATATTTTTTTTGATATTGTTCAAATTTAGAATCCCATTCTTTCTCTAAGCTTTCACCTTTGTTTAACGATTTTCTAAAATGCGCATATACTTCATTGGGTATTTCAAATGGAGGATATTCCCAATTTAGAAATTCTCTAGTTAATGCAGCTTCTTCTTCTCCAACAGCTGCTCCATGAATTCCAGCAGTATCTGATTTATTTGGAGAACCGTAACCTATGGTTGTAGAAATTTTTATAATTGAAGGCTTGTCTGTAATTAACTTTGCTTTTTCGATAGCTTCAGTGATTCCTTTAACATCATGATTCCCATCTTCAACATGTTGTACATGCCATCCATAAGCTTCGTATCTTTTTAAGACATCTTCAGTAAAAGAAACGTCGGTTCGTCCATCAATTGTAATTTGATTATCGTCATAAAGTGCAATTAATTTTCCAAGCTTAAGATGACCAGCTAGTGAACAGGCCTCTGATGCAATACCTTCTTGATTACAGCCATCACCCATTATTACGTAAGTATAGTGATCAACGATATTGCAATCAGGCTTATTAAATTTAGCTGCTAAGTGTGTTTCAGCTATTGCTAAACCAACTGCATTTGAAATTCCTGCTCCAAGAGGCCCAGCTGTAACTTCAACACCTTCAGTTTCGAATGTTTCTGGATGTCCAGGAGTTTTTGATCCCCATTGCCTAAATTCTTTAATATCTTCTATGGAAACTGATTTATATCCTGTCAAATGAAGCAAGGAATACAAGAGCATACAGCCATGACCGGCTGATAATACAAAACGGTCTCTATTGAACCATTTTGGGTTGTTAGGGTTGTGATTAAGTATGTTTTGCCATAATGCATAACCCATAGGTGCACATCCCATTGGCAATCCAGGATGACCACTATTAGATTTATTTACTGCATCTACAGCAAGCATTCTTATACTATTTACACAAAGTGATTCTAATGAAACAGATGCAGCGACCATTGTTTTAAAATAAGTTAAGTTGGAAATAAAGAATTGGTTGTCTTCAATTCATTTTGCTGAAAGCAAGGCAAACATTGTGACCACCAAAGCCGAAAGAATTAGAAAGAGTAACTCCTACTTGAGCTTCTCTTGCATTATTTGGTACATAATCAAGATCACATTCAGGATCTCGATTGACGTAGTTAATTGTAGGAGGGATAAAATTATGTGTCAAAGAAAGTATACAAGCTACAGCTTCTATACCTCCTGAGCCTCCTAGGAGATGACCTGTCATCGACTTAGTAGAGCTTACAGGAATGAGGTAAGATCTGTCTCTAAAAATAGATTTAATTGCAGAAGTTTCATTTTTATCATTAGCTGATGTACTTGTTCCATGAGCATTTATGTAATCAACTTTTTCAAGGCTAAGACAAGCGTCTTCAATTGCTAATTTGATAGCTTCGGCGCCTCCAATCCCGCCAGGAGATGGAGCAGTTATATGATGTGCATCACATGTTGTTCCATAACCGATGATTTCTGCATAAATTCTCGCATTCCTTTTTTGTGCATTTTCTAAAGTTTCTAAAACAAGAATTCCAGATCCCTCTCCAATAACAAATCCATCTCTTTCCGCATCAAAAGGTCTACTAGCAGTTTGAGGGCTTTCATTTCTGGAAGAAAGAGCTTTGGCACTGGCAAAACCAGCTACTCCGAGAGGCGTAATACTTGCTTCTGCTCCCCCACAAATCATTGCATCTGCTTTCCCAAGTTGGAGTAATCTAAAAGAATCACCAATTGCATTTGAACCGGCAGCGCAAGCGGTGGAAACAGAGGAACTTGGTCCTTTTGCACCCAAAGCGATTGCAGCCAAACCAGTGGCCATGTTTGGAATCATCATTGGGACTGTAAATGGACTTACTCTTTTAGGCCCTTTGTGACTCAATATTTGAGCTTGACTTTCCATAGTTAGTAAGCCTCCAACACCAGAACCAATAATCACTCCAATTCTTGATGCATTAGCTTCAGTAATTTCAAGTCCAGAGTCATTAAAGGCTTGCTTTGCAGCAATAACTCCAAACTGGGAAAAACGATCCCATCTTTTGGATTCTTTAGCTTCAATAAAATTTTCAGATTGAAGATTTTTTACTTCTGCAGCAAATTTGCAAGGATGTTGTTCAGGATCAAAGAGGGTAATATCTGAAACCCCATTAGTACCTGTTTGAAGACCGACTAAATATTCATCAATGTTATTACCAATTGGAGTTACTGCTCCGATACCAGTAATAACTACTCGATGGAAATTTGGCATTCTATACTAACCTTTTTTTTCTTCGATGAATTTTACTGCATCGCCAACAGTTGCTATTCCTTCAGCTGCTTCATCAGGAATTTCAATATCAAATGCTTCTTCAAGAGCCATTACTAATTCAACAGTATCTAGAGAATCTGCACCTAAATCATTTTGGAAATTTGAATCTGATTTGACTTCTCCTGCTTCAACGCTTAATTGTTCCGAAACAATAGAACAGACTTTTTCGAGGATTTCTTGTGACATAGTTTATAGAAATTACTAATTATCTATATGATTTTATGCCCTAGAGTTAACAAGAGTGAAGCATATCTTAATTTTTTTAATTTCTTTGTAAGACAATAGTATTATAAAACGAGGTTCAAAAGACAATTTTTACATGTCACACGCAGTTAAAATTTATGACACTTGCATTGGTTGTACCCAATGTGTAAGGGCTTGCCCACTTGATGTTTTAGAGATGGTCCCTTGGGACGGCTGTAAAGCTGGCCAAATAGCTTCATCTCCTAGAACAGAAGATTGTGTAGGTTGCAAAAGATGTGAAACGGCATGTCCCACAGATTTCTTAAGTATTCGTGTCTATTTAGGAGATGAGACTTCTAGGAGTATGGGTTTAGCCTATTAATTTTTATAGTGCAGTTTTAAGAGAGTCCATGTTTTAGTAAATACGCATTTTATTTCAATATAATTGAAAAAAAAATTCGTATGTGTGGAATAGTTGCTGTAACTGGATATAAAAAAGCTTTACCACTATTAATTAATGGTTTAGAAAAACTTGAATACAGAGGTTATGATTCAGCAGGTATTGCAATAATAAATTCCGAAACAAATAGTATTTCTTGTAATAAAGCAGAAGGAAAACTCAAGAATTTAAAAAGTAATCTTAATGATCATAATATTCCTGGAACTGTGGGTATAGGACATACCAGATGGGCAACTCATGGAAAACCTGAGGTTAAAAATGCACATCCTCATACTGATAGTTCAGGAAATGTAGCAGTTGTTCAAAATGGCATTATTGAAAATTTCCAAGACCTAAAAAATAAATTAGAGGAAGAGGGCATTATTTTTAATTCTGATACAGATACAGAGGTAATTCCCCATTTAATTCAAAGAGAGTTAAATACATTAAGTAAACTTAATCTTGATAATAGTGGGTCAACATTATTAGTAGCTGTGAGAAACGTATTATCAGATTTAGAAGGATCTTATGCTTTAGCAGTTTTATGGTCTGGTGCTCCAACCTCTTTGGTAGTTGCAAGAAGACAAGCGCCCTTGATTATTGGTTTGGGTGAAGGAGAATTCATTTGTGCTAGTGATACTCCAGCTATTGCAAACTTTACGAATATTATTTTGCCTATGGAGGATGAAGAAATAGCTTTGTTGACTCCGCTTGGAATTGAAATATATGACTCAAGCAACGAGAGACAATATAGAAATCCAGTTTCTTTAAAAGTCTCAGAGCAAATAATGGATAAGATGAATTTCAAACACTACATGTTGAAAGAGATATATGATCAGCCACAGACTGCAAAAAACTGGTTGGAAAATTATTTAATTAAGAACTCAGATAATGGCCAATATCAAATAAATTATCCATTTGATACTGAGTTTTTTGAATCAATAGAAAGAATTGAAATTATTGCTTGTGGCACAAGTAAACATGCTGCAATGGTGGGTAGCTTTTTATTAGAACAATTTTCAGGTATTCCTACAAATGTCTTTTATGCAAGTGAATTTCGATATTCACCACCTCCCTTATTACCAAATACATTAACTATTGGAGTCACTCAATCCGGAGAAACTGCTGATACAATAGCAGCTATCGATATGGAAATTAAAAGACGTTCTTCAGTTGAAAATGAAAAATTTAAACCTAATCTTATAGCGATAACAAATAGAAAAGAGAGTTCTATTGGAAGGCAGGTCTCAAATATTATTGATATCTGTGCAGGAATAGAAGTTGGAGTTGCAGCAACAAAAACTTTTTTTGCTCAATTACTTTCTTTTTATGGATTAGCAATAAAATTTGCTCAAATTAAAGGCAATCAAAGTCCTGATGAAATAGGCAAATTAATAAACGAACTTGTGAAACTTCCTCCATTACTTGAAGATCTTTTAGAGAAACATAATAAATCTTCAGAAAAGTTAGCACATGACTTTTTTAATATTAAAGATGTTATTTTTTTAGGAAGAGGAATAAATTATCCTATTGCCCTTGAAGGGGCGTTAAAACTTAAAGAAATTAGTTATATACATGCAGCTGGATATCCTGCTGGTGAAATGAAACATGGTCCAATAGCTTTGTTAGATAAAAAAGTACCTGTAATTTCTATTGCATCTCCAGGGGAGGTTTTTGATAAAGTTATCAGCAATGCTCAAGAAGCAAAAGCTAGAGATTCATATTTGATAGGGATTGCTCCTGAATGTAATGGAACTGAAATCTTTGATTATCTAATGAAAGTTCCTTCCTCTAATGAATGGATTTCACCTCTACTTAATATACTCCCATTACAATTATTGAGTTACCATATTGCAGCTCATAGGGGACTTGACGTGGATCAACCAAGAAATTTAGCTAAAAGCGTAACTGTGGAATAAAATCAATCTCTATTAGTTCTTTGAAAAAACAAGATAAATCAAATATAGAATCTTTTTGTAAAGATATATCTGGTGATGATGAAATTATTTCTGAAGCTGGTTAACCTAATTTAAATAAAATAATTTACGAAAGATACAAAACTCAAAGCTCTAACAGACCCTTGGGGGGGGTTATTATTAAGAATTTATTTTTAATATCTACCTCTGGAACGATTTCAGACACAAAAGGAACTAAAACTTCTTTATCTGTGTCAATAAGTTTTACTTTTAATAAACTATTTTTTTCATTATCAAAGTCGCGGACTTCTCCAATTACTTTGAATTCATTATTTTCAAATATTTTTACTTTTAAGTTAATTAGTTGAGATATATGAAACTCTCCTTCCTCTAATTTAGGAATATCATCAGTTTTTATCAGAAATTTATAATTTTTTAGACTTTCAGCCTGTGATCTGTTATCGACATTTTTGAGTTTAACTATATAAATTTCTTTGCCTGGTTGCTTAAATCCTGAAATTAATTCAAATAATATTGGCTTTTCTTGATTTTTTCGTAACCATCTTTGGCCTGGTTGTGTGAATCTTTCATCAAAATCACTTAATGATTTAATTTTTATTTTTCCATCTAATCCGTGAACGGATGTTATAACTCCAACAACCAACCAATCGTCATTATTTAACATAAAATGAGGTAATAGTATTTATTGAGTATGGAAATTTCAAACAAACCAATACTCCCTGGATCTCAAGTAATCGTTAAAGATGTTACTTCTATTTATAGGGGATATAAAGGATTTGTACAAAGAGTCACAAAAAATAATGCAGCAGTTTTATTTGAAGGTGGTAATTGGGATAAACTCATAACTTTTCAATTAGCTAGTTTAGAATTAGTTTAAAAATTAAATTTTACCCTCTTTAATAAATTTTTCTATTACTAGACTTGCTGCAGTTTTTTCCGCTTTTTTATGGGATTGACCAAAAGCTTTACCTTCTTTAGTTCCGTTAATATAAATTTCACAAAAGAATCTTTTGGGATCTCCATGATTTTTTGTTATTTCAATAATTTTGTATACTGGCAAATCAATTCCCTTACTTTGACACCACTCCTGTAATGAAGTTTTTGCATTAAATTTGTAGGGTGTCTTCAAAAATTCTTCTGAATCTTGTTCCCAAAATTTATCTAACCATAGATTCACTTCTATTATTGAATTGAAGCATTTGTATATTGCGCCAATTAAAGCTTCAGTAGCGTCTGCAATGATAGTATCCCCTGAATTTTTATCACCAATAGCTTCTGGTCCCTTTATTATCATAGATTCAATATCAATTTTTTTACCAATCTGACTGAGCCATTCATCACTTACTATTTGAGATCTAAGTTTTGATCTATCTCCTACGCACATATTTGCATATTTTTGATCGATAAAATTTGTTGCTGCTAACCTTAGTACAGCATCACCAAAGAATTCTAATTTTTCGTAATTCATCAAATTTTTACTTGAAGAGTGCATTAGTGCTTCATGAAAATTTTTTATAGTAAATATATCTTTTGAATTTATTAATTTATTAAATCTTTCCGAATTAATTTTTAGAGAATTTAAGAAATTAATTATTTGATCAATTCTTTTTTGATCAATTATGTTTGCCATATTAATGAAATACTTACATTAAAAAAGCAGGTCATAAGCCGGGTTCTGTTCATCTTAACTAAGATGGGCAATCATCTATCTAGGGCTGGAATTACTTCACAGTCTCAAGCGGCGCTTAAAAGTAGATTGTGCAATGGTCATAAATCCACTTAGCCTTGCTCCCAGCCGGGGTTTACCTAGCCAACACTTCTCAATGTTGCTGGTGCGCTCTTACCGCACCCTTGCACCCTTGCCATACATTAGTATTAGGCGGTATGTTTCTGTGGCACTATCCTCACGGTTACCCGCACTGGGAATTACCCAGCAAGCCTGACCATATGGGAGCCCGGACTTTCCTCAAAAAAATTTTATTTTGGAAACAAAATAAAACTTTTTTGCGATTGCCTCTCCTGCTTTCATCTAGCATAGTGCTAATTACTCCAAAAAGCATCTATTGGGGCTGTAGCTCAGCTGGATAGAGCAACGGTTTCCTAAACCGTAGGTCGTGGGTTCGAATCCCGCCAGTCCCGTAAAAATAAAAAACTATATGTAGTATGTGTGCAAACTTGCTACTCTGTAGCTAGCGTATAGTTAGTAGTAAATCTTTTATGGCTAAGTTGCATGATATGCGTTTAAAGCTCTTAATTCAACAAGAGCATGAACGCATTTCTAAGTCCCAACCTAATAATTTAGATCTTTCAATAGTTCAAGCAAGATGCCTTTGCTGGCTTGCTCTTTTGGCGGAAGCTCACGAAGATCAAGCAAATGATGCAGAAAAAAGAGGCGATGCCGAGCAAGCAATGGGATGGTTTGCTGATTCTATGAGACTAAGAGATGTTATTAATTTGGTTACTAGTATTGAGATACCTTTGCCAGATAGTCCGGATTCACTCGATGAAAATGACGAATTATTGGATGGCCCTACAATTTTGCCCAAATAGTGAGATGATATAAAAAGAATTATTTTTTCTTTTGACCGAAGAACCATGTCAATGCTCTGATTGTCAGAGATTTTATAAGGAGCATGATCGTTTAATTAGAGAATTTCCTACTTTTAAGCAGCAACAAGAATTGAATTGGGCATCTATTCAATCGTTCAGAACTTTATGTACTAAAGTTACTGATGAGTTGCAGAGAGAATTATCTGAAAGAGAATCAAATGAAGATGCCAGTCCAAAAGAAAAACATATTTCTGATACAGAAATTACTGAAGCTTTAGATGAACTGGAGAGTGTTAATGCCTATTTATATTCAATTGAAGCATTAATGGAAAGAATATTTGATACAAAAATTTCAAAAAATATCGAATCAAAATTTAAAGAAATTGCAAATGAATTAGCCCCAGACCCACTAAATATGGATAGATTAATTTTGAATAGATTATTTCATCAAACCCCAGATTCACCAGATAAGAAAAATATTAATTAGTTAATTCTTCGACGTCGCAAGTAATCTCAACAGGCATTGGAGATACTTTCCAAATAGATTTACAGTATTCTCTAATAGATCTATCTGAAGAAAAATATCCTGATCTAGCAGTATTTAATAATGCCATTTTATTCCAAGATTTTTTATTGTTCCAGCACTCACTGACCACATCCTGTTTATTTAAGTAATCTTCAAAGTCAGCCATAACAAAAAATGGGTCATATCCTGTAAGGCTATTTAATAAAGGTTTAAATAATTCTTTATCCCCATTGCTAAAGTGGCCAATTTCAATTAGGCGTATAACCTCTTTGAGTTCTGGACATTGATCAATATAAGTTTTTGGAGAGTAATTATTATTTTTTAAGTCCATTATTTCTGTTTCAGTTTTACCAAAAAGAAAGAAATTCTCTTTTTTCACAAGATCTCTTAATTCCACATTTGCTCCATCTAAGGTTCCAATTGTTAACGCTCCATTCATGGCAAACTTCATATTTCCAGTTCCAGATGCTTCTTTTCCAGCAGTTGAGATTTGTTCTGACAGATCCGTTGCAGGATAAACTATTTCACCAAGTTTAACGTTGTAGTCTGGTAGAAAAACGACTCTTAATAAGCCATCCATATCGGGATCAGAATTAACTACATCAGCAATACCATTAATGAATCTAATCATCAGCTTTGCCATAAAGTAACCTGGCGCTGCTTTACCTCCGAATATTATTGTTCTGGGGACTTCATATTTGTTTGTACCATTTTTAATTCTTAAATATTGGGCAATAATTTGTAGGGCGTTTAAATGTTGCCTTTTATATTGATGAATTCTTTTGACTTGAACATCAAATAAACTAGATGGATCTACCAGTATTCCAGTTTTTGAATGGATAAAGTTAGATAATTTTCTTTTGCCATTTAGTTTGGTTTCCTCAAATTTCTGCAAAAAATCGTTGTCATCTTTTTTTTCCTCTAACTTCTTAAGAAGTTCCATATTTGTAATCCAGTTTGGACCAACTTCTTCTTCTAAAAGGTTCGATAGTGATGTATTAGATAACGCAACCCATCTCCTTGGTGTAACTCCATTAGTTACATTTGTAAATTTTTCAGGCCACAGAGCTGCGAATTCAGGCAGAAGTTGTCTTTTTATTAGATCTGAGTGGAGAGCTGCAACACCATTTATGTGATGTGCTCCGATGGTAGCTAAATGAGCCATCCGAACTGATTTAGAGCCTTCTTCATCAATTATTGAGAGTTTTTGAAGGATCTTGTCATCACCAGGATAACGTAGTCTTAATTGTTGTAGAAATCTCCAATTAATTTCATAAATTATTTCTAGATGACGAGGAAGAAGATCATTAAATAACCCTAAATCCCATTTTTCTAAAGCTTCTGGTAGTAATGTATGGTTAGTGTAAGCAACTGAAGAGGTTGTTATGTTCCAAGCTTTATCCCAACCTATTTGATATTGGTCAATAAGAAGTCTCATTAATTCTGCAACTGCTATGGCAGGATGGGTATCATTCAATTGAACTGTCCAATGCTTAGGGAATTCTGTTATTGCTATGGATCTTTTTTCAAGACTTCTCAACATATCCTGAAGAGAACAACTTACAAAAAAGTGTTGTTGTTTGAGTCTTAATCTTCTACCTTCGTCAGTTCCATCATTTGGATATAGAACTTTTGAAAGAGTTTCAGATGCAACTTTTTCTTCGACTGCACCATAATAATCACCAATATTGAATGCATAAAAGTCAAAACTTTCTGTTGCATCAGCTCTCCATAATCTTAATCTGTCACACGTATTGACTCTGTATCCTAAAACTGGAACATCATGAGGAACTCCAATTGCATGTTCCGAAGGAATCCATCTTGATCTGTAGTTTCCTTTATCATCTCTATAACTTTCAGTTCTCCCTCCAAAACCTACGAAACATGATTCGTCTGGTTGAGGAAGTTCCCACGGCCATCCACCTTTCAACCATTTGTCAGTTACTTCAACTTGCCAACCATCCCTAATTAACTGATTGAATATGCCAAATTCATATCGAATACCATAACCAACTGCTGGAACTTGTAGAGATGCTAATGATTCCATATAACATGCTGCAAGTCTGCCAAGTCCTCCGTTACCTAATCCAGGCTCTTCTTCAACTTCAAGAATTGTTGACAAGGATTCAATGCCAAATCTTTTTAAAGCATCTTCTGCCTCTTGAGTTATTCCAAGATTGAGAAGATTATTACTTAATTGAGGGCCGATTAAAAATTCTGCTGAAAGGTAAGCAACTGTTTTTTGTGGTTTTTTTCTTATGACTTCTTGGCTGGCTAAATATCTTGTCATTAGCCTATCTTTCACTGCGTAACTTAAAGCCATGTACAAGTCGTGGGGACTTGCAGAAGTAGCTAACTTTCCAAGAGTATAAAAAAGATGGGCTGTCATTCCTTGGAAAACAGCATCAGAATCCATTCCAGCTTTTTCAGGATCTAGATAGCATCCTGGGGTAGGCAAACGTAGATCGAAAGGTTCGTTGGTATTCATTGGATTAGCCATATAACAGACAATAGCCATTTTTAAGAAAATTTCTTTGTTGTAACTTCAGATCCACACTTGTTGAGTATTTTTGCTTTTTTCTTACATATTTCTTAAAGTGGGCCCTCCATAAACTATCTTCCAATTAGGTAGTTTATTTTTTCTCTAATTTTAAATGTATTCCTTACTTGCTGAATTAAGTGCACATGATTTAGAAGTTGCTGAAACGTTGATAGGAGTTATAAGGTTTCTATTGATATTTTTAGCTGCAAGAGCATTAGCCGAAGTCTTGGTAAGACTAAGTTTGCCAACGATAGTAGGTGAACTTCTTGCAGGGGTTGTAATAGGGGCATCAGGATTCCATTTGTTGATACCACCCTCAGCTGGAACGGAATTAAATGAAGGACTTGTGAATATTATTAGCTCATTAGCGTCAATCCCCCCAGAAGCTGTACCTGATGTTTATTTCGAAAGTTTCCCATCACTCCAAGCAGTAGCGACTCTCGGATTATATGCTCTTTTATTTTTAACAGGATTAGAAAGTGAGTTAGAGGAATTAGTAGCTGTCGGGGCTCAGGCTTTCACTGTTGCTATGGCTGGTGTAATTTTACCGTTTGCCTTTGGAACTCTTGGACTCATGTTTATTTTCCAGGTAGATCTAATTCCAGCAGTTTTTGCAGGAGCATCTATGACAGCAACAAGTATAGGAATTACTGCGAGTGTTTTTGGTGAGTTGGGATATTTAAAAACCAGAGAAGGACAGATTGTTATTGGAGCGGCTGTTTTAGATGATATTTTGGGTATTGTTATTCTTGCAGTTGTAGTAGCCCTTGCCGCCGGAGGTACTTTAGAAATTGCTCCTATCGTTAAATTAGTTGCGGCAGCTGTAGTATTTGTTATTGCTGCTATCGCATTAAGTCGAACAGCAGCTCCAGGTTTTGATTGGTTATTAGATAGATTAAAGGCACCTGGAGCGGTAGTGGTAGCCTCTTTTGTGATACTTGTTTTGTGTTGTTTTGTCGCAACAGCCATTGGATTGGAAGCAGCTTTAGGTGCTTTTGCAGCTGGATTAATTCTTAGTAGTTCTAAAAATAATCACGCAATTCAACAATCGGTTTTACCTTTGGTATCCTTATTCGCAACTATTTTTTTCGTATTAGTAGGAGCTGGAATGGATCTATCAGTTATAAATCCACTTGATCCAACAAGTAGGTCAGCTCTTGTAGTTGCAGGATTCTTATTAGTTGTAGCAATTATTGGTAAAATTGCAGCTGGATGGGTATTTTCAAGTGATAAACCTACAAATAGATTAGTTGTAGGTTTAGGTATGATGCCAAGAGGAGAGGTTGGTTTAATTTTTCTTGGACTAGGAACAAGTGCTAAGTTGTTAACTCCTTCTCTTGAAGCAGCTATTTTATTAATGGTTATTGGAACTACATTTCTTGCACCTGTTCTTTTAAGAATTGTTCTTAAAGATAAGCCCCCAAATGATGGCAATAAAATTTCAGATGATGTTGCAGCCGATCCAGTTGGTCTTCTTTAGGAAATAAGTTTATTAGAATTAATCAAAATAGAATTTTTAATAAATGGAAAAATCCGCTCTGATAGATAGTGATGTAAATTATGACTGGAATTTTTTAAATTACCCAATACATACTATTTCTGCAAAGCCTGAGCAAACCTCTAAAGAATGTGCAATTTTATTAATTCATGGTTTCGGGGCCTCTACCGATCATTGGAGATTCAATATTCCTATTTTGAGTACCAAATATGAAGTTCATGCGATGGATCTTCTTGGTTTTGGAAAAAGTCCTAAGCCCCAAGATGTTGAATACTCAGGATCTTTATGGAAGGATCAGGTTGTTTCTTATGTACAAGAGAAAATAAAAAAACCCACAATTGTTGTTGGAAATTCATTGGGTGGTTATGCAGCATTGGCAGCTGGTGCAGAATTAAATGAGCTAAATGCAGGAGTGATCTTACTTAATGCTGCAGGATATTTTAGTGAAGAAAAAACTATCAAAAAGAATATGTTGCAAACTTCAATTGAAACAGTTGCTGGCATATTTTTGAAAAATATTGTTCTTCAACGTTTGATTTTTGAAAATATGAGAAATCCAAAAAATATTAAAAAAACTTTGAATCAAGTTTATGTTGATAAAAAAAATGTTGATGATTTTTTAGTTGAGTCAATAAGAAAGCCTTCATTAGATTTCGGAGCTTTTAATGTTTTTAGAAGTGTATTTAACCCATCAGGTCCCCAGGGATTGCCATTAGATAAGCTATTTGCAAAATTAAATGCACCATTATTACTTCTTTGGGGAGGGAAAGATCCATGGATGAACACTCCAAAAAAAAGAAATCTATATAAAAAATTTACACCAAAGAATACAAAAGAAATTATTCTTGATGCAGGACATTGCCCTCATGATGAGATACCTGAATTAGTTAATCAGCATATTTTGGATTGGGTTGATTCTCTTTAAGTAATAATCGTGAAACTTGAATTATCTAATAAGGACCAAGGAATTTTTGTCTTTCAATTAGATAAAAATAATTACATTAAATTTTGTCCTGAAAGAGGAGGTGTTATTACAAATTGGGTTTCGGATGGTAATGAAATACTTTATTTCGATGAAACAAGATTTATGGACAAGACAAAAAGTATTAGGGGAGGCATTCCAATCTTGTTTCCAATTTGTGGGAATCTCAACACCTCTAGTTCAGTATTTGGAAATGGTTATTTGCAATTACCACAACATGGATTCGCAAGGGATTTGCAATGGCAATACTCTTTCAATGAAAAATTTTTATGCTTATTCTTAAATGCATCTAAACAAACCAAAAAATATTATCCTTTCGATTTCGAACTAAAAATAGAAGTTACTTTAAAAATTAACTTTTTAGAATTTGAAATTACAATCCATAACAAAACAGATTTTGCTATGCCTATAAATTTTGGTTTGCATCCTTATTTTAATATTTCAGATTTCAAAAATTTAGAGTTTGTTGATAATCCACTTAATTGTCAGGATCAAGAAAAAAATACTATAAGTAATACTTTGGATGAATTAAACAAAATTAATTTAGGAGTTGATCTACTTATGTATACTTCCGGTAGAAGCTCTTTTCGAGATAAGATTTTCAAAAGAGAGGTAACTTTAAATCATCCATATCCTTTTGATTTAGGCGTTATTTGGAGTGATCCTCCAAGAAGAATGATATGTCTCGAACCTTGGACTAGTCCCCGAAATTCTTTTGTTGATGGATTTAGAAACATTATGATTTCTTCAAATGATAGTAAAAGATTAAATGCCTCAATACAAATAAAATCTCTTAAGTAATTTTGCAATACTTATGAAATTTGTCGTTATAGATGATGATCCCACAGGCTCTCAAACTGTTCATGATTGCTTATTACTGCTTAAGTGGGACTGCTCAACTTTAGTCAAAGGTTTTGAGTCTGAATCTAATTTATTTTTTATTTTGGCTAATACAAGGTCACTATCGGAAAATGATGCGAAATTAACAATAGAGGAAATTTGCAAAAATCTTAAGACTGTAATTACTTCTCAAGCCTATGAAGAAGAAATTATTTTTATAAGTAGAGGAGACTCTACTCTTCGAGGACATAACTTTTTAGAGCCAACTGCTCTAAATAGTTGCTTAGGTCCTTTCGATGCTACTTTTCATATTCCAGCTTTTATTGAGGGTAAAAGATTCACAATTAATGGATCTCATTTTGTTGATAAAACTCCTATCAGTCAAACAATTTTTGCAACAGATAAAATTTTTGGATATGAGACAAGTAATGTCAAGAGTCTTTTATTTAAGCAGAGTAAATCGCAAATAAATTTTGAAGATATTCAAAATCTTTTATTGTCAGATATCGAAATGCTAAATGATAAAGAAAATAATATTGTTTTTAAAACACTAAAGAACTTGAAGAATAATAAACATGTAGTTGTAGATGTAGAAAATTATTCTCAAATAAAAAAATTTTCTTTAGTAATTAAAAAATTAATTAAACAAAAAAAATTCCTTTTTCGAACTGCAGCAAGTTTTATAAGTTCAATTTCTGAAAAAAAAAGTGTCTTACAGAGTGAAATATTTTTCTCTAATTTAAGAATAAGAAACAAAGAAAAGAGTTTTCTTCCAGGACTGATAATTGTTGGATCTTATGTAGAACTTTCAACAATACAATTGAATAATTTATTAGAGATAAGTAATTGCAATCCAGTTGAATTAGATGTTTTTGAATTCTTTAAAATTACTTCATCAGATAATAATCAGAAGCGAAGGGATTTGTTTAAAAATAAATTGTTGAAAAAAATTAGATTTTCTTTTGAGAAAGGAAATACTCCTGTTATGTTTACTTCAAGAAAATTTATGTCTTTAGATGCTTCTGAACTATTTAATTTTTATAATTTACTTGCCTGTTTTATTGCTGAATTAGTCGCAGATTTGAAGTATGAAATAGGATATTTGATTTCAAAAGGTGGAATAACAACAAATTTGATTCTTAGTAAAGGACTTAATGCAGATTATGTTTATCTTGAAGGACAGATTCTAACTGGCATTTCAGTGGTGACTTACAATTTAAAAAATGGCGCAAAACTTCCAATTGTTACTCATCCTGGAAACATTGGCACTAAAGATTCACTGGTTAATATTTGGAAAGTTTTTGAAAATAAAAATAATTTTTAAAATTAGAAATTTGAGATAATTTCTTCAGCAAAACTGCTGCAGGATAGGGGTTCTACTTTTGGTTCCATTAAGCGTGCTAGATCATAGGTGACTTTTTTTTGCTCTATTGCCTTACTTAAACCATTAGTAATTAAGTTAGCTGCCTCATCCCAACCAAAATATTCAAGCATCATTACACCACTTAGAATTACTGAGCCTGGATTAATCTTATTTAAGCCTGCATGTTTTGGCGCAGTACCGTGCGTAGCTTCGAAAATTGCTGCATTATCTCCAATATTTGCACCAGGAGCCATACCTAGTCCACCAACAATTGCTGCGGCTGCATCAGAAACATAGTCTCCATTAAGATTTAAGGTTGCAAGAATTGAATATTCTTGAGGTCTAGTTTGAATTTGTTGAAATATACTATCAGCTATCCGATCATCAACAAGAATAAGTTCTTTCCATTTTCCATCTCCGTGAGAATTTGATATTGATGCAATAACTTCTTTAATTTCTTCGCAAATGAATGCTTTTTTGTTATTTGTAAGCTTGTCAAAACCTGGTTCAATTTTTCGAGCATTATTTTCAATTGTAATTTCTGGATTTTTCTGAATATTATCTAAAATCCAGCTTTCTCTTTCTGTAATGCAATCATCTCTAAATTCATTTACTGCCAATTCATATCCCCAATCTCTAAATGCACCTTCTGTATATTTCATAATATTCCCTTTATGTACAAGAGTTACATGCCTTTTATCTCCTGATAATCTTTTGGCATGTTCAATAGCTTTTCTAATATGCCTTTG
Source organism: Prochlorococcus sp. AG-347-L20 (assembly GCA_003281225.1). Taxonomy (GTDB): domain Bacteria; phylum Cyanobacteriota; class Cyanobacteriia; order PCC-6307; family Cyanobiaceae; genus Prochlorococcus_A. The sequence continues at coordinate 70,024 of QCCP01000001.1, forward strand.
GCTACCAGATTTACTCACCGGTTTTATTCCAATACCTGATCCATCGGGTATAGATCTATTTTTTAAATTTTTACTTTTTGGTATGACAACATTGTTTAAGTGATTAATTAATTCAAGACAATTATTATCCTCCGCTTCCCATTCAATTCCCATGTAGATATCCTCAGTATTTTCCCTATAAACAATAACGTCTAAATTTTGGGGATTTTTGTGAGGGCTTGGAGTTCCTGAATAATATTTGCATGGTCTAACACAGCTATATAAATCAAATATTTGCCTTAATGCAACATTAAGAGATCTAATACCTCCACCGATGGGAGTCGTTAAAGGACCTTTGATAGCTACACCAAAGTGTTTGATTGCTTCAATAGTATCTTGAGGGAGGTAGTTATATGTTCCATAAAGTTCACAAGCTTCATCGCCTGCATAGACTTTAAACCAATTAATTTTTCTTTCGTCTCCATAGCTTTTTTTAATAGCTGAATCAAGAACGATTTGAGTTGCAGGCCAAATATCAACTCCTGTACCATCACCCCTAATAAATGGGACAATTGGATTATTAGGAACATTAGGTTTGCCTTGATTAAAAGTTATTATCTCGCCTTCATTAGGTAAAGTTAATTTTTCAAATTTTGGCATAGCATTGAATTAATAAAAGATAACTCATTGAAGTTCCTCATATTGTAATTTGCGATGAGTTATTGTCTTTAAAACCTAGAAATTTATTATTCAAATGTGAATAGAGAATAGTTTGTTGATCAGCATTTCAACATCTTTATTAAAAGAAAAAGTAGTTAATAAGCAAGTTAAAGCAAATTATGTCATTTTCAAAAAAATACTCAGCTACTTATGAATGCGAGTTCAAATGTAAGTAATGTTGAAATAGCTAATAAAATTGCTTCTACTGCAGCTTTGTTTCGGAAATATTTTCCAGATGCAAGCGTAAACTTTAGTCCATGGGAAAATTCAAACAATGAATCCATGCAAGATACTATTGATTTTGCGTTTCATTTCCCTGGTTGGAGTCCTCTTATTGAATGTAGAGCAATACTCTTACAATTAAGAATTGAAAATGATAATAATGACAGAGTTCCGAAATTGTTGGGAATAATAATGCGAGGAATGATTGTTCCCTCGGAGAGATGGAGAGTGGCTACCATCGGTGATTGGGAAATGACTGGTACTCATCTACCGCAAAAGGAACAAAAAGATAACCTTTTTTTGGTTTGTAAAGAACTTTATAAGCTATTCTCTACAACATCCGCTGGTAACAAAAATTAGCTGTTTTATGTATTTTCCTTGTAGATTAAATAAACTTACAAAAATAATTCAAAATATATGGCAGTTGCTCTTGCAGGACAATTAAGAGAAGGGACAAAAAAATCCCATACTATGGCTGAAAATACTGGCTTTGTGGCTTGTTTTTTAAAAGGAGTTGTTGAAAAAAAATCTTATAGAAAATTAATTAGTGACTTATATTTTGTTTATGAAGCTATGGAAGAAGAAATTGAAAGACTGGTTAATGAAGATCATCCTGTAATAAAACCTATAGGTTTTAAATCATTATTCAGGAAAGAAACTCTTGTAAATGATCTTAAATTTTATTTTGGTGAAAACTGGAAGAATGAAATTAATATTTCTCACTCAGCAAAAGAATACGTTGAAAGAATCCGAGAGGTTGCAAAAAATTCACCAGAGTTATTGGTTGGTCACCACTACACTCGCTATATAGGAGATTTATCTGGGGGGCAAATCTTAAAAAGGATCGCTAAAAAAGCATTAAATTTGCAGGGAAATGATGGTTTAAATTTTTATGAGTTTGAATTAATTGCTGATGAAAAGAAATTTAAGGAAGAATATTCCCTTACTTTGAATCAACTTCCAATAAGTCAAACGACGGCTGATCAAATTATTGATGAAGCTAATCAAGCTTTTACTTACAATATGAAAATGTTTAAGGAGCTTGAAGGTAACTTGATTGCTGTTTTAGGCAAGATTGTATTCAATTACATTACAAAAAAAGTTCGGAAAGGAAGTACCGAGACCTAATATTTATGTTTGATTCATTAGTTGATTTCCTTAAAACCAATATCGATGAATTAAATGGACATGAAGTACGAATATCTAGTGAATTCAAAGAACATCATAATGAAGACTCAAAATATATTATTAAAAATTGGCTTTTTTCATCTCCCGAATATAGAAAGTGGCGAATAACAAGATTAGATGGTGGCAAAAAACTGCAAGTGTTTAATACGGTCGCATATCCTAATTTTGATAGTGAATTGCCTATTTTAGGAGCTGATATTTTATGGTTTGGAACTTCTCAAAAGTTATTAGCAATACTTGATTATCAACCTTTAATTCAAGAAAGCAAATATCTTGAAAAATATTGTTCAAGTTTAGATAGTATCAAGAAAAAATATTCTGCATTTGATAATAATAAAATGAAGAATATATATGATTCAAAAAAGTATTTTTCCCCATGGGTGATTATATGTAGGGGAAATAAATTAAATCTTGATAGAGATTTAAATAATATATTCCATTCATTTGTAAATAATTATTTGAACATTTATAAATCGAATCCTGTTAATCAATTTTTAAATGCACAAGAAATAAAGATTAATCAAATTAAATATGATAAGTACAGTTTTGAAAAAGACCCTGCAGATAAATTGTTTAAATCTTTTTTTGGAGAAAAATGGACAAAAAAATTTATCAATAAATTTCTGTTTACATTAAATAGTGAGATTATTTATTGAATGTTAATACAAGATACTATTTTTTACAGGCCAGATTGGAGATGGCATAATTTTTTAAAATATTTAAGAAATAATTTAAGTAAATATAACTGTTTAGAAAAAAAAATACCCTCGGAATATTCTTATAAAGATTCAACTTATGGTTCAAAAAAATCAAAAAAAAATGTGAATCTATCTACTTGGGGTGTAACGCATAAAAAAAGAATTCAATTCGCAAGGGCAGTTTGTATAAATAGTCCAAATTATTCTGTTTTAAATTTTTTAATTATTCCTAATTCTATTTATAACGTCCCATTTTTTGGAGTTGATTTTGTTTCTCTACCAAATAGTCATTTACTAGTATTAGATTTTCAGCCTTCATTAAAGATACAAAATCAATACAATAATGAGTTATTAGAAAAACTTATAAAACTCAAAAATCATTGTCATTCATCACTCCCATTAGCTGAAAAAATGTCTGCGGATGTAGCTAGATTTTTTTCTCCAGGAGTAATATGGTCAAAATTACCAAAAGAAGAAAGAAGTGATTTTTTAATTACTAATCAGCTTTATACCGCATTTAAGGAATATCTTGATTTGTATTTAGAAATTCTTTTTGAAAGCAAAGAAGTCAATATTGAAATGCAAAAAGAATTAATAAACGGTCAAAATAATTATTTGAATTATAGAAGAGATAACGATCCAGCAAGGCCAATGTTGTCGAGTTTGTTTGGTAAAGAATTTACTGAATCTTTAATTAAAGAAGTTTTATTTACTACTTAAAAGTTTTATAATTCTTTTAAAAATCAAATCATATGAAAAAAATTTCTGTTCTTTTTGTATGTTTGGGAAATATTTGTAGGTCTCCTGCGGCAGAGGCAATTTTTATAAGTCTACTAGAAAAGAAAGGATTAACAGATGGCTTTATTGTAGACTCTGCTGGAACTGGGAGTTGGCATATTGGGAAAAAAGCTGACTCTAGGATGAGAATTGCGGCAGAAAGAAGAGATATAAATATCTTAAGCAGGGCTCGTCAAATTACTCGCAAAGATTTTGACGAATTTAACTATATTCTTGCGATGGACGACTCAAATTTCAGAAATATTCAAGATCTCAAAAATAGAACAGCTTCAACTGGTTTCGCATCAATTAAAAAAATACAAGATTTTAGATCAGTTTTTAATGAGCAAGAAGTTCCTGACCCATATTTTGGTGGTGATGAGGGCTTCGATTATGTCCTTGATATTTTAGAAGACTCTGTAAACGGTTTTTTGGAAAGTATTTCTTGAATTTATTTGATCTCAGTCTCTTTAGGAATCTTGTCATTATAAAGATCAATAATTTTATCCACTACCTCATCAATTGAAAATCCATCCGTAATAATTTCTATTGCGTCATTCGCTTTTATTAAAGGTGAAATTTTCCTATTGGAATCTTCAAAATCTCTTTTCTTTATTAGTTCTTTTAATGTATGAAGGTCTATTTCTTTTGAGTCTTTACTATTTTTATCAGATTTTCTTCTTTTTGCTCTTTCATCGATGCTAGCAGTTAAAAATATTTTAAGTTCTGCATGAGGAAAAACAGTGGTTCCTATATCCCTTCCCTCAGCAACAAGTCCGCCTGATTCTCCAATTTTTCTTTGTTCTTCTACTAAGAATTTTCTTACTTCTTTTATTGAGGAAATTTTAGAAACGATAGAACTAATCTTTTGCGACCTAATTTCTTCAGTAACACAGAAGTTATTAATATAAACATCTTGATCTGAATTTATATTCGACTTGAAAATAATAGATATATCTTTAAGAATATTCTGTAATTTTTTTTCTTTTTTATAATCAATACTTTCTTTTATCATAAGCCAACTTAATGCCCTATACATTGCTCCAGTATCTAAATATAAAAGTTTAAGTTTCTTCGCTATTAATTTTGTTACAGTACTTTTGCCTGACCCTGCAGGACCATCAATTGCAATAATCGGCCTTCTTTGCATTAGAAAAACGTGATCAATTAATCTTGTCTCTCCACATTTTATCGCACCAGCAAGTAAAGAAATATTATCCTCTGGTCTTGCTTTTTGGAGTGTATGAGGATGTAAATGTTCTAAATATTCAATTGAAATTTTTTTTGCTGATAGCTTTTTAATTATTTCGTTTAAATTGATCTTTTTTTCTTGTTGAAAATTTTTTTTTGCTTCTAATAACTCACTTGAAAAAAAACTAATCAATTTTCTTTCATTTTTTGATAAATGTACATTACGAGAACTTAAAGGAATTCCATCAAAATCTCTTTGTGTAGGAATAGATTTAATAGCAACATTTAATTTCTTTCTTAGGACAAGATTTTTTAAAATTAAAAGTTGTTGCCAATCTTTTTCTCCTAAGTAAAGATTTTTTGGCTTGATGAGATTAAGTAATCTATAAACTACAGTACAAACGCCATCAAAATGTCCAATTCTATTTAATCCACATAATGCAGAAGATAATTCTATTGGCGCTTTTAAGAATTTAATATTTTTATTATTCGGTGGATATATATCTTCATTACTTGGAATGAAGATGGCATCTGCTCCATTTGAAAAGGAGATGTTTATATCATTATCAATTGTTTTAGGGTAATTCTCTAAATCTAACTTGTTATCAAATTGAAGTGGATTAATAAAAATACTTACTAAATTAGCATTAGAATTGTCATTTTTTGCTGTTGATATTAGTTTTATATGCCCATTATGAAGATTACCCATAGTTGGAATGAAGTTTATATCTCTATTTACATTTCTCCTCCAATTTTCTATTTCTTGAGTTTTCCTTATGATTACTTTCTTCACTTTGTTTTTAAAAAATAAATCTATTTGATAAATAATTACTGGACAAAAGCAATCTTAGGAGGAATATCTATATAAGGAAAGTCTATCATTTTTATTTCATGGATTACAAAACATCAGGTGTTGATATAGAAGCTGGGCGAGAATTTGTTTCTGAAATTAAACAGGCAGTTGAAGGAACTCATACATCTAATGTGATTGAGGGTATTGGTGGGTTCGGTGGTTTGTTTAGAATTCCTATTGATAGTTTTAAAAAACCAGTTCTTGTTTCTGGAACTGATGGTGTTGGAACAAAATTAGAATTAGCCCAAAGTAAAAACTTTCACTTTGAGGTTGGTATTGATTTAGTTGCTATGTGCATGAACGATATCATTACTAGTGGTGCAAAACCTTTATTTTTTCTAGATTATATTGCTACTGGTAAACTTGATAAGAAACAATTATTGAGAGTTGTTCAGGGAATTTCACATGGCTGCAGAGAAAATAACTGTTCATTACTCGGCGGAGAAACTGCTGAAATGCCTGGATTTTATTCAAAAAATAAGTATGATCTTGCAGGATTTTGTGTTGGAATAGTTGATGAGGATAAGCTTATTAATGGTAAAAAAGTATCTGAAAATGACTTAATAATTGCTTTAAAAAGTAATGGGGTTCATAGTAACGGCTTTAGTTTAGTAAGAAAAATTATTCAAAACAATAATCAAATAGATAAAGAATTTGAAAAGGTTTCTCACTTAGATTTTTATAATGAGTTATTGAAACCAACAAAAATTTACAATAATGTGATTAACCAAATCTTATCTGAAAATATAGAAATAAAAGCAATGTCTCATATTACTGGAGGAGGAATTCCAGAAAATTTACCAAGATGTATGCCTTCTGATTTTATTCCTTATATCAATACAAGTTCTTGGGAAATACCTATTTTATTTAAATTTCTTAAAGAGAAAGGATCTATTCCTGAAAAAGATTTTTGGAATACTTTCAATCTTGGAGTGGGCTTTTGTTTAATTATTGATAATCAGTTTAAGGATGCGATACTAAGTATCTGTAAAGATCATGCTATAGAAAGTTGGGAAATTGGAAAGATAGTTCGAAAAAATGATTCAACAATTAGTAAATTTTTGCCAGAAATTTTAACTTAAATTTTTTTATCGGTTTATAAATGAGTTTTTAAAAATTATTTTTTATACCCAAATGAAAAAGTTAGGTGTAATATAATAAAATTACCGCCGAATTATATCGGAAGTTTAAGTATTAAGATTTAACCTTTATTCAATGCCCTTTGCAAATAATCAAAGAATTACACGTAGACGTAGTTCAGCTGGCCCTACACCTCCAAAAAGACCAATAGGTAATAATTCTGAATCAATTGGTAGACAGGCTCAAGGCCCAAGACCAACTTTCTTGACACTTAGGGATCATGGGAAAGTTTTTGTCGCTGATTTACCTAATTTGTCTGATGGTCAATTAGCTCATATCAGTAAAGAAGCTAATGAAGTTTTAAATAGTTTGGAAAAAAGACTCAGTGATCTTGAAAATGAACCTAATGTTAGTAATCCTGAAAACGATACGCTGATAAAAGCCTCTACCAAAAGAGATGTCACACTGCGGTTTATTAAATCAATAGAAGAAGAACAAGAACATAGAAAGAATAATCCTGCTCTACGAGATGCTGCATCTGAATCATTACCGAGAACTTTTCTTGAGGTTGCAAGACATAGATTACCTGGAGCAACTTTTGATTCGCTACTTCGAGAGGCTCTTGAAGCTTGTGCAGTTGATGAGAGTACTGAAGAAAATAAAGTTATTGATGAGCCTAAAGAAACTGTAAAAATTATGGATATACCCTCTTCTAACACAAATGCTTCACTTGTTGTTAGTATCGACTCAAGTGTAGATTCCAAGAATGACTCTATTTGATTCCACGCAAGAGTTAATAAGTTTTAAAGCCCAAAAAAATTCGAAAATTAACCTTACTTCAGAGAAAGATCCCATTTTATGTAATCATTGCAAAAGAACTGCATCAAATGGTGTTAGATGCTTAGGAATGTGTGTAGCAGATAATGATTACTAGAATAATTCAAATTCTCATATAAATAATCTGATGAAAATAATTAATAAATTAACTAAATTTTATTTATTAATGGATATCAAGTATTATTTAAAAAAAATAAAGAAAAGATTATTTTTCTTTATATCAATAAGTAATTGAAAGCTTATACCCTTATATTTGAAATTGAAGTTCTTGGAAAATTACATAATTAAATGCGTAAAAAACTTAAATAAGGCGACACCCAGATTCGAACAGGGGATATTCTTTTTTGAACTAAGCTATTACTAGCTTTTTATGAGTTTTATCTCCAACTTGCTGTCTATAAATTTCACAATTAATAACTTAGTTTGATAATTCTTTCATACAAAATTTTCCTCTGGACAACAAGTGAATAAGTAGAAAATACATAACTAAAAATCAGTATAAATTTAGTCCTGATCGACTTTTAAAAGTTCAAAATGTTTAAAGTCTCAAGTTTAGATAAGTAAAAAGAGAAAACGAAAAAACTATTTCTATTTATCTAGAAAAATAGTAATATGATTTAGTATTAGATCGAATTTTTTTAAAAGTTTATTTTGCAAAAATTAATTGAGAATAAGTTGATAAGATTATGTTTCTTAAAAAGGTATTCAAAAAACCTTTTAATGAGTTGTTTTTTATTTTCTTTTTTTATTTTTGATTTATCCAAAGCACAGAGTAATAATTCAAATTTCGAAAAAATAGAACAACCTCAATTGGATGATTTGAAATCTAAAAAAGAGTCGGAAGATCTGACTTTTGATTCAGAAGCAAAATTTTTTAATATTAAAAATATAAACAAGATTGGGATTGACTATATCAAATCAAAAAAAGATTTAGAAGATTACATAATAGACACTGGTGATGCTTTATTTATTCAATTCGAGAATAAGCCAAGAGGTTTTAATTCCCTTAACCAAGAAAATCAAAATGAATTGGACTCAAATGATTTATCTTACTTAGAACCAAAAAATGATTTAAGTAATTACATATTAGGTGAAGGTGATGTTATTAATATCAACTTTAAAAATATTCCTAAAGGAGATCCTGAATTACTAAAAAAAACTACTAAAAATATACCTTTAGATACTGAATATTTAACCAAAGTAAGTGATCTACAAAACTATCTTCTAGATGAAGGTGATAGTATTTTTATAAAATTTGAAAAGACTCCAGAACTTAATCGGACGGTAACACTAGATAAACTAGGTGAGGTTTTTCTTTCAAGAATTGAAGATACATATGTAAGAGGTTTAACAATTTATCAACTTAAAAAAATATTAGAAGAACGTTATGAAGAATTTTTAATAGATCCCGAAATTGAAGTTCGAATTGTTAAATATAGATTTATTAATTCTGGGGATTATACAATTAATCAGCTAGGAGAAATTTTTGTTCCGAGAGCCAAAAATTTATATGTAAAAGGTTTAAAAATACGAGAATTGGAAAAACTTTTGGAAGAAAAATATAGCGAATTTGGTCTTTTTGCTGATGTTGAAATCAGTATCAAAGAATTTAAATTCATAGGATCAGGAATCTATAATGTTGATCTAGAGGGTGAAATCTTACTTCCCAGAATAAAAGAGACTTATGTGAGAGGATTAACACCTAGTGAACTCTCCCAAATACTCCAAAAAAAGTACACAGAATTTAACATTAATGCTGAAACGACTATCAAAATAGCAAAATTTAAAAAACTTAGAATACTTATTGGAGGTGAAGTAAGGTCTCCTGGTGTATACAATTTTCCTGCTTTTACAGCACTTGAATTTAAAAATATAGTGGATGAAGTTGATGAACAGGGCAATCAAATAACTATTTTTGATAGTGATCAAAAAATATTAAATAAAGATCAAATGAAGATCGATCAAAGCGAATCAAATAAAAATTTAACTACAGAAATGAACAAAGATTTGATTGTTGATTATCAAGATAATTCTAAAAATCAGATTTTAGATAATGCTATAAGTAATAATATAAACGAAAAATCAAATTTTCAAATAAAAACACCATCAGAAAATTTCACTACTATTTCTAATGTAATTAGAAAAGCAGGAGGAATAACTTCTAAAACTGATTTATCAAGTATCGAAATTATAAGAGACGTTCCTCTTGGAAAAGGAGGAGGACAAAAAAGAGCAGTTATTGACTTTACTTCTTTTGTAGATCAAAGTGATCCTACTAACGATATTAGATTATTTGATGGAGATAGAATATTTTTACCAAAGCTCGCGTCAGCCTCACCAGATCTTCTCCCAAAATCAATCCTAAGCGGTCTTTCTCCAAGATTCATAACAGTAGATATTTTTGGAAGAGTCGAAAGTCCAGGAACTGTAAAATTACCTTTAGAAGCTGCATTATCAGATGCAATTGATTTGACTGGACCAATAAAACCTTTATCAGGAAAAATTGTTTTGATAAGATATAACCGCGATGGAACTATTTTGAAGAAAAATGTTTCTTATTCTGCTAGAGCAATAAGAGGTTCGAAAAGGAATCCTTTTATAAAACAAGGAGATTTAATATCTGTTAAAAATAGTATTTTAGGAAAAACTACAGGCGTGATCAAAGAAATTACAGCTCCGTTCGTTGGTATTTATTCAACTAAAGAAATAATAGAAGGTTTTAGTGACTAGTTATAAAAATTATCTTTTTAAACCCGATTAGCGCGATTTCTTAGAAAGAAATAGGATAATAGTATCAGGGTATTTAAGGTTTGATAAACTTGCTGTCTACTTGCTGTCTGCATAATTTTATTAACGATGTATAATCGATTTTCAAAACTTACTGTGCTGGAGGGGATTTCAGTGAAATTGTTTTCAAAATTGAAAAAGGCGGCACCCAGATTCGAACTGGGGATAAAGGATTTGCAATCCTCTGCCTTACCACTTGGCCATGCCGCCGAAAAAGATTCGCTTGAGTCTTTTTATGATCTTAACAGTAAGGTGTCTCATTCTTTATTATTAATATGCAATGGTCATGGAGAAGATGTAATCGCATCGGAAATAATAAAAAGATTACTAAAAAAAATAAAAAATAAAAATATTGAAGTTTTGCCGTTAGTAGGAAATGGGGATGTATTTAATTCCATAAAATCAAGTAATTTTCGTAAAATAGGATATTTAAAACAGCTACCTAGTGGAGGTTTTAGTAATCAAAGTCTGAAGGGATTTGTGCTTGATTTGTTTGCAGGATTTTTAATCGATAATCTAAGAAATTTTCTACTCGTAAAACAGAAGTCAAAACATAACTGCAAAATTATCGCAGTTGGCGACTTCCTGCCATTACTTTACGCTTGGAGTTCAGAATGCGAATTTAGTTTCATTGGAACTCCCAAAAGTGATCATACTTGGAGTAGTGGGCCAGGTTGGGATTTAAGCGATTTTTATCATAAGTTGAAAGGTTCTGAATGGGATCCATGGGAAATGTTTTTAATGAAATCTCCAAGATGTAAAAATATAATTATGAGAGATAAAATTACAGCTAATAATTTGAATAAAAAAAATATTGATGCAAAATACTTGGGTAATCCAATGATGGATTTTGTTAATGCAACAAACGAGAAGATATCAAATATTATTTCTTTTAAAAGGATTATTTTATTAGTTGGAAGTAGATACCCTGAAGCTCTTAAAAATCTTGATAATTTTCTTAATTGTTTGAAAGATTTTGAGTTATCAAAGGATTTGGTAATACTTTTGCCTTTAAGCATTAATGCGAGTGTGATTCAAATTCAAAGTTATTTAAATAAATATGGTTTTATAAAACAGAGTAAAGTTAAATTTCTAATTGATGAAGATTCAGTATGGAAAAAAAAAGATCAATATGTAGTGATTGGAAAAGGTAAATTCAATTCATGGGCTAATATGGCAGAAGTTGGCTTGTCTAATGCAGGAACTGCTACAGAGCAAATTGCTGGCCTTGGAATTCCATCTCTTTCTCTTCCCGGACCTGGTCCACAATTTACAAAATCATTTGCAAAAAGGCAATCAAGATTATTGGGAGGTAGTGTTTTAGTTTGCGATAATAAAAAAATTCTTTTAAAACGTTTAAGTTTACTTCTGAAAAGAAAAGTTGATAGGTTAGAACAAACAAAAATTGGAAAAAAAAGAATGGGGGAATCCGGAGCAAGTAAGAAAATCGTAGATTCCATAAACCTTCATTTGTTATCTTAGTAAATGGCACTAGCTTATTGATTATTAATTCTTTTATGTATCCAATAAATGATCGGCAATATCTAAAAATTTGTGCAGAGATTGCAAAACTTATGAGTATAAGCTTATCTTCTGCTAAGAAGAAAGTAGAAATTCAAATTGCTAAAGAAAGCTCGAAAACTATTCAAGAAAAAATACAAGTTGCGCAAAATGTCTTAAAAAATTGTGAAAAAAATGATCAAGATAAATTCAGTTCTTCAAGAATACTTGATAAGCTTATGGAAACACTTGATGGTGAAGATAATTTTTTAACTGAAGATTGATTCTTAATGTTCAAATATATTTGAAAATTTTAGAATATCTAAATCAGCATGTACAGAAACTGTTTCGAAACATTTTTGAGCTAATTCATATCTACCCTCTCTTTCTAAGATAGCTTTTAATTTATGCATAGCTTCAATTAAATATCTAACATCATTTGCTGCATAATCTAATTGATCTTTTGTTAAATCTTCGTTGCTACCCCAATCACTACTTTGCGAGCTTTTGTCCAGTTCAATACCTAACAACTCATTAATTAAATCCTTTAAACCGTGTTTATTTGTATAAGTTCTTGCCAACTTACTAGCAATTTTTGTACAAAAAATATTTTTTGTATTAATTTCAAGATTGCATTTTAGAGCTGCTATATCAAATCTCGCATAGTGAAATATTTTAGTAATTTTGTAATCTTCAAGAAGTGCTTTTAAATGAGGTGAAGAAGATGTATTTAGTTCGATTTTTATACAGGATGTTCTTTTAAATTCATTACATATTTGTACTAAACAGAGTCTATCTCTTCCATGAATTAAGCCCATTGCTTCAGTGTCAATAGCTAGGTACGATGATTTTTTGTAAAGATTGTATAAATCTACTGTTAAATCGCTATAAAGAAAATCAATATTTTTATTTTCAATAGTCATTTTTAATAAGTATTTAAGGTAATTTAAAATTTAGAATATTACTTAAGATTTTATTTAATTAAGAATTTTTATCTAATAGGAACATTTTACAGAATAATTCTAAAAAATTATAATATGATGTAACTTTAATTTTTATTCTCAAGTTACTAGAAAAAAATTATTTAATGTCATATTCCTTAAATTCAACATTATTGCTGACAATTCTCTTGGCCATAGGATTATTTTTTTTTCTTAGGGCTTCCAGTAAAGATAGAACAACCATCGTTGAGATTTCATCTTCTCAAAAGCCAATTAAGGTGTTAAATGGTTTATGTGAATGGCTTAATTTGCGGGGATGGAAGCAAACAGGAGGGGATTTTGAACAAAGAATTTTAATATTCAAGGGTCAAGTTGTTTCTAGTAAATTTTTAGCAATTTTTTTAGGTATCCTTGGTGGTTTTGGTTGTTGTGCTTTGGGATTAGTAATTATTCAAATATATCCTGAATTAAGTTGGTGGCCTATTCTTTTAGGATTAATTGGTGGCCCTTTGTCTGGAATTGTTTATTTTAAAAAATCAGCAAGAGAGGAGAAATTTGAATTAAGGTTGATCAATGAAAATGACAATGAGTCTACTTTCATGAGGCTAAGAGCGCATAGGGATGAATTAATCTCTTTAGAAAATGAACTTGGAGAAAAACTGCAATTGAAAAGTGATGGTTCTTTATTTAAAACACCTATTTAAGATACTTTAAAATTTTATTCGATAATTTTTAATCAAAAATATTATTCTCTATACAGAATTTCTCTAAATCTTTATCATTTAACCAATCTTGGGGTTTTGTAAAAATTGATGTGAGAAATTCCTCTCGAGAACCCTTTTTAGCTTTATATCCATATTCCCATCTAGCTGAAGGCGGTAAGGACATTAATATAGATTCAGTTCTGCCGTTTGTTTGTAGTCCAAAAATCGTCCCTCTATCCCAAACTAAATTGAATTCGACATATCTACCTCTTCGATATAGCTGGAATTCTCTTTCCTTTGATGAATATGTTTGAGAAGCTCTTTTTTCAATAATGGGCAAATATGAAGGAAGGAATGCTTGCCCACAGTTTTCCGCTAAAGAAAATAAATTATCCCAATTTAAATTAGATCTGCCAATATTTTGTGAAGCTTTTGATGCCTCTCCATTTTGATTGTTTCCTCTATAAATATCACCTGAACCATCTTGATAATCATAAAAAATACCTCCTATGCCTCTAGATTCATTTCTATGCTTTAAGAAGAAATATTCATCACACCATGGTTTGAAAACTTTATGCAAATCTTGATCAACTTTCTCACAAGCTTTTTTATGCTCTTTATGAAAATTCCTTACATCAGAAAGGTATGGATAAAAAGGGGTTAAATCTGCACCTCCTCCAAACCACCAAACAGGACCAGCTTCGAAATATCGATAATTCAGATGAACTGTAGGAATATAGGGATTCTTAGGGTGTAAAACCATTGAAGTTCCTGTAGCAAACCATTCATGACCTTTTGCTTCGGGTCTTTGGGAGATTATAGATTGAGGTAATTCTTTTCCCTGTACTTCAGAGAAATTTACTCCTGCTTGCTCAAAAATAGAACCATTTTTCAATACTCTTGATCTTCCACCGCCACCTTCGTCTCTTAGCCAGGATTCTTCTGTAAATTTTCCTTTACCATCTACATTTTCAAGTCCTGAACAAATTTTGTCTTGTAGAGTTAATAAGAGATTTTTAGTTTTTTCTCTCGAGTTTTTAGGAGGTTCTCTGAACATGTATTTAGTAAATCTTGAAGAAAAAAATTTTTTGGTTAATTATAAGTTTCCCTTTATAATTTCTCTTAGGGGGTCCTTATTGCCTATTATTTGATAGTTCGACATAGTTCTTAATCTTTTTAAACTGTCGACTAAAATGTCAAAATATTTAAAAATTTAATGACCACAATAGAAGATGCGAATTTTGCTTTACAAAAAGTTCTAGATGCTGGATCACAGAAAAATGTAATTGAATTAGCTTGGATTAAAAATGTAAGAGTAACTATACCGAGAGTAATCGTAACATTATCATTACCATCGTTTGCAAATTCACAGAGAGATAGAATTGTACAACAGGTTAGAGGGGTACTACTGGATTTTGAAGATATTGATGATGTTCAAATAGAGATAGATAATAATCCTTCCAAAACAGAATCCAAAAATCAAAGTAAAGGGCCTGAGTTGCAGAAGATTGATGGGATTCGGCATATCATAGCCGTTAGTAGTGGTAAAGGTGGAGTTGGAAAAAGTACCATTGCAGTTAATCTCGCTTGTTCTCTAGCTAAATTAGGCTTAAAAACTGGTTTGCTGGATGCGGATATATATGGGCCTAATACTCCCTCAATGATGGGAGTTGCCGAACAGAATCCAAAGGTTACAGAAGGTAGTGGCAGTGATCAAAGGTTAATACCAATAAATAAATATGGAATTTCATTGGTATCTATGGGTTTTCTCATAGAAGAAGGTCAGCCAGTTATATGGAGAGGACCAATGCTTAATAGTATTATTCGACAATTTTTGTACCAAGTTGAATGGAATAATCTTGATTTTCTGGTTATTGACTTACCTCCAGGAACGGGAGATGCTCAAATATCTCTTTCTCAATCTGTTCCTATAACTGGAGCTATTGTTGTCACCACTCCTCAACAAGTATCTTTGCAAGATGCAAGGAGGGGATTAGCAATGTTTAAACAACTCGGAGTGCCGTTACTGGGAATTGTAGAAAATATGTCAGTATTTATTCCGCCGGATATGCCAAGTAAAAAATATGAAATTTTTGGTAAAGGTGGAGGTCAAATGTTAGCTAAAGAAAATGATTTACCATTATTAGCCCAAATTCCTATTGAAATACCTCTCGTTGATGAAAGCAATAGAGGTGTACCAATCTCAATAAGCCAGCCTAATAAAGATAGTTCTATTGCTTTCTGTAATTTAGCCCAATTAGTTAAGAGTAAATTTTGTTAATAGATAATTGATGTTTAGGAGAATTTCTTTATTAAATAAGAGAGGATTTTTCCTAAAAAAAGATAACTTTAATAGAGGTTTTTTATTTTCTCCATTACTTATAATTCCCCTGTTTTTGGTGATTATTTCGGGTTTATTAATAAAAAGTATTCAGGGTGATTTTTTAGTATCGAATTATTTAAGTCATATTCTTACTGGTTTTTTAGGTTATTTTATAGCATTTTTTATATCTTATATACCGTTAGAGAGATTAAGAAAGTATTTGGTACCATTTTATTTGTGTACTTTAATATCCTTATTACTAATATATTTTTTTGGGATATCAGTTTCTGGAGCTCAAAGGTGGTTAAACTTGGGGATCTTTTCTTTTCAGCCTTCAGAAGTAGCTAAACTAAGTACTGTATTAACTCTTGCTTTAGTACTCGACAAAAAAATAATTTGCACAATGAGGGACTTAATGTTGCCCTTATTAGTAGTAGTTATTCCTTGGTTATTGGTTTTCTTTCAGCCGGACTTAGGTACATCTTTAGTTTTACTTGTTTTGACAGGTGTGATGCTCTATTGGTCGCAAATGCCCATAGAGTGGATTTTGATACTAGTATTTTGTCTTGTCACTTCTATATTGTATTTGACCTTACCAACTCTTCTTGTTTTCTGGATTCCATTTATAGGATATCTTGCTTATAGATCTTCGAGAAAGAAAATTATTTTTCCTGCTATCGCTATTTCTTTCCATTTATTAGTGGCAAAATTGACACCATTTTTGTGGCAATATGGCTTAAAAGAATATCAAAAAGATAGATTAGTTTTATTTTTAGATCCAAATAGAGATCCATTAGGTGGTGGATATCATTTGATACAGAGTAAAATTGCAATTGGTTCTGGAGGATTATTGGGGACTGGTTTACTAAAAGGTAAGCTGACTAATTTGCAATTTATACCAGAACAACATACTGATTTTATATTCAGTGCTTTAGGGGAAGAATTGGGTTTTGTGGGGTGCATAGTAGTTTTATTTTTGTTCTTTTTTTTGATTAAAAAACTTATTAATACAGCAACAATTGCCAGGACTAACTTTGAATCTCTAATTGTTATTGGAATAGCCTCAACTTTTTTATTCCAAATAATTATTAACTTATTTATGACTATTGGATTAGGACCAGTTACTGGAATTCCCTTACCTTTTATGAGCTATGGTCGAACGTCATTGGTGACTAATTTTATATCTATTGGATTTGTTTTATCTATATTAAAACGTTCTAGATCACTAAGAATTTGATGAAATCACAAATAACTATAAAAAAAATTCAAGAGCTTTTGATTAAAGGAGTTAAAAATATATATGTGGATGATGATACATCCAGAAGAATGTGGTGGGCTTCTTTAGAAGTTATTCAAAAAGATTTCCTCTCTCAGAATTATAAACAGGGGGGGGTATGGGTTGCCTCGCCTTTGCCAGCTTTTAATGATAAAAAATTTTTAAATCAACTGCATGGATGGCTTTGGTCTCCTGAAGGGTTCCCATACTTTCAAAATGAGAATGCAGGTTTTTTACCAGTCAATAATTCAGAAAAGATAAAAAACGATTTCGATTTAATTAGTAATTATAAAGTCTTAAACCTTTGTCAAGAAGATGGCTATGAACCTTTTTTGATGATAATCACTCCAAATTTTCAATGCGTATTATCAATTGTAGGAGAAAAAGATAAGAAAATTCTATTAATGAAGTGTGATGAAGAGAGCCTTAAACGTTCAATTGAATTAATGCATGCAAAATTAAATCAAGAAAATTATGAGGAAGGAGTAAAATTTCGAAATGCAATCAATAACTTAGGTAATCTTAATGTTAATAATCAATTTGAAAAATTATTTTGGCCAATATTATCGGCAAAATTAGCAAAGATTACGCCAAATCATACTATACAGAATTCTGTGAAAAATGATGAAAAAAATGTGCAAATAACTGAAGCAAAATTATTACGTGCAATTTCTCATGAAGTAAGAACTCCTTTGGCAACAATAAGAACCTTAATAGGTTCTACTTTAAAAAAATATAAAATGGATGAATCAATGAGAAATCGTTTAATTCAAATAGATAATGAATGTAATGAACAAATTGATAGGTTTGGTTTAATCTTTAATGCAGCAGAATTAGTTGGTAATGAAGTGCCATCATTGAATAACTTGGCGAAAATTAATTTAGCCGAAATTTTCAAAAAGCTTGCTCCTTTATGGAATAAACAATTAAACCGACGTGGTATTTCTTTGAAGATAGATATCCCCAAACAACTTCCACAAATTTTGAGTGATTCTGAAAAATTAGAATTAATGTTAAGAGGATTAATTGATAAAAATACTAGAGGATTAAAAGAAGGTAGTACATTAATATTAGAATTAAGACCAGCTGGTCAAAAACTCAAACTTCAACTCAAAGTACAAAAATTAGATAACAATCAAAAAGAAAATTTAAAAAAAGATAACGGTTCTGATATTGGCCCTGTTTTAAATTGGAACCCTCAAACTGGAAGTTTACAACTTAGTCAAAATGCCACTCAAAAGTTGTTAGCTAGTTTAGGAGGGCATGTCACACAAAGACGTGATACAGGTTTGACAGTATTTTTTCCGATTTCAGATTCAAAATAAAATGAGAAACAAGTTTTCCATATATTAAATAATGTAGAAAATTTGCTATGAATTTTGAATTTTGCAAAATATGAATGCTAGTTTCTTATAAGAAATAACTCAAAATCTAGGATGACTGAAACTTTAGTTGGTCAATTTCCAAAGCATATAGGAAGTACTGGGGGTTTATTAAACTCAGCAGAAACCGAAGAAAAATATGCAATTGTATGGAAAAGTTCCAAGGAACAAGCATTTGAATTGCCCACCGGTGGAGCAGCCATAATGCATGAAGGTGATAATTTAATGTACTTTGCTAGAAAAGAACAATGTCTTGCATTAGGGACACAATTAAGAGCTTTCAAACCAAGAATTGAAGATTTTAAAATCTACCGCATTTTTCCAGGTGGTGATATTGAATTTTTACACCCCAAAGATGGTGTTTTCCCTGAAAAAGTAAATGAAGGCAGAGAGAAAGTAGGTCATAATCCTAGAAGAATAGGTGAGAATCCTAATCCAGCTGGTTTGAAATTTACAACTAAGAATACTTTTGATTAACTTCTTTAAAGTTGATATAAAAGAAGAAAATAATTATAATTTGGGCTGACATTATTAATATGATCAGCTCACAAAAAGATAGTTTTTTAAAGGCTTACAAAGAAGGTAAAAATTTTATACCTATAGTTGAAACTTGGCCAGCAGATTTAGAGACTCCATTATCGACTTGGTTAAAATTATCTTCAAAAGATTCCCATGGTGTTTTTCTTGAATCTGTTGAAGGTGGGGAGAATCTGGGTAGGTGGAGTATTGTTGCTACTCAACCTCTTTGGGAAGCCGTTTGTTATGGAGAAGAAATAATTAAAACTTGGAATAATGGCACAACTGAAACACATAAAGGTGATCCTTTTGATATTTTGAGAAGCTGGACAAACGAATACAAGTCAACCATGGTTGATGAATTACCCTCAATTGGACAGTTATATGGCTCTTGGGGTTATGAATTAATAAATCGAATAGAACCAAGCGTTCCAATAAATGAAAAAGTAGAAAACAATATCCCTTATGGCTCCTGGATGTTTTTTGATCAGATAGTTGTTTTTGATCAAATAAAAAGATGTATTACTGCAGTGGTTTATGCAGATACAACTTCTACAAAAGAGTGCGAAATTGAAGAGTTGTATTTAAACTCAATTTCTAAAATTAAGAAAACTAGAAATTTAATGAGAGTTCCTCTTAAAGAAAATGAGTTTTTAGATTGGAATGAAAATGAGAATTTGAATTTAAATCTAGAAAGTAATTGGAAGAAAAAAGATTTTGAGGATGCAGTTCTCTCTGCAAAAGAATACATAAGAAAGGGAGATATCTTCCAAATAGTTATTAGTCAGAGATTCCAAACTCAAGTCAATAATGATCCCTTTAATTTATATAGAAGTCTGAGAATGGTTAATCCATCTCCATATATGTCATTTTTTGATTTTGGCTCATGGTATCTGATAGGTTCAAGTCCTGAAGTCATGGTTAAAGCAGAAAAAAATAAAAATAGTCAGATTGTTGCAAGCTTAAGACCGATAGCTGGAACTAGACCTAGAGGTATTGATAATCAGCAAGACTTGGAATTAGAAAAGGAATTATTAAAAGATCCAAAAGAGATAGCTGAGCATGTAATGCTAATTGATCTTGGGAGAAATGATCTTGGAAGAGTTTGTGAAATTGGTACTGTCAAGGTCAAGGATTTAATGGTTATTGAGAAATATTCACATGTTATGCATATAGTCAGTCAAGTTGAGGGAATCTTAAAAAACAATGCTGATGTATGGGATTTGCTCAAAGCATCCTTTCCCGCTGGGACAGTAACTGGCGCTCCAAAAATAAGAGCTATGCAGTTGATTAAGCACTTTGAAAAAGATGCTAGAGGACCTTATGCAGGTGTATACGGATCTATTGATATTAATGGCGCATTAAATACAGCAATTACAATAAGAACTATGATAGTTAAACCCTCAATAGATGGGAAATATGATGTTTCAGTGCAAGCAGGAGCTGGAATAGTTGCTGATTCTTTTCCTGAAAATGAATATCAAGAGACGATAAATAAAGCAAAGGGGATACTAAAAGCACTAGCCTGTTTGGGTAAATAAATGAGTCAAAATAATCTTTATAAGGGTTTTGAGGTGGAACTTTTTACAGGTTCTTTAAATTCTCATTTTGGTGTTTCGGATGAAATAGAGAAAATATTTCCTGATTTTGTGAAAGAGCCAGATAACAGAAATGTTGAATACATAACAACACCTGAAAAAGATTACGGTTCTTTATATGAAAAATTAATAATTCCAAGAAAAAAGTTAAGACGATGGCTTAACAAAAAAGATTTAACAATCATTCCTTCATCAACTCTTTGTTTTGAACATGATATTCAATTTCAAAGATCTGATATTAACAATCTTTATCATCAATTTATACAAGATAATTATGGAACCGCCATAGCAACTTCAAGTGTACATATAAACATAGGAATAGATGATTTAGATAAGCTTTTTGCGGCTATTAGACTTACAAGATCTGAGGCTGCTTTATATCTATCCCTAAGTGCTAGTTCACCTTTTTTAAATAATGAAATTACAGACAATCACTCTCAGAGATGGATGCAGTTTCCTAAAACTCCAAGTAAGGTCCCTTTTTTTGTAAATCATGATTCTTATATCGCCTGGATAGAGAAAAATATAGCTAATAAAAATATGCAAAATATCAGGCATTTTTGGTCTTCAATCCGACCAAATGGTCCCCAAAGACCTTTAATTCTTGATCGTTTGGAATTAAGAATTTGTGATTTTGTTCACGATATTAATCTGCTTTTGGGGATAACGGCCATGATAGAACTAAGGATTTTAAATCTTTTTGAAAATATAGATACCTTAGATCCTTTGAATGCTAGTACTTTTTCTATGGATGAGTTATCAGAAATATGTGATCAAAATGAAATTAATGCTGCTAAAGATAGTCTGAATTCAGAGTTAATTCACTGGGAAGATGGCAAAAGAGTTATTTGTAGTGAATGGATTCAAAACTTATTATCAGATTTATCATCCACAGCAGAAGATTTTGGTATGAAACATCTTTTAGATCCTATTTATAAAGTGCTTGAAGAAGGCAATCAATCTATGAAATGGATAAATCAATATGAAAAAGGTCTTTCTATTGAGGAGATAATGAAAATTTCTATCGAAGATATGATTAGGAGTGAGGCCTAGAATGTTTGATTATTTAAATAAACTTTGATCTGAACATTTTCACTTGTGACATAATGATTATATGGAATCTTTTCGCCAGATAAAAAATAATAACGTGGATCTGATAAGCAACAATGATCCACTTGATAAAAATCGTCTTCTAATTGAAGATCTCTGGGAATCTGTGCTAAGAGAAGAATGCCCAGATGATCAAGCAGAAAGATTAATACAGCTTAAAGAATTAAGTTATTCAAAACAAATTGATAGCGATAGTTCAAAAACTTTTAAAAATGAAATAGTTGATATTGTAAATTCTATGGATTTAGCAGAATCCATAGCTGCAGCAAGGGCGTTTTCATTGTATTTTCAACTTGTGAATATTTTGGAACAAAGAGTTGAGGAAGATAGATATATACAAAGCTTTACCAATAAGGATGTTCAAAAATCGCCCGACAATCTTGATCCTTTTGCCCCAGCATTGGCTAGGCAAAATGCTCCAGTAACTTTTAGAGAATTGTTTTACAGGCTGAGGAAATTAAATGTGCCACCAGGTAAATTAGAAGAGTTATTACAAGAGATGGATATTCGTTTAGTTTTTACTGCACATCCGACGGAGATAGTAAGACATACGATTAGACATAAGCAGACTAGAGTTGCAAATTTGTTAAAAAAAATACAGATTG
This sequence comes from Prochlorococcus sp. AG-347-L20, assembly GCA_003281225.1. Classification (GTDB taxonomy): domain Bacteria; phylum Cyanobacteriota; class Cyanobacteriia; order PCC-6307; family Cyanobiaceae; genus Prochlorococcus_A. The sequence continues at coordinate 92,311 of QCCP01000001.1, forward strand.
AGCAATTTCTAACAAAAGAAGAAAAAAATTCTTTAAAAACCCAATTAAAAGAGGAAGTAAGACTTTGGTGGAGAACAGATGAATTGCATCAATTTAAACCTTCAGTTTTAGATGAAGTTGATTATGCCTTGCATTATTTTCAGCAAGTTTTATTTAATGCGATGCCTCAGTTGAGGGGAAGGATCGCTGAAGCACTTACCGAAAATTATCCAGATGTTCAGTTGCCCTCAGAATCTTTTTGTAACTTCGGTTCTTGGGTAGGCTCTGATAGGGACGGTAATCCATCGGTCACTCCTGAGATAACATGGAGAACTGCTTGCTACCAAAGGCAGTTGATGTTAGAAAGATATATTATTGCGACGTCTAATCTTAGAGATCAATTAAGTGTTTCGATGCAATGGAGTCAAGTCAGTTCCTCCTTATTAGAGTCACTTGAAACTGACAGGGTTAAGTTCCCTGAAATATATGAAGCTAGAGCTACAAGGTATAGATCAGAACCTTACAGATTAAAATTAAGTTATATTTTAGAGAAATTAAGGTTAACACAAGAAAGAAATAATTTATTAGCTGATAGTGGATGGAAATTTGACTTGGAGGGAGAAACTGATAACAAAGATCTAGATAAAGTTGAAAACTTATATTACAAGTCAGTAAACGAATTTACTTATGATCTAGAACTAATTAAAAATAGCTTAATTAGTACAGATTTAAATTGTGAGTCTGTAAACAACTTACTTACTCAAGTTCATATTTTTGGATTTTCTTTAGCAAGTTTAGATATTCGTCAAGAAAGTACAAGGCATAGTGACGCTATTCAAGAGCTTACAAACTATCTTGATTTATCTGTTCAATATGACCAAATGTCTGAGGAGGAGAAACTTAAATGGCTTATAGACGAATTAAATACAAAAAGGCCTTTAATTCCATCTGACGTTAACTGGACAAAAACTACAGAAGAAACATTTTCAGTTTTTAAAATGGTTAAGAGACTACAGCAAGAATTTGGAAGTCGCATTTGTCATTCTTATGTAATTTCTATGAGTCATAGTGCATCTGATTTGCTTGAAGTTCTCTTACTGGCAAAAGAAATGGGACTTCTTGATCAAAATTCACAAAAGTCAAAATTATTAGTTGTTCCTCTTTTTGAAACTGTGGAAGACCTTAAAAGAGCACCAGAAGTAATGGAAAAGTTGTTTAAATTAGATTTCTATAGATCATTATTGCCAAAAGTAGGAGAATCTTTTAAACCTCTGCAAGAATTAATGCTTGGATATTCTGATAGCAATAAAGATTCAGGGTTTGTTTCTAGTAATTGGGAAATTCATAGAGCCCAAATTGCTCTTCAAAATCTTTCGAGTAGAAATAACATATTGCTTAGACTTTTTCATGGGAGAGGTGGTTCTGTAGGTAGAGGAGGAGGACCAGCCTATCAGGCAATATTGGCTCAACCAAGTGGCACTTTAAAAGGGCGAATAAAAATAACAGAACAAGGTGAAGTTTTAGCTTCTAAATATAGTCTTCCCGAATTGGCTTTGTACAATCTTGAGACTGTCACTACAGCAGTAATTCAAAATAGTTTGGTCAATAATAGACTTGACGCTACTCCAGAATGGAATCAATTAATGTCTAGATTAGCAGAAACATCAAGGTCTCATTACAGAAAATTAGTGCATGAGAATCCTGATTTGTTGAATTTCTTTCAAGAAGTAACCCCAATAGAAGAAATAAGTAAATTACAGATATCTAGTAGGCCTGCTAGAAGAAAAAAAGGTGCAAAAGATTTGTCAAGTTTAAGAGCTATTCCATGGGTATTTGGTTGGACACAAAGTAGATTTCTTTTGCCAAGTTGGTTTGGAGTCGGTACTGCATTGTCATCTGAATTAAATTCAGATCCACAACAAATTGAATTATTAAGAGTTCTGCATCAAAGGTGGCCATTTTTTAGGATGCTCATATCTAAGGTAGAAATGACATTATCTAAGGTGGATTTGGAAGTTGCTAGATATTATGTCGATACTCTTGGCAGTAAAGAAAATAAAGATTCTTTTGATGATATTTTTGAAGTAATTTCTAAAGAATATAATCTTACAAAATCTTTAATACTTGAAATTACTGGTAAAAATAAGCTCTTAGAATCTGATAGAGACTTGAAATCATCAGTAAGCTTGAGAAATAAGACAATTATTCCATTAGGGTTTTTGCAGGTTTCACTTCTAAGAAGACTAAGAGATCAGACAAGACAACCCCCAATAAGCGAATTTATTATCGATAAAGATGAATCTAGAAGAGCTTATAGTAGAAGTGAACTATTGAGGGGAGCACTTTTAACTATTAATGGGATAGCAGCTGGCATGAGAAATACAGGTTGATAATTGCAATATTTTTCTAAAAAAAAACTTGTTCTTCCAGAAGGGTATTTTGTTAATTCTTCTCAAATCCCATTAGCTAAAGAAGTTAACAAACTTTTAGCTAATTGTGGTTGTGAGACATTTCCAATAAAACCTCTTTCGGAGGCTATTCAGAAAAGTAATTTCTTTTTTACCATACAGAATGAATTAAAAAATAAATTATTTGGCTTTGTAAGGGTTACTTCCGACAGGGGATTGAATGCTAACTTATGGAATTTAAGTGCATTGCCAGGTAATAACCAGAAACTTTATTATTCAGTATTGCTTCAAGTAACTCTTGAGAAAATAAATAGAGAAATGCCTGGATGCAGTATTTCTGTACAGGCTCCAGTATCTTCGTTTTTAAGTTTAGAGGAAAATGGATTCATATTAGATCCAAATGGAATAAGAGTAATGGGATATAAACTTTAAAAATCATTTTACGAGCATGGAGGGATTCGAACCCACGACTCTCAGAACCGGAATCTGATGCTCTATCCAACTGAGCTACATGCCCTTTAATTTTTCAATTTCTTTAAAGAGAATCTAAATATTTTAAACTTAGCTAATTTAATTAATGAATGCACAAAAAAAATTTTTTTAAATAAATTAAAAATTAAAAATTTTCGGAACCATAAAAGTTTTGAAATTGATCTAAAAGAGCAAAGAGCAATTGTTCTTGGCCGCAATGGTATTGGTAAGTCAAATTTGCTTGAATCGGTTGAATTTTTAAGTCAATTAAAATCTAATAGAGCACTTAGCGATAAAGATTTAATAGAGAACGAGAGTGATATGGCTGTAGTTATCGGACAGATAAATTTTAAAGACGATTTAAAGTTAAATTTATTCCGAAAAGGTCCTAAAAGAATTTATGTCAATGAATCAATCTTGAAAAAACAGAGTGAAATAAAGAATTATATTCGAAGTGTATGTTTCTGTTCTAATGATATAGATATTGTTAGAAGTGAACCCAGTTATCGAAGAACATGGATTGATAAAGTCGTATCTCAGCTTGAACCAGTATATTTAGACCTGATCAGTAGATTTAATAGGCTTTTAAAACAAAGAAGTCATTTTTGGCGTTCGGAAAGTTTCTTAAAAACCCAATCCACAGATATTGTTGAAAGCTTTGATATTCAAATGTCAATAATAAGTACAAGAATTTTTAGGCGCAGAAGAAGAGCTTTATTAAAAATAAAACCATATGTTGAATATTGGCATAACTATTTAAGTAAATCTCAAGAGCAAATAGACATAAATTATCTTTCGGGGATACAAAATATAACTCCAGAAGAAGAAGAAGAAGAAGTTATTAGTAAAAAAATAGCAGAACAACTCTTAAATCAGCGTTCAATAGAAGCATTGACTGGTAAATGTAATTTTGGCCCTCATCGTGATGATGTTGAGTTTCTAATTAATAATGTTTCAGTTAGAAAATATGGTTCTTCAGGACAGCAAAGGACTTTTATCTTGGCTTTAAAGATGGCTGAACTAGATTTATTAACTAAAACATTAAATGTTCCTCCAATACTTATATTGGATGATGTCTTAGCGGAATTAGATTTAACCAGGCAAAATTTGTTATTAAATTCTGTTGGTAAAGATAGTCAATGTTTTATAAGTGCGACACATTTAGATAAATTTAATCAGTCTTTCTTAGGCTCGTCGCAAATGATTCACTTATAATTTTAAAAAAGGCATGATTTTCAGCTAATCTTAATTTCATATAAATTTCTTAAATGGAAATCTACAAAAAAAGTCAAATTTTAAGTTCTTTAACTGATGAGCAAAAATTAAGTCATCAAAGTAAACACCTTTTGTTGGAACTTTATAGATGCGATCGCGAAAAATTAAATGACGAATCCTTTTTACGATGTATTTTAAATAGAGCTGCTAAATTGGCAAATGCAAAAGTGTTGAATTTGATAAGTAATAAATTTGAGCCTCAGGGGGTTACGGCAATTGCATTACTGGCAGAATCTCATATTTCAATACATACTTGGCCTGAATCTAATTATTCGGCAGTCGATATTTTTACATGTGGTCAAAATATGATGCCTGAACTAGCTAGTCAATATTTAATTGAATCTTTGATAGCTAAAGAACATTCTTTGCGTGTCATTGAGCGAAATCCACCTTCAGCAGTCTCTAAACAGATTAGAACGGTTGTTTGACAATATTTACCTATTTAATTTCCCGCTTACTAGTCCCTCAAGATCTAAACTTGTGCAATTAAATCCTAAATTAGAAAAATATTGAACTAACTCACTAAAATTATATTTGTTAAAAAAATGCTTTAATTCATCTTGGGGAATTTCTATTCTTGCAGTTGAGCCTTGGCATCTAACTCTAACCTCCGATAATCCACATTCTTTAAGATATTCTTCTGCTTTCTCAACCATTTTTAACCTTTCACTAGTTATTTCATGGCCATAAGGAAATCTTGATGATAAGCATGGTTGAGCAGGTTTATCCCACCAAGGAAAACCCAATGCTCTTGATATATCCCTAATGTCTTGTTTTGAGACTTTAAATTTTGCAAGGGGAGAGATAACTCCTGCTTGTTTTGAGGCTTGTATACCTGGTCTGTAATCTTTGAGATCATCCAGATTGACTCCATCTAAAACAATCTTGTAATTAAGTTTTTTAGAGAGGTAGGTTGTATGTTTGTGGAGTTCTTTTTTGCAAGCAAAGCACCTATCCTTAGGATTTTCGCTGTAACTTGATTGGTCTAATTCTGATGTTTTAATTTCTAAATGCTTTACTCCAATCCATTTTGCTTGCCTTCTTGCTTCTGCACGAAGAGTATTGGATAATGCAGGAGAAATACCAGTTATAGCAATTGCTTTGCTACCTAATTGCTCGAATGCTAATGATGCTACTAACGTACTGTCAACTCCTCCGGAATAAGCAATACAAACACTATCAAGATTTTTAATGTATCTTCTAATTGTATAAAGCTTTTCACTTTGTTCATCAGAGAGAATTTCTAGTTGATTGAACATGCTAATTACTTTAAAATTCAAATTACTTATGAATAGGTTGAATTTATTATTAAATCTTTAATAATATTCTTATCTATATCTTAGATTAAATTTACTAATTTTGTTCAATTGACGAATACGAGTAGAAATAGGGGAATTGGAATTGTCACAGCAAGTGACAGTCAAGAGAGATCAAAAGGTCAATTACATATTTATGATGGAGAGGGTAAGGGGAAAAGCCAGGCTGCATTGGGAGTAGTTCTCAGGACAATAGGTTTAGGAATATGCGAAAAAAGACAGTCAAGAGTTTTACTTCTAAGATTTTTAAAAGGCCCTGAGAGGCCATATGACGAGGATTCTGCTATAGAGGCTTTGCAAAGAGGCTTTCCACATTTAATTGACCATGTGAGGACAGGAAGATCTGAATTCTTTACTGCTGACCAAGTGACAAAGTTTGATATTGGTGAGGCAGAAAGAGGTTGGAATATTGCTAAAGGAGCTATTGCTAGTTCTCTTTATTCTGTAGTTGTACTCGATGAGTTGAATCCAGTCCTTGATTTAGGAATGCTTGATATTAATGAAGTAGTTGATTCTCTTCAAAATCGTCCAGATGGATTAGAAATAATTATTACTGGAAGGGCAGCCCCGCCCTCTTTGGTAAGAATATCTCAACTCCATTCAGAAATGAGACCTCGTTTGATTGGAGACGTATCAGAACTAACCAAACAAAGTAGTTCTAGTGGTGGAATTGAGATTTATACAGGTGAAGGAAAGGGTAAATCTACAAGTGCACTCGGTAAGGCTCTTCAAGCTATCGGTAAAGGAATATCTCAAGATAAAAGTCATAGAGTTTTAATATTACAGTGGTTAAAAGGTGGAAATGGATATACCGAAGATGCTGCCATAGAAGCTTTGAGAGAGAGTTACCCACATTTAGTTGATCATTTGCGTTCAGGAAGAGATGCCATCGTATGGAGAGGTCAGCAAGAACCAATTGATTATGTTGAGGCTGAAAGAGCATGGGAAATAGCTAAAGCTGCTATTTTGTCTGGTTTGTATAAAACAATTATTTTAGATGAATTGAATCCAACTGTTGATTTAGAGTTGTTACCTGTGGAATCAATACATCAAACGCTCTTAAAAAAACCAGCAGATACAGAAGTTGTAATTACTGGGAGGTGTAAAAATGAACCTTCATACTTTGAACTAGCTGATGTTTATTCTGAAATGGTTTGTCATAAGCATTATGCAAATGTGGGAGTTGATTTGAAAAGAGGTGTAGATTACTAACTATTCTTCAAAATTTAATTGCAAAATATTTTTTTTACCTTTTCAATGCCACCTTCAATAGATCTTGACTGAATTTTGAATTTAGACAAGATTCTTGAAGCTTTTTCAGAACGTTTCCCCGATTTACAAATTGTGAAAACCTCTTTATCTAAACTTTCTTTTTGAATAAATTTTAAGTCAGATTCTTGGTTCAATTGACTCAAGGGAATTGACATAGATCCCTCTATTGCAAATGTAGAAAATTCTTCATTTTCTCTTACATCAATTAAAAGAATTTCGTTGGGTTTTGCTTTGTATAAACTATTAAACTCATTAGCATTGATTCTCTTAATTGCATCGTTTTTCTCACAATATTCATCACTATCATAAAAGCTCTCAAACTGAGACAGATTTTTTATTCGTTTATTTAACTGATCACTTTTTAGATGTAATTTTTTCATATTCATATTCAATAGATCAAAAATTAAAATCTTCCCATCTAAAATTTCACCTTTTTTCAAAATGATTTTGATAATTTCATTAACCTGAAGAATACCTATTAAACCTGTTGAAACACCCACAACCCCGTATTCTGCACAACTAGGTGCAGCATTTTTTGAAGGTGATTCTGGAAGTAAGTCTCTTAAATTAGGACTATTTTTATATAAATTGAAAACACTAACTTGCCCTTCAAAGCCTTGTACACTTCCAAAGACTAGGGGTTTATTTAATATCAGGCATGAATCATTTATTAAATATCTTGTGCCAAAGTTATCCGAACAATCACAAATAACATCAAACTCCTTTATTAATTCAAGAGCATTTTTTGGATTAATCCTCTTTGAAAAGGTTAATATTTCACAATTAGGATTGAATTTTTTAATTCTTTCCTTTGCAGATTCAATTTTAAGATTACCAATAGTGTTTGTTTCATGAATTATCTGTCTCTGGAGATTAGACTTTTCAACTTGATCATTATCAACTATTCCAATTCTCCCAATTCCTGCTGCAGCTAAATAAAGCAAAACGGAAGACCCAAGCCCACCTGCCCCAATGCATAATACTGAACTGTTTTTAAGATATAGTTGACCCTCATAACCTATTTCTTTGAGGGTGAAATGTTTTTGATATCTTTCTTCTTCATCAGAGTTTAAGAAATTAAATTTGATATCTTTGGACATTTCGATCCCTTAATGTTTGCGAGATACATTATGAAAATATAATAATTAAAATAAAAATTTTAGCCTTTTAAATTTTTCTTATTACTGTGATTTATTAATGTTTTTGTTAGAACTAGACGATAATGTGAAGTTTTTATAAATCAATTTTAAGTTTAAATATCTTCAGAAACCCTGCATACCAACGCTTTTAAAAAAATACAAAATGTTTCGGTTCGGAATTTTGCACAACAAAAAGGTAGTCAATAGACGTTTTTTCCGATACTGTCTGGTTCATATATTAAGTTTACTGAATTCATGAGTGATAACACTCCAGAGTCAAACCAAGACTCCGGCTCCGATACAAGCTCAGAAACCAAAAGTTTTTCAGAGAAGTACTCTGATGTTATGGGAAAAGTCAACGAAACCCTTGGTAATGTTGATTGGACTCAAATGGGCAAGTACGGCAAGGCGGCAGGCATAATTGCTGTTGTCGTAATAGCTCAGATAATAATTAAAGTTGTCATTGACACGATAAACTTTTTCCCAATTCTTCCTGGTTTACTAGAACTGCTAGGTGTCATTGTTGTCGGTCAATGGAGCTGGCAAAATCTTCGTACCAGTGAAAATCGTGAAGCTGTTCTAGATAAGGTACAAAATCTTAAGAAAACATATTTAGGGTAGTTAAAGATTACATATTAAGAATTGCTTTTACGTAATCTTCAACCTGGTTTAAGTACCCTCCTCCAAACATATTGGCGTGATTCAATATGTGATAAAAATTATAAATAATAATTCTTTTTTCAAATCCGTTTTTTATAGGAAAAATTCTATGGTATTCTTCATAAAATTCTTTTCTAAAACCTCCAAATAGTTTTGTCATAGCTATATCTACTTCATTATCTGCCCACCAAGATGCAGGGTCAAATATAACCCCCTTTCCATTTTTGTCCATTCCTGCATTGCCTGACCATAAATCACCATGAACTAGAGCATTTATTGGTTTGTGATTCAGCAATTCTGATTTAATTTTTTCTTTAACTTTATTTATAATTTCTTTATCTAAAATTCTCGACTTAAGACTTAATAATTGAGGTATTATCCTTAAGTTTAAAAAACAATCTATCCAATTATCTTCCAAGCCTTTTTTCTGATCTGTTGTTCCGATAAAACCCTCAACTGGAAACCCAAACATTTTGGGGTTAGATTCAGCTGATTTCAAGTGCAATTCACCTAAACCTTTTCCAAGCTTTTTTTGGTCAAAGTTATGCATATCTATCCATTCAATTAAAAGAATCTCTATATTTTTTATATTTTTATATGCAATAACTTCAGGAATAACTAAGTTTTCTTGATTAATATATTTTCTCAAGTTTTGGAGACAATATTTTTCAAATTCAAGAAATTTTTTGTTTCTAATGTTTCTTTTAAGGAATAACTTTTTGTTTGAAAATTCTATTCGCCATGCATTATGAATATCACCACCATGTACTTGTTCAATACTTTTTGGATAGGTTTCACCTAATTCTTCACAAATTTCGTTAATTTCAATAGGAGATAATTTTTGCATTTTAATGAAGAAGTCTGAAGTTATTGTTGTAGGCGCCGGTATTGCAGGACTAACTTCTGCAGCGATTTTATCAAAACAAGGCTTATCAGTGACTTTAATCGAATCTCATACTCAAGCCGGAGGATGTGCCGGTACTTTTAAAAGAAAGAATTATACTTTCGATGTTGGCGCAACTCAGGTTGCTGGTTTAGAAAAGGGAGGAATACATTCTAGAATTTTTGATTTTTTAGATATTCCATCCCCAGAAGCCACAATTTTAGACCCTGCTTGCATTGTTGATTTAAATGATGGTGGTAATCCTATACCTATTTGGTATGAAAAAAGTAAATGGATTGCTGAACGAGAAATGCAGTTTCCTGGGAGTCAAAGATTTTGGAAGCTTTGTACGCTAATACATGAAAGTAATTGGATATTTGCTAATAATAATCCTGTATTACCAATAAGTAATTTTTGGGATTTTTCTCAACTTCTCAAAGCAATAGTACCTTCAAATTTTGTCACAGGTATCTTACTTAAATCTACTATTTTTGATCTATTGCGGATATGTGGATTATCCAAGAATGAGCGCTTGATTAAATTCTTAAATCTTCAACTAAAACTTTATTCTCAAGAGGACATTTATAATACTGCAGCATTATATGGATCTACTGTTCTTCAGATGTGTCAACAGCCACATGGTCTGTGGCATCTTAAAAAATCTATGCAGTCTTTAAGTGAATCATTAGAATGTTCATTAATTAAAACTGGAGTTAATTTAATTTTTGGACAAGAAGTCAATTCTATAACTTTTGACGACGTAAATATGTGTTGGCAACTATCTGCTAATTCGAAAAAAAAATCATTTATTTATCAAGCAAAAGATGTGATTTACACCGCACCTCCACAATCTTTGCTCAAGCATTTGAAAGATCCTTTAGAAAGAAAAAAAAATTATAAAAATCGACTTAATAATTTGCCTGATCCAAGTGGAGCTGTAGTTTTTTATTCAGCATTAAAAAAGGAACATATTAAAAAAACATTCTCCAATCATTATCAATTTGTTTCAAAAGAATTTTGTTCGTTATTCGTATCAATTAGTGATGATGGTGATGGAAGAGCGCCAAAAGGTGAGGTTACTTTAATTGCCAGTATCTTTACCAAAACTAAAGATTGGTTTGATCTAGATAAACAAACTTACTTAAAGAAAAAAAATGGTTTCATGAAAAAAATATCCCTTGAATTGGAAAGTCAATTTGATATTGATCCTGAAAAATGGCTACATAGAGAATTAGCAACTCCATTAGGCTTTGAAAAATGGACAAAAAGACCTAATGGAATAGTAGGAGGGCTTGGTCAAAATCCAGATATTTTTGGTTTATTTGGATTATCAAGTAGGACACCTTTTGAAGGTTTATGGTTATGTGGGGATTCGATTTATCCAGGAGAGGGGACTGCAGGTGTTAGTCAGTCTGCATTAATGGTTTCAAGGCAAATTTTAGCTTCTAAAGGTATAGAAAATTTTAGTTTATAAAATTTTGTCTGTTTTCTTTTGCTTCAGCAAGTTTTTTAGAAAGTAAATCCCAATTTTTTTCTTTAATAAGAGATTCCAGTATATTCAGCTTATTTTTAAAATTATTTATGGAATTTAAAACATTAATCTGATTATTAATAGCTAAATCTAGGCCTAGTTTTTCATTGCCTCCGCCAACTCTCGAAGTGTCAGCAAATCCTGTAGCAGCTAATTTTTGCGAGAGATCTAATAAAGATTGATTATTTTTTGTTTGCGCAGTTTCAATGAGGGCAGAAGCTAAAAATATAGGCAAATGAGAAATTAGAGATACTGCTTCATCATGCTCTTTTGGCGAAGCTTGGCAAATTTCACAATCCATTGATTGTATGAGCTCGGAAATAGTTCTGACTGAATTTAAATCACTATTTTTTGTTGGGGTAATAATCCATTTTGCATTTTTAAAAAGACCTTCGAAACCGGAATCAACTCCTTTTTTTTCTGTGCCTGCCATTGGATGAGATCCAATAAATAGAGGATGTGAATTTTCCCATGTATTTACAATTGGTTCTTTTACAGACCCTACATCAGTTAGTATTGTTTCCTGAGGTATTGATGCTACTAATTGTTGCGACGGACTGATCAAATCTTGGATAGGCAATGCTAAAATAATTAGCTCACATTTTTTTAATAAGCTCAGATCACAGCTAACAAAATTTGCAAGTTTTTTATCCTTAGCTTTTTTTTCATTATATTCATTATTTGCTATTCCATAAATTGTATGATTTAGACTTTGGAGTTTTAATCCTAAAGAACCACCAATTAATCCTAATCCTACTATTCCAATTTTCATAAATTAATTAATTCAAGACCCTCTTTTATTGATACCAATTTTTTGTATATTAGGTTCATAAATTTTGCATGTTTTTGAAATTAAATTAATTATAAATGCTTGAAATTTTAAGTCATCAATATTTGAAAAATTTTTTGAGAGATCAAAGTATTAATTGGGAGCACATATATTCTTTTGGGAGGATAGTTTCCAAATGTATTGAAAATGATTCTACCTATTTAATTAATTCAGAAATTTTCTCGAGCTATGATTGGTTACCTCCAATTTTGATTTCTTTATTTTTAAAGGAAGAGGATTCAACTTTTATTTTATCTAAAGAAAAAATCCAATTTATAAGCCAATTTCAGATTGATTCATTGAAAAATCTAGGTTTTAATTTTATTTTGAAAAATAATCAATTTATTTTTGCAAATCATCATGTTCACTTGATAACTATCCAAAATTTTCTTAATGATCCCAATTCTCGTAATCTTAGAAATCATCGAATAGTTTATTCAGGAATTGAGGATATAAAACAGGATTTAAAAAATCATTTTAGGATTTCTTTACTTCAAAAGGATTGGACAAAAAATTTTAAAGAATTTGAATTAATCAATCAAAAATTTATAAAAGTATATGATGCTTTGAAGAAAAAGTTCTTCTTGAGAAAGGTCTTAGGAAATAGTTATATCAATTTAGATGAAAAAGAAATTAGTTTCTTGTCAAACTTTTTTCATGAAAATTCTTTTTTTTCTGATAAATTTTTAAGGGTCAACAAAGCATTATCTCAAGGTTGGGCATGCTGGGTAAAGTTAAACGATACAAATTTAGATTGGAATTTGTATTTACAGCCAATAGATGAACTTTTTCAAATTAAGGAATTTTTTTCAAATAATAAATTTGTTTTTTTATCAGCATTGAGAAAAGATAATTTTTTCCAAATGTATTTTAAAAAGCATAGTTTAGATATTGACTTGGTTATTAATTTTAAGAGTAATTTTGAAGAGAAAAAGATTTCTTTATATATACCCTCTAAACAGTTGCTTCCTAATAATCCTCTTTTTACCAATTCAATCTTGGACAAATGCAAAAAGTTAATACTTTTTAGAAAGGGTTTAACTTTAGTGTTGTCTGATGATATTGATTTAAAAACCAATCTTGCTACAGAATTAGCTTCTACTTATGGGAAGAGAGTATTGCTAGAGACAATTCCCTCAGGTAGAAATGAAATCCTTTGCTCTAGTTTTGACTGGTGGATTATGAATTCTTATTTAATTCAAATTCCAGAACAAATTATCATTCCTTTACTTCCGATTCCGAATATGTCAGAACCCATTAACGCAATTACTGTCTCTCATAAAAAGAAGCTTTCTCAAGATTGGTTTAGAGACTTCTTTCTTCCTCAAGCTAGAATTAAACTTGAAAGATCTATTTCTCCTTTAAGAAGAAATTCAGGTAAGTTAATAATCCTAGATGGAAGAGCAAATAAAAGAAACTGGGGAAGATTACTTTTGCAAAACATTCAACCCTCAAAACAAATTAACTATATGCTACCTTTTGATTAGGTTATGATTTTGTAAATAACTAAAGAAATATGGGAGAAGCAAAAAGACGTAAAACACTTGGTTTACCTCCAAAATCAAATAATACTAAAACTAAAATTGATGAGTCTCCAAGATTATTTGAATGGCTTCCCTTTACAATCAATCAAAGAGATAACCTAATTAAATTAAGTATTAAGGCCAGTTGGTTTGGAATCGGAGGGTTAGTAATCTTATGGATTGTAGTGAGATTTATAGGCCCTGCTGCTGGGTGGTGGACTTTAGCTGATTCTTTATAAATCTAAGCTACTGTTTTTATATCATTAACAGCGATTGTATTAGCAGGATTGCTATTTAATGCTTTCATTGAATTAGAACTGACTTCAGTTCCTTCTGTTAATTTCTCTTTAACCATAGATTCTACTTTATTCCTGATTTCTAAGTTTTGATCAAGCCAAATAATTGTATTATCTCTTCCTTGTCCAATATTTTCTCCTTCATAACTATACCAAGCACCTCTCCTTATGATGATATTAGTCTCTTCTGCTAAATCTAATAAGCATCCTGTTGTACTAATACCTTTCCCAAAGAGAATATCAAATTCTGCAATTCTAAATGGTGGTGCAACTTTGTTTTTTGCTACTTTCACTTTTGCTCTTATGCCATATTCCTCAGTACCTCTTTTAAGAGTTTGAATTCTTCTGATATCAAGTCTTACTGAGGCGTAAAACTTTAATGCATTACCTCCTGTGGTTGTTTCTGGATTGCCGTATGTAACACCAATTTTTAGGCGTAATTGATTCAGGAATATTACCGTACATCCAGATTTGCCAATATTTCCTGTTATTTTCCTCATTGCTTGGCTCATTAGCCTTGCTTGGCTTCCAATTACGTGATCTCCCATCTCTCCTTCTATCTCGGCTCTTGGGGTTAGTGCTGCGACCGAGTCAACAACTACAAGATCTACCGCACTCGATCTTATAAGTTGGTCAACTATTTCTAGAGCCATTTCACCAGTATCTGGCTGTGAAACTAACAAATTTTCAACATCAACACCTAAAGAGGCCGCATAAACTGGATCGAGTGCATGCTCAGCATCTACAAATGCAGCTACTCCTCCATTTTTTTGGACTTCCGCAATCGCGTGAAGCGTTAATGTAGTTTTTCCTGAACTTTCTGGTCCGTAAACTTCTACTACTCTTCCTTTTGGATAGCCTCCTCCTAATGCTAAATCTAGGGTGAGCGCTCCAGTAGATATTGTTTCTACTTTCATTCTTGAGGCGTCACCAAGTCTCATTATTGAACCTCGTCCAAAATTTCTTTCTATTTGACCCAAGACAAGACTTAATGCCTTGTCTTTTTCTTTTGATTCAGTTTTTTTCTTTTCTTCAAGGCTCATTGTTTGATTTATCGGTTAAAGTTCTTGTAATTATTCTAAATTTGGAAATTTTTATTTAAACCAAACTTCATAAATACAAACTATAGTACATCTGTACTCTAGCTGATTATCTTTAAATTGCAACTAATTCTCCAAGGTTTCCTAATTTTAATAATTTGATTTTATTACTTAACTTATTTTTATCTGATTCTTTCAAATATCCCCAATCAGCTAGGAAGCATGGAATGTGAGAAGTTTCTGGATTTTGTTTAATATCGATTAGAGTTTTTTTTCTATCTTCTATAAAGCCTAAAATTTCATAAGTTTGTGAAAGTTTTTCAGCTATTTTGATTTTTGTTCCTGATTCATAACCAAAAATAAATTCTGGAAAAATATTTAATTGTTTAAGAATTTTTTCTGCAAATATTTTACCTTTAGTTGTTATAACTCCAGTTTTTATTCCTTTTTTGCTTAATTCTTTCATAAAATTTATAATTTCAAAAAAAGGTTTATGTAAATTTACCCACGATTTAAAATCTTTATCAATTTGGTATTTGCGAGACTTATCTAACATTTTTTGTATATCTTCTGCTATCCAGGAATTTTCATGTAATATCCTCTGGCAATTTTGATGATAATTATTAATGAAATCATCTTTATTATCACTTTTTAATGGATTTTCTGTTTTTATAATTTCGTGAACAATTAGAATCATTTCCCAACCATATTTAACCCAAGGCCTAATTTCTTTGAAAGAATTTGGTACTCCTTGATAAAGTTTTTGATCAATAGTGATGTTGGGTGAATTTAAATATCTTTCACAGGCCAGCAAGGAGCTATGCCAATATTCTTGCATTCCATCAACTATTACTCCATCAAAATCAAATAGAAAAATTTTTTGAGAAAACACCAATTGAATATTAGAACTGGGCCGCTAGGATTCGAACCTAGGAATGTCGAGACCAAAACCCGATGCCTTACCACTTGGCGACGGCCCATTGAATTACTATTTTAATACATGAAAAGATTTTTTTCTATCCAAAAAATACAAATTTTTTATAAACATGGCGCTAGTTTTGAAAAATAAAAATATTATTTGAATGAGCTCGATTTCCATGGCTCTAGAAATTTCTGAGCTTTTTTGATCGCCAAACCCATTATTTCAGGATAATCATAGAGTTTTTTGTTTTTTTTGTGAGCAAATTCAATAAGGGGCTGCATAATTTTTCTTGCAGCACTTCCAAATGCTATTCCATCTGGGAGATTGTTTGAATTCAATAATTCATGAGTTTTTTCATTTGTTCCTCCTGCTAATTGAATTAATCCTGGTGGAAGATCTGAACCGATTTTTTCAAACAACTTCACAGCATCTCTACTTGTTGTAGGAGCAAGATCTCCAGACATTGGCCTTCCATCTAGTTGCCAAATAAGGGGAATATCTAGCTCAGTCAGAATTTCATATCTTTCCCAAAGAGCTTTTAAAAGATCTTCGGGCTCTTGGGCTTTTTTGAAAGATTGATTTAATCCACAACTAATAGATATCTTGTCTAATTTCATTCCAGAACTTTTAAGGATACTTACAACTTTTGTAAAAGAATCTAGGCGATTGATTTCTGTATGAATTTCTACTGCATTAGGCCTTATTTTTTGAAGTGTTGATGCTAAATCATTTTTTGACAAATTATATTCATATTCACTAATTAGATTCAGCGGACAACTATTTAAACATCTTCCACATCCATAACATTTACTCTCTTTAATTCCGAAATTATCAATTGCAAAGGTGGGGCATACTTTTTCGCATGGTCTTGGACAACTAGGGGGACATTTTAAAGGATCAAATTTTGCTTTTCGAAAGTGGATATCATTACCATCACTAATACTTATCATTAATCCAGGGGAGTTTTTAAAGACTTTTTTTGCCCAATCGATTCCTTTTTTTGCTGCATAAACTATAGATTCTTCTGCTGCAACATCTATGTAGTCGACACCAGCAGCAGTATAAATTGCACATAAATCTTCTATGGCAACAATATCTTCATTACTGGCACCACAAATTAACTTAATCCATTTATCTTTTTTATTCTTGGTTTTAATCAAACAATTTAACTTTCAAATTCATCTAAAATATAATTACTTAATGGTTTCCATTCAAGTTTTCTTGAACCCCCCATTTCAACAACTATTGTTAGTTTATTATCGTTAGTGCAAATCTCTATTAAGCTCTCTAATTCAGATTGAGATAATACTTGACCTTCTAATAACCAAAGTAATTTATTTTTATCATTTTCATTAAATAACTCAGAAGCTTGTGGGATTACTTGTTGAACTTCCCCAAGCGCTCCGTTTCTTCCTACACTTTGATGACCAAGGTGAGGTGGTCTAACGCCATGCAATTTGAGCAAGAAAACTTCTGGATCTCCAAGCCCTCTTGCTGAAGTTATAAAAGTTTTAAAGCCTTTGGACCTCATTCTCCTCAAAAGACGAGTTTCATAACCACCTTCAAGAGGAGCAAATATTGCGAGACATTTGTTAGTTTTTAGATCGTTATGAAACTTTTTCCCTGAGAGAAGTAATGGCATAAAAATTTCCTTTATTTCTATTTTATTTTATTTTATGGTACTTGATGATGTACAATTGTAACTCAGTGAATTTTTAAGCTCGCAAGCTAGCCGAGCCTCTGAAAATTTCACATTTTTTAGCGTTTCGTTAAAAAACTCAGGTGGGTTTATCCCGAGAGAAACTATCTATTATTTCAGATAAGTCTCGACCTTACTAATTGTTTTTTTATTAACTTCACCTTAATAACTGAAGGGTTTAGATAATTGAAAAATTATTACGAGCTAGCCTAATTTAGTCTTATGTCTATCGGAATTTTAGGAAAGAAATTGGGCATGTCCCAACTTTTCGATGATAAAGGTAATTCGGTACCAGTTACTCTTATAGAGGCTGGTCCATGCCGCGTCACTCAATTGAAAACAACTGCTTTGGATGGTTATACCGCCGTTCAGATAGGTTATGGCTTGTCCAAAGAGAAGCATTTAAGCAAACCTGAAAAGGGACACTTATTGAAATCAGGTGAAGAACTTTTAAAGCATTTGAAAGAATATAGGGTTGAAGAAACTTCATCTTATGAAATCGGAAAACAAATAACTGTAAAAAACTTTGAGGTTGGTCAAAAAGTTGATATCAGTGGCAAATCTATGGGTAGAGGTTTTGCAGGTTATCAGAAAAGACATGGTTTTAGCAGAGGTCCTATGAGTCATGGTTCAAAAAATCATAGAGCACCAGGATCTACAGGAGCAGGAACAACTCCGGGTAGAATTTATCCAGGGAAAAGAATGGCAGGAAGATATGGAGGAAAACAAATAACTACCAAAGGATTGTTAGTTCTAAAAATTGATGATCAGAAAAATTTGCTTGTAGTAAAGGGTTCTGTTCCAGGTAAGCCCGGCTCAATTGTCAACATTAAGCCAAATAATGTTGTAGGCAAAAAAGGAGGTGAAAAATCATGACAACACTTGAAACTTTAAAGTGGGATGGTAAAAAATCAGGCAAAGTTTCTATTGATTTAGCAGTTGCTAAAGAATCTTCTTCGGCAGACTTAATCCATAGAGCAGTCCTTAGACAGCTAGCAAATAAAAGACAAGGGACAGCATCAACTTTGACAAGATCTGAAGTGCGCGGGGGCGGTAGAAAGCCATACAAACAAAAAGGTACAGGAAGAGCTCGTCAAGGATCAATAAGGACACCCTTAAGACCTGGTGGCGGAATTATTTTTGGACCGAAGCCACGTTCTTACAATCTTGATATGAATCGTAAGGAACGTAGATTAGCTCTTAGAACAGCTCTTATGTCCAGAGTATCTGATATAAAGGCTGTTGAAGATTTTGGATCTACTTTAAAGCAGCCTAAAACAAGTGATATCATCAATGGCCTTGCTCGATTAGGTATACAAAAAACTGAAAAAGTTTTGGTTATTCTTGATAGTCCTTCCGATATTATAAAAAAATCCATTAATAATATTGAGAAAGTAAAATTAATCGCCGCCGATCAATTAAATGTATTTGATATTATCAATGCCAATAAATTGGTAATAGGTCAATCAGCGATAGATAAAATTCAGGAGGTTTATGCATCATGAGTAAATTATTCGATTCTCGTTTAGCCGATGTAATACGAAAGCCAGTTATTACTGAAAAAGCTACAAATGCACTAGATCTTAACCAATATACTTTCGAAGTAGATCATAGAGCGGCTAAACCACAAATAAAGGCAGCTATTGAAGCCTTGTTCAGTGTTAAAGTCATAGGAGTTAACACTATGAATCCTCCTAGGAGAACAAGAAGAGTCGGGAAATTTTCCGGTAAACGTTCTCAGGTCAAGAAGGCAATTGTACGTCTTGCTGAAGGAGACAAAATCCAACTATTTCCAGAATCTTAAGGAGTTTTAATCATGGCAATACGTAAATTTAAACCTTATACACCTGGCACTAGGCAGAGAGTAGTTACTGACTTTAGTGAAATTACAAGTGCAAAACCTGAAAGATCACTAATAGTTTCAAAACATAGAGTTAAAGGTAGGAATAATCGTGGAGTTATTACTTGTCGTCATCGTGGAGGTGGTCACAAAAGGCAATATAGATTGGTTGACTTTAGAAGAGATAAAAGAAATATCAACGCTAAAGTTGCAGCTATACACTACGATCCTCATAGAAATGCAAGGTTGGCACTTTTATTTTACGAAGATGGAGAGAAAAGATATATTATCGCTCCAGCAGGAGTAAAAGTCGGACAAAATGTCATTTCTGGAGAAAGTGTTCCAATTGAAGATGGAAATGCAATGCCGCTTTCTGTTATGCCATTAGGATCTAGTGTTCATTGTGTTGAGTTATACGCAGGTAGGGGTGCTCAAATGGTTAGATCCGCAGGAGCTAGTGCTCAAGTTATGGCAAAAGAGGGAGATTATGTTGCTTTAAAACTCCCATCTACTGAGGTAAGACTTGTAAGAAAAGAATGCTACGCAACTCTTGGTGAAGTAGGTAATTCTGAAATTAGAAATACTAGCTTAGGTAAAGCAGGAAGAAGAAGATGGCTTGGAAGAAGGCCCCAAGTAAGAGGTAGTGTAATGAACCCATGTGATCATCCACATGGAGGAGGAGAGGGAAAAGCACCAATTGGTAGAGCAGGCCCAGTTACTCCATGGGGTAAGCCAGCTCTTGGACTAAAGACACGTAAAAAGAACAAACCAAGTAATAAATTAGTTGTTCGAAGACGCCGTCGCGTTTCTAAGAGGAGTAGAGGAGGAAGAGACTCTTGATTACTTCATTTATTATTTCAATTTCTATTACATAATCATGGGACGTTCACTAAAAAAAGGACCTTTTATAGCAGATAGCCTGCTCAAGAAGGTAGAAAAACAAAATACCGATAATGACAAGTCTGTTATCAAAACTTGGTCGAGATCCTCTACGATTTTACCTTTAATGATCGGTCACACAATCGCTGTACATAATGGCAAGACTCACATTCCAGTATTTATTACTGAACAAATGATTGGTCATAAACTCGGTGAATTTGCTCCTACACGCACTTATCGAGGTCATATAAGAGATAAGAAAGGAGCAAAATCATGACAAAAACACCTGAAACAACAAAAACAGCAATTGCTCATGGGAATTATGTTCGTGGATCAGCCTCTAAAGTGAGAAGAGTTTTGGATCAGATAAGGGGTAGATCTTATAGAGATGCATTGATTATGTTGGAATTTATGCCTTACAGATCTACAGACCCCATTACTAAAGTTCTAAGATCTGCTGTTGCTAATGCAGAACATAACCTTGGAATGGATCCATCTACCCTAGTTATTTCCTCTGCATGGGCTAATAGTGGTCCAGTAATGAAAAGGTATAGACCTAGAGCTCAAGGTCGAGCTTTTTCAATCAAAAAACAGACTTGCCACATCAGTATTTCTGTTGAGTCTGCTCCTACTCAAACTAATGCGGAGGTACAAAACTAATGGGACATAAAATACATCCTTCTGGACTAAGATTAGGAATTACACAAGAGCATCGCTCTAAGTGGTTTGCTACTTCTAAAACGTATCCAATTCTTCTCCAAGAAGATTTTAAAATTCGTACCTTTATACAAAAAAAATATGGAGCAGCAGGAATTAGCGATGTCTTAATAGCAAGAAAAGCTGACCAACTGGAACTTGAATTAAAAACAGCAAGACCAGGAGTTATAGTTGGAAGACAAGGAAGTGGTATTGAAGAATTAAGATCTGGCATTCAAAAAACTATAGGTGATAGAACAAGGCAAGTCAGAATAAACGTTGTTGAAGTTGAACGCGTAGACGCTGATGCTTTTTTACTAGCTGAATATATTGCTCAACAACTAGAAAAAAGAGTCGCCTTTAGAAGAACTATTAGGATGGCCTTACAAAGGGCTCAAAGGGCTGGAGTTCTGGGTCTTAAAATTCAAGTAGGGGGAAGGTTGAATGGAGCTGAAATAGCTAGAACTGAATGGACTAGAGAAGGTAGAGTACCTTTACATACTTTGAGAGCTGAAATTGACTACGCAACACGTGAAGCTAATACAACTTACGGTGTTCTAGGCATTAAAGTTTGGGTTTTCAAAGGTGAAGTTCTCCCTAAAGAAGAACAAACTATCCCTGTGGGTGCGAGCCCTAAGAGGAAAGCTAGTAGAAGACCTCAGCAATTTGAGGATCGTTCAAATGAGAATTCATAGGAGGTATAAAAATGCTTAGTCCAAAACGTACTAAATTCCGTAAACAACATAGAGGCAGAATGAGGGGTGTAGCCTCAAAAGGTAATACTATTGCATTCGGTCAATTTGCTCTCCAAGCTCAAGACTGTGGCTGGGTAACTGCACGTCAGATTGAAGCAAGCAGAAGAGCTATGACTAGATATATCAAACGTGGTGGTCAAATCTGGATAAGAATATTTCCTGATAAACCCGTAACCATGAGACCTGCCGAAACCAGAATGGGTTCTGGTAAAGGTAATCCAGAGTTTTGGGTCGCAGTTGTAAAACCTGGAAGAATACTTTTTGAAATGGGTGGTGAGGATATCACTGAGGAAATTGCAAAAGAAGCTATGCGTCTGGCTCAATACAAACTTCCTGTAAAAACTAAATTTATCTCAATTGATAAAAAGCTAGAAAATTCCTCCCAAGAAAATACAAAAAATATTAAAAAATCTCAAGAGGAGGTTAAACAATGAAAAACTCAGAGTCACTTAAGGAATTTAAAAAATTAAATTCTGAACAAATTACTGAAAAGATTGACCAATTACGAAAAGATCTTTTTGACTTGAGATTCAAGCAAGCTACAAGACAGCTCAATGAAACTCATAAATTTAAAATTATCAAGAAACAAGTTGCGCAATTACTGACTCTCAGTAAGAGTCAATCTGCTTCTAAAACAACTTCTGATTAATTATTAGTTATGGCACTTAAAGAAAGAATTGGTACTGTTGTCAGCGACAAAATGGATAAAACAGTTGTTGTTGCTGTTATTAACAGATATCCACATCCCACTTATAAAAAAATTGTAAGTAGAACTACTCGATATAAGGCGCATGATCCAGAAAATACATGCGTTTTAGGTGATCGAGTTAAAATTAGAGAAACTAGACCGCTTAGTGCTCATAAAAGATGGGCCATAGAAGAGATTCTCAATAAAACAAGTCAGGCTAAGGAGGTTAAAAAATGATTCAACAAGAAACTTATTTAACAGTTGCCGATAATAGCGGAGCAAAAAGACTCCAATGTATTAGGGTTTTAGGTTCTAATAGAAGGTATGCACATGTCGGGGATGTAATCGTAGCAACTGTAAAAGATGCTCTTCCTAACATGGGAGTTAAGAAATCTGAAGTTGTTAAAGCTGTTATCGTCAGAACTAAAGCAACATTAAGAAGAAATACTGGTAATTCAATCAGATTTGATGACAATGCGGCAGTTTTGATTAATGAAGATAAGAATCCAAAAGGTACTAGAGTCTTTGGTCCTGTAGCTAGAGAACTGCGGGAAAAAAATTATACAAAGATTGTTTCTCTTGCTCCGGAGGTGATTTAAATGTTGGATTCATTAAAGCAAAAGAAAAATTTCCATAGAATAAAAATGAGAATCAAAACTGGAGATTTGGTAAAAGTAATTAATGGCAAGGACAAAGGGAAAACTGGTGAAGTTTTAAAAACTATCCCTCTTGAAAATAGAGTAGTTGTAAAGGGAATTAACCTTAGGACCAAACATGTAAAACCAACTCAGGAAGGAGAAACTGGAAGAATTCTTACAGAGGAAGCATCGTTACATGCATCAAATGTAATGTTTTTTTCAAAGGATAAAAATCTTACAAGTAAGATTGAATACTTTATTGATAAAGAGGGGGTTAAGAAAAGAAGATTGAAGAAAACTGGTGAAGTAATTGATTAATTTTTCATCAGAAACCAGATTTCAACTTTTTCTAATTTATCAATTCTGACAAAGACCAGAATTAACAAAAAATTATGACTCTAAAAAATCGCTACAAAGAATCAATAAGACCAAAACTTTTAAAGGACCTTGGTCTTAAAAATATTCATCAAGTACCTAAAGTTGTCAAAGTCAACGTTAACAGAGGTCTTGGTGAAGCAGCTTCGAATTCGAAAGCTCTTGAAGCCTCTTTAAATGAAATGGCAACAATTACAGGACAAAAGGCTTTAGTAACTAGGGCCAAAAAAGCTATCGCGGGTTTTAAAATTCGTGAGGGCATGCCTATTGGTTGTACTGTAACTTTGAGGGGAGACAGGATGTATTCTTTTTTGGAGAGATTTATAAATCTAGCTTTACCAAGAATAAGAGACTTTAGAGGAGTTAATCCAAAAAGTTTTGATGGGAGAGGTAATTACACCGTTGGCGTGAAAGAGCAATTGATTTTTCCTGAAATCTCTTTTGATAAAATAGATTCAATAAGAGGTATGGATATAACTATTGTCACTAGTGCAAAATCAGATCAAGAAGGTAAAGCTCTTTTGCAGGAGTTAGGAATGCCTTTTAGTAAGAATTAAATTAAAACTATGTCAAATCACGATCCTATTTCAGATATGCTAACTCGAATTAGAAATGCGAGTCAAAAAAAGCATACAACCACAACAATCCCAGGTTCAAAAATGTCCTTAAGTATCGCCAAAGTACTTCAAAAAGAGGGGTTCATTTCTGACATTAATGAGGAAGGTGAAGGTTATAAATCACAAATAATACTCGGCCTCAAATATAGTGGAAAAAACAAATTTCCTACTATTCGATCTATGCAAAGAGTTAGTAAACCTGGTTTGAGAATATATAAAAATACTAGAGGTTTACCAAAAGTTCTTGGAGGTCTTGGAGTTGCCATAATATCGACTTCTAAAGGCGTTATGAGTGATCGCGATGCTAGAAAGCAAGGCATTGGTGGCGAAGTCCTCTGCTATGTTTATTAAGGAGAATTAATCATGTCAAGAATCGGAAAAACACCAGTACTTATTCCAGAAAAAGTTACAGTTGATTTTGATGGATTAACAGTTACAGTTAAAGGCCCAAAGGGTGAGTTAAAACGTCTCATGCCTGAGGGAGTTAGTTTTGATAAGAAAGATAATACTATTGTCGTAAGTCCTACCACAACCAAAATACATTCAAGGCAGAGACATGGTTTATGTAGAGCTTTAATTGCAAATATGGTTGAAGGGGTTACTCAAGGTTTTTCAAAGAAACTAGAAATTGTAGGCGTTGGATCAAGAGCACAAGTAAAAGGTAAAAATCTAGTTGTAAGTGCAGGATATAGTCATCCTGTAGAAATGATCCCCCCTGATGGTATAACATACAAAGTTGAGAGTAATACAAACGTTACCGTATCTGGAATTGATAAGGAAATTGTTGGCAATGAAGCAGCAAAAATCAGATCAATTAGACCTCCAGAGCCATATAAAGGAAAAGGAATTAAATACCATGATGAGAGAATTCTCAGAAAAGCTGGTAAATCTGGCAAAAAATAATTTCAATTAAAAAAATGACCAAACTTTCCAGGAAATTACAAACCCAAAAAAGGCATAGAAGATTAAGGAGATACTTAATTGGAGATGCAACGCGTCCAAGATTGTCAGTTTTTCGCTCCAATAACCATATTTATGCCCAGGTTATAGATGATAGCGCTCAAACAACAATTTGTTCAGCTTCAACTGTTGATAAGGAACTAAGAGAAAAATCTGAGAAATTACCTTCTGATTGTAATTCTTCTTCCATTGTTGGAAAATTATTAGCAAAGAGAGCGATAAAAAAAGGTATTAAGCAAGTAATTTTTGACCGTGGAGGTAATCTATATCACGGTAGAGTAAAGGCACTTGCAGATGCCGCTCGTGAAGCTGGCCTAGAATTCTAACTCTTAATTTTTTACTATGACTGACACTCCAACAAAACAAGAAATTCAATCCAAGAACGATAATGTTCCTGGAGCTACTACGCCCGTAGAACAAAAAAAGAATAATCGTAATGATCGAAAGAGAAATAGAAGAGGTGATTCAAAAAATCTAGAGAGAGATTCTGATTGGCAAGAAAGAGTTGTTCAAATTCGACGGGTTTCTAAGACTGTTAAGGGTGGAAAAAAAATGAGTTTTAGAGCAATTGTTGTTGTAGGTAATGAGAAAGGTCAAGTTGGAGTTGGAGTTGGCAAAGCAGGTGATGTCATTGGTGCGGTGAGAAAGGGAGTTTCAGATGGTAAAAAGAATCTTGTTAGGGTTCCTTTAACCCCAAATAATTCAATACCGACTTTATCTTTAGGTCGAGATGGTGCTGCTAATGTACTAATTAGACCAGCCGCCCCAGGTACAGGTGTAATTGCTGGCGGTTCAATAAGGACAGTTTTAGAATTAGCGGGCATAAAAAATGTCTTAGCAAAAAGATTGGGTAGTAAAACACCTTTGAATAATGCAAGAGCTGCTATGGTAGCTCTTTCTCAATTAAGAACACACAAATCTGCCTCAAGGGAGAGAGGCATCTCACTTGAACAGCTCTATTCTTGAAAATTATGACTTTAACATTAAATACACTTAAATCAAACTCTGGCTCGAGAAAGAAAAAATTAAGAAAGGGTAGAGGTATTGCAGCCGGCCAGGGTGCATCATGTGGTTTTGGAATGAGAGGACAAAAATCACGTTCTGGAAGACCCACACGTCCAGGTTTTGAAGGTGGCCAAATGCCTCTATATAGAAGAGTTCCAAAATTAAAGCACTTTGAAATAATTAATCAAAAGAACTTTTCCATAATAAATCTAGAAAAATTAAATGATTTCAAAGATAACGATACAGTTAACCTTGACTCGCTAGTTAAGAAAGGATTGATCTTCAAACCCAAATTTCCTTTAAAAATTCTTGGTAATGGAAAAATTAATGTAAAGCTAAAAGTCCAAGCTCATGCATTTACAAAAGTTGCAAAACAAAAAATTGAGGACGCAGGTGGATCATGCGAGCTTATAAATAATAAATAAATTTACTAAAAATTTAGGTAAGCTTCAAAATGTTTGTCAACAAAAGTAGAAATCCTAGCGCTTCTGAAATACTTTCCCAATTATTTTTAAATAAAGAGTTAAGGAGTAGAGTTTTAACAACTTTGGGTCTTCTCCTTTTAGTAAGACTTGGTATATATATCCCTATGCCTGGTATTGATAGGGTCGCTTTTAAAAGTTTTATAGATCAAGGGGGGCAATTAATAGGTTTTTTAGATATTTTTACTGGAGGAGGAATTTCAACCTTAGGAATATTCGCATTAGGCATACTTCCCTTTATTAACGCATCAATTATTATTCAGCTTCTCACAGCTTCATTGCCTGTGCTTGAAGATTTACAAAAAAATGAAGGAGAAGCGGGGAGAAGAAAAATTGCTCAAATAACTAGATATGTTTCATTAGGATGGGGTTTTTTGCAAAGTATAATTTTTTCTTTAATTCTCAGACAATATGCTATAGAGGGGATAAGTGAAACTACATTTGTCTTACAAACCTCCATTGCCTTGGTTACTGGCTCAATGTTAGTAATGTGGTTTAGTGAAATTATTACGGAGAAAGGGATAGGTCAAGGTGCTTCACTGGTAATTTTTTTGAATATTGTTTCGACTTTACCTAAGGCTCTAAGTTCAACCATTGAAAAAGCTCAAACTGGCGATAGAGGAGATGTTTTAGGTATAGCAGTTTTACTTGGAGTATTTTTACTGACAATTGTTGGGATCATTTTTGTCCAAGAGGGAGCAAGACGCATTCCTATTGTTAGTGCAAAAAGGCAGATAGGAAATTCAACACTACTTCCTACAAGGCAAAGTTATTTACCTTTGAAACTAAATGCAGGAGGAGTCATGCCTATCATATTTGCATCTGCTTTAATCTTTTTACCTATAACTATTGCAAATGTTACGGGCAATCCAGTCTTAATAAAATTGGCCAGTAGTTTAAATCCAGGATCTTCTAATCCATGGCCATATGCTCTTACATTCTTCTCCTTGATTTTGGGTTTCTCCTATTTTTATGCATCTCTTACTATCAATCCAGTTGATGTAGCTTCAAATTTAAAAAAAGGAGGAGTAGCGATACCAGGAGTTAGACCAGGAACTAATACAGCAAACTACCTATCAGGTATACAAAATAGGTTGACTTTATTGGGAGGATTATTTCTGGGTTCAGTAGCCATAATCCCAGCTGCAGTAGAAAGAGCTACAAATGTTCAGACCTTTCAAGGTTTAGGGGCAACATCATTACTTATTCTTGTGGGTGTTGCTATAGATACTGCTAAGCAAATTCAAACTTATGTTATTTCACAAAGGTATGAGGGACTAATTAACAATTAATGAAGAAACATTTACTATTTTTAGGAGCTCCTGGCGCAGGGAAAGGGACTCAAGCGGAATTGCTAAGTCAAACTAATTCTTACTTACACCTTTCTACTGGTGAATTATTAAGAAAAGAAATCGAAATGAATACTACCCTGGGTATTCAGGTAAAGGATATTATGAATCGCGGGGAACTTGTTAGTGATGAACTTGTATTAAAGATCGTTAGACAAAATTTAGTCAAGGATAATAGTGGTTGGATTCTAGATGGTTACCCAAGAAATTTATCTCAAGCAAATTCATTGAATGAAGTTTTGAATGAAATAAATCAACCTTTGGAATTAGTTTTTTATTTAGATATTCCAGAAGAAGTACTAATCAAGCGTTTGCTTTTAAGAGGGAGAAAAGATGATACGGAAGAGACAATTAGAACAAGAGTTGATATTTATAAAAAAACTACAGAACCATTAATTCAATATTTTAAGGATCTCTCATTGTTAGAATATATTGATGCTGATAGAGATTTAAAAACCATTTCCTCTGATATCAAACAAAAAATGGCTTGATGATGATGTAGAATATAGTATTAACGTTTTATTTGTTAAACCCCTATGAAGGTCAGATCTTCAGTCAAAAAAATTAGTCCTGACGATCAGATCGTGAGGAGAAGAGGTAAAATCTATGTTATTAACAAGAAAAGACCTCGCAATAAACAGCGTCAGGGTTAAATTTCAACCCTCAAATTCAAACTTTTACCTATTCAAAACACGTGGCCAGGATTGCAGGAATTGACATACCTCGCGAAAAGCGAGTTGAAATTGCACTTACATACGTCTATGGAATTGGTTTAACGAGATCAAAGCTAATTCTTGCTAATACGGGTGTAAACCCGGATACTCGTGTCAAAGACCTTTCAGATTCCGATGTGCAAAAACTAAGAGGTGCTACAGAAGAATTCACTTTAGAAGGGGATTTGAGAAGAAAAGAGGGAATGGCTTTAAAACGTTTACAAGATATAGGGTGTATAAGAGGAAGAAGACATAGAATGAGTCTTCCAGTAAGGGGTCAAAGAACTAGAACCAATGCAAGAACAAGAAGGGGTTCTAGGAAAACAGTTGCTGGAAGAAAAAAATAAATAACTAAATCTATTTACAAATTGAAGTATTAACTTAAAACATCATGGCAGCTACAGTAAAAAAAACAGGTTCAAAGAAATCTAAACGTAATGTACCTAATGGTGTGGTACATATCCAAAGCACATTTAATAATACTATCGTCTCAATTACTGACACCTCTGGTCATGTAATTTCTTGGTCTTCTGCAGGCGCAAGTGGATTTAAAGGCGCTAGGAAAGGTACGCCATTTGCTGCTCAAACAGCTGCCGAAGCTGCAGCTAGAAGAGCACTTGATCAAGGTATGAGACAAATAGAAGTATTAGTTAGAGGGCCCGGCGCAGGTAGGGAAACGGCCATAAGAGCTTTACAAGTGGCCGGATTAGAAATAACTCTAATAAGAGATGTAACTCCATTACCTCATAATGGATGTAGAAGACCTAAACGGAGACGCGTTTAGGTTTTAATCATTCTTAACCCCCCCCCAAAAAAAACTCTTAACCTCATTATTTTCCGTGTTGCAATACCAGATTGACAGAATCGACCATCAAATAGCAGATGATCGCTCCCAAACAGGAACATTTCTAATTGGCCCTCTAGAAAGGGGACAAGCTACAACT
Source organism: Prochlorococcus sp. AG-347-L20 (assembly GCA_003281225.1). Taxonomy (GTDB): domain Bacteria; phylum Cyanobacteriota; class Cyanobacteriia; order PCC-6307; family Cyanobiaceae; genus Prochlorococcus_A. Next base: position 121,495 of record QCCP01000001.1, read on the forward strand.
TTGGGTAATTCCCTTAGAAGAGTCCTTATGGGAGGACTTGAAGGGAGTGCAGTTACTGCAGTAAGAATAGCAGGAATTAATCATGAATATGCCACTATTCCTGGAGTTAGAGAAGACGTTTTAGATATTCTTCTTAATTGCAAGCAACTATCCATAAATAGTACTAATCCAGAGCTAGAAATCGGTAGGTTAGTAGCTAGTGGTCCAATGGAGGTGAAGGCTAATGACATTCAATTCTCCTCTCAAGTTGAAATTGTTGATGGCGAAAAACCGATTGCGACTATCCAGGAGGGTCATAACTTAGAGTTGGAAATCCATGTGGAAAGAGGCGTTGGATATAGACCCGTCGACCGAAAGAGTGAAGAGACAACTGCTATTGATTTGCTTCAAATTGATGCTGTCTTTATGCCAGTGAAGAGAGTGAACTTTACGATTGATGAAACTGCTGTAGCAGAAGGCGGAACGGGAAGAGAAAGATTAAAAATGGAGGTAGTAACAGATGGCTCAACCAGTCCTGACGATGCTATTGCTGAAGCTGCAAATCAATTAATAGAACTCTTCCAACCTCTTGCTACTGTCACAATGGTTGAAGAAATTCCTGAAGAACCTGAACCATCTCCTGAAGCTCAAATTCCCCTCGAGGAACTAAACTTGTCCGTTAGAGCATATAATTGTTTGAAACGGGCGCAAGTTAACTCAGTTTCGGATTTAATGGGCTTCAGCTATGAAGATCTTCTTGAAATTAAGAACTTTGGCTCTAAATCCGCAGATGAGGTTATTGAAGCTCTTGAGCGCATAGGCATTTCTATTCCACAAAGCAGAACATCTGTTTAACAATTTTTAAGATTATGAGACACCAACTTAGAGTTCCATTATTAAGTAAACCTGCTGATCAGAGGAAAGCACTTCTAAGAGGTTTAACTACACAATTAATTAGAGAAGGTAGAGTAACGACAACAAAAGCTAGGGCAAAAGCTTTAAGAAATGAAGCTGAAAGAATGATTTCCCTCGCCAAAGAAGGAAGTTTGGCTTCTAGGAGAAGGGCTATTGGATATATTTATGATAAAAAATTAGTTCATTCATTATTTGAAAAAGCAAAGGAAAGATATGGAGATAGAAATGGTGGTTATACACGAATTGTCAGAACTGTATCTAGAAAAGGAGATAACGCTCAGATGGCCATAATCGAGCTTGTTTAAGTTAGTTAATTTAAGAGGCTTTTATTAAAAAATAACTGTTGAAAAGGGTAGCTTTACTAGTCCAATATGATGGATCTCATTATTCAGGCTGGCAAAAACAAAAAAATGCAACTACTGTTCAAGAAATTTTAGACAGAGCTCTTTTAAAGATTACAAATCATACAGTAAAGACTTTTGCAGCAGGTAGAACTGATGCTGGGGTTCATGCATCAGGTCAAGTAGTACACTTTGATGTTGATTGTGTTGTTCCAGGAAATAGTTATTCTGATGTCTTAAATAGTCTTTTACCCTCAACAATTAGGATCTTGGAATCAGTTGAGGTAAAAGATAGTTGGCATGCATGCTATTCAGCAATGTATAGACATTATCGATATGTCATTAATAACAGTAAATTCCCAAACTTGTTCATCAATAATTGGTCATGGCATAGATATCAAAAAGTATTAGATGAAGTTTTAATGTTAAATGCATCCAGGAAAATGATAGGAGAGCATGATTTTTTTGCTTTTCAGAAAAGTGGTAGTAATAGAACAAACTCAATTACAAAAATAAAAAATATAGATATTAAAAGAGTAGAAGATTTGATTTTTGTTGATATTAAAGCTACTGGTTTTCTATATGGAATGGTCCGCTTTATTATTGGTCAACTAGTTTTAGTTGGAGAAAACAAAATATCGCCAGAAATTTTTACAGATAGATGGGTAAACAAAAAGAAAAATGATGTTAAAGAATCTGCTCCAGCTAAGGGGTTATGTTTTGTAAATGCTGTTTATGAAGAAAATGTTTTTAAAAAGATTAATAAAAATGATTTTTTCCCTTTATTTTTAATTAAGGGTTTTTCTTAAGTAAGGTTTAATTAAGCGAATTTTTTGTGTAAATCATTCAAAACTGTTGTTTAATAATCCTTCAATAAGGTAGAATTTAAAACTAATTTAAATTTATTTGCAGAAATTTGGTAAATGAATAAAACAATTACTCCATCTTTAGAAACAATTGAAAGAAATTGGTTTTTAGTTGATGCAAAAGATAAGATGCTTGGGAGACTTGCTACAGAAATTGCAACTGTATTGAGAGGTAAGAATAAACCAACATTTACACCTCATCTAGATACTGGAGATTTTGTCATTGTTGTAAATGCCGAGAAAGTTGAGGTAACAGGTAAAAAAGCATCACAAAAATTGTACAGGAGACATTCTGGAAGACCTGGAGGAATGAAAATTGAAAAATTTGAGTCTTTAAAAGAAAGAATTCCTGAAAGAATCATTGAGCAAGCTGTTAAGGGCATGTTGCCTCATAACTCTTTAGGAAGACAGCAATTTAAAAAACTAAAGGTTTATAAAGGTGCTGATCATCCTCATGCTGCTCAAAATCCTGTATTATTAAAAAGTTAATTTATCAAAATGAATAGTCAAATAAAAAGCAAAGCTGTGTATTGGGGAACTGGAAGAAGAAAAACTTCAGTAGCTAGAGTTCGCTTGATTCCAGGAAATGGACTAATAAAAATTAATGGTCGTGCTGGAGATGATTACTTAAACTTTAATCCTCTTCACTTAAATTCAATAAAAGCACCTTTACAAACATTAGGCCTTGAAAATTCTTATGATATTTTTGTAAATGTTTTTGGTGGTGGATTGACTGGCCAAGCAGATGCGATAAAACAAGGAGCAGCTCGAGCACTTTGCGAATTATCTCCTGACAATAGGAAACCGCTAAAAACGGAAGGCCATCTCAGTAGAGATCCTAGAGCTAAGGAAAGAAGAAAATATGGTCTTAAAAAAGCAAGAAAAGCTCCTCAATTCTCTAAACGTTAAAGGAATTTAAATTATGCCAAAATCAGAAATACACCCAAAATGGTATCCAGATGCAAAAGTTATTTGCAATGGAGAAGTCGTAATGACTACTGGCTCCACCCAGCCTGAATTACATGTTGATGTTTGGAGTGGAAATCATCCCTTCTTCACTGGAACTCAAAAGATTCTTGATACAGAAGGGAGGGTTGATAGGTTTATGAAAAAATATGGAATGGGTTCAGCTAATTCAGCTACATCAAAAGATCAAAAAGAAGAAAAAGATTCTAAAAAGTAGAATTTTCAAAATTAAGCACAATTTTAATTGGAATACTCAACATTAATTGCAAGGTTGAAAACTGCTTCAGAAAGTTTTGAAAATTTGGAAGTGCAACTTGCAGATCCTGATATAGCTAATGATCCAAAAAAATTAGAATCAATAGCAAGAGAAAGGTCAAAATTGGAACCTTTGGTGATTGATTTTAATAAGTTGCTTGATACTGATAAAGAAATCGAAGATTCAAAAAATCTACTAAAAGAGAATAGAAATGATAAAGAAATGGAATCTTTGATAAATGAGGAGTTAATAATTCTAGAGGAATCTAAGAGTGAACTGATTCAAAAAACCACAATCGCCTTATTGCCAAAGGACCCAAGGGATGAAAGAAGTGTAATGTTAGAAATCAGAGCCGGTGCTGGAGGTAACGAGGCTTGTATCTGGGCGGGTGATTTAGCAAGAATGTATGAAAGATATGGACAAAAAATTGGATGGTCTGTAAAACCTGTTAGTGCTTCAGAGTCAGATATGGGTGGATTTAAGGAGTTAGTTATCTCCGTTAAGGGAGATTCTGTATATAGTCAACTTAAATTTGAGGCTGGTGTACATAGAGTCCAAAGAGTTCCAGCTACTGAATCTCAAGGTAGAGTTCACACCTCTACTGCTACAGTTGCCGTTATGCCTGAGGCTGATCCTGTTGAGGTTAAAATTGATCCAACAGATCTAGAGGTTGGAACAGCAAGATCAGGAGGTGCAGGAGGACAAAATGTTAATAAGGTAGAGACAGCTATTGATCTTCTCCATAAGCCTACAGGAATAAGAGTTTTTTGTACTCAAGAGAGATCACAATTGCAAAATCGCGAACGAGCAATGGAAATTTTAAGAGCTAAATTGTATGAAATTCAATTAAAAGAAGCCAATGCAAAAGAGAGATCACAAAGGCTTTCCCAAGTTGGAACAGGCGATAGAAGTGAAAAAATAAGAACTTATAATTTTAAAGATAACAGGACAACTGATCATAGATTAGGTTCCAATTTTTCTCTTGAGCCAATTCTTGCTGGTCAATTAGAAGAAGTGATTAATGCATGCATAGCGCAAGAACAAAAAAGAATGATGGAAGATTTTAATAAAGAAGTAAATTAAGATTTTCTATTAGATTGCAACCCCTATTACGTATTTACTCCATTCTTTATGCTTGCCAGAGTCAATTTGTCTTGTAGCTTCAAAATTTAGATTACTTAATGGACGATAAGGCTTGCGTTTTAAAGGCATATTAGCCTCTTCGGGGGTTCGATTACCTTTTTGTACATTACATCTGAGACATGCTGTAGTAACATTTTCCCAGTTATCTGTTCCACCTCTGCTTCTCGGTAAAACATGATCTATTGATAGGTCACTACCCCTATAGTTACAGTATTGGCAAGAATTATTATCTCTCAGAAGAATATTTTTTCTTGTTAAAGAAACCTCTCTAAAAGGAACTTTAACGTAGTAACGAAGTCTTATAACTGTCGGCAACTTTTTCCCGCTATGAATTGAATATGTTTTATCTTCCTCTAAGCTTTCGGCTTTACCTTTAATCATCAAAATTACTGCTCTTCGCCAAGAAGTGATGTTTAAAGGTTCATAAGATGCATTTAAAACTAGAGTCTGGCCCATGCCAAAATACTATTTACATGTCATGCTAACTGTATATTTCAATAAGCGCATATAATTGTGCAAAGTTAATGCAAATTCGGCAAACAAATCAGCGATTTAATTTTGATAAATATCCAAACTTTGATAGAGATATAGATCCGAAACAAAGAGCATGGATTGAAGTCAATGGTGAAGCAATAGAAAAAAATGTAAGGCAGTTAAGATCTAAATTAAGTAAAAGTTGTCAATTTATGGCAGTTGTTAAAGCTGATGGATATGGACATGATTCAAAATTAGTATCAGAATATGCAATCAAAGGTGGAGCTTCGCAACTAGGAGTTGCCACTTTAAAAGAAGGGATTAAACTGCGTTCTTCGGGAGTTAACAAACCAATTCTTGTTTTGGGAAATCTATATACGAAAAAGGATTTAATAATAGCCTTTAAAAATGATCTTATGCCAACTATCAGTAGTCTTAGAGAGTGTTTAATTTGCAACAATATTGGTAAGCAGTTTGGGTTGAAATTTTCTTTACATCTTAAGGTTGATACTGGAATGTCAAGATTAGGATTTGAATCTGATAATTTTATTCAGGAATTTGAAAAAATAAAATCTTTTGAAAACATTTCAATAGAAGGAATATATAGTCATTTATCATCTGCAGATGAAGATAACTCATTAGATCCTAAAAGCAGTACTCAATTACAAAAACTTAAGTTTAGGGAATTATTAAAGCAAATTAACGTTGATAGTGATCACAATATCAAGATTCATTTGGCAAATTCTGCAGGCATGCTTCTCAATAAAGATTTTCATTTTCATATGGTACGAGTTGGACTTTCTATGTATGGATATAGTCCTCTAGCAAAAATAGATAAAAATTTATGTCTTAAACCAGCTTTATTTTTGAAGGTCAAAGTAGCTTTTATAAGAGTTATTGATCAAGGTGTAAGAGTAAGTTATGGAGGAAAATTTGTAAGCAGAAGAAAAACTAAGTTGGCTGTATTAAGTATTGGTTATGCAGATGGAGTCCCGAGAAATCTCTCAGGTAAGATAAAAGTTATTTTTAAAAATAAACTTTATCCTCAAGTAGGATCGATAACTATGGATCAAATGATGGTGGATATTACAGGTTCAGATGAAATTAAAGTTGGCAGTACTATGACATTACTAGGATCCGAGGGCGATAAAACAATTTCTCCAGTTGATTGGGCAAGGGAATCTAATACTATTCCTTGGGAAATTCTTTGTTCTTTTAAAAACAGATTGCCGAGAGTTCAAGTTGATTAGACATTTCGATTAAATAAAAAATTTTGAATGTTTGCAAAAAAATTGATAATGTATAAGAACTGGAGAGGTGGCTGAGTGGTTGAAAGCGGCTCCCTGCTAAGGAGTTACAGGAGGTAACTTTTGTCGAGGGTTCGAATCCCTCCCTCTCCGTGATTTATTTAGAAAATTTTTAATTAATATTTGTTTTAAAACAAGTCAAGATTAATATCTTTAAGATCATAAATAGAATTTAAAATCAAGTCAGCACCTGCATCTCTAAGATTTGTTTCGTAAGAATTACGTTCTTTTAATCGAGAATTTAAATGTAAATGAGGGGGAGCTATTCCGATGCTTATGAATTTCTGAGATGGTATTTCCTTTCTAGCGTTTATAACTGTATTTATATCTGCAATAGTATCTCCTACATAGGCAATGGGAATATTTGATTCGCCAAGTTTATCTCCAATAAGCTTTTTTGATAAGTTAATAAAACCTTTAGGATCAGGCTTATCAGGGGCATCTCCCATAGATATTAATGGTGGTGATTTTAGTCCAAGTCTTTTTTCTAAAACAAATTTTGCAGAAGCAGACTCTGCACCACTAACAAAACCCCAGATTATTCCATTACCTTGAATTAAATCAAAAAACTTTTTATCAACTAATAACTCCTCATTTGTTATGTAACCAGACCAGTATTTACTATCTTTATTTGGATCTCCACCAAAGTAAAAATCTTCAAAACATTTTATTATCTCCTCTCTTGTAGGAATTTTAAGGTTTAAGTTCTCTTTCTTTATACATCTTTTTATAAGTTCTAAACTTAAATCCCAGTCATTATTCCAGATACCTTCATTTTTTGCATTATCAATATCTATATAACTTGGCTCCCATCCGGAAAATTTGTGCACTGTTTTTTTTAATGAAAGTCTGTAACTATTTTCTACGCTGCGGATTACCCCATCAATGTCAAACAAAATTAAACCAATATTTTTCAATTAATTTTCATACATCGTTATTATAAAAGACTAGTATTCTTATAAGAAAAAAGCAAAGAAAAACATTCTATTTTTAAAATTATGGATTATCTAAACTAATTTTGTAAATATCCTCTGGGAGTGAGAAATATTTCGTCAACTAAGGTTGTTTGAGAATTGCCAATAATAATGATTGATAACATATCAATCTCTTTAAAAGGAATGGTGTTTAAAGTAAAAAATTTTTTGGTTTGATTTTCTCTCCCTACTTGTCTAGCTATTAAAACTGGAGTATCACCATGCCTAGATTGTAAACATATATCTATTACACTTTTTAACTGCCAATTTCTTTCAATGGATTGAGGATTAAATAAAGCTATTACAAAGTCACCCACAAGAGCTCCCTCAATTCTTTTTTCTATTAAAAACCATGGAGTTAATTTATCGCTTAAGCTTACTGAACAAAAGTCATTCATTAGTGGTGCGCCACTAATCGCAGCGGCTAATTGAACACTACTTATACCTGGATGTACTTCAAAGTAAGGTCTATATTCTTTTTTGATTTTTTGAAGTAATTCTAAAAGTAAACCTGCCATTCCATAAAATCCAGATTCACCTGAAGAAATTAAAGCCACTTTTATTCCTTCCTCAGCTAGTTTAATTGCTTTACTGCATCTCTCTTTTTCTTCAGTAAGTTTACTATTAATTAAAACCTGATCATTCCTTTTTAAGGGTTTTATCAAATCTAAATACATTTTGTATCCAATCCAAACAGTACATCTTGAAAGTGCTTTTCTTGCATTATTAGTTAGAAAGGAGATATCGCCTGGCCCACTTCCAATAATATGGATTTCACCATGGGTTGGATTAAATTGATTTTTTGATTCTGCTACAGCGATAGTTACTGCCCCAAATTGATTTTTAAAAATTCTTTTTTCTTCTAATAATTTTGATTCTTCTCCTGCTGCAAGTAAGCAGGAGGCTTCTGCGACGGAAGGAGTGCCAATTTCATTTTGCACAACATTTGATGGATTTGGAACAATTATTTTTGAAAGATCTTCTCTACTAAAAAACTTTATATGCAAGTTTTTTTCTTTAGCAAGTTCTAAAATTCCTTTCTCATTTTTTTTTATATCAATAGTTGCAAATCCCGCAATTGATTGCTGTGATATATTCCCTGACTCAAAAAAATTATTTAAAGAATTTGTTATTAATTCTTTGCTTGTATTTCTTTCACATCCAATACCAACCCATAATACGGGTGGGTGCCAAGTGGTTTCATCATTTTCGAATATACTCACATAAAAAGTTGAATCTGGTTTTTCAGTTTCTTTTTGATCAATTTGATTAATAATCTCAGCTGATTCGGAAGTTTTCCATAAGTTATTACCAGATAATTGTTTGCAAAATATTTCTTCGTTCTTAGCTTGTTTAATTACTAGTTTTGACCAATCGTTTATTTTGCCAGATCTTTTCCAACCCCATTGATTCCCAAATGCATCAAGATTTAAGAGGCTTTGATCATTGGAATTATTAGTTTCTATTATTTCGCCACCAAGTAAATTAGCAATTTGACATGCAATATTTTGCGTATTTGACTGATGCAAACCAATCAAAGGAACTATCTTGGAACATTTGTTATCTATAACTATTACACCAGGATCTTGATCTTTTGAGGTTAAAAAAGAATTTATTATGCGTATTGATGCAGCGATGGAGCCTATAAAAATTATTAAATCTATCTCCGGCCATTTTTTAAGTAAGATTTCTTTCGGTTTTTGTACTTGAATAAGTTCATTTTCCTTACCATCCTCTTTCGAAGAACCCGCAATATATATGTCTTTGACAAATTCTGTTTTTTTAAGCCTTTTTAAAATTTCTTTTGAATTATTAGATAGACCTATAGCAATTCCTTTCAAATCAGAAACTCTTGACAGTTACGTTGAAATTATATCCTGTTGCTGGATTTAAGAAATTTACTTTGAAATATAAAAAAAAATTTAAGAAATTTACATAAATTTTGAGTAAAAATACTCATAGTCTAGTCATGGACAAGAATTTAACAAAATATTCATATAGTAACAATCATTAGAACATTTGTTACGTTAATGCATAACGAAAGAATCTTTGCCTTATTATTTTTGAAACGAATATCTAAAGTTTCCGAAGGATTCGTTTTCTTGAACATTATCATTATAAATATGTTCGAGATCCGATCAATCGGCTTTAATGTCAATTATTTTCGAGGTGCTAGATGACCATCAGCCCACCAGAAAGTGGAGAAAAAAGCAAAAAAGTTTTGGAAGATCCTGTAAAGGCTGATCCAAGACCTATTGATTTTGCCAAATTAGATAAGCCAGGTTTCTGGTCAAGTAAATTATCTAAGGGTCCAAAAACTACAACTTGGATCTGGAATTTGCATGCTGACGCACATGATTTTGATGTGCATACAGGCGATGCTGAAGAAGCAACAAGAAAAATCTTTTCGGCTCATTTTGGACATCTTGCAGTCATTTTTATATGGATGAGTGCAGCTTTTTTCCATGGAGCAAGATTTTCTAATTATTCAGGTTGGTTAGCTGACCCAACTCATGTCAAACCCGGAGCACAACAAGTTTGGGCAATAGTTGGCCAAGAAATGCTGAATGCTGATCTTGGAGCTAACTACAACGGAATTCAAATCAGTTCAGGAATATTCCACATGTGGCGAGCATGGGGAATAACTAATGAAAGTGAATTGATGGCTTTAGCAATAGGTGCTGTAGTAATGGCTGCACTTATGCTTCATGCAGGAATCTTTCATTATCACAAAGCAGCTCCAAAAATGGAGTGGTTCCAAGATATTGAGTCTATGCTTAACCACCATATAGCTGGTTTAGTAGGATTAGGTTCTTTAGCATGGGCTGGTCATTGTATTCATATCGGAGCTCCTACTGCAGCTCTCTTAGATGCGATTGATGCAGGCTCTCCTTTAGTAATTAATGGTAAAGAAATAGCAACTATTGCAGATATGCCTATGCCACATCAACTCTGTGATCCACAAATAATCGGTCAGATATTTCCAGGATTAGCTAGTGGTACAGGTAATTTCTTTAGTTTAAACTGGTTAGCTTTCTCAGATTTCCTTACCTTCAAAGGTGGACTTAACCCTGTTACAGGAAGTTTATGGATGACTGATGTTTCACATCATCACTTAGCTTTTGGTGTAATAGCAATAATTGGTGGTCATATGTATAGGACTAATTACGGTATTGGTCATAGTATGAAAGAAATATTAGATTCACAGCAAGGAGACCCAATATTATTTCCTGCTCCTAAAGGTCATCAAGGTCTTTTTGAGTTCATGGCAGAAAGTAGACATGCCCAGCTTGCAGTAAACCTAGCAATGCTTGGATCAATAAGCATACTTGTATCTCATCATATGTATGCGATGCCTCCATATCCATATATAGCTACTGACTACATGACAGTTCTTGGATTATTTACTCATCACATGTGGATAGGTGGATTATTCATAGTAGGTGCAGGGGCCCATGCTGGAATTGCAATGGTTAGAGATTATGATCCAGCCAAACATATTGATAACGTATTAGACAGAATCCTTAAAGCAAGAGATGCCTTAATAAGTCACTTGAACTGGGTATGTATGTGGTTAGGATTTCATAGCTTTGGACTCTACATTCACAACGACACTATGAGGGCTTTGGGAAGACCTCAAGATATGTTTAGTGATTCTGCAATTCAACTTCAGCCAATTTTTGCTCAATGGGTACAGAGTATTCAAGCATCTGCTGTTGGAACTTCTCTTTTAGCAGGTACTGCAGAAGCTTTACCTCACAAAGCTTTAAGTGAAGTTTTTAATGGAAGTTTAGTAGAAGTGGGTGGAAAGGTTGCTATAGCTCCAATTCCATTAGGGACAGCTGATTTAATGATTCATCATATTCATGCTTTCCAAATTCACGTAACTGTTTTGATACTTCTCAAAGGAGTACTTTATGCAAGAAGTTCAAGGTTGATCCCTGATAAAGCTTCTTTAGGATTTAGATTCCCTTGTGATGGACCTGGAAGAGGTGGTACATGTCAAGTTTCTTCTTGGGACCACGTGTTCTTAGCCCTTTTCTGGATGTATAATTGTTTATCAATAGTTATTTTCCACTTCTCTTGGAAAATGCAGAGTGATGTTTGGGGACTTACTGGTGGTAACTTCGCACAAAGTTCCATTACTATTAATGGTTGGTTAAGAGATTTCCTTTGGGCGCAAGCTTCTCAAGTATTAACAAGTTATGGTCAATCAATAAGCATGTACGGTTTGATGTTCTTAGGAGCTCACTTCATATGGGCATTTAGTTTAATGTTTCTCTTTAGTGGAAGGGGATATTGGCAAGAATTGTTCGAATCAATTGTTTGGGCACATAACAAACTTAAAGTTGCTCCAACCATTCAACCAAGGGCTTTATCTATCACCCAGGGTAGAGCAGTAGGTGTAACACACTTCCTTGTCGGTGGTATTGCTACCACATGGGCCTTCTTCCATGCTCGCCTTTTCGGCCTGGGCTAATTACCTGAACTTCACCTTTTTAATTCAATGGCAACAAAATTTCCATCATTTAACCAGGGTCTAGCTCAGGACCCTACAACCCGACGAATATGGTACGGAATAGCTACCGCTCACGACTTTGAAAGTCATGATGGTATGACCGAAGAAAAGCTTTATCAGAAGCTTTTCTCTACACATTTTGGTCATCTAGCAATAATCGCTCTCTGGGTAGCTGGTAACTTATTTCATATTGCGTGGCAAGGTAACTTCGAGCAGTTTGTACTTGATCCAACTCACGTTCGTCCTATTGCCCATGCTATTTGGGATCCACATTTTGGATCTGGTATCACAGAGGCAATGACACAAGCTGGAGCTAGTGGTCCAGTAAACATAGCTTACTCTGGTCTCTACCATTGGTGGTACACAATTGGAATGAGAACTAATGAGCAACTCTTTCAAGCTTCAATATTCATGAGTATTTTGGCTTGTTGGACTCTATTTGCAGGTTGGTTACACTTACAGCCAAAATTCAGACCTTCTCTAGCTTGGTTTAAAAATGCAGAATCAAGATTAAATCATCATTTAGCTGTCTTATTTGGTTTTAGTAGTATTGCTTGGACAGGCCATTTGGTTCATGTTGCTATACCTGAATCAAGAGGTCAGCATGTAGGTTGGGATAACTGGTTAACAGTACTGCCACACCCTGCAGGACTAGCTCCTTTCTTTACTTTAAACTGGGGAGCATATGCCCAAAATCCTGATTCTCTAGATCAGGTATTTGGAACAGCTGAGGGAGCTGGTACAGCAATCTTTACTTTCTTAGGTGGTCTTCATCCTCAAAGTGAAGCTTTATGGCTTACTGACATTGCTCATCATCATATAGCGATTGGAACAGTTTTCGTAATTGCTGGTCATATGTATAGAAATACCTTCGGTATTGGTCATAGCCTAAAAGAAATTACAGAGGCTCATAATACAAGACACCCTAATGATCCTCATAAAGGTAGTTTCGGAATTAACCATGATGGAATATATGAAACTGTAAATAATTCATTACATTTCCAACTTGGACTAGCATTAGCATCTCTTGGTGTAGCAACTTCTCTAGTGGCGCAACATATGGGTGCACTTCCTTCTTACGCTTTTATTGCCAGGGACTACACTACACAATCTGCTCTATATAGTCATCATCAGTACATAGCAATGTTCTTGATGGTCGGTGCTTTCGCACACGGTGCTATTTTCTTTGTTAGAGATTATGATCCAGAATTAAATAAAGATAATGTATTAGCAAGAGTGCTTGGAACAAAGGAAGCTTTGATAAGTCACCTTAGCTGGGTAACAATGTTGCTTGGATTCCATACTCTTGGAATTTATGTTCATAACGATGTTGTTGTAGCTTTTGGTAATCCTGAAAAGCAAATCCTAATCGAGCCAGTATTTGCTCAATTTGTTCAAGCTGCTCAAGGGAAGATGATGTACGGATTTAACGCTTTATTATCTGATCCTACAAGTTCAGCAACTCTCGCAGCTAATTCATTACCAGGTAATCATTACTGGATGGATCTTATCAATAGACAAGATGCATTAAGTGCTTTCTTACCTATCGGGCCAGCAGATTTCTTAGTTCACCATGCTATCGCTTTAGGTCTTCATACAACTGCATTAATTCTTATCAAAGGTGCACTTGACGCTAGAGGAACAAAATTAATTCCTGATAAGAAAGATTTAGGTTATGCTTTCCCTTGCGATGGACCTGGGCGTGGAGGTACTTGTGATAGTTCATCTTGGGACGCTATGTACTTAGCTATGTTCTGGGCATTAAATTTACTAGCATGGGTAACTTTCTACTGGCATTGGAAACACCTAGCAATTTGGCAGGGTAACGTAGCACAATTTAACGAATCAGGAACTTATCTAATGGGTTGGTTCAGAGATTATCTCTGGTTAAACTCTGCTCAACTTATTAATGGATACAATCCATTTGGAGTAAATTCTCTATCTCCTTGGGCTTGGATGTTCCTATTCGGTCACTTAGTTTGGGCTACTGGCTTCATGTTCCTAATATCATGGCGTGGTTACTGGCAAGAGTTAATTGAAACATTAGTTTGGGCACATCAGCGTACTCCAATTGCTAACCTTGTTGGCTGGAGAGATAAGCCAGTTGCACTTTCAATTGTTCAAGCTAGATTAGTTGGACTAGCACATTTCACGATTGGAAACATACTAACATTTGGGGCATTTGTTATAGCATCCACTTCAGGAAAGTTTGGTTAAATTTCCTTTAAATAATTTAAATCACCACCAATGTGGTGATTTTTTTTGTTTAATTTTAATGTTCTAAATTAAGTTAAAATTGTGTAATTATTATTAAATATAAATGTCAGATATAAAACAATTAATTTCTATTATCGTCCCTGTTTTTAATGAAAGCGAGAGTATTGGTCTTTTATTAGATGAAGTTATAAATATAATGTCTTCTCATAAATTTAATTTTGAATTGATTGTTGTAAATGATGGTTCTAAAGATAATACTCATCAAGTATTAAAGCAACTAACTCTCAAAATTAAAGAATTGTCAGTAATTTCCCTCCGCAAAAATTACGGTCAAACTGCAGCAATATCAGCTGGCTTTGATAATTCTAAGGGCGATATTGTTATTACTTTGGATGGTGATTTACAGAATGATCCAAATGATATTCCTTTATTAATTTCAGAAATTAATAATGGTTATGATTTGGTTTGTGGTTGGAGGTTTGATAGAAAAGATAAATTAATTAATAGAAAGATACCTTCAAAAATAGCGAATAAGTTAATAGCTCATGTGACAGGTTTGAAGTTGCATGACTATGGTTGCTCATTAAAAGCGTTTAAGAAAGAAATAATAGAAGATATAAAGTTATATGGCGAACTTCACAGGTTTTTGCCCGTTTTAGCAAATATTGAAGGTGCAAGAATCAAAGAAATTAAAGTAAACCATAGGAGCAGGCAATATGGATCTAGCAAATATGGAATTGATAGAACTTTTAGAGTTTTAATGGATTTACTAACTGTTTGGTTTATGACTAAATTTTTAACAAGACCGATGTATGGATTTGGTTTTGTTGGAATTATAAGTATTTTCTTTAGTCTTGCGATAAGTTCTTATTTAATAGTTTTAAAAATAATGGGTGAGGATATTGGAAATCGTCCGTTGCTAATGTTTGCATTAATATTAGGAATTGCTGGTGTTCAATTATTTAGCTTTGGATTATTGAGCGAACTTTTAATTAGGACATATCATGAAAGTCAAAGTCGTCCAATTTACAGAATTAGATCAATAAACAGTGCTAAGCAAAATTGATTGATTACTTGAACTGTCTTATTAATAAAGCTGAAATTTCAACGACTTCAGGAGAAATATCTCTTAGGCCTTTTCGTAAAATTGGTAATGTTGATTTATCAGCCAATTCTTCCGCAATTTTTAATGCCTTTAATTTATTTTCTGTATTACCCTGAAAAAGACTAATCATTTTATTTCTTTGAGAATTTTTATAAAATAATGAGTACTTTTTATCTTCGTGATTGTATAAAAAACTTTTTTTATTAGATAGATATTTATTATTATTTTTTCTATATTTTTTTAATTTAACGGAATGTAATTTACCATTATTTATAAACTTTCTAAAGCTTCTTTTTTTTAAAAATAGAATTAATATTCCTATAAAAATAATAAGTAAAATTGCTAAAAAATTTAACATGTAAAAAGTTAATAATTTTTATATCATCCAGTAATAAAATTAACATTATTTCGCTGATAAATACTAAAGTGTTTAAAGATGTTTAAAGAACTATGCCATCTGATTTACCAAGTCTTTTACCTTCAATTTTTGTTCCATTAATTGGTATAGCAATGCCTGCTGTTTTTATCGTATTGATTGGAAGATTAATTACAGCAACTGAATAAATTATCAAACACTAAACTATTAAAAAAATGAGCGACTTTCAAAAATCATTCTCTGAATCAACTAGTTCTATTAAGTTTGATGAGAAATACATAGATACTTCTGTACAACCAAATGATATTGGCGTAGCAGAACAATGGGCAGTAAAAACAGTTGCTGATCCTTGTGTTGGTAATTTAGCTACTCCAGTTAATAGTGGTTATTTTACAAAAGCCTTTATAAATAATTTACCTTTTTATAGAGAAGGTATTTCCCCTAATTTTAGAGGTTTAGAAACTGGAGCAGCTTTTGGATATCTTCTATACGGACCTTTTACCATGACTGGGCCATTAAGAAATTCTGAATTTGCTCTAACAGCTGGACTTCTCGCTACTATTGGAGCTGTTCATATTTTGACAGCACTTTTTGTTCTATACAATGCACCTGGTAAAGCACCTAATGTTCAACCTCCAGATGCGACTGTTAATAATCCGCCAAAGGACTTATTCACAAGAGCTGGTTGGGCTGATTTTACAAGTGGATTTTGGTTAGGAGGATGTGGAGGAGCCGTTTTTGCTTGGCTACTTGTCGGAACATTACACTTAGATACAATAATGCCAATTATTAAAAATATTTGGACTGCTGGGTAATTCCTAAATAAAAGAATAAGTAATATTTAAAATTTAATTTTTAATTAAAAGTTGAGCTCTACTTACTAACGTATTGTTCTGTCCCATCTATAATTTCTAACAACTCTTCCTGCTGAAATAAGCTTTGATTTATAATGCAATGAGATATTATCATTAGAATGTTTTAGGGTATCTAATCCTATTCCATTTCTACCAAAATCCTTTCCAGAGCTATGATAATAAAAACCGTCTCCTTTGTAGATTCCAATATGATCACATTTTTCTTCATATCCAAAAAATAAAAGATCGCCAGGTCTTAGAGCTATATAAGACTCTTCGAAATAAAAAAGATGTTTACAAAAACTTTTTATTTGATAAGAGTCTCGAGGTATATGAATGCGATGCTTTAAAAAAGCAGTCTGAATTAATCCGGAACAATCAAAGTTGGGTCCTAATGTACCTCCCCAAAGATATTCATTATTTAACTCAGATTGATCCTTGATCCATTTTAAAATTGAGTTAACTTTATTTTTTATAAAGAATTGTTCATTTTTTAAATTCTCAGTTTTTCTCAATTCGTATTTCTCAATAATCAATCCATCTAAATTTATCCAGCAGACGTAGCCATCTTCATATAGTTGAACTAAAATTCTTGAAAATTTATGATTATATTGATAAGAATTTGGATAAAGTAGCCTAAAAATTCTATTTTTAAATATTTCAGTTACTAATTTATCTTCTTTTTCATTTTGATATCCAGAAATATTAACTTTTAATTTCCACCAAATAGTTTTTGAAAAATTAGTTTGTTTAAATAGTGAGATAGGATTTTTATAATTTTCCATACGATGTCCTTTTACTATACAAGTAAAGAGATGGGTCTAGCCTTAAATGATATTTTAGGGAGAGTATGCTCTTATAATAAAGATTTTTCAAGAGAAGATATTGCCATAACTTGGATTAATTATAAAAGTGAAAATAAAAGCGTATTTAAAGGTTTTGGCACTGGTATTAATAATACAAAAATGGTTTACCCTGCCAGCATAGTCAAGTTGGTTTATGGCCTTGCTGCATATTATTGGATTAAAAAAGGAAGTTTATTATTATCAGATGAAATTATTGATGCTGTAAGGAAAATGTTATCTTTCTCAAGTAATAATGCAACAAGCTTCTTAATTGATTTACTCACTGGAACAACAAGTGGACCTTGTATTGAGGGCGAATTATGGGAAAATTGGAAATATCAAAGAAGTATAATAAACGATTGGCTACATGATTTACATTGGGAGGAATTGAGTGGTATAAATTGCTGTCAGAAGACCTGGGATGATGGACCATTTGGTCGTGAAAAAGAATTTTATGGAAATGATAATAAAAATAGAAACGCTATGAATTCTGATTCAGCTGCACGGGTGTTGGAGGAAATTATGATTCATATTGATTATCAAAAAAATGATCTAAATTTACGAAGTTTTTTAAAAAGAAATTTAAATAAATTGGTTCTTAAAAACGATTCTCTTAATCAAATAGATGGTTTTTTGGGTGCAGGATTACCAGAAAGCATTAATCTCTGGAGTAAAGCAGGCTTAATGTCTGAAGTCAGACATGATTCTGCTTGGTGGACTAATAGTCGATCTCTCCATACTTTATTAGTTGTTTTTTGTGATGGAGAAAAATATTCCAAAGATACTTCTTTCTTACCATCAATATCAAAAGAAGTATATGAGTTTAATAAAAGATATCTGACTTAAGACTAAAGTAAATCATCTAAGTAATTAGGATCTAATTTGTCAGTATATGCTTCATAAGGTAACATCATTACTTCTTCAAAATCTAAATCATTCATAATCCATTCTCTATATTCAGCTAACAAACTTTTTCTATCTTCATTATCTAATTCATAAATACGCAACGCTGTATCTTTGAAATTTTCTTTAATTAAATCTTCAATTTCTTTCCTCTTCATTTTATGTTAGTTCTCCTTCCAAAATTACTCTTCTTATTGTTGACAACGCAATTCCTGTTTGTGATCTGATTGATCGATAAGAATATCCTTCATTGCGCAATCTGATGACTAAAGATTCTTTTAGAGGACTTATTTTGGGTCTTCCTCCCAAATTATTTCCAGATAATTTTCTGCGTAATAGTTGTTCTTTTTTTCTTTCACCTAAACTTTGGTCTTCTAAATTATCTAATTCATATAAAATCTTAAAAATTGAAGAATTTGTATTAGAAGATTCATTAGTAGCAAAAAAACCAGTCAAAGTTCGCAATTGAATATTCTTATTAATAAGTTTATTTATTGTTATCAAACATTCTTTTTTATTTTTAAATGCTCGATCAAGCTGAGTTATTATTAAGTGATCGCCTTTTGATAAGGAATTTATAGCTTTATTGAGTTGGGGTTTGATTTCTTCATCTAAACTTATAAATTCAGAGAACACTAAACTGCAACCCTCTTCCTTCAAAATTTTTATTTGCTCTTCTAAATATTCATATTCGTTATGAGTAGCTCTAGCATAACCTATTGCTTTAGAGTTTTTACTTTTTTCCGATAATAAAATACGTTTTCTTTTAAATTTAAAAGTCAATGTTTTATTACATATATTTTTTACTGTATCAAAAAATAATTAAAAAAACACTTTTTAGTACAAAATAAGGCAATTATTTCTAACTTTTTAGCTATATTTTTAAAGTTAGTACGTTCTGATATCTGTATTAAAAATAACGTTATGCAATCTGATTCAATTTTAGTTAATAGAACAAGAATTTTGTGTAACGAGTAAATTTTATTAAGATTTTCTAAATTGCATAAGGATTAGTTGAATTCATTTATTTATTTACTTCTGTTGAATGAGCTTCGTCTTTGAAATTATAAATAGTTAATTCATCTTGTTTTTAGTAAAATAAAATTACAGGTCAAGAAGATTTAATGTGACTAATAATCCTAATAGTTTAATTTCAAAACCTGAATGGTTAAGGGTCAAAGCTCCACAAGTTGAGCGTATTGGTAATACGGCAAATTTATTAAATGATTTAAATCTCAATACCGTATGTCAAGAAGCAAGCTGTCCAAATATCGGTGAATGTTTTGCTAGTGGAACTGCAACTTTTCTCATAATGGGTCCTGGTTGCACTAGGGCATGTCCATATTGCGATATTGATTTTGATAGATCTAAGAGAGACTTAGACCCAACTGAACCATATCGTTTAGCCGAAGCTGTTTTTAGAATGAAGCTGAAGCATGTTGTAATCACATCAGTTAATAGAGACGATATTGAGGATGGTGGCGCATCTCAATTTTTTCAATGTGTTCATCAAATAAGAGAAAAATCTCCTGAAACTACTATTGAGCTTCTAATACCTGATCTTTGTGGCAACTGGAAAGCGCTTGAAAAAGTTCTCGATTCAAATCCAAACGTTTTAAACCACAATATTGAGACTGTGTCTTCGCTATATAAAAAAGTAAGACCTCAGGGTAAATATGAAAGAACTCTTGAGTTGCTTAAAAGAACCAGAGACTATTCTCCCAAAATTTATACAAAGTCAGGCTTCATGCTTGGTTTAGGGGAAAAAGACGAGGAGGTCTTAAGTCTTCTTAAGGATTTAAAAAGTAATTTCGTTGATATTGTTACTATTGGCCAATATTTATCTCCTGGCCCTAATCATTTACCTGTTAAAAGATTTGTAAGTCCTTCTAAATTCAACTACTTTAGAGCGTTAGGGGAAAAAGATTTAAACTTCATGCAAGTAGTTAGTTCTCCTTTAACTCGAAGTAGCTATCATGCTGAAGAGATTCAAAAACTTATGAAAAAGTATCCAAGATAGTTATATTCATTTATTTGGATCTACCCACTCATTTAATTTCCATTTAACTAGATCATTTTTAATCATTGGATCATTCTTAATTATTTTTAGTGCATTTCTATAATTATTCATCTCAAGAATAAGTAATCCGCCTTCACCTGGCCTATTTAACTCATCTACCAAAAAGCCACTTTTTATATTAATTCCCTCTTTTTTTAATTTTTTTACCCAATCAATATGTTCGTTAATTATTTTTCGTTTTAAATCTTTATTAATTAAGTATTCTTTTTTTATAATTTCAGTTTTTACGAAGAAAGGCATTTACATTTTTTTTATACCAAGCATCTCTTCTTCGCTTGGGGGAACAATCAATTTGAAAGTACTCTTAAAATGAGACCAATTTTTAATTATTTTGGTAGCCCTTAAGCTATTTGTTTTTGCTTGATATTCTCTAATAATTTCCAATAAGATATTTTCCTGCTTTGGTGAGGTTATTTGATGAATGCTTACTATTTCTTTATTTACTTTATTACTTAAATCATTATTTTCATCGATTATAAAAGCTATTCCACCAGTCATGCCCGCACCAATATTCCTTCCTGTGGAACCTAGAATTACAACTTTCCCACCAGTCATGTATTCACAACAATGATCACCTGCTCCTTCTGTTACAGCTGTAGCACCACTATTTCTAACCGCAAATCTTTCTCCCGATTTGCCTAATGCAAATAATTTTCCACCTGTTGCTCCATAAAGACAAGTATTTCCTAGGATTACTTGTTCGGAGGAGATTTCATTTATTTTTGGTGGAATTATTGTGAGTATTCCTCCATTCATTCCTTTACAAACATAATCATTAGCTTCTCCGATTAATTGAACATTCATTCCCTTCAATAAAAAGGCACCAAAGCTTTGTCCTGCATATCCTTTGAAATTTAAGTTGAGTTCACCATTGAAGCCAGTGTTGCCGTGAAGTTCTGCGATTTCGCCTGATATTTTCGCACAAACACTTCTATCTGTGTTTTTTATCTTAATTTCTTTGGTTAATATTTCGTGATTTTTAATTGAATCTAAAAATTTATTATCAGACAAAAACTCGTCTTCTAATACTGAACCATTACTATGGGCAGTTTTTAAGTGTTTTAACCATGATCTATCAGGGGTTGAGTCTTCATTTACTAAAGAAGAAAGATCAATATTAGAAGTTTTTGGAAGATCGATATTTCTTGCATAAAGAAATTCTTGATTACCAATCAGTTCTTCCATATTAGAGACACCGATACTACTCATTATCTGTCTTACTTCTTCAGCAATATACAAGAAAAAATTGACGACATTTTCTGGAATACCTTTAAATCTTTTTCTTAATTCTTCTTTTTGAGTGGCAACTCCAACAGGACACTTGTTTGTATGACAAACCCGAGCCATTATGCATCCTTCAGCAATCATCGCTACAGAACCAAAACCGTATTCTTCAGCACCTAGTAAAGCTGCAATAACTACGTCCCAGCCTGTTTTAAGACCTCCATCAGTTCTCAAAATTACTCTTTCGCGTAAGTTATTCTCTAAGAGAGATTTATGAACCTCAGCAACACCAAGTTCCCATGGTAAACCTGCATGTTTGATAGAACTAAGGGGTGAAGCACCTGTACCTCCGTCATGGCCTGATATTTGAATTACATCTGCATTAGCTTTGCTTACTCCAGCGGCAATAGTGCCTATACCAATTTCAGAAACAAGTTTAACGCTTACTTTCGCTTTTGGATGAACTTGGTGTAAGTCGTGGATAAGTTGAGCTAAATCTTCAATTGAATAAATATCATGATGCGGGGGAGGAGATATTAAAGCTACTCCAGGTTTACTATTTCTTAGTTTTGCGATGTAAGAATCAACTTTTGGACCAGGTAATTGTCCCCCCTCCCCAGGTTTTGCGCCTTGAGCCATTTTAATTTCGAGTTGTTTACCACTTCTTAGATATTCAGGTGTAACTCCAAATCTTCCTGAAGCTATTTGTTTAATAGCGGAGCATGCGGTGTCTCCATTCTTTAAGCCTTTAATAAATGGCAACGTCGCTGACTCAGTATTTTCATCGATATCATCTAAAACATTAAAACGAGCTGGATCTTCTCCCCCTTCTCCACTATTACTTTTTCCACCAATTCTATTCATTGCAACTGCTAAAACTTCATGCGCTTCTCTAGATAAAGCACCTAAACTCATTCCTCCAGTACAGAACCTTTTGCAAATTGATTCAACACTTTCAACTTCCTCTAATGGAATACTTTTTCTTTTTGAATTAATTGTTAGTAAATCTCTAAGAGATGTTGTCGGTCTATTACTAATAAGTTTTTTGTAAGTTTCAAAATGATCGTATCCTGGCCCTTGTTTTACAGCCGAATGTAAAACTTTGGACATCTCTGGGTTATTGGAATGATATTCCCCATTATTTCTAAATTGTACAAATCCTAAAAACTCTAATTTCTTTAAATCAATCTCTGGATAGGCTTTCGTATGTATTGAAAGTGTCTCATTAGTTAATTCTTTTAATGTTATGCCAGCGATACGACTTGTTGTACCATCAAAAGCAATTTTTATTAAGTCAGATCCAAGGCCTACAGCTTCAAAAATTTGTGCACCATGGTAACTAGATAAAAGTGAGATACCTATTTTTGAGAGAATTTTTCTTAGACCGTCTTCTAGAGCTTTTTTAATATTTTCTTGAACATCAACTATTGATAATGGATTTATTTTTTTGCTTTCAATGAGTTTTTGTGTTTTTGGATGTTTTAACCAGTGTCTACCTGCTTCGAAGGTCAACCAAGGGCAAACTGCACTTGCTCCATATCCAATTAAACAAGCTAAGTGATGTGTGCTCCAACATTGACCGGTCTCAACTATTAGAGAAGCTTTTAGCCTGATTTCTTTTTTAAGAAGATAATGATGAATTGCTCCAACAGCAAGTAAAGGAGGTATGAAAGTCTTTTTAGGATTAATTCCCTTATCAGAAATGATAATTAAAGAGCAACCTTCTTTTATAGACAGCTCACTCTGTTTACAAATTAGTTTTAATTGGTTCTCTAAGCCTTTAATACCTTCCTCTAAATCAAACAAACTTGAAATTGTCTGAGATTTAATTTTTGATTTTTTGATGGAAATGAGTTCTTCCTCATTTAAAATAGGACTTTGTAAATGAATAAAAGGTTTTGCATCTTTAATTTTAAATGGTGTACATCTTTCTCCTAGATGCATCTCTAAACTCATTACAAGTTTTTCTCTCAGAGGGTCAATAGGAGGATTAGTAACTTGCGCAAATCTTTGCTTAAAGTAGTCGTATAATATATGTGGCTTAGATGAAAGAACTGCTAATGGGATGTCGTCGCCCATGCAAAAAGTAGGCTCTTTAGCTAATGAAGCCATTGAATCTAAGACAAGGTCATTATCTTCCGCTGAAAACCCGTATGCAGTTTGTTGTTGCAACAACTCAAGGTCTTTTAGTTTGCAGTCTTTAACCCATTCATTATTTTCAATTTTGATAGTTCTATTACTGAGAAGATTTTTATAATCATGCCTTTGAGCGGCTTCAGATTTTACTTCCCAATTTCTTAGGATTCTATTCTGATGAAAATCAACTGCCAACATTTGTCCCGGTCCTAATCGACCTTTTTCTATTACTCTTTCTTCTTCAAGATCTACTACTCCTGTTTCAGAACCCATTATTACAAAACCATCATTTGTGATTGAATATCTTGCTGGTCTTAGGCCATTTCTATCAAGCGTTGCTCCGACAAAATTTCCATCAGCAAATACAAGGAGTGCTGGACCATCCCAGGCTTCTTGTAGGCTTGCAGAATATTCATAAAAAGCTTTTATATACTCTCTCTCCTCAAGTTCTGGTTGATCCCTAAATGCTTCAGGAACAAGTTTTAATAATGAGTCAGTAATGGGCTGACCTGAACGAATATTGATTTCAAGGGTTGCATCAAGATTCGATGAATCACTTTTGTTTACATCTACAATAGGCTTTATTTCATTAGATAACTCTCCCCAAAAATCATCAATATGTGTTTCTGAAGCTTTAGCCCAATTAATATTGCCTAAGAGAGTATTTATTTCGCCATTATGACCCAAAAATCTCATGGGCTGAGCTAGTGGCCATTTTGGAAGTGTATTAGTACTAAATCTACGATGATAAACAGAAAATGAAACTTTAAAACTCTCTTCTTTTAGATCTTGATAAAACTCGGATAATATTTCAGAGCGAACCATACCTTTATAAACAACTGTTTGAGAACTTAGTGAGGCAAAATAAAACTCACAATCACCAACATCGTTTTTGAAAGTTTCTCTTATTTTTTTCTCAATTCTTTTCCTTAATTGAAATAAAAGCCTTTCAACATCCTTAAGATTTTTTTTATGTATATATAAAATCCACTGACTGATGAATGGAGCATTTGCTTTAGCTAAAGGACCTAAGATTTCATTATTGACAGGTACTGTTCTCCAAGATGTTTTGTTGATTTTTAATTTTTCTGCTTCTTCATCACATATTGATTTACATATTTCAATTTTTTCTTTTTTATTAGGCATAAAAACCATGCCTAAACCTCTATTAAATTCTTGAGTATTTTCTAGATTAATTTTCTCTTCTAGATATCCCCATGGAATTGAACATAAAATGCCTGCTCCATCTCCTGAGTCACTATCGCCTCCACAACCGCCTCTATGCTCCATGCAGTTGAGGCCCTTTAGAGATTGTTTAAGGATCCAGTTGCTTTCTATACCTTCAACATTTGCTACGAAACCTACTCCACACGCATCTTTCTCCCCAATTATTCCATTTGGGGAATAACTATCTTGATATGGGCCAACGATTCTTTTGATACTCTCTCCCATAGATTATTTAATTCTATTTAGTTATTTATGTATTTCTATTATAAAAATAAATATGAAAATAAATCTAAAGATAATTAATATTTACCAAATAATTTTAATTTGACAAATTTAAAAAAATATAATTAAAAACTTTTAGTTAGTGCTCTTAAAAGGTTATGATAGTTGAATGTTTATTTTTATCTAAGTTTAATAGATGCCCACCATCTCACAATTAGTAGGTTCAGAAAGAAAACGTCTGACAAAGAAAACAAAATCTCCTGCATTAAAAGCTTGCCCTGAGAGAAGAGGGGTATGTACAAGAGTATATACATCAACACCGAAGAAGCCTAATTCAGCTTTGAGAAAAGTTGCTAGGGTTAGATTAACTTCTGGTTTCGAAGTAACTGCTTATATACCTGGGATTGGACATAATTTGCAAGAACATTCAGTAGTACTGCTTAGGGGTGGAAGAGTAAAGGATTTACCAGGAGTTAGATATCATATAATAAGAGGAACTTTAGATACGGCTGGAGTCAAAGATAGACGTCAATCCAGATCTAAGTATGGAGCAAAAGCTCCAAAAGATTAATTTGTAAACATCACTTTTTTTAAACATGTCACGTCGTAATGCAGCAGTAAAAAGACCAGTTCTTCCTGATCCTCAATTTAATAGTCGTCTTGCTTCAATGATGATTTCTCGATTGATGAAACATGGTAAAAAATCTACAGCTCAAAGAATATTGTCTGATGCGTTTTCTTTAATAAGCGAGAGAACAGGAGGGAATGCAGTAGAATTATTTGAAACAGCTGTAAAAAATGCTACTCCTCTTGTCGAGGTTCGAGCTAGAAGAGTTGGTGGTGCAACATATCAAGTACCTATGGAAGTTCGCCAAGAGAGGGGTACGGCTATGGCATTAAGATGGCTTGTTACATTCTCACGCGCAAGAAATGGCAAAAGTATGTCCCAAAAACTTGCTGGCGAGTTGATGGATGCAGCAAATGAAACAGGAAGTTCCGTTAAAAAAAGAGAAGATACTCATAAAATGGCAGAAGCTAATAAAGCTTTTGCACATTACAGATATTAATTTCATCAAAAGGTACTTAAGTAGTTTATTATTATTAAAGTTTGCTTTTAGTGTGAACTACACTTATCAAAATTTATTTTATTTGGAGCTTTAAAATTGGCACGCGACTTCCCCCTAGAACGAGTAAGGAATATAGGTATAGCCGCTCATATTGATGCAGGTAAAACAACCACAACTGAAAGAATTTTGTTTTATTCAGGTGTAGTTCATAAGATAGGAGAGGTGCATGATGGTGCTGCTGTAACAGATTGGATGGCTCAAGAAAGAGAAAGAGGAATAACTATTACTGCTGCTGCAATATCTACTAGTTGGCAAGATCATAGGATTAATATTATTGATACTCCTGGACACGTTGATTTTACTATTGAAGTTGAAAGATCAATGCGTGTGTTGGATGGAGTCATAGCTGTATTTTGTGCAGTTGGTGGAGTTCAGCCTCAATCTGAAACGGTTTGGCGTCAAGCAGATAGATACTCTGTTCCAAGAATGGTTTTTGTTAATAAAATGGACAGAACTGGTGCGGATTTTTTAAAAGTTAATAAGCAAATTAAAGATCGACTAAAGGCAAATGCACTTCCAATTCAGTTACCTATTGGGGCTGAAGGTGATCTCACAGGCATTATTGATTTAGTAGCCAACAAAGCATATCTTTACAAAAACGATTTAGGTACTGATATTGAAGAAGGACCAATTCCATCTGATATGGAGGAGGAAGCTACTGAATGGAGATTTAAGTTAATGGAAAGTGTTGCAGAAAATGATGAAGAGTTAATAGAAATATTTCTTGAAACAGGAGAATTATCTGAAGAACAACTTAAAAAAGGTATCAGAGAAGGGGTTTTAAAACATGGATTGGTTCCTGTATTATGTGGATCAGCTTTTAAGAATAAAGGTGTCCAGCTTGTTTTAGACGCTGTAGTTGATTACTTGCCAGCTCCAGTTGATGTGAAACCAATACAAGGTGTTTTGCCAAGTGGCAAAGAAGATGTTAGACCTTCAGATGATAATGCTCCTTTCAGTGCATTAGCATTCAAAGTTATGTCAGATCCCTATGGGAAATTAACTTTTGTAAGAATGTATTCAGGTGTTCTTTCGAAGGGAAGTTATGTAATGAATTCTACTAAGGATGCTAAAGAGAGAATTTCTAGATTAGTGATTCTTAAGGCTGATGAAAGAGTGGAGGTTGATGAATTGAGGGCAGGGGATTTAGGAGCTGTATTAGGTCTTAAGAACACAACAACTGGAGACACTTTGTGTAACACAGAAGATCCGATAGTTTTGGAGACATTGTTTATTCCTGAACCTGTTATCTCAGTAGCTGTTGAGCCAAAAACTAAAGGCGATATGGAAAAATTATCTAAAGCTTTAACTGCTTTGTCTGAAGAGGATCCAACCTTTAGGGTAAGTACAGATCCTGAGACAAATCAAACTGTTATTGCAGGTATGGGTGAATTGCACTTAGAAATCCTTGTTGACAGAATGTTAAGGGAATTTAAAGTTGAAGCAAATATAGGAGCTCCACAGGTTTCATATAGAGAAACTATTAGGTCTAGTTCTAAAGGAGAAGGTAAATATGCAAGACAGACTGGAGGTAAAGGTCAATATGGTCATGTAATTATTGAAATGGAACCTGCTGAAGTTGGTAAAGGTTTTGAATTTGTAAATAAAATTGTTGGAGGAGCTGTACCAAAAGAGTATATTGGACCAGCATCTAATGGAATGAAAGAGACCTGTGAATCTGGTGTTCTTGCCGGTTATCCACTCATTGATGTAAAAGTAACACTAGTCGATGGTTCATTCCACGATGTAGACTCATCTGAAATGGCCTTCAAAATTGCAGGTTCCATGGCTTTTAAAGACGGGGTTAAAAAATGCAATCCTGTCCTTTTAGAGCCTATGATGAAAGTTGAGGTCGAAAGTCCTGACGACTTTCTTGGATCTGTAATTGGTGATCTCTCTTCCAGAAGAGGTCAAGTAGAAGGACAATCTGTTGATGATGGATTGTCTAAGGTACAGGCCAAAGTGCCCTTAGCCGAAATGTTCGGTTATGCCACTCAACTCCGATCAATGACTCAAGGTCGGGGTATATTTTCAATGGAGTTCGCAAATTATGAGGAAGTTCCTCGTAATGTTGCTGAAGCTATCATTTCCAAGAATCAGGGCAACTCCTGATCTCTAAACTAAACACTCTTAAACCCTCGATTCTTTAATTCAAAATGGCTCGCGAGAAGTTCGAAAGAAACAAACCACATGTCAACATAGGTACTATTGGCCATGTTGATCATGGAAAAACAACACTAACAGCTGCTATTACAAATGTACTAGCTAAAAAAGGTCAAGCTCAAGCTCAAGACTATGGAGACATTGATGGAGCTCCTGAAGAAAGAGAGCGTGGCATTACCATTAATACAGCTCATGTTGAATATGAAACTGAAGGCAGACATTATGCTCATGTTGATTGCCCAGGACATGCTGATTATGTAAAAAACATGATCACAGGGGCAGCCCAGATGGATGGAGCAATTCTAGTTTGCGCAGCTACAGATGGTCCTATGGCTCAAACAAAAGAGCATATTCTATTAGCTAAACAGGTTGGAGTTCCTGCTCTTGTTGTTGCTCTAAATAAGTGCGATATGGTCGATGATGAAGAAATTATTGAACTAGTCGAAATGGAAATTAGGGAACTTTTAGATAGTTATGACTTTCCTGGAGATGACATTCCTATAGTTCAAGTTTCGGGTTTAAAAGCTCTCGAAGGTGATTCTACTTGGGAATCAAAGATTGAGGAGTTAATGAAAGCAGTTGATGCTAGCATTCCTGAGCCTGAAAGAGAAGTTGATAAACCATTCTTGATGGCAGTTGAAGATGTTTTCTCAATCACTGGTAGAGGAACTGTTGCTACTGGAAGAATTGAGAGAGGTAAAGTTAAGGTTGGAGAAGAAGTAGAAATAGTTGGAATAAGAGATACAAGAGTAACAACTGTTACTGGAGTTGAAATGTTCCGAAAACTTCTTGACGAAGGAATGGCTGGTGACAATGTTGGTTTACTTTTAAGGGGTGTCCAGAAAGAAGACATTGAGAGAGGAATGGTTCTTGTGAAGAAAGGATCAATTACTCCTCATACTCAGTTTGAAGGAGAAGTTTATGTTCTCAAAAAAGAAGAGGGCGGAAGACATACACCTTTCTTTGCCGGATACAGACCTCAGTTCTACATCAGAACAACTGATGTAACAGGTCAAATAACAGCATTTACCTCAGATGATGGCTCTAATGTAGAAATGGTCATGCCAGGAGATAGAATTAAAATGACTGGAGAATTAATTTGCCCTGTAGCTATTGAACAAGGTATGCGATTCGCCATACGTGAAGGTGGACGTACTATCGGAGCTGGAGTTGTTTCTAAAATTCTCAAATAATAATATGAATTTTAAAAATTTAACCTCAATCATCTAATATAGATTTATGTGTAAGGGTCATCTTAACCAATGACCCTTTACTAGAAGTTATTTGAAACTATGACTGCATCTATTGCACAACAAAAAATAAGAATAAGGCTCAAAGCATTTGATAGAAGAATGCTTGATTTATCTTGCGACAAAATTATCCAAACTGCTGACACTACTTCTGCCTCAGCAATTGGTCCAATACCTTTACCTACAAAAAGGAAGATTTATTGTGTCCTAAGATCACCACATGTTGATAAAGATTCTAGAGAGCATTTTGAAACAAGAACTCATCGAAGAATAATAGATATCTACAGTCCTTCTGCAAAAACTATTGATGCTTTGATGAAACTCGATCTACCTAGTGGTGTAGATATAGAAGTTAAACTTTAATAAATCCCGAAACCGCCCTAAATTGATTAAAATAAATAAAACGAATGAGGTTTAAATGGGAGAACTCTCAGTAAGGGAATTACCTTTATTTCCTTTGCCAGAAGTAGTCCTTTTCCCTCAAGAAGTATTGCCTTTACATATTTTTGAATCGAGATACAGGATTATGCTCCAATCTGTTCTTGAAAGTGATTCTATGTTTGGAGTGATTAAGTGGGATCCAACCACTAAAAGTATGGCTAACGTTGGATGTTGCGCACAAATTTTAAAACATCAAACTGCAGATGATGGGAGAAGTAATATTATCACTCTCGGCCAACAAAGATTTCAAGTTTTAGAAATTACCCGTTCGACGCCATTTTGTTCTGCGATGGTTAGTTGGATTAGTGATGATAATATTGATGACTTTCAAAAATTAGATTCTCTAAAAGATTCAGTAAAAGAAGCACTTACTGATGTTATTAATTTAACGAGTAAATTGAATAATACAAAGAAAAATCTACCTGATAAATTACCAGATAACCCTATGGATCTATCATTTTGGATAGGTTCTCATTTGGGCGGTCCTGTTGCAGAAGAACAGCAAAGACTTCTTGAAGAGAGAAATACTTTTACCCGTTTGCAAAGAGAATATGAAATGCTTGATCATACAAGAAAACAACTTGCAGCAAGAACAGCATTGAAAGAGAGCTTTCCTGATATAAAAGAAAATTAAATGTTTGAATTATTATTCCCTTTTTTTATAATAATTTTATTCTTTTTATTCTTAGCGATAATATGGAGAAATAATGCTAGAAAATATATTTCTTCCGGTACAGTAGCTTCTGCATATGATGCTTGGACCCAAGATAAATTACTTGAAAGATTATGGGGAGAACATATACATTTGGGTTTTTATCCCTCAGGAAAAAAAAATATTGATTTTAGAAAGGCTAAAGTTCAGTTTGTTCATGAATTAGTCAAATGGAGTGGTTTAGACAAATTACCACAGGGATCCAGAATACTTGATGTAGGTTGTGGAATAGGGGGAAGTTCTAGGATTCTTGCAGAATATTATGGATTTAATGTCACTGGCATTACAATTAGTCAGGCACAAGTTAAAAGAGCAAGAGAGCTTACTCCAGATGGGTTAAATTGCAACTTCCAAGTTATGGATGCTTTGGATTTGAAATTTGAAGATGGATCATTTGATGCCGTCTGGAGTGTTGAAGCTGGTGCACACATGAATGATAAAACTAGGTTTGCAAATGAAATGCTGAGAACTCTAAGACCTGGAGGGTATTTCGCTTTGGCTGATTGGAACTCAAGAGACCTTGGGGCATACCCGCCATCATTTTTTGAAAAGTTAGTTCTTAAACAATTACTTGAACAATGGGTACATCCCAATTTTATTAGTATTAACGAATTTAGTAACATTCTTAGAACTAACGAAAATAGCTCAGGAAGGGTTATTTCTGAAAATTGGAATTCCTATACAAATCCTTCATGGTACGACTCCATTATTGAAGGCATTCGAAGACCCTTTGTAATTTTGTCACTTGGCCCATTTGCTATAGTGAAGTCAATTAGAGAGATTCCAACAATACTACTCATGAATTGGGCATTTAAGAGAAGTTTAATGGAGTTTGGAGTTTATAAATGTAGAGGGTAAATTAATCTAGTTCAACATTTTCAGAAAAATAATTTCCAAAATCTACAAAATTCTTGCAAAGTGGCTTTAACTGATTTTTTAATTCAAAAAAATTTTTAATGTTATTTTGATCATTGATTTCTAAATCAACATAAATGATATATTCGCCTAATTCCCTTTTTGAAGGTCTTGATTCAATTTTGCTCATATTAAATCCAAAATCTGCAATATAATTTATGGCTTTAAGCAAAGCTCCAGGTTTATTTGAAATTAATGAGAAAGCAAAACTGGCAATATTAGCTAAATTTGAATTTGATTCCTTGCTCAATAAAACAAATCTAGTGCAATTACCTGGAACATCATTAATAGGAAAGGCTAATTCTTTTAGTCCTTCGATTTGAATTAACGATTTTGAACCGATAGCAGCTCTGAATTTACTCCCCTTGATCATATTGACAGCTTCTGATGTTGAATTTGTTGGGAGAGGAATTGCATTTGGAAGATTCTCTGATAACCATTCTGAACATTGAGCTAATGCTTGAGGATGAGATAATACTTCTGAAATGTTTGAAAGTTCCCCATCACTAATTAACGCATGTTTTATAGGTAAAACAATTGCTTTATTTATAAAAATTTCAGGGAATTTCCAAAGGGCATCTAGAGTAGCTGTAACTCCCCCTTCTACAGAATTTTCAATAGGGACTACAGCCGCATCACAATTGTTGTACGCTATTGATTTAATGACCGAATGTAACCCATTACATGGTACAAATATAGGTGTCTGAAAATTGGCAAGCTTTGATAATATATGGGCTGCTTTTTCTGCGTATGTTCCTTGAGGACCTAAATATGCAACTTGTTTGCGCATGATTAATTGTAAAAAAAAAAAGAGATCAAATAAGCATTGGAGGAATATAGAAAATGCTATTGTCTTTTAATGCTAAACAGAAACTCAAGCTTTCTGTAACACGTAATAAAGAATATCTTTCTAAATATCTTTTGGAAGAAGAAAGAGTTGTTGGAGCAATGCTTGACTCCAAAAAATTAGTACCTGAAGGAATAGGTAGATACAAGTATACAGTAACAAGTTTTAAGGTTTTTCAATTAGATATTAATCCTGTTGTCTTAATTGCGGTAGAAAATAAAGATGGAATTTTAAAAATGAGTGCTCTTGAAAGTACATTGGATGGTTTGGGGATGATAGATGATTTTAATCTTATTTTGAAAGCAAATTTGGAAGCAACTGATACTGGTTTAGAAGGTGAGGCGCTTCTTGGGGTATCTGTAAGCCAACCCCCTTTACTAAAGCTGGTACCAAGGAAAATTTTGGAATCTACTGGCCATTCGGTATTAAATGGGATTCTGTTGGGTATAAAGTCAAGGGTTCAACAGCAACTTGTAAAAGATTTTTTAGATTGGTGTGAATTAAATAAGATTTGATTTCTTTAAAAAACTTTTCCTATGAAGTTTAGTTATTCCATTTTTTTTGATTAATGAAAGATGTTCTCTGGTTCCATAACCTTTATTTTTAAATATCAAGTATCCTGAATATTTTTTTTCTAACCTTTCCATTAGATTATCGCGAGAAACTTTGGCAACTATGCTTGCTGAAGCTATTGAGATAAACTTTGAGTCTCCAGATATTATGTTTTCCTGAATTCCGTCCCATGGCCTTAATAATAAAGGACCATCAATTATTAATTCAGATGGCTTTTCTTTTAATTTTTTTAAAGCTCTGATCATTGAAAGTTCTGTCGCAACCCTGATACCTAACTTATCTATTTCTCTGGCCGAAGATTGCCCAATTCCATAATCTGAAGAGAGTAATAAAATTTTTTGTAAAAAGAATTTTCTTTTTTTGGGAGTTAGTTTTTTACTATCTGTTACTCCAAATTGTTTTAAGATAAATCTATTTTTTTCAGTTAATACTACAGCTGCTGAAAAAACTGGACCAAAAATTGCTCCTCTTCCAACTTCATCTATTCCAACTTCGAATACTTTATTCAATGCTTGCTGAAGATCTTCTTCTTTTTTTTCTTGCATTGTTTAGCTCATCTGTAAGTTCAATTTCATCTTTTTTATCCTTAAATACAACTTCATTATTTTCATTGGTTTTATTTGTTGATTTATTTTTAGAATTTACATTTGCTTCAATTTTAATTTGAATCTTTTCTTCTCCCGATTTTGAGACTTTTTTAATTTGTTTTGTTTTTGTTTTTTTATTATCTAAGGGTTTTTCCATTTCTTTATTACTTTCTTTTAAACGCACAAAATTGTTGCTGGTGAGATATTCTTTACCCAACTTTATAAGTGGATTAATACCTAATTGACTGAAAACAATTTTTTCTTCATTTGTAAGATCAACTGTTATTATATTTTTTTCTTTTGAATTTGATTGGTTAAAATTATCATTATCATTTTCTTTTTTATTAGAAAAATTCTCTTTACTTAGGTCTTTGGAGTTAATTAATTCCTTGTCAATTATTTTTTCCTGCTCATCAGTTGATTGAGAAGTATCTTTATCTAAAGATTTTAGGTTGTTTGATTGATTAGATTTACTTTCAACATTTTTAATTTTTAAGTTAGAAATTTCGTGATTTAATATATTCTCTACATGTCCGGTACCATCGCATGTAGAACATTTTTTACCGAATAATTCATATATATTTTGACCTTGTCTTTTTCTGGTTAACTCTACTAAGCCTAATTCAGTAAGCTGAGCTATTTGAGGCCTGGCAGAATCATCTTTTATTGCTGAGGTAAAATGCTCAAGTAACTGAAATTGATCTCTTCTTGATTCCATATCGATAAAATCTATTACTATAACTCCACCAATATTTCTTAATTTCATTTGCCTTGAGATTTCAACTGCTGCTTCGCAGTTTGTCCACAAAACGGTTTGCCTTGAATTTGCGGATCTTGTAAATGATCCAGAGTTTACATCGATTACTGTTAGAGCTTCAGTAGGTTCGATAATGATATAACCTCCCGAAGGAAGATCTACTCTAGGTTGGAGAGCTTTTTGAATTGTTTTCTTAATTTCATACTTTTCGATAATATGTTGGTCTAAAATATTATCGTGAAATTCAATATCTATATCAGGTTCATAATTTTTTAAGAAATCTTTTGCCCTTACAACTGAAAATTTACTATCAATAATTATGCTCTTAGTTGATTCTTTAATATAATCTCTTAAGATTTTAAGAGAGAAATCATCATCTCTTTTTATTAAATTTGGTGGATTAGAAGCTTCAGAAACTCTTAGTACATTTTCCCATTGCTGAATTAATTGTTCTAAATCTTCAATTAGAAGTTCTTCTTTTATTTTTTCAGCCTCTGTTCTAAATAACAAGCCTGTGCTTGGTGGTTTTATTAAAACACCAAGAGCTTTCAAACGGCTTCGTTCTGTTTCTGTATTTATTTTTCTTGAAATATTCACTCCTTGGCCATATGGCTGTAAGATCAAGTATTTCCCTGGGATTGAAATACTTCCGGTTAGTCTGGGACCTTTAGATCCCGTGGGTTCCTTTATCACCTGTACTAGAACTCTTTGTTTTGGTTCTAATAATTCAGTTATTCCAAATGTCCCTTTTTTAAGTCTTAGTGGACCTAAATCTGAAACATGGATGAATCCATTTTTCTCACTTTCACCAATATTTATAAAAGCGGCATCAATACCAGGGAGAACATTTTCAACTGTTCCTAAAAAAATATCGCCAATTTGATATTGACCTTGTGCGACGATTAATTCATCAACTCGATCATCTGTGAGTAGTGCTGCTATTCGAGCCTGCTCAGCGATGATAATTTGCTGAGGCATATAATTGATTCTGAATGATTTGGATTTTGAAAATCGTCTAAATTAATAAATTAAATTTTGTCATTTAATGAAGTAATTTTTTAGCTATAAATATTTACTTTTTAAAAATTAATAAAGTTAAAAGTGATTGAATTCTGATATTTATAAAGCTTTAAACGATTTTCAAACTAATTGAAATTGATTTTCACAGCTATGATTATCTCTTAAATTAACCATAACTAAAATAATTTTAACATCTAATCACCACTAAAGCACGTTAATACATTATTCTAATATTGGTGAATTTTTTTATCTAAAGTGGTTCAAGTAAACGAAAATTATTTAAAACTCAAAGCAGGCTATTTATTCCCAGAAATTGCTAAAAGGGTAAAAATATATTCTCAATCAAATAAGAGTGCTGAAATTATTAAGCTTGGCATAGGAGATGTTACAGAACCATTACCTAGAGCATGCATAGAGGCTATGGGTAGAGCTTTAGATGAAATGGGAACAAAAGATGGTTTTAGAGGTTATGGACCAGAACAAGGTTATTCTTGGCTAAGGGAAAAAATATCTGAGCATGATTTTATTTCGAGAGATTGTCAAATTTCGCCTGAAGAAATCTTTGTTTCAGATGGTTCTAAATGCGATAGTAGCAATATTTTAGATATTCTTGGCAAAGATAATTCAATTGCTGTAACAGATCCTGTTTACCCAGTTTATGTAGATAGTAATGTTATGACAGGCAGAACTGGTGATTCTCTTGAAAATGGTACTTATCAAGGATTGACATATCTTGCAATAAACGAGGGGAATAACTTTCTGCCAGAACTACCTGAAAAAAAAGTTGATATTTTATATCTTTGTTTTCCTAATAATCCGACTGGAGCAACGATTAATAAAGCAGATTTGAAAAAGTGGGTTGATTATGCTCTTCAGAACAATTCCCTAATACTTTTTGATGCCGCTTATGAAGCATTTATTCAAGATAATGACATTCCACATTCAATATATGAGATTGAGGGAGCAAAGGATTGTGCTATTGAATTTAGATCTTTTTCAAAAAATGCAGGATTCACTGGAGTTAGATGTGCTTTTACAGTAATACCTAAAAATCTCAAAGGTTTGAGCTCAAAAAATGAGGAAATAGAGTTATGGCCTCTTTGGAATAGGCGACAATCTACAAAGTTCAATGGAGTAAGTTATGTGGTTCAGAAAGGAGCAGAGGCTGTTTATTCTCTTGAAGGGAAGAAACAGGTGAGAGGTTTAATTGATTTTTATATGGAAAATGCAAAAATAATGAAAAATAAACTTCAGAATTCAGGATATAAAGTTTATGGAGGGGACAATGCTCCTTATATTTGGATGAAAGTTCCAGATCAAATGACATCTTGGGACTTTTTTGATTTCCTTCTCCAAAAAGTTAGTGTAGTGGGAACACCTGGGAGCGGATTTGGATTAGCAGGAGAGGGTTATTTTCGCTTGTCAGCATTTAACTCACGATCAAACGTCCTTGATGCAATGGAAAGAATAATTAATATATAATTATTAGTAAATTTAAACTTTTATAAATTTAATGCTATCTATAAAATTAGAACAAAGTGTAAATAATAATTCAGCAGTGATTGAAAAGAAACCTGCTGAATTAAAAAATAAATTTCCAAAATATAAGGTTTTACTTCATAATGACCCAGTTAATTCTATGGAGTATGTCACTATTACATTGCGAGAAGTTGTGCCGCAATTAAGCGAACAAGATGCTACGGCCATAATGCTTGAAGCACATAATACGGGTGTTGGTTTAGTAATTGTTTGTGATTTAGAACCAGCAGAATTCTACTCAGAATCATTAAAATCTAAAGGAATTTCTAGTTCAATTGAGAAAGAGGATTAATAACGGTTGAATTTATTATTTAGAATGAGCTAATTTCCTTTCTGATAAAGGACGTACTTTTAGGGATTCTTTTAATGAGGACTTTCCATATTCTCTCTCAAGTATGTCGATAACTGTTTTGCCAAATTCATCTTCTGGATTATCAAAAGCTTCTAAGCAAACCTGACCAAGTTTTTTCCCTAGTGAGCCTGGATTCCAAAGAAGTTTTCTCGCTGTCCAGGGCATCATGCTCATTGGATTATAATTTGGCTTCAAAATTTTATGTTCCAAGGCGTACTTCTCAAGAAGAGTGTGAGGTTGTAAACCTATAAAGAATATAGCTGGATCAACTAAGCCTTTACCAAAAATATTTTCTAATTCTCTATGGTAAGCAATTGTTTGTCTTATGGTGCTAGGCGTTTCATCAAAAACATTAAATGAATAATTGACTGAAACATGATTCTTGAAACCTGATTTGACTAGCATTCTGCAATTATTTAATACAGTTTCAAGGTCATACGCTAATCTCATTTTTCTAACAAGTTCTTGAGATCCAGACGTGATACCTATTTCAAAATAGCTCATACCTGTTTCAACCATAAGCTTAGCCAGCTCAGCATCAATATTATCTGCTCTGATGTATGCAGCCCAATTAATATCGTCCCAGCCTTGGTCCTTAATTGCTTGCAAAAGTGTTTTTGCATCTTCAATATGTTTTTTGGCTGGAATAAATTGTGCATCTGTGAACCAAAATCCCCTTACTCCAAGATCATATAATTGCTTCATTTCTTTGATTACTTCCTTAACAGGATTAACGCGAACTTGCTTCCCCTCCACAACTGTGTAAACGCAGAAACAACAATTATGAGGGCAACCTCTTTTTGTTTGTACCCCAACGTAATAATCGCCACCTTCTATATACCAATCGAATTCAGGCCATATTGATTTAATATATTTGTAGTCGCATGCAGTTTTAACAGTTCCTGAAGGTTGTTCATGTATTAATTTGTTACGTGGTTTTTGTCCAGCAACATAACATCTTTCTTCCTTTATTGAATCTCCTCTAATGATTTTTTCTATGAGATTTTCTCCCTCTCCGACGGAAATGATAGTTCCTTTTGGGAGTAGATTTCCCAATTGTTCATAGAAGACACTAACAGCTCCACCTCCTAAAATTACTTTTACATTCTTATTGTATTTTTGTGCTCTTTTTAGCCCCATCTTGACTAAATTAGTATTTCTATATATTTCTCCATAATGAGATGCAATTAATTTTAATCCTCCCCAGGAACCTCTAATTTTTTTAAGGATATTTTTTGAGTAGAAAACTTCAAAAGAGTTTTGTAGGGGATTTCCACTTCTACCATCAACAGGTGCATAAATTTGTATATCTCTCCATGAAAAAATGATTAGGTGTGGTCTAAATTGATCGATTTTTCTAGCTAAGTATTTAGAAACTTTATTAGATGGAATTATTGCTAGATCAATGAATTGCTGCTCTAAACCTGGAAAACATTTATGAATATGGTCTGCTAAGTAAATAGGTCCTATTGGAAATATTGGATTACATGGCAGTCTTACAGTTAGTATTTTTCCATAGTGATATCTTTGATAATTTTTTTTATTTAATTTTTCGAGCTTCAAATTAAAATTCATGTCATGAAATTTAATGAATTTATTTCCTTTAAGAATCTAACTACTTTATTACTAATTTGGAGAAATTAAAAATCCTAAGAAAATACTCGCGAAAATTTTATTTAATTCAGATATCAGAAATCATATAAATCCAGCATACTCTGAGAAGTTTTAATCCATCTACCCATCTAGATATATTTGGTGCTCCAGATTTTCTAGCGTAATATCTAACAGGGTAATTTAATA
Source organism: Prochlorococcus sp. AG-347-L20 (assembly GCA_003281225.1). Lineage (GTDB taxonomy): Bacteria > Cyanobacteriota > Cyanobacteriia > PCC-6307 > Cyanobiaceae > Prochlorococcus_A. Next base: position 160,507 of record QCCP01000001.1, read on the forward strand.
TTTTAATGTTATTATTCGCAGCTTCAAATATTATTGTAAAGTCTCCAAATGGATCAGATTTGGAATCCCAACTTCCGTTTTGTTTCATAAGTTTAAAGAATTTTCTTGAAAAAACTTTTGTTCCACAGAGTGAATCTGATACAGGCTTATTTATTAGAATTGATAGAAAAATTGCGAAGAGTCTATTTCCTATATAATTTGCCCATCTCATCGCATCTTTTTCCATTGGAAAAGTTGTGCGGGCACAATTAATTAGGATATTTTTATTTTTGGTTGATTCCATTATTGCTGCAATACTGTCATCAATATCTACAGTAAAATCACTATCAATTATGGCGAGGGTCTCACCTGAAGAAATATTAAAACCCTCCACGACTGCATTTTTCTTCCCTTTAGAAGTTTGTTTTAAAAGAGATATCTTGAAAAATTTTGAAAAATTTTCTTTTAACTCTTTCAAAATTTCATATGTATTATCATTGCTATTGCCTTCAACAAATATAATTTCTAATTTATTGGGTATATTTTTGAATTTATTTAAGGCATTAATTAAAAGTTCTTTATTACCAGCTTCATTTCTAGCAGGAATTACAATTGATATTAAATGTTCAGAAATATTTTCACTATATTTATAAAAAACTATTTCGAGTTCATAAGCGAGCTGTTTTATGATTGGTATTTTTCTGAAAATATTTTTAATAGATTGTGGAATTACTTTAGTGGGCATAGGAGTTAGTTTTTTTGCTTTCCATCTAATTGATCTGTAGTTATAAATTTCTGCTAGAGATTCGATATCGCATAAAGTTATTCTTGCTTTGCTAGTAGTTTCTCTAAAAATTCTTGAATCTAATCTTAGCCATCTAGTGATTGGCTCCCAAGTATTCCCGCGGACTTTAATGGAAATAAATTCGCTATTGTCTTTGAATAATTGATGAAGTTTATTATTAGTTAAATTCCAACTATTAACAGATCTCATTATTAAAGATTACAAACAACAATTCATTATATATGGATTATTTACTTTTTTAATATTAATTTCCATGGATTTAAAACATCATTTTCGTATATCACTTCATAAGAATTATCATTATCTTTTATTGTTTTATCGTCAGTTGTCCATGCTAATTCAGATTTTTTTAACTGATTAATACTTTCTAATCCCCTACCTAATTTGGGAGTTGATAAAGAAATCCTTATGATTTTTGATTGCGATCGAGAGTTGTTGATTCCTTTTTTATCTACCATTATTGTTTGATTTTTTACTAAATCAAGGGATGCAAGATATTCCATTTTCTCTCTTAGTTCTCTTGATCTATCAGTGAATAAACCTGATTGCAAAATAAATGAAGTGAATAAGTAAGGCCCAATTATGAGAGTTATTAATATTTCTTTGAACGAATTTTTATGTTTTATTAATGACCAAGATAAGCCGAAAGATAATAAACCAAGAATTATAAATATATTTTCCTTTGTATTAAGGTTAATTGAATCTTTAAAGAAAAAATAATATGTGAAAGTTAGAGCAAATATAAATAATGGAATTATATTTGATGTCATAAATATAAAAAATCGACTATATTTATCTGAATTGAGTAAATATTTTATTCCTACATATGTATTTAATGAAAAAATAGATGAGATTTGTAGAGTATAGTAAGGGGTTTTTGTAGAGAAAATGCTAAGGATTGTTAGTAAAATAAAAGGAAAAAAAGCAAGTATATATTTATTCTCTTTACTTTGAGAAACGTTGTATATTGTGCCAATAATTGCAAAAAAACTCCATGGCAGAAATGTTACGGGTACATTCCAGAAATAATAATAGAAAGGATTTGTAAAAGAATTTTTATTTGATAGAAAGTTAAACTTTTCAACTAAGTAAAAAATAATATTTTTATCTAAATAAGGGTTGATAGAAAACGTCCATACTAAAAAAGGAATAAATCCAATGATTAGTCCTAACCAAAAGAATTTGATGAATAAAAAATTTTTTTTAAGAAAAAAATATGGTATTAGTGATAATAACGGTACAAAAACTAAAAAAGTTTTCATCATAAAAGCTAAACCAATCCAAATTCCAAAAAGTAGAATATAGTATTTGTTATTTTTACTTTTTATTTTGACTAAAGCTAATACTCCAACAGTTACTAAACATGAATAAATAATATCTTGAGTGGCTAAGTGTGAGTAGTCAAACCATATATATGTAGTAGCAAGGATTAGTGGAGATATAATTGCATTTTTTTTATTAAATAATTCTTCATGTAATTTATAAGTTGTAAATAGCATCAATATTGATGCGACTGTTGTTGGTAGATATGCAGAAAAAATATTTCTTCCAAATAAGTCTTGTGACTTTGCTATTAAAAACTGTAATCCGATTGTTCTATCTAAAGCATATTCATCCCACCATAGTGGAATTGTCCAGTTACCTTTTTCTAATATCCATCTAGCTTGTAGTGCATAAAAACCTTCATCGAACGCAATATAACTTCTTTTGCCAAAATAAAAAATAAGAGGAATAAAAACAAATAATTTAAAGAGATATCGAAATTTTAAAATTTTATTAACCATTTTAATTTGCTATGAAAGTGCCGATAATTGGAATTGAACCAATGACCTACTGTTTACGAGACAGTTGCTCTACCACTGAGCTACACCGGCCAAATTAAATATTGAATTTTTCATATAGACTTAATTTTATAATTGAAAGAATTTATGTCAAAAATAGATCCTGAATTGAAAAAGAAATTATTAAAGGAATCCCAAGCTCCTTTCAAGGGATTGAGAAGAATATTGTGGATAGCTTTTAGCGGTTCTGCATTTTTGGGACTTCTAATAATGCTTTCCAGAATTGCGAATGGAACTGAATTACAGCTAAATAACCTTCTCATACAGTTGGGTGCTTGTGTAATATTTCCTACTTTATTAATCTTTGACAGAAATAAAGATTAATAAACTAGAAGTTTAATTATTGTGATAAGGTCCTTTTTTTTGTGACAAACTTGAATGCTTCGATTACATCTCCTTCAATCCATGAAGAGAATTTATCGCAGCCAACTCCACATTCAAATCCTGTATTTACTTCTTTTACATCATCTTTAGCTCTTTTTAGAGAGTCTAAATTACCCTCAAATATTACTTTCTCTGATCTAATAACTCTCAGAGAACAATTCCTTTGTAGTTTACCAGTTTGTATATAACAGCCCGCAATAGCTCCTTTACCAACTGCAAAAGTTGCTCTAACTTCAGCTTTCCCTAATGATTCTTCGACAAGATCGGGTTCAAGTAGCCCTTCCATGGCCAACTGAATATCTTCTAAGAGTTTATAAATTACTTCATATTCTCTTATGTCAACGTCATTAGCATCAGCTGCTCTCTTCGCGCCAGAAGCCAATGAGGTGTTAAATCCAATGATTACTGACCCAGATGCAGCAGCGAGATCGATATCTGTCTCAGTTATTTCTCCGGGAGCAGAAAGTAGGACTCTGACTTGAACTTCATTTTTTGGTAATTGTTCTAGTGATCCTAATATCGCTTCAACACTACCTTGAACATCAGCCTTGAGAATTAAGTTTAACTCCTTAAGTTCTCCATCATTTGCTTGAGTTGATAAGGATGATAAGCTGACTCTTCTAGAGGCCATTTGCTGAGCTAATTTTGTGGCTCTAGCATCTGTTGCCCTTTCCCCGACAATGGCTCGACCAGTTTTCTCATCAGGGTAGACTTCGAATTCATCCCCTGCAGTGGGTACTTCACTGAATCCTAGCGCTTCCACTGGGAATGATGGCCCTGCTTCTTTAATTCTATTACCATGTTCATCAACCATTGCTCTAATTTTTCCAAGGACTGAACCCGCAGCTAAAACATCTCCAGATTTCAAGGTTCCATTTTGTACTAACAAAGTAGCTACAGGTCCTTTTGCTTTGTCTAGGTGGGCTTCAATAACAGTACCTTTTGCAAATCTATCAGGGTTAGCTTGTAGATCTTCTACCTCTGAAACTAATAAGATCATTTCAAGTAATTTATCAATGTTTTGTTTTTTGATAGCACTTACTGGAACCATCACTGTATCGCCTCCCCAATCTTCAGCAATTAAATCTTTTTCTGATAGTTCCTGCTTTACTCTGTCTGGAGAAGCCCCTTCTTTGTCAATTTTATTTATTGCAACAACTATTGGCACTTTTGCAGCTCTTGCATGACTGATAGCTTCTAATGTTTGAGGTCTGCAACCATCATCTGCGGCAACTACAAGAACAGCTACATCTGTAACCTTTGTACCCCTTGCTCTCATTGCAGTAAAGGCTTCATGACCAGGAGTATCAAGAAAAGTTAATTTTTTCTTTTGAGATTCATGTTCAAATTCAACTTGATAAGCTCCTATGTGTTGAGTGATGCCACCTGCTTCCCCCGAAGCTACTCTTGATTCTCTGATGGAATCTAAAAGACTTGTTTTGCCATGATCTACATGACCCATCACTGTAATAACAGGTGGTCTTCTTATTAGATTATCAATATCATCAGATTCAATCATATCAACTGTTTTCTCAGCAGCTTCTTGGATATCATCTTGTAAAACAGGCACCCCAAATTCTTCTGCTACAGTTTCGATAGTTGCCAAGTCAAGTGATTGAGTAACAGTTGCCGTTATTCCTTTGAAGAAAAGAGATTTTATTATTTCAGAACTTTCAAGGCTTAATTTATCAGCTAATTCTTGAACAGTTAAATTATCTTCGGGAACTATTATCATTTCAGGTCTTACTTGTTTGGCCTCTTTGGCAGCCTTTAATTCCATTGCTCTCCTTTTCTGCCTTTGTCTTGTGGTCTCTTTTTTCTTCTTCTTAATTTGTTTGATAGATTTTTGAGATTTAGTTTCTTCAGACTTTTCTTTCTTAGGACGCGCAAGACTTGCTGATAAAATTGAAATTTTCTCTCCTGAATATCCACTGGTTTCAGATGTTAATGAATCATCATTTTCACCAATAATATGAACTTTCTGCCTTTGTTTTTGAGGATTTTTACTTCTTAATGCTTCAAGTTTTGCGCTATCATCCCAGTCTGTCTTTCCAGGTTTCTTTGAACTATTTGAAAATGTTCTATAAGGAGGTTTTTTGGAACTTGGAGTAGTATTTGGACGACTATTTGGCGCTTTCGCCTTCTGATTAGGTGCATCGATATTTTGTTTTGCGTTATTCTTTGTAACTAGTTTGTCTTTCTCAGAATTATTATTTTTTTGAAGTTGTAAAAGTTCGTTAGGTGATACTGGCTTCCTTATCCCAGAGGAATTTTGGCCATTGAATTTAGAACCAGGCCTATTATTGGGCATTCCAGGTCTGTTAGGAGAACCAGGTCTATTGGGATTGCCTTGCCTATTAAATGAGCCAGGTCTGCCTTGATCTGAAGGTTGGTTTCTTAAACCAGGCCTATTGGGCATGCCAGGTCTGTTGGGAGAACCAGGTCTATTGGGATTACCTTGCCTATTAAATGAGCCAGGTCTGCCTTGATCTGAAGGTTTGTTTCTAAATCCAGGCCTATTATTGGGCATTCCAGGTCTGTTAGGAGAACCAGGTCTATTGGGAGAACCAGGTCTCTTGGGAGAACCAGGTCTGTTTGAGGCAGTTTGCTTAAAAGAATTGTTTTGCTTACTCTTTTGTTTATTAGGATTTATTTTTGGATCTTCTCTTCTTATTGGAGCTCCTACCAGCTCAGGGGTTTTCATTCCAGTATTAAAATTTTTTGTTTTAGGTTTGTTCGCATTTTGATCAGGGTTGTTTGACAGTCGTCTTTTATCCCCTGCACTTGCGATGTTCTGGGAAGATTCATTAGATTTAAAATTATTATTTATATTTTTTGGCTTTGCGATTAATTGAATAGGTGGTTTAGCCGGACTTTTGATAGGTGGGGTTGTGTTATTTTTGAAAGTTTTTTTATCTTGGTTTAAATTCTGTAAAGGTTTACTATTTGTATTTGTAAGATGTGCTCGAGATTGTGAACTATTAGTAATGTTAGTTTTAATGGGATTTTGAAGTTGATTTGGAATTTTTTTTACACTCTCAGGCTTGTTAAGTGGTTTTATCAATAAGGGTTTTATCTTTGAATTATCTTCGAGAGGTTTCCCTTTTTTAGAAGAAATAAAAGGAGATTTATCTTCTTTGTTTTGTTTGAAATTATCTTTTTTAATTGAAGGTTTATTAATTGAGAGTATTTTTTTATCTGAATTCTTTTTATTAATAAGATTTTTAATTTTTTTTGCCTCTTCTGCACTAATAGAACTGCTATGGCTTTTTACTGAAATTGAAAGTTTTTGAGCGGCATCCAGTACATCTTTATTTTCCAGATTTAAGTCTCTGGAAAGTTCGTAAATTCTGATTTTATCGCTGATAGTCATTTAATCTGATTTGTACTCTTTTGAAATTAAAGAGGATTTAATTTAATTATATTCCCTTAATGGGGATAGTTATTGTAGCTTGTAATTTCTTTTTCAAAAATTTCAACAAATTCAGGTTCTAAAAATGTTTTTAAAGCTTTTTGAAGCTTTTTTTTGATCTTGGAATCTGAGTAGCATTTTTTTGACTTGCAAATGTAAGCTGATCTCCCCATTCCCTTTTGAATCATGATGCCATGCTTATAATCTTTAGTAATCTTTAAAAGATCTTTCCGGTCATATGTTTTTCTACATGAAATGCATACACGCAAAACAGGGATTTGTTGTATCACCGTTTTTTCTCCTCTTTGGCAGATATCTCAGTATCTTGAACAGTCTCTAATGGATCATTATCTGTGAATTCTTCTCCTTCGTATTGTTCTTCTCCATATTCTTCTTCATCTTCGGGAAGGGGATAAAGCTCTCTTAATCTTGCATCTTCCGCAGCACGCTCAGCTTGTTCTGCTTCTAATCTAAGCTCAGCTTCTCGCTGGAGATTCTCTTCCTCTTCCCTTTGAACGATTAATTCAGAGACTGCAGCATCTTCTGCTTCCTGATCGTATTCATGTGAGTTTTTAACATCAATTTTCCAACCAGTTAATCTTGCTGCAAGTCTTACATTTTGTCCTTCTCTGCCTATTGCAAGACTTAATTGATCGGGAGGAACTAGCACATGGGCGTGTTGACCTTCTGGGTCAACAAGTCTCACGAGATCTACTTTCGCTGGGCTTAAAGAGTTTAAAATATATTGTATTGGGTCAGATGACCATTTAATAACATCAATTTTTTCTCCTCTTAATTCATTTACTACTTGTTGGATTCTTGCCCCTCTCGCTCCAATACAAGCACCTACAGGGTCAACTTCTTGTTCCACGCTATCAACAGCAACTTTTGTTCTTGGCCCAACAGCTCTTGAAGGAGGATTAGCTTCTCTTGAAACAGCAACAATTTTTACTGTGGCTTCTTGAATTTCCGGCACTTCGTTTTCAAATAAATAAACAACTAATCCAGCATTTGCTCTGCTTACAAAAAGTTGTGGACCTTTTCTGGCTATTTCGCTAACTTCTTTCAAGAATACTTTGAAAGTTGCATTAGCTCTATAGTTATCATTTGGTAATTGATCTCTTTTAGGAAGTTCGGCCTCTACTTCAGGTCTACCAATACCCGAACTAACTCCCATTATTACTGATTGTCTTTCAAATCTTATAACTCTTGCAGTTAAAACAGGATCTTCCAAATCTGCAAATTCTTCTTGGATCATTTTTCTTTGTTGATCTCTTAATTTTTGGGCTAAAACTTGCTTTGTTGTTGAAGCAGCCATTCGTCCAAAATCCTCTTTTTCTGGAGTAACGTCTAAAACAACCGTGTCACCTATTTGAGCATCATCAGCTACTTGTTTAACTTCTACTAAAGATATTTGATGATCTTCGCTTTCAACTTCTTCTACAATTATTTTACTTGATAAGATCCTATAACCTTCTTCATCTAGATCTAATCCAACATCAAAATTACTAAAGTATTCTTCATCAAATGGATCTTCGTTAACTCCAATGTAAAAAGTTCTTCTGTATTTTTCGTATCCCTTTAACAAAGCTTCGCGCAAGGCTGCTTCAACGATATTAGGAGGTAACTTTTTTTCCTCACTAATGTCTTCAATAAGATTGTTTAAACCTGGGAGAATAACTAATGCCATCTATGATGGGAAAATTGAATAATGTTTGAAAAATAATTAATCTTTTAAGGTACAAAGACTAATTTTTAATACTTCATCTAAAGGGATTTTCTTTATCCTACCTTTAATGTTAATGGCTAAATAATCATTAGACTTTTCATAAAGTAAACCATTCAGGAATTTTATTTTTGAATTCTTTTGGTTTAACTCAACATTAACTGGAAAACCCTTAAAAGTTTTGAAGTCTCTATCTGAGGTTAATTCATCACTGACCCCTTGACTACTAATTTCTAACACATATGAACAATTGAAAAGATTTGATTTTTCTATTGCCTCAGATGCTGGGGTATTAAATAATGCACAATCATCTAAAGAAATGTCATCCCCATTAGTTTTTCGTATAGTTATTTCAATAACAACTGGATTTTGATTGGTTTTTATATTTAAACCGTAGATTTCTAAATCCCTCTCATTAGCAACTTTTTCAAATAAAGCTTCTAGTTTACTTTTGTCTTCTATATTCAAACTTATTTATAAATTCATTTAAGATTTATTCTCACACATTAAGAAGTTTTTTCTATAGAAAAATTTAAAAATTTGCATTTTATCGATGTAAACAAAAAAACAACAATAATCTTTTTCTTCAATTAGATTTGTTAAATAAAATAAAAAAACTATTAATTAAATGGATTATCTCAAGATTAAATTTATTAATTTAATCCAAATATTCATTATTTTTTGTTTTTGCATACTTAATTTCTTTCAAAATGCTGAAGTTTTAGCTTTAACTTCTTTTGAAAGTCATAATTTCGTATCATCCGCAGTTAAAAATATTGGCCCTGCAGTTGTAAAAATCGATACTGAGCGGTTGGTAGAGAGACAACAATTTGATCCTACTTTACTTGACCCTTTACTAAGGGATCTGCTTGGCGAGCAAGGAATTACTCCTGAAAGGGAGAGAGGACAAGGCTCTGGGGTGATCATTAATGAGAGTGGTTTGGTTCTTACAAACGCCCATGTCGTCGATAGAGTGGATAATGTTTCAGTTACTTTGGCAGATGGATCTATTTGTGATGGTGAAGTTTTGGGCACTGATACAGTAACTGATCTTGCTTTAGTAAAAATTGATGAAAATGCTTATTCTGGTTTTGCTCCACTTGGAAATTCTGAAGATCTTGAAGTTGGGGATTGGGCAATAGCTCTTGGTACTCCCTATGGTCTTGAAAAAACAGTTACCTTAGGGATTGTTAGTAGCCTGCATAGAGATATTAATAGTTTAGGATTTTCAGATAAAAGGCTGGATCTTATTCAGACTGATGCGGCAATAAATCCAGGAAATTCTGGGGGACCACTCATAAATTCCAATGGTGAGGTAATAGGAATTAATACATTAGTAAGAAGTGGTCCTGGAGCTGGTTTGGGTTTTGCGATTCCCATCAATCTAGCTAAAAGTGTTTCTGATCAGCTTCTTAAAAATGGTGAAGTTATCCATCCATATTTAGGGGTGCAGTTAATTTCTTTAAATCCTAGAATTGCTAAAGAACATAATCGAGATCCTAATTCGTTAGTTCAATTACCTGAAAGAAATGGAGCTCTAATTCAATCAGTAATACCTAACAGCCCCGCCGAAAAAGCTGGCTTAAGAAGAGGCGATTTAGTAATTGCAGCAGAAAATATATCTATAAATGAACCTAAAACTTTACTAGATGAAGTAGAAAAAGCTCAGATAGGAAAAGTATTCCTTTTAAATATTTTGAGAGATAATAAAGAGATACAGATAAATATTAAACCGGAACCGCTTCCAGGTTTGACATAAAGCACCCATTGAAATTTAATAATCTATAACTATTAGAGAAAAAGATTTTGGATTCACAAACTCAAATGAAACAAGTAGTTGCTGATGCAGCAATAAGGGAAGTAAAGAGTGAAATGATTCTCGGATTAGGTTCTGGATCTACAGCTGCATTAATGATAAAAAGCCTTGCGGATGAAATACGTTCTGGAAAACTCAAAAATATAAGAGGTGTTGCAACTTCTTTTCAATCAGAAGTTTTAGCGCTTGAACTGGGTATCCCGCTTATCGATTTAGCTTCTGTATCTCAAATTGATTTAGCTATTGATGGAGCAGATGAAGTTGATCCAGGATTTCAATTAATAAAAGGAGGAGGAGCATGCCATGTTAGAGAAAAGTTAGTGGCATCTAAAGCTAATCAATTTTTGATTGTTGTTGATGAAACTAAACTTGTACAAAATCTAAATCAATCTTTCCCTTTACCTGTAGAAGTTCTTCCAAATGCTTGGAAGCAAGTTCAGGAAGTAATTTCAGAAATGAATGGGAATTCTTCTTTAAGATTGGCTACTAAAAAAGCTGGCCCAGTTGTCACAGACCAAGGCAACCTCATCCTAGATGTATTATTTAATAATGGTATTAAGAATCCAAAAGACATTGAAATCAGGATTAATAATATTCCAGGAGTATTAGAAAATGGATTATTCGTTGATCTTACAGACAAAGTATTAGTTGGTAAAATTGAAGACAACATTCCAGTGGTTTACTCACCCTCAAGAGTTAGCTAATCTTTAAATCTTATTTCTACAGAGTTAGCGTGGCTATGTAAGCCCTCACTTTTAGCAAGATTAATAATATCAAGGCTATTAACTTTTAAACTTTCTTCATTAAATTCTATTATTGAAGTATTTTTCATAAAGGTTTCAACCCCCAACGAACCGCTAAATCTAGAATTTCCTGACGTGGGTAAAGTATGATTTGGTCCAGCAAGATAATCTCCAACAGCTTCTGGGGTCCATTTTCCTAAAAATATTGCTCCTGCATTCTCTATACCTGCAAGAATTTTTTTTGAATCTATAGTAAGAATTTGTAGGTGTTCAGGGGCAAAGTTATTGCTCAGTTCAACACATGATTCATAATTCTCGCAAATCACAATTAAACCCCAATTTTTTATTGATTGCATGCAAATTTCTTTTCTTGGATGATCATCCATTTTTTTATAAAGTTCTTCTACAACTTCTTTTGCCTGTTTATTTGATGTAGTTAGAAGTATTGATGAAGCTAAAGGATCATGTTCTGCTTGTGCTAGTAGATCAGATGCTATATGCGTGCTTTGAGCTTTTTCATCTGCAATGATTAATATTTCACTTGGACCAGCTAAAGAATCAATCCCTGTAGAGCCATAAATGAGTTTTTTCGCAGTTGTAACATATATATTCCCTGGGCCTGAAATAACATCAACTTTATTGATTTGATTTGTGCCAAATGCTAAAGCACCAATTGCTTGAGCTCCTCCAATTCTAAATACTTTATTTATCCCGGATAAGTGAGCTGCAGCTAAAACAGTTTTGTTTATTTCCCCTTCTTTATTCCCAGGAGATACCATTATAATTTCTTCTACTCCTGCTACTTTTGCAGGTATAGCATTCATCAAAACTGTACTTGGATAAGCAGCTCTACCTCCAGGAATATAAATACCTGCATTTTTAACTGGTCTCCATCTTCTTTGGACTGTATCACCATATTCACCTTTTATAGTGAAAGATTGAGGAATTTCTTTTTCATGGAATTTTTGAATTCTTTTATGAGCTACCATAAGTGAATGCTTTAAATTGTTATCAATTTCATCCCATGCATTTTTTATTTGATCTGCACTCACTTGCATAGGGTCAGGGTCGAAACCATCAAATTTTTTTGTATATTTTTCTACTGCTATATCTCCAGAAATTTTTACTTCTTGAAGAATTTCTTCAACCATTTTATTTATCTTATTATTGTTATCTGAATTAGTTCGAGTAGAAATCCTGTTTAATTCCTCAATAGCCTCTTTTTTATTGTTTATGATCTTCATTTGCTTAATTTTTTCAAATAGGAAGGCTCAAAACCCAATTTAATATTTTCTAAATTATATATGATTGATTAGTAGACGATTTATTTGTTATGATAAAATCTTCTATTTTATGTACGCTCTGTGGCCAACAACAAATCAGCAAAAAAGAGAATACAAATTGCCGAAAGAAATCGTTTAATAAATAAGTCATACAAATCTACTGTTAGGACTTTAACTAAGAAAACATTAGAGAACTGCGAAAAATATAAAAATAACCCTAATGAGGATAATAAAAATTTAGTGAAAACAAGTCTTAATAACGCTTTTAGCTTTATTGATAAGGCAGTTAAAAAAAATGTTCTTCACAAGAACAACGGTGCTAATAAAAAATCGAAAATCAACAATTTTGTAAAAACTACTCTTACCACTAAGTAAAAAGAGAGATCACAATTATGAGCGATATAGAACTCATAGACTCGCACTGTCATTTAATATTTGAAAATTTTGAGAGAGATCTTGAAGATGTTGTTTTAAGATTTCGTTCAAGAGGTGTAAAAAAATTAGTTCATGCTTGTTGTGAATTAACAGAAATTCCAAAGTTAAAAAAAATATCCAATGAATTTAATGAAATTTACTATTCAGTTGGTTTGCATCCGCTAGAAGCAAAAAAATGGGAACAAAGCTCAAAATCTCTTCTAAGAAAATCAGCTCTAGAGGATAGACGAGTTGTAGCTATTGGGGAATTAGGCTTGGATTTTTTTAAAAATGAAAATAAAACTCAGCAGATTGAAGCACTTATTCCTCAAATGGAGTTAGCTTATGAACTCCAATTGCCCGTAATTATCCATTGCAGAGATGCTGCAAATGAAATGATTGAGATATGTAGTGATCTCTCTAAAAAAGGAAAATGTCCTGATGGTGTACTTCATTGTTGGACAGGAACACCAAAAGAAATGAAGGAATTCTTAAAGCTTGGATTTTACATCAGTTTTAGTGGAATAGTCACTTTCCCAAAAGCACATGACATTCACGAGTGTGCCAAAATAGTCCCAAATGATAAATACTTAATTGAAACTGACGCACCATTTTTATCTCCTGTCCCTCATAGGGGTAAAAGAAATGAACCCGCGTTTGTTGAAAATGTTGCCAATTTTATGGCAGATTTAAGATCTACTGAATTAACCACAATTGCTAGAGAGTCATATAAGAATGCTGAAGATTTGTTTAAATTTGACTTGTAAAGTAGACGTAGCAGCTGTTAGTATTAGGAATTACTGGAAATTTTTCTTAATTTTTTGTCTTTAACAAACATAGTTAGTGATTTATCAGCATTAAACAAAATTTAATTCCTATTTATTAGATTGTTTTTTGTTGAAATCGAGATTTAATTGCTGATTTCATTTTAAGTGAGAAGTTAAAGAACTAATTATTAAGTAGATTAAAAGTAAATGGTAAATCTCACAAAATCGCAGGTTTTTTTGGATGAGCAGTAGCGCTTTACAGGTAGCAAAAACAGCTACTTATCTACCAGATTTAGTTGAAGTACAAAGAGCAAGCTTTAAATGGTTTTTAGAAAAGGGTTTAATAGAAGAATTACAAAATTTTTCCCCTATTTCTGATTACACAGGTAAATTAGAATTACATTTTATTGGTGAAGAGTACAGGTTAAAAAGACCTAGACATGATGTTGAGGAAGCCAAAAGAAGAGATGCTACATTTGCATCTCAGATGTATGTAATTTGCAGATTAATTAATAAAGAGACAGGGGAAATTAAAGAGCAAGAAGTATTTATTGGCGAATTACCATTAATGACTGAAAGAGGAACTTTCATTATTAATGGCGCCGAAAGAGTTATCGTTAATCAAATTGTTAGAAGTCCTGGAGTATATTTCAAAGATGAACTGGATAAAAATGGTCGAAGAACTTACAACGCTAGCGTTATCCCAAATAGAGGCGCATGGTTAAAATTCGAGACTGATAAAAATAATTTACTTTATGTGAGAGTTGATAAAACTAGAAAGATTAATGCTCATGTTCTTATGAGAGCTATGGGTCTTTCAGATAATGATGTGGTCGACAAACTTAGGCATCCTGAGTTTTATCAAAACTCAATTCAGTCAGCTAATGACGAGGGAATTAATTCAGAAGATCAGGCATTACTTGAGTTATACAAAAAGCTACGTCCTGGTGAACCACCCTCCGTTTCTGGCGGACAACAGCTATTACAAAGTAGATTCTTTGATCCCAAAAGATATGATTTAGGCCGAGTTGGTAGATATAAAATAAATAAAAAATTGAGACTTACTGTCCCAGACGAGGTAAGAACACTTACCCATGAAGATGTTCTTTCTACCATTGATTATTTAATTAATCTTGAATTGGATATTGGCGGTGCTAGTTTGGATGATATTGACCATCTTGGTAATCGAAGGGTTAGATCTGTTGGAGAACTACTTCAAAATCAAGTACGGGTGGGACTTAATCGTTTAGAGAGAATTATCAAAGAAAGAATGACTGTAGGAGAAACAGATTCTTTAACTCCCGCTCAACTAGTCAATCCCAAACCTTTGGTTGCTGCCATAAAGGAGTTTTTTGGCTCCAGTCAATTAAGTCAGTTCATGGATCAAACTAATCCTCTAGCTGAATTAACACATAAGAGAAGAATCTCAGCATTAGGTCCAGGAGGTTTAACTCGAGAAAGAGCAGGCTTTGCGGTAAGAGATATTCACCCTTCACATTATGGAAGATTATGTCCTATCGAGACTCCTGAAGGTCCTAATGCAGGACTTATAAATTCTTTAGCTACCCACGCAAGAGTTAATGAATACGGTTTTATTGAAACACCTTTTTGGGAAGTTAGTAACGGTAGAGTTAATAAGGCAGGTAATCCGGTTTATCTTTCTGCTGATTTAGAAGATGAGTGTAGGGTTGCTCCAGGAGACGTAGCTACTGACAAGAATGGCAATATAATCGCAAATCTAATACCAGTAAGATACAGACAGGATTTTGAAAAAGTCCCTCCTCATCAAGTTGATTATGTTCAGCTTTCTCCCGTTCAGGTAATTTCAGTTGCTACTTCACTTATTCCTTTCTTGGAACATGATGATGCTAATAGAGCTCTCATGGGATCAAATATGCAACGCCAAGCCGTTCCATTGCTAAGGCCAGAACGCCCTTTAGTTGGTACAGGTTTAGAATCTCAAGTTGCAAGAGATTCGGGAATGGTTCCTATAACAAAAGTTAATGGAACTGTATCTTATGTAGACGCTAATGAAATTGTCGTTAAAGATGAGCATGGTAATGAACATTTTCACTATCTTCAGAAATATCAAAGATCAAATCAAGATACCTGTCTCAACCAAAGACCTATTGTGAAAATTGGAGATAAAGTTATATCTGGTCAGGTTTTAGCAGATGGCTCCGCATGTGAAGGAGGCGAAATAGCCCTTGGCCAAAATGTTTTAATTGCTTACATGCCATGGGAGGGATACAACTATGAAGATGCCATACTTGTGAGCGAGAGGATGGTAACTGATGATTTATATACCTCAGTACATATTGAAAAATATGAAATTGAAGCAAGACAAACGAAGCTAGGACCTGAAGAAATAACAAGAGAGATTCCTAATATCTCGGAAGAAAGCTTGAATAATCTTGATGAGATGGGAATTATTAGGATTGGTGCTTTTGTCGAGAGTGGAGATATTCTTGTAGGAAAAGTGACTCCGAAAGGGGAATCAGACCAACCACCAGAAGAAAAACTGTTAAGAGCTATTTTCGGTGAAAAGGCTCGAGATGTTAGAGATAATTCCCTCAGGGTACCTAAAACTGAAAAGGGAAGGGTTTTGGATGTTCGCATTTATACTAGAGAACAAGGTGATGAATTACCTCCAGGAGCCAACATGGTTGTTAGAGTTTATGTGGCTCAGAGAAGGAAAATTCAAGTGGGTGACAAAATGGCTGGGAGGCATGGAAATAAAGGAATTATTAGCAGAATCTTACCAAGAGAAGATATGCCTTATTTACCTGATGGAACCCCTGTGGATATAGTTCTGAATCCATTAGGAGTTCCAAGTAGGATGAATGTAGGTCAAGTTTTTGAATTATTGATGGGCTGGGCAGCCTCCAACTTAAATTGCCGGGTTAAAGTTGTACCATTCGATGAAATGTATGGAGCTGAAAAATCACATCAAACTGTTCAAGCATTTTTAGAGGAAGCTTCAAAACAGCCAGGTAAAGCATGGGTTTACAATCCTGAAGATCCTGGAAAGTTATTACTTAAAGATGGTAGAACAGGGGAACCATTCGATCAGCCAGTTGCTGTTGGATACTCTCACTTCCTCAAATTAGTCCATTTGGTGGATGATAAAATTCATGCAAGATCCACTGGTCCTTACTCTTTAGTTACACAGCAACCCTTGGGCGGTAAAGCTCAGCAAGGTGGGCAAAGGCTTGGAGAAATGGAAGTATGGGCTCTTGAAGCTTATGGAGCTGCTTATACTCTTCAGGAATTGTTAACTGTTAAATCTGATGATATGCAAGGAAGAAATGAAGCGCTTAATGCGATCGTAAAAGGTAAACCGATCCCAAGGCCTGGTACGCCTGAGTCATTTAAAGTTCTTATGAGGGAATTACAATCTCTAGGTTTGGATATAGGGGTTTATACAGATGAAGGAAAAGAGGTAGATTTAATGCAAGATATCAATCCGAGAAGAAATACTCCATCAAGGCCGACTTACGAATCACTCGGAACCTCTGAATATGAGGAAGATTAATTAATTACTCAATTAGAACCTTTTAATTTAAATTCGCCAAAAATGACAAACAGCAACTTAAGAACTGAAAATCACTTTGATTACGTCAAAATTTCAATAGCTTCTCCTCAAAGAATAATGGATTGGGGTCAGAGGACATTGCCCAATGGACAAATAGTTGGTGAAGTTACGAAACCTGAAACTATTAATTACAGGACACTTAAACCAGAAATGGATGGATTGTTTTGTGAAAAGATTTTTGGGCCATCTAAAGATTGGGAATGCCATTGTGGAAAGTACAAAAGGGTAAGACATCGTGGCATTGTTTGTGAGAGATGTGGGGTTGAAGTAACTGAAAGTAGAGTCAGAAGACATAGGATGGGCTACATAAAACTCGCTGCGCCAGTTTCCCATGTTTGGTATTTGAAAGGAATCCCTAGTTACGTTGCAATACTTTTGGATATTCCGCTTAGGGATGTAGAACAAATAGTTTATTTTAATTGTTATGTCGTTTTAGATCCAGGTGATCATAAAGAACTTAAATATAAGCAATTGCTCACTGAGGATGAGTGGCTGGAAATTGAAGATGAAATTTATGCTGAAGATTCAACTATAGAAAATGAACCTTTTGTTGGAATTGGTGCTGAAGCACTGAAGCAATTACTTGAGGACCTTGATTTAAATCAGGTTGCTGAAGAGCTTAGAGAAGAAATTACTAATAGCAAAGGTCAAAAGAGGGCAAAGCTTATAAAAAGGATAAGAGTTATTGATAATTTCATTGCAACTAATGCAAAACCAGAATGGATGGTTTTAGATGCAATACCAGTTATACCTCCTGATCTGAGACCTATGGTTCAGCTTGATGGAGGAAGATTTGCAACTTCAGATTTAAATGACTTATATAGAAGAGTGATAAATAGAAATAACAGACTGGCTAGGCTTCAAGAAATTTTAGCTCCTGAAATTATAGTAAGAAATGAAAAAAGAATGCTTCAGGAGGCAGTTGATGCCCTTATAGATAATGGAAGAAGAGGTAGGACTGTTGTTGGAGCAAATAATAGAGCTCTTAAGTCCCTAAGTGACATAATTGAAGGAAAACAAGGAAGATTTAGACAGAATCTTCTTGGAAAGCGTGTTGACTATTCAGGAAGATCTGTAATAGTTGTGGGTCCAAAATTAAAAATGCATCAGTGTGGTCTCCCAAAAGAAATGGCAATAGAACTCTTTCAACCTTTTGTAATTCATAGATTGATACGACAAAATATTGTGAATAATATTAAAGCTGCAAAAAAATTAATACAAAAAGCTGATGACGAAGTTATGCAGGTACTTCAAGAAGTTATTGAAGGTCACCCAATTCTCTTAAATAGAGCCCCTACCCTGCATCGTTTAGGAATTCAAGCTTTTGAACCGAAATTAGTTGGAGGTAGAGCAATACAACTTCATCCTTTAGTTTGTCCTGCATTCAATGCTGACTTTGATGGAGATCAAATGGCAGTTCATGTTCCTTTAGCTTTAGAGGCACAAACTGAAGCACGCATGCTTATGTTGGCTAGTAATAATATTCTTTCTCCTGCTACTGGGGAACCAATTGTGACTCCATCACAAGATATGGTTTTAGGATCTTATTATCTGACAGCTTTGCAACCGAATTATCAACAACCAGAATTTGGAGATAATAAGACTACTTTTGCTTCATTAGAAGATGTCATTTTTGCCTTTGAAGATAAACGACTCAGCTTGCATGAATGGGTTTGGGTTAGATTTAATGGAGAAGTTGAAGATGAAGACGAAATGCGTAGCCCACAAAAAACTCAAGAGCTAGAAGATGGTTCAAGATTAGAAATCTGGAATTTAAGAAGGGACAGATTTGACTCTGATAATAATTTAATAAGTAGATTTGTTCTGACAACTGTTGGGAGAGTGGTTATGAACTATACCATCATCGATTCTGTATCTAAAACGTAATCTTTAAAAACTATTTTTTATTTATCCAAAAATCATGACTTCATCTAAATCTAAAAAAACATCCAGAGTTCGTAAAACTACAAAAAACTCAAAAAAGAACAATCAAGTTACAATGCCTGATCTCGCTAAAACGCCCCCATCATTTAAAAATAAGGTAGTTGATAAGAAAGCCTTAAAAAATTTAGTCTCTTGGGCTTATAAAACTCATGGAACAGCTATAACTGCAGCTATGGCAGATAATCTAAAGGATTTAGGATTTAAATATGCTACCCAAGCAGCGGTCTCTATCTCAGTAGATGACTTAAAAGTTCCTGAAGCTAAACAAGATTTAATAGGACAAGCTGAAGAGCAAATATCTGCAACAGAAGAATGCTATAGACTTGGTGAAATTACCGAAGTTGAAAGGCATACAAAAGTTATAGATACATGGACTGAAACTAATGAAAGATTG
This sequence comes from Prochlorococcus sp. AG-347-L20, assembly GCA_003281225.1. Taxonomy (GTDB): domain Bacteria; phylum Cyanobacteriota; class Cyanobacteriia; order PCC-6307; family Cyanobiaceae; genus Prochlorococcus_A. The sequence continues at coordinate 179,610 of QCCP01000001.1, forward strand.
GTAGATGCTGTAAAGAATAATTTTAATCAAAATGATCCACTTAATTCCGTTTGGATGATGGCCAATTCAGGAGCGAGGGGTAATATGTCTCAGGTAAGACAACTTGTGGGTATGAGGGGATTGATGGCTAATCCTCAAGGAGAAATCATTGACCTGCCAATAAGAACTAATTTTAGAGAGGGGCTCACTGTTACTGAATATGTAATTTCTTCTTATGGAGCAAGGAAAGGATTGGTGGATACTGCCTTAAGAACTGCTGATTCTGGTTATTTAACTCGAAGATTAGTTGATGTGGCTCAAGATGTAATTGTAAGAGAAGAAGATTGTGGAACAGAACGATCAATAGTTGTTGAAGCTGAAGATGGTAAATTTGGAGCAAGGCTTCTTGGTAGGCTTACCGCTGAGGATATTTTTGATGCTGAAGAAAACCTTGTTGCTCCTCAAAACACTGCTATAGATCCTGCATTGTCAGGAGAAATTGAGAAAGCATCTATTAGTGAAGTAAAAATAAGATCCCCATTAACATGTGAAGCTAACAGATCCGTTTGTAGGAGGTGCTACGGATGGGCGTTGGCTCATAATCATTTGGTTGATTTAGGAGAGGCAGTTGGAATTATTGCTGCCCAATCGATTGGCGAGCCAGGAACTCAATTGACGATGAGAACTTTCCATACTGGAGGTGTATCAACTGCCGAAAGTGGAGTTGTAAGATCAAAAATTTCTGGTAAAGTTGAATTTAGCTCAAAAGCAAAGGTTAGAGGTTATCGAACTCCACATGGCGTAGAAGCTAAACAAGCAGAAGTTGATTTCATACTTAAGATAGTTCCATTAGAAAATAATTCTGGCAAAGCTCAAAAAATTGAAGTTTCTAGTGGATCGCTTTTATTTGTAGATGACGGTGAACAAATTAGTTCTGATATAACTGTTGCTCAGATTACTGCTGGAACCGTGAAAAAGAGTGTTGAAAAAGCAACAAAGGATGTTATTTGTGATTTGGCTGGTCAAGTTAGGTACGATAAGATTATTCAACCAAAGGAAGTAACAGATAGGCAGGGTAATATTACCTTAAAAGCTCAAAGATTAGGCAGATTGTGGGTTTTAGCTGGAGATGTTTATAACTTGCCACCAAATGCAAGACCGGTTATATCACCTGGGAAATCTATAGATGAAGGGACAGTTTTGGCAGAAGCAAGTCAATCAAGTGAGTTTGGCGGACAAGTTCGATTAAGAGAATCAATAGGAGATTCAAGAGAAGTTCAGATTGTTACTACTTCAATGTCTCTAACTAACTTTAAATTAATTGAAGAATCTACTCACTCAGGTCAAATATATAATTTGGAATCAAGTGATGGTACATCTTATCGTTTAAACATTTCCCCAGGAAGTAAAGTTAGCAATGGTGAGGTAATAGCAGATTTAACGGATGAAAGGTTCCGTACAAAAACAGGCGGTCTAGTAAAATATGCACCGGGATTAAGTGTCAAAAAAGCGAGATCATCCAAAAATGGTTTTGAAGTAAGTCAAGGAGGGACATTGCTCTGGATTCCGCAAGAGACTCATGAAATCAATAAGGATATATCTCTTCTAATGATTGAAGATATGAAATGGATTGAAGCTGGAACAGAAGTTGTAAAAGATATTTTTAGTCAAACATCAGGCATTGTTACAGTTACGCAAAAAAATGATATCCTTCGTGAAATAACTGTAAGAAACGGAACTTTTCATGAGTGTGATGATGAAGAAGTTTTGAATAGATTTACAGAAGAAGGAAATCTTGTAAATCCAGGAGAAAAGATTTTAGATGGTGTTGATAATAAAGAAATTTTATTTGTCCAAAAATTAGAAACACCTAAATGTCGAGGCTTGTTATTAAGAACTGTTGAAGAATTTACTATTCCTGACCAGGCCCAATTACCCCAACTATCTCATGTTACACAGGAAAAAGGTCCACATTTAGGCTTGAAAGCTATCCAAAGGCTTACCTATAAAGATGGTGAATTGATAAAATCAGTTGAAGGGGTTGAATTACTTAGAACACATTTAAGTATTGAAAGCTTTAATGCTACTCCTCAAATGACTATTGACGTCGAGTCTATTGAAGATAAAAATGATGCATCAATCAATAGATTAAATTTAGTAATATTGGAGTCTATTCTCGTAAGAAGAGATACTATGTCTGATTCCAGTCATGGTTCAACACATACAGAACTGCAAGTCAAAAATAACCAAGTAGTCAAAGCAGGAGATGTAATAGCTACTACTCAAATTCTTTGTAAAGAGAAGGGATTGGTTCAATTACCAAATGTTGTTGATGATGAGCCAATAAGAAGATTAATTGTTGAAAGAGAAGAAGATAAAATTAAAATTAAAATTAGTGGTAAAGCAGTAGTTAAAGTTGGTGATCGTGTAGTTGATGGTGATCCTATTAGTGATTCAGTAAAATCAACTTCTTGTGGAGAAATAGAGGAGATTTCTAATAGTTTAGTAACTTTAAGACTTGGCAGGCCCTATATGGTTTCTCCTGATTCAGTTTTGCATGTTAAAGATGGAGACTTGGTTCTTAGGGGAGATGGTTTAGCTTTACTTGTTTTTGAAAGGCAAAAAACTGGAGATATCGTACAAGGATTACCTCGTATTGAAGAGTTATTAGAAGCAAGGAGACCCAGAGATTCAGCAATTCTATGTAAAAAATCTGGAATTGTTCAGATTAAACAAGGTAATGATGAAGAATCAGTTTCTTTATCAGTTATTGAAAAAGATGATTTAGTTAATGAATATCAATTATTAATTGGAAAAAATATAATGGTTAGTGATGGACAACAAGTTAAAGGTGGAGAATCTTTAACTGATGGTCCAATTAATCCACATGAACTATTAGATTGCTACTTTAATGATTTAAAAGATCAAAAACCTCTTTTAGATGCAGCTCGAGAATCTATATCAAAACTACAAAGAAGTATGGTAAGTGAGGTACAAAATGTTTATAAGTCGCAGGGTGTAGCAATCGATGATAAGCATATTGAAGTTATTGTTAGACAGATGACAAGTAAAGTCCGTATAGAAGATGCTGGGGATACTACTCTTTTGCCAGGTGAACTCATAGAGTTGAGGCAAGTAGAAGATACAAACCAAGCAATGGCAATTACAGGAGGAGCTCCAGCAGAATTTACTCCTGTTTTGTTGGGGATTACTAAAGCCTCTCTCAATACAGATAGCTTTATTTCAGCAGCATCGTTCCAAGAAACAACAAGGGTTCTTACAGAAGCTGCGATTGAAGGTAAATCTGATTGGTTAAGAGGTTTAAAAGAAAATGTCATCATCGGAAGATTAATACCTGCAGGTACAGGTTTTAGCGGTTTTGTGGAAGAATTATCTTCAGAAGCTGGTCCTCATCCCGATATTCTTGCAGAAGAATCTGGTGGCTACAGAAGAGCACAGAACTTAAGGCCAGATTATACAGTTGATATGCCACAAACACCTGCCGTAAGTTCTACTGCAATACTTGATGATCCTAGTGATGAAGATTTGGAGACAACGAGAAATCGACATGGAATAGATCCTTCTTCGAGTAATTTTGCGGCCTTCGCAAGGCCTAATGCTGAAAATCAATTTTCTGAAGATCAATTACCAGATCCTGCCGCATTGGAGGGATTGCAGGAGGAGGGCCTTCTGTCTGATGAATAAATATTATCTATTATTAGATTTAGTGGCTAGAATTGATTTTTAAATTTGTAAGTGATGATTAAGCCAGAAATTGTACCCAAAAGAAAATTACCCCGTTATGGATTCCATTTTTATAATGAAAGGCTTAATGGAAGAATGGCCATGATTGGCTTTGTTGCGCTTATTCTTACAGAATTCTTTCTAAAACATGGTTTGCTGTTATGGTAAAAATAGTTTTTAAATAAAGACTACTAAATTTGAAAAATCTTCTTGGAAGTAGTATTAGGGATTTAGAAAATGTAGCTTTAGATTATGGGCAGGCTGCTTTTAGGGGTCGCCAAATCTATAATTGGATTTATAACTATAGAAATAAGAAAAAAAATATTGATCAAATAGAAGTTTTACCTTTAGATTTTAGAGTAAGGTTAAAGGATGATGGTTTTAAGGTAAGTGAGCTGATTATTAAAGAAAGAAATCTAGCTAACGATGGTACTTTAAAATTATTACTTTCTACAGAAGATAATGAAAGTATTGAGTGCGTTGGTATACCAACTGAAAAAAGATTAACTGCTTGTCTCTCTAGTCAAGTTGGTTGCCCAATGGACTGCAAATTTTGTGCAACTGGCAAGGAAGGTTTGAAGAGATCTTTAAAAGCAAGTGAAATTTTAGATCAAATTTTATTTATCGAAAATGAAATGAATAGAAAAGTAACTAATATTGTTTTCATGGGTATGGGCGAGCCCTTATTGAATATTGATGACTTACTTTTGTCAATTAGATCTATAAATAATGATTTTCAGATCAGTCAGAGAAAGATAACCGTAAGCACAGTGGCTGTTCCAAAAATGATAAGTAAATTATCAGAAAAGTCTTTTCAAATTTTGGGTAATTGTCAATTTACATTAGCAATTAGCCTCCATGCTTCAAATCAAAAAACAAGAGAGACGATAATACCTAGTGCAAAAAACTATGAAATCAAGAATATTATCGAAGACTGTAAGACATACGTAAGAAAAACTGGTCGGAGGGTAAGTTTTGAATATCTAATGCTAAGTGGGGTGAATGACAAATTAGAACATGCTTATGAATTGAGTAATTTGCTGAAAGGTTTTCAATGTCACGTAAATTTAATACAGTATAACCAAATTGACGAGGTTGAATTTCAACGAACCTCTTTAAAAAATCTCCAATTATTTCAATCTAGACTTGTTAAAAATGGCATCGCTGTTAGCTTGCGAAAAAGCAGAGGTCTAGATAAAAATGCTGCATGTGGTCAGTTAAGACAAAATGCAAAAAATAAATAATATTATCTAATAAAAATTTTTTTAAAAGTATCTTGAACGCGTTATTATTGTGTTAATTAATCTTAAATCTTTGGGTTTTATTAAGACAAAAATTTTACCTTTCGCTATCGTCTCACTCTTTGGGATTGCCTTCTTAGCGGTAAGTGCAAGAATTTGGTTGCCAGGAGATATGATGTCTCCTGCCCCTATAAATTAATATTTTTAGTTTTTCAAAATGACAAAAAATAAGGATCCCAATAAAGAAAGCTTAGTTGATATCGCTGTTGATCCAGATGTTTTAGCGAAAGAATTAGCCTTAGAAATTGAAATAGATCCTTTAGAGCAAATTGATGAAGATTCTTTTCCAAAAGGGTTAAACATAACTCAGGAGTGCAATGAAGCATTAAAAATGCTAAAAGGTAACAGAGAAGAAAGAATACAGGGATTAAGAATATTTTGTGAATTTAGAGATTCAAGATCTTTTCCCCTTTTGTTACCATTGCTTGATCAACCTTGTCCTGTTGAAAGAATGAGTGTTGTATATGCATTGGGTCGTAATCCATGCCCAAGCGCGGTCGAGAAACTTGTTAGTCTTCTTGAGACTGACGATAATGCTTATGTCAGAAGAGCGACAGCATGGAGCTTAGCTAATTATGATAATCAAATTGTTTTGGAGCCATTAATAAATGCTTTGAAGAACGATGTCGCTGCAGTAAGGTTATGGGCATCTAGTTCTTTAGCTGAAATTGGAAATGTTTCTTTGAAAAATGCTCAATTGGCAGCAGAACAACTTTTAATAAGTTTAAAAATAGATAATGAATCGGGTGTAAGAAGTAATTGCATCTGGTCATTGTGTAGATTGTACGAAAAATTAAATAATACATTTCAAGAAAGTTTCGTTGATGAATGTACCAAGATAGCTCTTTTTGATAAAGAACCCTCCGTTATGGAAGAAGCAAAAACTGCCTTGGATTCAATGGGGATGCAAGGTTTTTATAACTAAATTTCTTAATTTTTTATAAGCACATGATGGAAAAAGTTTATTTATTAGATATTCCATATAAAAATTAAAATTAATTAACTTGTACCAACTGAAACAAAAAAATTTCGTTATTCTATATAAAGTAAAAGTACTCAGTACTTGAATTTAATGCCTCAAAAAACATTGAGATTCAAAATTCATCAAGACGGAAGAGTTGAAGAGTCAGTAGAGGGGTTTGCTGGTAGTTCATGTAATGATGCTACAAGAAACCTTGAAGATGCTCTTGGAAAAGTAACAGTAAAAAATAAAACTTCTGATGCTTTCATCTCTAATCAAAATGAAAAATTAAAACAATTCAACCACGAATCTAATGTCCCACTTTAGTACAATTAAAACTCAGCTCAAAGATTCAGAGCCATTAATTAAAGCTTTAAATAATCTTGGTTACATAATTAATCAAGAAGAGAAGTTTGTTAAAGGTTACAAAGGTAAGTTTACAGCTGTTGATATAAGCATGAATCTTCCTGGCGATACTAAAGTTGGATTTAAATGGGACAACAATTCAAATGCATATGAATTAGTTACTGATTTAGATCTGTGGAAATTTGATCTACCAGTAGAAAGATTTATCTCTAAGGTTACTCAAATGTATGCCTATGAAACAATTATTTCCAAAACAAAAGAGGATGGTTACCAAATCGTAGAACAAAAAAATCAAAATGATGGCTCTATTGAATTGGTTTTAACCAAGTGGGATAATTAACCTTATATTATGGATTTAACAGATCCATTTGATAATTTTGAAGAGAATATTGAAATTACAGGCTTTGAGCCTGTACTTGGTGGAAAGTTAGCAGAAAAAGCAGTTTGGGTTGATGAGGCTAAATGCATTGGTTGCCAGTATTGTGTACACGTAGCTTCGAACACTTTCATGGTAGATGAATTTCATGGTAGAAGTCGAGCTATGCGACAAGATGGAGATAGTGCTGATGTTATACAAGAAGCGATAGATACGTGCCCTGTTGATTGTATTCACTGGGTGAATTTTGAAGAATTGGATGATCTAGAGAACAGTCTCGATAGGGATATGTTTCAATCATTTGGAAAACCACCAAGAATGAATAAACATTAATTTTTAAAAAGATGCAATATCGGAGATTTGGTCGAACCAATCTGAATATCCCTATTTTATCTCTAGGTGGTATGAGATTTCAAAAGAGTTGGGAACAATTAGATTTTTCTGAGATTTCATATGATGAACAAAATAAAGTAGAAAATATTTTAAATCTAGCAAACAAATATGGCTTAAGTCATGTCGAAACTGCTAAATATTATGGGACTTCTGAGGTGCAATTAGGAATGGGTTTTAAAAATTTAAAAAAAATCCCAAACATTATTCAAACTAAGATCCCTCCAGATAGTGATCCAGAAATTTTTGAGAGAGATGTTATGACAAGTATTGAAAAATTAAAAGTTAAAAGAATTGATTTGCTAGCAATACATGGCATTAATACAGATGAACATTTACATCATGCTATTAAAGATGGAGGTTGTATTGACATATTAAGAAATTTGCAAAAAGAAAATCTAATTGGTTCTATTGGATTTTCAACTCATGGAAAATCTTCTCTAATCGAGAAGGCTATATCAACAAACCTTTTTGATTATGTAAATTTGCACTGGTATTTCATCAATCAAGAAAATACAAAGGTTATAAATTTGGCAAAAAAGTATGATCTTGGGGTTTTTATAATTAGTCCTACTGATAAAGGGGGACATCTTCATACTCCCTCAAAAAAAATGTTGGAATTTTGTAAGCCACTTCATCCTATAGTTTTTAACGATCTCTTTTGCTTAAGAAATCAAAATGTCCATACTCTTAGTGTGGGTATTGCAAAAGAGGCGGATTTTGATTTGCATTTAGAAGCTGTCTCTTTGTTATCAGACTCTGAGAAGTATGTACCAAAGATAATAAACAGATTAAGGCAGGAATCAATTAATTCTTTGGGTTTAGAATGGCATCAAAATTGGAATAGAAATTTGCCTAGTTGGGAATATACGCCGGGAAATATTAATATTCCCGTGCTACTTTGGCTTTCAAATTTAATTGATTGGTTGGATATGGAAGGGTTTGCAAAAGCTAGATATCAATTGCTTGGTAATGGAGGTCACTGGTTCCCAGGAAATAACTCTAATTCAATAGATATGGATGTTTCTGAGGTCCAATTATTGAGAGTATTAGAAGGTCATATAAATCCAAAAAAAGTTATAAGAAAATTGAGAACTTTAAAAGAAAAGTTTGGGGATAAAGTTGCTAAAAGATTATCAAAAAAATAATTTCATAATGGATTTTTCTGAGGTTTGCCAACTTTTCTTGGGTAGATTTTAGGACAAATATTTTTTGGTTGAATAAGAATAATATTTCGGGTGCCTTTATTTCTTGGTAATATTATCTCTTTTTTATCTTTAACTTTCCCTTCTAAAATTTCTAAAGTTTTATATAGATTTTTGCTTTCTTGATTCGTCCATTTGCCACAATATAAAACTCCAAACCCTTCTTTTTTTAACATTGGTAGTATATATTCTGAAACTGTTGATGGATTACTAACCGCTCTAGTTGTTGCAATATTAAAATTATTTCTCATTGACGATTGGTGGGCTAAGTTCTCAATACGATCATTTATTACATGAATATTGTTTTTGAAATTGATCTGTTCAACTAAAAATTTTATTGCATCTGTTTTCTTTTTCAAAGAATCAATTAGGTATATCTCAGAATTAGGATGAGTTATGGCATAAGCTAAACCTGGGAAGCCACAGCCTGATCCAATATCTAAAAACTTTTTACTATCAAAATTAATATTCGTGAAAGCTTTGAATGGCCAAATGCTGTCAAAAACTTGAGATACCCAATAATCATCCCCATCAGTTAATCTTGTGAGATTGGTTTTATTATTTAATTCTTTAATTTTAATTTGTAACTCTTGAAATAAATTTATTTCTTCTTCAGTTATTAAGGAAAGAATTTCTTCTGGAATGTCTTGTTTTTTCATTTCGTTATAAATATGAATTTTAACCATCCATTAAATACATTCTATTTAGTAAAAATTTATTAGAATTACAATATTAATAAAAAATTATTTTGAAAGGGGAAACTTCCTATTACAAAGTTTTAGGTGTAAATGAAAATGCATCCAATCATGAATTAAGAAAGGCGTTTTGTAAACTTTCTATTGAGTTGCATCCCGATACAACTTCATTAGAAATTGATGTTGCTAAAAGTAAATTTCAAGAAGTTCTTGAAGCTTATGAACATTTAAATAATAGTAATTTAAGGAAAATATATGATGACAAACTAAAAGAAAACTCTAGAAGTACAAAAAATAGTAACGTTTTAAATAATTTAGTAATCGATTCTAATAATCAAAATTTATTAGGAAATAGAAGACCTTTTTCGAATGGGGAATTGTTTTCGTTGTTTCTTTTAATTATTATCATTTCTATAAGTTTAATTTGTTCAATTTTTATTGCTTCTTTTACTGGAAAAGAATTAGAGACAATACCTCTTTGGCTCATTAAATAATTTTTTAAAAAGTCTGTGAATCCCTCCAAAAAACCTATCAATCAAAATTCACTTCAATCATTGGAACTGTGGTTAACTGATTTAGGTGCTGTGAAGGATATTAATAATCCATCTAAATGGTATCTGTTACTTTCAAATTGGAATGCAACTATTATTTTTGAACAAGAAGATTTAAGTGTTATCTGGGAAAGTGAAGGACAAGAAACTAAAAGACTATTTTCCTATTGCATTAATAGAGAAGATGTGGAAAATGCAATACTGCAGGGACCTTAAATTTCTGTCTAAAGATTTTCTAAGATTTGACTTATTATCCAGTAACTTTTTTCTAATTGATCATCGGTTATACAGAGAGGTGGCAAGAGATAAATAACATTACCGAGGGGTCTAATAAATAAACCTTGCTTAATTGCAAGACTCTTTATTTCTTTCCCAATATTGTTGAAATAACCTTTTTTGTCCCCAATATCTAAATCGAAGGCAGCAATTGTGCCGGATACCCTTATTTTTTTTATATAAGGTAATTTTTTAAATTTAATTAAGTGAGATAAATGTTTTTCTTCAAATGAAAGGTATTTTTGAGGTTCTTTTTCTAATAAATCAAGGCTAGCATTAGCGGCAGCACAACCTAAAGGATTAGCAGTAAAACTATGTCCATGCCAAAAAGTTTTTCTTGGGGAATCATCAATAAAGGATTGAAAAATTTTTTCTTTACATAAAGTTATTCCCATTGGTAAAAATCCACCAGTTAAGCCTTTTGAAATACTTATTAAATCAGGAACGATTTTTGCCTTTTGAAACGCAAAAAGACTTCCACATCTTCCAAACCCAGTCAAAACTTCATCAGCAATTAACAAAGAATTATTATTTTTTATTATTTCTGAAACTTTTTTTATAAACTGAGGCCTAACCATATTCATTCCTCCTGCTCCTTGAACAAGTGGCTCAAGGATTACTGCAACTGTGGGAGTTTTAAGTAGAGTTTCTAATTTTTGGATCGCCTCATTTTCTTTATTTTCTACTTCTTCATCGTTCATCCAAGTTGAAGGCCAGGGGACTCTCCTAACTGGGAACATAAGATTATCGAAATTCTCATTAAAAATATTTCTCTCACCTAAAGCCATTGCTCCAAATGTATCGCCATGATAGGCGCCATCAAAAGCTACTATTTGAGTTCTTGTCTCTCCTTTATTTTGCCATGATTGGAAGGCAATTTTTAAAGCGACTTCTACTGCAGTAGAACCGTTATCAGAAAAGAATAATCTTTCTAGTTTTGTTAATTCACTAAGTCTTTCCGCCAATTTTTTTGCCTGTGGATGTAAAAAATCAGCAAATATAACTTGCTCAAGTTTTTTTGATTGAATAAAAATGGCATCCGCAATATATTCGTTACTATGACCATGAAGAGTTACCCACCAACTACTAATTGCATCTATTAGCTCTTTTTTAGGATTTTTAGTAAATAGGAGAGCATCCTTACCATGAGTTACTTCTATTTGCGGTTTACTGTTATTGATTTGTGTAAAAGGTGGCCAAATATTTGGGTGCCAATCTTGATTTGGAGTTTTTGAATCCAAAGATTTCATTTAACTTATTTTTGAGTTTAAAAGTGAGATCAACTTATTTTTAATTTCAAGTTCTTTCCATAGTATATCTAAATTATTTGAATCCATTTTTTTGATGTAAGGAAATTCAGCAATTAAAGGAATACCACTAAAATCAACTAGAGTTTTTGGATTATCTAGGTGTTTTTCGCCATTGACTACTAAACCTAAAATCTCAATATTTCGTCGTTTTAAGGCCTCAATACTAAGCAGGGTATGATTAAGAGTGCCAAGTGAACTCTTACATACAAGTATTACTGGAAGATTCCATTGTTTTATTTGATCTATTTGTAAAAAATTGCGTGTTATTGGAACCATTAATCCACCTGCAGTTTCTACAATTAATGAGCCTTTTACTTTTGGCAATCTCAACATGTCAAAGTTAATAGTTTTTTGATCTATTTCAGCAGCCCAATGAGGAGATAGAGGTTTTGTAAAGACATAAGCTTCTTTAATTATTTTCTCTTTACTGACTTGTGAAAGTTTTTCAACAGTTTGACTATCAGTTTGCGATTCAATACCACTTTGAATAGGCTTCCAATAAAAGGAATTTAATCCTTTAACGAAAAAAGAGCTTATTAAAGTTTTCCCAATATCAGTATCTGTTCCACAAATTATAAATTTGAAAATATTTTTGTGACTACTCATAATTTCTTTATGATTTGAATCTCAATTTGCCATGAAAGGTTCACTGTATTATTGTAATTCTTTGGCCAAAACTTTTGAATTTCCTTTAACTCTTTCACTGTTTTGCGTTTACAATTTGTTGATTGTGCTCCTACATTTTTTATGCTTCTAAAAAGCTTATATATATCTTCAAAATTTTCAAGATAATTAAACTGTTCTGAATAATGTATTTCAGTTGATTTGAAATCTTTTAATAATTCTTTAGAGCAAAGGAAATTAAGACCACTATATTCAATATCAATTTTTTTACAAGTATCTTTCCATTCAGGAAAACAATCTTTTGTTGGATATGAAATGATTAAAAAACCTCCAGGTGTTAATTTGCTAAACCAATTTTTTATTATCTTTTCTGGGTTGTTTAACCAATGTATACAAAAGTTAGATGTTAATAGAGAACAGTTATTTATTTCAGGAGGTAAATCATTATTCAAATCCCATAAAATTTTTTTTTTAGATAATTTATTCTCAAGCAGCATTTTCTTGCTGAAATCAATTCTGGACACTTTTTGGGAAGAAAAATTTTTTTCTATTTCATCTGCTAATAGTCCTGGTCCTGATCCTAGATCTATCCATTCACCTATTTTTTGGGGATTTAATTCTTTTATAAATTGAACAATCTTTTTTGCAAAAAATTTCTGAATATTTGAATGCTCTAAATACCGATATGCAGCATCATTGAAATTATTTTTTATTTTCTCATTCCACTTCTTACTATCCATTTCACTCATTAAGTTTATTAAGTAAGATCTCGTATAAATTTAAATTATTCAAACAATGACCTTGTTGAGCTAATTTAATTAAAATTGGCTTCCTATCAAGTGTTTTATTTAAGGAATCTAAAAAGTTATTATTTGATTCGTTGTCAAGAATCAAATCATTTTCTGATTTTATAAAAATAATTTTGCAATCTTTTCTTAAAAATACTGGAAAATCTCTATCGATGTAAAGTTGCTTTAAATCACTTAAAAGAAGAGTTTTATTTAAACTCTCTAGACTTTTATAAAAGATATTTTTAAAACCATTATTCATATGATTTGGCATAAATGATCTATTTATAAATTCTTTCAACATATCCTTATGTTCATCTTTTATGATTTTTGTTTCCATTCTTTTTAGAGACCTCAAAATAAAGTTTCTCTTATTACTTAAAGGAAGAAAATTATTAAAAGAATTTATAAGAACAATATGAGTTGCTTCTTTTAAAATTTTTTTTTGCATTAAATGAAAACCAAATGAATGGCATAAAGTCATTCTGATTTCTTTTTTAGATTCGCTTTTAATCCATTTTGCTTGATAATTATTTGTCGAAAAATAGCCCCTTTCATTATCTTGCCAATGCCAATTATTATTTAAAAAATCAACTTTATAATCATCCCAGAAATATTTATTTAGTCCCCACCCATGTTGAGTAATAATTTGTTTCATTTAAACTCTTTTAATACTGCAATGAAATTCTTTAGCAAATTAAAATCTAAGTTTCTTCGTATTGTTATTCTGATTCTTGATTGCCCCACTGGAACAGTTGGAGGTCTTATCGCAATTGCTAAAAACCCATTTTCTTCGAGATATTTTTGTAGATAAATTGCCTTCTCTTCTTGGCCAGTAATAATTGACAAAATGTGACAATCTCCCTGAACTGGAAAACTTAGATTTTTAATAATTTCATCTTTCCATACATTCGCAGAAGATAATAAATCATTACCCCATTCTTTATTTTCTAAAATTTTTTTTAAACCTTCTAGCGCCCCAGCAGCTAGAGATGGCGCAAGTGCGGTTGTATATCTGAATGCACCACTTGTTTGGATAAGATATTCTCCAATTTCTAAATTGGAAGCTATAAAAGCCCCACCGCTTCCAAATGCTTTTCCAAAAGTTCCAGTAATCATGGTTATATCTGAACGATAATTAAAACTTAAACCCCTGCCTTCAGGGCCCAAGATCCCAATTGCATGAGCTTCGTCAACTAATAATTGAACACTATTTTTTTTGCAAATTTCCGTTATTTCTCTGAGCGGAGCAATTGATCCCTCCATGCTATAAAGAGATTCAACAACAACTAAAATGGAATTTTTTGTAGGGTTAGATTTAATGATTTTATCTTCTAAATCTTTTAAATTATTGTGTGAAAATCGAATTAGTTTTGCTTGAGCAGCTTTGACTCCAACCAATAAAGAGTTATGGATCAATTTATCTGCTATTACGATACTATTTCTGTTTGCTAAAGCCTGGATAGCGGCTATATTTGCTTGAAATCCGCTTGGGAAAAGTAATACTTTTTGTTGATCAAGCCAATTGGCAAGTTCTGTTTCTAATAATTTATGTATTGGTCTTGAACCTGTAATAAACCTAGAGCTTCCTGAACCAATACCCTCTAACAAGCTTATTTCGTAAGCAGCTTTTATTAAATCCTTGTCCCTACTTAATCCAAAATAATCATTACTGCATAAGTCTATAAGTTTTTTATTTTGTGAATTTAAACTTAGAAGTTCGAATGATTTTTTACCTAAAGAAAATGTTTTTAATTCACGGATTCTATTTTTTGGAATTTTTACTTTTTTCATTTTGGTAAAATAAAACAGTTGATTTAATTAAAAAGATTTAGATTTACTATTAAAGTTTGCAAGGTATTTTTTGTTTATTAATATCTATATAGATCATATATTAAGAAGTTAACTCATCCTCTCTTCAATCACAATTATTGCTTAATTTAGAGGAATATTTCCCCTTTCCACTAGATGATTTCCAATTAGAAGCAATACGAGCTATTAATAGCGGAAATTCTGTTGTTTTAACGGCACCAACAGGTTCGGGTAAAACATTGATAGGTGAATTTGCTATATATAGAGGCTTATCTCATGACAGCAGAGTTTTTTATACAACGCCTTTAAAGGCCCTGTCAAACCAAAAGTTTAGAGATTTTGCTAATCAATATGGTGAGAATAAAGTTGGTCTTTTAACTGGAGATATAAGCATAAATAGAGAAGCACCAATCTTAGTCATGACGACTGAGATTTTTAGGAACATGCTTTATGGCGAATTTGATGAATTTGATGATCCCTTAGAAAATTTAGAATCTGTGATTCTTGATGAATGTCATTATATGAATGACCCCCAAAGAGGCACAGTTTGGGAAGAAACTATAATCCATTGCCCTAGTAGAACTCAAATATTAGCTTTATCAGCAACAATAGCAAATGCAGATCAATTACAAAATTGGATAGAAAAAGTTCATGGGCCCACAGTACTAATTAATAGTGATAAGAGACCAGTCCCACTTGATTTTATTTTTTGTAGTGTTAAAGGCCTCCATCCACTTTTAAATAATAAGGGTAATGGAATTCATCCAAACTGTAAGATTTGGAGAGCTCCTAAAGGGCAGAAAATAAGAGGAAAAGTGGGTAGGATAATGCAACCAAAGTCTCCTTCAATTGGCTTTGTGATTTCGAAACTAGCTGAACGAAATATGTTGCCAGCTATTTATTTTATTTTTAGTAGAAGAGGATGTGACAAGGCAATTGAGAATATAAAAGATTTAACCTTAGTAAGTTATTCAGAAGCAAGTATGATATCCCAAAAATTAGATGTTTATCTTAAAAATAATCAGGAAGCAATTAAAGATAAATCTCAATGCGAGGCATTAAAACGCGGTATTGCATCTCATCATGCTGGATTATTGCCTGCATGGAAAGAATTGGTTGAGGAATTATTTCAGCAAGGTTTAATAAAAGTTGTTTTTGCAACTGAAACTCTTGCTGCAGGAATAAATATGCCCGCAAGAACAACTGTTATTTCTTCTTTATCAAAAAGGACAGAAGATGGGCATAGATTATTATTTAGTAGTGAATTTTTACAAATGTCAGGAAGAGCTGGAAGAAGAGGAAAAGATACCCAGGGATATGTTGTTACATTACAAACAAGATTCGAAGGTGCCAAAGAAGCAAGTGCACTGGCTATTAGCAAACCAAATTCTTTAGAAAGTCAATTCACTCCTAGCTATGGAATGGTACTTAATCTTTTACAAAGTTATACTTTAGAGAAATCTAAAGAATTAATTAAAAGAAGTTTTGGAAGTTTTTTATATTTAGGTGAATCATCAGGTGAGAATATAATTCTTGAAAATTTAGATAAGGATTTAATTGAATTAAAAAAAATTACATCTAACGTTTCATGGAAAGATTTTGATGCATACGAAAAGTTAAGAAATCGTCTTAAAGAAGAGAGAAGACTCTTGAAAATTTTAGAAAAACAATCAGCAGAAAAATTATCAGAAGAGATAACCAATGCACTGCCATATATTAAAGATGGAAGCTTAATTTCAATCAAAGCACCCCAAATAAAAAGAAAAATTGTTCCAGGATTAATTTGTAAGAAGATATATGAATCCCAAAAAATTAAGAGTTTATTGTGTTTGACAATTGATAATTTATTTATTCTTATAAAACCCTCATACATAGTAAGTATTTTTAATGATTTGGATGCAATTGATGTCTTAGGACTTGAAGTGCCAAAGATGTATTTTTCTGGAGAGGTATTTAGGGGAGATGATATGTCGCAGTGTTATGCGGATCGAATTTTTGAAGTTTCTAAAAAAAATGATTTACAAACCCCTCAATATGATTTGACAATGGAAGTTTTGGCTCAACAGCAACAAATTAATAATTTAGAAAAAACAGTTACTGATCATCCTGCACACAGATTTGGAGACTCCAAGAAATTAAAGAAATATAGAAAAAGAATTATTGATGTTGAACAAGAAATAAATATTAGAAAAAAACTTCTTGAGGATAAAGAAAATCATAACTGGAGAACTTTTACCGATTTGATACAAATTTTGAATCATTTTGGTTGTTTAAATGATTTGGAATTGACAGAAGTTGGACAAACAGTGGGTGCAATAAGAAGTGAAAATGAATTATGGATTGGTCTTGTTTTAGTTAGTGGTTATTTAGACGATTTAGATCCTCCTGAGTTAGCTGCAATTATTCAAGCTATATGTGTTGATGTAAGGAGGCCTAATCTTTGGTGTAATTTCAAGCCCTCTTCAAAGGTAATAGATGTTTTTAATGAATTAGATGGTTTAAGAAAATTAGTCTCTTTTCAACAAAATAAGTTTCATATTGAAATTCCTATCTATTTAGAAACAGAGTTGACTGGAATTATTTCTGAATGGGCAAGAGGAAAAAAATGGAAAGATTTGGTTTTTAATACTTCATTAGACGAAGGCGATGTAGTGAGGATTATTAGAAGATCAATTGATGTCCTTTCTCAAGTTCAATACTGTATTGGTGTTAGTAATAAATTAAAAAGCAACGCAAAGCTAGCATTAAAAGCTATTAATCGTTTTCCTGTTTCTGAATCTAATAGTCTTATGAAAGTTTCTGAAGATATTAATCCTGCAACAAAAAGAATTGACAATAATTCTTAAACTTTTTTAATCAAATCATTGAACTGATATTCATTGCTTCATCAAATTCATCTTCGTTTAAATAACCTAATTTAAGTGTTGCCTCTTTTAAATTTAATGATTCTTTGAAGGCAAGGTTTGCAATTTTAGCTGCTTTTTCATAACCAACTTTTGGCACTATGGCTGTAACCAACATTAGTGAATTTTCTAAATTTAACTTCATTTTCTTTTGATTAGGTTCCATACCATCAACTAAATGTATTGTAAAGTTTTCTATTACATTTTTAATTAATTTTAAACTTGTGAGAATATTAAATCCAATAAGAGGCTTATATTCATTCATCTGTAAAGTGCCACTAGAATTTGCCATTGTGACTGCATATTCAAGACCCATTATCTGAGTGCAAACCATTGATAAGGCTTCGCATTGAGTTGGATTCACTTTACCCGGCATGATAGAACTTCCAGGTTCATTTTGAGGAATAATTAGTTCATATATTCCTGATCTTGGACCAGAAGATAGAATTTTTATATCATTTGAAATTTTAAATAATGCACCTGCTAATATTTTTATCTGACTCATTACTTGAGCTAGACGATCATGAGAGGCCATGATAGAAAAATTATTTTTTGATTTATAGAACATTAGATTAGTATCATTGGAAATTGATTTTATAGACTCTTCACAAAATCCTTTTGGACAATTAATCCCTGTTCCAACTGCAGTTCCTCCCAAAGGTAAAAAATACAATTCGTTCAGACTTATAATAATTGCATTCTCAGCATCTTTAATTTGCTCTGACCATCCTGATATTTCTTGTCCAAAAGTAAGGGGCACTGCATCTTGGAAATGGGTTCTTCCTATCTTTATGAGGTCTTTCCATTGTTCACTTTTTTTATCAAGAATCTTAGTAAGTTCTCGTATCGTTGGAATTAAATTTTTGATTATTTCATTAACAACTGATATTTGAATCGCAGCAGGAAAAGTATCATTAGTTGACTGAGATTTATTTACATCATCATTAGGATGAATTGGTTGATGACTACCAAGCTCTGAATTTGTTTTTAATGCTGCAATATTTGAAATTACCTCATTAACATTCATATTTGTTTGCGTGCCACTTCCTGTTTGCCAAACCTTTAAGGGAAACTGTGAATCATGAAGCCCATCAAGTATTTCTGTACATGCCTCTACAATCAAATCTTTTTTTCTTTTATCTATTAACCCTAAATTGAAATTGGCGATTGAAGCAGCTTTTTTTATGAGGGTGAGTGAATAAATTAATTCAATTGGAATTAATTCTTCTCCAATAGAAAAATTTTTTATCGATCTTTGTGTTTGAGCGCCCCACAAAGCTTCAATGGGAACCTCTATTGTTCCCATACTATCATTTTCAATCCTAAAGTTTTTTGTCATTATTCTTCTGAAAACACTAGTTTAATTTAGATAAGGTTTTCAGTAATTCTATATACCTAACTTCTCCCATATTACACTTAAATTATTGAGATGAATTGAAGGATTAAAACATTCTTCTAACTCACTTTGATCAATAAAATCCATTATTTCATTATCTCTCTCTATATTTTGTTTGAAATTCCCATTTTCGGTATTCCACGCATGATGCGCATTTTTTTGTACTAAGCTATAAGCTTTTTCTCTAGACAACCCTTTTTCTACAAGTAAAAGTAAAACTTTCTGACTAAAGATTACACCACCATATATATTTAAATTTTTGAGCATATTTTTTGGATAAACTTCCAAATTGCTTACTATATCTTTCATTTCCCTGAGCATAAAATGCAAACAGATTGATATGTCAGGTAACATGATACGTTCATTTGAACTATGGCTTATATCTCTTTCGTGCCAAAGTGGAACATTTTCCAGTGCTGTTAAGACGTAACTCCTCAAAATTCTTGCTAAACCGCTTACTCTTTCACTTCGAATAGGATTTCTTTTATGAGGCATTGCAGAACTTCCTTTTTGCCCTTTTGTAAAGCCCTCCTCAACTTCTAAAACATCAGTTCTTTGTAAATTTCTTATTTCAGTTGCAAATCTATCTAGAGAAGCGCCAACTAGTGCAATAGTTTGAACATATTCTGCATGCCTGTCTCTCGATATGACCTGCGTACTTGCTGTATCTGGCTTTAAGCCGAGTAAATCACAAGTTATTTGTTCTACTTTGGGATTCGTATTAGCGTAAGTTCCCATTGCACCACTTATTTGTCCAATAGCTACAGATTCTTTTAGTGTTAACAATCTTTTTTTGTTCCTTATTATTTCTGCTAACCATCCAGCAAGTTTAAAACCGAAGGAAATTGGCTCCCCATGAATTGCATGAGATCTGCCAATCATTAAGGTATTTTTATGCTTCCTTGCTAATAATCTGACTTCATTTTCTAGGTTCTCAATTTCTTCTAATAACAATTCGCAAGAATCTTTTAACTGAAGAGATAAGCCAGTATCAAGTACATCACTACTGGTCATACCAACATGTATATATCTTCCAGAATCTCCTACAAATTCATTAACGCTTGTAAGAAATGCTATGACATCATGTTTAACTTCTTTCTCAATTTCTGTAATTCTAGATTCATCAAACTTTGCATTTGAACGTATCTCTTTCATTGCATTCTCAGGAATATTTCCCAGGGAAAAATTCGCTTCACATGCAGCTATTTCAACCTTAAGCCAACTCTGGAATTTTGCGCTATCAGTCCAGATTTTCCCCATTTCGGGTAATGTGTAACGCTCGATCACAATTTTTATTAATTATCAATTTAAACTTTATAACCAAAATCGAATAATTGCTCTATACCTTAAAGATGTACTTGCCATTGAAGATATTTGCCTGGCTATTGTTCTCTTATGTAACATTTTTCTGGCTAATTAAGAAAGGTTAAATATAAAGTTGTTTGCATTTATTCCTTTAATCCTTTCGTTAATAATGGGTGATTTTTTTTTTCTTATTTAAAATTGGAAGGTATTAAAGAATTTGGATCTTAATCTTGTAGAAGTTCATTATTCAGTTTTTTTTATTGATTTATAGATGATTAAAAAAAGTAGATTAGACCTTTATCTTCTTAAAAGTGGTTTATGTGAAACTCGTCAAAAAGCCCAAGGTTTAATTCTTGCGGGCAAGGTTCGAGATATCAATGGAAAAGTATGGGATAAACCTGGACAACAAGTATTAATTGGATCTGAATTTTTTATTGATTCCGAACCTATGTTTGTATCAAGGGGCGGCGAAAAATTATTGGAGGCATTTAATAAACTTGAAATTAAAGTAAAAGATAAAATATGTATTGACGCAGGAATCTCTACTGGGGGATTTACTGATTGCTTATTGCAACAAGGAGCAAAGTTAGTTTATGGGATAGATGTTGGTTATGGGCAGACTGCATGGAAGATTAGAAATAATCCAAAAGTCATACTTTTTGAACGAACTAATATTCGAAATTTAAAACCTAATGATCTTTTATCTAGAAGTAATGAGTTACCAAATTTTGTAGTTGCTGATTTGTCTTTTATTTCATTAAAGTTAGTTTTTAAATCTATTGGTAATTTATTAGAAGGTGATTGTATTGAGGGAATATTTTTGATTAAACCCCAATTTGAGGTGGGTAAAGATAAAGTCAGTAAAGGCGGTGTTGTTCGCAATCCTAGATTTCATACAGAGGCAATAGAGTCTGTTATTTATGCTGCTAAGAATTTCCAATGGAATATAAAGAATTTGATAGCTTCTCCTCTAGTAGGTCCTGCTGGAAATCATGAATATTTAGCTTGGATGAGCCTAGGAAATCAATCAAATAAAAGTATTAATAGTGAATATATACAAAATTTAGTAAAAGAAACTCTTTGAATTAAAGAGCTTCTTCGTCTTTGTCGCCAGTTCTAATTCTTACAACAGAATCAATTGATGTGATGAAAATTTTTCCGTCACCTATCTCTCCAGTTTTTGCTGCTTCAGCAATTGCATCTATGACTGAATTAACCTTTTCATTTTCTACGACAACTTCTACTTTAAGTTTTTGAAGGAATTCAACAGTAAATTCGGAACCTCTATATCTTTCAACTTGTCCTTTTTGCCTTCCAAAACCTCTTACTTCACTAACTGTCATTCCAACAATACCGGAGTTTACTAATGCAATTTTTACATCCTCCAGCTTAAATGGACGTATGATTGCTTCAATTTTCTTCATGATTAAAGATTGAACATTCCTATTTTAATTGTTTTTTGGGAAAACATCCAACATTGAAATATCAGAAAAACATTCAATATTAAGTCCTGCATTCGTAGCGTCTTCAATTAAAAGTTGGGAATTTTCTTCAGAAATTAATACTGTACTATTTGACAAAGCTTCCCACTGATCATTCTCAAAATGTGTTTGAAGCCATAACATTCCAAATGCGCTTTTTGGTTGAAGGGATTTATTTAAAGTGTTATCGATAGTTATCAAACAAATGTCCATTAATTTTTTATTGAACTAAATACATATAACCCTTTTGGCCGACATTATGAATGTTACAACTGATACAAAAATAAGATTTTACAGCTTTTGACTTAGTCAATTGTAATACTTAGATTTGTTGATACTTTTGCGAATTTTTATCTTTATATATAGTTTTTATATAGGTTTAGTAAAAAAGTTTACTAATAATGAATACAGCTAAATTAGAAGATTCGACTCAAAGACCGCTATATGGTGAAAGAATTATTGAAGAATCAAAAATAATTTGTTTTGATAATCCGAACAAGAAAAGAATTTATGAAATTTCTATTCAGTTACCTGAATTTACATGTAAGTGCCCTTTTTCTGGTTATCCAGATTTTGCAAAGCTAAATATTATTTATCAACCTAATTTGAGAGTCTATGAGTTGAAGTCTTTAAAGCTTTATATTAATAATTTTAGAGATATAAAAATATCACATGAGGAAGTTGTGAATAGAATTATGGATGATTTAGTTCATGAAGGTTCACCTCACTGGATACATTTAAACGCTGCATTTAACCCCAGAGGGAATGTTTCTATGCAGTTAGATATTTTTAGTGGGCAGAAAAGAAATTAAAATTTTTTTATTTCTTCTGATAATTTAAAAAATTCTTTTTTGAAACCAACTAGATTTTTATTGCTAAGGCCTCCAATAGATAACTTTTGTGATTCTTTATTTACAAGAATCCATAATTGGTTAGTTGGTATAAGACTTATTATTGTTCCAAAAATTATTAAAATAAAAGAAAAATAAATAAATGGTATAGACGGATCATTTTTTATTATTAAACCACTGCTGGGAATTATTTGTTTCAGAGAAACTTTGGAAGAATTAACTTCTAAAGGATTGTCATTGATAAAGAGATTAATCCCTGAAAAATTTTCTATATTCGAAATTTTAAGTGGACCATTTTCATTATCTATTGTTAAAAGGAAATTTTTTTTAGTCTCTGATCC
Source organism: Prochlorococcus sp. AG-347-L20 (assembly GCA_003281225.1). GTDB lineage: Bacteria > Cyanobacteriota > Cyanobacteriia > PCC-6307 > Cyanobiaceae > Prochlorococcus_A. The sequence continues at coordinate 202,265 of QCCP01000001.1, forward strand.
TAATTCAATTAAAACTCCCCAAACTTGATTACCGATTTCGGGAATTTCCTTTAATTGTAATTGATAAAAGATATTATCTATTTCCAAAACAACATTTGATATTGCCCAATCTGCTTGATAAATAGTTAATCCTTTAAACCTGATTGGGTGATTAACTTTGGTGGTTTTTATTTCATTTAGATTTAGATCTTCAGAAGAAAAATTTAATTTTGAAATAAACTGTTTGGGTACTCCATCACTTTCTCGTTCTATAGAAAAATCGACCAATTTTACATTTGCTTTTGAGTTTGTGCTCTCATTAAAAAGATCCAAACTTTCTCCAGGCAGTAAATATTGTTCTTTTGTTTGACTTGTAAAACTTCCATATGCTGAACCTATCAGTAAGACTATTAATCCGATATGTACAACTAAAGGACCGATTTTTCCAATTAAACCCCTTCTTGCAGAAATATGACTTTTAAATTTGTATGTTTTCCACCCTCTTTTTTTAAGTAATAAATCTACTTTTGATATATGTTCTCCATCTTGATTGATTGGATGACTTGTAGTTAGTTGCAGTTTGCTTAATTTTTGTTCGCTCTTGTATTCAATCCATTTTAATGAAGCTTTTAATGAAGGGATTTGCCTCCTGAAACTACAAGCTGCTAGAGAAATGCAAAGAAGAATTAATGTAAATAAAAACCAAAAGCTTGTATATACATGATCCAATTGAAGTAATAAGACTTTTTCTCCATTTAAAAATCCAAAAATGGGAGCACTATCGAAATGATCAATATAAAATTTATTACTACTACCTTGAGGTATAAAAGTACCTATGCCACTCGTAATAGCTATGAAGATTATCAGTGATATGGCGAATCGCAAACTTGATATTTTTAATATTAGATTCTTAAAAATAATCATTTAAATCCAATTTGATAATAAATTTAATAACCCAAGGGAAACTAAAAATATCCCACTTAAAGTCGGAATTATTTGACTAAATTTTCTAAGCGCTAAAAATTGTTTTAAGTTTTCTGCAGTAGCTCCTGCAACGATTAATGGAGTTACTTGGCCTATCCCAAAGAAAAATAAAAAAATAACAGATATTGTTGGATTTTTAGCTTGCGATACCCAAGCCAGAAGAGTTGCTAAAACTGGAGTAATGCAAGGTGAAGAAGCTAGTCCAAAAGTAGTCCCTATGGCAAAAGGTGCTATAAATGTTGGTATCTTATCTTCAATTATTTTTAAATCAGGTCCATTCGGGAACTGAAACTTTAGAAAACCAAGTAAATTTAAACCCATTATTATTGCTATCAAGGCAACGATCGAAGTGTAATAAGATGGGATTTGGCCATATATCCTACCTAAGAATCCACTGGCAGCGCCAAGCGCAACTAGTGAAAAAACGACTCCTCCCGAAAAACTAATAAGTTTAAATTTATTTTTCTCTGTTCCTCCTATATAAGCAATAGTGATTGGTAGTAATGATAATGAGCATGGCCCAAGACTAGTTAAAAGTCCTGCGCTGAAAACCAAAAATATAGTCAATGGGCCAGGATTATTAAGGCCATTCTGCATAAGCAGATTACCTTTTTGAGATAATTCTGAAATAACTAAATTAAATGATTCGATAGCTTGACTTAAATCTTACAAATTCTAACTAATTAAGAGTCTTTCGTGTACTAATCATACCTATGAGGCCTGTAGATTCTAATGAACATCTCAGTAACATCCCTGCGATAAAAAATGATGCGATTAATGAATTCCCACCATAACTAATGAAAGGTAGTGGTAAGCCGGTAGTAGGCATAGAGCCTGTTGCTACAGCAATATGCATTATTGATTGACCTATCAACAATACACCACATCCAATAGAAACTAATTTTGTATAGTTGTTCCTGCACTTAAGAGCAATTCTTACAGTTATATAAGAGAAAACTGCTAGAAAACCTAGGAATAAAGTACACCCTAACAAACCAAATTCTTCAGCAAAAATGGCAAAAATAAAATCTGTGTACATAAAAGGTAGGTACTGTAATTTTTGTATAGACAAGCCAAAACCTTGACCGAATAGACCACCTGAACCTATAGCTAATAAACTTTGAACCAATTGAAATCCACTTTCCTGTTGATCTTCCCAAGGATTAAGAAATGAAGTAACTCTAAGTTTTTGATATTCGTTATTGAGGATACTAATACATCCAGTAATAAATCCTAATGAGGCAAATGAGCAGAGAGAACTTAGTTTTACGCCCCCACATAAACCCATTACCCAAAAAAGAATTCCAGTTAATGATGCAGTACTTAAATTAGGCTGCTTTAGTATTAATAAAATTAATAATCCAAAAGAGAATATTGAAATTAATTTTTTATCATTCTTAATCAGATTCCAGTGAGCGAAAAGGTTAGAAGCCTCTAGAATTAGAAAAGGCTTTATTAATTCAGATGGTTGTAGACGTAAATTTCCGAGTACTAGCCATCGTGAAGATCCGTTAACTGTAATTCCAGTAATATTGGTAAGGAATATTAGAAAAAATAAAATAAAAAAAATAATTCTTGAAAATTTTAAAAGATTTCTAATGTTTGTATTCAGAACAAAATAGAATAGACCTATTCCTGGAATTGTCCAAATAATTTGTTTTTTTAAGAAGTAAGCCCAATTTCCCATTTCCCTACTAGCCACCCACCAACTTGATGATCCAAGAATGCATATTCCTAATATTGACCAAATTCCAATGAGAACAACTAGGATTTTTGCCTCATAGGGCCATATCGTCCAAGGTAAGGGAAAAATAGACTCTGTTAAATTGCTTAGATTTTTTTTGTAATTAGAATTAAAGGTTTTTTTTCTTTTAGAAATTCTTTTATATTTTATTTTTGCTTGACTTATCTCCAATTTTTTAGATGTATATGTACTATTGAGACGTTTAATTGAGATTTTGCCAAGTCTTTTATTAACTTTTAAAGTGTTAAAGCAATTAATAAAAATGACTTTTCATAAATTTAATTTTTGAAAAATAAAGTAAAAAATGGTCTACAGATTCATGATAAATCTTAAGAATTAATTTTTTATAGAAAAAAACTAGCTAAAAGGCACCTCTCCGTGATAGATTCCGTGAGTTTATATACTTACTTCAAACCATTCAGAGAGGGTTTTTAAACTATGTTCACATCAGTGGACTCAAATAGAAAAAAACTTGAGCATCCTTCTAATGAGAATGTTCAATATCCTCAATCCTTGAATAATTCGATCATCAAAGAAAGTAAATCAGGCATTGCCAATCAAATAGATAATTTGCTTTCTCAAAATGATGAATACACAAAATTGCAACTAACAATTTTTGGAATTACTTTTATTGTTTCTATTTTATTATCTTCAATAACTGGAATTTTTCTTGGATTTACTTTTGGTTTTAGTATTTTTATAGGTGCAATTGCCGGCATTTTTTACCTACGTTTGCTTGCCAAAAGTATAGGGAAACTTGGTAGAGAATCATCAGGTATATCAAAATTGCAACTATTAGTTCCAGTTTGCCTCTTTATTTTTGCGAGCAAGCTAGGATCTTTGGATATTTTTCCTGCAATGATAGGTTTTTTCATTTATAAGCCTTCACTAATTCTTTATTTTTCACGTTCTTAAGTAAATTTTTATTCAAAACAAATGTTTTTTAATTCCTTGCTAACAAATTTAGCAGCATTAGAAGTTGGTCAACATCTTTATTGGCAAATTGGAAATATCAGACTTCATGGGCAGGTATTTTTAACATCTTGGATTTTATTAGGAGCTTTATTAGTTTTTATTTCCTTAGGAACTAAAAAAATGGAAAATGATCCTAAAGGCCTTCAAAACTTGCTTGAGTTCCTATGGGATTACATAAGAGATCTTGCCAGGACGCAAATAGGTGAAAAAGTTTATAGAGATTGGATGCCATTTATAGGCACTTTATTTTTATTCGTCTTTGTTAGTAATTGGGGCGGAGCTTTAATTCCTTGGAGATTGATTAAGTTACCAAGTGGAGAATTAGGAGCACCTACTGCAGATATCAATACAACTATAGCTTTGGCTTTGTTGGTTTCACTTTCTTATTTCTATGCAGGTTTAAGCAATAAGGGTTGGAGATACTTCGAATACTATGTTCACCCAACTCCAATTATGCTTCCTTTCAAAATTCTAGAGGACTTTACGAAACCTTTATCACTCTCTTTCAGGCTTTTTGGAAATATTTTGGCTGATGAACTTGTAGTTGGTGTTCTAGTTTTTTTAGTTCCGCTAATTCTCCCAATACCAGTTATGTTCCTAGGATTATTTACTAGTGCAATTCAGGCATTGATTTTCGCAACTTTAGCGGCCTACTACATTGGAGAAGCTGTTGAAGAACATCATTAGCTGTCTTCTAATACATTCGGACGCTTTTACAAAGGGTCTGTAATCTGGCAAAATATCTAATCGCGTAGGTCTGAAAATATCAGACCCATTCTTAAAAAAAGGATGTCCAAGCGTGTATGTCAACAAAGATTATCACAAGTATTAAGCTCTTTATTTCAAAATTATGGATTCGATTACTTCCGCTGCATCAGTTGTAGCTGCTGGTTTAGCAGTTGGTCTAGGTGCTATTGGCCCAGGTCTTGGACAAGGTAACGCAGCTCAAGGTGCTGTTGAGGGTATTGCCCGTCAACCAGAAGCTGAGGGTAAAATCAGAGGAACTCTTCTTTTATCTTTCGCTTTCATGGAGTCATTAACAATTTACGGATTAGTTGTGGCTTTGGTACTACTTTTTGCGAATCCTTTTTCCTAAAAGTTAATATTGCTTCTAATCCTTATTAGCAATATTTAAATTTAATTTTTTTAACTTCAACTGAATCATATGTTGGCCTTTAATTTTTTTGGTGCTACAGAAGGTGGATTATTTGACATAAATGCCACTTTGCCATTAATGGCAATACAAGTAGTTGCGCTTACTTACATATTAAATTCTCTCTTTTTTAAGCCTGTTGGCAATGTTGTAGAAAAAAGAGAAAAGTTTGTAAGTAATAATATTATTGAGGCCAAAAATAAACTTTCTGAGGTTAAAAAATTAGAAGCTGATTTATTAACCCAGCTTCAAAGTGCTCGTACTGAAGCCCAAAGAATTGTTAGCGAAGCTGAAAATGAATCTGACAAGCTCTATAAAGAAGCACTAGAACTTGCCAACAATGAAGCAAATGCTTCAAAAGAAAAAGCAAGACTAGAAATTGAAAGTCAGACGTCTGCTGCTCGTGATCAACTTTCTAAACAGGCTGATGATCTAAGCGAACTTATTGTTAATAGATTGATTCTAGAAAAATGAATTTAACTCTTTTAGCTACAGAAGGTTTTGGATTAAACTTCAATTTATTCGAAACTAATATCCTTAATTGGGCTGTAGTAGTTTTCGGTCTTTATAAATTTTTGCCTGGTTTCCTAGGTAAAATGCTTCAAAAAAGGAGAGAAGGAATCCTTCTTGAATTAAAAGATGCTGAAGATCGACTCCTAAATGCAACTAAAGCTTTAGAAAAGGCCAAGAAAGATTTATCTTCAGCAGAAGAAAAAGCTTCTCAAATAAAAGCAGATTCCCTTAAAAGATCTGAATCAATCAGAATGGAAAGTGAGAAAAAAGCGATAGAGGAGATGGCCCGAATTAAACAAAGTGCAATCTCTGATGAGAGCTCTGAAGCATCCAGAGCAATTTCTCAACTTCGAAAAGAAGCTGTTGAACTGGCAATTAAGAAAGCTTTAGATTCTCTCCCAAATCGACTTGATAAGACAACACAAGAAAATTTGGTAACTCAATCAATTAACAATATTGAGGTGAACTAATGCCACTTTTAAATTCAGTTACTACACCATACGCAGAGGCATTACTTCAAGTTGTGAATGAAAATTCTCAAACTGAAGAGATGGTTTCTGAGGTTAAACAACTCTTGGAATTAATAAATGATTCCCCTGAATTGGAGAAGGCACTATCCTCTCCCATTTTAGAGACAGATGCTAAGAAGAAAATCATTGTTGAAATTTTTTCAAATAAGGTTAATTCTTCTTTACTGAATTTCTTAAAATTATTGGCCGATAGGCAAAGAATTGGAATCCTTACTTCAATTCTTGATAGGTTTTTAGAGATTTACCGAGAAAATAGTAATATTGCATTGGCAACTGTTACTTCTGCAGTCGAGCTTACTGATGAACAGAAAGGTTTAATTACCAAAAAGATCATCAATATTGCTGGAACAGAAAAATTAGAACTTGTAACTAAAATCGAACCATCTCTTATTGGTGGTTTCGTCGCCAGTGTAGGATCAAAAGTAATTGATGCTTCTCTTGCTTCACAAATAAGAAAACTTGGCTTATCTCTTTCCAAGTAACTTTTAAATCAACCTTAAATTCTTAAATCCATGGTATCTATACGCCCTGATGAAATCAGTTCAATCTTAAAACAACAAATAACTGATTATGACCAATCTGTAAGTGTTAGCAATGTAGGAACTGTTCTGCAAATCGGTGATGGCATTGCAAGAATATATGGCTTAGATCAGGTCATGGCAGGTGAATTATTGGAATTTGAGGATGGCACCGAAGGTATAGCTTTAAATCTTGAAGATGATAATGTTGGAGCCGTTTTAATGGGAGAGGCACTTGGTGTCCAAGAAGGAAGTAACGTTAAGTCCACAGGTAAAATCGCATCTGTTCCAGTTGGTGAAGCCATGCAGGGGAGAGTTGTTAATCCTCTCGGACAACCAATAGATGGGAAAGGGGAAATTCCAACAAGTGATACTAGATTGATTGAAGAAATGGCTCCTGGAATAATCAAGAGAAGATCAGTCCATGAACCAATGCAAACAGGTATCACATCTATTGATGCAATGATTCCTGTTGGAAGAGGTCAAAGAGAATTAATTATTGGTGATAGGCAAACTGGAAAATCTGCGATTGCTATCGACACAATAATCAATCAAAAAGGTCAAGACGTAGTTTGTGTTTACGTAGCTATTGGTCAGAAGTCAGCATCAGTAGCAAACATCGTAGAGGTCTTAAGAGAGAGAGGAGCTCTAGATTATACAGTCGTAGTTAGTGCAGGAGCTTCAGAACCAGCTGCTTTACAGTACTTAGCACCTTATACCGGTGCAGCAATTGCTGAACATTTTATGTACCAGGGTAAAGCAACACTTGTTATTTATGATGATCTTACAAAACAAGCTCAGGCTTATAGACAAATGTCTCTTCTTTTAAAAAGACCACCAGGAAGAGAGGCTTATCCAGGAGATGTTTTCTACTTACACAGTAGATTGTTAGAAAGAGCAGCAAAACTTTCTGATGCTATGGGAGGGGGTTCTATGACAGCTCTTCCAATTATTGAAACTCAGGCAGGGGACGTTTCGGCTTACATCCCAACTAATGTTATTTCAATTACAGATGGACAAATATTCTTGAGTGCAGATTTATTTAACTCAGGATTAAGACCAGCTATTAATGTTGGTATTTCTGTTAGCCGTGTTGGAGGAGCCGCTCAGACAAAAGCAATTAAAAAAATTGCAGGAACTTTAAAATTAGAGCTCGCACAGTTTGATGAACTAGCTGCTTTTTCTCAATTTGCATCTGATCTTGATGAAGCAACTCAGCAACAACTTGAACGAGGCAAAAGACTAAGAGAGTTATTAAAGCAACCTCAATTCTCTCCGTTGAACCTTGCAGAACAAGTTGCAGTTGTTTATGCAGGAGTTAAAGGCCTTATTGATGAGGTTCCTGTTGAAGATGTTACTAAATTTGCAACTGAACTTAGGGAATACCTAAAGTTAAATAAAGCGGAATTTATAGAAGAGATTCTTAAAGAAAAGAAATTAAATGATGGATTAGAAGCGACGCTAAAAGAGGTGATAAATGAAGTTAAATCATCAATGCTTGCCACAGTTTAAATTTATTTAGGAGATACAATGGCAAATCTTAAAGAGATTAGAGATCGAATCGTTTCCGTTAAAAATACGAGAAAAATAACGGAGGCCATGAGACTTGTTGCAGCTGCAAAAGTTAGGAGAGCTCAAGATCAAGTTCTTAAGAGTAGACCTTTTGCAGATAAACTTGCACGAGTCTTAGAAAATATTCAATCTAGAGTACAATTTGAGGCTGTCGACTCTCCTCTATTATCCAAGAGAGAAGTAAAGAGTATCTCCTTGGTATGCATAACTGCGGATAGAGGTTTATGCGGTGGTTACAATACAAATATTATAAAAAAGGTAGAAATAAGATACGCAGAATTAGTCAAACAAGGATATCAGCCAAATTTAATTTTGGTAGGGAAGAAAGCTATTGGATATTTTCAAAATAGAAAGGATAGATATGTAATTAAAAGTACTTTCAAAGAACTAGAACAGGTGCCCACAGTCAAGGATTCTGAAGGAGTTACAAATGAGATTTTAGCAGAATTTCTTTCAGAAAATTCTGATAGGGTGGAAATTATTTATACGAAATTCATCACTTTAGTTAGCTGTGCCCCTGTCGTTCAAACACTATTGCCACTTGACCCTCAAGGAATCGCTGAGGAAAACGATGAAATCTTCAGGTTGACTACAAAAGATAGTAAGTTACTTGTTGAAAAATCAAATATTGAAAAAAGTGATTCAGAGAAGTTGCCATCAGATATTGTTTTTGAACAAAGTCCTGATCAACTATTAGATTCCTTATTACCTTTATATTTACAGAATCAGGTACTAAGAGCTCTTCAAGAGTCGGCAGCTTCTGAATTAGCTTGCAGGATGACTGCTATGAATAATGCAAGTGATAATGCTAAAGAATTAGCAAGTACTTTGAATCTAACCTATAACAAAGCCAGACAAGCAGCTATTACACAAGAAATATTAGAAGTTGTAGGAGGTTCAGCAGTTTAGCAATAAGATTTAGGATATGCCTGAATACAATATCAAAGTTCAATTTGAGCAAAAGACTTTTAGTTTTTTATGTTCTGAGGATCAAGATATTATTTCAGCGGCAAAAATGAATGGAATAGATTTACCAAGTAGTTGTTGTTCAGGAGTTTGTACAGATTGTGCATCCATGATATTGGAAGGATCTGTAGATCAGGAAGATGCTATGGGATTAAATGATGATTTACGGGAAAAGGGCTTTGCACTTTTGTGTGTAGCATACCCCAAGTCAGATTTGAATATTGTTATTGGTAAAGAAGTCGAAGATGATTTGTATAATGATCAATTTGGTAAATATCAAAAATGAAATTAAGTTCAGTTGATTATTATTTAGATTGGCCGGTTTCAATAAAATTAAAACATTTAAGGGAATTTATAATTGTAAATTTAGAAAAAAAAGGTGATTTAATTCGATGGTCAATTGTTGATATTCAAAATTCTATTGACTCTTTTGGAACAAAAAAACTTAAAATTAAAGCTGTCATAGCTAATTAAAAAATATAAATTGAAATATTTTTAATAATGGAAAATTCACCAACAATATTCATTGTTCCAACTGGTATTGGTTGTGAAGTAGGAGGTTTTGCAGGGGATGCACTTCCTACCGCTAAATTATTAGCATCCGCAAGTGGATGTTTAATTACTCATCCAAATGTTATGAATGGCGGTACTCTTTCTGAAAAAGATAAAAATATTTTTTATGTTGAGGGTTATAGTTTAGACCGACTTGCTAAAGGAGAAATCGCTTTAAAGAGAGTAAAGCAACAGAAAATTGGGATAATTTTTGATTTAGCCATTGAAAAAGAAATATTAGTAAGACATTTACAAGTTGCTGATGCATGTGTTTCTACTTTAGGGATTAATGTTCATTCTTATGTGATTACAAAAAAGCCATTAAACATCGTTATTGATTCTGATTCTTCAATAATCAGTGGTGGCACAATTGAAAATCCTGATACTCTAATTGATGCTGGAAAATGTTTAATAGAAAAAGGAGTTACAGCAATAGCAATTGTGGCAAAATTTCCAGATGATCCAGATTCTTTAGAAACAAATATCTATCGAGAGGGAAAAGGGGTTGATCCTATTGCTGGAGTCGAAGCAGTTATAAGTCATTTAATAAGCAAATTTTTAAAAGTTCCCTGTGCTCACGCACCTGCTCTAAATCCAATTGAATTGAATGAAAATTTAGATCCTCGTGCAGCTGCAGAAGAAATAGGATACACTTTTTTACCATCTGTACTGATTGGTTTAAGCAATGCACCTGACATTGTTGAATTGCCCGCTAAAAATGAATCAATCTCACTACACCCTGATCAGATTGAATCTATTGTTGTTCCTAATGGAGCACTAGGTGGAGAAGCTGTACTAGCAGGGATTGAAAAAGGTTTAAATATTATCTCTGTAAAAAATCAAAATACATTAAAAGTGACAAATGAGTTTTATGATTATCCCAATCTTTTTGAAGTGGATAATTATTTAGAAGCTGCAGGCATAATTCTTGCTATCAAAAAAGGTATCAATCTTGATTCAGTTAAACGGCCTTTAAAAAAAATCCAACAGTGTTTTTATGGTGATTAATAAGATATTGCTATGGGAACTCTCCAATCACTTCCTAATGATTGGCTACTCAGTTTTAGGATTGGAGGAGCCTGCTTTCTTTTGAATTCCGCTTTTTTTATGAGTGAGATAATTTTTAAAATTAAATCTTTTTTATAACCATCTTCTTCTAGCTGTAGTAAATCTTTTTTCTCTTCAATAATTCCTTTAAGAATATTATCTAAAATAGAATAAGGCGGGAGAGAATCAGTATCTAATTGATCAGGACCTAACTCGGCACTTGGAGCTTTCGTTCGGATATTTTCTCCAATTATATTTTCATTAGTATCTAACATATATGACTTTCTATGATTTATTGATTCTTCACTATCAAGCCAATTGCATAATTTAAAAACATTAGTTTTATATAAATCCCCAATTACCGATAATCCCCCATTCATATCACCATAAAGTGTGCAATATCCTACAGCTAGCTCTGATTTATTTCCTGTTGAAAGTAATAAATGCTTTTCTTGATTTGCTAAAGCCATCAGAAGAGTTCCTCTGATCCTTGATTGAATATTTTGATTTGTTATTTCGGCCATCTCGAAAGATATGGTTTTTATAAAAGATTCTTCAAAAGAATTCATTAGGTTTTCAATTGGGATGCTATTGAAATTTATTTTTAATCTCCTTGCTAAATCTTTTGCATCACTTTTTGAATGGGATGAACTCCATTTGGAGGGCATTGAGACGCAATAAATATTATTGCTGCCAAGAGCAGCTGTCGCAATTGCTGAAACTAGTGCTGAATCAATGCCACCACTTAGTCCAATTAAAGCTGTTTTAAAACCGCATTTTTGAGCATAATCCCTAACCCCAAGGACTAATGCATCAAAAATTGATGATATTTCAGATTGTTCAAATTCTTTTTTCTCGGGTATTGTTTGCTTAATGTGCCAACTTGAGAGGTCTTCTGAAAAAGATTTCAATTGCTTAATTTTAGATCCATTCTTATCAAGAATAAAACTATTTCCATCAAAAATTAAATTATCATTTGCACCAATCTGGTTTACATATATGAGCGGTACTTGAAGATATTTAGCAGCAAAACTGGAAACTTTGGATCTTAGCTCTAACTTTTTGAAGGTATATGGGGAGGCCGATAGATTCACTAAGATATCAACTTTTTTTTTCTTTAAATCAGAAATAGGATTTTCTTTATGCATTCCTCTACCTTCTATATTTTTGTTGACCCATAAATCCTCACATATAGTAAAGCCAATTCGCCAAGTTTTATTATGTATTTCTTTTGTTAATACGGAAACTTTTTCCTCAGATCTAAAGTATCTTTTTTCATCAAATACTTCATATGTGGGAAGAATAATTTTTCGAGCAATTATTTTCCACTCACCGCGCTCAAGCAATGCAATAGAATTATAAAGATTTGGGAAAAAAGAATCATTTATTATCTCAGCTATCCCAACTGTGATACTCAAGTTTCCATATTTTTTATTAATAACTAAAGCTAATTGGTCAAGAATTTGATGTTGATTTCTGATTAAATTATTTTTTAGAAGTAAGTCATTTGCTGGATATCCCCATAATGACAATTCTGGAGTAAGAACTAAATCAGCAGAATTTGAGCTAGCTTTCGAAGCAGCATTAAGAATTTTTTTTGCATTACCCTCTAAATCTCCAACAACCGGATTAATTTGAGCAAGTAAAAACTTCATTCAACTAATTTGTGGATTCATATAAATTATTCTTTTTAACAAAATCTATTAAAGACGGTGGTAAATTAGAATAATTAAAATTTAATCTGAACTTAGAACTTGAAATGTTTGGGATTTTTATGGATGAAATCTTAAATTTCACATTATAAGTTTCTAACATCTTAAGAGTATTTGATTCAACAGGATAACCCTCTCTTAAAATTATAAAAAAACTTACCTCTTTAATAATTTTTTCAAAATTTTTCCAGCAGAAAATATCTTGAATTAAATCACTCCCAATAACGAAATCTAAATTATCAATTTCGTAAATTTTTTTACATTTTTTAATCGACTCTACTGCCCATTTGCTAGTGATACTTTGATTAAATAATATTTTATAATCATCTAAATCTTCAATAAGAGTTTTTAATAATTGGCTACGGATTGCGATATCCTCTTTATGCTTTTTTTTCGGATTGTTACTTACATAACAAATGGTATGAGCATATATTTTGGATAATTCTTCTAATATTTTCTCATGACCAATGGTAGGTGGATCTGCACTGGTACCAAATAATGCAATGCTTTTTCCCATTTAAGTTTCAAGGCAGAATGCTAATAAAATTATTATTAAAATTTCTATTTGAAAAATAAATATTTATATGATTAAAAATCTCTGAGTCATTAAAATTCATATTCTGGATCATAACAGCAGGCTCTATAAAGGAAGCTTTGCTTCTTATAAATATCTCTTTTGCTGCTAATTTCCCAAGTATTTTTGTTGAATACACCGCGATTGCTGCTTGAGTAATTGCTATGGGTCCATATGGTAATAATGAAAGCCCGTTAGTAAAAGGTGCTGTTAATAGAATTACTTTCTTAATTAGGTTGAAAGAGGTATTGACGCCGACTTGAGTGACTCCCAAACATAAATTATTAATGGATATATTTTTAAATATTTTTCTTGTAGATTCACCTTTCAACTTTAAGCCATAAATCTTACTTAATTCGTTAATCAATGCAGTATCTAGTGCGAAACTACCAGCAACATCAAAAAAAATAAAAGGATTAAGAGCTACTGCGGATGCCTTTATAGTCGAAAATTTGCCGATAGTTGATTGAGCTAATTTCTGCCTTCTTTTCAATCTTTGTTCTTTTAATTGCAGAAAAAATTTGTCAGCTAATTGAATAGAATTTAGTATTAATAGTAACTCACCATATTGATTGATTAATTTTGCTATGTAATTTTTAAGATTGTTTCCATTATTAATAATTATTGGAATATTTAAATCTTTTGGAAGCTTAAACTTTATATTTTCAATTATTTCTTTTAATTCATTTTTATTAAATAGATCGATTTTGTTTAAAATTAAAATAATTTTTTTCCCATCTTTTATAAAAGAGTTGATTTCGTTTAACTCATTTCTATTTAAATCTCCCGAAACTGTAAAAAGAATAAGATCTGAATGATTTATGTAAGAGTAAACTTTATCTGGAGATTTAATATTGCAGAAATCAAATCCTGGAGAATCTAGCAACTCTAAACTATTGAGTGTTTGATCTTTAAGGTTACAAATTTCCGATTGTATTTCTTTTGTGGTCCCATTAATAATATCTGTTTTGAATATGTCTTTTTTTAATAAAGAATTCAAAACAGAGGATTTTCCTACACCTGATTTACCATATGCGCCAATTCTTATTTTTTTTTCTTTGAGCCTTAAAAGTTGTTGATTAAAAGAAATTATTTCTCTATTAAAAAAACTTTTTTCATAATTGGTAAGATCAATAGTCTCCCACCATTTTTTTAAAAGTAAATAATTTTCTTTAATTTTAAATTGTTTCATAATTTATTCTTCCACCAACCAGCTAATACAGATAACACAGCTTCTGCACCAATAATTCCCACGAATCCCCCGAATTCATCTACTACTACTTTCACTCCTTTATGATCCTTGTCAAATTTAGTTAATAATTGATCTGCTTTAATCATTTCGGGAATGTAGTTCACAGGTTCACAAATTTCTGATAATAATTTTTTATTTTGCCCATTAATTAACTCTTCCAACATTTTTTCACGCTTAACTACCCCTTGTATTTTGTCAACTTTATCTCCCAAAATAACCCACCATGGAGAGCTGTCAGACATTATAAGTTTTGAAATTTCATCAATATTTGAAGACCCATCAAGACAAGGTGCCGATACCCTAGGGGTCATTAAGTCTTTTGCTTTTAAGTCATTTAATTGAAAAACCTTAAATATCATTGCTGCCTCATCAGCCTCTATAAAACCTTTTTGACTTCCAATTTTTGCCATTTGTCTAATTTCTTCTTCATCAGTTGAAATTTCGTTTTCTGCTGTAATAACAGGAAATATCTGTTCAATTAATATTAAGAATGGCCTCATTAAAGTATTTAATATTCGCAAGATAGGAACAGATAATAGTGCTATTTGAATTGAAAATCTTGTGCCAAGAGCTTTTGGTAGTACTTCTCCTACTAAAACAACTAATATGTAAAAAGCTATTGAAAAAAGGGTTAAACCAAAACTGCTATTAATTACCAATGCACCGTATACTCCTAAAATAAGACTGCCAATTATATTAAATCCATTATTTGTAATAGTAATTACAGTTAGCGTCCTTCCAAGATGTTTCCTGAGTTTTAGAAGTTGATTTGCAGAACTTTTTGGCTTTTGTCTAGAGGCAATTTCTAAAATTCTAATTGAATTTACGGCTAAAAAAGCTGCTTCTACTCCCGAACAACATGCTGATCCAATTAAAATAATTATTATTAGTAAAAATAAACCGTAAACACTTGGTTCCATTAAAGTAGATTAGGTACTAAATCTGTTTTAATTCATTCTTCCATTTTTTTTTTAAACACGCCAATACACAATTTATGTTTGAACCTGATCATAAAGTTTTTGAAGAAAGAAGAGAAATATTCCTAAATAAATTAGGTGGGAAAGCTGCTATTATTCCTGGGGCTAATCTTGTAAAGCATCATGCTGATTGTGAATATCCTTTTAGGCAAGATAGTAATTTTTGGTATTTAACAGGTTTCGATGAGCCAGATGCAATCGCTCTTTTCTTATCGCATAAGCCAAAGGGAGAGAGATTTATTATGTTTGTCGCTCCTAAAGATGTTATAAGCGAAGTCTGGCATGGCTTTAGATGGGGTTTAGAAGGCGCTGAAAAAGAGTTTAAGGCTGATAAGGCTCACTCAATAAACGAATTAAGAGATTTACTCCCAAATTACATAAATGGTTCTGATGAACTTGTTTTTTCAATTGGAAAGCATCCAAAAATAGAGAAAATAGTACTAGAGATATTTTCACAACAACTTGAAAATCGCTCAAGATCAGGGATTGGTGCAAATTCTATAAAATCTCCAGAAATTTATTTAAATGAGATGAGATTAATTAAAAGTGAATTTGAGATTAAGAGAATGAGAGAGGCAATACAAATTTCAGCCGAAGCTCATGAACTAGTTAGAGAATCTATCTCATCAAAGAAAAATGAAAGACAAATTCAGGGTCTTCTTGAGGGATTCTTTTTGGAAAAAGGGGCTAGAGGACCAGCTTATAACTCAATTGTTGCATCAGGAGACAATGCCTGTATTTTGCATTACACCTCAAATAACTCACCCTTAAAGAAGGAAGATTTATTGTTGGTGGATGCTGGTTGCTCACTAATTGATTATTACAATGGAGACATAACAAGAACCATTCCAATAGGTGGTAAATTTTCTAATGAGCAAAAAGTTATCTATGAAATTGTATTGAGTGCGCAGAAAAATGCAATTAAAAGTGCTGTAAAAGGGTCGAATTCTAATACTGTTCATAATGTTGCGTTAACAATTCTTATAGAAGGATTAAAGGAAATTGGATTATTGTCGGGCAGTACTGAGGAGATAATTGAGAATCAATCTTATAAACATCTTTACATGCATAGAACTGGACATTGGCTCGGCTTAGATGTTCATGATGTTGGAGCATACAGAATGGGTGACTATGAAGTGCCATTACAGAATGGAATGATTCTTACGGTAGAACCTGGGATCTATATAAGTGATAGGATCCCAGTCCCTGAGGGACAACCCCCTATAGATGAGAGATGGAAAGGCATAGGGATAAGAATTGAAGATGATGTCCTGGTCAAAGATACAAACCCAGATGTTTTAAGTATTGCTGCACTTAAAGAAATTTCTGATTTAGAGTTTTGAAATTTGACTTATCTAGTTAATAGATTTATTTTTTATTAAGTTTAAAACTCAAAAATGAATAAGTCTGATTCATATGATTCGAAACTTTCTCAAGCAAGAGGCTTAGCTAGTCAGCTTGGCATGTTCGCAGAAGAAAACGATATCCCCAAAGATCTTTGGGATTCATTAGAAGCCACTATTTATGATTTTTATGAAGTAACTCATGATAGATAAAATCCTGTTTGGAAGTTATCAATTACTAAAATCAAGAAATTTTGAATAAATCAATCAAAATGTGACCATAAACTGATAAATTATTTATTAAACACAAATAAGTGAATGACCTCAACAGATAAGTTAAATCAAAATTCAACAGAAAAAAAGGAAAAAAACAGTGATGCACCAAACTCTAAAAATTCTTCTCCTAATTCAGGAATGATGGGTGCCACAGCTGTATTGGCAGCTGCCACAATTGATGAAGATGGGGTACCTACTGGTTATACTCCTAAACCCGATGAAGGAAGGTTCATAATTAAAGTATTGTGGTTACCTGATAATGTGGCTCTAGCAGTGGATCAAATAGTAGGTGGAGGCCCAAGCCCTCTTACTGCTTATTATTTTTGGCCAAGAGACGATGCTTGGGAAAAATTAAAAAGTGAACTTGAGAATAAAGGTTGGATTACAGATAACGAGAGAGTAGAGATATTGAATAAGGCTACTGAAGTTATAAATTATTGGCAAGAAGAAGGCAAAACAAAAAAGTTAGAAGAAGCCAAATTAAAGTTCCCCGAAGTAACTTTTTGTGGAACCGCCTAAATATTAGTTCTTTGCAGCTTGAATCCTAGCCTCAGCCTTTGAAACCTCTTTCAAGGCTTTAATTTTCTCTGGATTTTTTTCATTTTCAGAAAATTTGCTAATTGCTAATTTTGCTTCTTTAAGGTCTTGTTCAGCATTTTGAACATTAATTTCAGAACCAATTTCAGCATTATTTACTAGAACTATAACTTCATCTGATTCAATTTCAGCGAAGCCTCCCATAAGAGCGATTGATTTCCACTGGGAATTCATTCTTAGCCTTAAAACGCCAATATCTATAGCAGTAACTAAAGAGATGTGTCCTGGTAGTACACCAATTTGACCAGTAGTACTAGGAAGGATTACTTCTTCAGCTTCGCCTTGATAAACATTTTTATTAGGAGCTAAAACTTTTAGAGAAATTGCCATTAATTTAAAATTATTGAAGGTTAAATATATATTTAAATATTTATTTTTCTGATTTTATTTTTTCAGCCTTTGCTTTAACTTCATCAATGTTACCAACTAAGTAAAATGCCTGCTCTGGTAAATCATCCAATTCACCTGACAAAATCATATTGAAACCAGCAATGGTATCTTCTAATTTTACGTATTTACCAGACATTCCTGTAAATATTTCTGCTACGAAGAAAGGTTGTGAGAGAAATTTTTCAATTTTTCTAGCCCTGTCTACTGTTAATCTATCTTCTTCAGAAAGCTCATCTAAACCAAGAATTGCAATGATATCTTGAAGTTCTTTGTATCTTTGTAAAGTTGATTGAACAGCTCTGGCTGTTTTGTAATGCTCATCGCCAACAACTGATGGTTGTAGCATAGTGCTCGTTGAGTCCAATGGATCAACTGCTGGATAAATTCCCTTAGCCGCAAGAGCTCTAGCAAGCACGGTAGTTGCATCTAAATGGGCAAAAGTTGTAGCTGGAGCAGGGTCTGTTAGGTCATCAGCAGGCACGTAAACAGCTTGGATAGATGTTATTGACCCTTCTAATGTAGATGTAATTCTTTCTTGTAATTCACCAACATCAGTTCCCAGAGTAGGTTGGTATCCAACAGCTGAAGGCATTCTTCCAAGTAATGCAGATACTTCAGAACCAGCTTGAACAAATCTAAAAATGTTATCAACAAAGAGTAGGACGTCTTGCTTATTCACATCTCTAAAATGCTCGGCCATTGTAAGTGCTGATAAGCCTACTCTCATTCTTGCACCAGGTGGCTCATTCATCTGCCCAAAACATAAGGCAACTTTTGATTGAGTTAGGTCATCTGCATTGATAACTCCAGATTCTTTAAATTCTTCATATAAATCGTTCCCTTCTCTAGTTCTTTCTCCTACACCACCAAAAACGGAAACTCCACCATGCTCCTTTGCGATGTTATTAATTAATTCCTGAATAAGAACTGTTTTTCCAACACCAGCACCTCCGAATAATCCAACTTTTCCTCCTTGTCTGTAAGGAGCCAAAAGGTCGATAACTTTAATACCAGTTTCAAAAACTTTTGGCTTAGTTTCTAGGTCAGTTAACTTTGGGGCAGCTCTATGAATTGGAGCAGTATCTTTAGTATTTACTGGACCTTGTTCATCTACTGGTTCTCCTAAAACATTAAATATTCTTCCTAAAGTTGCTTCTCCAACAGGTACAGATATTGGCGCTCCTGTGTCGATTGCCTCCATACCTCTTACAAGGCCGTCTGTGCCACTCATTGCCACCGCTCTAACTCTATGGTCACCTAGGAGCTGTTGGACTTCTGCAGTGAGCGCTATGTCTTGTCCAGCTGGATTTTTGGCTTCAATTCTTAAAGCATTTAATATCTTGGGCAATTTACCGGCTGGGAATTCCACATCTAAAACTGGACCAATTACCTGACGTACTACGCCTTTTGTTTGTGAAGAAGTTGATGGAGTTGCTACCATTTTTTATTGATTGGTGATGAATAGCTGATTTAAACAGCTCATAATCCGAAAATACTACCACCTCATGGGTAAATTCGTTAAATGGGTTCGGCCACCCGCACAGTTTAAGTATGGTTTAATTGCCGCTTTGCAGATTATGTTGTTGATGATACGGATGGAGAATTTCTCTTTCCATTTTTATGACGCAAAGCGTCTCAATCATGATCCTCCATTAATCTATGGCAGCTGTTTCACTTACAGTCTCTACAGTAAAACCACTGGGAGATAGAATATTTATTAAAGTTTCCGCATCTGAGGAAAAAACTGCTGGGGGCATCCTTTTGCCTGATTCAGCTAAAGAAAAACCACAGGTTGGAGAAGTTGCTCAGGTGGGCCCTGGCAAACTTAATGACGATGGTTCTCGACAAACTCCAGAAGTGAGTATTGGCGATAAAGTTTTGTACAGCAAATATGCTGGCACAGACATTAAATTGGGAGGAGATGAATATGTCTTGCTCTCAGAAAAGGATATTTTAGCTGTAGTAAGCTAAAATATTTGTTTCAAAAATTATTAAAACTTATTACTAAATCACTGCCTAAACATGGCTAAAAGAATTATTTACAATGAGCAAGCTCGTAGAGCGCTCGAGAGAGGAATTGATATCCTTGCTGAGTCTGTGGCTGTAACGCTTGGACCAAAAGGAAGAAATGTTGTACTAGAGAAAAAATTTGGTGCTCCACAAATCATCAATGATGGTGTCACAATCGCTAAAGAAATCGAATTAGAGGACCACATTGAAAATACAGGAGTTGCTTTAATCAGACAAGCTGCTTCAAAAACTAATGATGCAGCTGGTGATGGTACCACAACAGCCACTGTTTTAGCTCATGCAATGGTTAAAGCAGGGTTGAGAAACGTTGCTGCAGGAGCTAACGCAATTACCTTGAAAAAAGGAATTGATAAAGCGACTGAATTTCTAGTTGGTAAAATCCAAGAGAATTCCAAACCTATCAGTGACAGCAATGCTATAGCTCAATGTGGAACTATTGCTGCTGGAAACGATGAAGAAGTTGGTCAAATGATCGCCAATGCTATGGATAAAGTCGGTAAAGAAGGCGTTATCTCCTTGGAAGAAGGAAAATCAATGACTACTGAACTAGAAGTTACCGAGGGGATGCGTTTTGATAAAGGCTACATCTCACCTTACTTCGCAACAGATACAGAGAGAATGGAGGCTGTTTTAGATGAACCATATATCCTTCTAACTGATAAAAAAATTGCTTTAGTGCAAGACTTAGTCCCCGTTTTGGAACAAATAGCTAAAACTGGTAAACCACTAGTCATTATTGCAGAAGATATTGAAAAAGAAGCTTTAGCAACTCTTGTTGTCAATAGATTACGAGGCGTGTTGAATGTTGCAGCAGTAAAAGCTCCTGGATTTGGCGATAGAAGAAAAGCCATGCTTGAAGATATGGCTGTTCTAACTAATGGGCAACTTATTACTGAAGACGCAGGCTTGAAATTAGAGAATGCTACTTTAGAAATGCTTGGAACTGGTAGAAGAATTACTATCAATAAAGAAACTACAACCATTGTAGCTGAAGGTAATGAGCAAGCAGTTAAAGCTAGATGTGATCAAATTAAGAAGCAAATGGATGAAACAGATTCCTCATATGATAAAGAAAAGCTTCAAGAACGTTTGGCTAAATTAGCTGGAGGTGTCGCAGTGATTAAGGTTGGGGCTGCTACTGAAACTGAGATGAAGGATAAAAAGCTTCGTCTTGAGGATGCTATTAATGCAACAAAAGCAGCTGTTGAAGAAGGAATTGTGCCAGGAGGAGGAACAACTCTCGCTCATTTATCT
Source organism: Prochlorococcus sp. AG-347-L20 (assembly GCA_003281225.1). Lineage (GTDB taxonomy): Bacteria > Cyanobacteriota > Cyanobacteriia > PCC-6307 > Cyanobiaceae > Prochlorococcus_A. The sequence continues at coordinate 223,204 of QCCP01000001.1, forward strand.
CCTATTCTAAAAGAATGGGCTGATAAAAATTTAGAAGGAGAGGAATTAATTGGAGCTAACATTGTAGAAGCTTCACTTACTGCTCCTCTTATGAGAATTGCTGAGAATGCAGGTTCTAATGGAGCTGTGATTGCTGAAAATGTAAAAACTAAACCATTTAATGATGGATTCAATGCTGCTACTGGTGAATATGTAGATATGTCTTCTGCTGGTATTGTTGATCCTGCAAAAGTTACACGTTCAGGATTACAAAATGCAGCTTCAATAGCAGGAATGGTTTTAACCACTGAATGCATAGTTGCAGATTTACCTGAGAAAAAAGATTCAGCTGCTCCAGCAGGTGCTCCTGGTATGGGCGGTGACTTTGATTATTAACTAAACAATAGTTTTTAACAAATTTTTAAATTTTTAAAAGGGATCATTCAAAATGGTCTCTTTTTTTTATTCAAATTTTATGAAATCCAACCAGCGCTAAGAATAATTGCCAGAGACAAAAATATCACTAAAAAAGTCCAAGTTATTTTGTTTAGAGAGGCTTCTGCACTACTTGCGCTGTTGAACATAGAGCTTCCACTGGCTGCTATTCCTCCCATTCCATCACCTTTGGGGCTATGAAGTAAAACTAGGAGAATGAGAAGAACTCCAGAGAATACCCATATCCAACTAATAATTTGAATCATTGCTTAAAAATTTTTATATACTTTAAACGTGTTGAATGACCTTATTATAACCCTTTAATTCAATTTCTTGAATAAGCGATTTACCTGTCATTTCTCTTGGTATTGGTAGATTTAATAATTGCAATAAAGTGGGAGCAATATCTGCTAATCCCGCGTTTTCTCTTAAATTAATTTCATTTCCCATATTTGGTATTTTTCTTTTTTCACCTTCAATCAAAATTAAAGGAACTTTATTTGTAGTGTGAGCTGTCCATGGTTCTCCTTCAGATCCTTTCATTACCTCTGCGTTACCATGATCGGCTGTAATAATAATGCTTCCGCCCATTTCTCCAGTAGCATTAACTATTTGACCTACACATTTATCTACTTTTTCTATAGCTTTAATTGTTGCATCCATGTTGCCTGTATGACCAACCATATCAGGATTGGCAAAATTGATCACAACAAAAGCATAATTCCCGCTTTTAATTGCTTTAGAGCAACTAATAGTTAAATCTTCCGCAGACATTTCGGGTTCCATATCATAAGTTGCGACTCTTGGAGATGGAATCAAATATCTCTCCTCTCCAGGTAAAGGTATTTCAACTCCTCCATTGAAAAAGTATGTTACGTGAGGATATTTTTCAGTTTCCGCGGTTCTGTATTGTTTAAGTCCGTTTTCTGAAACTATTTGGCCTATAAAATTATTTAGTGATTCAGGAGGAAATGCAACTTCAACGGGAAATTTCGGATCATATTGAGTAAAAGTAACAAAATTTAGATTTGGATAATTTTTTCTTTCAAAGTCTAAGAATTCATTGACTGAAAGGGATTTGACTATTTGTCTTGCTCTGTCTGGACGAAAGTTAAAGAAAATCAAACTATCCCCATCTTTAAGATAGTTTTCAGAAATTCGTATGGGCTCTATAAATTCATCGGTTATGTTTTTGGCATAACTTTTTTCTATGTACTCCATGGGAGAAATATTTGTTATTTGAATATCTGGATCAGTCAAATTAGAATATGCTTTTTCTGTTCTATCCCATAAAAGATTTCTATCCATTATCCAGTATCTTCCGCATATGGAAGCTATTTCGCCTACGTTAAATTTTTTTATACATGTTTCTATTTGATTTAAATATTTCGAGGCACTTTTTGCAGGAGTGTCTCTTCCATCAGTAATAATATGGATTGCAACTTTTTTAAGATTATTGTCAGCAGCCCATTTTATTAAACCTAATAAATGATCGATATGACTATGAACTCCTCCATCGGAACATAATCCCGTGATATGCAAAGTAGAATTATTTTTCTTTAATGAAGCGGCCATCTCTTTTAACTCATTTACCAAGCCTAATTGATTATTTTTTACAATATTTGAAATCCTTACAAGTTCTTGTTGTATTATTCTTCCGGAACCAATTGTAAGGTGCCCTACCTCTGAATTACCCATTTGACCATCGGGGAGCCCTACATCAGATCCACTAGCACTTATAAGGGTGTGTGGGTAAGCATGCCACAATGAATCCATGATTGGTGTACTGGCATTTTTTATAGCATTATTTGATTTTTCTTTTCGATATCCCCACCCATCTAGTATTGCAAGAACTACAGGGCTCTGAGGAACACTTAATCTTTTTATATTTTTGCTGCTAATCTTTGACATATTTAGATCAAATTCATTGTTAACTGATCCAACCTTAAATCTAGCTTCAAACGTTACTCTTTAACAATTTATATTTAACATAGTTAGCTTTTGCTAATTTATGAAAATATTAGATTAATTTTATTTCTTGATAAATCATGTCCAAGAAGACAAAAAAGATCGTAATACTTACTGAAGTTGAGCTTAGAAAAACTATTTCGCGTTTGACTTGCGAAATTATCGAAAAAGTAAAAAAATTGGATAACCTTTTATTGGTTGGTATCCCGACTAGAGGAATTGAGCTGACAGAAGTGCTAGAAAAGGAATTATTCTCTAGAACAGGTTTAAGAGTTAGAAAAGGAACAATTGATCCAACTTTTTATAGAGATGACCAAAATAGAGTTGGAACTCGCCTAATACAAGCTGCAGATATTCCAACTCCTATTGAGGAACAAGAAATTCTTTTAATAGATGATGTAATTTATACAGGTAGAACAATTAGAGCCGCAATGGATGCTTTATATTCATGGGGCAGACCTCAAAGAGTGATGTTATTAGCAATGGTAGATAGAGGTCATAGAGAATTACCTATTCAACCAGATTTTTGTGGTAAAAAAGTGCCAACTAGTAAAATGGAAAGTATTAGTTTACGTTTAAAAAATGTTGATAATGAAGAAGGAGTTTTTCTTGAATAGCAATCTTTCAGAGGATATTTCCTAAATTATATTCTCCAAAAAATTCATCTTTAATATTGAAACACTTAACTAATAAATCAGCATTTTTCGTAATTTTAAAAAAAAGTTTTAAGGTGTCTTCTCCAATATTAGATTCATTTTTTAATGCTATTTTGAGTGGTTTTTTGTCCCACTTTATAATTTCTTCTTCATTTTGAATCTCTGATAACTTTGGTAATCCATTTTCAAAAATAACGTCATATGCTCTCTCTTTTTGCGTCTCTCCAATTATTATTTCGAATATTTTCTGATTCTTTTTACTGGCTTGAAGGATCAGTTTAAATGGTGCTTCAGTTGGCCATGTTTGACCTTTGCAAAAAATAGGATGCCAAAGGTGTTTTTGCTCTCTTTTATTAAATAATCTTATAGATAATCCTTTGTTTAGTATGTCTTTAATTCTTACCCCCGGAGTCATTGCTAAAGCTCCCAAAGCTACTGATTCAATAGGGGGTGGCGATTTTATTTGAATTCTTGGAATTTTTTTTGTTATCCATTCTTTAATCAATGGTATTTGAGTTCCTCCACCAACCAAAACAATTGTATTTAAGTCGTCAACTGTGCAAAATTTACCTCTTGCCTGATTTAATAAATCTTTTAGTAAAGAGTTAAGGTGATTAAGAAGATTATTGTCAATGAGAATTTTCTCAAATATTTCTTTACTTAGGTAAAATTCACTTTCTTTATTTTGTTCAGTAAATAATTTTATTGGATATCTATTTTCATATTTGATTACAGATGAGCTGAGTTTACATTTTATTTTTTCTGCCTTTGAAAGATTATTAATATAATTATTCTCTGGAATAAAATAATCAACTATCCATTGATCAATATCTTTCCCACCAATTTTTGAGCCTGTTTTTCCAATTATTTCAGCACATCTTATTTTTTGTTTCGAAATTGAGCTTACATCATTACCTTGAAATTTTAATAGTTCAGCTATTGGACCAGATTTGCCTTCTCCTCCTTCTATTTTAACTATATTCATGTCGATTGTACTTCCTCCAATATCTAAAGTCATAATTTTTGAGCCAAATGGTACATTTATTCCTAAACTGGCCGCAGTAGGCTCATCAACAAGGGCGATTTCATCTACAGATATTTTCTCGCAAAGGTTAACTAACCATTCTCTGTACCCCTTATATGTATCTATGGGAGCAGTTAGAACAAGTCTTTTGATCACATACTTTTGCGGAATGTTTGCCCACAAAATTTGAAAAAATTTTTCGCCACATTCATTAGGGGTTAAAATATTTTTTTGGTTAATTTTTTCAATAGAATTCCCAATTAATCTTTTAAAGTTCGAATGAAAAAATAAATCAGAATTTAAGTTATCCCTCATCTTTAAAGCACTAATACCAATTTTAGGAATCTTTGAAGGTTCCTCGAACCAAACTGCTGAAGGGATAACTCCTGGAGATGATGTAATATTAGGAATTTCAACTAAAACAGAATTTATATCTTTTTGATCTTGAAAAGCTACAACAGTATTAGTGTTCCCTAAATCAATAGCAAGTGTTCCGGATAAACTTTCTTCCATATGAAATTATTTAAATCAATTAAGTTCTTTTTGTAATTTATGTTTTGAAAAGGTCGAATAAACTGTAAAATATATTTTATAGTAAAAAATTTTTTTAATGAACATATCTAATAGTGCAGGTATCAATTCTAATGATCTTGCGAAAAGAGGTGAGAGCTTGATAAGAAAATCAACTAATAGATACTTAACTACAGTCAAAATTGCTTTCAGAGCTAAACAAAGACGTTTTGATGATTTTGATGGCTTGTTAGAAGAGTCAACTATTAAACCCGTTCAAAGGTCAATTATTGAATTAAGCGATGAACAAGATCAACCAGATTTACTTCCAGGCTAATTTTGGTAAAAGACCAAAAAAGATGGAGATTACTTAGAGATTTTAAAAAAGGCAAATTTTGCTTTTTGATTAGTGTTGATAATTGGTCAATCGAGTTACAAAAAAGTGAATTCTATTCGCTTTACCTTCTACTCTTAAGAATTAATGAACAATTATTAGTTATCAAGGATCAACTAATGGATGAAGAATCTATTACTTTAGAATTAGAAAAACTCCCTTGGTATATTCAGTTAGAGGGAAACAAGACTGAATGGAGTTTAAAGTTTGTTTTTGAAAGCCAAGAACAAACTAGATCTTTCGAAATGTATTGGCCGATACCAATAGCACAAAATTTATTTTATGAAATAAAAAACATGTGGGAATCAATGGATTAAAAGATAAATAAAATTGGAAATTTTAGAAAATATTTCCCCCTCCCAAAAAAAATTTTTCACAACTTTTCCACAGTATTTTTTTAAAAAATATCTGATAATCTAAAGCATGTGGAAAACTGCTGATATTTTATAAATCTTTATATTTAAGTAAGATTTAATTTTACAAAATTAATTTCCATGACTTCCCTATTTGTGACTGAATTCTCATTATTCTATAACCTGAGACTATCTCCTACACAATACTTGTTGACGTTTTAGTAATTTTGAAGAAAACTACATCTTGTAGCTTTAAATTCCAAAAAGTTTTTTCAATATGCAAGAGTTAAATTACGACGAAAATTCAAAAGTATTAAATAATAAAGATGAAGTAATAAGTTTCAAATGTGAACTTCAAGAAAATCTTCAAAAGGCTATGAAAGAATTCGTAGAGGAGCATCCTAATTGGGATCAATACAGAATACTACAAGCTGCTATTGCAGGATTTTTGATGCAAAAAGGATTTCAAAATAGGGATTTAACGAGACTCTATATCGGCAATATGTTTTCAATGAATTTTAGGGATTAAAAATTTTTTATATTTTTTCTAATAGTATTTTTGCAATATCGTTTCTGACAGGTAATATAGATAACCTATTTCCTTTTTTTACGACTAATAATTCATCCTCATTAAATAAAATCTTTAATTCAGGTAAACTTAAAATCTTATTTGATTTGGAAATGTATTTTACTTTTACACAATCCCATCTCGGATTATCAGGTTTTGATTTTGGATCAAAATATTTTGAATCTTGATCAAATTGAGTAGGATCAACAATATTTAGATCTATTACCTCCATAAGTCCCACAATACCTGGGGGTTTACAATTCGAATGATAGAAAAACACTTTATCTCCTTTATTCATTTTTCTCATAAAATTTCGAGCCTGATAATTTCTTATTCCATCCCATAAAGTTATACCGTCATTTTTTAAAGTATCTATGCTGTAAGCATCAGGCTCACTTTTCATTAGCCAGTAGTTTATTTCAGTCATATCAATAATTTAGAAGAAAATTACAATGTGTGAACGGTGTGTGAACAGAATATTAAAAACGTTCAAATCTAGGTTAATTATCCATCAAATTATCTATTTAGGAAAGTGATGGTTGGTATGGAGTAATTAATTCTCTAAATATTAATGTTTTTATCACTTAAATCAAAAAATAAATATTTAAAATCGAAAACAGAAATGATTTTCATTTTCATATTGGTGTAAATTTTATACATTAGGTAGTATTTTTTTATGAGTCAAGTCTGTTTAATATCAGGTTCGCCAGGATGCGGTAAGACAAATTGGATACTAAATACTTTTAAGAATTATTCTGGTAATTGTGGTTACTTACGTCTAGGAGGATATTCTGAAATTAATTTAGAGCAAGCAATAAATTCAAAAATTGATTTTGCTTTTTTGAAAGATCAAATTCCTAACTTATTAGACTTATCTATTTCAAACTCAATATCAGAGAAAGATAAAGAAAACATTTTAATTATTATTGAATTTCCACAATTTTTTACACCTAAATCTCAGGGTATTAATGGAGTTGATCTGAGAATTATTAATGAACTTGAAAAATATAATCTCCAGCCAAATAGATATCTTCATTTTGGTAGAGATCCAGAATTATCAATTAAAGATACTTTAGATTTTAGAGAAATTGAATCAATAAGCCTTGATCTTCAAAAGCATATTTGGGATCCTGCAAGCTTGAATACTTTTTGGTTTGAATTAGTTAATGGTGCTTATGGGGATGTATATAGAGCAAAAGCATTAATGAACTTACCTGATGGGCGTTACATCTTGTTTAATTGGATAGTCAGTCAGCAAGGATCTCAATATCAAACATTAAACCAAGTTGCCCCTCTTAATGGAAGACCAGAAAGATGTTCTGAAATTGTTATACAAGGGAAAAATTTAAACTTCGAGTCAATAAAAGCAACGATTCATAATTGCCTTCTTAATGATGCTGTACTAGATCATCATCAAACTTCACTTAGAAATTCACAATTACAAACTGCTCGCCGTTAACTTAAAAATGAATCAAGCTGTCATCTCATGTTTACATGCAAATCTACCTGCAGTAGAGGCTGTCTTAAAAGATATTGAACTCCAAGGAATTACAAATATTACCTGTCTTGGAGATCTAGTGGGTTATGGTCCTCAACCTAATGAGGTTATTGAGTTAATAAGAGATAAAGAAATTCCTACTTGTCAGGGATGTTGGGACGAAGACGTTGTTGATGGATTAGATGCTTGCGATTGTAGTTATCCTTCTCAGCTTGCTGAAAAAAGAGGTCATTTTGCTCATCAATGGACTACAGATAAATTAACTACAGAAAATAAGGATTATCTAGCTAATCTACCCTACTCAATACGTAAAGATAAGTGTCTTTTTGTTCATGGTAGTCCTAATAGTCAACATGAATATCTTCTACCCGATATGGATGCATTCGCAGCTCTTGAGAGAGTTGAAAATGCCAGAGCAGAGATTCTATTTTGTGGTCATACTCACCAACCTTATATTCGCGAATTAGCAGATGGTTCAATTGCTGTAAAGATCAAAAATGCTGTTCCCAAAGATACTCAAGAAAAAGAAATTCAATTGCCGATGCGAAGAATAGTAAATGCAGGTTCAGTTGGAGAGCCAAGACATGGAGGAACTAAAGCTACTTATGTTGTTTATAACGATGTCACTAATGAAGTAAAAATTAGAGAAGTGGAATATGATATTGAACTTACTTGTAAAGCAATAATAGATGCCGGTCTTCCTCCGATTTTTGCATGGCGTTTAAAAAATGGATTCGAATTTGCAGAACAAGCTGAAGATGCATCTCATGTTTGTGAAAGATGATAGAACGCTGGGCACTCGTAAGTGGTCTTAAAGGGGATCTAGATACTTATGAACTTATTCAAAAAGACTTAAAAAAAACTCCTGGTAATATAACTCTTTTTGTTTTGGGGGATATGATAGGTCCTGAAAAAAACTGTAATAGGCTTCTCCATAGGTTAATTAATCCAAAAAGTAATGATTTACAACCATGGTGCATATATGGTTGGTGGGAAGAACAAATCCTCTTGGAAAGTGGTTACCGTGGTGATCAAAGAGCTGAAGCTTTGAGAATAAATAAGGGTGAAGAAGTAGTTAAGTCTCTTACGAATGCTGTAGACAAATCATTTCTTGATTGGATAGCAGCACTTCAATTTGGATTTGTTGAACTTGATTGTGGTTTGATTCACGGAAGCTCAAAAGATGTTGGCGAAAATTTAACACTAGATACGCCGCCACTAACACTCCTTGATAGACTTACACGTCTTCAAGTAAACAGATTATTTACTGCGAGAAGTACACAACAATTTCATTTGGAATTAACAGAGGGGATTCTTAATTCGGAAGTACACGATTTAACCGGAAATCATAAGAAGGAGCAGAAGGTTCCTCAAAAAGCTGTCATTGGTGTTGGAGCAGGTAAAAATTATACTCTTTATGATGTCGGGACCGATAATACTCAATTCGTACAAGCAGGATATAAAACAGAAAAAAGAATTAAGGGATTTGGAAGGCTTTAGTTTTTAGCATCAAGTACCCACTTCATTAGCCAAAAATTTTCTTAAGTCATATCAAGGGAATTGAAGGAATTTATCTGCTAGAATTTTGCTAGAATGAGATTTTTTTTATATGTTTATTATCCATCAAAGTCACAATTTAGGAAAGTAATGGGTGGCATGGGGGTGCATAGGACCGTGCTGCATCGTATATATGATCTGATACATTTCTGTTAAAAGTTTACGGGTACAACCTTTCAATAGCTTCTTTCTGTTCTTGCTTTTTTATGTCTTCAGCATCTAAAACAGGGCACGAGTTTTGATTTAGTGATAAGAGAAAAGTGCTTTTTTTGAATAGTTTGAAAAGTGGTGTAAGTAATAAGTTTTTCATTTATTCCCAAGTTTTCATATCAGAGAAGTCGCTTGCTATTGCATGAAGCATCCCTCCTACAAATGATCTAGGGCAACCAAGTTTGTTAACTAAAACTTCTGATTGTTTTTTGATATCTTCCCATGTAGGTCTGATATCCTCATTTATTTGTTTAAGGCTAGGTTTAAATTCTTCTGAATCATTCATATTAATTAAAAGGTATTAACTTATTAAAATTCAAATGATAGTAAAGAAAATCTCATTTATTTAAATAAATATTCAATAAAAATTACAAAATAAATTCTTTAGAAATTATTCTAAGCTGATTTAAATTCAGATTATTTAAATAATTATTTGCAATCAATTTTTCCTCATTAATTTCGAGATCTTTAATCTCAGAAATAATGCTATTAGATATTAAATCAATTAAATGTTCTTTATCCATGACTTATATATAAACCCAAAACAAACATTAATTATTTAAAGTCTTCAACTCAACATATAAGTAAAAATACTCAGATAAATATAAAACTCATAGGTTTGCTAAATCACTTTAGATGATTGGTATAGGGTGCACGCGAATTATCAGCTACTCACACTTGAGCTTTTTATGTAACATAATAAGTTTACATAAAGTAACAATTAAATGAAAAGACTTTTTCCTTATATAGCTTTTGCATGTTTAACTGGTTTTACGGCTACGACCGGTTTACCAGTTATAGCAGGCGGTTGTAGTAGCCACATGAACAAAAAAGCTGAAATCAAATGTGCTGAAGATGATACTGAGTGTCAAATTGAAAAAGCTGAAAAGTTTGATTTAAAAGATTCTCTCAAGTCATAAAATCATGACTCAAATTGGTTTATTTATGAACTCTGCCCCAAGAGATTTGATTGAGTTCACATTCTTTTCGGCTGTTGGTTTTACTGCAGGATTATTTGGTCTAATTTAGTTATAGAAAATTGACCCATTCTTTTTTTCTCTTTACCTTTTCAAGTCTTTCTTTCTTTTATGTGATTGCTTGCTTATGGAGAGATTTAATTAATCAAAAGTAAAAAATATTTTTTAAATTACCTTTTATAGATAAATCTTTGAATGTCTTCGAATAGATTAGATTTTGATTTGAAAAATCCATTACTTTTTAAATAAGATTTTCCTTTTTCTATATTTTCAATTCTTTTTTCATAAGAATTTTCATCTAAATTTTTTTGCATAAAAAATAGTCGGACTCTTATTATGAATAATGCTCACAAAAAAGCGGTTACCTTAAATACAAAATTTAAATTCTTTTTTGAATTTCTTTTCATTCAAACTAAAGATCAAATAAAAAAGTTTCTTTTTTAAATTTCTAAGAATCTTTTGATATCTTCTTCTTCATGTCCTCAATATTATTAATTAATTTGTCTAACCATTTTGTATTATCTTCTGGTTTTAAATATTTAATTTTTGGTTGATTAATTTCAAGAGTCTCAAAATCTCCACTCATAAATTCTCCTTTGTATATTCGTTTAACTACCTCTTTGTTCTAATTGATTTGACTAAAACACTGCGTATCTAATGTGTGCGGTTTGAGGAACATTTAGGTACGGAAAGAGGTATGTTTTTTTAGCCATTTAAATCAATGGCTGACCTAAATTAGAAATATGGTTGTCATGAGTCGGTTGCGTTGCTGCAACCGAAATCAACCATGAACTTTAAATTGCATTTAATAAAATGACTTACTACAGTTGCTTTGATCAAAAAGGAAATATAATTGCTCGCTGTCAGACTAAAGAAGATATAGATGTTCTTAAGAAAATGGGCAGACCAATAATGGAAATAAAAGAAATGAAAAAAGAGGAATCAGTTGTTTGTTCTTTAACTGGTAGTCCATCCGATTACAATGAAGATTATTAAAAGTATGACTCAAAGATCACTTCAATTAAATCAACATGGAAGATCAGTAGTTCTTTTGTTGGTTGCATTGAATAGCATTTGTACTTTCTTTTTTACTTTTGAAAAAGCATTAACTGATCGCGAAAGAGCGAGATAAAAATATTTAATTATTTGTGGATTAACAGTAAATAAATAAAATTTAAGACATAAAAAAAGACCCTTTTACAGGTCTTTTTTAAATGGTGACGACAGAAAGGAGATCTATTTAATAATCAGATTAAGAATTTTCTTAGAAATTAGTTTTGAATGTAAAAGTGATTACTCACTTCTTCATGCTTTACAAACGACTTTATTTTTAAGATAGTTCAGAATTAATCCCGAAAGATTAATTTCTGATTACTTAACATTCTTACCGTAAAGGTTAGATAAGTTAATTTACCTTGGTGTTGCAGACCATGGATTAGTGAAGATCTAGTTGGTCAATCTTGGTCGAGTCGATCACCAGAACTGTCGTAAACATAAATTAATCGGTCATAAATATTTTGCATGAATCCTTAAGAATGATTTAATCATGATTAATTAAATCTTTAATCCGCGGACCACATCATCTCTCAGTAAGCATTTTATTTGTTTGTTTTACAAAGAATATAAAGCCAACCAAAGAAAGTAGCAAAAGCAATTATTAAAGCAATATTGTTATTCAATGGACTTAAATATCTTTCTATTGAAAGTGGCACATGGAGAATAACAAAATACCAATATAGAGCAGATAGTAATCCAAACAATAAAGCTAGAAGAATATAAAAAGGCAGGATATAAAATCTTCTTTTTTTTATTCTTTCCTCTGTAATATTTTCGGCTAAACCAATTCTTGACCAATAACCACCATTTAATTGAAGAAAAAACTTTAAAAATATTCCGTAAATATTTATAAAAAACCTAGATAAAGCAAATAACGGTGAAATTATAAATCTTTGCATTACTGCTTTAAAAATTAAATTTGTTCAGTTATGGAAATCTGGCTTATATTATTAACTTTTTTTTCTCTATATTTCGTTAGGAAAAATACCATTGAGCTAAAAACAACTAAAAATCCTATTAATGATATTCGATAGAAAAGGTCATCAGACATATCAAAAAAAGCTGATCTTTTAAATTTGTTTCTCATCAAAAAAAAGAGGGTTTTATCCCTCTAAGTTTAGATCGAATGTCAATCACAAATTATCCTAAATCTTTACCTCAATGGATGCTTTATATTTATTAGTTTTGCTAGAATTTTGCTAGAATAAAATTTTATAAATTTCAAAAAACCTAGTTATATCAAGCTGGTACATGGTTCATTTGCCAGTAATTAATTTCAGTCATATCAATACTTTAGAAGAAAACTACAATGTGTGAACGGTGTGCGAACAGAATACTAAAAACGTTCAATTCTAGGTTAATTATCCATCAAATTATCTATTTAGGAAAGTGATGGTTGGTATGGGGTAATTAATTCTTTAAATAAAATTGTTGTTATAACTTATTTGCGTATAAAAATTTCTTGATAAATCAAAAAAACATGAAATAATTCTGTTTTATTGAATCTTATGGCACTAATCCCTTTTAAATCAACTGAAAAACAAGGTAAAGCTAATAGTAAAAGTATTCTTAGCCTTGTTCTATTGATGTTCTCATTGGTAGCTTGGATGTGCTTATTTAGGTAAAAAAATTATGACTAAAAAAGAAGGAAAAGAATTAGCTACGGTAAAGGTTTATCTTAATACTGGAATTATCGCGGGATTAATTGGGGTAGGATTTATTGCTTCAACTTTAGTTTTTGGAGTATTACTTCTGGTTTTAAAATAATTGTTTAAAAAAGATTTAAATTCTTTTTCATTAGATTTCGAGAAATCATATGAACAGATTGATTTAACATCAGATTTGAAAATTTCTAAAAATTGATTCTCATCTTTTATGTAATTATCAGGAATAGATGAGAAGAAATATTCGTATTTTAAGGTTGATTCTTTATCAAGACCTTTAAATAGATTTTTTTCTAAAGAATCACAATATTTTTTGGCTAAATTATTATTGGCTATTTTTTTCTCAGTATATATTCCTCCAAATAAAGGCAAACCATTTATAAGATTTATTTTGATGATAAATCCAATTAAAAATGAAATTAGAACAAATTTCACTGATCTTCTTTTAGATTTAGGAAAGGTCTTATTTTATTTTTTAGTTCACTAAGTGGCTTTTCAATAAAATCAGGTTTTTTTAAGACTGCAAGAAAAATCCATCCTGCACTAATAGCAAGAACCATCCCTAGGTAGGCAAAACCATAAATCATAAGTACTTTTTAAATTTTCTTTTTATTATGCTTGTTTTTTGACTCCTACAGCGGGTTCGATGTTCTTGTCTTCTTCAACTTTTTTCTTTTCTATATCTTTAATTATTAATTTATTTTCGGTTCTTCCAAAATCATCTTTACCTGCAATAAAGAAAATAAGTGCACTGATAAAAAAAAGTGCAAAAAGCAAAACTTCCATTTGCTAATACCATTTAATTAAATCCAAATTAGTTTAGAGGTCTAATTTTAATCAACATCAAATAATACAATTCACGGTAAATTAAGTGCAATCAAATTCAAAATATAAAATTCTTTAATATCAATCTATTTAAATATTTAATAACCTAAAAGTGTTATTTATTTTACTATGAAAATATTCTTAAAGGATTATTTTTGTGATAATTAATTTTGATATGCATCTTTTTAATTACAATCTGCTCATTTAATCTTTATATTTAAGTATGATTTTTTCTTCCTTATTTTATAAATTTTGAACTTGAATTAATCTTTAAAAATATTTATGGTTATTTAGTAATTTAATTTATAGAACATGTTGGGAACAATCAAAGATCCAACTTTATTTCTACTTTTGAGTAGTGTTGGAATTTTACTATTTGGGTCAATCGGATATGGGATTTATACAACAGTTGGACCATCATCATATAAGTTAAGAGACACAATTAAAGAGCATGCAAGGATGCATGAATTAGGTATTGCTCATGGTCACAATCATCAAAACCATAATGAAGTAGAACATATTCACTGAGAAATATAAATGTATTTATATTTTTTTGATTCAGAATTAACAACAGAATTCTTCTTTATTGCGATTCTTTCTGGAGCATTATTATCATTCTTTATTTTCCTATTATTTTGGTTGACAAATCAAAATGCAATTTTTAAAAAGCAATAAAGTTACTTTTGAAAATTTTAACAATTTCGATATGTAGTTTTTGAAAACTATAAATTGCTACATTCTTAATACATTTATGTATAGGATGAATCATTTGATACAGCGATTGCTCGATCTCGCTTTACATTAAGTAATATTTTAATACTAATTCTTAACCTTAATGGACTCAAATAAAGATATTCTCAACCGAGCCATAGGAAGACCAGCAATGATGGCTTTCATGATCTTAGTGGGAACATATTTAACAACCGGTCAACTCATCCCTGGTGTTTTTTAATGAAAAATAAAAATCAATCAAGAAATATTGATCCACAAAAAATAAGAGCAGAGAATTTAAATGGCAGATTTGCTCTTGTTGGTCTAGTTGCTCTTGTGGGAGCATACATAACGACTGGTCAAATTGTACCCGGAATCATTTGATTTTTTTCAACCAATATTTTCTTTGAGTCAGCTAGTAGTAATACAGGCTGGCTTTTTGCTGAAGAAATTCATGTGGTTTTAGTGATAAGTTTTACATTAAAAGTTCGAATGAGGTTCGAATGGATTTTTTTGTAAAAAATAAATTCTTTACCTCTTTTTATAGAGCTTATTGTTGCTGTTGATCTTGTATTTTCTTTAGTTTTTCGTATTCAACGTGCAGAACACCTAGACGCCAAGCATCTTTCAATCCTTTTACACCTCCCATTAATAGCCTTGCATCAGCAGGTGAATGTGACTTCATATTCAAGAAATCTTTTTGCCAAGATTTATCATTCCATTTATTAGTCATTCAATTTATTCCTTTAGTAATGCCAAAGTAACCAAAATAATCCACAGCCATAAATAATCCCTGTGGTTACTATTACTGGCATTAGTATTTTTTTCATTTAATTAAAAATCTACCCATTTCATTCATGAAAAACCAAATTGCGATTGAAAGATTTAATAATACTGTGATAGAAATGGATATTTTTAAAAACTTTTTACCAACTCCTGATTGATTTGCATCTTTATCGGCAACTGAAATCGACTCAAGTTTCATATCAAAAAGGTACTAACTGCAGATTATTCTAGATCGACTGTCAATCATGATAACCAACTTTAGAAACAAAATTTCCTGAAACGGGATCGGTAACTCCAAGTTCATGAGATAACTCTTCCTTAAATCCTCTAACCTCATCAAGATGAGCAATCATAGCTGGTCTTTGAGATGCAATAGCTTCTGCATTTTTCCAGATCCCAACAAAACAGTAATCATAATTTCTAGTTTTTGCGATATATCTTTGAGTCATCCCCTCAAAACTTGTTTTATCTATTACTTCAAAATACTGATCTATAGAATCTGACTTTAATTTAAATCGAACAACATTCATAAAATTTTGAACAGTCAAAAAAAAGGAGCTAAATGCTCCTCTTTTTAGTTTGAATGTAAATCAAAAAAAGTGATTTAAGATTAAAATTTATCCTTCAGCGGGAATTAAAATTGGAACATCTTTTGCTCCAATTGCTGCGAACCAAACTATTGCGTTATCAGTTTTTGCATTACCCATTGTATGTTTTGGTGTCTTTGGACCAACTATAAAAGTATCCCCTGCTGTATAGGTAAGATCCTCCATCCCTTGTCTTTTGACAACAATCGTACCTTGCTCAACATTGCCTAATAATGGAATTGGATGAGAGTGGAGTGGAACTATTCCTCCTTCAGCCAACTCGACTCTTTGTAATCTTATTTCTGCTTTTCCTTTTGGGTATTTAAGAGCATCTCCATCCATTGTCTCGGAACCTACAAAGACTTCTTGTACATCAACGGGAGATTCTGCAGCTAAGGAAATACTAGGGTTGATAAGCATTAATGCAAAAGCAAATGCTATAAATAAATTTTTAATCATGAATTTGAATTTCTAAAAAATTATTTAGACTCATAGTATTTATTTTTTTCATTTTTGGCAGTAATTGATTTGACTTTTAAAGTTATTTAATCTAAAGCCATTTTTTAAAAGTTTTTCATGAAGGTATTGAATTTTAATAAATTATTAGTGCAGACACTAATAAAAATTATTCTCAAGAATTTTAATAATTTAATTCTTTCATCAATAAATTCCAACCAATTAATGATGCATCTTTATGGAAATTTTCTCTTTCCTCGCACATAAAGCCATGATCAGCTCCTTTAACTTCGACATAAATAAATCTTTCTTCTAACGGATCTAGTTTTTTAAATCTTTTTTTAATTTCTAATCTATCTTGTACAGGAATTAAATCATCTGAAGAACCACATATGAAGTTTAATTTTCCAGAAACTTTTTCTAGTAAATCCATAGGTGCAAAATTAGTATCCTTTCTTGGTGCAATTACCCCTGCCCCATAAAAACAAAATGTACTATCTATTCCTTTTAAAGAAGAGGCTATAACTGCTGCATGACCCCCAAAACAAAATCCAATAATTGAGATTTTCTTTTTTGGATATTTTTCTTTAATCCAATTCAGAGCTCCAGAAATATCTTTAATAATATTTTTTGAAGTGGTTAAATTTTTATGATGCCTGCCTAATTTTAAGTCTGCTTCGCTGTATGATAAATCTAATTTTGGAGCTGTTCTACCGTAAAGAGGTAAGGCTAATACAGGTACATTTTGCTTAGCTAATTTTTCAGAAAAACTCCTTATCCAGTGATTTATCCCAAACACCTCTGGTAAAACTATAGATATATATTCACACTCACCACCTGAATCTACCCACCAAGATCTAAGAGGTAAATCACCACTATAAATGTTTTTCCATTGACCTTTCATTTGTGATTACATAAAAAGTTTGTGTCAGAAAAAAAGAGTCTTAATTTATTCTCTTAGTTTAGATCGATTGTCAATGTAAATTTTCCTTAATTCATTTTTATAAATTAAATCTTAAATTATATAGAGAAACTTATAATCAACTCATTTTTATATAAGTTATATAAATCAAAATAAGTAGTCTTTTTTACCAATTTAATATACCTGTTGTTAAATAAATATATTTGTACTCGAAAAGCTCCTAAAAAATACTTTTTCTTGAAATAAAGATTGACAAGACATTCATAAAAAAAACTTTTATAAAACATTAACTTCTTTTATGAATATGTTTCTAACTAACAAGACTCGTTTAAAAATTAAGGATATTGTAAAGAGGATTTCAATAGATGAACCTGTTGCATTGGAGGAAAGAATTTATGTAGAAAAGTTTGCAAAACATAATTCAACTATATGGACATGGCTTAAGAAAGCTAACAGTTTAAGGAGATATGGTAAACAAAAATCTGACGGAATAAATGGACTAATTCAGAATCTTGGCCTTGATGGTTTAGAAACTGAAAACCATTTCGATCCCAAAAATGATGATCTTGCTGATTGGTTTAGCGGATCTCCTGATTGGGTGAGGAGGAGCTAATTGCCCTTCGTTTAAAATCGATTCAAATTAATAATGAAAAAAGGGAACTTCCTCAACTTGTCTTGGAGCATAATCACAAATTCCGAATTGCATACATTCCATTTGAGCATCAGATAATTTTCTCTCAATTGATAACGTATCAAACAAACCACCAAATGCATGTTGAATTTTATTTTTAATTAGATTTCTGTAAGTCATAATTAACTCCTTTTTTTAGAAGTTATTTAGTATTGGTTATATACAAGAATCAAGAGTTTTATTACCTAAATACAAATTATAAATTATTCTTTTTTAAAATATTTCACTAAATTCATAATCAGTATTTTTGCTCTAGGAAATTTGAATCATCACCTTTAAATTAGATCTACTGATTGGAGGTTTAACTTCATGAGTACTTACAAAACGAAATACTTTAAAAACACAAAAAAGATCAATAACACTCTTTGGTTGGATAAATTAATTAATCAACTTGAAAAAAAATCAAAGGGAGTTTGATCATGAATACATTTAGAAATAAACAATTTAAAAATGAATTAGATCCCAAGTATGCCTTTTATGATTGTCTTCGTAGTTGCGAAATTAAGAGTAATTCTGAAATGTCTTTAGAAGAATGCGTCGAAAATTGTGAACCTAGATTATTACCAGAGAATCTCGATGGCTAAAAATAGGAATTTAAACTCTATTCAATACCTATTTTGACCTTATAGAGTTTTTATATAGATTTAAGGAGGGTAATCTTATGACCAACCTCGCAATTGAGCTACTATTTCTAATTGTAGTTTTAGTGAATTTTGGAGCGATCCTTACCGCTAAAATTTATTCACAATCGGTAAAAGAAATTCAACGTAAGAGATTATTCTGTAGTGAATCTATAAGTAACCCATATTGTGTTTTTTGATAAATTACTTCTAAACTAATAGATCTCAAACTAGAGATCTAATATTAAAAGTTAAAGTCTACCAAAACTAAAAATAAGGTGTATATGGTACTTCTGTTTTTAATGAATCTCCATAGTAACTTTCAGCTGACTTTACCAAGATCCAATAAATGAAATTTAGAAATGATTTTTCCATAGGAATATCTATACCCTTTCCTAATTCAAATCAGAATTTAAAATAAAAACATCGTAGAAAATACTTAATTGAAGAGATTTAGATTTTCTTAGTTAATTTGTGTTGGTTAGGTTTGTATGAAATGCTACTAAAGCTTGTCTTATCAATTGATTTGGTAATATTGCTTATTGATTCCTGTAATTTCAAAAGATATATTAAATGGACAATATTAATAAAAGAAATTTATGAGTACTCAAAAAAGTCAAAACCATAAAAGACAAGAGCAAAATAATACAGAATGGTTAGATGAATTAATCAATAAAATTGAAAATATGAAAAATAAAATATCTAATACTTTTTAACTTATTACTTCTTCTATTATTTATTCCGTTATTAAATTTTTTAAATACTTTTGTAATTAAGCCAGCTGGCTTTTTAATAGAATTATGTATTTTTTTTGCAAATAGTTATTTAACAATGTTTAAATGAGAATCTTTTAAAGCAAGTTTATGGTTCATTTTTATTTTTATTGACAATATTGAAATAAGTGTAAAAAGAATTTTTAATTTGTGACTACAGAATCATCTAAAAATCAAAACTTTATAAGGAAGCATCCCAGCGAAGGAATGGATGCTTTAGAAAAAGAATCAAAATTACCTCTTAAAGGGTGGGAAAAGGAGGTTGCCCGAGCAAAGGAATATGGTTTAGAAGGAGCAAAAAGTATTGTTGATAGAAATATATCTACATTTTCAAGAGGAGAATTACCCCATTTTGCAGGTATCAATACTTTCATGAAAGCTCCATATGTAGAAAATGTAAATGAAGTGGGAAGTTATGATGTTGCGATCGTTGGTGTTCCTCATGATTCTGGAACTACTTATAGACCAGGGACAAGATTCGGACCTCAAGGAATTAGAAAAATTTCTGCTCTCTATACTCCTTACAATTACGAAATGGGAGTGGATCTGAGAGAGCAGATATCTATTTGTGATGTAGGAGATATTTTTACAATTCCAGCTAATAATGAAAAAAGTTTTGACCAAATTTCAAAGGGGGTTGCTCATATTTTTGCTAGTGGTGCATTTCCAATTATTTTAGGTGGAGATCATTCAATAGGTTTCCCCACCGTTAGAGGAGTTTGTCGCCACTTAGGAGATAAAAAAGTAGGGATCATTCATTTTGATAGACATGTAGATACTCAAGAAACAGATTTAGATGAAAGAATGCATACCTGTCCATGGTTTCATGCAACTAATATGAAAAATGCACCTGCAAAAAATCTTGTTCAATTAGGAATTGGAGGTTGGCAAGTACCAAGAGAAGGAGTGAAAATTTGCAGGGAACGAAGTACAAATGTTTTAACAGTTACTGATATCTGTGAAATGGGATTAAAAGAGGCCGCTGATTTTGCGATTGATAAAGCTACGGATGGAACTGACTGTGTATATATTTCTTTTGATATTGATTGTATTGATGCTGGATTTGTCCCTGGAACTGGTTGGCCTGAACCTGGGGGTTTATTACCTCGAGAGGCATTAAAACTTTTGGAGTACATTATCAGAAAAGTTAATGTATGCGGAATTGAACTTGTTGAGGTTTCGCCTCCATATGATGTAAGCGATATGACAGCTCTATTAGCTACTAGAGTTATTTGTGATTCAATTGCACATCTTGTAGTAAGTGGTCAGCTCCCAAGAAAATCTAAACCAGAATGGATTTCAGAAAAATGCAATATGTCCGTTGATCAAAAATGGAGATAGATTTTCATGCATGAAGTAGATATGACAAAATGCCTTATTCTTTCCGTGGAAGAGTGGGCAGAGAAAAAAAATAAAAAAAAAATAGTTGTTGAAAAGATTAATCTTAAAATTGGGGAATTTACTTGCGTAGAACCAATATCATTAATTAATACTTTTAATGCTGCAGTCTTGGGTTCATGGTTAGATTCCTCTGAGATTACAATTGAGACAATACCTTTTGAAGGGAAATGCTCTAAATGCAATAGATTATATTTTCCAAAGAAAGAGAATGGATATAAATCTCCATGTTGTAATTTTAATTTAGAGGAAATTATTAGTGGGAGGGAATTAAAAATCGCATCTATTGATTTTAAAGAAAATTAGAAATTTAGTATCTAGAATAAAAACGTATTTTCAAATATAAATGCATTTACCAATTTCAGACAAAATTGAATTAAATATTCTTCATCAAAATAGTCATCAAGCAGAGAAAAATAAAGTTAAGTTTAATAATTATAATTTACTTTGCTTGAACATAATGAGCAGTCCAGGTGCAGGAAAAACGAGATTACTTGAAATAACTTTAGAAGATCTTTCAAAAAAATTTCATAGTGCTGTTTTAGAGGGTGATATGACCACTAATCTTGATGCGGCAAGATTAGAAAAATTAAATATTCCAGTAGTACCAATTACAACTGGAAGAGCATGCCATCTCGATGCAAATATGGTTAGTGGAGGTTTGAAATTACTAGAGAAAAAAATAAATCCTGATTCACTAGATATTTTGTTAGTGGAAAATGTAGGAAATTTAGTGTGTCCTGCAGAATTTGAGATTGGAGAACATTTTAAAGTTGCACTTTTAAGTATTACCGAAGGTGAGGATAAACCTTTAAAATATCCAATAATGTTTAGAGAAGCAGATTTAATTTTGATAACTAAAGTTGATTTGTTACCCCATTTGAATTTTGATATTAACGAATTAAAATCGAACATAGCTTCGACTAATCATAAGGCAGATGTGATAGAAATTTCTTCGGTAACCAAGTCTGGATTTGATTTATGGCAAGATTGGATTAGTAAAAAGATTCTGAAATTTAAAAATATTTAATATTGATTAAGTAAGAGTAATCTCTTAAAAGTATCAGTCATTACAACTTTAGATTTGCTTTTTCTTGAGTATTGATAGTACGTAAAATTTTTTCAAAAATGTTTAAAAAATTGAGAGTTTTTGTTGCCTCTTTGCTGGCTCTATTATTAGCGATTTCATTGAGTACACTATCAAGTCCTGCAGCTCCAAAAGGTGAACCAATCACTTTGGGATACAGTAACTGGGCAGGATGGTGGCCCTGGGCGATAGCTGTTGATCAAAAAATGTTTGAAAAAAATGGAGTTAATGTTCAGATGAAATGGTTTGATGGATATGTTCAATCCATGGAAACTTTTGCTGCTGGTAAAATTGATGGAAATTCGCAGACTCTTAATGATACTATTTCGTTCTTGCCAGGAGAGAATGGAGGGGAAGTAGTTGTTTTAGTTAATGATAATTCTGCAGGAAATGACCAAATAATTGCAGATAAATCAATTAAAAGTGTTACTGATTTGAAAGGTAAAACAGTAGCAGTAGAAGAAGGTGTTGTGGATGATTTTTTACTTGTTTTGGCTCTGAATGATGTTGGATTAACTCGAGATGATGTAATTATTAAAGGACTTCCAACTGATCAGGCTGCAACTGCATTCGCAGCAGGAAAAGTTGATGCAGTTGGTGCATTCCCTCCATTTACAGGAACTGCAATGAAGAGGCCTGGAGCAAGAGTTATTGCTAGTTCAAAAGATTATCCCGGTGCAATCCCTGATTTATTAGCTGTAAGCGGAGATTTGATTTCTGAAAGACCAGATGATGTTCAAAAAATTGTTAAAACATGGTGGGATGTAAGAGAATTCATGGAAAAAAATCCAAGAAAATCTGAAAAGATCATGGCAAAGCGAGCTGGGATTCCAACACGCGAATACAAACAATATAAAGATGGAACTAGGTTCTTTACTTTGGAAGAAAATTTAGAAGCTTTTAGTGATGGCTTTGGTATGAAACATATGCCTTATGCAGCAAAACAAATGGCAGACTTTATGGTAAAGGTAGGATTTATTCCTGAAAAACCAGATATGAGTAAATTATTTGACTCTTCGTTCGTTAAAAACATCAGTTAATTGATACAAAATTAAAATGGTCAGTTCGAAATTAATCAAGAGGGATAAAAAATATTTATCCCTCTTTTCATTTGGTAGTGAACCGAAAAAATTAAATAAAATATTTCTTCAAATAGCCTCACTTTTGCTTCCCCTTTTAATTTGGACATTAGTTTGTCAATTAAAACTTGTAAGTGAAATGTTTTTACCATCACCGTTAGCGGTCTTTTATTCTCTTTTGGATATGGCTGAAAGTGGAATATTATTTGAAGATATTTTTGCAAGTACTGGTAGGGTATTTGCTGGTTTTATAATTGCAACAATTTTTTCAATTCCTTTAGGAATTTTAATGGGTTCTTTCCCTTCTTTTTGTGCATTATGTGAACCATTAATTGCGATGCTTAGGTATATGCCTGCTGCTGCTTTTTCTCCTTTGCTTATTATTTATTTAGGAATAGAAGAGGCTCCAAAAATCGCATTAATTTTCATTGGTACTGTTTACTTTAATGTTCTGATGGTTATGGATTCAGTAAAATTTGTACCCAAAGAACTCATTGAAACAACGCTTACTTTAGGAGGTAATACACAAGATTTATTGATCAGAGTAATAGCCAGATATTCATTGCCAAGTATTATTGATACTTTAAGAATTAATATCGCAACTTCATGGAATTTAGTAATTGTTGCAGAGTTAATTGCAGCAGAAGTTGGTTTAGGTAAAAGGATTCAATTGGCTCAAAGATTTTTTCGCACAGATCAAATATTTGCAGAATTAATAGTTCTTGGATTAATAGGATTTGCTTTGGATATGAGTTTTAGATTGCTACTTAGACGTACATGTAAATGGGCTGTTTAAATGAAATTAGATGTTAATAATATTTCAAAATATTTTGGGGAAGGTTCAAATAGAAAAAAGGCAATTGAGGGAATAAGCTTTTCAATAAGTTCTGGCGAATTTAAAACTCTTGTTGGGAGCTCTGGATCAGGTAAAAGTACTATATTGAGGATTATTGCTGGGCTTGAGAGTCCATCTAAAGGGAATGTAAAAGTAGATGGAAAAATAGTTAGTGGACCGGGATTGGATAGAGGAATGGTTTTTCAGAAATATAGTCTTTTCCCTTGGCTCACAGCATCTGAGAATATTGCATTTGGAATGAATTTAAATTCTTATAAGTTGAAAGAAATAAAATATAGGACATCTTATTTATTAGAAGTAGTAGGTCTTCAGGATTCGGGTAATAAGTATCCAAAAGAATTATCTGGTGGAATGCAACAAAGGATTGCAATCGCAAGAGCTCTAGCGACTAACCCTAAAATTCTACTTTTAGATGAACCTTTTGGAGCCTTGGACTTACAGATAAGAGAATCTATGCAGAAATTTCTCTATGAATTATGGAAAAAAACTTCACTGACAGTTTTACTTATAACCCATGATATTGAAGAAGCATTAGCTCTCTCTCAGCAAATATGTATTTTGTCGCCAAATCCTGGAAGAATCATAAAAGAAGTTAAGGTAGATCTACAAAAAGGAGATTTAGATAAATTGAAACTTGATGCGGATTTTGCAAAATTAAGATATGAGTTATCTGATTTTTTAAGAGGCCTCCAAAAAAAATAAATAATGTCAACTAGTTTTTTGCCTACTTGGCTTTATAAAGACCAAAAAATTTTTGAACTTGAATTAGATAACTATTCAAAAAATTATTGGCACCCATTGATTTTCATAGGAGAAATCAAACCTGGCGAAATATTGGAAAAAAAATTCTTTAATCAATCATTATTTATCTCGCGTTCAGAAAATAATTTAATAACTGTTTTTAAAAATAGATGCCCTCATCGTGGGTCAAAATTGTGTTTGCCAAAAACAAAATTTAATCCTTCTAATAATATTTTTTGTCCCTACCATGGCTGGACTTTTGATAGTTTTGGTAAACTTAAAACCTTGCCATTAAAGCACAATTTTGAAACAAAAATAGAAACAAAGGATTATTTTTTAGAAAAAGTTAACTCTTTAATAAATGGACCTTTAATTTGGATTAATTTCAGCAAAAAACCAATATCTATAGATGATCAAATTGAGCTTGTTGGGAGAAAATGTAATGATGAATGGGATATGAATTACAGTATTTTTTCTGAATTTTCTGATACCTTAAATTGCAATTGGAAAATTGCCCATGACAATACACTGGACGATTATCATGTAGCAATAGCTCATAAAGATACCCTACATAAAGAACAAGGTCCAATTAAAAACTACAGGTATTTCTTCAGTGAATTTTGTAATGTACTTGTTACCCCTCTTAGTAGTGAAGGAAATCTATATACCTTTGGATTACTCCCATGGACCCATCTAATAATCTGGCCTGGTAAAGGGATTGTTTTAATAAATTATCTTCCTAAAAATATTGGTCAGTGTATTATTGAAATTAAATTAGCCTCTGCTTCTTTATGTAAAAATGATTTAGAAAATTGGAAAAAAAGTATATTAGAATTTCTTGGAGAGGATAAAGTTATTGTCGAATCAGTTCATAAGTCTTATCTCGAAAATTTTAAACTTGGTCCGCCTAATAGACTTGAACAAAGGATTATACACTGGCAAAATATTTATAAAGATTTTCTAAATGCATCAGGCATTTCTTTCTAAAATAATTTCTATTTAGTTCACAAATATTATTAATTAAATTCTTAATTTGGTAGGGATTTGACTACATATTTAATATACTTTATTGATAATGTAGTTAAGTACAAAAAGTTAATTATGAAAAATTTTATACTAATAATAGTCTCTTTATCTTTCTTATCTTCTTGCAGTAATGACAAAGATTTTTTTCTCACTGAGGGGAACGCTTTGTTAAGTTGCGGAGGTAAATCTCGTATCATCGAAAATGATAAAGAAGAGATAATTAATACTGAAGTCAAGGATTTAAGAGATGGAATTGGTAAATACGTTGAATTTACAGTTGTTGAGACTGATAAAAAAGGAGGCAAATATAGGATTATTAATTGTTTCCCAAGTGAAGAACCACAAGATTCAATAATAAAAACTGTTAAAACAAATTATAAATTAAGTAATTAAAAGTTATTTAAAAATAATTAGCTTACCTTTAAGCTGAGATTTTTGATGATTTGATAATTTCCCATGCTTCTGGTGCGGTGTCTGCATATTGGAAAAGATTTAAGTTTTCATCCGAAATTAATCCAAGATCAGCTAGATATTCGAAGTTAATTATCTTATTCCAATAATCTTTACCAAAAAGTATGATTGGGATTTTAGTTTTCATTCCTGTTTGACAAAGTGTCAATAGTTCAAATAATTCATCTAGTGTTCCAAAACCTCCAGGAAAAAATACAGCAGCTACTGATCGCATGACAAAATGGATCTTTCTTAATGCAAAATAATTAAACTTAAAGCAAAGACCTGGAGTTATAAAAGCATTTGGGATTTGTTCATTAGGCAGACTGATATTTAACCCTATAGATTTACAATTTGCTTCAAATGCACCTCTATTAGCAGCTTCCATAATTCCTGGCCCCCCACCTGTCACAATCACATGAGAATTACAGTTTTTATTTTGATTACTAATTGAAGCAAGTTTAGAAAACTCCCTTGCGGATTGATAGTAATGACTCATAAGAAGCAAATTTTCTAATCTATTTAAATTACGTTTTAAAAGTATCGATTTAGGATTTTTTTTAATTAACTCTTCTATATTTTCAAGTCTCTTTTTTATATTTGATTCTTCTGTAATGCTTGCGCCTCCAAAAATAATTATTGTTGAAAGAATTTTATTTTCTTCAAGGATTAAATCTGGTTTAGTAATTTCAAGAAGCATTCTGACTCCACGCATTTCATTTCGGCTAAGTAAACCAATATCTTCGTGAGCCAATTTATAAGTATCAGAATTAATAATTAAATTCAGATTTTTTAAATTATTACTAGGGGATATATGTTTTTTCATTTCAAACAAGAGTTTTAACTTTTCTTTCTAGAGGATTAAAATAGACCCTTTTGATTTTGTTATTTTCGTAAATCCAATAAACAGGCGGACTTTTTCTTGCCTTAATTAAATTAATTTTGTCTAACTTTTGAGGGGTAAATTCTTTAGAAGGATCAAAAAATTTATCTCTTTTGGGTTGGTTTAAAACAATACTACCTTTTCCCCCTGAGATAGATCTGTGATAAGTTCCTACAGGAATTTCTAATGCTCCCATAGATCTATTTAAATAAATCACATGATGAGGTTCATCCCAGGAAGGATTTATTAAAACAAATGTCCTTTCTCCAGTGATAACTAAATTGTGGTCAATTTGATGATTGTGAACGTAATATTGCTCATCTTTTAAATCATCTGGAGGAGATATAGCTTCTCCAGAATGGATCACAACATCAGAACCATTAGAACTATCTATGCCTGCATCGAAGAATGTGACTTTTGGAGTCTCTCTAAAAATATTTATTGGGAAGAATCTTAATTCCATAGTGCTAACTCCCTTTTAGAAAATTTATAAATACTAATAAAAATTTATTTACTTTTAAAAAACAGCTATTTTTTATTTTTAATTGCAACAAACCAGGCAATCTTCTTGATTTGGATAATCTATACATTCTTTATTTAAAATTTCTTCTAAAAAATCTACTTTTTTAACATAATCAAGATCTTTTAATTTTTTGTTTGGAACCGTGAACTGAGTTTGTAGTTTCATTTTCTATTCTCCTAATTAATACTGTTTTTTGAATCCATTCCAAGTTTGAGAAAACCTTAATCCCAGATAAGAAATTAAAATTGTCCAAAATAAAATTTCTATACCTAAATTAGTCATTTGCTTGGCCTCCTTTCTATCTGATTATTCTTTAGTACGGGTATTATGTAAAAATCAAGCGTAAGAATACCTAAAAGTTAAAGTTTTTAATCACAAAAAATCTTGCAATGGTTGTTACTCGGATGTTCTGTACATTCATTATTCCAATAAGCTTCAATTTTTTTGAGCTTATTATCAAATGAAAGGTCTTTTTTATCCAAATTAATTTCTTGGATAGTAAATGTGTCATTTAGTGCCATAAGACTTACCCCTTTACTACAACTATGTTCTAATTCATTTGAATAGTAAATTTCAAGTTTTATGTGTGCGGTTAGAGGAACAAAATTGTACGGATTAAGGATCAAAAAAAAATCTCAAATTATGAATAATTGCAAGGAAAATATCTTCAAAAAATTTATTCCAACTTTAAAAAAATTTGTATAAATTTTTCTAGAAATTTTATTCTCTTAATACCTTCTTAGGTCTGCTAGTATCTATCATTAATCTAATCTATCTGCATATTCTCTTAAAATCTCAGCCATCTTTTGATGTGGAATTTCTTGTCGATATTCTCTACAAAAGTCAAAAAATTTATCTAATAAATCTTTCATTGAAGAGGACATAAAAATTAGCGTTTCATTTTAAAAGTAAAGTATGCAAACCCACCAAGCAATAAAAGACTCACAACCCCATAAGTAATCGCTATTCCGTACATGTAAGTCATTTATTTATAAAGACATAAGCAGAATATAAATAAACTAAGAAAACTCCAATAGCTATTGAACTTCCATAAATAAGAAAGTTCCAAAATCTATATAATTTAGGTTTTTTAAATTCTTTTTCTTCTTCTTTAGTAATCATTTATTTTCTTTTTCTTTTCTGGCAGCATTACCTTTTGCTCTTAATACCAAAGTTATCGTAAGGGCAACGCTTAATATCAAAGCATCAATTAATAGGTGCGGGGAAATATTCATCAGCTGAAAAGAGAAATAAGAAGAGTCATTATTTTTTCATAAATAAATCTATTAATCATTAAAAAAGAGGGGTTTATCCCTCTAAGTTTAGATGGACTGTCAATCACAGTCTATTTTAGCTTTTTAGCTTCTCTAAAAAAACAGCATTTTATTTAGCTAGAGCAAGAGAAGACACCTGCAAGAATATTTTTAAAAATTGGTGCTTGACCCAAGGCATATAAAAAGAAAGTTGATGATGCGAGAGTAATAGCTATTTTAGAAGCCCTGTTAACTTTCAAATTTGATACTTTTGCAAATGCAGAGTTCATTTGTTCCTTAATTTATTGATTTTATAATAGCTACAAAAATTAAATATTCAGCATCAATATTTACCAAAGAATAATTTTATTGCTCCTTTTTCTCAGCTTGCATTTTTATTAGCTCAAATTCTTTTTTAGAAACTATTCTGATTTTGTATGTTGGATATCTTGCCTTCCACCATTTATTGATCGAAATAGCTACTCTTTCTAAATTTTGGGTGCAAATATTGACCCATAGAGTTTTAGTTTCAACTTCTTTGTAGAATTCCCAACTTGTAGGTGAAGCCATTAAAAATCGCAAATGAAAAAATTTTATAAATTTAGATGTATTGTATTTAAGCTTAAACTTTTGTTTTTTTAACAAAAGGATTTAGTTGAAAAAATAAAGTTTTCATTAAGTGTTAATAAAAAACTTTAAACAAAAGATTTGCATCACTTTCGTCTTCTAGAAAAGTATTACTTTAATTTTATAACGAGTTCAATTAAAAGATATCTCCGCAAAGAAGGGGCCAAAAATTGGCCCCTCTTGGTGAAACTCTTCCAAAGAAACACCATTAAAATCTTACTCTGAAAGTTGCCAAGTTAAACAAATTAACAAAATCAAGATTAACAATTTATGCGGCCTTTTTAAAAGGGTTCATATCCCTTAAAAAGTTATTACTTTTGCGAGTACTCATTTTTCTATATCTTTGATTTATATCCAGGATATACTTTCTAGCTTTCTTATCACTTTCAATTTTCTTTTTTCGAAGACGTAAAGCCCTTAAATCTTCTATGGACATGAGGCCATCATCTTCATTGAAATTTAAATGATCAAATTTCATGAGTTTAAGAA
The DNA here is from genome assembly GCA_003281225.1 of Prochlorococcus sp. AG-347-L20. Taxonomy (GTDB): domain Bacteria; phylum Cyanobacteriota; class Cyanobacteriia; order PCC-6307; family Cyanobiaceae; genus Prochlorococcus_A. The sequence continues at coordinate 252,836 of QCCP01000001.1, forward strand.
ATTAAGTTTCTTCTTTAAGTGCAAGATTAACAACCTTATCTTTATTTGCAATAGAGATAATTAACCAACTTAACTCAAATAAGTTATTCAATTTTCAGAAAGCTATGAATTTAACTATTAATAACTTTCAAAAATCAAGAAAAACTTTTGATTGAATTAGATGGAACTTCTACTGATACAAATGATTCTCCATAATGAGATTCGGCTGATCTTATCAGTAACCAGTAAAAGAAATTTACTAAAGCTTTCTCCACGAGGATTTAGTAACTAATTTAAATAAACTCATCATTTTTGTAATAGCAATATACAAAATAAATTTATTACGCAATCAAGATATTTACCATATAAATCATAGTTGCATATTAATTAAGAAAAATTTGCACTATCAGGCTTTAGGTAGCGGACTAAATCCTCGTGGAGTATTGGACTTTAGCCCGCTCTATTTTTTTAGCAAAAGAAAAATAGCACTGCAAGGTAACTAGATCACCAATTTTTATATTTGACTCTGAATAAGCTAATTGAGCAAGAGTATCTGAGCATATGTTGGTGTTGTTTATTGAATGATATTGCGACGAAACTTCTTTTACATCAATGGCTTCAGTATTTTTGCTCATTGATATATTCATTCTTAAATAATATTATTATTGATGCCTAAAGAAGGTTTAATTTTGAAAAAAATAATTAAATTTTTTAAACTGCTCAAGAAAAGAATCGATATTCTTAATGCTGAGACTGAATTGAAATTTATATTGGAAAATCAATAATGGGATTCCCACATTGCCCTATTTGTGTGGTTCTAGCATTTGTTTCAGTTTTTATGGGAGTTACTCGTAGTTATATGTTCTATATTCTTGTTCGGGAGTTTATGAGAGCCGAATCTACTTTTAAATTGAAGTTTAGTTTCTATTAATTGTTGACATCTAAGTATAAATACTTTATAAATAGATTGTAGTTAATACTACAAAATCGTCCGATCTACCATCTGATAGACCGCAGTACGACTCAAGCCATAGGACGGGGACTTGAGCAAGTTCAGGAGCTGCATCATGGTAAACATGTATTTCAATGGAAAGTCATTCGTATATTGTAGAAAACAAGAAGAAAAGATTATAAAGCTTACTTATAGAGGATCTATTTACTTGAAATAAGGTTTCTAATTTTTTTTAAAAAAGTTAGGATATTTACTGAAGTTTTTGAACTCAGTAATTATTAATGCGCTATAAGTAAAACTTATTGTTGAGATATTTTTTACCTATTTAAAAATTCATATATTGGTATATTTAGTAACGTGAATTAAAATTTGAAATAACTATTTTGTAATTAGATTTTTTAAAAGGTTATGCAACCTATTTCTGAAGAACTTTACAAAAAAATAGTTGAGAGTTATAAAAAATGACTAAGTTACTAGTTGCTTTATTAGCATTAGATATAGGTGTTAGCCTGTCTAAAGTTTTTATTTTTACCTGAAAATAAAATTAATTAATAAAAGAAGCAATTGTTTCTAAAAAAAGACATAGTTACTTGGTATTCTTTATTTGAGGTATTTATTTTATAAAATAAAAAATTAAACCAATAAAAGAACTACCTACAAGTAGTAGCACCATTAAAAGAGCTATTAACTTTGCTAGTCCCATAAAGATAAATCCGAATTTCCTGTAGATCTTTGCATCCAGTGAATTTTCCAAACATTATTTACTTTTTTAAAAATTGACGTAACTGTTGGTAAGTCATCATTAGCTTTCCCTTTATAAGTAAATTTTGAACCTAGAGTAAAAATGCACATTACTATAGTTTCGCTTAAAAATTCGAATCGGTGAATTTTGGTTATTTCTGCCTTTTCTTGAACTATATCACCAGTAATCATTTGTTCGAACCCTTTTGCATCTATAGGATTACCACTGGGTCTTATGAATAAGAAATCAGGAGTCGCATTGTTAACAAAAAATGAGGCCATTTTATTTGGATTGGCAAATTCATTTAATAATGAAATTATTGTTTCTTTATCATTCATGGAAAAAGGGAAGTAACCCTTCTAGTTTAGATCTACTGTTTAAAATGTACAAATCGAAATGGAATGATTCTAAAAAAAAATTTGTTAGGATGTTTGAAATGATTGGATTTTAATGCAAATAATGATCAATTCTTTAAACAAATTATTGCCCGTTGGCAAAAAGGTCAAAAAATATTTGCCGTTCTTTATTGGATTTAAATTACTGACGTTTACTGGATTTCTTACTTATTTAATGAATCGCTAATTGATAAAACCTTAAAAATAAATTTTTAAATAAATTAAGATCTAGTGAATAAAGAAGAACGAATTAAAAAATTTAAGTCTATGTCAAGTATGCAAAGACAAGAATTGATATTAAAAAAGATGAAAGAGAGAGGAATAGAGTTAGGAAGTGGAATTCCTAATAAAAAATACGATAGCAAAGAGGTTTATGAATTAATTCATATTACGAGTTGCTTCCCAGAATTAAGAGAGAAAAAAATTTAGGTTTCTTTATCAAGTTATTTATTTTGGTTCCCTTATTGCAGCAATAATTAATCCTCCTATTAATCCGAGATTCATAAATACTGCTTTTTGATGAAAGGGAAATACATGAAAAATTATTGTTGTTGGGATAAGAAATAGTAATAAAAAAACTGAACCGATTTTTTGATTTTCTCCAAATATAAAAAATCCAGAACCCAAGATGAGACATATAATGGCTCCCACTAAAAGGATAGATGAAATTGGTTCAGGAATACCTTTTGAAGAAATATATTCAACTGTTCTTTCAAAATTATTTATTTTGCCGGGTATGGCTGAGATAAATATTGCTGAAATTGATACTCTTGAAAAAAAATCTAAAAAAGATTTGATCCTTTTATTTTTCAAAAAAGAATTTTTCATAATCTTATTATAAGAAAAAAAATTTTATGCGTTTGAAAAATACTAAATTAGTATGAAATAATTTTAAATTTTTCTCAAAGAGTTTTAGCTAAATTAATAGAAAGCTTTTTAATTAATGTGAATCTTATTAAAGTAATTAATAGTAATTTATGAATTGTCTTTTTATATTTATGAAATAATAAATCTAATTAAAATAAATGTTTAAAAAATTTCTTTTCACTTCTTTTTTAATTTTAAGTTCCCTCATAACTATATATCCCTCCAAAAAAGAAAATACTAATTTTTTGGATTATTGTTATTCTTTAGAAAAAATAATTTCTAGAAATACATTAGAAAAAAATAAGAATCTCTCTAAGAATTTTAGGCCTTTAGCAAAAGATGTTACTCTATTTGGTATTAAAAAAACAAAAGGCACTTTAGCTAATAAGATAATTGATCAATATAAAAATTCCAAAAAATTATTTATTATTACTTTTATTCCAAATCAAATTTATTGTTTGGCAGGATATTGGATAGAGGAGGTAAGTCCAGGAAAATTTGAATCGATTTTCTATGAGAAAACCAAACAGAAAATAAATGAATATAAGAATACTAAAAAAGAAGTAGATAAATTTATGAAAGAAATTAATTTAGAATATAAATCTATAAAAAAAGAAATTAATGATTTTTTTTAGAAAATCAAAATTTTTTTTCTAGAAAAATTGATTCATTTGTTATGGACGATTCATTTTTTTTAGATTGCGAAATAAAAAATAGCAGTAATCCCAAAATAATTACAAATCCAAAAATTGATAAAGTATAAATTATTTTATTTTTGATATTAGAGTTTAGTTTGTTTTTGGTAATTTTTCCAAAGAACAGAAATTTTTTATTTGATAATGAATCATATTTTTCAGAATTGTTTTCAAAATAATAATTATTAAATAGTTCTTCCCTATTTTCATTAATGTCTATCTGTAAGTTATTTTCAGAGCCCCCAACTTTGTAATTCGATTGCTCATAAAAAAATTCATGAATTTTTGAAATATTATTTATTTTTTTATTTTTAACTTTAAGTTTAGTTTTTTGAAAATCATTATCAAACCATTCGTCATAAACTATAAAGTTTGGTTTAGCAAAATAAGACAAGAGTCTATTACAAAAAAGTACATTAAAAAGATAAATCAAAGAAAAAAAGAAAGTTATTTTTGTTGGTAAATTTCATAAATCATGTTTATATGTCATCATTAATTGTCAAGTTCTTATTTAAAGAATTTATAGATTTTTAAGTCTCTAATTATTTTATTTTTTTTGCATATTATTTTGCAGGGAAATTTATTATTTGGACTTTCTTGTGCCGCCGTAGGAATAATCAACATGTTTAGAAATTACAATCCAACATTCTTTACAACAAAAAATCCATTCCCTATGAATTATGGATTTAACTCTGTAATGAATTTTATCTGGCTTATGACATAAATCACATATGTTCATTTTGCTATTAATTTTTAATTCTATTTTAGATAAGCAAAAGTTTAATTTAAAAAGATTCACGAAAAAAAAATTATCGTGTCATTATAAATACGCACTCCACACATCCTGAAGCAAAGCAGTGGTTTTGTTGAGTGCGATAATTTTAATTACTTTATAAAAATTGCTAATTTCTTCTTTTTAAAATTTTTTTAGGCAACCTAATTATTTATATGAAATTTATAGGATATTTTATTTGGCTTTCATTAAAATAAATTTTTGATTATACATCTAAATTAGAACTTTAAAAAGAAACTCACGAATAATATTTAATTAATTTTAATATGATCTTATTGATTTTAATAGCATGAACATTTACCTTTTCTGGATATTATTTTTAGCTCTATGGGCAATAGTTCCCTTAATGATTATCAAAGGTAGAGTTGACGAAGAGCCTAAGATTCAGACTTCACCAAAAGTTAAAGCCAAAAAAAAAGGTTGGTTCAATTAAATAATTAAAAGTCCTTAATTTTTATTAATTTCAAATCACTTTAATTTTAGATTCCAAAATCTATCTAGCTGAATATCCCTCCAAATTAATTTATTTTTTTCGAAAAAAGTAAAATAATAATTTCAAAAATTATTAAAATAATTTAGTCGTTTTTTCAAAGTAAAATAATCCTTTTAGGTGATTTCTGAGAATGAAATTTTGTAATCTTTCTATTAAGAAAATTTAAAATTTTTATGGTAAGGTTTAAATTAAAGTGTTTTAGATAATTGTTAAATATATGATATCTATTGTAATACCAACATTTAATGAGATAAGAAATATCTCTGAAATAATAAATCAATTATTAATACTAGATTTCTCATCCGATCTTGAAATCATTATTGTTGATGATAATTCAAGTGATGGTACAGCAGATAAAGTTAGACAATTAGTGCATAATGACAAGCGTATTCGTTTGATAAATAGAGTTGGAAGGTCAGGTCTCTCAAGCGCTATAAAGGAAGGATGTTTATGTGCTTCTGGTGAGTTAGTAGTAGTTATGGATGCTGATGGTCAGCATGATCCCTCTTACATAAGAAAAGCATTAAAGTGTATAGAAAGCTCAAAAGTTGATATTGTTATTGGAAGTCGTTTTACAATAGGCTCCAGAATTAGAGGGTTAAGTAAAAATAGAGAAAGAGGTTCATCTTTAGCTAATTCATTAGCTCGTTTGAGTCTATATGGTTACTACAATTATTTATCAGACTATATGAGTGGATTTTTAGTTTTTAACAGAAAGGTATGTCTTGAATTTATAGAAAAAATTGATGTAAATGGGTTTAAATTTTTTTATGAATTATTAGCCGTAAGTAAAGGAAAATTGAAAGTTGATGAAATTCCAATTCTTTTTAAAGAACGGTTACATGGTTTTTCTAAGCTTGATTTGTCTGTGGTATGGGACTTCTTTATTTCGTTAATTCACTCTTTTATAAGGCGAATTATTCCAAGAAGGGCTGTTAGTTTTGCCTTGGTTGGTTCGATTGGAGTTTTCGTTCAACTTTTTACAATTTACTTTTTAATGGGAGTTTTCAATTTAGCTTTTGAACAAGTTCTTCCAGTAGGCGTTATAGTTGCAGCAAGTTCAAATTTTATAATTAACAATTTACTTACTTTTAGGATAAATAGGTTAGAAGGCAAAAGTTTTTTTTTCGGACTTTTTAAATTTCTTTTAGTATCTTCTCTCCCAATAATTGCTAATATAGGTGTTACTAATTTATTTTACAGTCAATTATCCGTTAATACTTTTATTTCTCAAATTGGAGGAATTTTAGTGGTATTTATATGGAATTATGCAGCCTCATCAAAAGTTGTGTGGAATAATTAACTAAATAAAAATTGAGTATAAAAAATAATATTTTTGATACCAAATCCGATTGGGTTTGAGACTAAATATCTCCCAAGTGACCAACAACAATGGGGGATACCAAAAAATAAAAGAACATAATTATAAGTTCTAATTGAAGAAAATTGAGGAATTGTTTTTGCAAGAATTTGTTGGCCTTTCAAAGTGGATGAAAAATATGATAGTTTTTTGTAGCCAAATGTTTGGTATAAAAATGAAAATAATAATGCTGATGATGTAAGCCACATAAATATCCATCTTCCAATATCAACAAATAAAAACAAGGGTATGAAAGCGACGAATTGAGAGCAAACTATTGTTCTTTTTAATTTTTGGTTAAGGTCTTCTTTCTTACCTATAAAAAGTCTTATAGATATAAATATGGTTAACAACCACATGCCAGGATGCCAAAAAATAAATAAGTTAAATTGAGATATAAGACTACTTGTAAATACTTGTGAGGTGCCCCAACCTATTGCAGCGATGGCTCCTGAAGGATCTTTTTCATAAAGCCCAGAAACAGAGGGGATTATTTTAGAAAGAGACTGCCAACTTTGGTGAATCATTAATGATTGATTTGTATCTCCTTTAAAAAACCAGCATAAAAAGAAAGAAAGGATTGTGGGCAACAAAAATAAAGTTGCATAAAGAAATGACTGAAAGATATTTTTTTTGCTTTTTTTCTCAAAAATTGAAAAAATAATTAATAAGCTTGGCAATCCCCAAATTCCATAACTTTCATGAGAAAAAATAGCAACCATAGATATGAAATTTACGCTTAAAACAGCAATCAACTTATTGATACTTTTGTGATAAAGAGCTTTCATTAGTAATAAAGAAAGACCATACAAGAGCACTAAAAAAGTATCTTTTCGGATAAAATAATTTTCAGATAATGGAGCTAGTATTATTAACTGAGATAATAAAAAAGATTTTTCAAATAAATTTTTGCAGAAATTTAATAGTAGAAAAATTAGAGCGACTAAGGAAACAATACTAAAAACCCAAACTATGAATATAGGACCTAATGAATATTTGGTAGAAATAAAATGAATTAATTCACCTGGTAAGCCTCTTCTTACAAATCCACCTGCATAAGATATAAGCCATTCGCCAACTGTCCAAGAATTATCATAAAATCTATTTTTGTATAAATTGAGAGGGATGCCTAATATTATTAATAAAGTGAAAAAGATTTCAAATGAAAATTTTTGATTAGAAGGTTTGTTAAATGAAAATTGTTTTCTTAAACTATTAATATTAAATTGTTTAATATTTATTATTGGCATAATAAATCATCACCCTATTTTATGAATATCGTTTCAAGTGTTTTCAATCAATATAATGTATAAAAACAATATTAAAATTTTTTCAAAACTAATAAATAATATTCCAATCATAGATAGGTGGTTATTTGGTCAACTCATACCGCCTTTGTTATTTGCAGTTTCTGCTTTTACAGTAGTTTCTCTTTCAGTTGGGGTTATGTTTGACTTGATAAGGAAAATTGTGGAATTTGGTTTACCTATAACACTTGCCGTTAAAGTAATGTTCCTTAAACTGCCAGGTTTTTTGGTCCTTTCATTCCCTATGTCTGTACTTCTTTCAACTTTATTAGCTTATGGAAAGATGTCATCTAATTCTGAAATTTTGGCTGCAAGAAGTTTGGGAGTTAAAACTTCTAGACTGGTTATTCCAGCAATAATACTTGCGATATTTATGACTGGATTAACATTTTACTTTAATAATAGTTTGGTTCCTTTAACGAATAAATATTCTGAGATTTTATTAAGAGATGGCTTAGGAAAGTCCGTTTCTATTGAAAAAGGAAATGATATTTTTTTTAAAGGATATGGGTCCTACACTGATCCAATTACTAATGAATCAACAAATAATAATACTTTCTTAAATCAAATATTTTTTTCTAGGATAGTCGAAGACAACGTTATGAAAAATGTTACTGTTATTGACTTTTCTGTTTTGGGGTATAAACAAATCTTATCAGCTGAAAAAGGAATCTTTGATGGGCAAGAATCAGCATGGATATTTTCTAATGGAAAATTGATTACATTAGACGAAAGTGGGAAAACAACAACTATAGGTTTTAAAAAGTATGTTTATCCTTTAGGAGATGGTCCTTTAAAAGTTTCTAAAATTCCTGATGATGCTAACAAAATGACTTTAAATCAGGCTCTTAAAGCGAAAAAACTTTATGAAGAAACTGGTGATGCAAGGGAAGCGAGAAAAATGTCCGTAAGAATACACGAAAAATTTACTTTACCTTGTGCATGCTTAGTCTTTGGATTGATTGGAAGCAGTTTAGGTGCTAAGCAAAATCTAAGAACTTCAAAAAGCCAAGGATTTGGGTTAAGTGTAATTTTGATTCTCTTATATTATGTACTTTCTTTCTTATCAAGTTCACTTGGTGTGAAGGGAGTTTTAACACCCTTTATTTCAGCTTGGATACCAGTTTTGACTTCATTTTCAGGCGGTCTTTATTTGCTAAAAAAAGCCTCTTAATTTTCAAGATTTCATTAAATATAAATTGACTTCTCTAACTAAAAGATAATCTTTAAGTGTATTAAACTTTGCTTTTGGAATTCTTTATCTCAAAATTATATATATATAGAAATTGTTTTTTCATACCAAGTTTTTAAAAGTCCAATTAAATTAGATATCTTCAGATATATATATATTTAGGCCTTGTATTTATTCTATGAATTTGTTTAATTTAAATAAATATTTTAAATTTATGTATTCAAAAATCGCTTTGAATAATTGTAAGTGTAATCATTGCCAAGAAAAATTGAAACAAATAAATCGCTCAATAGCTTATTGGGAAAAATTAATTTTAAGTAAAAATTTAGCCTAGTTATCTCATAAAATCTCAAAATTAAACACTACTTTGGAATTAATGCGAGTAAATGAATATAAGGATGTTATATTTTCTCTAAATCCTTGGTAAATTCACAAAGTTATTTAGCTTTTTGATTTCTTTTGTATATTCTATTTTCTCTATTTAAGAGAATAAGGATAATTAAGATACAAGATGGTATGAGGATAAAATCTAAAGACATACATTTTGTTCAGTCTATTTTCTATTTAGCAAATAAATAAATCTTTGACATTAGTTGTATTACATCAAGATTTTATTCAGTAAGTCTTAAATGATTTAGATGCTTAGTATATTTGCTTTCTTTTAAAATTGGAAGAGCCTGCAGGTATCCCCCCGGCAAGCTCATGACGACCTAGTTAATTCAGTTTTTCTGATTTAACCAGCTAAGCACTTCCTAAATGCTATAACCATCCTACTAAGTAAAATTACTTACTGTGAGTATAAATGCTTATTTAGAATAAATGATTGCGAGTTTGGTAATTAAAAATTATTTGATTAAAAAAATGTGATTTTCGTATTTTTAAACAGAAATGTCACATATTGACCAATAACATAAATACTTTGAGAAAACCATTGGAGATTTTGGTTTACATAAGTTAATATTTGTGTTACTTTAATTAACAATTATTATTACTTTAATGACAAAATCAGGAGTTACAACAGAATCAGGTGGAAGACAGAATATGTTTCCTTCGGAAACTAGGCCTTATATTGATGAAACTGTATCTTACGATGGATATCCTCAAAATGCAGAAAAAGTAAATGGTAGATGGGCCATGGTTGGTTTTGTTGCACTATTAGGTGCCTATGTCACAACAGGACAGATCATTCCAGGAATTTTTTAGTCTCTAAATAACTGTTCTTATAAACTTTTTGTTTAAACAATATTATTTAATTGTTTTAGATGAAACATAGATTTATTTTAAATTTGAAAATAAGAAAAACCAAATAAATGTCAAGGCATTCAGGGAAAATATTATCCCTAGAAATATATATGCAAACTTTTTGCCAATGAATGCTGTTTCCGGTTCAAGTTTTACTCTCATAAAATTTTTTAATTATCTCGATAAAGATAGCATCAACTAACATTTGAATTTAAGTTTTAAAGAAGTAGAATAATCAACTTAATATTTCTTTTTAAAATGCTAATTAATATTATCATTATCCTTCCTCACCTTAAGATGTGCCTCGCCAATAGAAATTTATGAGATTTTTCAAAAAAGGCAATAAAAAAAGCCTAATTTAATTTTAAATTAGGCTTTTCAATATTAAAGATTTAAATTAGATAAATCCAGGAATAATTTGGCCTGTGGTTAAGTATGCTCCAACAAGTGCAACAAATCCTAACATTGCAAATCTTCCGTTAAGCTTTTCAGCAACGATTTTTTCTTTTTCAATTATTTTTGGTTCGTTATTCTTCATTAGAACCAACCTGGAATGATCTGGCCTGTTGTGACATAGGCGCCAACTGCTGCGACGAAACCTAACATTGCTGCCCAACCATTAAAACGTTCTGCTTCTGGGGTCATTTGTTTGTGTAATTTGTTAACAAATATAACATATTTATTTAGTAATGTAAAGAAAAAGAGGTATTTACGTCTTGTTTGGTCAAAAAAACCTAAAAACTGCTACATTTTTGTGCCGAAATATACCTTACCTGTGTTTTATTTTTGTACTGATTTCTTGAATTTGAAAAAAAAAATATAAGATTTTTATCCATTTTTTTAAGAGGTATATCCTCATTTAAAGGTAATTTAAATTAATATATTATGAGAGTCAGCTAGTAGGGATACAGGCTGACTCTTTTTTATGAAAATTTTTATTTTTAACTAAAAGTAGTTTTTAGAACTCAAGTTATTGCTATTAATACATTAGATATATAGGTGATTTATGTCTTTTACGACTTTTTACATGCATTTAATTTTTGGAAGAATTCCCTCTCTTATGAATTCTGACTTAATACTTTATATCTTGCCTGCTCTTACAATTTCAATATTATTCTTTAGCCTTAAAATTATGTTTTTCAAGACCCCTAAATTGAGAAAGGTTAAATAATTAAGGATTTTAGAATTATTCTTGATAATCAAATGCCCAATTTTTTTAATTTTGGATAATAGACTTTTTTTTCCGGCAACTCAAAGAAATAGAGAATGCATTAGTGATGTACTATCCAGAATTATAAAAAAAGGTTCAGTATTGGAAATCGGGAGTGGGAGCGGTGAACATGCAGTGTTTTTTCAAAAACGCTTTCCTGAAATAATTTGGCAAACAAGTGATCCGGAGTTATTGCATAGAAAAAGTATAAGTTCTTGGATTGAATATGAAGACTTAACTAAGAAAATGCCTCAGCCTCTTGAGATTGATGTAGAAAAAATTCCTTGGAAAATTCCACTGAGATTAGCTCATTCTTTGCAAGGAATAGTCTCTATAAATATGATTCATGTAGCACAGTGGTCTTGTACTGTAGCACTCTTTAGAGAGTCAGGAAAATTACTTAAAAATGGACAATTTTTGATATTGTATGGACCATTCAAAATTTGTAATAAGCATACGAGCGAGAGTAATTATTTTTTCGATAATTCATTGAAAATGCAAAATGATCTTTGGGGTATTAAAAATCTTGAGGAAGTTTGTTACGAGAGTAAGAAAAATGGTTTTTATCAAGAATATATTATTGGTATGCCTGCAAATAATTTTTCAATAATTTTCAGAAAAGTTTATTGATAAGTAAATACTAATATCAATCAGTTATAAAATTCATAACATGCAATGATCAGCCTGATAGTTTTTTGCTCCATTCTTTATGCTTTTGATCTAAATCTGAAATTTTTTCGCTTAAACACAATTGTCTTTCTAATAATTCAATTTTTGTAAGTGTTATTTTTTCTGAATAAAATTTAATAGGTTGATTACCATGCAAATTGTCACCACTCATAAGAATTAATTTATTTAGATATTTTTCTAAGATGAAAAATTTGCTATTGCTAATTCTTTTATATTCTTTTCAGATTTGCGTAAATTAATGTGATAAAGAATTGATGCCTATTGTGTTTTTAATCCACCATTTTGTATGACGATTGCCATATATATCTTCCTCTCTTGATGTCTGGCTTAACAGCAACGCAATTGCAAGCAATATTCCATAAAGCTTTGTATATTGGATCAGGATTAAAAAGATATGCTTTTTTAAAGGCTTTTTTAATTAAGACACTTGCCTTTTTTGCATGATAATGAGGGATCGTTGGACATACATGATGAACGACATGGCTAGAACCTATATTATGGTGAAGAAAATTAAGGATTCTACCGTAAGGCCTGTCAATAGATAGAAATGCACCTTTCATAAAGGAAAATTCCGTATTTGAAAGATGAGGTACATCTGAATCTGTATGATGAAGCCATGTATAAACTACTAGCCAACAATTAACCACTAATAAAGGACCAAAATACATAGCAATTACTGGAAATAATCCATACTTGAAAACTAAATAAAAAATGCCCAATAATGTCAAACCTACACCAATATCTGATATCCAAACTTTCTTGGCCCATATTGATGGCCATAATGCTTTAGAAAATGGTTTAATTGGCCAAAAATGATTTGAAGTTCCATATTTAACACCTCCTGTACTTCCAGTAAGTAAATAAGCAGGCCAGCCAAATATTAGATGTAAAACAAGTTGAAGAATTCCATACTTTTTCTTACCTAAGGAATTTGAAAAATGTAATTCTTTTTCTCCGCCAATTTTTTCTGTAACTCCATTCCCTTGAATGACTAAAGGGACGTGAGTTTCTCCATTGGTTATGTTATTTGTGAATCGATGATGAACTGCATGAGAACGCTGCCAAGAAAAATAAGGTACTAGAAGTAATGAATGTAGTAAATAACCAGTTATAGATTCCAATGTCTTGTTTTTAGAGAATGCTCCATGTCCACATTCATGGGCAATTACCCAGAATCCCATAGCAGTGGTACCTGACAGTAATGCGTAAATAATCCAAACTGGGATCATTTTTGGGGTAAATGGAATAGATAACCCTATCGCAACTACTAATGATTGGATTAAAGCCGATTGAAAAAGATACCTCAAAGAAGTTTTAGTATTGCACTTAAAGTAGTGATCTGGGATAACATCCTGAAATTCTTTTATGCTTGGAATATCTTTATCCTCTATTACAAGCGCTTGGCCTTTAAGACCTGAAAATTTTATATTACTCAAATTTTTTTTGTTAAAAATTTTGTTAAATAAAAGTGAATTTATATTTTCCATTATCCATCACAGGATCTCATAATGAAAAGAATTTATAATATTTTTTGGATAAAGTTGTAACGATTTGAACTTGATCTTTAAATAAAATTATTTGTGCCAAGTTTTTTTATTTTATTTTTTTATCGCGATCTTTTTTTTACTATTTAATTATTTTATGCTGATTGTTTTTGCTCTTATATAAAGCTTAATTAATTTAAAGACCTCGTATATACCTCTTAGGTAAACCAGATTGTTTACGTGGCTTTACTAGGATAGGTAAAACAATAACTCCTACAGTAAAAAGACAGATTGGAGCAACTACCATCAATATAGATTCTAGAGACATGAATAATTTTGAATTTATTAATAAATAGCAGGATTTTTCTTAAAAGTCATGCGTATTTATATCTATTTAGTGAGAATAGATTCAAAATTTTTTTAAATTATTAAGTAAAACAGAAAAAAAGATTAAAAAACATCAAATTTTTCATAAGTTGTCCTATTAACTTAAACATTATTTAAAAAAGCACTTATGGACCAAGAAAAAAAGTGGATGCTTATGACTTATTATTGCCCAACTCATGGGGATTCAGGTTTAGTAAAACCGATTCAACTAACAAAAAAAGAAATTAGTAAAACATTCTTAAAAAAAGGTAGGAGTTCTAAAAACTAATTTTTTAAAATAAAACCTATAAGATATTGTAAAAAAATTGAGAAATAAATTTTTAAATCTAGTCTGTATTCAGATCATTACAAACTTAGCTTACTAGAAATATTTTTTTAATAATAGTATCAAATTTTTTGTTTAATTAATAATTTAAAAAGATCTGGAAATAACAAATTTCAATCTTGATCAGAATCGCATGTTAATTCACATTGATTAAGATCATGCGATGATATTTTTTCTAAAATTCTTAACATATCAATTTCGGAAAGCTCTCCATTTGAATTCCATTTTAAAGTTGTTTTCCTTTGAGGTGAATTTTTTTTATTCATTTTGATAACCTCCCTTTAAATGGACCTCTAAACAACGAGTAATACATTCTTGATGACCATCCACAATACTGCATTCAGTAATACACTCGAAATATGAATTAATAGAATCTATTTCTGTATTCTGGTTTGAAGAAACAAATGAATCATTCATAGTATTGTTAGATTTGTTTGGAATAGAGATATAGCACGAAATTATGTTAAATAATTTAATTTATTAAGTGAATTAGAAAAAATAAGTATTATTTACTAAATTTATTTTGCAACTGTTTTATCTTAAAAAGATAGTAATATTCTTCTAATAAAAGCACAAAATAAAACAATAATTTTGATTATTAAATATTAATTTTATAAGGTAATCTTCCAAAAAAATCAGCATAAAGACTGATTTACTTTTCAGTAATTTAGTTAGAAGATAAAAAAGTACACTTTTAAATTTTTAAATGAAATCAGTAATTAATTGGCTTTCGAAAATGTTAGAGAGTATGGCAAATGCTTTTATGCATCCTTTAAAGAATGACTTACCTCCATCTATTGGTACTCATGCATATAGCAGTATTCCTCTAAAAAGAAAATTGAGAAGAAGGTTGAATTAGGTATTAACTTATGGGAATTAATTTTTCATTTTTATTATCCCAAATAATATATTTGAAGCAGTTTGAAAAATCGCTTAATTTTAAGAACTTTGATTGTTGGAGCAAATGAATGTTTGCTTTGTGACAAGCTCTTAAGTTGTAATTTGGTATTCTTTCACAAAGATGATGAATGCTGTGGAAGGATATGTCTGCTAAAAACCAATTTAACCAATTGGGGATATCTAAATTGCTACTACCTAAAATAGCCCCATCGATGAGATCCCAATTTTTTGTATTTTTAGCATATGTATTCTCATAGTTATGTTGCACGAAAAAAACACATATTAAAGTTGCTGCTGATAATGTTAAAACAATGGAATAGAATGATAAGAAAAAAACTAAACCCAACCATTTACACATAAAAATCCATCCTAGTATTACTACTATGTTATTGATTATTAATTCACTTAGTTCACTGAAATTATTTCCATAATCAGAAAAAGGTGGTTTGACTCTTGAATTAATAGCTAGAAGTTGAGAAATTTCTCTGTTTTTTATTTTGATAAAAGTTTCTTCCAATATATCTTTAATTAAATTAAAAATAACAATAACAAGTCCTAATCTTGGTTTTAAAACTAAGTAAAAAAAACCGCCAGGGAAAAGCATCATCCAGTTTCGACTTATTTTATAAAATATTTGCTCTCTTTTTGTAAGGGATTCATAATCTTCAAGACTTAAAACATCTATCGGCCCTTTGTAAATTTCCCAATTTCCATTATTTCTATGATGAAATGCATGATCAATCGACCATGACTTCTGGGGAATACCATTAACCAAGCCAAGTAAAAAACCAAAGAAGCGGTTTAATTTCCGTTTTGTAAAAAGAGAATTATGACCGCAATCATGCATTAATGAAAATGTTCGAGAAGAGAAAAGAGTCAGAAGAAGTATAAAAGGTATTAATAGAAATCCTTTAATCAATAATGAAAAAGGTTGAATTATTATTTGGTGGACGATTAACCAAATAGAAAAGATTGGGAAGATGGTAGAAATAATTTGATAAGAAGCTCTAATATTATTTCTTTTTAAAAATGGTTTTATTAAAAAATCACTTCTATTTACTTTAAGCATATTTCTCTTATTTTTTTGATGCTAACAATTTTTAAAAAGTATTGATTATTTAATAAACAAAAAAATATTATAAAACTATACTAAAGAATAAATTCTTTAGACATAGTTCTCAATTGATCTAGATTTAATCTTTCTAAGTAATTTTTAAAGTCACTATAATTCTTATTAGAGTCAGAATTTTTACTCTCGTAAAGAAGACTATTAGAAATTAACTCAATAAGATGATCTTTATCCATATCTCCTTATAGACCAAAATTCCTTTTAAAAAAACTAAGGTCTTGAATTCGAGATCATTAACTAAACTCTATTTAAAAGTAATTTTTTATAAATTTTTTAAATCTTGTTCTATTTTTTCTAATCTTTCATTTAATTCTTTTTGTTCCTTAATTAAGGCTTTTTTCTTTTCTGCAAGCTCTTTGTTCAAAGGAGAATTGAAATATTTTTGGTAAGAGACAAAAAAAACTGCTATCGCTACTGCAATGCCAAGAGCACCAATTATTAAAATTGGAGATGAAGGAAAGTCGTAAAATGGAATTGACAATGTAATTTACTAAAAATTAATTCTAGCTATCTCATAAACAAAAAAATGAGTAATAAATACTTATTCTTTAAAAAGCTTTATGGTAATTATTTTAGTTATTCTGTAAAAAAAAATAAGTTTAATCTTTAATTGGTTTTTTAAAATAAGTATTTGTACAGCTGTCAAAGAATAAATAACTAATAATGATTAAACTAGTAAAAATTTTTTCATGAAGAAAATCATAAATAAAAAAAATAATAAAAATGAACCATGGTTTAAATGGTTAACGAGAGAACTTAATTCTTATGAAGCTTTTCAGGATTTCGAATCAGGCAAGAATCCACGAGATGTAGCAGAGGATTTTATTTCTAGAAATAGTACTGCTATTTCAGAAGTTTTCGAGAATTTTGATGAAGAAGATAAAGATACACTCGATCAGTTTCTTAAATTAACAGAATGCGAGATGCATGTGTTTAGAATTCTTGAAAAACAAATAGAGTTAAGAAAAAAGGTAAGATTTGTAGATTTTAAAAAAAGAAAAAATTGAGGAGTTAATTTCTATATAAGTTTATTTTTCCCATTACCAGTCTTACCAAAGCCTAGCCAGATGAACCACAAGATCCATCCTAAGATAGGTATTAAATTAATAAAGATCCATTTCCAATCTTTTCCAAAATCTTTGATTCTTCTTACATCAATAGCTATTTGAGGAACGATACAAACTATGCCATAAACATTGAAACCAAACGTTTTTAAAAATATTGGGATAGTTAGGAAAGAAATTATAAGATTCGCTAGTTGAACTAGCCACCAGTCCGATCGAGATGTGAATCCTTTGAAGTCTGTAGCTTTAATCCAAAACTCTTTGTATGCGTTTAAAAAGTCATTAAACATAAATTAAAAATTCAAAGAATCAAACATTATCAATTTAATCTTTAATTTATCAAAATATTATTTATTTACTAAATACGATCAAATAAATTCATATCATTTGAATCTTGTTTTGAAATCTCATCTTGATTTGGTAATGAACAGAATCCGTCTTTGCAAATCATCTTTTCTTTTGCAATACCGTTAGTTTTTGAAAATATGTTTTTGTTATTGTTATTTGAAGATTGTTTCAGCATTTATATAAAAAAATTAAATCCACTATTAAATTAATAACTCAATTTATTTTTATAAGCAACAAAATTAATATTAATTATTTATTTACTTTTTTTGATTTGGCAAGTCTCTCCAAAACAGCGCCATTATATAAATGAATAAAGATATAGAACAAATATAAAGTAAAGAATTTAGATGCATTTTTATTTATTAAAGTAATAACAAAGAAGTCCTTTCATGAAAATGGGATTTCAACAGATTGGTAATTTTTTGACTTAGCAATCAAACAAATTCTAGTATTTATTTAAGTTTTTTATGCTTTTCCAAAACTTTGAGAGGGAAAAGTTTTTAAATTTTTGGAATATATCTATTTAGTTTGTAAAACTTATAAATCTAAGAGTTTTATAAATCTAATCCAATCCTACATTTTTGAATGTTTATTGTATTTCACGATCTATCCTTATTTATTTCTGTTAGAGCTTTTCTACCTTCCTTAAGGGCTCTTAAGACGAGCCAGGTTAGAGAGGAAATCATAAGGATGGTAAGTGTAATTAGAGAAATATGAGTTGTATCAATATTGTTCGACAATTTAATAAATTCCTTATGAGTCTTTAATTCAAAAAATTCAAAAATTCAAACGTCTGATCTAGAGTAAGCAGGTATTAGCATTCCACCATCTTGATCGTCATTATTATCATCATCAAACCCACCCCCCAAAAGTAATTCAATAATTACAAGTACAGCTACTGGATAAAGGCACCATAATATCGCTGTAAAAGGACTTACTGAGGAAGAAGCTGAGTAAAATTCTGTCATGAGTTGATATTAATCTAAAGAAACAACAATTGTGGATCCTCTGGGTAGTGTTTTATTCAATATTTCTAAAAATATTTTTTAAAAACTTTTCTCTTTAGCACAAATAGATCTTTGGTATGTATTGATATTTTTATTCTTAAAATCAATTTGAATAATAATTTTTTTGAACCTACTGAGAAACTAATAATGACATAATGAATCGCGCGATTGTTATTTTTTATACTTAACAATAATTGTACAATTTTGATTCAAAAACTATTATTTATCTTGATTTTATAAATTCTATGTTTTCTTTCACTTTTGATCCTTTGGCTGCGATATTTGGTATATCAGGAATTGTAGGCTTCTTTTTCTTCGTTTCTGCTGCTAATGGAACTTCCAGTATCAATACAAAACCAAAAAAGGAATTAGATTAGAACCTATTGTCTCAGAAAACTAAATTGAAATTTTCAATTTAGTATTTAAAAGGCCTTTTAATTATTACTTATTCCATTGTTTAGAAATAAATTCAAGAAAATCTTTTAGATCCTCTTCAGGACAATTTGTTTGTTTTTGTAAATCAATGCAAATTTGCTTAATATTTTCAAAGGCTTTTTTTACTATTTCGTTTTTTTCAATAACCTCAAAATATTCTTGATCAGTAAAAGGCATAATATTAGTTTCCTTCTTGAAAATTATTTATTAACCATATTTTATCTACATAGACTTAACAGTAAAGAAGAAAAAATCTTTTTTCTTAAATTTAGCTACCCAATCGATAATGTTTCTTAATACTTTTGGTTACTTCCCATTCGCAGTTAAGTCCAGCAGGAAACTCAACTAGATCTCCAGCTTTAATCATGTAAATGTCACCGTTTTGGGTACTTATTTTCGCTTGACCTTCAATAATTAAGCAAATTTCCTTATCATCGTAATTCCATTGAAATTTGCTTGGATGACATTCCCAAATAGGCCAACTTTTTATTCCATACTGAATTATTACGCTTGCACTACAGGGGGAAGTTATAAGAACTTTCACGAAATAGTTCTGATGTGTTTTTTCATTTTACAAATAAAAGAAATATTTATTTTCGAGAATGTGTATTTCTTTACTGTCTTTTATTTTTTTTCGTTTATCATAAAAAAAATTCTAATTTATGGATGAGCTTTCTGTATTGTCAATTTCGCTATCTATAGCTTCTCTAGGAATATTTTTTTTATTTTTCGCTTCAAATGATGATGATGACCAAGATGGAGGTAAGTTGATTAAATCATTAGAAAGAATTAATTAATTCCAAGTAAATAAAACATTTAATAGAGATTTGTAACCTATGAAGCCTGCATAAATGCAGCTTAAAAAAATAACATAAACTTCCAATGTTCCGAGTCTTTTTTTCTTTAATGTTTTCATTGTTTTGAGTGTTTATAAGGTAATTTTATTTAATTTGATTTTTATTAACATGAGTATTTTTTACATTAACTCAGAGATTAAAGAATTATTAATGTCAAGCCAAAAAATAAAAAACAAGTAAAAAATATTATTTTTTTGGTAATGTCTCTTTCCTCAGTCTTAGCAAAAAATAAGGAAATTACTGGAGATATGCTTAATAAAGCCCATCCTACTCCTATGGGAAGGGTTTTAAACACAACTTGTTGTAGAAATATTCCTACGTTTGTTCCAAGAAGTATTGAAATAAAAAATCTTTTTTGTTGTTTTTTGTCTATGTTTTTTAAGAAAAAATTAATCTTAAATCCTTTTAGACTAATTAAAAAAATTATTGCACCTAATAATCTTATTTCAGTTGTAAGGAAAGGAGATAAATTGCTTTGAAGGAAAACCATCCTTGATAAAAGACCTCCAAGAACAGCACATAAAACTGATAAAAAAGGAAAAGCAAAAATCTTAAAGTTATTTTTTTCTGAGAAAGAGAAGTTTTCCTCTTTAAATTCGTTACCTTTTCTGAGAATTATGAATAGCGAAATCGTTACTATAATTATTCCAACCCATGATTTAGTTGTTAAATTTTCATTAATAAAAAATTCACCTGATAAAGCTGCCATTAACGGAGAAAGAGTTTCTATAGATAAAGTTTTTCTTGTGCCAATTGTTTGTAGTGACTTCAAATAGAAAGTATCACCTAAACCAATACCTATTATTCCACTAATTAGTAGGATAAATATGTTTTTTAATTCAGTTGTAGAACTTAGATTGATAAAAGCAGGTATAAAAATTAAAAAAGCTATTATATTTTTTATTAAATTAATATCTATTGATTTATATTTTTGAGTTTGCGAGCGCCAAATAAAGCACGCATATGTCCAAGATGTAGCAGCTCCAAAAGCAGAAAGGATTCCAATCAAAACGAATAATTTTTAAAAATTTTATTTTATAAATTGAGTAAATGCTAAAAAGAATACATAAATAAGAATCAAAATCCCAGGTAAGTACTGAATTAGTGATTTGAAATTATTTTTTTTCATGTTTCTAAATAATTATTTTAAACAGTTTTTTTATTAGTAGGGTACAAACTCTCTAACTTCTTTCTTCTTTGAACTTTCGCATTAATTCTTTCTTCTTTTTCTTTTTTCTTGATCTCATCATTTATTTTATTTTGTCTATATCCAAACCAAAGTAGCACCCAAATAACTGAAGTTATTAAAAGAAGAGCAGTATATTGACCAGTCATAGGAAAACTGGCCTCAGAATATTTAACGTAAGAAAATAACAAACTCATTTAATTAACTTAAAGCATAAAAATAACGACTGTGTTGATTTTTCTAGAAATTTAAAAATTAGCGAATCGTAGATATTTATTATGTAGTTTAAAAGTTTTATATTTATTTTTTTATGGTTTTTGGACTAATTTTTCTTTATAACTACTTGCTATTATCAGATTGAAGCATATTAAATAATAAGTTTTTGGAACCTTTTGATTTAGCAGTTGTTGGAGGCGGTGCAGCCGGTTTTATGACAGCAATAACTGCTGCTGAAAATGGAGTAAAAAAAATAATAATTCTTGAAGGCACTTCAAAACTTATGGAGAAAGTAAGGATTAGTGGAGGGGGAAGATGTAACGTCATTAATGCGACATGGATACCGAATGAACTAGTTGAGAATTACCCCAGAGGTGGAATTCAGCTCTTGGAATCATTTAATCGTTTTGCTGCTGGAGATGTATATGATTGGTTTGAGAAAAAAGGGTTAAAATTAAAAATTGAGGAAGATCTAAGAGTTTTCCCAGAATCTAATTCTTCTTCAGATGTTATTGATTGTTTAAGAAATAGTGCTTTATCAAAAAACGTAGAGATATTAACAAAATTTTTTGTAAAAGAAATTTCAAAAACTCCAGATAATATATTCAATATTTTTAGTCTTAAAAAAGCAAAGGTAACTGCAAAAAATATTATTCTTTCAACTGGAGGTAATCCAAGCGGATATAAATTAGCTCAAAATCTTGGACACACCATTGTTAAACCTGTACCATCGCTTTTTACTTTTTCTACAAAAGAACCAAATTTGGATGAATGTAGTGGGGTATCCATAAAGGGCATAGATATAGAAATTAAATTAAACAATAAGAATTTTCAAAATAGAGGCGATTTACTAATAACGCATTGGGGGTTTAGTGGGCCAGTAGTATTAAAACTTTCATCAATTGCAGCAAGGGAACTTTATAGACAAAAATATAAATTTAATCTAATCATTAAATGGTCTTCTTTAAGTAATGAGGAGTTAAAAGAAAAAGTTAATTATTTAAGATTAAATAAAGGCAAGGTGAATCTTATTAATAGTAGACCTGTTCCACTATTAACAAAAAGATTATGGATTTTTTTATTAAAGAAAATAGGTATTGATAAAGAGAAAAAGTGGGCTGATTTACTGGCGGATGAAAGAGAGAAAATGATAAATACTCTAATGAGGGATAAATATATAATTTCGGGCAAAGGTCCATTTGGAGAAGAATTTGTTACTTCCGGAGGCGTAAAAATTAATGAGGTTAACTTTAAAAGTATGGAGAGCTTAATTTGTCCAGGGTTATTTTTTTCTGGAGAAGTTTTGGATGTTGATGGGATCACTGGTGGATTTAATTTTCAACATTGTTGGACAAGTGGATGGATCGCTGGGACGGCAGTCTCAAAGTTAAATTAATCAATAATAAATTAATAAGTAATAAATCAGTAAGTAACAATTCAATAAGTTTATCTTTTTTTTATTAAGTATTAGACGGAAAAAGTTTTTTGGAGAAACTTTAATTTTAAAGTTTTAATTATTGGTGAAGATTAATGCAGAATCTTGTATCAAAAAAAGAAGAAGAGGAAAGAAGATTAAAAGCTTTGGCAGAATATAGGATTTTGGGAACAAAGCCAGAATCATGTTATGACGATATTACAAAAATTGCTGCTACAACCTGTAATGTGCCTATTTCTTTAATGACTTTGGTAGACAAAGATAAACAATGGTTTAAATCCAAAATAGGACTTCAAATATCAGAAACTAGAAGAGATTGGTCTTTTTGTACACATGCAATAAAAGAAAATAGTCCATTAATTATTAATGATGCTTTCCAAGATGAAAGATTTATAAATAATCCATTGGTAACTGGAGATCCAAAGATTCGTTTTTATGCAGGTTTTCCCCTTAGAAATAGTGATGGTAATAAGCTTGGAACTCTGTGCGTAATAGATAGAAAGCCAGGAAATCTAACTACACAACAATTTAATATTATGGAATTATTATCCAAGCAAATAGTTTCATTTTTAGAGCTTAGAAAAAAGTCATTAAATTTGCTAGATGCTTTATCTAATTTGCATAAACAGGAAGGGATTTTATCTGTATGTTCATATTGCAGAGAAGTAAAAAATAAGGAGGGCGATTGGATGCATTTAGAAAAATATCTTTCGAAAATTAGTGATATTAGATTCAGTCATGGTGTTTGTGATAATTGTATGGAAAAACATTTCCCAGATGTAATCGAAGTGTGGAATAAAAAGGATTTTTTTGAAGATGGTCAAAAAAGGTTTTTAGAGTCCTAGAATCAATAACTTGCTTTTTATTGTTTAATCTATTTTCTAAACAAATTCTTTTTTTGGTGGTTAGTATTGTATAAATTTTGACTAGAAAATGTTATTAGGAACTTTATTAACAGGTGAAATTGCTAAAAGTGCACTAGTGGCATATGTTCATTATTTAGGAATTATATTGTGTTTCGGTTCTCTTTTATTTGAAAGATTGACTCTAAAAGTAGATCTTAATAGAAATGAGACGATTTCAATGATAATTGCAGATGTGGTCTATGGTTTGGCAGGAGTTGCAATATTGGTTACTGGGATTTTGCGTGTTAAGTATTTTGGTCAAGGAGGTGATTTTTATACAGGTAATCCTGTTTTTTGGATAAAAGTTTCTCTTTACATTCTGGTGGGATTACTTTCTTTATATCCAACAACAACCTATATCTTATGGGCCATTCCATTAAGTAAGAATAAATTACCTGAAATATCTGAAAATCTAGTTAAGAGGTTCAGACTAATCATTACTACTGAATTAGTGGGCTTTGCAACAATACCTTTGTTTGCCACTCTCATGGCTAGAGGTGTAGGTTTAGGTTGAATAATTTATTTCTAGAAAGAAATTGTTTAAAAAGTGCTAACAAACTATATAGATGGAGTTTAAGTTATAAGATTTCTAAATCTAAAAAAGAGATTATCTTTATTGGTTTAAATCCTTCATTATCGGATGAAGTTCTCTTGGACAATACAACAAAAAAGATAATCAAAATTTCGAAAAACAATAATTACGGCAAAGTAAAATTAATAAATCTATTTGCTCTTATTTCAAGTAAACCAGAAAAACTATTTGAACATAAATACCCTGTGGGTTATCTAAACAATAATCATATTTATAAAAACTTAAAACACTGGTCTGAAAGTAAAAATTGTGATTTATGGTTAGGTTGGGGTAACAAAGGTAAATTTCTAAATAGAAATAAAAGAATATCAAAAAAAATTATGCAATATAACTCAATTAGGAAAAATAATTTTGATAATCCTCTTGGACCGCTTTTGATTAAGAAAACAATCAAAGATAATCCAATACACCCACTATATTGTTCTGATAATTCCATCCTCCAATCTTTTTTTTAGGTGGTAAGGCTCAAATGCAAAACAGTATTTTTAGCTATTCCATTAAATATATGTTAATTTCTATTTGTTAAGTTAACCCAATATGAAAATTTCAAAGCAATTAAATAAATTAAAAAACTTGAATGTTGAGGCAGAAAAATGTTCTACAAGAGAAGAAGCAAAAAAAATAATTAATAAAGCAAATAAAGCACAAAGTAAAATCAACAAATAAATAAAAAGTAATTTCACTTATTCATAATTTATAATTTTCAAAAATATTTAATTTCACAAATACACCAAATTTATTTCTTAGTATTTATGTCTTTGAAAATAATTAAAATAAGGAAATCGCACGAAAGATTTAGATCGACTAGAGAATGGCTAAATTCGATGCATTCATTTTCTTTCGCAGAGCATAGAGATCCAAAATGGGATAATTTTGGGAAAATTAGAGTTATAAACGAAGATATTATTTCTCCTAATGCAGGATTTAATACCCATTCTCATGCAAATATGGAAATAATTACAGTCGTTACAAAAGGAGCAATAACTCATAGAGATTCTTTAAACAATCTTGGAAAAATTCACAAAGATGAAGTACAAGTTATGTCTGCAGGTACTGGAATCTCTCATAGCGAGAAGAATGAAGAAAATGAGAACTGTAAGTTGTTCCAGATTTGGATATACCCTCAAAAAGAAAATATCAAACCTCGATATGATCAAATTTCATTAAATGAAAAGTTGTGGGACAATCTTATTTTTAATTACAAAGACGGTAAAAATAATAAGCTTTTTCTAAATCAAAGTATCTCTTTATGGCGTTGTAAATATAAGCCAATTAAAGAAAAAAAATTGCCATTAAAAATCGATAAATATAATTGGATACAAATAATAGAAGGTAATCTTTTATTAAAAAGTAAAGACTCTAATTCAAATATATTTCTCGAGTCTGGAGATGGCTTGGGTTTTGAAGTTAATTATTATGATGATGTCTCTATAGATACTGAAAAAGACTTAGATTTTCTCTTATTTTCGATGCCTTCTTTATAATCTATCTGCCACTTTTACCCATCAACTCCTTTATTAAATGCATTTAAGGCTTGCAAAGCCATATTAAGGTGAACTTCCATAGCACCAAGTGCAATTAGAGAATTGGGTGATTTATCTTTTAGTAAATTCTCTTTTCTTTTTGATAACTCATTAACTACCTTCTTAGTTGAAGCTTCCCAATTGTTTATTAACTCTTCAAATTCTCTTTTTTCGGGGCTTTCTATTTCTGCTAATTCATCAGAAAAATGAGCATCCTTTTGTGCCTTAAGCATCAAGTAACTTAATTTTTTATGACTTATTGCTTGAGGTAAATTGTTAGATTCACTCATTGCTAGTAGTTAATTTATAGTCAAAATCTAACTAATTAAGTGAATATTTGCTAGAGGGTAAACGGTTGTGATGACCGACCTGAAAATTACGAAATGATACTTGAACAAAAAATGGATTTATTAACCTTTAATTTTTCACTTATTAGTTTCTTGAAATAATCTCCACGCTCTTCATAATTTTTAAATTGATCAAAACTAGAGCATGAAGGTGAGAATAATAATGTTCCAACCCTATTATTTTGTAAATAATGAAAAACAAAATTTAAAAGCTCTTTTAGTTCTGAAAATTCAAAAATATTTTTTTTAAATCCCTCATTAATAAGCGCCATTTTTAGGACTTTTGAGCTTTCTCCAAAAAGGAAAACACATTTAACTTTTTTCTTTAAAACTTTTATCCATTCACTATATTCATTGCTTTTTAATCTACCCCCAGCAATGATTATTATTTGACCTTCAATTGAACTTATTCCCGCAATAGAGGAGTCAAAATTTGTAGCTTTACTATCATTAATGATTTCCAGATCATTTTTTTTATAAATTGTTTCCATCCTATGGGGTAATTGTTTGTAATTAGATAAAGAATTTTTAATCTTCTTGCCAGATAATCCAACTTTTCTTGCTGCTGCAATTACCAATAAAAGATTTTGAAGATTATGTATTCCTTTTAAAGAAAAATGTTCAATTTTGAATAATTTCTTCCCTCTCTCAACAATGTATGATTGATCATCTATCCAATAATCGCAATGAATAAAATTTGATTTATCGAAACTAGTTGTTATCCAAACCCCTCTTGATAGCAAACTGTAGTGATTTCTTAGGTTTTTATCGTCATAATTATAAATTCTAAAATCAGATTTATCTAACAAGCTTTTTTTTATGTTGAAATAGTTTTCAAGTGTTTTATGTCTTTCAAGATGATCTTCTGTGAAGGTTGTCCATATACCAATATTAGGTTTTATTTCTGGAGATATTTCTATTTGATAACTGCTTAATTCAGCTACAATCCAATCAATTTTTTCATGTTTTTTGGAGTGAGCATATTTACATAAAGGTGTACCAATATTTCCAGCAAAAGGAGCATATAATCCAGTATCGCAGAGTATATGGCTTAGTAGATGAGTAACAGTAGTCTTGCCATTAGTGCCAGTAATACCTATCCAATTTGTGTTTTTTAAAATTTCCCATGCAATATTAATTTCTCCAATTACTTTAATTCCCTTTTTTTTTAATTCAATAATAGTTATATGGTCATAAGGTATTGATGGACTTACAACAACAGATTCGATCTCTTTCACAAAAGGTTGAATTTCTTCAAATACAAATTCCTTATTTAGAGAAACTATTATATTAAGCTCTTCTAATGTTGTTTTTCTTTCTAAGAATTCTATCCCATCTTTACTTTCCCAAACAATTACTCTTTTATTGATGCTTCTCAAATACTTGGCAGCCCAAAATCCAGATTTACCTAATCCAATTACAAGATTAATATTTCTTTTACTTGAATGATTATCTATCATTATATTTATAATTGCATTTATATTAATTGTGTTTAAGGGGTAATTCAATCATGAGATTTTTCTTCATTATTTATAATATTCGCCCAAGAAAAGTTAATTAATGGAAGATAATACTGCAAAATATTGGTTCTCTTGGTTTTATGAAAAGTGGGAGAAAAATGCTCCAGGTGAATTAATTGAACAGGGTTTAACTCCGTCTCAGATTGCTGAGCGCTTTGTTCATGAAAACCATGATAGTTTTATTCAATTGTCAAAAAAAATTGATGAAAAAAATTATGATGCCTTAACAGAATTTATGAAACTCTCAGAGAGTGAATTACATATCTTGAAGTATTTTCTAAAGATAGTAAAAATGAAAAATTTATAAGAAGTTATTAAGTATTTCGAGGCTTTTTTCCCATAAATTTTTTCTTGCTTTTTTATTCATGGCGAAAGGAGAAGTAGGCGATAGTTTTGGATGACCTCTGAAGTTAAATCTAGGACCATAATGATCACCGCCTCTTGCGTCTGGTGAAGTAGCTGCAAAAAGTTGAGGTAAAGCACCCATCTCAGCAGTTTGAAAAATAGGGCTAAATAATTCCAATGAGAATGTTTCTAATGGACCAGGGTTAGGTTTTTGAGCAGTAAAGAGATTTGTTTTTGCAATTCCTGGGTGAGCAGCTAAAGAAAGTATATTTTTGTGCTTTAAAATCTCATTTAGTTCCAAAGCAAACATTACATTTGCCAATTTGCTATTGGAGTAAGATTCCCATTTATTGTAATAGTTCTCGGCTTTCAGATTTTTCCAACCAATTTTGCCAAAAAATTGTGCTCCGGAAGTAACCGTCACTATTCTAGATTCTTCTTTTTTTTCAATAATTGGAAGTAGCTTTAGAGTCAACAGCATGTGAGCTAGATGATTAACTGCAAATTGTATTTCATATCCCTGGGCACTAAGAGTTTTAGGCGGATGCATAATGCCTGCATTATTGATTAGCAAATCCAAATTTTCAAAATTATCAAAAATTTTGGACTGAACTTCAACAATATTTTTAAAATCTGACAAATCTAATTCTAAAGGTGTAAATAATCCTTCAGGATTAAGACCTTTAAGTTTTTTGATAGTTTGATTAGCTTTTTCAAGCGATCTACAAGCTATAACAACATGAGCATTTTTTTCTGCTAAGGCCTTTCCAGTGTAGTATCCAAGACCACTATTCGCACCAGTAATTAGCGCTGTTTTGCCTGCAAGGTTTGGAATATTAGATGTTTCCCAGTTAGAGATTTTAGGTCTTGAAATAGTGGCAGTCATTTAGTAATCCTGCAAATTGTTTTGGAATTTAACCAAAATTTAATTATACTTCCACTGTAAATACTGGAAGTCAGTATCGTGAGCTCTTTTTGAAGGTACTATTTAATATTATTTTGGATTGCATATTGCCATTCGTTATTTTGAGATGAACTTTTCTCTCTATGTAACTGTAATTTCCTACTATTTATTTTTATAACTATCCCATTAGTTGGATAGTTCGCAAATATTTTTCTCTCTAACCAATTTTTTTTATATATTTGGATTTCGCTTGTATGATTTGTGAAGTAACTTTCAGGGGTGCTGAAGCCACATTTTTTAAGATAGTTAAGGGTTTCGTATTGATTAAGTCTTCCATTAAGTATTTGGAAACAGCAAAAGCGGAGACTTTCTCCAATCCCTTTCTTACCATTGAGGTATTTTCTTGTAATTCTTTGGGAAATGCCGGCAACTTGGTTTGTAGCGTATAGTTCACCTCTAATTTGAAAATCTCGTTTGATAGGAATACAATCGGGGACACTTTTAATTTGTTTAATTTTGCTTGAGACATCTAATCCTTTTTTTGTAATAGCTTTATTAAAATTGCCATCTATATATCTAATTGCAATAGCACAGCCATCAATTTTTGGTTGAATGCTTAATCTTGTTTTTGTTAATAAACTTTTCAAAAATTCCTTATAGTTTTCTTTAGCTAATTTTGGCAAAAGTTTATTAGTTTTTTGATTAAAGTAGTCAGGCTCTGGATCAACAGGAATAAAGAGTTTTTCAAGTTGCTTAAATGCACCATCCGAAATTATGCCTTCACCTATTCTGTATTGTTCATCAAGATACTTAACATCTCTCACTAATAAATTATTCATAATAATTGTGATAAATATTTAAAAACCTTTTAGAAAAAATCATTTAAAAAAAGATTAGAAAATTAAAATTTAGAATTAAAAAGTAATTTGCCACTAAATATCCTCCTACGCAGAGAGAGATTTAAGAGTATAAAATGTACGGACTAAGAGTTTAAATTAAATACTTCAATCAAACATATTTACTTAAAAGTGAAAAAGAAAATTTTAAGGATTAATTTGCTGGCAAATTTTTGAAATTTCTATCAATACAAAAAAAAATTTTTTAGAGTTACCAGAAAATGTCATTTTTATTAAAAGCTCAAAATACCTGGAAAAATTTTGTGAAATACAAAATTAATGATTATGCAAAATTAAGGAATTTTGATTTTGGGCCAAATAACGAAAGTTCAGTTTCAAAATTATCGCCTTTCATTACTCATAGAATTTTATCGGAATATGATCTGATTCATGATATTAAAAGTAAGTACAAAATCAAAAATTCAACTAAATTTGTTGAAGAAATATTTTGGAGAGTTTACTGGAAAGGGTGGATGGAAAATAGACCTAAAGTTTGGAGAAATTTTATTTCAGAAAACAATCTCGATTTTGATTATGAGCTATATGAAAGTGCAATTAATGGCAATACAGAATTAGATTTTTTTAATTCTTGGGTCCATGAATTAAAGCAGTACAACTATTTGCATAACCATACAAGAATGTGGTTTGCGAGTACTTGGATATTTAATTTAGGCCTTCCATGGCAATTGGGAGCAAAGTTTTTCTTTAAATATCTTTTTGATGGTGATGCTGCATCTAATCTCCTTAGCTGGAGATGGGTCGGAGGATTGCAAACGAAGGGAAAACAATATCTTTTTTCATCATCAAACCTCAGAAAATTTTCAAATAATAGATTTAATGCAGAAAAAATAAGTAATCAACAAATTTTTCTTGAAGAATCTAATCAAATACCATTAGAAGATGAGATTTATAAAAATGATATGTATCCTAAATCAGATAATCTCATTATGTTTGAAAATGATCTGCATCTTGCAACCCTTAAAAATTTACTTACAAGCTATAAAAAAGTATTTATTATCCTTTTAAAAAATGAACAAAGATATATTAAATTGTCTGAATCTGTTTTGAAATTTAAACAAGATTTGGTCTCTGAATTTGTAGAGGATTTTGATAATGTTGAACAGATTGATCCTTATTCACTGGAAAATACTTTTAAAAATACCAACGAAATAGACATTATTTATCCTGGAGTGGGAGAAAATTATGATTTCATAACTGAGTTTAAAAATTTACACCATAAAAAAATTTTTAACCTTGTTAGAGATGAAGATTTATTTGCTTGGAAATTCGCCAAAAAAGGGTTTTTCAAATTTAAAGAAAATATTCCGAAAATCAATCAGAGGATATTTGAAAATTATTCAAAAAATAATTTTTAACTCAGTACTAAAAATTAGAAGAATCCATTTGAGTAGTAAGTATAAATACTTAATTAGGTGCGACTTTTGCGGTTTAATCCACGATGGATACTGTGACTAGTTATTTTTACTTAAGGATAATTTTTTTATAGTGCTTTCAACAATTCTTACCAAGTCGTTTAGCAAAGATACTGCTTTATTAATTCTTAGAGTTATAACTGGTACTGTTCTTATTCATCATGGTTATGAGAAATTAGCGAATATAGAAAATTTCGCTGATGCTTTTGTAAGACCTCTACATCTTCCATTTCCAATATTTTTATCATACATAGCGGCATTTTCAGAAATAGGTGGTAGTTGGTTACTAATTATCGGTTTAGCTACAAGATTCGGAGCTCTGGCAATTGTGGGAACAATTTCTGTAGCTATATATCATGCACTTGTTACCTCAGGTTTTAATATTTTCTTACTAGAGCTTTTACTTTTGTATTTCGCTTCAGCAACTTCTATCGCATTGACAGGGCCTGGTAATTTCTCCTTAGATGAAGTCATTATCAGAATTTTGAAATCAGAAGATGAAGAGGAAATTATTCCTTCAACAAAATCAAAAAATTTTAAAGAAGTCGAAGTTAAAGAGGAAACAAGTAAAGGTGGCTTATTTCAATTTCTGCAAGCGAACATACTCTCAGACACTTCAAGCTAACTTTTTAGGATAAAGGTTATTGATTAGTTCTAACCTTTTTCTATAACTGTTTCTCTTCTCAAGTTTTATCTTAATTGTTGCTTCAGAAAGACTTATAAATAGCCCTATAGCAGTCACCCAAGATAAAAAAATAAAAGGGTTTTCTGGAATTTCTGAGAAATTCATATGAATAATACTTCTTTTTTTAAACTGACTGATCACTATATGTTTTTCAACCTAAATATACAATTTAGAAATATTTAAGGATTAATTTCAACTTTTTCCCATTTCTTACTCTTTTCCCAAAGATATCTTTTATGAACAGGCTGTTCTAATTTAAGAAGATCTACTGAATCGATTTCAAAATTTAGAACTACAAAATTTTCTGACTTGGGAAAATTGGATAATATTTCATAAGCAGATTTGACTTTTGAGTTTATTTTCTCTCCAGGAGATCCCCAAAACCAAGAAGCTTTTGATCTTTCTGATAATAAATTCCAATAATTTTTGTTATCACTTAATTCATGTATTTTTCCTTTGAATCTATATTGTGATTTGGTTTTCAAAAAGAACCATAATATTTCTGCATTAGGGTTGGATTTTAAATGCCCAATTTTTTCACTTCTTCTATCTGTAAAAATAATCATTGAACTATCTTTATGCCATCCTCTAAAAACAACTGTTCTTAATCTTGGCTCATTTTCTTCGCTGACTGTTGCAAGCTGTATCCATCTATTAGAGGGTGATTTGCCCTCTTTTTTTCTAGAAGATTTTAAATCTTGCCTCCAACTGGGTAAGTTGTTATCAGGCATTTAATTTAGGCAATATAAGACCACTTTTCTTTTTGTATTCTTCGAATGAATCATATTTTGAGAGCGATTTATCTTTTTTTATCATTCTTGGTAGAAACACTATAGAGAAAAATATTGCAAGAATTACTAATGGTATGAAACTCATTGAAAGTATGGCGAATGATAGATAAATTAGTATTTCTCCTAGATAATTTGTATTCCTTATATTTTTGAAAAATCCTTCTTTAATTAGATCTTTTTTTAATTTAAGAGAAAAATATTTTTGGGCATCACTAGCAAAGTGTAGAAACACACCAATTATATTTATAGATACAGATGCAGCTATTAGGATATTTGGAACAGATTTCTGAGATGAGATAAGAATGTAGGGAGCTACCCAGTAACTTCCAAGGAAAATAAAACCAGTAACTGAAGTTAAAAAATTGATTTTTTCTTTAAAATAAGGATCTGGGAATATCTTTTCTTTTAGAAGCCAAAGTAATCCATAAGTACCATGCAGAGCTAAATAAACGTAAGGAGCGATCGTAAAATTATCAAAAAAAATCATAAGACCTATCACTACAAATGCAGTGAGTCCCTTATGAAGATTGATTATTTGATTAAGTTTCATTTTTTTTAATAATCTAAAAAATGAAATTATTTTCTGTGGATATAACCTAAGTCGTCAAAAGTTTTAATGGGCGATACTGGATTCGAACCAGTGGCCACTACCGTGTCGAGGTAGTGCTCTACCACTGAGCTAATCGCCCCAATTGAGGAATTTTTAACCCCCCCTTATAAGAAAATAGCAGGTTGCGTTTCATTTTCTAAGTAATTTAACTTTCCATCGTTCTCTTTTGGTCATTTCTAAATTTAGAATTTCGATAAATCCTTTATTTTCAAGTTCTAGTTTGTCGCCAATTTTTAGATTAATTGTTGGCTTGTTAACTTTGTTTCCATTTAATCTGAGCATTCCATTTTCTATTCTTTCAATGATTTTGGTTCGTGATACCCTAAAGCCAGCTGAAGCTATAGCATCTAATCTTGTTGAAGCTTCTACTGTATTGACAAGTTTTTTTGTTCTTCCAGAAGGTATTTGTAATTCATCTATACCTATTACATTAATTTTTACTTTTACTTCTCTTAAATAAAAAATATTTTCATCTAGATGCTCAAAATCTAAATTATCAATTATCCCTTGTGCTCCCCTATCGCCAATAGTCCATATATCTCCTAATTTACTTTGATTTACCCCATTTTCAATTAAGAGGGATCTGAAGTCATCTTGTGTAGCATTATCAAATAAAAAATTGCCATTAATTTTTATTCCTTGAGCTGGAAAATTACTTTTTAGCGCATCCTCTTCAGGAATGGCATCTCCTCTAAAGCATGCTATCCTAGATCTTTGAGAAGAGGAGAATCCTCCATAAATAAAAAAATTGAAATCATTTAAATTTTCAAAATCTTTTATAATCTCTTCGCAAACATAAGTTGAATTAAACCCAGTCCAATAAGTTTCCCAGTGTTTGTAAGCTAAGTTAGCAATATTTATTAATTCCTCAGTTTCTTTTTTGTAGTTTGAATTTATTAAGATTTCTTTTAAGTCAATCATTTAGCCTTCTAAAAAAATTATATCTTTTGCTTCTGATTGTTTTATCAAAGCCCAAGGTAATTCAGTTCCAATTTGATTTTCAAGTAGAACAAGCCATTTACCCTCTTTATTAAAATTAATTATTGATCTTAACTCTTTATTTCTATTAATGTTGATACTTGCAGAAGAGACAACGCTTCCTAAATATCCTGAACCCATTCCTAAAAGTCCTCCAATGAGAGATTCCCCGATGTTATTTAAACCAAGAAAGCTGAAGGTAGATAAATTTGTCATATTAGAAAAAGATATTCCAGCTATAAACCCAAACGGCATTAGCCATCTACTCATATCTTTTTGCCTGATCTTCCTATCAAGTTTAGGATTTAAGATTCTTATATCTTCAAAATTTTGAGATTTGAATAAGATATTTGCTTTCGCATTTAGCAATTCTGTTTCGTCTGATGATATTTTCTCACTTATTGGTGGGATCAAAATAGCTTCAGAGAGCATTACTGATTTTTCGTTGAAAACATCAAATAGCTGGATACATTTATTAATGTCTTCAAATATCACAATACTTTTAGTCAAATTTCAATCCTCAAATGTTTGTGTGTTATTCAAATTAATAAAATAAGATACATACACTATAGATTAAGTTAAAGTAAAAGATTAAAGAACCAATCTTAAATGACAAAAGTTCTCATTACAGATCCAATTGATCAAAAAGGAATCGATATTCTTTCACAAGTTGCTCAGGTTGATCAGAAGATAGGGATCTCAGACTCTGAGTTAGCTTCCATTATTAAAGATTATGATGCTTTAATGATTCGTTCTGGCACTCAAGTGACCGAAGAAATTATTAACTCTTCAAGTAAACTGAGAATCATTGGGAGAGCAGGAGTTGGAGTCGATAATGTAGATGTTAAGGCTGCTACGCAAAAAGGAGTCCTTGTTGTTAATTCTCCAGGGGGTAACACAATAGCAGCGGCTGAACATACTATAGCTATGATGTTGGCCTTATCTAGGCATATTCCAATTGCTAATAGTAGTACTTTGTTAGGTAAATGGGAGAGAAAGAAATTCGTTGGGAATGAGCTTTATAAGAAAAAATTAGGTGTAGTAGGTTTAGGGAAAATTGGTGCTCATGTAGCAAAAGTTGCTAATGCATTAGGAATGGAAGTTTGCGGATATGATCCCTTTGTTTCAACTGAAAGAGCTCAACAAATCCAAGTTCAACTATCTGATCTAGAAGATTTATTCCAACAATCCGATTATGTAACTTTGCATTTACCTCGCACACCAGAGACAGAGAATTTAGTAAGTATGGAGGTGCTTAAAAATATGAAAAGTAGCTCAAAATTAATTAATTGTGCTCGAGGAGGCTTGATTGATGAAGAGGCATTAGCACAAGCTTTAAATCAATCATTGATTGCAGGTGCTGCAATAGATGTCTTTTCTAAAGAACCTTTGGAATCTAATTCACCACTTTTGAAGGTTGAAAAGAATCTTATTCTTACCCCCCACTTAGGAGCATCTACTCGGGAAGCACAAGAAAATGTAGCTGTTGATGTTGCGGAACAAATAAGGGATGTCTTGCTTGGCTTATCTGCTAGAACTGCAGTAAATATTCCAGGTTTGAGCCCTGATATTATGGATAGTCTGAAACCTCATTTGCAGTTAGCTGAAACCATGGGTTTGCTTATAAGCCAGCTTTCAGGTGGGCAGATACAGAAAATAGAAGTAAAGCTTCAAGGTGAATTTGTTCAACATCCTTCTCAGCCATTAATAATAGCTAGTCTAAAAGGCCTTCTAAGTAAAGCTTTGGGAGATAGGATTAATTATGTGAATGCTTCGCTAGAAGCAGATTCAAGAGGTATTTCAGTAGTCGAGAATAAAGATGAGGCAAGACCGGAATTTGCTAGTGGGTCGCTTCAGTTAACCACTTATGGAGATAACGGCGACCATAGCGTAGCGGGAAGCATTTTTGCTGATGGGGAATTAAGAATTATTAGTATTGATCAATACCCAGTTAATGTATCACCAAGCAGATATATGTTGGTTACTAGGCACAGAGATATGCCAGGCATTATTGGCAAGCTGGGGTCTTTATTAGGTAGCAACAATGTAAATATTGCCTCAATGCAAGTTGGGCGCAAAATTGTTAGAGGGGAAGCTGTTATGGTTCTAAGTATCGATGATCCAATACCTAATAAGTTGCTTGATACCATTATTGAAGTAGATGGGATTACCAACGCTAATCCAGTTACTCTATGAAGTGGCTTTAACTAGTTAATGGAAACTAAAGATTGGTATAAACTAACTTTTCTGATAGAAAGTGATTCTGAAGAAATTATTATTTGGAAATTAAATGAGCTGGGAATATTTAGTTTTTCATTTGAATATTTAATTAAAAATGAAAATAAAAAAGAAGTTAATATATGGCTTCCAATTGATGATTGGGATGAGAGTTCTAGAAGTGGTTTTGAAAAAATAATTAGCAAACTTTTAAACATTAATCCCCCTAAGAATGAATTTTTTGAATGGAGTATTATCAAAGAGGAGGATTGGTTAACAAGTTGGAAGAAATATTGGGCTCCTGAATTAGTAGGAAATCATTTTTTAATATTGCCTTGTTGGATAAATCTAAATAAAAAATTTAAAGATAAACAAATCATAAAAATTGATCCTGGAGCGGCTTTTGGTACAGGAAGTCATCCTTCAACTTATCTTTGCTTGGAAAAAATGGAGAATATTTTATTTTCTGATAAAAAGGTATTAGATATTGGGAGCGGTAGCGGGATTTTGAGTGTCGCCGCAAGATTACTTGGCGCTAAAGAGGTTTGTGCAGTGGATAATGATTATTTAGCTATAAATTCAACAAAATCTAATTTCCAACTAAATTTCGGTAATTTAAACAAATTAAATACATATTTGGGATCTTTTAATGAGGTAATTTTAAAAAATCAACTCGAACAATTTGATTTTGTTTTATGCAATATTCTTGCTGAAGTAATAAAAGGAATGATTCCAAATATCTATAAGTGCTTGAGAAACAATGGGGAAGTCATTTTCAGTGGAATTCTGAATTCACAAAAGGATGAAATTATAAAAATATTAATTCATCATGACTTGAAATTATTGGATGTATCAACTAGAAAAGATTGGGCATGCATTTCTGCGCAAAAAGCCAGCAATCCAACCTAAGTATAAGTTTTTCTTATAGATACTCTTTCATACATTTTATTGTGTCATTTTTTACTTCAAAATCTCACATATCGACCTAATCGATGTTAAAAATGTATTTGATAGGTATTAATTACCAACAATTTTTTATTTAAATGGCTTCTTACAAAGTTACTCTCATCAACGAAGGTGAAGGTCTCAATTCAACTATTGAAGTACCTGATGACCAATACATCCTCGATGCGGCTGAAGAACAAGGTATCGACCTTCCTTATTCCTGCAGAGCTGGTGCATGTTCAACATGTGCTGGAAAAGTTACTTCAGGTAGTGTTGATCAGTCTGATCAAAGTTTCTTGGATGACGACCAACTAGAAGCTGGTTTTGTTCTTACTTGTGTTGCTTATCCAACATCTGACGTAACAATTACAACTCATGCTGAAGAAGAATTGTACTAATTATGAAAATTTAACTTTTCTAAGTTGATTATTGATTATTTCTCTGCCACCCTCTATGAAGGTGGCTTTTTTTTTGTGAATGGATAAATTTGAATTTTTCAAGACTGGCAGTGTTCAATCAAGTTATGGTGGTCAGTACAGTTATAAGGTAATTGGCCCATGTTGCAGACTTTATGATAGGGAAGAGTTACCTTGGCCCTGCTCAAGGCTTGCTTGGAGAAGTAAGGAGCCTAGTTGGAGAAGAATAGGATCTAGGTTCGTTGCTGATATGGCTTCCAGAAAATGTCCATCTTACTCAGTTCAGATTTTGGAGCCTGGATCAAAACCTGTTGAGACAGTTATAACTCTTTTTTCAAAGAAATTTTCTTCTGATATACAAGAATGGTGGTATAGCAAAAAACCAGGCTCAAAAGAACCTGGTAATATCTTCCCTTCTGAAATTGGTTAGCTTTAAATATTATGCTTTTGGCTTTGGAGGCATGTAACCTTTTAAGCCAGTGCATTCAAGACTATCAATTGTATTAACTCCAGTTTGTGAGTTAGTTCCACTAGCTCTTTCACATAATGATTTTCTCTGAGAAAGATCAAGATTTGCATCAGTAAAGTCTGCCCCATCAATAATTGCTCCATCAAAAACACTTTTCATTAGCTCGCCATTGGTAAGATTTGCATCTGTAAAATCGGCATTATCAAAGCGTGTTGCATATGCAATAAGGTCAGTCATATTGGCTCCTTTAAAACTAGAGTTTTTTGCAGTCGTCACACTCATATATGCACCTTGAAGATTAGCTTCTCCTAAATCTTGATTAGATAAATCATATTTAACATATTCAGTATTATGCAGGTCAGCACCGTGAAGATCATCTTTTAGAACGTCAACTGATGAAGGATCACTAGGATAGAGTGCATTTGCAGATATTGGATTAATAAGTAACCCAATAATTAATGGAAGAAAAATAAATAGTCTTTTACAAGACTTATGTAGTGATGAAAGAATAGAGACCATTTCGATCGACATCAAATAGAAAAACCTAAGACTATTATTTCATGGGTTGGTCATTTACAACGCTCCTGCTAACGAACTGTTGCAGTTTATTTTATTTCTGCCGTTAGAAAATCTTTTGCAAGCTGAGTATTTGGAAAAACTTTTTGAGCCTCTTTAAGCAAATCGCTTGGAGTAATTGCGTTTTTATTAGTATATCTTGGACTTAAATGAGTAATAATTAATTTTTTTGTGTTAGATAATAATGCTGTTTTGGCAGCCATGATTGTTGTGGAATGTAATTTTTCGTATGCCATGCTTTCATCCTCCACTGAAAAAGTCGATTCATGTACGAGTAAATCGGCATTTTTTGATAGTGAAACAGCTGATTCGCTAAACACTGTATCTGTGCAATAAACAAAGCTTTCACCTTTTCTAGGAGGTCCACAGAATTCTTTCCCATCGAATGTCCTACCATCCGCTAATACGACTTTTTTACCTTGTTGTAGTTCTGAATAAATTGGTCCAGGTGCTATTTTTAGAGACTCTGCTTTTCTGATATCAAATATACCTGGTTTATCTTTTTCACTCACCCTATAACCATAAGCAGGTATTTTATGTTTAAGGCAGGCACAATTTACTTTTATTTTGTTGTTCTCAAATAGGATTTTATTTTCTGATGCAAAATTTTCAACTTCCACAAAATTTAATGGAAAAGACAATTTGCAAAAACTACTTTTAAGTGATGAATTTATAAAACTTCGCAACCCTGAAGGACCGTAAATTTGAATACCCTCACTATTTCCTGATAAACCTAAGGTAGCTAAAAGTCCAGGCAAACCATAAATATGATCACCATGCATATGAGTAATAAATATTTTCTTGATTTGTGAAGATTTAATATTGCTTTTCATTATTTGATGTTGCGTTCCTTCTCCGCAATCAAAAAGCCAAACTTCTGATGACTGTGATAATTTAAGTGCTAGGGAAGAAACATTTCTCGTTAAGGATGGGATACCTGAGCTTGTTCCTAAGAAGGTGATATTCACTTATTTATGATATTTTTATTGTTATATCTGGATTAAATTTAGACTTTTAGTCAAACTTAGGCAAATTAAGCATTTGTTTTTAAACAAAGTGATACTTAAATTTAAAAATAAATATAGAAAATGTTGCCTGATAAGTATTTTATTTATTTGTATTTTTCAGAGTGAAAGTGTTTTTGCATCGAGAGAACCAATCATTAGAGTTTTGATATCGAAAAATAACAATTTAAGGATCAGATCAGATAGATCAATTCCTTTAACAATAGAGGGTAAATTTTTTTCAAGCAGAAGAATAAAAGGTCTAACTTTGAAAAATGAGAAAAATAGAAAAATTTTATATTTTGATAAGAATAAACAAAAAAAATATGACTTAAAAAGTAATCAAAAATTTCAAGTGAGTTCTTCCGATGGAAGAGGTATTTGGGTAGGTCAGAAGAGATTTGCTGGGAAGCTTAATCTCTTTGTACTCGACTCCGAAATATTGGTAGTAAATGTTTTAGGAATAGAAAAATATCTTAATAGCGTAGTGGGTTCAGAAATGCCAACAAAATGGCCTATTGAAGCATTAAAGGCACAAGCAATTGCCTCAAGGACTTATGCTTTAAAGCAAAAGGGAAATAATTTATTTGATATAGATTCAACCCAGAAAAATCAAGTCTATAATGGCTTGGAATCAAGAACTTATAAAACTATCAGAGCCGTTAAAAGTACAAGATCTTTGGTTTTAACGTATAAAAATAAATTAATTAATGCTTTGTTTCATAGCAGCTCAGGTGGAATGACAGAAAATAGTCAAGATGTATGGAAAAATAAATATCCATATTTATCAAGTGTGAAAGATTTTGATAAAAATAATCCAAAATTTAAATGGCAAAAAAAAATTTCGAGTAATGAATTAATAAATTTATTTCCAAAGATTGGAGGTTTAAAAAATATAGAGATTCTAGATATTACTAGTACAGGGAGGGTAAAAAATTTAAAACTTATAGGGGCTTATGGTTCTGATCAAATATCTGGGGTAGATTTTAGAAAAAGATTAGGCCTTAAAAGTAATTTTATCAGATTTAAATTTTTTGAGGAAGAATTAAATAACAATAATCCTCAAAAGAAAGGGTTGATAGTTTTTGGACAAGGATCAGGTCATGGAGTCGGAATGAGTCAGTGGGGAGCTAAATATCTGGCGTCTAGAGGCCAAAAAGCTGAAAGAATATTAAAGCATTTTTATAAGGGTGTGCAGGTTAAACCTTTTAGAAAAGATTACCTATAGAAGTTATTTAGCATTAAGGACTAATTTTGGATTTATATTAGATTGCTCTTCATTTAAGAAACCTATACCAAGTAGTATTTGTTTTTTATCAATTACTTTTATGGGTTTTTTGTAGTCAAAAGATTTGTTTTCCTGGAAGTAATTAATATCAACTTTAATTGCTCTTCCAGTTTGCCAAAAATTGATTTGTTCTTCGGTACTTAAGACAAATGATGAAATGTGATTAAGAGCAGAAATTGTTGGAATAATGAAATTTTTCGATTTTTTTTTATCTTTTTCGATATCAGATATTTTTATCGAGTTTTGTTCATCAAAGCCACAAGCTGAAATTCTTTTTAGCTGTAGAAGGCAACCCTCGGAATTAAGAATTTCTCCTAAATCTCTTGCAATTGCTCTTATGTATGTGCCAGCTGAACATTTAACTTTTATTTCTATTATTCCGTTTATTTGGTCCCATTTCATTAAAGTAAGTTCGTCTATTTTCACTTCTCTTGGTGCTAATTCAAAAACTTCATTCCTGAAAGATTTTTTATAAGCCCTCTCACCATTGATGTGCACACTAGATACTTTCGGGGGAATTTGTTTAATAATTCCTCTAAATCTATTTAAGTATTGATCTAATTTTTCATCACTAATTTTAGGCCAACTTTTTTGATTAATTATTTCTCCGTGAATATCATCAGTGTTAGTTCTTATCCCTAATTTAATTTGTCCTATGTAAGTTTTACCCTGAGGTAGATATTGAATAAATCTTGTTGCACTGCCTATCGCGATTGGTAATGTTCCTATAACTTCTGGGTCAAGAGTTCCTGTGTGACCGACTTTTTTTGTATTTAGTAACTTCCTTATTTGTTTAACACAATCATGTGAAGTACATCCTTTATCTTTATTAATTACTAAGAATCCATCTTTAGTTTCCATTTTTAATATTAAGAATACTTTGAGAAAGATTTATAACCATCTTATGATTTTGATATTGGAAATTTAGAGAAAGAAATTGAAAAACAATAATTTTATTTTAAAAGAGTTTTTAGACAATGCTTTTAATTTGAAATCACATTTAATGGAATACTTATCTATTAGAGAATGTGATTTAGATGGATTCCTTGCAAATGCAAAGATGAATTTGGCAAATTCACATCCTGGAGATGCTTTGAATGATGTT
Source organism: Prochlorococcus sp. AG-347-L20 (assembly GCA_003281225.1). Classification (GTDB taxonomy): domain Bacteria; phylum Cyanobacteriota; class Cyanobacteriia; order PCC-6307; family Cyanobiaceae; genus Prochlorococcus_A. The sequence continues at coordinate 295,075 of QCCP01000001.1, forward strand.
TCGGATTTTTATACTGAAATAGTTGGAGATCGGCATGTAGCTGATTTAGCTGCTTGGCATCTCACGAGTAGGGAATATATCGCTGATACTTTAAAACTTCAGCAGAGATTTTCTAGAGATTTGGTTTTAGATTTTGGAGGAGGAATTGGAACGCATGCCTTAGCTAACGCTATGTCTTCAAAAGTTGAGCATGTTTTTTTTGTAGATATTAATGAGACAAATAGAAACTTTGTTGAATACAGGGCAAAGAAATTAGGAGTCGAAAAAAAACTTACTTTTTGCAAGACAATTCAAGATATACATATATCTAAATTTGATACGATAGTTTGCCTTGATGTTTTGGAACATCTTGCTGATCCAGCTTCACAAATAGAGATTTTCAATGAGTTTATGGATCCTAATTCTATTGCTTTATTTAATTGGTATTTTTTCAAAGGAGAAAAAAATGAATATCCGTTTCATATCGACGACATTCAAATTGTTGAAAAATTTTTTGAGACTCTTCAATCAAATTTTTTAGAAGTATTTCATCCTATTCTTATAACTACAAGAGCTTACAAGAAAATTAGATAACAATATTAACTCTTTTTCTATTTCTTAAATTTCTTTTAATGCTTTCGAAACTTACGGTTCCTTCTTTGAGCGCAAAAAGGGTGTCATCTTTACCTTTTCCGACATTGATACCCGGCAAAAAGGATGTACCTCTTTGGCGAATTATAATTGATCCAGCAGTTACTTTTTCTCCTCCATAAGCTTTCACACCTAATCTTTTGGAATTTGAATCTCTTCCGTTTCTAGTAGAACCTGTTCCTTTTTTATGTGCCATTAGAATTGTTTAATTTGTAGATTTTTCGGATTTTGGTTTAGTTTCCTTTTTGACAGTTTCCTTTTTAGAAGACTTAGGAACACTATTACCTATTGTAATAGATTTTACCATAACTCTTGTAAGTTCTTGTCGGTGTCCCATCTTCCTTCTTGTCTTTTTTTTGGGACGCATCTTGTAAACAAGAATCTTCTTATCTCTTTTATGAGAGACCACTTCTAATTCAATTTTTGCGTCTTTAACGTATGGTTTGCCAACACTTATTGAGTCCTTATCCTTCAAAAGTAAAACTTTGTCCAGTGTTATCTTGTCTTTCTCTTTTGCATTTAACCTGTCTATGTCATAGTATCTATCAACTTCGAACCAAAATTGTTGACCTGAAGTTTCTGCTATTGCATACAATTCATTACTTTCAGCAGAATTGTTTGAGGATTTTTTAGAATTTGTCATATCTTAAGGACGCAACTAGGCTCAAATTAATAATTTGATTAAGCCCAATAAGCAATCATAATAGTTTGTTTATTTTCTTATTTTGTAGTGTAATAAGTCAAGGGTTGTTTTAAATCTTTTATATCAATTCAGGAACTTTAACGATGGCAGCAAGGAAAACATATATTTTAAAACTCTATGTTGCTGGAAATACACCTAATTCGATGAGAGCTTTAAATACCTTAAGAGAAATTTTAGATAATGAATTCAAAGGAGTTTATGCATTGAAGGTTATCGATGTACTTAAGCAACCACAACTTGCGGAAGAAGATAAAATTTTAGCCACTCCAACGTTAGCTAAAATTTTACCGCCACCAGTAAGAAAAATAATAGGTGATCTTTCAGATAGAGAAAAAGTTTTAATTGGTTTAGATTTACTTTTTGATGAATTAACTGAAACTGAATATAGTGGAGATAAATAATAACTATAAAAACTTTGAAAATTAAAATTAAATTCAAAATTTATTTTATTTTTGTTTAACTAGCACAAAACTATGAATGATAAGAAATTTGGCAAATCAAATAAAATGCAAGTACAAAAATTGCCAACTGGAATAGAAGGTTTTGATGATGTTTGTAGGGGTGGGTTACCTGTATCTCGTAGTACACTGGTTAGTGGCACCTCAGGAACTGGTAAAACTGTTTTTTCTCTGCAATATTTACACCATGGAATTTGTAATTTTGATGAGCCTGGAATCTTTGTAACATTTGAGGAGTCACCTTTAGATATTATTAGAAATGCCGCAAGTTTTGGTTGGGATTTACAAGAATTAATTGATCAAAATAAACTTTTTATTTTGGATGCATCTCCTGATCCAGATGGTCAGGATGTGGCAGGCAACTTTGACTTGTCTGGTCTTATTGAGAGAATTAGTTATGCAATTAGAAAATATAAAGCTAAAAGAGTTGCAATAGATTCAATAACTGCTGTATTTCAACAGTATGATGCTATTTACGTTGTTAGAAGGGAAATATTTAGATTGATAGCAAGATTAAAAGAAATAGGTGTGACAACAGTTATGACTACAGAAAGGGTGGATGATTACGGACCAATTGCTAGATATGGTGTAGAAGAATTTGTATCTGATAATGTTGTCTTATTAAGAAATGTTCTTGAGTCAGAGAAGAGAAGAAGAACTCTAGAAGTTCTGAAGTTAAGAGGTACTGTTCATATGAAAGGTGAATATCCATTTACTATGGGCGTGGATGGAATAAGTGTGTTTGCCTTAGGAGCAATGAGATTAACACAGAGATCCTCAAATATTAGGATTAGCTCTGGAGTTAAAGATCTTGATGATATGTGTGGTGGTGGATATTTTCAAGATTCCATTATTCTCGCAACTGGAGCAACTGGTACGGGCAAAACAATGCTTGTATCGAAATTTGTTGAAGATGCTTATAACAATAATGAAAGAGCAATACTTTTTGCATATGAAGAATCTAGGGCTCAATTGCTTAGGAATGCTACTAGCTGGGGAATAGATTTTGAAAAAATGGAAAGTGATGGATTATTAAAAATTATTTGTGCATATCCTGAATCAACTGGTTTAGAGGATCACTTACAAATTATAAAAACGCAAATTAATCAATTTAAACCAAAAAGAATGGCAATTGATTCTCTCTCGGCATTAGCCAGAGGTGTAAGTTTGAATGCATTTAGACAGTTTGTAATTGCTGTTACAGGTTATACAAAACAAGAGGAGATAGCAGGCTTTTTTACTAATACTGCTGAAGAATTTATGGGAAGTCATTCTATAACTGATTCTCATATCTCAACAATTACAGACACCATATTGTTGCTTCAATATGTAGAAATAAAAGGTGAGATGGCACGCGCTTTAAATGTTTTTAAAATGCGGGGATCATGGCATGATAAACGAATAAGAGAATTTATTATTACAAATAGTGGCCCAGAAATAAGGGATTCTTTTTCTAATTTTGAACAAATATTTAGTGGTGCTCCTCACAGAGTTGTTCCTGATCAAAATGTTCAAAATGTTTTTAGAGGAATAGATAATAATTAGATAATTTCTTTAATTTCAGAACCTGGAAAAGAATCTGAATTATTAATAGCTTTTGTCAATAATTCATCTTTATCAGATTGTGCCAAGGCTAAATCAAACCAAAACGTTGTTCCTACTCCTAATTCACTAGCCATACGAATCTCCCCACCATGTTTTTCAATTATTCCTCGTACTATAGATAAACCTAAACCTGTTCCTTGCTCAGTATGAACAGAATTCTCTACTCTATAAAAACGATCAAATATTTTTTCTTGATCAGACTGAGATATTCCTGATCCCGTATCAGCAATCTCAATTCTTACTTTTGGAAGTGGTGAAACTAATTCACATTGAGGGGCTGCATCATTTTGAATACTTGGAGGGAAAGCAGGACAGGAATCTGGCCAAGTATAAGCTCTTATAATTAGGGCGCTGTTTTTTGGACTAAATTTCAATCCATTTCCTAGTAAATTATCAAAAACCTGCAAAAGTAAATCAAAATTTCCAAGAATAGGGGGAATAGTTTCCTCTATGTCATGAGCTAATGAAACATTTTTTTCTGATGCATTAAGTCTATAATTTCTAAGAGTCTGTTCTATTGCTGGTTTTATGTCCATTTGCTCTAGCTGAACAATTTTCCCAGACTCCAATCTAGATAAATCTAATACATCATTTACAAGTCTTGTTAATCTATCAGTCTCGGAATTTGCAATTCCCAAAAATTCTATTTGTTCTTCATCAGTCAGCTGATCTTTTAAATCATGTAAGGTCTCTACATAACTTTTGATATTAAAAAGTGGAGTCCTTAATTCATGCGAGACATTGCTTATGAATCTATTTTGTGCCGCGTTAAGTTCAACTTCCCTAGTTAAATCTTGGATTGTCACAGCAATTCCTTTTAATTCAACTTTATTTGTATCTAAGACTGATTGCAAGACAATTCTTAAGGTTCTTGCTGGTTCTCCTAAACTGAATCTTAAATCGTCCTTTTCCTTCTCCCTGTTTAAAATAGATTCTATATTTGTGTGTAAGTCGTTGGATAAAATTTCGGGGATTTCATTTAAAAAATGTTTACCTTCTAGAAATCTTCCTTCCCAACGAAATAATCTCTTTGCTGTTGGATTAGTAAGTACAATCTTACCTTGTGAGTCCAATAATATTGCACCATCAGCCATTGTAGCTATTAATGATTGCTGCTTGATTTGTGCCGCTTTTAGTTCTTCTATATTAGCTTCATCATAATTTTCTAATTGTGTTGCCATTCGGTTAAATCCATTTAAGAGTTCTCCTAGATCACCTGTCATGGGTAAAGAAATTCTGGATTTAAAATTTCCTCTTGAAATTTCTCTAACACCTCTTACTAATTCTCTGACTGGTCTTGTAATTGTAAGTGCATTAAATACAGCTCCTAGTATTACTAAAACCCAAATAGATATAAAAACTGCGATGGTTACTTCTCTAGTTAAGGCAGCACTGGCTAGTGCTTTTTTATTAGGGGTGACTCCCAAGGCTAAAGTTCCAAGATATTTACCTTTCCACAACATTGGGACGAATACATCTGTTACTTGACCTTGAGGTGTCGCATGCTGCCTAACCAAAGGGAATTGTGGTCTCTTCTTCAATTCTGAAGGTAGTTTTAATTTTCGAGTGAGCTGAAACTGACTGTCTGAGCTTGTTGGTGTTGCACTGATCGGTATCCCAAGTTGTACAATATCTTCAGCATCAGTAAAGAATATATAACGCAGGTTTCTACTTGATCTCCAAAACTTTTCAGCTACATTTGAAATTTCTTTTTTTTGGTTATTAGCTACTAATTCTGTAACATTCCCAGATAACAATAAGCCAAGATCTCGAGCATATCTGGTATCATTCATACCTGCATCTCTTTGAATACTATTTAATGCAAAAAAAGTTATTCCTGTCATTAGGAGGCTTACGACAAGAGTCGCTATGGCTAATAACTTTGTTCTTAAACTGAACCCACTCCACCAAGCGAGAAGTCCATTAATCCAATAATTAATGTTCATATCTTCATTATCAGTGATGTTATATTTTTTAGTTTCTCGATTATTGGTATCCACCATAAGCTTAATTCTCCTTAGAAAAGTTTTTTCTCACTTGATGACCAATGTCATTTCTAAAGTAAATACCCTCAAAATGAATTTCTTTTAAATTTTTGTATGCTTTTTCAAATACCGTATCGAAATCTTTATCTTGACAGACAATACTTAAGACTCTTCCTCCAGAAGTTAATAATTTCCCACTTTCACTAAAAGAAGTACCCGAATCAAAAATTTGACAATCACTTGAATCAATCTTACCTATTTTTATTTGATAACCAGTTTTATATTTGTGAGGATAACCTTTGGAGGTCGCTATTACACAGCCACTAACTCTATCAGAGGTATAAATTTTTTCATCACCAGTTAAACTTCCCATTGAGCATTTTTCTAAAAGAAATACAAAATTTTGATCCATTAAGGGCATTATTGTTTGGCATTCTGGATCACCAAATCTGCAATTATATTCTATAACTTTAGGCCCAGATTTTGTGATCATTAACCCAAAATAAATTACTCCTCTATAGTCAATATTTCTTTTATTTAGCTCATTTATTGTAGGTTCAATTATCTCTTTGATAATTCTATCAAGGTAATCTTCTGTTAATAACGGGGCAGGAGAATAAGCACCCATACCTCCTGTATTTGGACCTTTATCTTTTTCATTTAGTCGTTTGTGATCTTGGGCCGTTGGAAGTAATGTATATCTTTTCCCATCGCATAAAGCAAAAACTGAAACTTCTGGCCCTTGAATTTTTTCTTCTAAAACAACTACATCCCCAGAGTTGCCAAATCTTCCATTAAAAATTGTCTCTGCTGCTTTATAGCATTCATCTTTTGAATTAGGAACAAAAACACCTTTACCTGAAGCTAGTCCATCAGCTTTTACTACAAGTGGAATTGAGGATGAATTAATAATTTTTTTGGCTTCTTCTAGAGAATTGACTTTCCAAAAGTTTGCAGTTGGAATATTTGCATCTTGCATAAATTCCTTCGCCCAAGATTTGCTAAATTCTAGTTTTGCTCCATCTTTATTAGGACCAAACACTTTATAATCTTTTTTTCGAAGAAAATCAGCTAATCCATTTGCCAGAGGTATTTCTGGTCCAATAACGACTAAATCTATCTTAAAAAAATCAAGCTTTTCGACTAGTTCATTTTTATTATTTATATCAATTTTTATTCTTTCACATTTATTTATTCTTTCTGAACCAGCGTTACCAGGTATTAAGTAAACTTTTTTAATTAATTCATTTTTTTGAATAGCCCAAGCCAAAGAGTTTTCTCTCCCGCCATTCCCAATTATTAAAACATTTTCTAATCTAATAAAGTTCTTAGAATTAGGTGAATGAATTCCCATATATTTGTTTTTTAAGGTTATGAGGTTTCGATGAATAATCAGTTAAAATGAAAATAAAATCATTTGAAGTTGATCTCTAATAATTATGTTAATTATAAAAAGTACTTTAGTAATAATAATGAGGTTTTAAGTTAATGAATAATAAATATGAGTTGATTTATGAAGGGAAAGCAAAAAAAGTATTTACTCATGATGATGCAAATAAAGTAAAAATTGAATTTAAAGATGAAGCTACAGCGTTTAATGCGTTGAAAAAAGAAAAATTTGAAGGTAAAGGCAAACTTAATTGCTTAATAAGTGCAAGAATTTTTGAGATTCTCATTGAGAAAAATATTCCAACTCATTTTATTGAACTTGAAAATGAACATACAATGATTGCAAAAAAAATAAAAGTAATTCCATTAGAAATTGTTCTAAGAAATACTGCTTATGGTTCTTTGTGCAAACAAACCACTATCAAACCTGGAACTTTGTTATCAAAACCATTAATTGATATCTATCTTAAAAATGATGAACTTAATGATCCCCTTATTACAAAAGATAGAATTGAATTAATGAACATATTAAGCTCTCATGATTTAGAGTTAATAATAAATTTAACCCTAAAAATTAATGAAATCTTGAAAAGTTTTTTTAAAAATATTCAACTTCAACTTGTAGATTTTAAATTGGAATTTGGTTATGATTTTAGAAATAATATTATTCTTGGAGATGAGATAAGTCCTGATAATTGTAGATTGTGGGATCTAAATCAAAAAAATGATATAATTGTGAGTCTTGACAAAGATAGATTTAGAAATGATTTAGGTGGCCTAATTGAAGCTTATAGTGAGATTCACCGAAGAATAAACGATTTTCTAAAACCTCATTGAATAAATAATGACTTATTTATCTTAATCACAACTACTATGCAAAAACATTTTTTAAAATTTGGAAAGGTTTTCATAAATGTTGCCTGCTCTCCCCTGATTTTGATATCAAATAATTCAGAACTGTCTGCTAAGTATTTGCCAAGTGATGTTGATAAATCAGTAAAAACTTTAGAAATACCAAATATTAATAATATTTTATTTCAAGAGATTGATATTGAAAAAGAGAAAAAATTTCTTCTTGCAGAAAATAATAAGGATATTAGTGAAGAAAGTGTTCTTATCTCAGAAATAATTATCGAAGGTTGGGAAAATCATCCTGAGGGTAGAAAACTTGAATTGGCTGCATATGATTCCATGAGCATAAAGCCTGGAAGTATTGTTGATAATCGAATTTTAAGTCAAGACCTTAATGCAATATATGCTAGTGGTTGGTTTTCAGGAGTTAAAATAAATTCTCAAGATGGGCCATTAGGTGTGAGGCTAATAGTAAATGTAGTGCCTAATCCAATCTTGAAGAAAGTTGAACTTAAACCAATAAGCTCTATAGTCTCTAATGAGTACGTAAATGATATTTTTAAAAATTATTATGGGACAACTCTTAACCTAAAGGAACTTCAAAATAAGATAGAAATAATCAAAAAACGTTATGAAAAAGCTGGTTATTCTTTAGCTAGAGTTAGTGGCCCAGATAGAATCTCTGAGAACGGAGTAGTAAGATTAAAAGTTTCTGAGGGTATTATATCTGAAGTAAAAATAAGATTCCCAAATTCTGATGGTGAATTTATTATTGATGGAAAACCTAGAAAAGGGAAAACAAAAGACTGGGTTATAAAGAGAGAATTAAAAACACAACCTGGCACTATTTTTAATAGACAAATTTTAGAAGCTGATATCGGTAGACTCTATGCCACATCATTATTCGATGATGTAAAGGTTTCTCTTGGCCCGGATAATTTAAATCCAGGTCAAGTCATAATTTTTTTAGACTTGAGTGAGCAAAGAACAGGATCTTTAACAGGTGGTCTTGGATATAGCAATGGTTCAGGTCTCTTCGCCTCAATTGGTTTGCAGGAATCAAATACACTAGGTAGGGCTTGGTCTACAAATTTAAATCTAAATTTTGGAGAATATTCAACTACCTACAATTTTTCATTATCTGATCCATGGATTAAAGGTGATAAACATAAAACATCTTTTAGAACAAATATTTTTTTAAGCAGAGATTATCCACAAGAATTTAAAAGTGAAAAAAATGGGCGCATATACGCAGTTGATGATACTAGTACTTCGACCACTGATACTTTTTCATCAATAGTTTTAGAAAAAACAGGAGGGGGATTTTCTTTCTCAAGGCCATTAAATGGTGGAGATCCATTTAAGGTCGCTAAATGGAGAGTTCTTGCAGGAATGAATTTTAAGAAGGTAAAAATGATTGATGGTGATGGAAACAAAAAACCCTATGGTGATATGACTCCAACAACAGGAAATATAAATGATATTATCTGTATTGGATTTACTCCAAATGATGGATCATGTCCTGAAGAAAATACGTTAGTGAGTGTTATCGCGAGTACTTCTAGAAATAATTTAAATAATTCCATCAATCCAACTGCAGGAAACAAATTTAGCTTTGGTACAGAACAATTTGTTTCAATGGGAAAAAATTCTCCAACTTTTAATAGAATGAGAGCATCATATTCTTATTTTATACCGACAAAATTGATCAATTTAACCAAGGCATGTAGATCTAGTAAAGCTACTAGTGAAGATTGTCCTCAAGCTATTGGTTTTCAATTTAAGGCGGGAACTATTCTTGGGGAATTGCCTCCATACGAAGCATTTTGTATGGGAGGAACATCATCAGTAAGAGGATGGGGATCTTGTGATTTAGCTGTAAGTAAAAGTTTTATTGAAGGTACTGCAGAATATAGATTCCCTATTTGGAGAATGATATCAGGAGCTTTATTTGTTGATGCAGGAAGTGATTTAGGATCTCAAAATGATGTTCCAGGGAAACCTGGTAAATTATTAGAAAAATCAGGCTCTGGTTATTCGCTTGGAGGAGGTGTTGGAGTTAAAACACCAATAGGGCCATTAAGATTAGATATTGCTAGTAAAGACCTAAGTGGAGATTGGAGATATACACTTGGAGTTGGATGGAAGTTTTAAGTGTTTTCTTGGCCTGCTAATTATGATTTCTGCTATACCTTAGCTGGTGTTATCTCCAGAGAAGGTATAGGCCTTCATAGTGGAGAAAAAACAAGAGTTAAAATTTCTCCTTATGAAAAAGAAGGATATTATGTTTCTTTCAGGGATAAACCTGGCGAGATTTTTAAGCTTACTCAAGATTTAATTGGAAGTACCATGCTTTGTACTGCAGTTAAATTAGGGGGGAGAAATTTGTATACTATCGAACATTTATTATCTTCAATGGCAGGGTGCGGGTTAAGTTATATTCATATTGAGGTTGATGGGAAAGAGATTCCACTTTTAGATGGATCAGCAATTCAGTGGGTTAAAGATTTCGAAGAAGTTGGGATAAAAAAAGCACCTAAACCAGATAATTTTTTTCAAGAGATTAATAAATCTATAATTTTAAATAAAGAAGGTTCAGTAATAGCAGCAACTCCATCTGAAAAGACTACAATTATATCCACGATAAGTTTTTCCTATAAAGCTATTGGAAATCAAACTTTTGTAATTGATTTAAATCCAAAAAATTTCGTTGAAATGATTGCTCCTGCTAGAACATTTGGTTTTAAAGATCAATTTCAAGAGTTAAGTGAACTAGGATTAATAAAAGGCGGAAGTTTGGAAAATGCCCTTGTTTGTGACGGTGATAAATGGGTTAATCCACCATTAAGATTTGATAATGAACCAATAAGACATAAAATTTTAGACCTAATTGGGGACTTGGCTTTGGTAGGGTTACCTAAGGCTCAAATTATAGTTTATAAAGGATCACATTCTTTAAATGCTTTGTTGGCCTCATCGTTAAAAAATTAACTTTATCTTTAATTGTTTTGGAAAAGAAATTATCCAGTGAAAATAATCAACTTTCCTCTGAGCAAATACTAGGTTTGTTACCTCACAGATATCCTTTCGCTCTTGTGGACAAAGTCATAGAGTATATCCCTGGGGAGAAAGCGGTTGCAATAAAAAATGTAACTATAAATGAGCCGCAATTTCAGGGACATTTTCCTGAAAGACCCTTGATGCCTGGGGTTCTTATTGTTGAATCAATGGCTCAAGTTGGTGGAATAATAGTAACTCAAATGCCTGATCTTCCTAAAGGACTTTTCGTCTTTGCTGGAATCAATAATGTTAAATTCAGAAAACCAGTTGTGCCAGGAGATCAATTGATAATTTCTTGTGAGTTATTATCTATTAAAAGACAAAGATTTGGGAAGGTTAAAGGTGAGGCGCATGTTGATGGGAAGTTGGTTTGTGCTGGAGAATTAATGTTTTCATTAGTTGATTAGGGATATGGATCATAAAAATACTGAATTAAACTCAAGCTTTAGTGGAGTCAAAGTGCACCCAAATGCTTTTGTTGATCCAAGTGCCGAATTACATGATGGGGTTATTGTCTCTCAGGGAGCTATTATCGGTCCAGATGTGACTATCGGGAAAGGAACTGAAATAGGACCGAATTCTGTTATTTCAGGAAGAACTCAAATTGGTATTAATAATAAAGTTTTTCCAAGTGTTTTTATAGGTCTTGATCCCCAGGACCTTAAATATAAAGGGGCTCATACTGAAGTAATTATTGGAGATAATAATACTTTCAGAGAATGTGTGACTATTAATAAGGCAACTGATGAAGGAGAAAAAACAATTATTGGAAATAATAATTTGTTGATGGCTTACACTCATATCGGCCATAATTGTGAACTTGGTAATAGTATAGTTTTATCAAATAGTGTCCAAGTTGCAGGCCATGTAAAGATTGAAGATAAAGCTATTATTGGCGGTTGTTTAGGTATTCATCAGTTTGTACATATTGGATATTTAGCAATGATTGGAGGGATGACTAGAGTAGATAGAGATGTACCTCCTTTTTGTTTGGCCGAAGGGCATCCAGGAAGATTGAGAGGTTTAAATAGAATTGGAATTAAGAGAAGCGGTTTAATGTCAAATAAGGATTTTGACTTAAAATTACTTCAAAGTAATTGGAATATACTTTTTAAATCTAATGATGCGATTTCAAATTCATTAGAAAAATTAATGAAAGGAGAATTAGATATTTCATCTTCAAGATTATGTAGTTTTTTAAAAGAGTCAATATCTAAAGAAAGACGAGGACCAATGCCTTTAGTGAATGTATGAATAAAAAGATATTTATAAGTACTGGAGAAGTCTCTGGAGACTTGCACGGAAGTTTGTTATCAAAAGCATTATTAGATGAAGCTAAAAAAAAATCTATAGATTTAGAAATTTGTGGGTTAGGCGGGGAAAGGATGAAGAAAGAAGGTGTAAAAATTCTTCAAGATACTACATCAATTAGTGCAATAGGAATTTGGGAGGCTTTACCTCTTATTATTCCAACAATAATAATTCAAAAAAGATTCTACAAATTAATAAAAAAATATCCTCCTGATTGCTTAATTTTGATTGACTATATGGGACCCAATATAAAAATTGGTACTAAATTAAAAAGATCGAAGACTAAAATTCCAATTTTTTACTATATTGCCCCTCAAGAGTGGGCTTGGAGGGTAGGCGATAATACCACAACAAATCTAATAAAGTTTTCGGATAAGATTTTTGCAATTTTCAAGAAAGAAGCAGCATTTTATAAAAAGAGGGGCGGAAATGTTTTTTGGGTTGGACATCCAATGATTGATTTAACAAAAAAACTTCCTCTAAAGAAAGATGCTAGATATATTTTAAACCTTCGCTCAGATCAAAACATCATACTTTTAATGCCAGCATCCAGACCTCAAGAATTGCGATACATATTACCTACTTTTATGAGGGCGGCTAAAAAATTACAACAAAAATATCCAAGTTTGGTTGTCTATATTCCCTCCTGTCGTGATGCTTTTGATGAAATATTCAAAAAAGCCTTTAGAAAATATCAAGTTAAAGGACTTGTGATTTCTCAAAAAGATAGTGCAAAATTAAAGCCTTACATTTATTCCCTCACTAAAATTGCTCTTTGTAAATCTGGGACAGTTAATATGGAATTAGCTTTATATGGAATCCCACAGATTGTTGGTTATAGAGTAAGTAGGGTTACTGCTTTTATTGCAAAAAAAATTCTCAAATTCAAAGTAAAATTTATTTCCCCTGTAAATTTGTTGGTTAATAAATTTATAATCCCTGAGTTTGTACAAAAGGATTTTGATGAAAAGAAAATTTTCTATAAATCTTGTAGGATTCTTGAGGGGAAGTCAGAAAATATAAAAATTAAAAAAGGTTATGCTTTTTTAAAAAAAGAATTAGGAGAAAAGGGCGTAGTCCATAGAGCTGCTAAAGAGATTATTAATTCTATTATTTGAACTTTATAATAAAAAAATGAGATATTTCTTTCCTCTAATAATTGTTCTTTCATTATTTTTTAACCCTTTAAACGCTTTTGCAGAGGAAATGATTCTTGGAGGAGGTTGTTTTTGGTGTTTAGAACATGATTTAGAGTCATTAAAGGGGATAAATTTTGTACAAAGTGGCTATTCAGGTGGAGATTTGCAAAATCCTACTTACGAAAATCATGAAGGACATCAGGAAGTGGTTTTGGTAAACTATGATTCCAAATTGGTAACTTTACCTGAGATACTTAGGCTGTATTTCAGAAATATTGATCCTCTGGACGGCAAGGGTCAATTTTGTGATCGTGGAGATTCTTATAGGCCAGTGATCTTTTTCAAAGATGCAACTGAGGAAAGTGATGTAATAAATGCAGTTGTTTCCGCCTCTAATGAATTGCGTGTGCCATTAGAAAAAATATCTGTAGAACTTAAATCAAAAGGTCAATTTTGGTTAGCTGAAGAATATCATCAGGATTTTGCTGAGAGAAATGAATTAAAATATAAGTTCTATAGATTCTCATGTGGGAGAGATCAGAGGCTGGATAAATTATGGGGAGATAACGCTAGATCAACAAATCTTTGGAATGAATGATATAGATATAGTTATTTATTTTTAATCCATTGAACAAGAGTTTTAACTCCAAAACCGGTTGCACCTGATGGGTTAATCCCCTTATTCTTGTCAGTCCAACAAGTCCCAGCAATATCAATATGAGCCCATTTAATCTCCTTATCAAAGAATTCCTCTAAAAACAAAGCAGCAGTTATTGAGCCACCTGCTCTAGGGCCTGTATTTTTCATGTCAGCTATATGAGACTTTAAACCTTCTTTATAAGATTTTTGTAAAGGCATTTGCCATAATTCTTCTCCAGACTGGGATGATGCAACTTTTAGATCATTTGCTAGATCATCATTATTGCTCCAGAATCCAGCTACATCATTCCCTAATGCAACTACAATAGCTCCTGTTAAAGTTGCGAGATCTATTATTGAATCTGGTTTTAAATTTGATGCGTAAGTTAAAGCATCAGCTAATGTGAGTCTGCCCTCTGCATCAGTGTTATTTATTTCAATTGTCTTACCATTAGATGCCTTAACTACATCTCCTGGATGTACTGCAGAACCATTTATCATGTTTTCGCAAGATGCCACAATAAAATGAATTTCTAATCCCTTTGGTTTTATTGCTCCAAGTGCTTTTGCTGCTCCTAAAACTGCAGCGCTTCCGCCCATATCATATTTCATCATTTCAATTTGAGATGCTCCTACTTTCAGATTGTATCCTCCCGAATCAAAGGTTAAACCCTTCCCAACAAGCGCAATCTTTTCTTTAATAGGCCCCTCTGACTTTAAAGTAAGATGTATAAATTTAGGATCTAGATCAGAACCTTTTGCTACAGCTAAATATGCACCCATTCCTAAATCTTCACAATCTTTTGCCTCTAAAATTTTTACTTCCAAGCCATGATCTTTAGCTATTTGAGAAGCTTGTAAAGACATTTCCAGAGGCGTAAGACTATTTGGAGGGGCGGCTACAAGTCTTCTAGCTAGTTCTACACCTTCACATATTTGTGCTGTCTCTTCAAAGCTAATATTCTCAAATTCTTTTAAATTTAAAAACTCTATTTCTTTAAGAACTTTCTTTTCATCTCTTTTCTTATTGAATCTATTGTCCTTAAAGGCAGATAATCTGGCTGACTCTGCTAATTGATTTATTTCTAGTTGTGAATTTATAAATTCCCAAGGTAGCAAGATGCTGATTTTTTCATTTTTATCAACTGTTTTCCTAACTAGATTTCCTATAGAGTTTTCTATATCACTTTTATTTAGGTCCTTTGATTTGCCAAGACCAACTATGATTAAAGTTTCTAATTTTTGATCTAAAAATTCAAAGCTTAAAGTTTTTCCTTTTTCTCCTTTAAATTTTTTTTGATTAACTTTTTTTAGTAATAATTTTGGGTCAATAACAAATTTTATTTTTTCAAGTTGGCTTGAAATTTCTTCCTCTAAAACTCCAAAAATTAATGAAGCACCTACCCAGTTATCTAGATTTTTTTGGAATGTGGAAAATTGCATTTGTTAAATGGATTTAATTTACTTTTAGTTGTTTGTGAAAGTAGTTGCCCACCTATCTCGAGTTTCTTTATTAAAAGGTGGTAACCATAAATATATCAGTTGCTGTTCTAATTTACGTCTTAATTTTACTTCTTTAGGTACATCTAAGAAGAAACGAATATCTTGGTGACTTGAGAGTTTGTTATGAGCTAGGGCTTCTTTATAGTTCATGAGGTAATTTTTACAGTCATGTTCTCCCTTCCATCTTTTATTTGCTGAATTTGTTTCTCCTATATATAGGATTATTTTAGAACTCTCCATCGAGTCAATTACAAAATACATTGCTGGCCCATTGTGTATATATTGATTGGTCCTCCAAAAGTTCAATGATAATGGCTGCAAGGAAAACGGATCAATTTTTCTTTCTTCGGAGATTGTATTTATAGGAAGACTTGTTTGGTGCAAAGTTTTGTTGAGAGTATCTTTTGAAATTTTAAATTGGTGATTATATATTCTATTCCTCCATTCAGTTAAGATTTCGCCTTTGATTTTTAGATTATTTGAGTGTTGAAAATTAATTGATGTATTTACATTTGAACCAAATAATTCAAATTGTCTATTTTGGTTTGAAATATTATTTACGTTAAATTTTTCCAATATTAATGAAACATGTCTACTAAATTTAATTCTGAAAAAATATAAATCAAAGAATTATTTATAAACTAAAATTTATTAATCTTCTAATCAATTTAAAAGATTCTTGTTATCTTGTAATTGAGCCTTAATCTGCGAAGTAAAAAAATAGAAATGGGATTCTTTGAGTCAGACATCGTTCAAGAAGAAGCTAAAAAGCTTTTTACAGATTACCAAGAACTTATGAAACTTGGCTCTGATTATGGAAAATTTGACAGAGAAGGAAAAAAAATGTTTATAAAAAAAATGGAATCACTTATGGATCGCTATAAGGTTTTTATGAAGCGATTTGAATTGTCTGAAGATTTTCAAGCAAAAATGACAGTAGAACAATTAAAGACACAGTTAAGTCAATTTGGGATTACTCCTGATCAAATGTTTGATCAAATGAATAAAACCTTAATAAGAATGAAGGATGAACTTGATAAAACTTCTTAAAGTTAACGGTTAAAGCTTCATGACAGATAATTTAAAATTGCCATCATGGCTGTCAAGAGGAATAGAAGAATATTTTCCAATTAAGGGAACAGATCAAAGCTTTTCGGAGATAATTGATCATGCGAAAAAAAATAATAAAAAATTAAGGGTTAAACTCGGCATCGATCCAACTGGAACCGATATTCATCTTGGGCACAGCATATTGTTTAAAAAACTTAGGGCATTCCAAGATAATGGACATATTGCAGTTTTAATTATTGGGGATTTTACTGCTCAAATTGGAGATCCAACCGGAAAAAATAAAACAAGAGTTCAGTTATCGGAAAAACAAGTTAAGGATAATGCAAAAACATACCTAACCCAACTAGGAATGGGAAAGCCAGCCAATGAATCTATTTTAGATTTTGATTCAAAAGATAAAATAGAAATTAGATATAATAGTGAATGGTTAAAAGGATTAAATCTTAATTCGATAATTGAATTGATGGGGAGTGCAACAGTTAGTCAAATGCTAGCTAAGGAGGAATTTAATAAAAGGTACACTTCGCAAGTCCCAATTGCTTTGCATGAATTCTTATATCCACTATTACAAGGTTACGATTCGGTAATTGTTCAATCAGATATTGAGCTTGGAGGCACAGATCAGAAATTTAATATTGCAATAGGAAGAGACCTCCAAAGGCATTTTAAACAAGACCCTCAATTTGGTGTTCTGCTGCCAATTTTGACAGGTTTAGATGGAATTAAGAAGATGAGTAAATCTGAATTTAACACCGTCGGTTTAACTGAAGATTCTCTTTCAATGTATTCAAAATTAGAAAAAGTACCCGATAATATAATACCCATCTATTTTGAATTACTTACTGAATTAGATTTAAGTTTTCTGAAAAACTCAAATCCTCGTGAATTACAGAGAAGAATGGCTTTAGAAGTTACTACTTCAATCCATGGGGCCGAAGAAGCATTAAAGGCGCAATCAAACTGCGAAAAATTATTCCTTGGACAGAAAGAAAAAGTTGGAGAAATTCCAGAGATTTCTTTAAAAGAAGTAGTTTTTCCAGTAAAGTTTTTCTACTTATTAAGTGCCCTAAAACTTTTCAAATCTAGCAGTGAATCCAAAAGATCTATTAAAGGTGGGGGTGTAAAAATTGATAGTCAAAAAGTAATAAATCCTGATTTAGTTTTTAATTCAAAAAATGATTTGGAAGGAAAAATTTTGCAAATTGGAAAAAAAATAATTAAAAGGTTTGAAAACTGAAAATTGATGAATAACAGATTTAATTCGGAAGATAAAATAATATTGGCAATTGATGGATTAGATGTAAGTCAAGCAAAATTACTTTTGGAAAAATGTCCTAATATTAAGTGGGTGAAAGTTGGTTTAGAGCTTTTTGTGAGGGAAGGTCCAAGAGTTATTGAAATATTAAAAGGTTTAAATAAAAAAATTTTTTTAGACTTAAAATTTCATGATATTCCAAATACAATGCGTGCAGCATGTTTTCAAGCTTCAAAATTAGGGGTTGATATAATTTCTATTCATGCTTCAGCAGGTTTAAAAGCTCTTAAGGATTCAAAAAAAGCATCTTTAGAAGGAGCTACCTCAGTCAGTGTGAAACCTCCATTGGTTGTAGGAATAACTGTTTTAACAAGCTTTTCTCTTAAAGATTTTCAATCTGATCTTGATAGAAATAATTCAATTGAAGAAAATGTATTGAGACTTGCAAAGTTGTCTTTTGATGCCGGATTAGATGGATGTGTTTGTTCCCCTTGGGAGGTCAATATGTTGCGATCTATTTATAAACATAATTTTGAACTTATTACACCAGGTATAAGATTAAATATTGACAATAAAGATGATCAAAATAGAATTATGACTCCCCTTGAAGCTATAGATAATGGCGCTTCTAAGTTAGTCATTGGTAGATCAATTTCAAAAGCTATAGATCCTAATAAAGCTCTAATAGAAATATTTAAATCTATTGATTCTGATTAATTTTGGATTCTTCTCCCTTAAGCAATCTTGTTATGTTTGTTCTATGTTTCCAGATTACTAATAATGCCACAATTAAACTTATAAAGAAATATGAGTGCACAAATTTGCCTAGGTAAAAAAACATAAAAATAGGAAGTAATATTGCAGCTGAAATACTGGATAAAGAAACAAATTTAGTTTTTGTTAGGACTATTAAAAAAATACCAAGAGATGCGAGTCCAACTTTCCAAGAAAGAGCTAAAAACATACCTAATCCAGTTGCAACAGCTTTCCCTCCTTTTCCTCTAAGCCATATTGGCCAAATATGTCCTGAGATAGCGGATATCCCTGCTATTACTTCTATTATGCCTTGATCTGTGTAATATTGAGCAATTTTTACTGCAATAAGGCCTTTCCCAACGTCAATGATAAATACAAAAAGTGCTGGCCATTTCCCAACATTTCTGAAGACATTTGTGGCACCTGTAGATCCAGAACCTATAGTTCTTAGATCTATATTTTTGAGATATTTTGCAATTAAAAAACCTGTCGGAAGTGATCCTAAAAGATAACTTGCAAAAATTATTAAGATATTCATAAAGCTTAGTTTAGTTCAAGATCATCGTAAATTTCATTATCCGAACCAGCAAATGCAACCCACAATGGGAATTGAAGTATTGGAATTTCAACAGAGGTTTCTGCTGCATCAATGATAATAAATGGCAATTCTTCATTCGCTTCTAATCTATCAGCTCTCTCGATGACACCTTCAGGTCTTTCAAAAAGAACAATCCCACTATTTGGTCCAAAGTCATCCCTAGTGAGACCAAGTGAATCTTGAAGAATTCTTCTCCATTCACCTAATCTTTCAGGCTGCGAAGCTAAAATAAGAGTCTGAAACTGATCTCCATATAATTCGCCAAGAATAGATATTAAACCCGCTGATAACAAGGCATTTTTTTGTCGAGAACCTCTACTTTCAAGAGAACCTCTTCCGCCCATATTAAAGAACCAATCATCCATAATTTCTATATCTGATGAATCAAGACTCCGTCTTAATTTCCAAGGTTCTGCATAAAAGTCAGGTTGCTCTGTAAAACTTGAAAAGCAACTTTTTATAATCTCTTGATCTGGCTTAAATGTTTCAGAAAGAGCGGGAACATTAACTACATTATTTGTGCTATTGGTTTGCTTTTTCTCATCAAGGGGAGAAGGCTTTACGATTATTGGTTGAGAAACTAATTCAAGTTTCTCTACGTTTTGAGAAAGATTCTGCAAAGCTCCAGTTAAGTACTCTTGAAAGCCTTTAACTCTTTTAGCAATATTATCTGACTGTCCTTTAAAGTTTGACTCAATATCTTTTTCTATTTCATTTTTTTTTGTTTCTAACTCTTTTATTTCTTTAACTAAATAGTCTTTTTTTGAAACGAGATCTCTAAAAATTTCATTAGAAATTTCATCAAAAGATTTAGTTGATTTGTTGTTTTTTGGCGTAATTTTTTTATTTTGCGTTGAATTTTTCTTACTAATTTGTTTGGTTTTATCATCTGAAATTGGCTTATCTATTATTAATTCCTTCTCAGGATTATTTTCGGGAATTTCTGTATTGGTCATTTAAATAATTTTGATAAATAGGCAAAGTCTGAATTTTAAGAATTTTTAATTTCTAGGGAGTCAACTTTTTTTATGAGCTCATCTTTTAATTGCTTTGGGTTAAATAAAATTGGTAATAAATGAGGACTGGACTTTTCTCTAAAATAAAAAATACCTGGGATTATAGGGAAAAAGAATTTCCATGATATCCAGTTCTTGAATGGAAAAGTTCTTATCTCTTTCCCTAATTGTAAAACGATAAAATCATCATTTGTTATTTTTATTCTTAAGGTGAATGACTGAAGTAATAAAAAAAAGCTAAAAGAAGCAAAAACTATTGTTGGCAAATAACCAATATTCAAAAACAAAAGCATAAAACTTAAAACTATTAGAATGATTGGTAACTGAAATGATGGAGATATTATTACTGATTCCTCTTTTTTTGATTTAGTGTTAAACATAGGATCATCCAAATAAAATTTGTGTTAGAAATACATCCATTAAAGATACAGTAACGAGAGTCATTACAACTGCGCCTGTTGTACTTGTTCCAACTTCTTTTGGACCACCTTTAGTTGTGAGTCCATATCCACAAGCAATGATTGAAATAAGTAATCCGAATACTACAGATTTTATTAACATTGAGGTTAAGTCTGTACTGGTTAAACTCACATTACCTGATCTTACAGATGTCCAAAAAACTATTGGAGGAACTTTATAAAAAATTGTGCTCCAAATTTGTCCGCTCCATAAAGCTACAGATAAAAATAAAAGACACTGTATTGGAGACATTATTAGCATCGATAGTAACCTTGGGACTACCAAATATTGGACTGGTTCGGTCCTTAACATGGTTATTGCCTCAATTTGTTCTGTGACTCTCATAGTACCCAGTTGAGCAGCATATGCAGTTGCAACCTTCCCAGTCATTAAAGTAGCAGTTAGAAGAGGAGCCATTTCTCTCGCCATGCCTACTGCTAATAAACCTCCAATTTCACTTGAAACCCCCATGCTTGTAAGTTGTGATGCAACTTGAATATTAAAAACTGTGCCTGCGGCAATTCCTGTAATTAATACAATTAATAAACTGCCAGGACCTGACTCCATAAGTTGGTCAAAGAGATCATTTTTGGAAATTTTACCCTTAAAGATAAAATTAATTGCTTGCCCGCCAATGATTAAGCTGCTTAAAAGTCTTTTGAAAAAATTAAGGTAATACATATCTTAATATTAGTTTGTAATTAATTTTTGATCCCATTTTCTCATGATTAAAAGACCAATTATTACCAGTATTGAGGGTATAAAACCAATACACAATCTAATAGTTAATTGTGCTGAGTAGCATTGTTCCATAATATTTAGACCATCTTTATCAACAAAGCATGATTGATAGCCTGATAAATACAATAAAAATCCTAATAATTGAACACTAAACGCGATACCAATCTTCTGAATAAGTACCATCCAAGCAGTATATAATCCTGCTGGTTTCTCTGGGTCTTCGTCTATTGCATCAGGAAGTAGTGACCAAGGGATAAGAAAAGCGGTTGAAGCTCCAATTCCAATAAGACATATTATGAAAATTAAAAGAATAAAGAGAAATATGTTGCTGGCATTTAGGAATAAACTATCTCCAACTCCTGAAATTTTTGATAATGAAGGTAAAAATAAAGCTGCCGTACATGAAATAATCCACATAATAGCTCCATAGTTTAAAGCTAAAATCCTGTTAAATTTATTTGATACTCTGGTCCATATTTGTAAACCCACTAGAGCGCTAATTTGGAAAGGTATCGGTATCCACTTCGCAATATATATTGGTAAATTCAGTACATCTTCTACATAAATTAAAGCTACAGTTTGCATTAATTGTAAGGCGCACCAGAGAAGAATATAAAGCGTAATAACTTTTAGAAATTTTTTATTTCTGAAGATCCTTTTGAATTGAAGTGTTATAGCTTCAACTTTCCCTGAAGGCCTTCTTGCTTTTTTGGCGAATGGAGCTAATCCCCAACAAGAAATTAATGTTGCAACTACTGCAATACATCCGCTTATTTTACCCATTAAAAAATATTCATTATTTGCTGATTCTTCAGAACCCAATACAACCCCAGCAATTATTAAACCAGTTAGTCCTGCAATTATTGAGCCAGTAAATCTAGATGCGTTTAGTCTTGTTCTTATTGCTGTTTTTTCAGAAATTTCAGTAGATAGAGCTGCAAAAGGAAGATTGATACTTGTATAAGCAGTCATTACAATTATAGAAATTATGGCATAGTAAATAGTCTTGGTTAGCACGGAGCCAGTGGGTGTCCACCATATCGCAGTTAAAGAGAAGCCAAGAGGAACAGATGCTACTACCATCCAAGGAATTCTAGGCCCCCATCTTGATTTAGTACGATCGCTTAACCATCCAATTAAGGGATCATTTACTGCATCCCATATCTTTATTAACATTAATAATGAACCTGCAATTATTACTGGTAAACCAGCAGAAATAAAGAATTTGAACAGAAAAAAACCAAATTGCGTCGCGACTAAACCTGTGCCTGCATCTCCTAGCCCATAAGAGAGCATTAATCTTGTTGTTGATTTATTAATATTTTTTTTCGAGTGTGAATTTTCCAATCTTTTTGCTTTGTTGATTGTTTGGTAATGTATTATTGCAATGGTAATTCTATTACTTATTGCGGGCGTGGTTTAGTGGTAAAACCTCAGCCTTCCAAGCTGAAGATGCGGGTTCGATTCCCGCCGCCCGCTTTTAGAATATATTATTTTTTGTCGCAAATACTTCTTCTGAAATGATTAATAAAGAGCTTCTACTCTTTATTGAAACAGATTTTTCATAAATAATTAAAGGTTCAAAAATCTCAGACATACTGGTGTCAATAACTTTTAACCAATTATATTTGCATTTCGGCAAGGGGAAATCGATACTTTTTGAATATGCATTTAAACCTATCCAGACCAGCGGATTAGTATTGCCTTTGTTAATGCTAAAGGCAACTGTATGAGACCAACTGCTCCAATCGGGGCTATTTAACTTTGTGCCATGCCAATGATAAGTTGGAATATTTTCATTGGCTTGATTATTAGGGAAGAATGATGAATTAAAAATGTTTATTAGTTTTTTTCGGATTTTTATAACGTATTTAAAATATTCAAATATTTCCAAATCTTGTTGACCATGTTCCCAATTCATCCAGCCCAATGAATTATTTTGACACCAAGTATTATTGTTACCGCCTTGTGATCTTCCTATTTCATCTCCCATAAGTATCATTGGAACACCCTTAGATATAAGTAAACTAAGAATAAGATTTTTTTGTTGTCTTTTTCTTAAATCATTAATTAATAAGTTTCTAGTTGGACCTTCGATACCATGATTCCAAGAATTGTTATGGTTATCACCATCTCTATTTTGTTCTCTATTGGCAAAATTATGTTTTCTATTGAAAGTTACTAAATCTTTTAGAGTGAATCCATCATGCGAAGTAATAAAGTTTATTGATTTTGGGAAAATATTATCTTCTTTATAAATAGATGGCGTCCCTTTTATTTTATCGCTCATATTCCAAGCTGTATCTTTATCCCCCTTCCAAAATTTCCGCAAGTCATCTCTAAAATGACCATTCCAAGTGAAAGTATTCTTAGATGGGAAATCACCTAATTTGTATAAACCACCACAATCCCATGGCTCACTAATAAACTTGATATCGATAAGTTCTGGTTCACATTCTATATCTTCAAAAATTGGAGGATTATCAAGCGGTGAAAGATTTTCTCCTCTTGATAGGGCAATACCTAAATCAAATCTAAAACCATCAACGCCTAATTCACTAGCCCAACATTTCAATGATTCAATTATTAATTTTCTAACTAATCCTCTGTTTGCTGCAATAGTATTCCCGCAACCAGACACGTCCTGATAATTTTTATCTTTCCCAATAAAGTAATAAAGGTTTTCATCTATACCTTTCCAACATATCACAGGCCCTTTACTATCTCCTTCAGAAGTGTGATTGTACACTACATCTAAAATAACTTCAATGTCTACCTTATGACATTCCTCTACTAATTTTCTAAATTCCTCTCTATTCTTTTTGGCTGATTCGTTCGAAAGATATTCAAAATGCGGAGTAAACCAATTAATTGGACTATAACCCCAAAAATTATCTAAACCATTTGGGGCATCAGTTGGATCAAAACAAAAAATTGGAAGTAATTCGATTGAGGTAATTCCCAGTTCTTTGAGATATGGAATTTTTTTTAAAAATTTTTTGAAACAACTTTCATTTTTATCAGTTGATTCAGTGAAGGATTTGATATGGAGTTCATAAATAATTGTTTTTTCCCAAGAATGTTTCGGTCTGGGAAATTCTTTAAAATTAAATAATTTCCTATCGCAAACAACGCTTTTAAGACAACAATTAGTATTTTCTTGCGTTTTTAGTGCATTATCTCTTTTATAACTCCCCCACCCAGTTATACCCCTTGAACATGGATCAAGTAATACTTTTTTTTCATAGTTATTATTGATCGCATTATTTTTTTGTTTTACTCTAAAAGCATATATACAACCTTCATTTAAATTTTTTACCTCCGCATGCCAGTAAGGACCTGTATTATGGTTTTGATCTAGTTTCAATATACTTTTTGGGGAAATAGAGTCCTCTTTCTCAAACAATAAGATTTCTACGTATT
>QCCP01000002.1 GCA_003281225.1 Prochlorococcus sp. AG-347-L20
TATAAATTGGATTTTTTCTTGATTTTCCAACTAGCCGCAGCTGATAAAAATGTAATTAACCCACTTAGAGCTATTAAAGGAGCAGATAACCCATCTACTCCAAGAGACCACTCTAAGCCTATTGATGGTAGCCAGGAAGCTCTTTCTACCAGTTGTAAGGAGCTATCTGAAGTATTAAATTTTTGAAAAAGGACACCGATTATTAGTAAAAAATCTATGAATAAAAAACTTAATGAGATATTTCTAGGGAGTGTGTTATCTTCTCCTTCTTTTGAATTCAAGAAAGGCATTATTAATGCCCCAATTAAAGGCAGTAAAACAATTGATGATAGCCAAGGAAAAGATTCTAAATTCATTTATGTAATGAATAATTTTTTTATTCTAGTTGAAGTTGTACTAGCTTGAGACTATAACATTAAAAATGCCTAAGTAAAACTACTTACCAGAGATAGCGCTAAATTGACTTCCGGTTGTTTGAACGTTTAAGAATGGCGCTCTGCTAGCTACACCTGACTTCTCCCATGCTTTTACCATGGCTTGACTGACGTTTTTACCATTTTCTTTTTTACACAAAGCTAAGATACTTGGTCCAGCCCCACTAATTGCGCATCCTAGAGCACCTGCATTTAGTGCGGCATCTTTAACTTCTAATCCACCCTTAATAAGTTTCCATCTGTAGGGTTCATGTAGCTTATCAAACATTCCCTCTTTTATAAGTTCCGCATTCCCTCCTTTTAAGCCGTTAAGTAACAAAGTAAGCGCCCCCATATTTGTCACTGCATCTGATATAGGTATATTCTTGGGCATAACCTTTCTTGCTTCACTTGTACTTAGACGAATTGCAGGTATTGCTACAACAGCTTTAATTGAATCGTGCCAATCACATCTAATGATTCTCCATCTCTGAGAAGAAGATCTTGCTGTCAAACAAAGCCCACCCAGAAGAGAGGGCACTACATTATCAGGATGACCTTCTATATCAATGGCAAGTTCAAGGAGTTTTTCTTTGGATAATGGAGAGTTCATTATTGCATTTGCTCCGATTAGTCCAGCAACTATTGCTGTAGCACTACTTCCTAGCCCGCGAGCAGGAGGTACTGCCAACTTAACTCTCGCTTCAAGTGCAAAAGGATCCATATTTGCGCTTTCCCATACTTTCTGAGCCGCTCTAAAAACTAAGTTTTCTGGTCCTCCTCTCAAATGATTACCATCTGTACTTTCCATTATTAAATCAAATCTATCTCCTCCACCTTCAATTCTTGTGAAAATAAATTCATTATATAAATCTAATGCTGCACCAAGACAATCGAATCCAGGCCCTAAATTAGCAGTTGTGGAAGGTACTGTTACTCTTATTTTTTCACCTACTTCAGGAATAGACATTTTTTGTTAGGTAGTTTTTAAAAGCATTTTTGCTCTGCAAGCGGCACTAAAAAGTCCAAACTCTTCATCTAAAATTACTTTGACAGGTATACTCTTAAGAATATCTTTATATCTACCTTTGTCTGAAAAATGTTTCATAAAAGAATTTGATTTAAAGTTTTTGAAATGTTTTGGAGCTGTACCGCCAGAAATCCATAATCCTCCAAAACATAATTCATGTAAAGCTACATCGCCAAGATATGAAGCATAATTGCTTAACCAAATGTTCTCTATTTCTCTAAGTAACAAATCTCCCTTTCCTGAAAATTTACAAATTTCAGAGGCTAATTTTTTCTGTGTTTTTTTTGACATTTTTGATTCGTTGAGAATTTTTTGAAAACTATGATTCATTGCATCTGGATAACTAAATCTCCATTTTGCAATATTGCATAATCCCTCCCCACTGATAATCCTTTCATAAGAAATTCTTTCAAGATTTAAAAAATCTTTTAACCAGACTTTAAGCTCCCATTCTTTTGGAGTCTTTGGTGCGAATTCAATATGACCACCTTCACTAGATAAAACTTCAATAATATCTGAATTAATAATTCCCCTAGAAATTCCTAGGCCAGTTCCAGCTCCAACAATTGTATGTAATTTTTTATTATTAACTACTGACTCATCTCCCATTTGAATAGTTTGAAATTGATTTTTATCAAGAAAGGGAATTCCATAAATTAAAACTGCAAAATCATTTATCAACTCAACTGAATTAATTTTTAATTTACTTTTTAATTCAACTTTTGATATATTCCAAGGTAAGTTAGTAAGGTTGCAATTATCCCCTTTTACTGGACCTGCAATTGCGAAACATGCAGATTTTAGAGTGGAAATATCTAAAGATTGCTTTTTTAAAAAGTCATCTAGGATTGAATAAAATGAATCCCATTCATTAGAAAAATATTTCTCTTTGAGAACTAATTTTGGAATTCTGGAACTATTCAATTTTTCATAAATACCCAAAAGTACTTTTGTACCTCCAAGATCACACGCGAGAAAATTCATATATTTTTAATTATTCTGTTCTCCCTTTTTTTTCTATCAATTCATCCATTAATTTGTATAGATTAGGTAGGTCAAAAATTCCTAAATTTGTTCCATCTAAAGCTCTTAAAGCGACTGAATCAATTTCCTCTTCTTTATCTCCAATAACTGCAATTAAAGGCACTCTCCCGAGAGTTGCCTCTCTTATTTTATATCCAATTTTTTCATTCCTAACATCAACTTTTGATCGATAACCATTATTATTTATTAATTCATTAAACTTGAAACACTTTTCAATATTTCTATCAGTAATGCTTAATAAAATTATTTGATAAGGTGCGAGCCAAATGGGGAATTTTGCCTCATATTGCTCAATTAAGATTCCGATAAATCTCTCAAAGGATCCTAAAATTGCTCTGTGAAGCATAACTGGATTTCTTTTCTCATTATCAATATCTACATAAGTTGCATCCAATCTAATAGGCATTGAGAAATCAACCTGAATAGTGCCGCATTGCCAGACTCTATTAAGACAATCTTTTAAGGAGAATTCTATTTTTGGACCATAAAAAGCCCCTTCTCCTGGTTGGAGTTCCCATTTTAGGTTCTTATTATCGAGAGCTTTGGTAAGAGCCTCCTCTGATTTATCCCAAATCTCTTCACTACCTACCCTTTTTTCAGGACGGGTTGATAATTTGATAATGATTTCATTAAAACCAAAAGTTTTATAAACTTCGAAAACAAGATCTATAAAAGTAGATACCTCTTCTTGAATCTGCTCTTCTGTACAGAATATGTGTGCATCATCTTGAGTAAAGTTTCTTACTCTCATTAAGCCGTGCAGTGCCCCAGAGGGCTCATTTCTGTGACAAGAACCGAATTCAGCAAGACGAATAGGTAAATCCTTATAACTTTTTAAACCTTGATTAAATACTTGTATATGGCATGGACAATTCATTGGTTTAATTGCATAAGTTCGATTTTCTGATGCAGTAGTGAACATATCGTCTCTAAATTTTTCCCAATGACCGGATTTTTCCCAAAGAGATTTATCAACAGCTTGTGGGGTTTTAATTTCTAAATAATCATTTTTTTTGAGTATTTCTCTTATGTAATTTTCCAGTACTTGGTAAATTGTCCATCCATTTGG
Source organism: Prochlorococcus sp. AG-347-L20 (assembly GCA_003281225.1). Lineage (GTDB taxonomy): Bacteria > Cyanobacteriota > Cyanobacteriia > PCC-6307 > Cyanobiaceae > Prochlorococcus_A. Next base: position 3,557 of record QCCP01000002.1, read on the forward strand.
ATGCCAAAAAATCATTCCTGGAGATTCTTCTTGTATATGAAATAGTAAATGTTTTTTACCAAGTTTTCTATGATCTCTTTTTTCCGCTTCTTCAATTCTTTTTAAATAATCTTTGAGTTCTTTTTCGTTTGCCCATGCAGTTCCATATATTCTCTGTAATGATTCATTCTCACTATTACCTCTCCAATATGACCCTGATAATTTAAGTAATTTAAAGTGTCTCAAATGTCTAGTGTTAGGAACGTGAGGCCCTCTACACATGTCGATGTATTCTTCGTGCTTGTATAAATTGATGAGACCTTCTTCAGGAATTTCTTCAATTATTCTTAATTTAAAAGTCTCATCTCTTTCTTTAAAAGTTTTAATTGCCTCTTCTTTAGAAACTTGTAAAATTTCAACGTCATAGTTTGTTTTTGTTAATTTATTAATTCTATTTTCGATTTTTATTAAATCTTCAGGAGTAAATCTGTATTCAGAGAAAATATCGTAATAAAAACCATCTTCAATTACAGGCCCAATCGCCATTTTAATATCAGAGTAAATTTGTTTAACTGCATGACCAATAAGGTGAGCGAAAGAATGTCTTATTATTTCAATTCCTGCTTTATCTTTTGATGTGATGATTACAACTTTGGAATCTTTATTTATAGGAATTGTTGCATCAAGAAGAACATCATTTACTTTCCCAGCAATTGTTGCTTTAGCTAATCCAGGGCCGATACTCTGGGCAATTTCTAGAATAGTTACAGATTTTTCGAAAACCCTTTTTGAGCCATCAGGCAATGTAATTATTGGCATAATTTATTTCTCCATTTCAAAAAATCCTAATTTTGATTTAACTCTTTTTAAAGTCTGATTCGCTAAATCTTCAGCTTTTTCCTTCCCTTCATTAAGGATTTTATTTAGTTGATAGGGATCGTTAATTAATAATTTATATTTTTTCTGAATAGGTTCTAGTGATTCAATAAGTTGTTCGGTAATTAATTTTTTAAATGTCCCCCATCCAGTCTCTGAGAATTCATTTTCACATTGAGAAATTTCTTTGCCAGATAATATTGAATAAATCATCAAAAGATTTTTAGATTCTGGTCTCTCAGGGTTCTTAAATTCAATTCCAATAGAACTGTCACTTTTTGCTCTTTTAATTTTTTTTGTGATTATTTCAGGAGGATCTAATAAGTTAATGCGACTGCCCTCATTAGGATCACTTTTGCTCATCTTTTTTGAACCATCAATTAAACTCATTATTTTTGAACCATTCTTCATGATGATTGGTTGAGGGATCTTTAAAATATTTTTATCCTTACTAAATCTGGCATTAATTCTCTGTTGTGCAATATCTCTCGCAAGTTCAAGATGTTGTTTTTGATCCTCACCTACTGGTACGAAGTCAGCATCATAAAGAAGGATGTCTGCAGCCATAAGTATTGGATAGTCAAATAATCCAATAGATACATTATTCCCTTGTTGTATAGATTTTTCTTTAAATTGAATCATTCTTTCCATCCAATTTATTGGGGTCATGCAATTTAATATCCAACAAAGTTCTGAATGCGCTGAAATCTGACTTTGGACAAAAATTGAGCATATATTGGGATCTATCCCACAAGCAACGTACAAAGCCGCTGTAGAGATAGTGTTTTTAGATAATTCTTTGGGATTATATGAGGCTGTTATTGCGTGCAAATCAACTACACATAGAAATGTTTCATATTGCTCTTGAAGCGTAACCCAATTATTTATGGCCCCAAGCCAATTCCCAATATGTAAATCACCAGTTGGTTGAACTCCCGAAAGAATTCTTTTTTTATTTGCCATCCTCTTCTACTTCGCTAGATTGGATATCTTCAGTTGATGTATTTTTTACAGGTCTTGCAAAAGGGTCAGGTGCTGTTTTTGTCTTTTCTTCAAAAGAATTTTGTGATTGTCTAGTAGGAGAAGAGTTTTTATTATTTTTTGCATATTCTTTGATTGATTCAATCAATTTTTCGTCTTTTATCATTTCGCTAAGTGTTCTAACAGAGAAACCCAGAACTGCAACGGTGGATCTTAATTGAAAGATCTCTTGTATTGATTTAACAGCTTTCATTTCGTTATCACTCAATCTTATGCGGAAGCCTCCTCCATCTCTTCTGCCACCCGATCTATCTCTGAAATTAGATCTTTCATTGTTAGAACGACCTCTGTAATTTTCTTGTCCAGGATTATTGCTGAAATTTGAATTAGACATCTTAATGTTTCTTAAGTTATTTAAATAGTCTATTAACTTAGCATCTTGTTATGCAATAAGTCTTTTTAAAAGGCTTAAATTTTTATCTTTTGATTAACGACTTATGAAATTTTGCTTTTCTGATTCACAACTTGCATTAAAATAAAATAAGAAAAATAAAGTATTGTGTTTGATATTAGTAAAAACAACCTTTTAAAGGATTTCATAAAGATTCCAAAAAAAAATCTTCTTATTATTTTATTATTGTTAGGTTTTGGGGAATGGATTGTCAGTGACTTAATTCATTTTGCAGGAGGCTCAATAGGATTTTTTGCGTTGTGTTTGGGGGGATATTTTTACTTGAAGAATGATAAGCCTAAATTTAATGAGCCAAATAATTTAGATGGTTGGATAAATCTATGTAATGAAGATTTAAATTTTTTTGAAGAACTTGAAGCAACAAATGAATTAGAAAAACAGAATACAAAAAGACAAAAAACACTTGAATCTATTCTTAATAGATGTGAAAAAGAAAAAATAAGTTGCATTGGACAAAAAGATTATCAAAGTTTTCAATCTGTTTTGAAAAGTAATTTCAAAGCAGATAAGTTTGACTTTGATTTATACGAAAAACTGCCTAAATACAATTCTTCTCAAGTTATTCCAGAAGAAGCTTTGAAGAGTGATGCAATCTTGTATTTTATAAACTTGCCTTTGTCGGCAAATGATTTTTTGTGGCTGGAAAAGTTTCCTAAAAATATGCCAATCTGGTTGGTGGCTTTAACTTCCAACCAAATAAAAGCCAAAAATCAGATAGAAGACCTAAAGTCTCAAATTTCAAGAGACTTTATAAACAAAATTATTACTTTTGATGTGAATAACAGTGAAATAACAAATATACCTTTTTCTTTAAGGAAGTTTTTCATTAGTTCATCTAAAAATATCGAAAATACAAAAAAAAGGCTCTTGAAAGAACTTCATGTTGCCTGGCAATCTGAAATTGAAGGTATAAGAAGAATGCAGTTAAAAGGTTTACAAAGAAAAAATCAAATTCTTGTCGCAACAACTGTTTTCTTATCTCCTATCCCATCAATTGATGTTATGGCAATGACAGTATTAAATTCTTTAATGATTAAAGAAATTAAGTCTATATGGGGATGTAATTGGTCTCCTGAAATTTTAGATAAAGTATCCAAAGAGATTTTAAAGACTGCAATTGCTCAGGGAGTTATTGAGTGGAGTGGACAGACTCTAATTGGCATAACAAAATTACATGGCCCAAATTGGCTTGTCTCTGGAACATTTCAGGCTGTCAGTGCTGCTTATTTAACAAGAGTAGTATCAAGTTCTTTGGCTGATTTTATGGCAATAACAAAAGGAGTAGAAGAACCTGATTTGGATTTTATAAAGAAAAATTCTGAGAAAATTGTTGAAGAAGCTTTTGAAAAAGAAAAAATAAATTGGAAAGGATTTATTTCTGATCTTAGAAAACCACTTATGAAACTATCTTTTAATTCATAATCTTGGGATGAATGTTAAATATGAAAAAAAATATTCTTTTTTTAAGTTTGATACTTCTGCTTTCTATTACTTCAGGCTCATGTAAGAGAATATCAAATAAAAATGAAACTAAAGAAGTAATACTGGCAAGTTTCACTGTATTGGCGGATATAATTAGCAATGTCGCTAAAGATGATTTTATTGTTAGATCAATAACGAAACCTGGAGTTGAAGTTCATGGCTACCAACCAACTCCAAGCGATTTGGTTAATGCCTCTAATGCTTTTGTTTTTATTGATAATGGATTTGGATTTGAATTATGGGCTGAAAAATTTGTTTCTAATTTAAAAGTTAAAAGAATTACTATCGCGGAAGATTTGGATCCTATTTTTATCAGTGAAGATTTTTATAAAGGGAAACCCAATCCTCATGCCTGGATTTCTCCAAAAAGAGGGATCCTATACGTAGATATTCTCGTGGATTCTTTATCAGAATTAAGGCCATCCAAAAGGACATTATTTGAAGAAAATGGAAAAATTTATAAAGATAAACTATCTAAAATAGATAAAGAATTCTCACTTTTTATTAATAACTTAAATAAAGAAAGGAGGTATCTAGTAAGTTGTGAAGGTGCTTTTTCGTATCTAACAAATGATTATGGATTAGAGGAAGTTTATTTGTGGCCAGTTAATGCTGAGAGTCAAATTACTCCCAAAAGAATGGCAAGAACAATCTCACTAGTTAAAGAAAAAAATGTTCCATCTGTATTTTGCGAAAGTACTGTAAGTAACGAATCTCAAATGGTAGTTGCAAACGAAACTGGGGCTAATTTTGGAGGAAATCTTTTTGTTGATTCATTATCTGATGATAGTGGGCCTGCTAGTTCCTATCTGAAAATGCTTGAGCATAATTTGGAATTGATAAAAAAAGGGCTTTTTTAAATTATGGAAACAATCAATTATCAAAACTTTAGGATAGAGGCAGAGAATATTTGCGTAGATTACAACGGTAAGGTGGCTTTGTATGATGCCAATTTAAGATTGAAACCTGGCCAGATTTGTGGGTTAGTAGGGATGAACGGGGCTGGTAAAACAACTTTTTTTAATGCTTTAACTGGCTTTGTAAATATTTCAAAGGGAAAAATTAGAATAAATGGAGAGTCTGTAAGATCTGCTCAAAAAGATCAGACAATTGCTTATGTTCCTCAAAATGAGGGAATTGATAGTCAATTTCCAATAAATGTTTGGGATGTAGTGATGATGGGCAGATATGGTTCTATGAATATTTTTAGATGTCCTAGAGAGTCTGATGTTCAGGCGGTTAAAGATGCTATTGAGAGAGTCGATCTTACTGATCATTTATCCACACCTATAGGAAACTTATCTGGAGGTCAGAGAAAAAGAACTTTTTTAGCTAGAGCAATTGCTCAAAGAGCTTCAATATTACTTCTTGATGAGCCTTTTTCAGGTGTTGATATAAGAACTGAGAAACTTATCTCGGAATTATTTATTCAATTTAAAAATGAGGGGAAAACTATATTATTATCAACTCACGATATGATTCATGTCCGTGAATTTTGTGATTTGGTTCTTTTAATAAATAAAACTGTTGTAGCTTACGGAGAGACCTCTGAAGTGTTTACCCCTGAAAATATTACAACCACTTTTGGAGGGATCTCACCTGATTTCTTGTTTGGGCCTGAATCCTAAATTTTAAATTATATGGAGCTTTGTTCTTTTTTAACTTTAGATTCATTCATAACAGATCCTTTATCTCATGAATTTATGAGAAAAGCACTTCTTATGAGTTCACTAGTTGCAGCTGTTTGTGGTTTCCTGTCAAGTTATTTGACTCTTAAAGGATGGGCTTTAATGGGAGATGCAGTGTCACATTCAGTAATGCCTGGTGTTGTGGTTGCTTATGCATTAGGTCTTCCTTTCTCATTAGGGGCATTTATTTTCGGAGTTGGGTCTGTAGCATTAATAGGGTTTATTAAGCAGAAATCTAGAGTAAAGGAAGATACTGTAATTGGGTTAGTATTTACTGGATTTTTTGCTCTTGGAATCGTATTGGTTTCTAAGATTAAAAGTAATATTGATCTGCACTCAATTCTTTTTGGTAGTCCATTAGGAATTTCACTTTCAGATGTAAAACAAACCATATTCATTTCTTTATTGGTAGTAATCCTTTTATCAATTTTTAGAAAAGATTTAATGCTTTATTGTTTTGATCCTAGGCATGCAAAAACAGTTGGGATTAACGTATTGTTTCTTCATTATTTACTTCTCACATGCTTATCTTTGGCAGCTGTTGTGGGCTTGCAGTCTGTTGGAATTATTTTGGTAGTTGCAATGTTGATTACACCTGGGGCTACAGCATATTTACTAACGGATAAGTTTGATAATATGACAATAATTTCAGTATTTAGTGCAATTATCTCAAGCCTATTAGGAATCTACGCTAGTTTTTGGTTTGATCTTGAAACAGGTGGATCAATTGTCTTGGCCCAAACTTTTATATTTTTATTTGCTTTTTTATTCGCTCCAAGATATGGAATATTTAAGTTAAAGAAATTATTTGCTGGGTATAAAAGATAGTGGGGGAAGAAACTTTAAAAAAGTGGAATTGGTGGCCATTATTCCCCTTATATCCTTATGGAAAAAAGAAAACAATTTTAAGAGAATTAATTCCTGATCAAATATGGTCCTTGGAACAAATACAGGGACTTTATTATGTTGCGGTTCCAATAAGAATGACGGTAATAAAGGTTGATAATGGATTGATGCTAATAAATCCTCTGCCTCCGACAAAAGAATTAATAAATGAGTTAGAAAAATTAATTACGATTCACGGTAATATAAAAACAATAATTCTCCCTAGCGCCTCAGGACTAGAACATAAAATCGGACTCCCAGCTCTTTCAAGAATTTTTAATGATGCAGAAATTTGGCTTTGTCCTGGACAATGGAGTTTCCCCATAAATCTACCACTAGATTTTTTAGGAATTCCATCAAAAAGAGCAAGAATACTGTTTGAGGAAGGTACTCCAAATACAAATTCCTTTAAATGGTCTTCATTAGGCCCACTGAATTTAGGACTTGGAAGATATCAGGAGATAAGCTGTTTCCATTATCCTACGAAAACTCTTCATGTAACGGACGCAATAGTTGGGATAGACTCCACTCCACCTGAGATATTTAATTTTGATCCAACTCCACTTCTTTTTCATTCTAGAGAGAGAGGAGATGAACCTTTGAATGACACCATTGAACAAAGAAAAAAAGGCTGGAAAAGGTTAGTCTTATTTTCATCTTTTTTGAAACCAGGTAAATTAAATATTCCACCTTTAAAAGAAATATTTAAGTATTCGTTCAAAAAAGATCTTAGAAATTGGAAATCTCATTTTGGTATTTATCCCTTTTTATGGGACGAAGATTGGGAATCCTCTCTTGTTGAAATAATGGGTAAAGAAACTCCTAAGATTCAAATTGCACCAGTTTTACAAAAACTAATTTTTCCTCGTTCAAAAGAAGTATTACTTAAATGGCTAGAAAATATCAAGTCTTTTGAAGATATGGAATATTTAATTCCAGCTCATTTTACGGCACCAATTAAATTTACAATAGAAGATTGCCAAAAATTAATTGATGAAATTAATTCCCAAAAGTGGGACAAACTACCTGAGGATAATAAATTTTTGATGGGTTTATACAAAAAATTGTTTGAACTAGGAATAATTCCGGAAGAAGTAAATATTTAAAAACTATTATTCTTCAATAGACATGTTTTCATCATTTTTAAGAGTTTGTTCCAGCTCTTTTCTTTGCTCCATTTGTCTTAAGAAATATCCTGTCATCATTGCAGAAGATAATAAATTAGCAATGTTGTCTTTTGAAGATGTTATTTTTACATCGAATTGATCTGAAGGAAGCATTCCAAGCAGACCTTGAACATTATGTCTAATAATTTCTTGAATATCTTCACTAGCTGATTTTGCTACTCTTTGCAAAACTTCAGGAGATTGTTTTTGTAAATATTGGATTAAATCATTCTCATCGTTTGGATCATTATTTTCAGTAGCAAGAAATTCTGGATTAAACATTTCTACAACTTCAAGATATAAAAACCCTACAACATAACGTACCCATTAATCTTAATTATTAAGGGCAGGGAACCGAATAGGTCCAATTTTATTAAACGGCCAATATCTAAAAATAGCTTTACCAATAACCTTCTTATAGGGTAGAAATCCCCAAATATGAGAGTCCATACTGTTATTTCTATTATCTCCCATTACCCATAATGAATCTTCTGGGACAATAAAAGGCCCTATAGAATAATTAATATTTTTGTCAAAAACGTAATTTTTTTGAGCGAAATCATTTAAGTAAAGGTTACCGTCTCTTACTTCTACTTTGTCTCCAGGTATTCCAATTACTCTTTTTATTAGTGCAGTATCTTCTTCATAGCCAGCATTAATTAATTGTTCCGGAACTTTAAAAACAACTATTTTATTTTTTAATTTTGAAAGATTTGATTTGGATGTGATTTTAGGGGTTACTTTCTCAACAAGAATTTTATCTTGTATTTGAAGTGTTGGAAGCATTGAACCTGATGGGATCCATCTTGGCTCTATAACCTGCCATCGTATAATTAAAGCTATAGATATCCAGATTAAAAGATTTTTTAAATCCTTGAGTATTGAATTTCTTTTTTCTTGAGTTTTAGACATGTTTTATTTAATTCAGTTCTGAGGAAAATCCCAAAGCATTTATATAAATTATGACATCATCTATTGAATGCAAAAATTTTCTTAGAAGTTTACAACTTTTGAATCTTCTTATAAAAATTGGAGTTCAAAATTTAATACTATGTCCTGGGAGTAGATCAGCACCTTTAGCAATAGCTGCTGGAGAATTAAATAAATTAGGACTGTTAAATATATTTAATTCAATAGATGAGAGATCAGCGGGATTCCACTCTCTTGGGATTTCTGCTGCATCAGGGAATCTTTCTTTAGTTATTACAACTTCTGGGACTGCCGTAAGTAACTTATTGCCAGCAGCAGTTGAGGCAGATCGATATTGTAAAGGTATTATATTTCTTACTGCCGATAGACCCTTAAGATTAAAAGATTGTGGCGCTAATCAAACAGTAAATCAAGAAGATTTTTTAAGTTCAGTCTGTAGAAGGGTTTTAAGTACAAATTTAAATGGACTTCACGAAACACAAGAAAATGAAATCTTAGATTTAGTTCGAATTACTGAGAAACAGATTTCAACCTTCCCTGGTCCTATCCATTTTAATATTCCTATTGATAAGCCTTTAGATATTTCATTTTTGAATAAAAAAAATGTTTTAGAGGTTTTTGAGAGAATTTATTTGAAGAAAAAATATGTCTTTCAAAAAGTTGAAATAAAGTCTGATAAAAACAAATTCTTAGAAATTTCAAAAAGTTTAAATTTAGATGAATCTGGCATTATTTTGGTAGGTCCCTATCAAGGTTCCGTAAATGACTTATCTTCTTTTAATAAATCTTTAGAAAAATTGCAAGAAATTACTGGTTGGCCAGTATTTGCTGATCCTGTATCAGGAGTTTCTTCTGATTTAAGAGGATTAGTTGTGAATTGGGAATTAGTCTTAAGAAAACATAATAATCGGATCAAATGTAAACAACTTTTAAGGCTTGGTCCTATGTCATCCTCAATTGATTTAGAGAAGTTTCTAACAAATTTTGAAGGTACACAAATTCTTATAAAAGAAAAAAACCATAGAAAATTGGATCCTATAAAAAAATCATTTGAATATGATTTTGGATTATCAAATTTTGCTTCTATATTGTTAGAAGAATTATCAATTAAAGAAAAAAGCAAAAAGTCGCTTACGCCGTTAGCTCTTGATCTAATAGAAGAAGGTGAGCAAATTAAAGAAATTTTAAAAGAAAAAATTACTAATGATAATCAAATTACTGAATATAGGCTTGCAAATCTTGTTCCAAAACTTTGGCCGGCTGAAAATCCAATAATGTTATCTGCTAGTAGCCCGATTAGAGATTGGCTTACTTTTTCTGAGAATGGTACTCTAACAAGAAATTGTTTCAGCTTTAGAGGTGCTTCTGGAATAGATGGTACTTTATCCCTTGCATTAGGAATTTCTAGAATTAAAAATCCTCTACTTCTCGTGACTGGGGATTTGGCTTTTATTCATGATATAAACGGTTGGCTAATTGAGAATTCAGTCGAAATGAATTTAACAATTCTTTTAATAGATAATAATGGTGGAAATATATTTAATCGTATTTATAAAAAAAATCTAAAAGAAGATGAATTAAAAAAACTATTTCTTATGCCTAAAGAAATAAACTGGCCAAAACTCTCAGAGGGTTATCAAGTAAACTTTAAAAGTGTCACAAATTTTAAAAAATTACGAGAGGCATTCGATTGGAGCATTTCTATCCAGAAATCTGTAATAATTAAAGTTGATATTGATCCAGAAAATGAAATTTGTGAAAAAAATGCCCTTCTAGAAAAAATAATTGGCAGTTAAATTCATTATTTTTCATCTTTAAATAATTAGGATTCATGAAAGTATTACCTGGTAAGACAACCTTAAATTGGACAGAATGCAAATCTTATGAGGATATATTGTTTCATAAATCAGATGATGGGATTGCCAGAATTGCAATTAATCGGCCTGAAAAAAGAAATGCATTTAGGCCGCAAACTGTAGATGAACTCATTAACGCATTTAATATCGTAAGAAATGATGAAACTATTGGAGTAGTTCTCTTTACAGGTGCGGGACCTGACAAGAAAGGTATTTATTCTTTTTGCTCTGGAGGTGATCAGAGTGTAAGAGGTGAAAATGGATATAAAAATGATGAAGGGAGGCAGAGATTAAATGTACTTGAACTTCAAAGATTAATAAGAAGTTTGCCTAAAGTGATTATTGCCTTAGTTCCTGGTTTCGCGATTGGAGGAGGTCAGGTACTTCATTTGATTTGTGATCTTAGCATTGCCTCAGAAAATGCAATATTTGGTCAAACAGGTCCAAGAGTTGGTAGTTTTGATGCTGGATTTGGATCTAGTTATTTGGCAAGACTTGTTGGTCAAAGAAAAGCAAAAGAAATTTGGTTTTTATGTAGACAATATAATTCGAAAGAAGCATTAGAGATGGGCTTGATAAATGCAATTACAAAGATTGAAGAATTAGAAGCTGAGGGTGTAATCTGGGCAAGAGAGATTTTACGTAATAGCCCAACTGCTATTCGTATTCTTAAGGCTTCATTTAATGCTGAGAATGATGGGATTGCAGGTATTCAAGAATTATCTGGATACACAACCCAATTATTTTATTCGACTGAAGAAGCTCAAGAAGGTAGAGATGCCTTTCTCGAAAAGCGTCCACCAGACTTTTCTGACTATAAGTGGACACCTTAGTTTATTTTTCAAAAGACCTTTTTAAATAATTATCAATGCGAATTCTTCTTGCCGCTGCTGAATGTGCTCCAATGATCAAAGTTGGAGGTATGGGAGATGTGGTTGGATCATTACCTCCATCTTTGATAAAACTTGGTCACGATGTAAGGGTAATAATTCCAGGATATGGGAAATTGTGGAGTCTTTTAGAGGTTTCGAATGAACCAGTCTTTAGAGCAAATACAATGGGCACTGATTTCTCTGTATATGAAGCAAAACATTCCATTCATAATTATGTGATTTACTTAGTGGGTCATCCAACATTTGACTCTGAACAAATATACGGAGGCGAAAATGAGGACTGGCGTTTTACATTTTTTGCGAGTGCAACTGCAGAATTTGCCTGGAATTGTTGGAAACCTCAAGTTCTGCATTGCCATGATTGGCACACTGGGATGATTCCAGTGTGGATGCATCAGGACCCCGAAATTAGCACTGTCTTTACAATTCATAATTTAAAATATCAAGGCCCTTGGAGATGGAAACTAGAAAAAATTACTTGGTGCCCTTGGTATATGCATGGAGACCACACAATGGCCGCGGCAATGTTGTATGCAGATAGAGTAAATGCTGTTTCTCCGACTTATGCAGATGAAATTAAAACCCATGAATACGGGGAAAGTCTCGAAGGATTACTGAATTACATTTCAGGTAAATTAAGGGGAATTCTTAATGGCATAGATCTTGATGAATGGAATCCAGCCAAAGATCCAGTTTTACCTGCAAAATTTAGTATTAAGAATTTAGAAAATAGGCAAGAAAATAAGAAAATTCTGCAGAGAGAAATGGGTCTTGAAGTTAATCCTAAAAAATATCTCTTAGGTATGGTTAGTAGGTTAGTTGATCAGAAAGGAGTTGACTTACTTCTACAAGTTTCAAGAAGACTTTTAGCCTATACAGATTCTCAAATAGCTGTTTTAGGGACTGGAGATAGATATCTAGAATCTGGATTATGGCAACTGGCCTTAGATTACCCAGGAAGATTTTCAGTATTTCTTACATATGATGATTCTTTATCAAGACTTATATATGGAGGATCTGATGCATTCTTAATGCCTAGTAGATTTGAACCTTGTGGTATTAGTCAACTCCTAGCGATGAGATATGGCTCTATCCCAATAGTAAGGCGAGTTGGAGGTTTAGTTGATACAGTTTTACCTCATGATCCAGAAAATAATAGTGGTACAGGTTTCTGCTTTGATCGTTTTGAACCTATAGATTTCTATACTTCTTTAGTAAGGTCTTGGGAAGCCTTTAGGCATAAAGATAGTTGGGAATTACTACAAAAAAGAGCAATGAGCCAAGAGTTTAGTTGGCAAAGATCTGCTCTTGAATACGAAATTATGTATAAGGATGTTTGCGGAATAAAGGAACCTTCACCTGATGTTGCTGAAATTGAGAAATTTTCTTATGGACAATCAGCTGATCCATCTTTAAAAAAAAGTATGACTTAAATTCTTAATGGATCTTTCTTTTTTAGAGATAAAAGATGTTTTGGGTGATATTAAAAAACTGGGAGAGGGGGGAATAGATTCTTTAAATTTTAAGAACATAAGTATTGATAGTAGAACTTGTTTAAAAAATGATCTTTTTATAGCTATCAAGGGTAAAAATTTTGACGGACATAATTTTCTTTCAGAAGTTTTAAATAAAGGGGTTAAATCAGTAGTTATAAAAGAAGGTATGCAGAAATTACTTCCTGATAATTTTCCTTGTTGGGTTGTGAATGATACTTTAGAGGCATTTCAAAAATTAGCATTGCTAAAAAGAAAAAAATTAAATATCCCAGTTGTCGCAATAACTGGTTCAGTCGGTAAAACAACTACAAAAGAAATGGTTGGTGAAGTTTTAAATAGACTTGGAAAAATTAAATTATCCCATGCAAATTTCAATAATGAGATTGGGGTTGGTCTTACTATTCTTGCCACAGATGAAGAAGATAAAGTTTTGGTACTTGAGATGGGAATGAGAGGTCTTGGACAGATCGAAAATTTATCTAGATATAGTAAACCCGATATTGCAGTAATTACTAACGTTGGGACAGCCCATATTGGATTGTTAGGCTCTAAAAAAAATATTACTTATGCAAAGTGTGAAATTAGTAAATTTTTAAATCCTAAAGGAGTTGTAATAATACCCGCAAATGATTTACTTCTTGAAGAAACTTTAAGAGAATACTGGAAAGGTAGAGTAATAAAAGTAGAACTTTTAAATATAGAAAATCAAAAGGAGAGTTTTAAGAAAGATGATAATTTGCGAGGATTTTATAATCCCTCGAATAAAACAATCTTAATTGAAGAAAATATCTTTGAAATTTCATTTGAGGGATTTCACAATGCTTCAAATTTCTTATTTGCTTATGCAGTTGCTAAAGAGCTAGGCATTGATTTTGAAAGTTTTAATAAATTTGATTTTGTAAGTTTAGGTGGAAGAAATAAAATTATTAAATCAGTAAAAACAACAATATATGATGAATCATATAATGCTTCGCCGGAGTCAGTAAAAGCATGTATTAAAAATCTGCTTGAAAAACCGAGAAATAAATTTTTCATATTTGGAAGTATGCAAGAATTGGGAGAAGAATCTGAAAAATATCATAAAGAAATATTCAAATCAATAAATAATTCAGACATTGAAAAGTGTTTATTTATTTGCGATAAAAAAAATGAAAAAATTTATACCAATTATTTAAAAGATAAGAAAAAATTTTGTGTTTTAAATAATATCAAAGATGTACCTGCAGAGATAAACAAATATACAAAAAAAGGTGATTCTATTCTTATAAAGGGGAGCAGATGTTGGCAACTTGAGGAAATTATTGAATTAATCAATTAGATTAGAATTTCTTTCTTTCCCAATTTTCTATATTTACTTGCTTAGTTCTTGAGATTGCTAATGAATTATCTTTGGAGTCTTTTGTGATCACTGAACCAGCTCCTGTTGTAACTGATTCCCCGAGATTTATTGGCGCTACAAAAACTGTATTTGCACCAATACTGGAATTTTTACCAATTCTCGTTTGATGTTTTTTCTGACCATCAAAATTTGCAGTAATAGTACCTGCTCCAATATTTGTAGATCTTCCAATAATAGAATCGCCAATGTAACTTAAATGGTTTACTTTTGATTCTTCCTCTAATTGACTATTTTTGATTTCAACAAAATTACCTATTTTGCTAAAGGAAGATATTTCGCAATTAGGTCTGATATGACTGTAAGGGCCAATTTTTATATGATCCATTATCTGAGAGGCATAAACAGTAGAGTTTGAAATTTCACAACTTAATCCCACTTCAGAATTCTCAATAAAAGTATTTGGTCCGATAATGCAATGACTATTTATTTTGGTATTTCCTCTTATATGTGTATTAGCCTCAATAATTACATCCTTACCAATTTCAGCTTCTTCACTAATCGAACAACTTGCTTTATTTATAAAAGTTACACCATTAAGCATATGATTTTCTTTAATTAAATTCTGAATACTTTCCTCGCATTCTGATAGTTGAATTCTGTTATTAATTCCTTGAAGTTCACCATTATCCTCTACCTCGAGGCTTAAGGAATTTTTTAGCAAAGATACTGTATCTGTTAAGTAAATTTCTTTTTGATTATTATTGCTTTGCAAGGTAAAAATTATTTCTGACAAGTTACCCCAGTTAAAACAGTAAATACCTGCATTTATTAATGGGTTTTCTCTTTCTAGATTATTGCAATCTTTTTCTTCAACAATTCTCTCTATAAAATCTCCATTTAAAAAAACTCTGCCATATCCATGAGGATTTGTTTTCTTTGTAGTAATTAAAGAAACATCAGCATTTTTTGCATCGTGTAAATATAAAAGATTTTTTAGAGTATTAGGCCTAATGAGTGGCACATCGCCGTTAAGTATCAAAAGTTTTCCATCATGTTTTTTTACTTCTTTACAAAGTACTTGGATAGCATGACCAGTCCCCAATTGAGGATCTTGAATGACAAATTGGATTTTTTTATTTTCTGGTATTGACTCTTGAACTTCTTTTGATTTGTGTCCTGTAATTACGAAAATTTGATCGGGATTTAAATCAATGCAGGTATCAATTACTCTTTGCAAAAGACTTTTTCCAGAAATTTTATGTAATACTTTTGGTATTGAACTTTCCATTCTAGTGCCCTTTCCAGCAGCTAATATTGCAACACTTAACATATTTTTATGAATATATCTATAAATCTAACTCTTTAAGGCCAACTTCGTCATTCCCCACTTTTCTCTCCATTTTTTTGTGGGAACTAAATTTGATAATAATTGCTCCTTTAATCTATGCTTAATAATATCGTGTTTACTTGAGTTTAAATTTTGATCTCTATAAGGGATACTCGCCTTAGTTAAGAGATGTTCCTCTTCCATGACAGATAACTTTTCAAAATTTAAATTGGGTTTGAATTTATTTTTATCAAATTTTGCTATCGCAACAGTTCCCTGACTCCAAAAAGTTCTGTTTTTAAAACTTGGCTTAATAGTAAAAATTTCTAATCCAAGATTTCTTAAAGTTTTTCTTACTGCAGCTGAAGAAGAATAAGTTATTAAATAACCCTGAGAATTAAGTTTTTCTGTGACTTTAGATAAAAATTCAATTGTCCATACTTGCGGGCATTTTTGAGGAGAAAAACCATCTAAATAAATCAGATCGAATTTAAAAGATGAAGGAATAATCTTGATTTTTTCTCTAGCATCACCCCATAAAATACTGCATTTAAAAAATTGATCCTCAAAGTAATCCTTTCGATACAGTGATTCAAATATTATTTTCACTTTCGGAGCCCACAATTTAAGGAAAGATTCATTTCTAAGCGAATATTCAAGAGGGTTTTTATCAATCTCTAATGCATACAAATTTAAATAAGATTTTTGTTTAATTAATTCATTTAATAAAGAAGCAGAATTATATCCTAACCCAAAACATATATCCAAAACATTAAGAGATTTACCCTTAAATCTTTGCAAATTAGAAGTAGCGGTAAACTTTAACTTTGTTTCCTCCAATGCGCCCAGTAAACTATGAAAGTTCTCATTAAAAAACAGACTTCTTAAAGAGTAACTACCATCTTTAGTTAAAACTTCTATTAATTCAGACAAAAACTCTTTAGCCTAGTTGGTTAGTTTGGCCAGCTCTTCCCAAAAAGTGGGATACGAGACGCTAGCTGCATCTGCTCTCATGATTTTTGAGGTACCTTTGGCAAGAAGTGAAGCAATAGCAAGACTCATTGCCACTCGATGATCTGTCTCACTGTCTACCTCCGCAGAATGAAATTTTGATTGCCCATTAATAATTAACCCATCCTCTTTTTCTGTTATTTCAGCACCAAATTTTTGTAACTGTCGTGCCATGACTTTTAATCGATCTGTCTCCTTAACTCTTAATTCTTGTGCATCCTTAATTTCAGAAACTCCATTACAAAAACAGGCAGCCACGGTAAGGATAGGAATTTCATCTATAAGTTTTGGGAGAATATCTCCTTCAATAGTGAATGATCTTAAATTATTTGAAGTCTTTACTTTAATCGATCCAATAGGTTCACCTGCAATAGTCGATTTATCTAAAATCTCATAATTGCATCCCATTGAATCCATTACATTTAAAATCCCTGTTCTAGTGGGATTTAAACCGACATTCTGAATTAAAACCTCTGAATTTGGAACAATAGATGCAGCAATCATCCAAAAAGAAGCAGAGCTTATGTCTCCAGGAATCAATATTCTCTGGCCAATTAAGTTGCCCCCTGACTTAATAACTACATTCCTTCCTAATTCTCCTCTGATATGGATATCTGCTCCAAATGCTTTTAACATTCTTTCAGTATGATCTCTTGAAGATGCTGGTTCAATAACAGAAGTGGTTCCAGAAGCTTTGAGGCCTGCCAATAAGATTGCAGATTTTACTTGAGCACTCGCTACAGGGGTTCCAATAACACATCCTTTTAATTTATTCCCATCAATTGATATTGGAGCTTTGTTTCCTTTTTCTCTACCAAAAATTTTGCCACCCATCAAGGATAATGGCTTGCCCACTCTCCCCATTGGCCTTTCATTAAGAGAATTGTCACCTATTAAGATAAAATTCTTGTCTTCTTGACCCGCAAGTAACCCCATCAATAATCTCATAGTCGTTCCCGAATTCCCACAATTTAAAATTTCTTTGGGCTCTTTAAATCCATCAAGACCCACTCCTGATATCGTAAAAGGCTCATTTCTTTTTATTTCTGGTATATTCACACCTAATTTTCTAAGACAATCAGCAGTTGATAGTGGATCTTCAGAATGTAAAAACCCCTCGATAGTCGTCTCACCCTTAGCAATACTACCTATTATTAAAGCTCTATGAGAAATAGATTTATCTCCAGGTACTTTTACTTTTCCTTTTAAATTAATTCCACCTTTTATTGTGCGGATATTATTCATTTTCAAATTAAAAACTTGATTAAGATTTCTGTAAAAACTAATTAGCTATATATTATCAATAAGTTTGTTTTAAAAAAAAAATAATCAAATTAAGTAACTGTTTTCTATAATAAAATTAGAAAAAAGGATTTGATTATTAATCTTACTTATTATCACGTTGCAAAGGATGTTCCAGAATTAAGTCCCGATATTGCAGTGGTCATTGATGTTTTAAGAGCTACAACCACAATTTCATGGGCTTTAAAAAATGGAGCTGATTCAATACAAGTTTTTGCAGATTTAGATTTATTAAAAGAATCTGCAAGTAAGTGGCAAGCTGAAAAGAGACTAATGCTTGGAGAAAGAGGCGGAAAGAAGATCGAGGGTTTTGATTTAGGAAATTCTCCTTTATCAGTTACAAAAAAAGTTGTTAATGGTAAAAGATTATTTATGAGTACGACTAATGGGACTAAATCATTGCAAAAAGTTCAAAATGCTAAGCATTTATTTGCTATGGGTCTCCCAAATAGGAAAGCAGTTGCCGAAAAAATCATTTCATTAAAAAGTAAAAATGTCTTAATACTTGGGAGTGGTTGGGAAGGCTCCTATTCACTTGAGGATTCTTTAGCTGCTGGTGCTTTGGCCTCATACCTAAAACAGAACTGTAATTTCGAAATTAATATTCTCAATGACGAATTACAAGCTTCTTTGGCACTTTGGGATTTTTGGAAAAATGATATTTTGAAATGTTTAAAAACAGCAACCCATGGCAAAAGATTGACAAGTCTTGGAGATTATGAGGATGATTTTAAATGTTGTTCTGAACTTGATTGCTTAGAAATTGTTCCAGCTCAAGTTGAAAGGGGTGTAATTCGTGCCTCATGATTTACGAATTGGTTCAATAGGAGTAAAGTCTTGACTGATTTTTTGGTAGCTGCATTGCAAATTACGAGTACTTCAAATGTTAATGCAAATTTTATTGAAGCAGAAGAACAGATTGAATTAGCTGCTAGAAGAGGTGCTGAGTTAATAGGATTGCCTGAGAATTTTGCTTTTTTAGGTGGAGATGATGAAAAACTTAGATTAGCTTCTGAGTTGTCAGAGAAGTGTGCAAATTTTCTAAAAACTATGTCACAAAGATATCAAGTATTTCTTTTAGGAGGAGGGTATCCTGTCCCTGCTGGTGATGATAGTCATACTTTTAATAGGTCAGCCTTATTTGGGAAAGATGGACAGATTTTGGCAAAATACGACAAAATTCATTTGTTTGATGTTGATTTGCCAGATGGAAATTTATATAAGGAATCAGCCACTATTTTATCTGGAGCAGAGTATCCACCTGTTGTAGATGTCCCAGGCTTATGCAAAATAGGACTGTCGATTTGTTACGACGTTAGATTTCCTGAACTCTATAGATATTTGTCTTCGAATGGTGCAGAGCTAATTATGATTCCCGCAGCTTTTACAGCATTTACTGGGAAAGATCATTGGCAAATCCTATTACAAGCAAGAGCAATTGAGAATACAGCATATGTAGTCGCTCCAGCTCAAACTGGGATTCATTATGGAAGAAGGCAAAGTCATGGCCATGCAATGGTAATTGACCCTTGGGGTACAGTTTTATCTGATGCAGGAAAAACTCAGGGAGCTGCAATAGCACCTGCTGATAAAGAAAGAGTTAAGAAAATTAGGGAGCAGATGCCAAGCCTTAAACATAGAAAAAACAAATTGTTTTCAAACTAATGATAAAGTTTTTAGATAATAAACTTTTTCACTATTTATCCATTTTTTTATTTTTAAATTCTGCAATACTTCCAGTTAAATCTTCAAGTGCTCTTGCGGCATGGGCTATAAATACTAATGGGTTTTTAGTATTAAGAACTAAATCAAATACAAATTTAAAAGCATATTTTCAGAAGGCTAACCAAATATCGGGAGATAGATTTTGGGTGGATTTCCCAGGAGAATTAAAAAATCCCAGAATAATAAACGGTAATGGCCCAATAAAAGAAATTAGATTGGGTAAACCAGATAAGGGTAAAACAAGACTAGTAATTGAATTTAAGGAAGAGACTTATTTGAGACCTTTGACTTGGCAAATGGTTGGCTTAGATCAAAATAGATGGAGAATTAAACTATTTAACCCAAAATATTCTTTTAAAAAGATTGGTGAAGGTTCAGTTAAAAAGAAAAGAGGAAATATCAAATCAAATCAAAATTTAATTCATAAGAAGAAAAACAATTTTGTTTACTTGAAACTACCAGAGGTAAAACGAAACAAGTATGAGGTTGTAATCGATCCAGGGCATGGAGGACCTGATCCTGGAGCAATAGGTATTGGTGGTATTAGAGAAACAGATGTAGTTCTAGAGGTTTCAAAAATAGTTAAAAAATTACTTTCTGAGAAAGGTATCAAAGTAAGGTTGACTAGAACAAATGACGTTGATTTGGATTTACCTCCAAGAGTTTCCATTGCTAATAATACGGATGCAGACATCTTTGTAAGTATTCATGCAAATGCCTCAAGAGGTAAAAGAAGAGACATAAATGGATTGGAAACCTTTTATTACAGAGGGTGGAGAGGAAGATTACTCGCGAAAAGAATTCAAAAACAAATTTTAAGAGTTTCCCCTGGTAGTCCTGATCGAGGAGTTAAACAAGGTCGATTTTATGTAATTAAAAATACTAGGATGCCTGCAGTCCTTGTAGAAATTGGATTTTTAACGGGAAGATTAGATGCAAGAAGATTAGAAAAAATAACCCACCGAAAAAGATTAGCCTATGCAATTGCAAAAGGCATCCTCGAATATCTAGATAAAGTAGGGTGAAACTTAGAATAGGTATATTTGATAGCGGAATAGGTGGTTTTACTATTCTTAATCCTTTACTCAAAACACGTAAAGATGTAGAAATTTTTTATTTGGCGGATACAAAAAGAATACCTTTTGGGAACAAAAATTCTAAAGAGATAAGATTAATTGCAAAGGAGATTTGTACTTTTTTTGTTGATAAGAATTTGGATGCACTTTTAGTCGCTTGTAATACTACAAATGCTTGTGCTCTTGATATTCTAAAAGATAATTTAAAGGTTCCTTGTTTTGACCTTATAAACTCAGTATCGGAAATAGTTGATAAACAAATAATTGGTGTCCTGGCAACACAAACAACTGTTCGATCATCGTATTACGAGAAAGCTATAATTGCTAAAAAAGAGAATATCATAATATTTCAGCAAGAATGTCCAGAATTTGTATCAGAAATTGAAAAAGAAAAATTAAATCTTGATAAGTTAAATAGTCTTTCAGACTTTTACTTAAGACCACTAATAAACAAAAATATTGAAGAATTAATACTTGGATGTAGTCACTATCCTTTAATTTATGACTTTTTAAGAAAAAAATTAGATTCAAATATAAAAATTATTGATCCATCAGTAGCATTAATAAAAAAATTCAATGAATCTTTTGCTATCCCAAAAACTTACCGCTACGAGAGTATTTCTCTCGAAAATGTAAAATTTTTTGTTACTTCAGAAAAAGATGAATTTTCCAATAAAGTAAAATTTTGGCTTGGAATTAATAAAGAAATTAAGTTGGTTAACCTCCGAAGTAATGTTTGATTCCTTAAGATATAGATGAGGTCAATCATGAATACAGTAACAGAGCTACTACAACCAGTCGAAAATGATCTTGATGATCTTATTTTAGAACTGAAAAATCTAATAGGAGCTGGTCACCCAATTCTTCAAGCGGCAGCAGAACACCTTTTTAGTGCTGGGGGAAAAAGGTTGAGACCAGGGATAGTTTTATTGATTTCAAAAGCTATATCTCCTGAATTTTGTTTGACAACCAAACATAAAAGGCTTGCTGAAATAACTGAGATGATTCATACAGCTTCTTTAGTCCATGATGATGTTGTTGATGAGGCGTCTACAAGAAGAGGAGTAGATACGGTTCATAGCAGATTTAATACCAGAGTAGCTGTTTTGGCGGGTGACTTTTTATTCGCTCAAGCAAGTTGGCACCTAGCAAATCTTGACAACGTAAATGTAGTTAAATTACTTAGTAGAGTAATAATGGATTTAGCAGAGGGTGAAATCAAACAAAATTTAAATAGATTTGATTCGGCTCAATCTTTTTCCAAATACATCAACAAAAGTTATTGTAAAACAGCATCATTAATAGCCAATAGTTGCAAAGCAGCTGGAGTTTTGAGTGGGATTAATGACGAAAACTTAACTTCGTTGTACGATTTTGGCAAAAATATTGGTTTAGCATTCCAAGTTGTAGATGACATTCTTGACTTTACTGGAAATGATAAACAACTTGGAAAACCTGCTGTAAGTGATCTAGCTAGTGGTTATCTTACCGCCCCAGTTTTATATGCCTTAGAAGAAAATAAACAATTGTCAGTCCTTATAAACAGAGAACTTGCTGAAAAAGATGATTTAGATGATGCTCTTAATATCATCATGAACTCTAAAGCTATTGAAAGTTCCAGGAAACTAGCTGAGGATTTTGCAATGCTTTCTAAAGAAGCTATAGTCTGGCTTCCTGATTCAGAATATAAAAGAGCTTTAATGGCTCTTCCAGAATTTGTTCTAAGTCGTATTTATTAGATCCATTAGAAATAAATCTTTGAGCTAAATTAATATTAAAATTTTTGAAAACCTAAATTTTTTCGACTAAATTTATTAAGCATAGATTTATTTAATGTCATTAGATAAAAAAAATTCAATCAATAACATACTTGAAGAAAATAGAATTTTTCCTCCATCAAAAAAATTTGCAGAAAACTCAAATATTAGTACTCAAGAAGAATTATTTAGTCTAAAAAAACAATCATCTGATAATCCTATTCAATTTTGGGAATCTTTTGCAAAATCTGAATTAGATTGGTTTGAGCCATTTCAAACTGTATTAGATAACGAAAATGCGCCCTTTTTTAAATGGTTCAAAGAAGGGAAACTCAATATTACATATAACTGCTTAGATAGACACATTAATAGGGGGCTTGGAGGAAAGACGGCACTTATATGGGAAGGCGAACCCGGAGATAGCAAAAAATATACTTACGAAGAACTTCTAAAAGAGGTGTGTAAAGCGGCTAATGCATTAAAAGCAATTGGCATAAAAAAAGGAGATTTGGTATGTATTTATATGCCTATGATTCCTGAAGCGATGTTTGCGATGTTAGCTTGTGCAAGAATTGGCGCGCCTCATTCGGTTGTCTTTGGTGGATTTTCTTCAGAAGCTTTAAAAGATAGGTTAATTGATGGAAACGCAAGATTTGTTATTACTGCTGATGGTGGCTTTAGAAAAGATAAAGTGATTGAACTTAAGCAAGCAGTTGATGCGGCAATTGAAAGTGGAGCAGATAAAGTTGTTGAAAAAGTTGTTGTTGTTAAACGAACCAAAAAAAATATTTCGATGGTTGATGATAGAGATTTATGGTGGCACGAATTATTAAAAGATCAAAAAGATCATTGTGAACCAGAGATAATGAATAGCGAAGATAGACTTTTTATTCTTTATACTTCAGGCTCTACCGGAAAGCCCAAAGGTGTAGTTCACACTACAGGTGGTTACAATCTTTGGTCCCATTTGACATTTAAATGGATTTTTGATTTGAAAGATTACGATATTTACTGGTGTACTGCTGATGTTGGTTGGATTACAGGCCACAGTTACATAGTGTATGGGCCTTTATCTAATGGTGCTACAACCCTAATGTATGAGGGAGTGCCAAGACCCTCAAATTTAGGGGCTTTTTGGGAAATTGTTCAAAAATATAAGGTTTCTATTTTTTATACTGCACCAACTGCAATAAGAGCATTTATGAAGTCTGGGCGTGAAATCCCTGATAAATATAATCTTGAGAGTCTTAGACTTTTGGGGACAGTTGGAGAACCAATTAATCCCGAAGCATGGATGTGGTACAGAGATGTTATTGGTAAAAATAAATGCCCTATTGTTGATACTTGGTGGCAAACTGAGACTGGTGGTGTGATGATAAGTCCCTTGCCTGGAGTCGTTGCTACAAAGCCAGGTTCAGCTACTTTCCCTCTGCCAGGAATAGAAGTTGAAATCGTCGATAAGAATGGAGATAAGGTTAAGGAGAACGAGGGTGGCTATTTAATTATTAGGAAACCATGGCCAGGAATGATGAGAACAATTCATGGAAACAAAGAGAGATATTTGGAGAGTTATTGGGAATATATTTCCTTTAAAGGAGAAAAAAATGTTTATTTTGCTGGAGATGGAGCACGCATTGATGAAGATGGATATATATGGATTATGGGAAGAGTTGATGATGTCATAAGTGTTTCAGGACATCGGTTAGGAACAATGGAAATAGAATCTGCATTGGTAAGTCACAAATCAGTTGCAGAGTCTGCGGTGGTTGGCAAAAAAGATGACTTAAAAGGTGAAGTTATAGTTGCTTTTGTATCTCTAGAGAAAGATGTGCAAAGTTCTTCAGAACTAGTAGAGAATTTAAAGAAACATGTTGTAAATGAAATTGGAATTATCGCAAAGCCTGAAAAAATTATAATTTCTGACTCTCTTCCGAAAACACGTAGTGGAAAAATTATGAGGCGAATTTTAAGATCTTTGGCTTCTGGAGAAAAAATTAGTGGTGATATAAGCACTCTTGAAGACAGTTCTGTTTTGGAAAAGCTGAAAGAATTATCCTAATCGGATTCATCAATTAAATTAGAAATTCTTTTAATAGTATTTCTTTTGAATTCATCATCTGCCCAGTCTCCCAAAAAATTTTCCCTTAGTCCTGCGCTTGCAATTATAGTGTGTGTACCTTTTAACATTACCCCCTTAGAATTATCTTCTTTTCTTGCCTTCAGACAAGAAAATAATTTATCTGTTTGATCTAATTCGTCTGAGTTGAATTTTATTAGGAAGTTATTTTTTTGATTATATGTTTTTTTAATTAATCGTAAAGTTCTTTCAGGGCTTGGGCTGAATTCACTGCTGAATTCTAATCTTTGAGAAATTTGTTTCAATAATGGAATTGATTTGTTAGCACTGAAGTTATTAAAACTAATTGATATGAATTTTTCGCAATTTCTTCCACCATCAGGGGAAATTAGATGAAGTTTGCAACCTAGGCTATGACCAATTCTTATTGAAGGAATTGATGCTCCTATTCTCTTGGATAAAGATATTCGGCAATTCTTGAAATCTCTCCATGCTTTAATAGCAAGTTGTTGGTGATCAAATTGTGGAGTGTATTTATATGCATGAACTGCATAGTTTTTATTAATTAAACTATCTATGAATCTTTTATAAGTTAAATCTGGTTTAGAAGCTAGATAACTTCCACCAATAAATTCCACAATTTTTTTAGGATTTGAAGGCCAATAACAAAAATTATTAAATTGATATTTTGTAAAAGTCATCTTTCATAAACTAAAAATGTTTCAAAATTATTTTCTTATAATGATTCTTAATTTATATTAATTTAAGAGAAATTTTTATTAAATGCGTCAAGATAAATGAAAGTATTTTCAGCTAATTGGAACTTTCTAACAAAAAAGAATTAAATCAATTGGATATTCTTCAGGATCAAGTTATCAGTTGTCCCTCTGAAGAGAGTGTTGCTAATCAAAATAAAAAAATTCAAAAAATTTTAATTCTTGATACTGAAACAACAGGTTTAGACGAAAATAAAGATGAAGTGATAGAGATAGGCTGTATTTTGTTTGATGTATCTTTTAAGTGTGTGCTTTCACAAGTTTCATTTTTAATCCCAGTTAATAGTAATGAAGCTGAACATGTTAATGGTATATCTGCTGAAGTAACTAATATCTCTCAACCATGGGAAGATGGATTGAATTTCTTTCTGAAACTTGTTGATTATTCAGATTTCATTGTCGCGCATAATGTAGAATTTGATAAGAAATGGTTTGGGAAAGGAAGATTACCTAAACTTAATAAAAAATGGATATGCAGTTTAGAGGATATTAATTGGTCTTTTCAAAAATCACTAAAAAATAGACCCTCAGTAACTGATCTAGCTTTATCTTTTTCAATACCAGTTTGGAATTTACATAGAGCTTTATCTGATTGCTTTTACATATCTGAAGTCTTCAAAAAATGCGATAATTTAGAAAAACTTTTACTTAAAGCTACCGAACCGAGGTTTTTATACAAGGCTCTTATTAGTTACGAAGACAGATATTTAGCTAAAAATGCTGGATTCAAATGGAATAGTCCTGTGCAAGGAGCTTGGTCAAGAAAATTAACTACTGATGAGGCAAAAAATCTTGATTTTAGAGTAGAGATTTTGAATTAATATTCAATAAATTCTTAACTAAGAAAATAGCTAATGCATCTTACAGGGCATCCATTTATTACCCATTTTATGTGCTCCAATACATCCGTATTTTGAGGCGGCCTTTTCAGCTTCCTGTTTAGTGTTAAATAGATCTGACATCATATTTTCTTTGCTTGAATTTGAAATTTGTTTGGAATGATTATGATGATTGTTTTGAGAATTAGGAGAATACTCCCATATTCCCATAGTAGTAACGCCTGCAGAGATAATTCCCATCCCAACTACTGATAAATTGACTATTCCCATTGCTACTGCCCCAAAAGAAAATACTCCCATTGGGACTATTCCAATACTTATTACTCCCATTGGTACTATTCCTATTGAGACTATACCTAGTGGTGCTATTCCAAAAGCAATTTTTTTTGGTTTTGTACCGCAATGCTGATTCTCTTTATTTTTATTAATTTCCAATGGATTTTCTAAGTGTTAAATTAAAATTGTCTCACATATCAATCAACTAAAGATTAATTTCTAATTGAATTAAAAATTTTGAATTATTTTCTAGAACTTTGAACAACCTAAAAAATCTTAGAGGAACAGTCGACCTATTGCCTGATCAATTAATAAAGTGGCAAAACGTCGAGAAAATTTTATTAGAGCAACTTGCAAGAGCATCCATCAAAGAAATAAGAACACCAATATTGGAGATGACCGAATTATTTATAAGAGGAATTGGTGAAGGAACAGATGTTGTCAGTAAGGAAATGTATACTTTTCTTGATAGGGGGGAGAGATCCTGCACTCTTAGGCCTGAAGGAACCGCTTCCGTTGCGCGAGCGTTAATACAAAAAGGTATGTCGTCTAATCCACTTCAGAAACTTTGGTACATGGGCCCTATGTTTCGATATGAAAGACCTCAAGCAGGTAGGCAAAGACAGTTTCATCAGTTAGGTGTTGAGTTTATAGGATACGATTCAGTTAGAAGTGATGTTGAAATTGTCGCTTTAGCTTGGGATGTCTTGAGTAAATTAGGAATAAAAGAACTTAATCTTGAAATAAATACATTAGGTGATGTAAGTGATAGATTAAATTTTCAGAAATCCTTTTTAAAATGGCTAGAAATAAATAAAAATTCTCTAGATTTAGATTCTCAGAATAGGATTACTAAAAATCCCTTGAGGATTTTGGACTCTAAAGATATTCAAACAAAAAAAACTCTTGAAAATGCTCCAAGATTATTTAATTTTTTGTCTGAAAAAAGTCATAAAAGATATTCAGACTTCAAAAAACAATTAGAGGTTTTAAAAATACCTTATGTGGAAAATTTTAATCTAGTAAGAGGTTTAGATTATTACACCCATACAGCCTTTGAAATTACTAGTGGCGCTCTAGGCTCTCAAGCTACAGTTTGCGGAGGAGGAAGATACGACAATTTAATAAAACAAATGGGAGGGCCAAATACCCCTGCAATTGGTTTCGCTATTGGTTTAGAAAGACTAATTTTATTGGCGGGAAAAGAGTTCGAAGTCCCTAGAAATACTGATATTTATATTATTAATCAAGGCTTCATTGCTGAACAATTAGCTATGGATCTATCAAGAAAATTAAGAAATTATGATTTGTTAGTAGAGTTAGATTTAAGTGGATCTTCATTCTCTAAACAATTTAAAAAGGCTAATAAACTAAAATCTAAAAGTATTGTTGTGATTGGCGAAGATGAAGCAACTAAAAAGGAATTTATTATAAGGCTCTTTGCTCAATCAGATAATGGGAATAAAGAAGAGGTTATTTCTTTAGAGAATGATTTTGGATTAGAAAAGTGGATAAATAATAACTTACTCGCAAAGTGATGGTCTTAAAATTAGTAATAATTTTTCTTTTTATATTTATTTTTTTTAATTTAAGGAATTTACATAAATTAAATAGAAAAGAAAAAGTTTCAAAGGCTAAAAAATTAACAACTTTTAATAAGAAGAATCTTAATAATTGGATGAATTTACCTAAAAAAGAAAGATATAACTTATCAAAAAAAGATTCTATTAAATATATGGACAGAAGAAAACTTTTATTAGATGAAATTAGAAATGAATATAAAAAAATATCCAGAGAAAATTCTGAGGAAAACATTAAGAAAAAATAATTGTGGAAAATTTCTGGACTTCTATTAAACCTATAAATGGATTGAGACATTTTGTTTTAGTAAATGAGACTAAACAAAAAGGAAATATTACTTTTTTAATGGTTTCTGTAGTTGATTCTGAAATTAATATAGAAACTTCTTATGAAGAATTAATAAATAGTGGAAATTGGCATAAGGGTTGGATCAATCTCCCAAAGCTTCAATCGATAACTGAAGAATATGTTGACTATAAATCCCTCAAAAAAGGAGAAAGTATCGATGAGATATTTATTAATGAAGATTCTTTATTTAATATTTCTTAATTTTAAATAAATCTTTCAAATCTCTTCTCTTTATAAAAACTAGTTTTTTTGTTACTTAATAAATATTTAAAAGTTTTACCCCTTTCAAAAAAATAAGATTAACGTTATCAAGGATTAATAATATTTACTTAATCCAATGTTAGGGGATATATGGAGCTCATCTGAGTTGACCGCGGAACAACTAGGAATAACTGAAATTAAACTTTCTTTTTTACGTGAAAATGGAATACTTAAGCCTGGGATTCATTGGAAAAGCTCTCCACTCGGTCAGAAAAAACCTTGGAAACCCAAAGCTCTTTATAATATAAAAATGTGCAGAAAAATAATTAATAAATTTTATTTTCAAGAAAACTATAATATTGCAGCCTAAAAAGATATTCTTTTTATTTATTTGGAAAAATAAATAAAATATTTATTCTATTAGATTCTCATCCTTACACTCTATTAGAGTGTTTTGCAAAGTTGGATATAAATTAATCATATTTATATATTGTTTTGATTTTCTGTATGATTTCGCAGCCTTTTTGTAATGAACTTCCGATTTCATTTCTAGTGAAAATTTTCTAGAAGACTTTTGAGAAGTAGTCATAATATAAAATGTCTTATCCCATATTTAATAATTGTTTGAGAATGAGGCAATAAACAGGATGGCTTAATGAAACAAAATATCGTTTAATGTCAGCAAAATGAAATTTAATTAACTTATCTGAATCTAAAAATTATGGTTTATTTTATAGAACTTATAACTCCAAGAATAGTTTTTCTACATTAAATCTACCTTTTTTGCTGTTGGATTCCCTTATGAAGATTTCTTGTTTAGTAATTTTAGGATTACTAACCTTTACAATTTTGTTATGAATTCAACTGTTTGGTGAAATATAAAGTATTCTCAAAACGTTTAAGCTAATCAATTCCTAAATGCAAACATATGGAAATCCAGATACTACCTATGGATGGTGGGCTGGTAATTCAGGTGTAGCAAATCGCTCAGGAAAATTCATTGCTGCTCATGTAGCTCATGCAGGATTAATCGTTTTCTGGGCGGGTGCATTCACCCTTTTTGAACTTTCACGATTTGACCCCACTGTCCCAATGGGTCATCAACCTCTAATCGTTCTTCCTCATTTAGCAACTCTTGGAATAGGGTTTGATGCTAATGGCGTCGCGATGGGAGATACTAAACCTGTTCTAGCGATAGCAATAGTTCACTTAGTTTCTTCTATGGTTTTAGCAGCAGGCGGACTTTTACACTCTTTACTTCTTCCTGGAAATCTAGAAGATTCTGATGTAGCAAGAGCTAGAAAATTCAATATTGAATGGGATAATCCAGACAAATTGACATTTATTCTTGGTCACCATCTAATTATTCTTGGTTTCGCAGTTATCGCTTTTGTTGAATGGGCAAGGGTTCACGGAATTTATGATCCAGCTATTGGTTCTGTAAGACAGGTTGAGTATGAATTAAATTTGGCCAAAATTTGGAATCACCAAACAGACTTTTTGACTATTGATAGCCTCGAAGAAGTTATGGGAGGCCATGCTTTTCTTGCTTTCGTTGAGATCACTGGTGGTGCTTGGCATATTGCTACTAAGCAAGTTGGTGAATATACCAAATTTAAAGGTAAAGGACTTCTTTCTGCAGAAGCTGTTCTCTCATGGTCACTAGCTGGAATAGGCTGGATGGCTATTATTGCAGCCTTCTGGAGTGCCGCTAATACAACAGTTTATCCAACTGAATTCTTTGGTGAACCACTTGAATTGAAGTTTAGTATTTCTCCTTATTGGGTAGATACTGTTGATCTCCCTGATGGTGAGTACACTTCAAGGGCATGGTTAGCTAATGTTCATTACTATTTTGGATTCTTCTTTATTCAAGGTCATCTATGGCACGCTTTAAGAGCACTAGGCTTTGATTTCAAGAGAGTTACAAATGCTATCAGTAATATTGATAGTGCAACAGTTACTCTTAAAGATTAATTTACAAATTTTATTACCAATATCAAAAGGCTCCTCTTACCGGAGCCTTTTTTATTTGAAAAATTTTGTTTATTAATTTAGATTTAGAATTATATGTTTTTGAAATCATTGGATATTTTTTCGATACAGAATAAAGATATTTTTTCAAATTCTCTATTGATAAGTTTTTTGGGATTATTAATTATATTTTTTTTGTTGATTTTTGGGAGAAAATTTAAACTAGCTGTTCAACTCGAGAGGTTTGGATTACCGATAGCAGTTATATCAGGAATTTTAGGTATATCCATAGGCCCATTTGGCGCGATACACTTTTTACCAAAAGAAACTATCAATGTTTGGAGTAATTTTCCTACTCCTCTTTTATCATTAGTCTTCGCAACTTTAATGATGGGAAGACCTATCCCGAATATAAATGGTTTAGTTAAACCAATTTTTAATCAATTTCTATTAGCTCTTTCACTAGGGTTCGGACAGTTTTTTGTCGGTGGTCTTGTTGTTAAATACTTTCTACCCCCATCTATGGATGCAAATCCTCTAATGGGTTGTTTAATAGAAGTAGGTTTTGAGGGTGGTCATGGAGCCGCATCAATAATCGGTGAAAGTTTTAATAAACTTGGTTTCCCAAATGGTTTAGATCTTGGTTTGGCCATGGCAACAATGGGTCTTTTATCCTCTTCAATATTGGGTAGCATATTTATTTTTCTTGGTAGGACTTTAGGTCTTTCAGATACTGAGGAAATTCTTGAACAAAAAGATAATCTAAAGGGAAAAAATAAAACAGGAATTTTTGCAGATTTAAGAATTTTTATAATAAACCTTGGATTCTCTGGTTTGGCAATTTCTTTTGGGGTTTTGCTACTCAAATTTTTAAGGTATATTTCAAGTTCTTTTGGTGATTTTTCGAGGGAAATTATTTTTTCACTACCAGTATTCCCTTTTATTCTTATTGGTTCGCTTCTGATTAGATATATTTTAGAGAAAACTAAAAAAACAGAATTTATTTCAAATATTCTTCAAAGAGAGATTGGTATTTTATCTACAGACTTATTGATTTTTACAGCTATGGCGAGTTTAGATATTGCAGTTGTTTTTGATAATTGGATACTTATTTTATTGTTTACTATTTTCGGTTTAATTTGGAATTTAATCTGTATTGCTTATTTCGCATACTTTATTTTTGATGATTATTGGTTTGAAAAAAGTTTGATAGAGTTTGGGAATTCTACAGGTGTAGTAGCTTCTGGTTTACTTCTTTTAAGGCTTGCAGATCCAAAAAATATTTCTAAGACTTTACCAATTTTTACATCAAAACAGCTATTCGCTCAGTTAATTCTTTCTGGGGGACTATTCACAGTTCTTGCACCACTAATGATTTCTAAAATTGGGTTAGATTATTGGACAGAAATTTGTGCCCTAATTACATTCGCAATTCTTTTTATTACATTGATTTTTAATAAAGTAGAGATGAAAAAGTTTTAATAATCATCCTAGAATGATAAAAAGCCTAAATTTTATTTAAATGTCATTTACTCCCTACGATATTCCACCTCAAGAAAATAAAGGGAAGTGGTTTAGGAGTCATTTACTCGGAAGGGAAATTGAACTTGGTGAATTGTATAGTCTTGGATCAAATGATTTGGATTTGCTTATGGCGGAGACTGCAGAAATTAGGAGCGATCTTGATTTTAAGGAAAAAAATATAGGCAAATTTAGGACTGCAGGATATTTTTTGGAGTTGGCAAGAATAATTGAGAAAAGGAAGTTGTTGGAAAGTTAATTAGATGGGAAATAATTCTTTCTAGAATATGGTTCCCATAATTCGTATTTATACATTAAAGATTTAAATTCTCTATTTTTCTCAAATGAATCTAACCAGTTTTTTATTGAGGATTCAAAATAATTTGTTCTTTTTTGACTCTCACAAGCGATTCTAAATTGTCTTACAAAAGGCCAAATAGACCAATCAGCGATTGTGGGGCTATCTCCAAAAAAGTATTTGTTTTCTGCAAGAAGTTCGTTCCATCTTTTTATAAATATAATCGCATTTGTGAAATGAAATTCTTCATCAATATTCTTATATCTAGTGGCATATTTAAATCGATCTAAATGATATTTGAATTTGTTATCGTTTTCATTAATTATTTCAAAAATAGCTTCCTTTTTGTTCTCAGGAAAATAAATTAATTTGATGTTTTCCTTTTTTGACTCTGAGAGGGCCCACAGGATGATTTCAAGACTTTCTTCAATAACTTCACTATTTTTTTTTATAAGTATTGGAACCGTTTTCGTCTTTGAATTATTTAAAAAATCTAGAGGTTTATTTTTTAAATCAATTTCTCTTATCTCTACTTTTATTTCGCAAATTAACAGGGCCCATCTTGCACGAATTGCATATGGACATCTTCTAAATGAATATAAAATATCGTTTTTCATAATGTAAAAACTTTTAATTTCCCTAATTCTTTTAGTATTATCTAAATAGGAACAGTATTAATTTTACAACGCAAATGTCGGGATATGTTTACCTTATTAGAGTAGGAGACCTTTATAGGATTGGGAAAACGGATAATCTTGAAAAGAAGATTAAGAAATTAAAGCCAGATGAATTATTAACATCAATAATGACGAAGGAGCCAGAAACTCTTGAAGCAAGATTACTAAGAAAATATAAGTCGCAAAGAATTCCTGAAACTGGTTATTTAAAGCTTTCTAAAAGACAAATTAGAGAATGTAAAAAGCAATTTGAATTAAAGGGTAGCTTACCTCATACTCTAGATGCTGAAGTTTCCATAACTTTATTTGCATCTTTTTTATTGTTTTCATTTAGTTACTTTATTTTAAATTATTTAAATTTTGGATTTGTAAAATCTTTATCATATTCTTTCGGAATGGCATCTCTACCAATGGTTATATTATTTATTACAGGTAGTTTTGGCGGATACTTTTCTGAAGATTTATCTCTTTTTTCATTGTTAACTAATCGAATAAAAGGTTTATTTATTGCAATTGCAATGCTTTCAATTGCTTACTTAATTTTCAATTTAGGTTAAATTTCATAATTACAATTTAAGGCGATTTCAAATGGAACTGATTGGGTAGGTAACTTAAGAATAGTTGAGCATATTTCAGCAATATCTTCAGGTTGTGTCATTCTTGATTTGTCTAAAGAAGAGATATTTTGGGCCATTTTTGTATTAACCCAGCTTGGGCAAATTGCAGAAATCCTTATATTTTTATCCCAACCTTTATTTTTCATAGTTTGGCATAATCCCATCAAAGCAAACTTTGAAGAAGAATAAGCGGCTAAATCACCTTTGGATCTTTTCCCACTCATTGAAACTAAAACAATAATTCTTCCTCTTCCAGAGGTACATAAATGATCCCAAGAAAGCCTACATAAATGCCAAATTGCTAAAAAATTGATATTTAATGTATTTAAAATATCTTTTTCATCACCATCTTTGTATAAGAAAGGAACTCTCGATAATACTCCAGAACAATTTATTACTGAATCAAATCCTCCAAATTCATCTACGGTATTCTTTATCCAATTTTCGGCTGTAATTTTTTTTAAAGCATCATAGTGGTTGATTATAATTTTTCCTTCAGGCCATTTTTTTGGATCAATAGCGCTTCCTTTTAATGATTCTAAATCTCTTATGCCAACACTAATTCTATTGCCTTCTTTTAATTCTTTATGTGCAATATTTAGTCCAATACCTCTACTGGCTCCACTTATTAATATGGTTCTCATTTTTTAACTATATGTTTGGAAATATTATCCTAAGTAACATTTTAAATTCTCTGCCATGCATAATCATAAGACCTTTCTTTACACTCCATGGAGCCTTTATAAACATTACGCACATAGCATATACAATCTCTTTTAAAGAAAGAGTATCAGTTAGAAAACCATACCATTGATTTTTAGGTAGTTTGAAAAAACTGCCAAAAAATTCTCTCAATAGTTTCTCATCAAACCTCATGAGTTTTTCTAATCCAAATTGGTAAAGTGATTTCTTCCTAATTAATTCTTTTGACCATAAAGTTTCCCAACCTTTTCTAGCAATATGATAGGTACTTAGATTTTTGTTTTTAATTGCTTCTGAGACTGCCTTTGCGACAAGTGGAGCTCTTCTTAAAACATTACCAATTAAATATCCAGATGCAGGATGTACCATTGAAGCAGCACCACCATATCCAAGTATTTGTTGTTTGAAATCTGGGATTGGCATATTCATAGGAAGAAATAAGCCAAGCTCTTCGTGCTGCATGCTTGTGATTGATATATTTCGATAAGAAAGCCTCTTCTCTAGTCTCTCTTTTAAATTTTCCATTGTTAGAGGATTTACCAAACCAAGAGATGTCTCTTCAAGAAAATATTTCCCATCCCCCATATCCATGGCATAAAGAAAAGTTGGCGGTTCTTTTTTTTGCTCATCGTTAAGATGATCATTTCTATAGTCCATTAATACAAACTGCCCTTTCTTAAGTGGAGGTTTACTAAAATTACCTACTATCCCATAACAAGTTTGGACTGCCAAAGGACCACAGGATTTTAATTTAAGAAAAACAGGATCATACCCTGTTGCATCTACTACTAATCTTGCAGAGTAAGTTTTGCCATCTTTTGTAGTTACTATACTTTTGTATTTTTCAAAATGTATTTTGTTTGCATAGCCTTGATGCCATTTAATAAAAGACTTATTGCATTCGTTAAACCAATAATTGTGGAGTTTCTTCTTATCAAATAGTCCATAATCTAGTGAATGTTCCGTGGCTTTATTCTCGTCGTCCTGCTCTTCTAAAGCGCCATGCCCAAAAAAACTTACAGTATTCTTCCATCTATATTCAAGTAGATCCTGAAGCCCGAGTTGATCAACTTCTTTCCCCCAAATGCCATATGTATTTGGCCAAGGTTCATCTGGTCCATTTGGAGAAAGCACTTCAACATCTAATTTTTCCTTCCCTAAAGCTGAGGCAATAGCCATACCCGCAGGCCCTGCACCCAAAACAAGAACATCTGGCATATTTTCTTTTGACATTAAATATAAATCTTATAATTAAAGAAATTTATGGGACAAATTATTACTTCTGAGCCTAAAATTATATTTTTCATCCAATACTTATAATGAGAGTAGATTAATAATAATCAAATTACTTAAATACTAGCGACTAAGTTTTCAGTGTTTTAACAATAATTTATAAGATTACAAAATAAAAAAAACTTTATTTATTTTTTTATCATAAAAAAAATATAAGAATTTAAATGATTAAAAATAAAAATATTTTAATTACTGGAGGTAATTCAGGAATAGGGTTTTTTGCTATTATTAATTTACTGAAGACGAAAAATATTTTATATGTTGTAATAAAAAACGAATTTAGAAAGAATGAATTTCTCAGAAAAATCGAGAAACATTTTGATAAAAATTACCTTAGTAAATTTTTAATTATTATTGAAAATTGTGATCTTTCAGATCTGGAGAATATTAAAAAAATTAAAGATTACTTTATTATTAAAAAGATTTTTTTAGATATTCTTGTTTTAAATGCAGGATTGCAATATACAGGCTCTTTTTACCCTAAAGTATCAAAACAAGGCATAGAACTAACTTTTGCAGTAAATCATCTTGCACATTTTTACTTGGTAAATGTCCTAAAAGATTTTATTAGAGATAAAGAAGAATCTAGAATCATTATTACATCATCAGATGTACACGACCCCAAAAGTTCAGGTGGCAATATAGGAAAGAAAGCAGGACTTAATAACTTAGTTAATTTGAGAAAAAAAGTAACTGGGCAATTTTTAAATTTTAATGCTGATGAAGCTTATAAAAATAGTAAGTTATGTAATATTTTGTTTGCTAAAGAACTTGAAAAAAAATTAAAAACTTCCTCTAGTAAAATTTCTGTAATTACTTGGGCTCCTGGTCTAGTAATACCAAATGATAATCTTGGTTTTTTTAGATACAGTAAGCGTTTTAATCTCTTTGGATATTTAATTTTTTCTAAAGCTGCAAAAAATATTTTAGGAATTTCTGAAAGTATAGAAAATGCTGGTAGGATACTTTCTGAAATTGTTTTTGATTCAAATTTAAATAATATTGGTTACGTTCATTTAAGTAATAAACTTATATCTTTTAAAAAACATAAATTAGTTGAAAGTAATGTTAGTGATGAGGCAAATAATTCTGAGTTGGCTTCAAAACTCTGGATTTTAAGTGAAGAGATTTGTAGATCATTTGGCTTTGTTACTTTCAATATTTAAGGTTTGTGTTGGGAATGCAAACTCTATATTATTAACCGCAAATTCCTCAATAATTCTTAAATTTATAGATTGTTGAGCTTCCATTGCAACGAGATAATTATTTGTTGGGATGTAATAAACAAGTTCGAAATTAAGACTGAAGTCGCCGAAATCTGTGAAATGACATCTATCAAAAGACGCATCTTTTGTCTCTTCAACTATTTTTTTAATTATTATTGGAATCAATTTCATAAGTTTTGGAGAGGTTTCATAAACAACTCCCAATTTATGCACTAACCTTCTTTTTTCCATTTGTGCGTAATTTGAAATTATTCCATTTGTTAGGGCGCTATTGCTCATTACTATTACTTCTCCATTAATACTTCTTATCCTTGATGATCGTACTCCCACTCTCTCAACCATTCCGAGGACTCCATCAGATTTTATAAACTCACCTTTTTGAAAAGGTTTATCAAGCAAAATTGTTATATATTCAAAGAACTCCTGAACTGGATCTTTCAAAGCTAATCCTGCACCAATACCTCCTGCACTTAGTAAAGCCCAAATAGCAGTCATTTGAACACCTATATTTTGTAAGAAAAAAACTGAGCCAATAGTCCATGTTAATGCTTTTATCAACGGAGTTAGTGAAGATACCATCGAACTAATTGAGGAATCATTAATTTTCGAGGTCGATTCTGTTAAAGATCTTATTAAAACTTTGTTGAGTGCTTTTATTATGATTATTAATATAAATAATTTCAAAATATTCAATAAGACAGAGATGAAAGTTATTTCATCAGCAAAAAAATAGTCAATTGAAAAATAAAATGAGAGGAGGAAACCTATAGGTTTTATAATTCCAGAGGTAACCTCAAAAATAAAATCATCGAAATTTGTTTTTGTTCTTTTGGAAATCTTTTTAAAAAATATTTTTGAAACTTTTGAAATTATTATCGACAATAAAGTTCCAATAAAAAAAATAGATATTGCCAGAAGGAAGTTTTCAGTAACTAATTTCATATTCAAATAAACCCTTAAAATTTATATCTAATAAGATTTTAAATTATCTCTAAATAACAAACCAGTCTTTATTTTTCTTTAACTCATTATTATGTTTCTAATTTCTTTAAATTCTTCTCTATCCGCAGTTTTGCATAATTCAAAAATCATTGATTCAGTTGTTGTTAATATCGCCCCACTCTGAGTCATTCTCTGTAATGCAATTTCATGATCTACCCTTTTTCGACTTCCCATGGAATCTGATATGAGAATAACTTCAAATCCTTTTTGTAAACAATCTAAGACTGTTTGTTGAATACAAATATGCGTTTCGATCCCACAAACTATCAAATTAGTAATTTTCTTATCTTTAAGTTCTTTCAAAAAATCTTCTAATTTAGCTAGGCTAAATTCCATTTTTTCAAATTTTCTAAATTCTGCTATTGGTGATAATTCAGGTATCGTTACTCCCAATTTGATTGGGTTTTGTTCAGATATAAATATGTTTTCCTCTAAAATTTGGTAAGCATTTATTAGCTTTTTAATGTTTTTTATTATTGAATCCTTATTAAAAATTGGTATTATTATTTTTTCCTGAATATCAATAATTATCAAAGCGTTTACTTTTGATGATAATTTATCGGAAGAGATTTCTTGATCATTCATCATTTACATATAAAGATACATTTAACATAATATTTTGAAGAATTTTAGTAAACATTTTAAATAAATAAGTTGTTATACTCTCATCTAGAGTTATTATTGAGAATAGCCAAGGGTTAATTTTGTCATTATCCTCTCAATACAAAGTAATCACATCTCCTCTTGGTGATGGATTACATAAAGATGGGAAGAGATTAACTCCCCAGAGGTTAAAGGTTCTTAATTTATTTGAAAATATTGGCTCTGGAAAGCATCTTAGTGCTGAAGAGGTTCATGAAAAGTTAGTTAAAACAAGCTCCAAAGTTTCACTAGCAACAATTTATAGAACTTTAAGACTTTTAGTACAAATGGGTTTGCTTCATGAATTAGAACTCAGTGAGGGTGGACACAGATATGAATTGCTGAGCAACGACACACCGGATCATCATCATTTGATTTGCATTAGGTGTGGAAGAACAGAAGAATTCGAAAATGATGAGGTTTTAGAGGCAGGCAAAGTTGCGGCAAAAGTTAATGGTTTTAAACTAATTGAATCCTCTTTAAATGTAAGAGCAATTTGTCCTAATTGCATTTAGCAGGTTTTAACTTAAAGACCCTCCACAACTTGACCCTGCTCCTGCAGTGCAAGCAAAACAATGTTCTTTTACAGCTACCCCGTAGTCAAAAGTAAATGATTCATCCAACAGATCAAAAAGCGTCTTTGGTCCTTTATTCTCTCGGAAATTTATCTGTTGGTTAAAGTCACAATCATAAATTTCTCCTAGCCAATTTACGCTAATTGTCTTTTTACACATTAGATTTTCTAAATTTTTTTCATTAAAATTTTCTTTTAGTAATTTGTAATAAGTATTTAGTTTCCCTTCTCTTCTGAGAGATTCTTCATATCTATTTATTGGCATATTAGTTATTGTGTATAAATTATTAAAAACGATATTGTATTTTTCGAATAGAATTTTTTTATAATCCTTCTCCAATATTTCCTGAGAAGGAGGAAGAATTGGGCTTACAGGATTATAAACAAGGTTTAATTGTAATCCATTTTCTTTCTTTCCATAGCCTAAATGATTAAGAATTTTTATGGCTTTAATACTTTTTTCAAAAACGCCAAAACCCCTTTGAAAATCAACATTATTTTTTTCATAACACGGTAGCGAAGCAGTAACTATCACTTTATTTTTTGCAAGAAATTGAGGAAGATCTTCATAACCTTCTTCAAAAAAAATTGTCAAATTGCACCTATCAATAATATCAACCTCTTTTGTGTTCAAGCTGGTTATTAGATTTTTAAATTTTGGGTGAAGTTCTGGCGCACCACCTGTAATATCCAAAGTCTTGATTTTGTATTTTTCAATTATCTTTGGAATAAGAGATATAATTTCATTTGACATCTTTTCAGTCCTTAGGGGACTCGAATTGACATGACAATGCTTACAAGCCTGATTGCATTTATAACCTATGTTAATTTGCAATGTTTCTATAGGTTCTTTATATATTGAGGGGAATTTTTCTTTCATGAATCTATTATTTATAAATTGTCATTCGAAAATAAAAAAGTCAACTATTTTTTTTAAAGTTTGATCTCGCATTAGCAAGTTCGATAAACCAACTTATGTATTCTTTGGGACCATTTTTAAAAACTATGTCAAATTTTAAATTGTCATAAACATCACTGATCCCTAATAAACCAGTTTTTTTTGTAGAGGGTCTTTCAACTTCACCAGAACTACTATCTACAAAAATTATTTTATTCTTAATCCCAAATTCATTACCTAATATTTGTATTAATTCTAGAAAAGACCTGTCACTTCCTCCTCTTGAATAACTTTTTTCATCATTATTTTTTTTTGATGTGACTGTGTCACCAACTCCTACAATCAAAGGCATATCTTCTTTTTGAATAGTTCTTTTGCATAAATCAATTTTTTCCGTAACAGAATTTGGAGAGTTTCTAAAATTAAAATTTCTTCCAAAAGGAGCTTTACCAGTTTTATCCGCAATAAATTTATTTAAAAGAAATAAAACTCCAGAATCTTTAACTGCTCCTTTAATAAGTAATTGTATGTCTGTTGATCCGATATCATCTTGAGAAGAAAGTTTGATTGTTTCTCTACCATTTTTATTACCTAAATTTGGTGAAATATGAAGGAAAAATGAGTTTTTGAGGCCTTCGGATTCAGCTTTTAAAATGATTTCATTCATCATTTTTTCAAAACTAATTTGAATAAGATTTCTTTTATCAGAATCTTCATGAACTAAATCAAATAGACTATTGAAATTAATCGTTGGCGAGAAGCGTGTTTCACATATTGATTTTACTGCGTGAAAATTGATATCCTCTTGGCTAAGTTCAGGAAAAATATTCTTAACTATATAATTAAATTTTGGTCTTATTAAACTAGGTACTTTAGATAAAAAACTTAGTTCTTTTTCTGAGACGCCTTCAAAACTTATTTCACCATTATTGTCTTGATACTCTACTCCACAGGCGGCTAAACCTCTTAAATATAGTTCTTTGTTTTTAGGCTCAGTAGTGCTCCCTAAACTCCTCTCTATTATTCTGTTAACTCCTCTTGGACCTTCATGTTCACCACAAGTTAATACAAAGAATTCCTCGGCAAATTCTTTTACTGCATAGATATATTTTGATTCTAACTCTCTAGTCATTGGATCTTTAACTAGGGGGATACAAACTCCGTCAATGTCTTGAATAAATAAGATATTTTTAGAAGAAATTAATTGTTTTTGTTCATTTGAATTACTTGCCATATATTCCATATTTATAATTATTTTTCTTTTAATTTCCACTTTCTCAGAAATTATAAATTAAAAAACTCAATATTTAAAATAAATAATTTGCTATGGTAAAAATTGCTTTAATGTAGAAAAATGTTGGTATGGGTAAGAAATTAAAAAAATTATCAAGAATTTCTAAAAATGAAGAATAATTTCATAGAAAACATAAATGATAAAAAATATTTTTATTCATTGATTGAAGATATAGAGAATAGCAAAGTTGGATTTTACAGTGTTGGGTTATATCCTGCATCATTAGCGTATAACTGTGCTATGCACGGAAATTCAAATAATATTCTCTTAGCTCCTAGGGAAGATAGAGATTTGTTAGGTGCTTTCTCAAATGATGTTCTTTCTGATATGGATAATGAGATTATTGAAAAGATTAAGAGAATGGGAAATTATTCTTCAGAGGGAAAAATAAAGTCTTTTGATCTAAAAGATCTTCTCTTAGGATGCGAAATAGTTATTCTTGCTTCAAATAGTAATCATATACAAGATGATGTTAAACATGCTTTAGAACTAAGAAAAACTTTAAAAAGAGAAAATGTGGTCCTTGGCTGTCTAGTCGGTTCTTTTTGCATTGATAATAAAAGTAAAAACCCTTATATTCTTTGTAATAAATATCCAAATTTAGCTTTTTTTACAGGA
The DNA here is from genome assembly GCA_003281225.1 of Prochlorococcus sp. AG-347-L20. Lineage (GTDB taxonomy): Bacteria > Cyanobacteriota > Cyanobacteriia > PCC-6307 > Cyanobiaceae > Prochlorococcus_A. The sequence continues at coordinate 45,232 of QCCP01000002.1, forward strand.
TTTCATCGTCACGGTGCTTTACGAAATCCTAATGATAGTTTTACTGCAAATTTCTGCCATCCTGATGCCTTAACTGCTTTAATAGGAGCTCGAATTTTGAATCAATTGTCCCCAAAAATTCAAGTTTCTCCTGGAGTTCATAATATTGAATGTCAATATATAAAATCAATAAAAAACATCTCATCCATATTTGCAGGTTTTGTTAATAACTTTCATTCCGATAAGCCAGGAATGCTACCTACTATTAATACGATTTTGTTAACTCAATGTTTAGATCAGGCCGCGTCAGTATCATTGCAAGTCAGAAAAGAAAATAAATTAGATAACAAATATCTTTCATTAAAAGAACTTGGTTATGGTGAAGAAGTAATTAGTGCAAAGGAAATAATTAATGATAAATTTCGTGAAAAAGGAGATTATACTTTTTCTCAATTAAATGCTGTTAAGGCTGATGTCTTAGGGAGCATGACTCTACCAACTGAAGGGAAACCAACACGGAATTTTCAAGCAGGACAAGTTTTATCAGATATGCTTTTGCAACTCAACAGATGTCCAAAAGATGTATCTGAATTCGTAGATTGGTGTTACAAATACTCTCTTAGTCAAGGAGGTTTAGAAGGTCTAAAATCTTTAAAATTTTGGCCAGACATTTATAAAGAATTCAAAATCAAAAATAATAATTGTTCGATGATAAATCTGATTTATTTATGCTTTAATGCAAATTCAGAAGAAAAAAAAGAAATTTATAAGGTTTTAATTAGTTCAGAAGAGATCACTAATTTTTGTCAAGAATCTGTGAAATCTGAATTATCTCTAGAATTAAATGAAAAATTAAAAGGAGATTATCTTTTTAATGATATTGAAAACATTTACAATAGATTGTTTATTAACAAAGAGGAAAATGATATAAAAAAAAATGAATATAGTAATCAAATTTCTAAGAATTATCCAAGTTATATCAATGTATTGAAAATTATCAATAATTATTTTAATAATTGATCTTTTATTTGATTTACTAAAAAGCTAAGTTCTTCATTTATTTACTAATCTTGATTACGGGGTTAGAATTATTATGGTTTTTAAAAGGTTTTTTTGAAAAAGGAATTAACACATCGTTCTCATGAACTGAAAGCTCTTGGTTGGAATCAAGAAGATTTAACAAGATACGAAGATTTATGGGACTACAGTCAAAGATGGGGATTAATAAATTTAGAAAGAGAAGACAGACAGTTTTTAAAGAAGGCAGAAAAGTTACTCCCAAAGATCCAAAATAAAAAGATATCAGTTAAAAAAACTATTGAAGAAAAATCATATTATCAATGGTTAAAATTTTACCTCGATGAAATTAATATTTTTAGTAACTCTAATCTTCCAAAAAATAAATATGGTGTTTGGACACTCTTAATTGAAGAGGAAATAAAACTTCTTAAGGAATTACAACCAGTTATGGGTCTTCCAGATACTATAAAAGCCAAAAATCTATTTGAAAATAGAAAAGAGCTCATAAATAAAGCTTTTAGCGAATTTGAAGCTAAAAACAACGACCATGTTTTCAATTTCGATGATGTTCTGAACAACTCTGAAAAAAATGTTGGTAAGAATTGGAAATCAATAATTGAAAAAGATCCAGAAGCTAATAAAACTTTTCCCATAATAGATACTGTAAAAATTGAGAAACTCAGATCTGCGATAAAAGAGGATTTGAGTTTATATATGAAGGACAATTACCCTTCATTAAAAAAGGATTTATAAATATTTGTCTTTTTTTTGTTTTTTTTTGGGACTTTTTTAAGTTAAATAGATAATAGGATTATTTAAAAATTTTGAGCAACCAAAAGTTCGAGACTCTTCAGTTACATGCAGGTCAAGTGCCTGATCCAACTACAAATTCTAGAGCAGTACCTATTTATCAAACTAGTTCCTATGTCTTTGATAATGCCGAGCATGGTGCGAATCTTTTTGGATTAAAAGAATTTGGAAATATTTACACACGACTTATGAATCCCACCACAGATGTCTTCGAAAAAAGGATGGCAGCTTTGGAGGGAGGTATGGCAGCACTTGCAACATCCTCAGGTCAAGCTGCTCAATTCTTGGCAATCGTGAACTGCATGACAGCAGGGGATAATTTTGTCTCTACTTCTTTTTTATATGGTGGTACCTACAATCAATTTAAAGTACAATTCCCCAGATTAGGAATAGAAGTTAAATTTGCTGATGGCGATAGTATCGATAGTTTTAGAAATAAAATTGATGATAAAACCAAAGCAATATATGTCGAATCAATGGGAAATCCTCGATTCAACATCCCAGATTTTGAGGGACTCTCTGCTTTGGCAAAGGAAAATGGAATTCCTTTAATAGTTGATAATACCCTTGGTGCGGGTGGTGCTTTAATAAGACCAATTGATTTTGGAGCCGATGTTGTTGTGGAAAGTGCAACAAAATGGATCGGTGGACATGGAACAAGTATTGGAGGGGTTATTGTTGATGCCGGAACCTTTGATTGGGGAAATGGTAAATTTCCACTAATGAGTGAGCCAAGCGCTGCTTATCATGGGCTCGTTCATTGGACCGCTTTTGGTTTCGGTAGTGATATCTGCAAATCTTTGGGAGTACCTGACAATAGAAATATAGCTTTTGCGTTAAGAGCAAGACTAGAATGCCTGAGAGACTGGGGCTCAGCTCAAAGTCCTTTTAATTCGTTCTTGTTATTGCAGGGCTTGGAAACTCTAAGTTTGAGAATAGAAAGACAAACTTCTAATGCTCTTGAATTAGCAAAATGGTTAGATTCTAATTCTAATGTAAGTAGCGTTAATTATCCTGGTTTAGAATCTGATCCATATTACTCAAGTGCTAAAAAATATACTACTGGAAGGGGAATGGGTTGCATGCTTATGTTCTCTCTTAATGGGGGTTATGAAAATGCAGTAAAATTTATTGATTCCTTAAAATTAGCGAGCCACCTTGCTAACGTGGGTGATTCAAAAACATTAGTAATTCATCCGGCTTCAACTACTCATCAGCAATTATCTGAAGAAGAACAATTATCTGCGGGTGTTACTCCCACAATGGTAAGAGTTTCTGTAGGAATTGAGCATATTGATGATATAAAAGCAGATTTCGAACAAGCACTTTCACAAATCACTTAGAAAAGGAGATTTATTGGCTTTAATAATTCCTAGTAACTATCACAAGATTAGTGATGTTGAGAAAAATCATATATCTTGGATCGAACCAGAATTGGCAAAAAGACAGGATATACGTCCTCTTAGGATTGGTATTTTGAATATCATGCCTCTTGGCAAGCAGTATGAATTTAACTTACTACATCCACTTGGTTTATCTCCTCTTCAAATTGAGCCAGTTTGGATAAAGCTCAAAACTCATTCTTATAAAACTTGGGATCTTAATCATCTTAATAATCTATATATAACTTGGGAAGAAGCAAATAATCCAGAACCGTTAGATGGAATCATTATTACTGGAGCACCTATTGAGCACCTAGCCTTTGAGGATGTTAAGTATTGGGATGAATTTGTGAAAATTGTAGATGAAGCCAGAAATTCTTGTGCGAGTACTCTTGGATTATGTTGGGCTGGCTTTGCGCTGGCTTATTTGGCAGGGGTTGATAAGAAAGTTTTTGATAGGAAGTTATTTGGGGTATTTCCTTTAAAAAGTTTAGTTCCTGGACATCCTTTGATGGGAACTCAAGATGATGAATTTATTTGTCCTCAAAGTAGATTTGCAGGATTACCCGATTTGGAGATGGAGAAGGCAGAAAAAGAAGGGAAATTGAATTTGTTGGCTTATGGAGAAAACGTCGGATATACAATATTTGAATCTAAAGATCAAAAACAACTCATGCATTTAGGTCATCCTGAATATACGGTGCATAGAATTATTAGTGAAATTGAAAGAGACAAAGAAAAGGGAGATGTTCCTCCTCCTGAAAATTTTGATCTGAATAGTTCAAAAACCGCTTGGAGATCTCATAGAAATTTGCTTTTTCAGCAATGGCTTTGGTTTTGTTATCAACAAGTTAGTCTTAATTAACTTTTTTTTAATGAGCGCTTTCTAAACCACCTAGTCTCTCAAATAAGTTAAGACTTTCTTTATTTAATCCTACAATCTCAACTTTAGAACCACCATTCTGGAATTTTCTAATAATTTGCTCAAGAGCAACAACGCCACTTTGATCCCAAATATGAGCTGAAGACATATCAATCACAATATTTTCTGGATGTTCATGAATATCAAATCCCTGTAAAAAATAAATTTTGCTTACAAAAAATAATTGTCCTTTTACTTTGTAGGTAGTCAAATTATTTTCTTTCGCTCTTAAGACAGTTATAACTTTCGCGACTTTTCTGCTGAATAGAATTGCAGCTAATGCAACTCCTGCAATAACTCCAAGTGCAAGATTATGAGGTTTTGTGAGCATAGTAACTGCAAAAGTCATAAGCATGACTGCAGTATCACTTTTAGGTATCTTTCTAATATTTTTTAATCCATTTATATCTGCTGTACTTATTGCGATCGTTATCATGATTGCTACTAAAGCAGCCATTGGTATTGCTCCAATCCAAGACTTCAAGAGGATAATCATAATTAGTAGAGATATACCTGAGGAGAGGGTTGATAATCTAGATTTACCACCATTCTCAGTATTCATAACAGATTGCCCAACTAAGGCACATCCTGCCATTCCACCAAATAAGGATGCCACAATATTTGCGATTCCCTGTCCCCTTGCTTCTTTATTTTTATTAGAACTTGTATCAGTTACATCGTCTAAAATGTCTTGAGTTAAAAAGGTTTCCATTAAACCCACGAGAGATATCGCAAGTGAAGTCGGCAAAATTATTCCTAATGTTTCAAGACTAAAAGGGACTTTCCCATTTTCTATTGATCCAAAAGGAAGAGAAATACTTGGCAATCCATCAGGTAATTTCCCCAAATCGCTAACAGTTGGGACATCTAGATTAAAGAATATGCTTATAAGAGTAATTACTACTATTGCAATAAGTTGAGATGGGATTACTTTTGTGATTTTTGGAAGCCCATAGATAATTACTAATCCTAGAATTACAAGAATCCAAACTACTAGAATCTGAGAGTTAACTGGATATTGACTTATAGTTTGTTCAACTAATCCTTTTGATTCTTTAATACCTATTCCTAACTGAGGGAGTTGTGCTTGAAATATTAAAAGTGCTAGTGCATTTACAAATCCACTTAATACTCCTGTTGGCACGAATCTCATTTGGTAGGCAAGTCTTAAATATCCCCAAAGAATTTGGAAAATTCCAGTTAATATTCCAGCTGCAATAAGATATGGGACTCCTAATCCAGGGGCTTGTGATTCTCCATAGGCAACAAGTCCAGTCATTAAAAGAGCTGTTGAACCTGTGGCAGAAGTGATCATGCCCCTTCTTCCTCCAACAATAGCAATTGTTATAGATAAGCAAAATGCACCAAATAGGCCAACTTTAGGATCTACACCAGCTATACCTGAAAAAGCAATTGCTTCTGGAATCATTGCAAAAGCAACAACTAAGCCAGAGAGAATATTTGACTTTGGATCATCTAACCAATTTTTAGATAAATATCTTGAGAAATTTGACATTTTAATTTTCTTTATAATTATGAAGTTACCTTATAAAGGAGGCAAAATACCTTGTGGGTCAAAAATATTCTTTAAAGTTTTTAATTCATTTATTCTATTTCCAAAGGCTAATGTAATTTCTTCCTCATGTGAATCTAAATGATTATGTAGTTGGGCTAAGTGAATATTTGGATAAAAACTTTTTAGGTCGTTCCACGATTTATAAATCCAGTCCAAAGCAACTTCTTTTTCTCTAAGATCATTCTTTTTCCATGATGCATATATCCATGGTTTCCAAGTACTTTTTCTATGAACAAAAAAGCTTGAGCCATGATTTAACTTTTTTGTTTTGCACCCTAGTTGTTGAGAAGCAACATAACAGGAATTATTAGGTTTATTATCCATTATTTCATTCAAACATTTTATGAAACTTGGGATATGATTTTTTAAATCTTCTCCAAGAAGACTAATTACTTCAGAATGGTTATTTGCATTAAGCTCATATAAATTTAATTCCTTTGGGAAGAAATTTATTTTGTTAAAGTTCTCATAAAATTGTTTTTTTAGAGCAGGAAATTTGTCTAGAAGCATTAAGTATTCTTCTGTTCTTTTATCCTCTAAATTATTTTTAAGTTCAGCAAAAATATATATATAAATTTTTTGGGCATAAATCCATTGAAGACTAATATTTTCTGGAAATTCCTCTGATAGTTTTATTATTTCTGAAAGTTCATTTAGATTTACAAATCCTTCAATAACCTCAATAGGATTAGATTGGATAGTTTTAAGTTCTATTTCGGTAATAATTGAGAAGAAAGGAGATGCGCCTTTAATTGCTTCCCAAATCAATTGTTCTTCTGGATTTATTTGATTTTTTTTTAAAGATATAAATGTGCCGTTACCCAAGAAACCTTTTATTGATTCAATATTATCAATGGCTAATCCGTAGGCTCTACTGAGCGGGCTTACTCCACCAGTAAGTATATAGCCTGCACCGGGAAGTTTAGAGAGTCCGATTGGAAAACTTCGATTATATTTTTGTAAATAATTTACTAGATCCCCCATTATTACTCCCCCTCCAATTGTTACTAAATTGGTTTTTCTATCTAGGTGAATTTTGCAGTAATTTTTTCTTAGATCAAGAGTTGTAAAACCATTTTTTGCACAACTAGAGGTTGTACCTCCACTACATATGCATAGGTGTTCGGATTTTTCCTTAGAATAATTACTCCCACAAAATAAGGAATCATTCACGTCATAAATTAATTTTTTTAATTTTGCATCCTTTGAGTTAATATTTGGAACTTCAAGCAAGTTATTATAATTATTTTTCACTACATGATATTGTTCTTTACTATTATGGTATAAGTAATAACTTGAATTTGGATAATTTAGATTCGAAGTTAAATAATCAAGTAGCGATACTTATCTGTGGACACGGGAGTAGAAATAAACTAGCCATTACTGAATTTCAAGAATTAACTAAGCTCATACAAAAAAGATATCCAAAATTTTTAGTTGAATATGGTTTCTTGGAATTCGCAAAACCTTCGATTGTTGATGCTCTAGACAAGTTAAAAGATCTTTCTATAAAAAAAGTGATTGCAATACCCGCAATGCTTTTCGCCGCGGGCCATGTAAAAAATGATATACCTAGCTTGCTTATGAATTATTCAAGTAAAACAGGTATTGAAATAATTTATGGAAGAGAATTAGGTATTAATAATTTAATGATTAGTGCAGCTTGTGAAAGAGTCAAAGATGTATTTAAGCAAAATAATACTCTCAAACCTGAGGAATCATTATTAGTTGTTGTTGGTAGAGGCTCTTCCGACCCAGATGCGAATTCCAATGTTTCAAAAATAACGAGAATGATCGTAGAGGGTATTGGTTTAGGGTGGGGGGAAACAGTTTTTTCTGGAGTAACTTTCCCTCTCGTTGAACCTGGCTTGAAAAATGTTGTGAGACTTGGTTATAAAAATATAATTATTTTCCCTTATTTCCTTTTCTCAGGTGTCCTTGTCACCAGAATAAAAAGGCAAAGTGATTTAGTTGCGATTAATAACCCAAATATTTTATTTATACATGCAAAATATCTTTCGTCACAGTCTTATGTGGTCGACACTTTTGTAGAAAGGATTGAAGAGATTCTTAATAACGAAGGTAAGAATTTTATGAATTGCTCAACTTGTAAATATAGATCAAATTTATTTGGCTTTGAAAAAGAAGTTGGTATGGTACAAGAAAGTCATCATGACCATGTAGAGGGCTTGGGGATTAGCTGTGATTTATGTGACCCTGAATGTAATGGTGCTTGTGAAATACAAAATCCAACTCATAACCAAGAGAAATCAAACGCAGGAGGAGATCGTTACTTAGAAAATGAACATGTTGAGTCTCATCAACATGAACATAATCACCATCATCATCACCATAGTATTTATCCAAATTCAAAACATCCTTTAGGCCCTGTCACGCTTCGCTTGCTTAATGAAGACTAAATCTTAAGAAAATACGTTGAAAATCAATTAATCACCTGTCTCTTTCTCGACTTAGTCTTAATAGACTCACTATATATAAGTATTCTTAATATAAAATCTTGAAGGTATTTTGAGCTAGATTTTCCACAATTTATAGGTTGTTTTCCACGCCCAAATCCACATTGGATTAGAAATGCCAGTATTTTTCTAAAAAAACAGGACATCAGCATTATTGTTGACTTTTCTTTAAGGTTTATTCAATTTCCTTATTTAAAAAGGAAGTTTTTTAAAAACTTACTTATAACTTGAGTCTCATTTGATAATTAAAAAAGTTTTCTAGCAGACATTTTTTGATTTTTTTAGAAAAAAATATCATTATGGTTATGCAGAAAAATATAAATTTATGGATCAAATCAGCCAATCAAATTCTACTGAAAAGAAAATTGCCGAGTGCTCTTCAAATAAAGTCTCTTTAGAAACAGAGCTTTCAGAAACTCTTTATAATACTATGAAAGATTTCGTATTAAGTAACCCAACATGGGATCAATATAAGCTTATAAATTCAGCATTAGCTACTTTTCTCGTTCAAAACGGATGTACAGATAATTCTGTATCAGAAATTTATTTAAATCAATTATTTACACCCTCTAAGTCTTTTTAATATTTAAACAGGCTCTTCTACTCAAGGCCATCATAGTAAGTGTAGGGCTTTGCCAAGAAGATGTAGGCCAGCATGCTCCATCTAGTACAAGTACATTCTTGCATCTCCATAATCTATTAAATTTATCAACTACGCTATTTTCTTCATTTATCCCCATTGGTGCTCCCCCTACTTCATGAATGTAATATCCAGGAGGAGGAGGACTATCTGAAAGTGCGATCAAATTTTTTGTAAATAGACTCCCTAATGGGATATTCATTAGTTCATTAATATTTTTTATTTCTCCATTTGCAGCTTTGATTGATTTACGTATTGTGTTTTCCATATGTTTAGCCATTTCTAACTCATTTTCGCTCCATTCGAATTCAATGTAAGGGATTGGGATACCCCATTCATCTGTTTTTCTTGAAAGAGAAACTGAATTTTTCTCTCTAGGAAGGACTTCTCCATGGGCGATAAGAAAGCCAATGGAGGTGTTTGTGTCTTTTTGCAAAAATTTAGGTATTCCTAATCGATCAATTGCTCCCCAGATTCCATAACCTCTATGGAAATTTATGTCGTCAATTTTTGGTAAATTTGAACCGAATGGAATAAAGAAGCTGCCTGCTCCAGACAGATCGGGAGGATTATCTAATGGTTTTCCTGAGTTTTTTGTTTTTGGGACTGAAAAAAATCTACATATAGATATATGGTCCATAAGGTATTTACCTAATTTTCCAGAAATATCTTTAAAACCTGAGGAATTTGATTTATGTTCTGAGCTGAGTAGTATTCTCAGTGTTGAAATTGTTGATGCGCAGAGAAGAATTAAATCACAATTCAATACTTCTTTTTGTCCATTTTCTAGGTTTACGATCGTTAGTTTTGAGGCAAGCTCTGTTGCCTTGTTAACCTCAAAAGACTCCACTAGGTAATTAGAGATTATTTGTACATTTCCAGTATCTAAAGCTCTTTTTAAGGAGCTTCCTAAGCTAGAGGACTTGGGCCATTTTTTTTCTTTTACTGATGAATTACGGTCAAATCCTCTTGATTGGATAAATGGATAGTTTAATTTTGATTTTACTTTGCTGCCAAAAACATTTTCGTTTTCTGTAAGAGGTATTTCACCAATATATTTACCGTTTGGGACTTCTTTAATGTCATCTTTTCGTCCATAGATGCCGCAGAAATTTTCAATGAAATCATAGTGTGGGGATAGTTCATCGTATGAAATAGGCCAGTTTGGTCCGAATCCGTCTTTTTTAGCCGGATGAAAGTCATCTGAGGAAAGTCTTAATGTTATACCTCCCCAAGTTAATGATCTCCCCCCATATTGTTTTCCTTGGGTCCAAAGAAATGGCTTTTTTTTGGGGAAGTCATAAGGATGCTTCAATTCATTTGAATATAAGTCAGGATTATTTTTCCAATACCCAGGATGTTGGCATTGTTTGGCATGTTTTTTTGTTAAAACTCCTGATAATCTTTTTAATGTACTTTTTGGCTCATGATTACTAGCTTCATGCCTTTTAACTTGAGGCCCTGCTTCTATTACTAAAACTTTGATCCCTTGTTCTGCCAAAGTAAGTGCTGCTATTCCTCCTGTAGCTCCAGAACCAACAACAATCGCATCATAAGGACTTATATCCAAAACCTAGTTCGTGATTTGCTATTTCAATAAATATAGCATTCAGTAAATAATTAATTTTTAGATTTCAGCTTAAGAAGTTAGAATTTATTGAGATACTACTCAAACAAATGAGATTTATAATTTTAACTTTTTTAATAGTTGTTTTAACCCTCCCTTATAGAAGCTTCGCTGCGTTGGATTATGGTAAACAATCTTTGGTGGGGGCTGATTTTTCTGGATCTGATTTAAAAGGAGCAACTTTCTATTTGACTGATTTACAAGACGCAAATTTGTCAGGTTGTGAGCTCCAAAATGCGACTCTTTATGGAGCAAAATTGAAAGATACTAATTTAAGTAACTCCAACTTAAGAGAAGTAACTTTAGACTCAGCCGTTTTAGATGGAACAGATTTATCAAATACTAACTTGGAGGATTCTTTTGCTTATAGTACCCAGTTCGAAAATGTAAAAATACAAGGCGCAGACTTCACAAATGTTTTTTTGCCAAAAGATATTATTAGGAAATTTTGTGAGAGTGCTACTGGAACTAATCCAATTACAAATAGAGAAACTAGAGAAACTTTAGAGTGTGATTACATTTAAATTTATGCACATACAAGTTCTTTTTTAATCTTTCTTTGTTTATAAAGTGATCTCCCAACAGGCCAACCTAAAGTAGTTAAATGTCTCATTAAAGATCTTGAGTATTTGAAATAAAAATTGTCTGAATATTTGATACCAAGTTCTTTTAAAGTAGTTATTAATAAACATAGATCTTTCTTTTTGCCTTTTTTCATATCCAATAATATCAATGCTTCACTTGATAATTTTTTTTCTAGAACCTTATCATTTTCAGCAAAACCAACTTTAAGTGAATTAAATTGATCAGAATAAAGAGTATAAATTATTCCATCTTTAAATTTATCTATAGAAGTATCTACATTTAAACTTGATGATATTAATGTTTTGTGTCCTTTAATAATTTTTTTGTTATTCATCATTATTTGATTTCATTCTGAGCAATTTCGTATTTCTCCAATAGATTGTTTACTTCTGCTAGTGCAATCCTCTTTTGACAGGCTGAGTCATATCTATTTACTGCTACAGAAGGTATTGAACCTTTGCTTTTCATTTCCCTTATACCAGTTTCTAAACATTGAAAAGCAACACTTGATAGATCTCTTCCTTCTGCTGCTGCCCAAACTTTCAAAAGATAAGTAAGATTTGATGGTACTGAGATCTGTACTTTGTTTGAATTTGAAGTATTTAATGCAATATCATCGAGACTAATTTCTTTAGAGGAGATAGTTTCTTTAACCTTTTTCTTTAAAAATTTTACTTCACTTATAGCGTCCTCTTTATTCTTTATTTTTTGCTCGATTTCAAATAACTCTTCTTCAGAATTAATTAAAGCTTCTAATGCCCATTTGGCATCATCTTTCGCAAGAGCGGTTCTATCAAGCCATTCATCTCTTATTTTTGACCAATTACTAGGCATAAGGTTTATGCGATAATTCTATAATAGATAAATCTAAATAGATTGTCTACTCATTCTATATAGATTGATTAAAAGTAGTTTCTAGTAATTAAAATTAAATTTTTAATAATTCCTCAACTTAGAAAAAATCTTTTACAAAAATTTAAACTGCTGAATCTATCCAACAAGTTCTTAGAGATATTTTTTACCTGATAACGATATATTAGATAACTAAATCTCTTTTAAATTTTAGTTATTTGTTTATTGAATTAAAGATTTCTGAGCTTTTAATTTCTTTCAATAAGTTCAATTTTATAACCATCAGGATCCTCAACAAAAGCCAATACAGTAGTACTGTTTTTCATTGTTTTAGGTTTGGTTGTTATTTTGCAACCATTATTTTCTAATCCTTGGCAAATTAGATGAATATCTTTTACTCCAATAGCTATATGACCATATTTATCTCCAAGCTCATAGTCTTCAGACTTTTTGTCCCAGTTATAAGTTAATTCAATTACTGTGTTTTCTTTTTCTGAGCCATAACCAACAAATGCCAAAGTGAATTTTCCATGAGGGTAATCTTTTTTTCTTAATAAATTCATTCCTAATCTATTGACGTAAAAATCAATGGATTTATCTAAATCTCCAACCCTCAACATTGTATGTAGGATACGCATTTTGAATTATGAACCTTAATCAATTATCTAATATTTAAGAACCATCTGCCAAAGTTGATTTTTTCGAGGCTAAGTCTTTTATTAAGTTCAGAAAAATTAGGTTAAAATATAAATACGAAATCTCAATAATATATTGAATCAGATATTCCAGAGACTCTCATCAGTATTTTTGTATACTTTGCCATTAAAGGCTTCAATTCCTTTTGGATATTATTTGTTCTATAAATATTCATTTTTAAAAATACTATTATTAATAACTTTCCCTATAGCAATAATTGAAAAATCTTTGCCTTTTGGTAGTTTTTTATTATTTATAATTTTGTTTGCTGGATTAGCAAGAAATCCAAATGTTCCCTATTTCGTTAGATATAACGCATGCCAAGCATTACTTATTGATATTGCCTTGATTATAATTTCATATTTCTTGAGAATATTTCCCATAGTTGAATTAGGCTCAATAATTTTTATATTTACAATATGTATTTTTATCTATTCGATTTCTCAATGTATTTTTGGAGTTGAACCTGAAATTCCTTTAATTAGTAAATCTGTAAGAATGCAAATTTAAAAAGATTTACAGATTTACTGACTTTCTTCAGCACTCATTCAGAATAGATTCCCATCTTTGTTGACTTGCCTTTATCGCTTGCATTGGTGGATTAGCTCCCTCTATTTCAAAGGCTTTAATTAATGATTTATTAGCTAATAGACCTAATCTTGCGGCCTCTCTTTGCCTAGAGCATACTTTTTTTCTTGACCCCTCTTTTAGACTATTTTCGATTTCTTTAAGAATCTGGCTAGCTTCATTAGATTTAGAATAAAAATCATTCATGTAAACATCAAGTGCCGTATCAGCAAAGATTTCAACTGGAGAAATTATTGTGACTAAGTACACTATAAAACTTACAAATACAAATATTTTCATAAGAATCTTAAGTAAATTTTTTACCCGATCTCTTTAATACTAAATAAAAGGTAAGAACGCTAATTGTTCCGGATGGACCTATTAAAATATGCCAAAATTGATCACCACTTATTGAAAGCCTTGTTCCAAAGAAAGTCGTAAAAAAAATACCAAATATTGGGTAAAGGATAAAAAGCCAATCTTTAAAAACTCTTTGCCAATTTATAATTAGAAAGATACTTATTATTACTTGAAAAAGAAGAGCAATCGTTTTATCAAATAAAAAATATGAGATTATTGAACACAAAGAAATGCAAAAATTAGTTTTTTGAATAAATTTATTTTTTAAAACTGATATTGATAAACATGTTAGACCTAAAGATAGGAAAGAATAAAATAACCAATTAAATAGAGAGGAATGATCTACATAAATCCAAGATGTGTGGGTATGATCTATCATCTCAGAAATGGATGCCAATCCTAAAAAAATAAAACCTAAAGGTATCAATTCGTTCTGGCGAATGTGTTTGAATTTTTTGATCGATCTAATTCCTAATAATATCGGGATTATTGCCGCCTGAAGATGGGCTAATAATAAAATTGAAAAAAACAAAATTAATTCTCAAACTCAATTTATCTGAAATTTAAAGATAAAAACCATGTTCAGTTATCTTAGAAGAGATAGATACCATTGCCCGATTACTACTATCAATATTGTAAGAACAAAAGGGAAAGCAGGATATCTTGTCTGAAAATTAGCTGGTGGCCAAGGAGACCAAGATATCAATCTACCTTGAGGTTCATTTGAAATAACTTTTTTTTTCAATTTTTTGGATATTAAATTATCTGTGGCAAATCCTTTACTCATAGTCAAAATAAATCTTATCTTAACAAGAACGTATTAAAAAGGCGTTTATATTATTTAGTTGAATTTCATTTGCTTTTTATTAGAACGGAGGGGGTGGGATTCGAACCCACGGTGCCCTTGCAGACACGCTAGTTTTCAAGACTAGAGCCTTAAACCACTCGACCACCCCTCCAACGGGTTATTCAGTTGTATCCGAACCATTAATATATATCATAAGAAGTCAGTCATAGTCAAGCAATTCACGTTATAACTAGGGTTCTCAGGGGTTATGAAATGAAACTATTTTTTGATTGACAGAATATAGGTTAACTTGCACCTATTTGTACATATTGGTTAGAATTAGTCCACGCAGGGTAGTCCACGCTAATTTTCCGAACAAAAATGGCCAATTCAACAGTTGTATTACAAGCAAAGTTAGATGCTACTAATGACCTACTTAAAAAGGAAAGAGTAGGAGTGACTATATATATAAGGAGAGATGGTTTTACTCTTAGGGCTGTTTTACCTTCAAAAGATCCAAAATCTAAACAGAATCTCCAACAATGGGTTCCAATAAATTTAAAAGCAGAAATTGGTAATCATAAGGAAGCTGTTAGGTTGGCTAAGAAATTAGGTCTGGAGAAAAAGTCTGGATTATTTAATTGGAAGAATTGGCAAGTAACTGAAGAAGAAAAGATTGAAGTAGATAAACAAAGTAGAAAAGTTGGAGATATTATCAAAAGATTTGAAGAGGACTTTTGGAGTGCTGAAGATAAGGACAGAAATAATAATCAAAACATGGCTGGGTGGAAACAGATTGAAGGTTATCTGTTACAGATGGAAAAACATAAAATTCTAAATTATGAAAATATTGTTGAACTTGCTAATAAAGCACCAACTGGATCAAAGAAAAAAGCGGATACTGCAAAACATTTTTTAAGGCTGGCTAAGTTTGCAGAAATTCCTAATTTGAAAAAATTACAGGAATGGGCAACAGCTACTCAAAAAGCTTACAAAGATGACGCTAAAAAAAGATCCAGAAAAAGATTAAAAGATGAGGAATATCTATACCATGCAAGATTATTGAGAGAAGATCCAACATGGGGTTGGGCTTTGGCTGCTCAATTAGTTTTTGGTACTAGAACCTCAGAAGTATGGAGCATTAAACCATTTGAAGAATCTGGAAAGATTATGGCTGAAGTATTAACAGTACCCAAAAGTGAAGAGCCATCAGAATGGAGAATTACACCAGCATTAAACCAAGAGTGGGCAAAGTCATTAGACATTATGAATGTACATAAGGAATTTAGTATTGATAAAACTGAGGATTATGATTCTGCATTTTTAAAATCATTTAACAGAAGATATACCAAATGGCTGGCTAAAAAAACCAATTCAGCTTTCCAAGCTTATGACCTAAGACACGCTTATGGTTATCGAACTGCAAATATGAATATCAATACAGCTTCAGCATCAAAATTTATGGGACATAGTGAAGCTGTTCATACCGCAACTTATCAAAAGGGATATGATAAACAAGACGTTTTACAGACATTAAATTTATTAGACCAACAACAACAGCAACAACAATAATTATGAAAAGAAAAGATCCAACACCTATTGATGACACTCAGTACTTTCGAGGCCAAATGATGAAGAATGTTATGGAGTTGCATGAGGGGGAATATAGGTGGTATAAGATTCAAAACTGTCCTAGATGCAAACTTAAAAAAGGTATAAAACCATGCCTCTGGGGTATGCCTTCTGCTGAAGTTGCTCACTCTGGTAAATATGCAATTATGGGCTGCTCTTTAGAAATGCCTTCAGCTAAATGGGCTTGTGTAAGGTGTAACTATAAAATTTATTATCCACCTGATTGCTTAGAGAGGGATTGGTAATTATGAATTGCAATCCAATACCAGAAAGAGAAGATTGGTTCATTACTGATAGGAAACCAACTATTTGCCCTAGATGCAAAACAAAAGAAGTTAGAAAAGCTGTTTTAGGTAAGCCACTAGAGGAGGATTTTTTTCGTGACGATATATTTGTAATTGGCTGTATCCCTGACTTTCCTATTAATAGAACTTGGGGTTGTAGGCAATGTGATGCTGCATTTTTTAAAGATACTCCAAGAAATAAAGCTGCACTTGGAGGTTTAGTTCCACATCAATGGCCTAAAGATTAATATGGCTAAGTCTTACTGGTTGGTTAATTCAAATAGATCAAGAGTTAAAAGGTTTATTGAAAATACGAATAATAAAGACCAATTTTTTAAATATATGTTTATTGATTCTGGGAAGGTTACTTCTACATGGGGGAAAGAACCACCTGTGATGACAACTAGAGAAGAATTAAAGAAAGAAGCGGCTAGAGAAGAATGGAAAAAATTAATTGCTCAAGGTTGGAGAAGAACTGAGGAAGTTTGGACTGAAAATCAGTAATATCGCTTCATATTTTAATTGGTTTACCTGTAGATATTAGTACATAAAAGTTGACTAAAAACATGGTTAAAACCCAGTAATTACAATAGGAGTGGTGCAACCCATCTGGCGTAACTCTGGGAGTTTTTTGTTTACGGACTCCCATTTTTCTTTTATTAATCTAATGCCTAATAGATATCAACCAAGAACTACCAAAGAAATGGCTAGTGATTTGGGAATTACAGAAACCAAATTAAAGTCACTTTATATGAAGGTTAAGTTTCAACAAGGTAAGCAGTTTGTTGTTATGAGTGTCCCATTATCTAAAAAAGATAAAGAGCATAAAGGTAAAAAAATTGTATGGAGCAAACAAGCTACAGAGCAAAAATATTTTGGCAAAAGAGGTAAACCAAACAAACTTACAAAAATTACGAGGTGGAATTAATGAGTTTAGAAGAACGCTTATTTAAGTCTTTTAACGATCAGCAGAAGATTGAACATGAGGCTAGAGAAATTGAAACTCTAATTAAGTCTTTTGAAGGTGCTGCTGGCCTATTACCAGAAAGGCAATATGGCAATCCAGTAGATCCAACTAAATTTGGATTAACTTTAAAATCAATTATTGAACGTAATCACAAAGAACTTGCATCTTACTTAACGTGCATAAACGTAGTTCTTTATAAAAGAGTCTTATTTTATTGTAAGTTCACTACCAAAAAATGGAATCACTTTAAAATTTTTTTCTTTTGAAAAACATAAATAACGCGGTTTAAATCTTTTGTGAAAATCATTGTTTGATATTAAATATTTTTTTTCTATATCTAATTCAATAAATAAAACTAAAAAATAATAACATAAGGCGCTGGAGAATATCTCAATATTCTCAAGAACATATTCTTTTTTTATTAGGGGGGTTATGTATAAAACTGGCAAGAAGATATTTAATCCTAGTATTTTCTTCTTCCGCGTAGTTTTGACAGCTTTGAAAATAATATCATTATTATTAAGTACGATTTTATAAGTTTTTGTGCCACTCTTAAAATTTTCTTTAAATGAAGAATAGATATCTTTTACAGGTATTATTTTTCTTACATATTTTTTAAATGCAAATGGTGAAAAATATTTAAATCCCTCAAAATAAAAAAATCTAGCTGTAAGTATATCCATATACTTAAATCCAAAACTAAGAAAAACTGTAATTGCTATGTTATTTGGTGTAAAATTTACAACTGAATATTTTCTTTTATTCAAATAATCAACAGCAGATTTAGCAAGTTGAATGGATTCCATACCTCTAATGTTTGGCGAGACATACCAAGACATTAGATTAGCTACGCGAATTTCTTCTCCCCTTGAAAAATATTTTCCTTGGTAAGGAGATAAGACTGCACCATTAATTTCATTATCAGAATTAAAAATATAGAAACCGTAAAAATCTATATCTTTATTTGCTTTTTTAATATAATTTTTTACTTTATTAGATCTTTCTAATGACCAAGAAAAACCTAGAGCAAGAAATTTTATTACTTTATTTAATTCATTCTCTCTTATTATAGAAATAGCCATAATTATTTTTTTACTAATAATTTAAAAATGAACTTTATTAAGTTTTGAGATATTCGAATAAAAAAAATCAATTTATAAAAAATTTTCAATAAAAGCATTTTTTTATAATTATTTTCTTGATTTTCAATGTAGTTAATCATTAGAGGATTTTTATGCAAATTAGTAGTTAAATTTTTTGTTTCTAATTTGTAAAAGATATCAAAATTTGGTGGCTTATAGTTATCAAAATATGTCCAACAACCGTAAGTTATATATAGTTTCTTTAATTGGTCATAAATAGCTAAATTTGATCTTAGCATTTTAGGATTTTGGTTCAATAAGTATGCGTTTTGTTCCATCATTTCTAAGGTCTTTTTTGATGTATATCCAAAAACCCATGTCTCAAATTCATATTTTTTCGATAACTCAATAATTGAATGGTTAACTTGAACATGCTCTGGATGTCCATATTCTCCCCATGGACTATGTGTATAAACTATTTCAATTTTTGATAAAAATTTATCTAATTTTTTAATAAGTTGAAAATAATTTTCCTTATAATCAACCATAGATCTTCCAAATTTCATTCCATACTTTGATCTTTCCCCTGTTTTCCAGTCCGTTGGAATTAATGATGGTGATGCTTGATATAAGTCTAAAAATATTGTATTAGGCAAAGTATAATTTTCTTTTACTTTTTCTCTAGCAATAGTTAATTCTTTATTTCCTGGAATTCCGCTAAAACAAATAATTATTATTTCAGCATTTTCTAATAAAGAACTTGCCCAAAGTATTTCATCGTCAGGATGTGCAACAACAACACAATATTTTTTTTTTTTGATATTCTTCAAGAAAGATTCTGTTATTAAATTCATTATCTTATAGAATCGTTTTTTGGAGAAATTTATTACAAATATGAAAAATAAAAGTCTTGAATTTTCAGGATTGATATACTAAAAAAATATTTATAGCTAGATTATTAATGATTACTGAGGATGAAATTATTGATATAGTTATTTCAGTTTCAGACAATAAAATTAAAAAGGAAAATTTTAATAGTAATTCTAACTTAGTTGGCCCAAATTCAATTTTCGATTCTTTAGGTCTCGTGCAACTTTGCATTGCACTTGAAGACAAGGCTAGTGAAATTGGATTCGAATTTGACTGGAAATCTGAAAAAGCAATGTCTACAATGTCAAGTATTTTTAAAAATCCTGAATCTCTCGCCATAGAATTTAATAAACAGTTTTCTGAACAAAAGAATAAATGATTATAGTAACAGGAGGATCTTCAGGTTTAGGTAAATTTATTGCTCAAAGTTTAGAAAATGATAATCATAAAGTTATTAGAATTTCTAGAAGAAGTTCCAATTTTGAGAATCATTTAAATTGCGATATTAGAAATTATGAAGATTTAAGGAAAACGTATAAAAAAATAAAAGATTTAGGTGAACCAGTTTTTGCACTAATTAATTGTGCAGGAATAGCATCAATGAATTTGGCATTAACAACTCCTAAGAATGTAATTGAAAATATAATTAATACAAATTTAATAGGAACAATTTATACAAATCAAGTTTTTGCTCCTTTGATTATTAGATCAGGAAAAGGAAGAATTATTAATTTTTCAACAATTGCAGTATCAATTGCTTTGGAGGGTGAATCTGTATACTCTGCTAGTAAAGCGGGAGTAGAGTGCTTTTCAAAAGTTTTAGCAAAAGAGTTAGCAAATTTCAAGATTACAGTAAATTGCATTGCACCAGGACCTATAAGAACAAATTTAATTAGAGGAATAAATGAAGTTCAGATAAAAAACATATTAAAAAATCAAATTATAAAAAAAGAATTTAACCACCAAGATGTTTTTGATATTGTAAAGTTAATCTTATCTCCTGATTCTTCTAGTCTTACTGGTATGGTATTTCCTGTTGGAGGTAATAATGGTTTTAGATGAGCTTTGTAAAATATGGGAAGGTTATGACCAACCATTTCTTATAAATGCAGGAAAGAATATCTATTTTGATCAACTTGAGAAAATTATCATTGATGATTTAGATCAGGTGAATTCTGGAGATGTGGTTGCAATAATTGGTGATTTTGATCATGAAAGTATTTTTACATTTCTAAGACTTATAGATAAAGGCTGTATTCTAGTGCCTTTGACAATAGAAACTAAACAAGATCATGATTATTTTTTTAAAGAAGCAAAAGTCCAGTATATTTATGAAAAAAATAAGTTAAAAAGAGTAATTCAGAGAGAAGTATTTAATCATGATTTACTAAAACTTTTGAGAGCATCTGGTAATCCAGGATTAATTCTTTTTACAACTGGTACTACTGGCCGACCTAAAGCGATATTACATGACCTAGAGAAATTTTTAGAGAGATATAAAACTCCTAGAAAACCAATGAAAACTTTATCATTTTTACTATTTGATCATATAGGTGGCATTAATACATTGCTTCACATGTTATTTAATAGAGGTACTGTAATTACTATAAAAAATAGAAACATAGAGGAAGTTATTTCTTTATGCGGTAAACATCAGATTGAATTACTACCAACTACACCTACCTTTTTAAGGCTTTTATTGTTGTGTGATGATATCCATCAAATAATTCCAAAAAGTTTAAAAGTGATATCTTATGGAACGGAAAGATTAGATGAATATACACTTAAAAATCTTTGTGAAAGACTACCCTCTATATCTTTTAGACAAACTTATGGAATGTCTGAACTGGGTATTTTGAGAATTAAATCTTTTGCTCGAAATTCATTATTTATGAAAGTTGGTGGGGAAGGAGTTGAAACGAAAATTGTAAATAATGTTTTACATATAAAATCAAAAAACAAAATGTTAGGCTATTTAAATGCAGAAAGCCCTTTTGATGGTGATGGATGGTACTGTACAAAAGATATTGTTGAATCAAATCAAGATAATTATTTAAGAATTACGGGCAGAGATTCTGACGTTATTAATGTTGGCGGTTTAAAATTTATGCCATCTGAGATTGAGAGAGTAGCTTTAAGCTTACCTTCAATAAAATATGCAAAAGCTTATGCAATAGATAATCCTATTACTGGACAACATGCTGAACTGCTTATAGATTCAGAAGATAATATTAATATTAATATAAATAATATAAAGAAGGCTTTAAAATCCGAACTTCCTCCATATATGATCCCTTTAAAAATAGTAACTGGAAAATTAAAAATTTCTCATCGATTTAAAAAACTATAATTTATATTTATCCTTAAGAAAATGACTCGACATAACATTGTGTTACGTTTGCCATAACGGAATTGGCGCTGAAGTTGTTGGAAAGTCGGCTGAGAAAGTTGGTAAGTTATCAGGTTTAATTCATACCATTAGTACTGTTGATAATCCAGAGGAATTTGTCTAGGAGGATTCTATAAACCAAGGGAACTAAAATTCTTGATTTTAGTGATAAGTATATTATTGAATTTGAAAAAGAAATAATGCAACTGATTAGGAGAAGTTAATGAGGAGAATTCTTAAAATTACATCTAAAGTAAAATCTCACATGGCTTATAGAGACATTGTTGTATCTTTATCAGTTAATGAGAGGAGAAAATGGGAGAGTGATTTTATACAAGCTACTTTAAAAAAACTTGCTCACATGGGATATGGAGAAATACAAGGAGGATCAAAAGGAGTTATCTATTTTACGAAAATAAAAATATTGGGAGTAATTTGCTCCCCTTTTTGGAGGACCGAACATACCAGGCTAATTTTACAGATACCTTACAACATATAGTTAAGGCTCTAGTTGTGAGGACTAGATCCAAACAACAAAATACACTACTGGTCTCTATCTGGTCTCCTTGTCTTGATAGCTATTTTGATTATCAATATTGTCTTCTTAAGAACTTGGTTACATAAACGCTTTTGAAGTATCTTAAAAATTTAATTTAGTCGAGACTCGTTAGTTTTCAAGAGTAGAGCCTTAAACCACTCGACCACCCCTCCAACAGGTTATTAAGTTTTATTGAACTTGAAACCATAACATAAGAAATTAATCACAGTCTATAAATTCAAAGATTTAAAAATCATTTCAAGAAACTAGTTTGAGATAGGAATTTTTATTAATTATGATGAGTTAATCGTTAAAAATTCTAACATTAGTCACATTTAGTTCATAAAAAATCTAGTCGGCTAACAATAAATCATCCGAAGTTGACATTTTGTTGAAATAAACCAAATAAGTTATTTCCAACCATGGCAGCGATTATTAAAACGAAGGCAACTATGGCGAAAAGAGCACTTACATCTTTTATGTCATAAGGTGCTTTAAATAAAGGTTTCTGATTTGCCATAGTTATCAAATATATAAATGCAATTAAATCATATTAGTTTAATACTTGTTAGAAGTATTAAGTGATTTGGTAGATTAAGTTTGGACAAAAAAAAACCACTCAAAGTGGTTTTTTTTATTGGATAAATGAACTAGCTTGTGTAAGCTTTTCCTCTATAAGTTAGCTCGATGTGCTGCTTTTTAGCTGCTGCTTTGTTCTGGACGTACTTTTGTCCTCTGTAAATTAGAGTCATTTTTTTAGCTCCGGTTTCGCTTAAGTCCCCGTTCCATGGCTTAAGTCGATTTGCGGCTTGCTATACGCAAGTTGAACGTTTTGGTAGCGGTTGCTACAGTTTTATAATAGCATTCAAGAAAATTATTTGTCCAGGCCTTTAATAAATAAACTTAATGCTTCAATAATGAAATTGTCTCCTAATAAAGAAATTTATGTTTTTCTTTATGTAGTTTCTTGCAGGTTACATTTTGTTCGTTTTTGAGAAGTATTTTTTATTTAATCAACTTTTAAATGTAAAATTCTTAAGATTATAAAATTTGTTTTATGTTTTCTAGAAGCAAAAAACCTACAGTAAAAAAATCCGCAATAGTTGAAGAGACTCCATTATTTGCCCAATTATTACCATTCGCAAACAGAATGAATGATAAAGTTCAATTGGTAAATGCTTTGGCTTTTACTTTTATTATGGGGTTCTCAATTTTTGGGATTGCTCTATGGAAACTATCAGGGCTGACCTAATTATTTAATTTTGCAAAGCATCAATTTTTGATTCTTTGCTTTCAATTATGGTCATTAACCATCTAGAGGCTAGCCCTCTGGATATTGATCTATTTTTTAAAAATCTACATATGTAAATGTGTAGATTTTTTTCGTTTCTGGAGTTAAATTTTTCCTCAAAATCTAAGATATCCTCTTCTGATGTTCTTTTTCTTAGCTCGTCCACTAAAGCATGAGTTGAGGAATCATTAAATAAGTTCCCGATATTTAGGCTTAATGTCATCAATAATTTATGTCCCTAATAAAGAGGTAGCCATAAATTAAATTTTTAAAAACTAATTAATACTTATTATTTACAAAAAATTTAAAAATTAATCTTTCGGTTTAGCGAGAGGGAGAAGGCATTTATCTGAATCACAACCTGCTGGTCCTGCTTCAGATAGCTCTCCAACATCATATTTATTAAGAGCGTCAAAGAAATCGTTATTGACTTTCCTTTCTATTACTTTATTCTGCAATGATATATATTCCTCTTTACTTATTGGTTCAAAGGGCAATCTAGGAAAAGTAGCATTAGCACTAAATCTAGCTAGCAATGCTGCTGAAATATATCCCTCATTATTTTCTATTGCATTATGAATAGCCTTAGCTAAATCCTCGATTTCATTTTCTCTAAATTCTACGGTTGCAGAGGTATTATGCTCTGTGTAAAATTTCTGAACTTGCATATAAAAATCAAATTGAGCTAATGCTGAGAAATTATTGATGTCTATTTGGTCTGCGCCGTCTATATTTGCCCAACTAACTTCTGTAGGGATTTCAACTAACCATTCTGTACATCTTGGATCAAATGGATTATCGAGCAAGCAACCATTTTCATCTTTATCAGATTGAGATGGAACAACTGAGTAACCATAATCCATGCAAGCTAAAGCAATTGGGTCATTCTTCCTGAAAGTTATTCTTCTTATGAATCTTTGAGCCTTTGGAGGATGCCATCCTGGAGCCGCTCCAGTAAGAAGACTTTTAGTTCCAGCTGGCTGAACTGTTGTGCATCTATTTGGTCTCCTTAGATTATGCTTATCACAATATTCCCATACAGTTTCTTTTACTATTTTTCTCCAAGAATCTAAGAATTTAGCTTCCTTTTCTTTGAAGGCCTTCCCTTCTTCGCTATTTGGCCTTCCTGCTTCCCACCATTTCAACCATGGCGTCCCAAAGGCATGGACACAAAAATCAAATAATCCAGTGAAACTAACTCCTACAATAGGATCATATTCCCTACTTTTTCTGTAACGCTCAACTTCAAATTCATGATTAAGTAAGCATGCTACAGAAAGAGCGGCTGCTTTAAAAGCTTTTTTTTGCTCTTCAAAATTTCCTGGATCAATCTGATTTAAATGAACTTCAGCCAAATTGCAATGGAAATCATTTCCCAAGATCTCCCCACAAGGGTTAAGTCCATATCGGCTCATCCTGTGGTTTAACTCTTCTTCTGAAAAAGGACCATAACTACTATTTATCCAACTTCTCGCTTCATCCTTGCCTTGTTCTGAGTAGATTTCAATAAATTCCTTCCTCAATTCATCATCTTTGAGAATATCTGCATTTGACCTTGCGATTGCTTCTGGGGCAAATTGAATGGCTCCCTCACCGGAATGGAATTGTTTTGTTACTGCATCCAAAATAGTTTGGTAAGTGGGTTTTGTATGGTAAACCCTCGTATGATTGGCCATTCTGAGGGCATCTTTTTCAGGATCTATTCTCCAATTACCATTCTCATCTTGACTCCATAAATTTTCTTTCGCTGATGAGGCTTCCTTATCATCTGAAGCAAATTGTCTCATTCCAGCACTTCTTCTTATATTCCCAGCAACAATAGTTACTGCAGCTTCATCAATTAATAAACAACACTCTACTGTACTTAATTTCCTGCCAATTGCCTTTCCAAGAAGTGAAGCGACTCTAGAGTAAAGATCTTTCAATTTGATAGGATTTGCCATACCACCAAAACCTTTTAATGATTCTCCAGCAGGCCTAATATCTTCCAAATCAATATAAACATCAATTTCTCTTTCAAGACTCTCATTACTTGATGCCTCGAGAAGATATTTATAGCTATCTACCCATCCTCTTCTGCTATCTCCAACTTTGATATGAAGGTCTTTCCCTTTGTTTTCTAGTGATGATTTTTCTTTCCTTTGATCTTTAGGAGTGATTCCAACTTCACTAACTGATTTAATGTTTATTTTGTTTATTACGGTAGGTAAATTGTTTATAAAATGAGGCTCAATTATTGCACCTGTGCCACATCCCATCATTGCTAAGTCCATCATCAAAGCAAAGGCTTCCCAATCAATTAAGTTTGTTGAAGTACAGTTGTATGCTCCTGAGAAATTTTGGTTCTTATTAATCCAAGGGGTTCCGCCTATCCATAACCATCTTCCTGAAGGTTGAGCTTTTTGGTTACTTTGCATCTCTCTCATTAGGATTAATTCTTCTTCAGAAAGTTTTCCTAATTCTTTTAATCCCGATAAATTCCTTTCGCCTACTTCGCTCCAGTTCTCCCTTTTGCCAGATGAAGTTTTTCTACTATAAGATCTGAAAAAAACTGGATAAGCAGCTGGCGCAGTCTTTGGAAAATCATCTTTTTTAAGATTATTGGAATTGCTCTCTGAAGAAGCTTTATTTGGTGCAACAGTCACGATAAAAAAAAACGTATGTAAATAACCCGTACTGGAAGAATAACTCTACCTGTGGCGTCTGCAACTATTCTTACCACTATTTAACGGTTTGTGTAGAATTATGTTTAATATGAAATCTTTGTTTCAAGAAAGGATATGGAAAGAGTCCCCGAACCTGAATTAATGGAAGAAAAAGAGCAGGTCATTTCTTATGACGAAGCTGATTTTTCAGAAGGGGAAGTTAATCTAATTAATCAAATAAATCAATATCTTTTGAAAAAAAATATTTCTTTGGGTGAAAAAGATTTA
Organism: Prochlorococcus sp. AG-347-L20; assembly: GCA_003281225.1. Taxonomy (GTDB): domain Bacteria; phylum Cyanobacteriota; class Cyanobacteriia; order PCC-6307; family Cyanobiaceae; genus Prochlorococcus_A. The sequence goes on from QCCP01000002.1 coordinate 71,498, forward strand.
ATAGTTGATTTAGGATGTGGCCCGGGAAATATTTCTGAGAAGTTAGCAATAAAATGGCCTAATACTGCAGTCGTAGGAATAGATGGTTCTAAAGAGATGATTTTGAGAGCAGAATATAATAAAAGTATTTCTAATAATCAAAAAAAATTAAAAAATTTACGTTACATTTGTTCTGACATCAAAGACATTAAATCAAATAATTTTTTATTTAAAAAAAAAATAAGTTTACTTGTAAGCAACAGTTTGATTCATCACATTACCAATCTTGAAGATTTCTTCAACACAATAAGAAGTTTGTCTAGTAATATCACTGTTAATTTTCACAAGGACTTAAAAAGGCCATTAGATGAAAAGTCTGCTTTAGAACTCAAAGCACAATGTTCGACAAAATATAATGAGATTTTAACTAATGATTATTATGCATCTTTAAGAGCTTCTTATACTTTTAAAGAGTTAAAAAATTTTACCTTAGAGAATGATCTAACCTCTTTAGATGTGTTTGAAGAAGGTGAAAATTATTTAATAGTCTATGGTAATGTTTAAGAACTAAGTGAAAGGCCCTTATATTATATAAATGAGCTTAGATACTAAAATTCTAAATAATAAAGAAATACTGGATGCGGTAAATAAAAGAAGAAATTTTGCTATTATTTCACATCCAGATGCTGGAAAAACGACTCTTACCGAGAAGCTTCTTTTGTATGGAGGTGCCATTCAACAGGCAGGAGCAGTAAAAGCTAGAGGTAATCAGAGAAAAGCAACCTCAGACTGGATGGAACTTGAGAAACAAAGAGGTATTTCTATTACATCAACTGTATTGCAATTTGAATATGAAAGATCAGTAATTAATCTATTAGATACACCAGGACACCAAGATTTCTCCGAAGACACTTATAGAACATTAGCTGCTGCTGATAATGCAGTTATGTTGGAAGATGCTGCTAAAGGACTAGAACCTCAAACTAGAAAATTGTTTGAAGTTTGCAAGATGCGAAAAATACCAATATTTACTTTCATAAATAAAATGGATAGACCAGGAAGAGAGCCATTTTCTTTACTTGATGAAATCGAATCAGAACTTGGATTAAATACCCTACCTATAAACTGGCCAATTGGGAGTGGCGAGGAATTTAGAGGGGTTATTGATAGATTTTCGAGAGAGGTGATTTTATTTGATAAAGCAGTGAGAGGAAAACAATCGAATGAGAAAAGATTAAGTCTTGAAGATAAAGAACTATCAAAATATGTTGAGAGAGATTTACTTGAAAACTCACTTGAAGAATTGGAGGTTCTTGATGAGGCAGGATCGAAATTTGAAAAAGAAAAAGTTTTTAATGGCTCTTTAACCCCAGTTTTCTTTGGATCTGCCATGACTAATTTTGGCGTAAGGCCATTTTTAGATAGTTTTTTAAAAATGGCACAAAAACCAACTTCAAGAAATAGTAATAAAGGGGATATTGAACCTGCAAGCGATGAATTTAGTGGGTTTGTTTTTAAGCTTCAGGCAAATATGGATCCAAAGCACAGAGATAGGGTTGCTTTTATAAGAGTTTGTAGTGGCAAATTTGAAAAGGATATGTCAGTTAAACATTCCAGAACTGGAAAAACAATTAGATTATCAAGACCACAAAAAATATTTGGGCAAGATAGAGAAGTAGTTGATGATGCCTATCCTGGAGATGTTATTGGTTTAAATAATCCAGGGATGTTTTCTATTGGAGATACTCTTTATACTGGTGCTCATCTGGAATATGAGGGCATACCATCCTTTAGTCCTGAAATATTCAGCTGGCTAAGAAATCCAAATCCCTCAGCATTTAAAAACTTTAGAAAGGGTGTTAATGAACTTCGAGAAGAAGGTGCTGTTCAGATTCTTTATGACTTTGATGAGAGTAAAAGAGACCCTATACTCGCAGCCGTTGGTCAATTGCAGTTGGAGGTAGTAACTCACAGATTAAAAAGTGAATATGGTGTTGATGCAAATCTTGAAACAATGCCATATCAATTGGCTAGATGGATTTCTGATGGATGGCCAGCCATTGACAAACTAGGCAGAATATTCAACTGTAAAATAGTTAAAGATTGTTGGAATAGGCCAGTTATTCTTTTCAAAAATGAGTGGAATCTAAATCAATTTGTTGAAGACAATAATCAATTAAATTTAAACAAAGTTGCCCCCGTTGTTAGTGGAGTCGAACCAATTGTTTTATAAAGTCTTAATGGATTATAAAATTAGTTAATCTGTTAGTATTGGTAAAAAATTTTGGATTCAAACAGTAATAAAAATAATAATGAAAAATCACCTTATGAAATTTTAGGTGTAAAAGAGGATGCTGCTTTTGAGGATATTCAGAAGGCAAGAGATATTAAAGTTAAAGAGGCTGGTGAAGATTTAATTTTAAAAGCGAAAATAGAATCTTCCTTTGATCAATTACTCATGGGGAGTTTGAAAGCCAGGCAATCAGGAAATGTAAGCTATGAAGCTGTGAGTGCCTCAAAAAAAGAAAAACAAATTAATCAATTTACCAATAATAATTTCCCACTTCTTTCTAAGATAAAAAATTTAAATAATAACTCTAACAATTCAAGTCAGTATAGTCTGCCAAAAATAACTACCCCCTCATTTGATAATCTTTCAATAAAAATATCTGTTGGGCTATTATTTTTAATTTTGTTATTTATCAGTCCAGACTCTAATAATAGACTTTTACTCTCTATTTCAACATTAATACTTACCTATACTCAAATTAAATCAGGGAAAAGATTTATAGGTTCTCTGGGTTGGAGTGTTACGTTTCTCTCGATAGGATTAATATTTGGTGGATTGCTTGAAAATAATTCTTTCATTCAGGAAGTATCAAACAACTCTTTATCAATACAAAAAATTCAAAGTATTCCGGCCATGGTTATTTTATGGCTAGGCGTAATTTTTTTATGATTGATTTTCTATCATAGATTTAATTTCTTCATAATTTATAAGATATTTATTTTTACAAAATTCACAAACCAACTCTGCTTTGCCATCTTTCTTGAGGATGTCCTCCAACTCGCTCTTATCAAGCATTTTCATCGCATTTAAACTTCTTTGTTTGGAACACTTGCATTTAAAACTCACTTCTTGAGAACGAGCTTTTTCAGAGATTGATTTATCGTCAATATCGGGAAATATATTTCTAATTAACTCAAGAAGATTATCTTTTGACTTAAATAGATCTTCGCTGAAAGAATTAATTTCTTTGCATCTTTCTTCAAGTAGTGAGACTAGCAGAGGGTCAGTATCTTTTTTAGGTAAAACTTGAGCTAATAAGCCACCACTACAAATAACACTTTTATTTTGAATTTTTTCTCCAATAAATACAGCAGAGGGCGTTTGCTCTGAATGATATAAATATGAAGCTAAGTCTTCAGCAATATTCCCATTTACTAATTCAACAGTGCTTGTAAAGGGTTCTCCAAATCCACTATCTCTAATTACATTTAAATATCCTGTACCTAATGCTTTTGTGAAATCAAAAGAATATTTATTATTATCTATTTTGACTAGGTCCAATTCTAAATTAGGATTCCCTACATAACCCCTAACTTTCCCGTCTCTACCTGCATCAACTAGTAATCCCTTTAAAGGTCCGTCAGATCTAACTCTTAAAGTGACTCTCCCATGCATTATTTTCATCGAGCTTGCTAAAAGCAGTGAAGCACTAAATGCTCTGCCTAAGATACAGGTGGTTAAGTAAGAAAGACCGTGTCTTTTTTTTGCTTCTAAAGAAGATTCTGTTGTTAAGACCGCAACTAATCTTATTCCTCCATTGGCTGCAGTAGCCCGAACTATCCTATCCTGCATGATTTTCTTTCATAAAATTTTTGATTTTCCCTTTTTCCAAGAATAATATCCTAGAAGGAATTCCCTCAAATAAGGCAGGTTCATGAGTAACAATAATAATTGTATTTTTATTTTTTAAATCAAGAATTAAATTCTTCACATCATTTCTCATTGAATAGTCTAATCCAGCAGTTGGTTCATCAAGTAAAAGAATTGAGGGGTTTCTAAGTAGTTGAACTGCTACAGCTAACCGCCTTTGTTGTCCGCCACTTAGCTGTTCTGGTGGTTGAGTCAGATTAATTTTTTTCAAACCAACTTTATTTAAAACTATTTCTATATTTTTTTCTCTTAAAGATTTATGGCCTATTTTTAATTCTTTACCAATGGTTGTACCTATAAAGTATCTTTCAGGAAATTGGAATACTACTCCACAAAACCATCTTCTTTGTCTAGAAGACAAAATTTTATTCTTCCAAGTAATTTTTCCCTTTTGCGGATTTGTTAATCCGCTTATTATTTCGAGTAGTGTTGTTTTCCCAGAACCACTACTGCCGCAAATTAAAATGATTTCATTTTCATGAACTTTTAAATTTAAATTGTCTATTATTTTTCTTTCACCAGTTTGAGGTTGATAAGATATTTCTTTTAAATCAAGCATTATTAATTAAGTTATAGGTATGAATTTGAATCTAGTAATAACTTACTTATAATAGCTTTAGATCTAAAAAGATATTAGTCAATATGAATATTATTTTTAGGGAAGTTGATCCTTTTAATTGTTGGATATGGATCAGGTTTTCAGAATCACCAACTCAAGACGAAAAAAATTATTTAGATGGTGTTTTTGATAGTTGGTACGTTTTAGGAAGGTTAGGTGGATTTAATTCTGAAAATTTGCAAACTCATGAAGAGGGTTCCGATCTAAGTTGGATGTCCTATGATAATGACCAAAAAAATGCATCTCTTCCAGCCTTAATGCATAATTTAGGAATTATGGAATATCAAAATCTTTGGGGAAGATGTTGGGTTGATTTTGGAACTTCAGACTCCATTTCAATAGATATATTAATTAATTCTTTGAATGAGATATCAAATAATTATGTGAAAATTGAAGAGTTAATTATTGGGGGTGAAAATAGTGATTGGTCAGTTGAAGAGCATGAAGATTTAGTTTTCAAAGATTAAGTGTTTTAGATGGAAGACTTAACAAGATTAATTATTTCCCATGAAAGAATTGAAAATATTAAGAACAATAATTTAGAACTTTCTAAAGAAGAGGCTCATTATTTAAATAAAGTAATGAGGATAAAAAATGGTAAAAAAATATTTATAGCTAACGGAGAGGGTTCATTATGGAAAGCTATAAAAGTTAAAAATGATTGTTTAGAAATAATTAAATCAAAAAAACCTTACTTATTTCAAGAACAAGAAATGCACTTATTAGGAATAGCTGTTGTTATACCAAAAAGTGGTTTTGAGGATATTTTAAAAATGTGTACTGAAATAGGAATTGATTATATACAGCCATTATTTTCAGAAAGACAGGTAAACAAAAATTTAAATTTTTCTAGAAAACTTTTGAGATGGAATTTAATTATCAATGAAGCTGTTGAGCAAAGTGAGAGATTATGGAAACCATCTATTTTAAATGGAATGGATATTATTGAATGGCTAAAAAGTAGAGATAATCAAGAAAGAGTTTCAATTTCTATAACTAGAGAAGAAACACTATATGACTTAAATCAATGGTTAAGAAAACAACAAGAGTTTGGAAATAAAAAAGGAGGTATTTTTTGGAATGTAATTGGTCCTGAAGGAGGTTGGTCCGCTAAAGAAATTGATTTTTTTAAAAAAAATAATATTACCTTTGTTAAGCTTTCCGACACTATCTTGAGAACTTCAACGGCTAGTATTAACGCATCATCAATTCTAAATCAGTGGAGAATTGATTTGAAATTAAAGAATTAGATAAATATGGATTTAATTAAAAATCAATTTTTTATAGGCTTTTGCATTAATTTTATTTTGATTTACATATTTTGCAGGATTCCTTTGATGACGAAAAGTGGTTGGGTAAGTGCAGGCATATTAGGCACAATTTTGTGGGGATGTTTGTCTTGGCAGGGATGGATGTCAGTTGTAATTTATTTATTATTTGGATCCCTCGTTACCAAGATAGGTTTTGAATTTAAAAAAGCACAAGGAATTGCTGAAAAAAGAGGCGGGAGGAGAGGTCCTGAGAATGTATGGGGCTCAGCAGCTACAGGATTATTTCTTGCCATTATGACCAAATTTAATGCTACCAACGTAGTGATATTTAAAGTAGGTTTTGCTGCAAGTTTTGCTGCAAAGTTGGCGGATACTTTTGGTAGCGAAATTGGAAAAAGATTTGGTAAAGACACATACCTAATTACTTCACTTAAAAAGGTGGATAGGGGAACTGAGGGAGGAATAAGTATAGAAGGAACATTAGCTAGTGTTTTGGGATCAATATTTATGGCTTTTATAATGCTTCGTCTATCAATTATTTCTACAAAATATCATTTTGTAGTTGTTGTAGTTTCTGGATTCTTGGCAACACTTTCCGAAAGTATTATTGGTGCTAAATTTCAAAACAAATATAAATTAAGTAATGAATTGGTAAATGCTATTCAGACAAGTATTGCTTCTGTTTTTGCTATCTTTGCTCTTATATTATATTCATATTTTTTAAATTAATAATATTTGGAAAGATCTAAGATCCCTTCCATTTTTTAAGAATCTCCCAGCTTTTAAGTCTTTGGAAAAGCCAGAAATGACCGTCGGAATTTAGATGAATTCCATCATGCGTAATCCAATTTTTACTCCTTTTATCAGAGTACATTTCTCTAAAAGTAGGAAGAAATGGAACATTCTGATTGAGGCATACTTCCTCCATTCTCCTTTCATAAGAATTACAAAAATCATTTGAGTACCATAGACATCCTGCGAACGGCATTTTGCTTTCGTCAACTGGTGTCAAACCAATAACAAATACATTTGTTTGAGAGTTCATTGCATTAATTAGCCTCTCTAATCCATATTCAAATCCATCTATATCTAATTGATGTCTTCCATTTATCTGACCAATTGCTGCAGTGTCGTTAAGACCTACATTTAGTAGGATTGCTTTAGGTTTATTTCTTCTCGTTTCTCCTCTAGATGACCATTCTTTTTCCCATCTAGATGAAACTTTTTCTATCCCATCTCCCCTAACGCCAAGTTGATAAATAACTGGCCCATTTTGGTTATTACCCCAATCTTTTCTAAGCCTCTCACACCATCCACCACCCTCATTATCTCCCCATCCATAAACTGAGCTATCTCCAATTACAACAAGCTGTTTTGGTAAACTAATCACTATCACCGGAAAAAATAATTACTTGATTTAACAAATTATTCTTACAAATCAAGTTAAACTATTTTTGATTTTACCATTTATTAATTCTCCAACTATTGCGATGGAGCTATAAGCTATCAAAACTATGGTGACTTCTTGCCATGCGAAGGAACTTAGTGATTCTTGTAATTGCCAACCTAGACCAACACTTCCAATAACCCCAACAATTGCAGTTTCTCTAATAATGATGTCAGATCTATAAGCGCAATATGCTAAGTAACTTTTTGCTTGTTGAGAAAATAAACCTAAAAGCCAACTAGTCTTTTTTGAGATTCCTAGAGATTTCATTGCAATATAATTTCTCTTGTCTTGGCTATCTAGATTTGTAAAAAGTAATTTGCTAGTAATACCAGCGTTGTGGAGACCTAATGTTAAAGCTGCTAAAGATAAAGAAGGATTATTAAAAGTTAATAGAGTTAGAAGTATTACAGGTGTAGGTATTAAACGTAATAAAAATGCAAAAATTTTTATAAAAATTTTAGAACTATTATTGTTAAAAATTCCTATTACTAATGGAGGTAAACTAATTGCGATTCCTGTTGATAAAAGACTTAAAATTATTGTTTCTAATATAAGTTTTAAGAAATCAAATAATCCTAAATCTGAGCTTGATTTAAAAAGAGAACTAACGGAATTAAAATTTTCAAAATTATTATTAAAAATAAAATAAAGAAAATATGAAAAAGAAAATAAAATTGTTATGAAAAAAACTGCAATAAAAAAAATAGATGGGATTTTATTTGTAGTATTAAATTTTACTTTTTTGAATATTAATCCAGAAATAATTATCAAAATTGCTAAGGACCATAAATAAGTCCATAACTCTCTAAAATTCAAAGTTTGGAAAGATAAAAAAATACTGGTACCTATTCCTCCAATCCCAAAAAGTCCTAAAATTACAGTACTTCTTATTGAACACTCTAATCGATATAATCCAAAGTTTTTAAATGTATTTATTATTGGATTCCATATTAAAGTTAGTAAAGAAGAAAATTTAGGTGCATTTATTTGATTTATAGATTCAAAACTTTTGTAGTCAATAGTTTCTAATTGTTCAGCAAAAACTTTTGAATTTACAGCAATATAAGGTATACATATAGCTATTATTCCTATCGAAAAATTTATTCCATATATTTGCATTAATATTATTCCCCAAACCACTTCGTGTATAGATCTAATTATTGTTAGAAAAAACCTTATTATGCGGTAGAAAAAATTTGGAATATTAAAGATTTTATAAAAAATATTTGAGGAAATTATTCCAAAAATTGCTCCAAAAATAATACTTACTAACCAACTAAAAAAACTAATTAAAATAGTTTCATTTAATCGCTTAATTACGGTAATAATAATTTCATTATCGATCTTGGGATTAAATGCAGAAATTAAGAATTCTTGGAATAATTTAAATCCTCCAAAATGAATATTGTTTATTAATTGATACCCTATAGGTATGCATACCAAAATTGGAAGAAAAGATAATGAGGTATAGTTTAATTTTAATTTGTTCAACTAATTAATATATTTTCTCTAAATGAATCTTCTTTAAGTTATTTCTTTTGATATTGAAAAAAATTTTACCATCCCTTATTCCAATAACTTTATCGAAATCGTTGAGCAAATCTAATCTATGTAATGCAATTAATGCCGTCTTTGGGGATTTTTTTGTATTATTTTTATCTACATTTTCTAGCAGAAGGTTTTTAATTTTTGTTATCAATTTGGGATCTAGATTATTAAAAGGCTCATCTGCAAGTAATATATTTGATTCTTGAATTAATGATCTAGCTATAGCCACCCTTTGTTTTTGCCCCCCAGATAGTTTTCTGATTTTTTTGTCGTAAATAGAGTTATGAAGTCTACATAATTTCATATATTTATGCGCCTTCTTAAAAGAACTTATATTTAGTAAATTTTTAAAAGCGAAATAAAAATTGTTTTCCGCTAGTAGTCCACAATTAACATTTTGTTCTGCGGAGAGATCTTCTATTAATCTTAAATCTTGCCATATAGTTGTTATTTTACTTTTCTGCTTTCTATCTAATTCCTTGAAACTTTCATTGAATAATTTAACCTCACCTTGAGTTGGCTTTATAGTGCCATTAATTACAGATATAAGTGTAGTTTTTCCTGAACCACTTTTACCTAAAAGTGCAATTTTTTCCCCAGAATTTATTTTTAAATTTATTTTATTTAGGATCAGATCATTTTTGTATTTATAAGATATATTTTCTAATTCTAAGACAGTATTATTCATCTAATTTTATTTAATTTCCTCCCGATTTCCTCTATATTTTTATATTGTTTTGATTGTGCCTTTATAAATCTTTTTGCATTGAACATATGTAATATCTGTTTATGTGATTTTTGCTTTATATCTAAATTTAGAATTACTGATTTAAGTTCTTTTGTAAACCCCTCCCCGAATCTATTTTCAAGATCACCTTGAGCTACCCAATGATAGTCAACATATTCTGGTGTGATCCAGAATAATTCTAAATTACTTGTTCTTTTGGGATTATTTTTAAGATTGTTTTCCCAAACCTGTTTATTTAAAGCTCCAGCATCAAATGCCCCACTATTAACTAAAGCTATAGTGGCATCATGACTCCCACTAAAACCTGCTTTTTTTCCTTTAAAATGTTTAATTTCTACCCCTGCTTGATTTAAAAAATATTCTGGCATTAATCTTCCAGAAGTTGAGTTTTCAGAGCCAAAAGTAAATCTTAAATTCTTTAGTTTTTTAAGTCCTTTAATGTTTGAAATTGAGTTAAGTTCTAAATTTTTGTTTACTATAAAAACACTTTTAAATTCCTTATCGATATCTCTTTGAGCTATGACAATTGAATTAGGTGTTTGTAATCTTGCTTGAACTCCTGATAAACCGCCAAACCAAACTAAATCTAAATCTTTAGTTCTAAATCCAGTTACTGCTGCAACATAATTAATAACAGGAATGTATTTAACTTCTACATCAAGTTGTTTGGATAATTCTTTTGAAAATAAATTAAATCTTTTGTCCAAAACATCTTGGTTTTGATCAGGTATTGCTCCAACTTTTAAAACTTTGGGATTTGAAAATACAGGTGATGAAAAAAAAGAAAATAATAGAGATGAACTTAGTAGGAAATTCTTTAAATTAAACATAACTTAGTTAAATTAATAGTATTCAGAGATTGCTTTTTCAATCCTCTGTAGTCCATCTTCTATTTTAATTTCTGAAGCTGCACAAGATATTCTTATACATTGATCAGCTCCAAAAGCTTTTCCAGGTACAACAACTAATCCGTAATCTTGAAGAGCTTTATTGCAGAAATCAACAGAAGTAATTGAGGAGTTGGGTAATTTTGGAAATGCGTAAAATGCTCCGTTAGGTTCTTCAATATAAATCCCATTTATATTATTAAGGCCCTCATAGAGAAGTCTTCTTCTTTGATCATAATGGCTATTTATAATTGAGAAAAACTCATTATTAATTTTTAAAGCCTCTAAAGCACCTTTTTGAACAAAAGAGCAAACATTACTTGTACTTTGACTTTGTAATGCTGAGGATGCTTTGATTACATCTTTGGGACCTACTAAATAACCTATCCTCCAGCCAGTCATAGCCCATCCTTTCGCAAACCCATTTATTATAAAAATTCTATCTTTTAAGTCATTTGCTAATGAAGATAAACTGTAATGTTTAAATTCTTTTTTAAGGATTAGTTCGTAAATCTCATCAGAAATAATATTGATATTTGGATTTTCTCTAGCTAAATCGGCAATTTGTAATAATTCTTCCTTTGACATAACTCTTCCAGTAGGGTTATTAGGAGAATTGATAATTATAAATTTAGTTTTTGAAGAGATTTTAGACTTCAAATCTTCTATATTTATTTTAAATCCATCTTCTGCAGAAGAATTTGTAAAAATTGGCTTCCCACCCGCCAATCTAACCATCTGGGGATAACTTAACCAATATGGAGAAGGAATAATAACTTCATCTCCATTATTTAACAATACTTGGAAAAGATTATATATTGCTTGCTTAGCACCATTTGTAACCATTACATTTTCAAATTCATAATTTAAATCGTTTTGAATTTGAAGTTTATTTGCAATTGCTTTTCGGAGATCTAAATTCCCCTCTGCGGGCCCGTACTTTGTAAATCCATCAAATATAGCTTTACTTGTAGCCTCTATAACTTCTTTTGGGGCATCAAAATCAGGTTCACCTGCACTTAAATTGCAAATATCTACTCCTTCAGCAGATAATTGATTTGCTTTAGCACTTATCTGCAATGTAAGAGAAGGCTCAATTGAAAGTGCCCGATCAGATAAATTAACTTGACTCATTGACTTATGACTTTTCAAATATGACTTTTAATAATGACAAATGCATAATTTAAGAATAAATAAAACTATCACACTATGGTTTAATTTAGTTCATTTTCTTAATCTATTTTATTTTCATGTTTTGAGTTCTTAAGATAAAAATATTTAAAGTTTTATTTTCGGTGAAAAGGCTAGTAATTGGGCGAGGAAGTGTATTTGCAGATTTGTTAGTAATTGGTGAGGCACCTGGAGCCCAGGAAGATTTAGAAGGAAAACCTTATGTAGGTAAATCTGGTAAGTTATTAAACGAATTATTAGTACAAGCTGGAATTGATTATAAGAAGGATGTTTATTTTTGTAATGTAATTAAATGTCGTCCACCAAATAATAGAAAACCCACTGCTAGAGAAATAAATATTCATAAACCTTGGTTATTACAGCAAATAAAGTTAGTCGATCCAAAATTTATATTACTTACTGGTTCTACTGCTATGAGAGCTATTTTAGAAGTTAAAGATCCTATAAGTAATTTAAGAGGTCAATGGATTAAAAAAGATGGGAGAGAAATTATGGTAATTTTTCATCCATCTTATTTGTTGAGATTTCCTTCAAAAGAAATCAATAAACCTTACCATCTAACTTTGAAAGACCTAGAGAATGTAAGTGGTAAACTATATGCCGTATAATTTAGTGAAATCCTTTTTGAATATCAAGAATTTTAATGTCATTAACTCAATCTAAAGAGGTTAATAGTCTCTCCAAAAGATATTCAACTCATATTGAGAGAAGGATAACTAGAACAGTAATGGTGGGTGATATAGCTATTGGAAGTGATTATCCAGTAAGAGTTCAATCGATGATAAATGAAGATACTATGGATGTCGAAAATGCTTACTTAGCTATCAAAAGACTTCATGATGTGGGTTGTGAAATAGTAAGGTTAACTGTCCCTTCCATAGCACATGCCAAAGCAGTAGGAGATATAAAGGCAAAATTACTAGAAAATAATATCAATACCCCCTTGGTGGCTGATGTTCACCATAATGGTATGAAAATTGCAATGGAAGTTGCAAAACATGTTGATAAAGTAAGAATTAATCCTGGATTGTTTGTTTTTGAAAAATCAGACCCTACAAGAACTGAATATACAGATGAGGAATTTGAAACTATTAAGCAAACAATACTTAAAAGATTTACCCCTTTAGTTGAAGTTTTAAAGGCTGAAAACAAAGCTCTAAGGATTGGAGTTAATCATGGGTCTCTATCTGAGAGGATGCTTTTTACTTATGGAGATACGCCATTAGGAATGACAGAATCTGCGATGGAGTTCGTCAAAATTTGTGATGAGCTTGATTTTCATAACATAATTATTTCTATGAAAGCTTCTAGGGCTCCGGTCATGATGGCAGCTTACAGAATGATTGCAGATAGACTTGACTCAGAAGGATATAACTATCCCTTACATTTAGGAGTGACCGAAGCTGGTGATGGTGATTATGGAAGGATTAAAAGTACTGCTGGAATTGGAACGCTTTTAGCAGAGGGATTAGGAGATACCATTAGGGTTTCCTTAACAGAAGCTCCAGAAAAGGAAATACCAGTGTGCTATTCAATTTTGCAATCTTTAGGATTAAGAAAAACAATGGTTGAATACATCAGTTGCCCCAGTTGTGGTAGAACACTTTTCAATCTAGAAGAAGTTGTAGATAAAGTTAGGAACGCTACCTCACATTTGACGGGTCTAGATATAGCAATAATGGGATGTATTGTTAATGGGCCAGGAGAAATGGCAGATGCTGATTATGGTTATGTTGGAAAAGGTAAAGGAACTATTGCCTTATATAGAAGAAAAGAAGAGATAAAAAGAGTACCTGAAGATGAGGGTGTTAATGCTTTAATCCAACTTATTAAGGATGATGGGATGTGGATTGATCCTTAAGGATTTGTCAAATTTTTGAATTATAAATAAATTCTTTTTATAATAAAAAATATCGAAATATTTTAAGATAAGAAAATTGCTTAAAAAAAAATATATATTTCTGTTTGCAACATCCTTTTCTGGGTTATTTTTAAATAATTTTGCAGAGGCAACAGTTTTAAATAATAGTTATAAAGAAGTAATTGATCATGTTTGGCAAATTGTATATAGAGATTTTCTTGATTCAAACGGCAAATTTCAAAAGTCCAATTGGATTAATCTAAGAAAAGAAGTTTTATCAAAAACATATTCAGACAGCAATGAAGCATATGATGCGATTAGAGATATGCTTTCTAATTTAGATGATTCTTATACAAGATTTTTAGAACCTAGGGAATTTAATCAAATGAGAATTGATACCTCTGGCGAATTAACTGGAGTTGGTATCCAAATAGTTAAAGACAAAGAATCTGATGATTTAATAATTATTTCTCCCATAGAGGGCACCCCTGCATTTGATGCTGGAATTAAAGCTAGAGATAAAATATTATCCATAGATGATATTTCTACTGAAGGTATGAATATTGAGGATGCCGTCAAATTAATAAGAGGACAAAGAGGTACTAAAGTAAAGCTTGAAATTCTTAGAGGTTCTCAATCCTTTTTTAAGACTTTATCAAGAGAAAAAATTGAAATAAAATCTGTATCAAGTAAAGTCAATCAAACCAAAAATGGCTTATCAATTGGCTATGTAAGAATTAAACAATTTAATGCAAATGCATCCAAAGAAACTAGAGATGCTATTAAGGATTTAGAAACAAAAAAAGTCGCAGGATATGTTCTTGACTTGAGAAGTAATCCTGGAGGTTTATTAGAATCAAGCATTGATATTTCAAGACACTTCATTAACAAAGGAGTAATAGTAAGTACAGTAAGTAAAGATGGTTTAAAAGAAACAAAAAAAGGAAACGGTCAAGCTCTAACAAAAAAGCCCTTAGTTGTCTTAGTTAATGAGGGTTCCGCTAGTGCTAGTGAAATAGTTTCTGGTGCAATAAAAGATAACAAAAGAGGAAAATTAGTTGGGAAGAAAACATTTGGTAAAGGTCTAGTTCAATCCATGAGAACTTTAGTTGATGGTTCAGGTCTAACTGTTACAGTCGCTAAGTATTTAACTCCGAATGGCACTGATATAAACAAATCTGGAATTATTCCAGACATAGAAGTAAGAATGAATATAAACCCTATACTTCAAAGAGAGATAGGAACTAGAAAAGATAAACAATATAGAGCTGGTGAAAAAGAGCTAATAAATTTAATTAATAGAAAGAATCAGATAAGCGAATTTAATCCCGACACCACAAACCTTAATGCATTCCTAAAAATTAATAAGGAAGATAAAGTATTTTCATTAAATTAATTACTCATATCCAGCATTCTCTTTATTGGCACATAGGCTTTTCTTATTATTTCTGGGTCTAGTTCAATAGACGGAGAATTATTTTTCAAACAATCAAGAATTTTTTCTAAAGTATTTAATTTCATATATGGACACTCGTTACATTTACAACCTTCTACATCGGGAACTTCAATAAAGCTTTTATTAGGTTCTTTCTTTTTCATTTGATGAATTATTCCAGGTTCAGTTAGTACCATGTAAGTTTTAGATGGATCATTACTTACGAAATCAAGCAGCTTACTTGTTGATCCAATAAAGTCTGAGAGAATTAGTAAATTTTGACTACATTCAGGATGAGCAATTACTTTTGATCCTGGATTTTGATATTTTAATTTTAGAAGTGCTTCTTCACTAAATGATTCATGAACAATGCAGCTGCCAGGCCATAATTTAAGATCTCTTCCTGAATTTTTCTGTACCCATCTCCCAAGGTTCTGATCTGGCGCAAATATTATCTTTTTATCTTCAGGTATCTTTTTAATTAATGAGACTGCATTACTGCTTGTACATATTAGATCACTTTGAGCTTTTACTTCTGCAGTGCAATTTATATAACTTACGACATAGTGATCTGGATTTTCTTCCCTGAATTTTTTAAATTTATCTGAAGGACAATCGTCTGCTAATGAGCATCCTGCGTCAATATCTGGTAATAGGACTGTTTTATTAGGGCTAAGTATTTTTGCGGTTTCGGCCATAAAGTGCACACCGCAAAAAATTATTATATCTGCGTCATTATTTGCAGCTTTCCTAGATAGATCTAATGAATCGCCAATAAAATCTGCAATTTCCTGAATCTCTGGAGCTTGATAATAGTGCGCAAGAATAATTGCATTAGCTTTTCCGCAACGCTCCTTTATTTCAGAAATCAAATCCTCTTCGTTTTGAACTGATTTCTGTTTTGCAGTAGAAGTTATACTGGTCAGGATTTAGAATATCTCTAAATAGATTATATGCCTTTAAACAGAAAAAATTCTGACAAATTTAAAAATTGCTATTGTTGGTGACTGTCATGGTCAATGGTCTGAATTAGACTTGAAAGTTTTATCGATTATCAAACCAAATATTGTTTTATTTGTTGGTGATATTTCTGATGGAAGTGTCAAAATAATTAAAAAAATCAATGAGATCAAAATTCCTACTTTTGTGATTTTAGGAAATCATGATAGAGGGAAAGATTCTACAGGCGAAACTCTCTCAAAGCAGATACGTGTTCTTGGTGAAAAATATTGTGCATGGGATTTGAAAGTTTTTAATAATCAAATAAATTTATTGTCTGCTAGACCATGTAGTTCTGGCGGCGGCTATTATCTTTCAAAAGAAGTTAAAGGCGTTTATGGACCTATAACCGAACAAGATTCAATAAATAAAATTATCAAATGTTCAGAAGAGACTATTGAAGAAATACCTCTAATAATTATGTCTCATGCTGGTCCTTCGGGTTTAGGTTCAGAACCTAAAAGCATTTGTGGGAAAGACTGGAAATTACCCTCTTTAGATTGGGGAGATAGAGATTTGTCTGCTGCTATTTCTCAAATACAAAAGAGAAGAAAAGTTGATCTTGTAATTTTTGGTCATATGCACAACCGGCTTAAAAGAAATCTTGGTTTAAGAGAGATGTTTAAAATTGATAGCAAAGGAACAATTTATTTCAATACTGCTGTAGTTCCAAGATATAAAACTGATGAAGATGGGAAATTGCTAATTAACTTTTCATGGATTGAGTTTGAAAATAAGGAATTAGGGCATGTTTCTCATCGATGGTATTCAGAGTCTGGTGAAATTCGTGAAGAAGATAAATTTTTTTAGGATTAAATATCTTTGATCATATTTTAAGTATTATTGGGCTTTTCATATCTTGAAAATAATGTTTGAGACAAAATATAACCCGCAATTCCTGCGGCTGTAAAAGCTAAACCATTTTTAAATAAAGGTAATAAATCATTTGTTCTGGATATTATCGGTGCCAAACCAAAAATTCCAAATAACATTCCCCATAAAGGAGAAAGAAGAGCTAAAAATCCAATTGAAATGACTTGACCTTCTTTTCTTGGAGCAGATGCAAAACCTGCTACTAAACCTCCAAGAATCGATGTACATAAAGTCCATACATATTGCTCTTTGGGTAGGCCAGGGACAACTTGGCATCCTCCTCTTTCGAGACAAATCTTTACTGAATCAATTGCATCTAATACTGCACCATCCTCACCGTGATCTTTAACATAGTATTGGTTGCCAAATCTTGTTTGAAGTTCAACCCAAAATAACCTTGGCATAAAATTAAAATAAGCCTCTCCGACGTTAAAGTTCAGCAAATTTCCCCCTCTAGGATCCGCAACTATCAACAAACTTGTCTCATCTAAATCCCAATAGTCCTTTATTGCACTACCAGGTGAACTTTCAAACTGAGATAAATATTTAATTTTCCACCCACTTTCAATTTCTAGATTATTGAGCTTTTCCTCTAAAGATTTTTTCTGATTAGGGCTTAATGTTTTAGCTAAATCAATTACTGGTGTTTTTTCTTCTGGTAATAGATTTGGATTATTTAAAGCGAAAACAGGTTTATGTGAAATTAAAACTAATATAGATAGAAATATTCCTAATAAATAGTTAATCTTTGAAGGCATAAATAAGTTCTGTCTTTTTATATTTTCGCCGATGAATAGCTTACCCGCGAATAATCCAGATTGGTTAGTAAAAAAAATAATAAAAATGGGTGGGACTATAAGTTTTTATGACTTTATGAATTTCGCATTAAATGATCCTATTAATGGTTATTACGGCAACGGTAAAGCTGAGTTAGGCGTTCGAGGAGATTTTGTTACATCACCCTCTTTATCTGATGATTTTGCTTTTTTGGTTGGTAAACAAATAGAAGATTGGTTGATTCAGTTCAAAAATAGTTTTTTATCTAATCAGAAATTAGCTGTAATTGAATTTGGAGCAGGAGATGGAAGCTTTATGAGTGGATTAATTAAATATTTTTTAGAAAATAACAAGAATTTTTTGGAAGGAGTTTCTTTTGTAATTATTGAACCTAATGAAGGGATGGTAGAAAAACAAAAAAATAAATTGGAAGAATTTTGTAACTTAGGCATTGATATTTTATGGAAAGGTTTGGATGAAGTAGAGGAAAATAATATAAATGGAATAGTGCTTGCAAATGAGGTTTTGGATGCTTTGCCAGTAGAGAGAATAACCTTCTCAAAAGGAAAATTACTTCGTCAAGCAGTTTCTATAGATAAAAAATCTCATAAATTATATTTTGATGAAATGCCAATTACAAGTGAATTAAGAAAAAGTATTGAACTTGCTAAAAGTGAGTTGGGAATCACTATTCCGCCTAAAGATGCTCTTGAAGGATGGACTACAGAATGGCATATAGATAACTCAAAATGGTTAAAAGCTATTTATCAAAAAATTAATAATGGTATTTTATTGATTATTGATTACGCTAAAGAAGCCAAAAAATACTACACCTCTAAGCATTCTGATGGGACTATAGTTTCTTATGAAAATCAAAAAATTACGAATAATGTGCTAGATTCTCCTGGAAATTGCGATTTGACATCTCATGTGTGCATAGAAACTTTAATTAATGATGCTGAGACTCTTGGATTTGATACTGTTGGAATAACTAAACAAGGAGAGGCTTTGTTGGCACTTGGATTGGCAGAGAGACTTTATGGGATTCAGAAAGAATTTAAGGAGGATTTATCTAATGCCCTTTTAAGAAGAGAGGCATTACTTAGACTCGTTGATCCTGTTTGTTTAGGTGATTTTAAGTGGTTTGTCTTAAAAAAGTTTAATGAGAAGAAAATGAATATAAATTCAAACTGTTTGCGTTAAGAAAAAAACTTTAAAAATAATGAATCTTCTACGTCATCATATATATCAACAGCACCAATTTCTTTCGGTAATATGAATCTCATTTTGCCATCACGAACTTTCTTGTCGCCCATAAGTATTGTTAGAACCTCTTCTTTATTTATTTTGGGGATTTCAGTAGGAAGATCGTAACTCTCTAATAGAATTTGCTGTCTTTCTAGTTCTTCTTTTGACCATAACCCTTTCTCAATTGCTATTTTCCCCGCAATATTCATACCAATTGATATTGCCTCACCATGTAGAAATTTGCCGTATCCACATAAATTTTCAATAACGTGACCAAAAGAATGACCATAATTCAATATTGCTCTAACACCATTTTCATGTTCGTCTTGCGAAACAATATGTGACTTTGTTTTTATTGAACTATCAATTATTTTAATTAGATATTCATTCTTGAGATTTATCAGCTCATTCTTATTTTTTTCAATTTCTAAGTATTCGAAAAGTTCTTTATCTCTTATTACTCCGTATTTTATTACTTCGGCCATGCCTGCACTAAATTCTCTTTTGGGCAAACTTTTTAAAGTTTCTGGATCAATAAAAACTGCTTTAGGTTGATTGAAAGCTCCAATTAAATTCTTACCTTTTGGATGATTTACTCCTGTTTTTCCTCCCACAGATGAATCAACCATTGATAATAATGTTGTTGGAATCTGAATATATTCGATACCTCTCAGCCAAGTCGCGGCTGCAAAACCACTTACATCTCCAACAATTCCTCCTCCAAGGGCAATAATTATTGAATTTCTATCTAAGCCAAATTCAAATGCTACATCATATATTTCACTTAAGGTTTTTAAGTTTTTATATGATTCTCCAGCCTTGATAAGGAACATTTTGGCCTGAAATTTATTATCTTTTAAATTATTTAAAAATTTTTCTCCATACAAATTTGATATATCTTCATTTGAAATCACAAGTATTTTTCTATTCTTTGTTATTCCAATTTTTAAAAGTTCTTCGCTGATATTATTCAGTATCCCTGCTTCTAGAGTTACTTCGTATGACTTATCACCTAATGGGACTAATATTTTTCTCTTATTCACAATTGATTACCTAGTTAAAATTTATAAATATTTGGTATTAAATACTCTATATATTAGCAAAATCTAAGCTCTAGATCCTTAAAAATTCAGTTGTTAAGTATTAGAAATGGTAATAAAATCATGCTATGAGTTTTAAAAAAAATATAAACGATATTAAGAAAAATTATTCCCTAGGAATAATTGGAGGTGGTCAACTGGCTTTGATGTTAACCGAGGCAGCAAAAAAAAGAGATCTAGAAGTATGTGTGCAAACAAAATCTTGTGATGATCCTGCTGGTTTAAAAGCAGATCATGTCATAGAAGCTGATCCTTTAAAGATAAGAGGTAATAAATCATTAATTAATGAGTGTGAAAAAATAATTTTTGAAAATGAATGGATAAAAATTGATAAATTAAATTTAATTGGCAATAAAGATATTTTTGTTCCAAGCCTTAATGCAATTAAGCCATTAGTAGATAGGTTTTCTCAAAAAAAATTAATAGATAGAATGAATATTCCCTGTCCAAAATGGATAAGTATTGAAGATTTTAAAAATCTCTCCGATGAGGAAATCAATAATTGGACTTTTCCTCTAATGGCAAAATCAAATAAAGGTGGATATGACGGCAAAGGGAACAGAAAAATAAAGACAAAAGAAGATTTAGATTCTTTTTTAACAGAGAATAACTCTGATGAATGGTTAATAGAAGAATGGATAGAGTATGAAAAAGAACTGGCTCTTGTTGGTTCGAGAGATAGGACCGGTAAGATAAGATTCTTTCCAATAGTTGAGACATTCCAATCAAACCATGTTTGTGATTGGGTTCTTGCACCTGGAACAAATGAATATGATTTGAACTTATTTGCAATAAATATTTTCTCTTCAATAGTCAATGAACTTAATTACGTTGGAGTTTTAGCTATTGAATTCTTCTATGGCGATAATGGTCTTTTAATTAATGAAATAGCTCCTAGAACACATAACTCAGCTCATTTCTCTATTGAAGCTTGTACTTCAAGTCAGTTTGATCAATATGTTTGCATTTCTTCTGGGATAATGCCACCTGAAATTAAAATGAACTGTGAAGGAGCAATTATGATAAATCTACTGGGATTAAAAAAGAATTTCCCAATCTCATTGGAAACCAGAATTAAAATGTTATCTGAAATTGAGGGTTCTAATATTCATTGTTATGGCAAATCTCGAGAAATTCTGGGAAGAAAAATGGCTCACATTACATTTTTATTAAATGGTAAAACGCATTCAGAAAGATATGATAAAGCTCAAGTTTTATTAACTATGGTAAGAGACATTTGGCCATCTCCAAATGGATAAAAAAATGAGTTAAAGTTAGGTAACTGGATTTTTGGTTAAGTTCTTCTTTATGTGCTCTGATCTGACTTTCTTTCGACGTGAGGAGACTGTCGTGATGCGGTAGTAAACCGATCTTGTAATCGGAAACGAAAGCCCACTTTGAATCCTCTTCTGGCTTTTCCAGGTCGATGCAACAGAGAGCTGACGGGGATCCGGTTAACCTTTCAAAAGCTTGTTATTGCAACAGTTTTTGAAAGGTCTTTTTTTGGGCTCTTAAGGGGTGCCTTACTACTATGCCTTACCACTAGCACAAGGTTGGCGTAAAACTCCTGTAGTTTGGTAGTTATTTTTAAGCAGCATCATATTCTTCCCTATCTTCAAGCTCTCTTATAAATCTTTTATCTAATAAGTAATTGTCTATAAGCTCTGCTGCCATAACTATCTCAGCAGCATTTTTAGATAGTTCTTGTGGATCTTTGTCTAATAAGTAATTGTCTATAAGCTCTAGATTGTACTCGTTTTCTTTAATTGGTTTATCGCTGTCTAATAGCTTTCTTATTTGTGTAAATACAAGCTCTTGATCGTATCCACTTTCTCTAATTTCTTTCAACATTTCGTCTGGAATTTCCATAATCGTCAACCCCTATGTGATAGTTTTAGAGGAAAATAAGCCTAAATAAGCCAGTAATAGAGCTATTTAGAGCAAATTAGAACCTATATACTCATACTTACGAACAAATAAGAAAAAAGCAAGAAAGAAATATAAGCAGTTATTGGAAGAGGGTTGGAGGAAGACAAGTATATTTAAAAGCTATTTTTAAAAAAGTTTTAAATTGGGGGTTGTTTCATTTTATTCAACTGGAGTTAGTGAATAACAAATATCTTTATAACCATTTTCTTTATCCCACTCTTTCATCTCTGGAGTACTTGTAGCAGCACCAAATCCTTCTAAGTCTTTTACTTCAAGTATTAAGTGACTTTTATGATCATTTACCTTTATGAGCTCATATTCTTCGACATATTTATGTCCCTCCTCTTCGTGGAAATCAGCTACAAATTTAACGAAATCTTCAAAAGAACAATCAAAAGTAGAAACTATTAAGGTATTCATAAAAAAGAGGGTTTTGTCCCTTCAATTTTAGATCGACTGTCAATCATGTATTTAATTTGATGAGTTAAATAATTTGTTTACCAAAATACTTGACGATCCATTTCTAATGTATTTATATTAATAGTACACATGTATTACTAAGTAATGACTTTAGGAGGAGCTAATGTTTGGACTAATTTTTCTTACGGTTATCGTAATGAGTCCCCAAGTGGTTGGTTGCTTAGCCCAGATCGCAACAGATTAATTTTATTTATAAGGAATAAAAAATCTCCAAGAAATAGTATGAGAATTTTTGCTCATACATATTATGCAAATGATCTTGGTGAGCCAATGGCAATTAAATCATCCACTCAAATGTATTTGGATAATGCTTGGGATAAATGGCATGACCTTCAATTAGAAGGTTGGACTTTTGAAGAAATTGAATTACCTGAATCTGTATGACTAACTTAAATCCAATCAAAAAGAAACTATCAAAAGTAGATAGAAAGATATCTATGCAAGACCCATCAAAGTTATTAGCAGAATTTTTTAATGGTGTTGTCATTGAACTTGATGAAGAATATAAATATGACTCATAAAGAATTGATAGATCAAGTTTCTGCAAATTTATTTAAACAAAGTGGAAAGTTAGAAAGCAGAAGATCTTGGTTGGCAATGAGAAATTATCTTGAACAATTAGATACCGAACAACTTAAATCCATGCTTAAAGACCACGGATGATTTGACAACTTTATTTAGTTTTTATTTTTTTCTTAATTCTCAGAAAACCGTAAGTTGCAAAGCCAACCAAAAACATATCCAAGTAAATATGCCAAGTAGGGAAAATCTGGTGTATTAATTCCATTATCGTTTTATTGCCACTTGCCAATAAGGATAATCTAAATTTGATTTTTCTCTAATCAATTGTAATTTTCTAGAATTTATTTTTACTACTATTCCATCTGTTGGATATTTACTAAAAAGCTTCCCTTCTAGCCATTGTTTTTTAAATAATTCAACTTGGCTAGTAAAGTTGCATGAAATATCCTGAGGGATCGTGAAGCCAAGATTTGAAAGACTCTTTTTGGACTCATATTGGTTAAGTGTTGAATTAAGTATTTGAAATGCGCAGAAGCTAAGACTTTCAGAAAATCCTTCTTTAGCTCTTAGAAATCCAGAAGCGATTCTCTGGGAGATATTTGGACTTTGGTTGGGTGCATATAATTCACCTCTAACTTGAAGAACCCCTCGTAAAGGGAGATTATTGGGAATGTCTTGGACTTTAATAAGTTTACTAGTAACGTCTGCTCCTTTTCTTGAAATTGCTTTCTCCAAGGTTCCATCCCTATATTGCAAAGCAACGGCACAACCATCAATTTTTGGTTCAATTAATAATCTGGTATCTACTAATAATCCTTTCAAAAATTCATCTATTGAATCCTTTTCTAATGAAGGTAAAACTAGTTTATTTTTCTTTTTAAAGTAATCACAATTAGGGTTTGTTCTTAATAAATTTTTTTCAAGTTGGTCGAACTGCAGATCAGAGATTAAAGCATTACCATTTCTATAATTATCGTCATACCATTCAATTCGTTCTTCTAAATAAGTCTTCATTTAATACGATGGCTTAAGTTTTTGGCTAGGCATCCAACTTGGTTTATCTATAATCCATTTTTCTCTATCTTCATATTTAACAGTCCATAAAAGAAATGAAGAAATTTCTTTTAGCGTTATTCCAACCAAATATCTTGTTTTTGGACTTATTGATATAAATCCAAATAATAATATTAATAAAATAAGTTTAAACATACCTTTAATCATTTAAAAACTCAGCATAATTTTTGCGAACTTTTTAACTAATGCAATTCTTATAACCTTCAATCTTTGCTAGTTCATCAATATTTAAACCTGTTTCTTCTAGTAAAGTTTCTCCTATATCGTCCTTATTAAATTTAGTTAAAGCTCCTTCAGTAGAGTACTTAATACATTGGTTTTTGTATTTTGCTTCTTTGATAACAGGAGATAAATAAAAACCAAACAAGATGATGAAAGCTCCATATGTTACAACTTTTCTATGGTTTTTCCACCATTCATAAAATTTATTGGACACGAAAAATAAATGACTATTTTCTATTTTAAATTGACTGTCAACAAATTACTTTAGAAATTTAAGTATTGCTTAATTTATTGTTTTTTCATTAATAGATTTAACCCAAGAATAATATCTTGATTTTCTAATCCTTTGCTCTTTCGAGACTAATCTATCCGCAGATTCTAGGGGTGATTCTCCTTTCTCAACTTTTGTTGTAATAGAAATACCAAAACCCTTTGCTTCAATTTTTGCAATGCCACCCTCTAAAAAAAATAAAAAAGACCAACCTTTGTTCCATCCTAAATAGAAGGGATTTCGATACATTGCATTCTTTTGGAGATACTCTTTAAATGATATTTTCCTTTTCAAGGAGTTACTTGTATTCACTATTACCAAATGAGAAGTTTACGGCTGATTATTTCTGGAAAGTGATTTTAGTATTTAAATAATTACTAGAGGAATACTTGACTCCTACGAGTAGTACATTTATATTAATAGTACAAATGTATTATTTTCATGACTTCAGGAGTCGCTAATGTTCGGACTTGTTTTTATCGTGGCAGCCTTATTGACCCCCCAACTGGCTGGTTGTTTAACAAAAAAAGTGGTTTATTAATTTTTTTTGAGAGTTATAAGAAATCTGTATCTAATAACTTAAAAGTATATACTCATCTTTTCTATGCAAATGAATTAGGTGAACCAGCCCAAATTAAAAATTCAAGACTTCATTCTATTGAGTGTGCTTGTGAAACATGGAATGAATTAATTGCAGGAGGTTGGCAAATTGTTACTAATAAATTCCAGTAATCATGATCAAGGTAAATCCGTCAAAATGGGAATATCTAAAAGAATCAACCCTAAAACGAAAACGAACAAAGATTTGTATTACTTGCAATCACTTTCGCTACAGCACTACAGAAACTTTTGCTACTGTATTGATCTGTCCAAAATACGAAAAACGTATACCACAGGGTGATCATTTACTTAAAGGTTGTGAGTATTGGCAAAAAAATAGGACGATATTTTCTCCTGAAGCATCTTAATTATTCTCTAATTAAACTTCTTTAGGTAGGGATATTTAATTATGTAAACAAAGCATTAATTTATACAACCTAAAAAATTTTTTTTAAGTAATTTTGAAGCATGATTCAATTCTACTTTTCCATATTTTTATTAGTTGTGCTAACATTTTTTGCACTTTTATTAGATGCACCAGAATTGGCTTCTTTAATTCAAACATTTTAGAAAATAATAAATCAGCATTTTTACTGATTTACTTTCTTAATAAGTAAGGCCTAGGTTTAACTTGTTGAATAGGAGGGATCTAATGATTGACAGTCCACCAGAGAAGTTTAATTATAAAATTTAAATCTAAATAAAACTAATGCTAAATCTGGAATGAATCTTCTATTTGAGATTCATTCCTTTTTAATTTCTTTCTAAAAAATGTAAATTATAAATATTAAATTTTAAAAGTAAAAAATCTGTTCATATTAAAATGATTTGAGGCCTAAGTCTCTTCTTAGATAGTGGCTAACTTTACCTGAATCCAAAACCAGTTTTGTGTTCTTCTTTCTCATCCCATTCATTAATAATTAGTTTTAGTAAACTTTTAAGTTCTGAATTCGAAGCATCAGTATCTTTTTGAAGATTTATACAAATGTTTTTTATTTCCTCAAAAGCATTATCAATTAATATTGTTTTTTGATCTGGATTAGCCATAGAATTTTAAAATGCTCCATTACAGTTAAATCCACTGCAGTTAATAACCCTAAAGATATTCATTACAAAGATGTGGAATCTTTCATCATAAAAAAATGCCCAGGTTGTAAATATAGCAAAACCAGCGACAGCAAAAGCAACATATTGAAGCCAATGTACTCCATAGCTATCCAATCCATTTTTATCAAAATCAGAATTACTCAATTGCTTTTTTACTTATAATAAAAATTTTTTTTTTAAAAGGAGAGTTTGTTTTGAACGAGAGATTTATTTTTTTCTTTAAGACCTTAAGGTATTGATAGTTTAAATAAAACCAGGTATTATCCACCCAAAAAAACCGTAGTTTATTATCAAAGCTAAAAAACCAATCATAGCTAATCTCCCATTTGTTATTTCGGCATTTTTCCAAAATTTACCCATGTAGTTTTTAATTTTTTTCGAATTTTTATCTATCAAATAATTTGGTTCTAAAGGTTCCTGCAACCTTTTGAGGGCGTATAAAGAGAATTGAATTGTAATTGCGATAATAACAACTATAAAACTAGTAAGTGCATCCATTTTTAGATTTCGTATGTGATCATTTTGTAAGCCAAAAAGTGAATGACAATTTTAAGTATGAAACATTTCCTAATTCCGCTTTATTGACAGAGGAAACCTTAACTTGAATTATTAATAAATGTAACATATTTAAAAAAAATTAGTATGAATTCTTACTTTTTCTTTGGATTTCACATTTTTAAGTACTTAAATGTTACATTTATGTGTCAGCTATACTAAACTAGTCATAATTGAATTACAGAATTATCTTTAAATTTTTTACTTTAAATTATATAAAATATTGAAATTTTTATAAAGAATATATTTTCAATGTTATTTATTTAAAATATATTTAATAACTAGAAATTATTACTTTTGTTTGATTTCCGGAAGATAGAATTTATTGCCTAATGTGTAACCAATTGACATTAGTACAAACCCAATAAGTTGTGGTAAATGAGAATTTGCTAGAGAGATTTTTTCGATCATTTCTCAATCTATAAATTTATATAATAATAAAATATTTTAAATACTGTAAGTCTATTTTCTTTTTGATTCTTTAATCTCCCCAGATTTTTTTAGTGAATTAACAAGTCTTTCATTTTCTGTTTTTAAATTTTCTAATGCAGATTTTGTGAATTGTTCTTTAGCCTCAAATTTTGCTGAACTTATAACTTTTTTATTAGGGAGTTTTTTCTTCGGTTCTGACTTCATATTAAACAGCAATTAAAAAAAATTTTAGAAGTTATTTTTTTTGTGTTAGGTATTATTTTTTACAGTTTTCTGGTTAATAATATTTGTTTACATAGATAAATTAATCTTTATCTTTTGGGAGCCTTAACCATCCAGTAGTCCATTCTGATTTTAGTTTTGCCCATGAGATCCTTTTAATATCTTTTTTATTTTTGGTAGGAAAAATATCAACCCATCTATCTTCATTTTTCCCACCATAAGCTTTAACTTGAAAATGTCTATTACCATTAATAGTTTTTGGTGCTGTCCAACACAAAGTAGGAGGCCATTTCATGAGAAATTTTTAAAAGTTAAAAAACTAAAGGTTGCTTTGCCCAGTTAAAACTAAACCATAATATGCAATCGTACCAAGGATAAGTACGATACCTAGTATTCTAATAATCATGATTTAATATTTTTGAATTCAGATTATATTAGAGAAATTTTATAAATTTGAGTTGAAGATTTAATATTTTCTAATTTTTTCTTTTTTTATTTCTAACTATTGATTGGCAAGATTTAGGATGCCATTCATTCTGAATCTTGCCAATAAAATCATAAATAAATGAATCAGGACATCCAGTTGTTTTTTGAAGTTCTGAAAGTTCATCTTTAATGAATTCATATACACTCGTTATTACCCCTAAATTTTCTTCTTTGGAGGGAGCCCATTTTTTATTCTCCATTAATATTTTTTAAATTATTTTCCACAATATCGTAATAGGTTATGTCTCCATAATCAGCATCCGAACAACATAAATCTCCATATAGTTCCTCTAACAAATCGTACGCATCTGAATACTTCTCAAAACTTTGAGCTGTTAATTCGTCATCTTTCCCATCAATTCTAATAATTTTGTAGGTCATATTTTACTTAGATGCAAAAAGTATTTTTTTATTCATTAGATCATCTTATAAATAAAAATTTTATTTAGGAGTGTTAGTTGGGTAAAGTTTCTGAATTTTATTTTTCTGAATTTCTAATTTTCTTCTTTCATATTTTTTTGCCATTATTTTTCTGATAAATAATTGTGGGATAAGCCAAACTAACGCAATGGCTATAGCCATGAAAGTAGGATTTCTCCAAGTTAACCTAATAATCTCTTGTAAAAATTCTTGATTGAAAATTTCCATACATTAAAATTTGATGATAAAAATATCTTTGTTTTCTTTTACAAAATCTTTTAAATTTCATAACCCATCATAACCTTAAAAAATCTAATAAGGAATTTTATAAATTTTATCTTTTTCTAGTTCGTTTTCTTTTATATTTGGATTTAGATTAATTTTTATTTTTTAGTTTAGAGATGTCGACTTATCTAATTACAGGATCAAATAGGGGTATTGGATTAGAACTATGTAGGCAAATTCATAAGAGGGGAGATAATGTAATTGCAACGTGTAGGAAAGCTTCAAAAGAA
This sequence comes from Prochlorococcus sp. AG-347-L20, assembly GCA_003281225.1. GTDB lineage: Bacteria > Cyanobacteriota > Cyanobacteriia > PCC-6307 > Cyanobiaceae > Prochlorococcus_A. The sequence goes on from QCCP01000002.1 coordinate 100,259, forward strand.
CTTAAAGATTTAGGAGTGAGAATTGAAGAGAATATAGAAATTTCTTCTAATGAATCGATAACAAATTTGTGTAAAAAATTATCTGGAGTTAATTTAGATTGCTTAATTCATAATGCAGGAATTTATGAATTTAATTCTTTCGAAAACTTAGATAAAAAAAGTATTTTGAGTCAATTTGAAGTTAATGCATTGAGCCCAATATGTATGACTCATTCACTTAAACACCTTTTAAGAAGATTTTCTAAAGTTGCTTTTATCACAAGTAGAATGGGATCTATTGAAGATAATTCATCTGGAAGTTCTTATGGTTACAGGATGTCTAAGGTGGCCTTGTCGATGGCGGCAAAATCACTTTCTATAGATTTATCAAAAGAAGATATTTATGTAGCTATCTTGCATCCTGGGTTAGTGAGTACAAGAATGACTGGCTTTACAAGAAATGGAATTAGTCCTAAAGAATCAGCAAATGGCCTTTTAAAACGTATTGATTCTCTAAATAAAAATAACTCGGGTACGTTTTGGCATGCCAACGGTGAAGTTTTGCCTTGGTAATATCTATATTTTTATTTTTAAGAGATTTATATCGGTAATTTGTTAAAAAACTTTTAAATTTTTAACGAATTTCTTTTCTAGTTTAATTTTTTTAGTTATCTTTAAAAAAACATTAGTAAAGGAGGTGATTCATTGTCGTATCTACCGAAAAATGCGGTTATCAAAGAGGCCGTGAATTCAGTATCTTCATCACATTCATCGGTCTCTTTTTCTTTGATTAAGAAAAAAGGTTTTATAATCAACAGATTTATATAAATCGGTTACTTAATAATTAAAAGCTCTGCATCTCATGAAGTTGCAGAGCTTTTTTTATGAATTTAAATAATCTTTCGAAATTTAGGCTATCTTTTTTGGCCGAAGTAAATTAATGCTAAAAAAGATAAAGTGCTTACCAAAGCGATTAAGTACCACCCAGTTGAGGAGTTGCTAGTTACTTCGATCATTTATTTTGATTTATCGGAGGAATTGATTATTTGAGTGAAAATCACAATTGATATCATTAAAAAAACTAAAAGGATGTAAGTTACGTTCATTTATAGAAAAATGCTAATTATCAAAAAGATTATTCCTAGAACTACCGTAACAATAGCTCCATCTACTAATAAGTCTTTCCATGTATAACTTTTAAGCATCCTTGTTTTATCTTCTTCACTCATAAGGTTCTTTAACCACGTCCAATCTAAAAGCTGTGTCAATGCAACACCAAAAATTAAATGACCAAACAAAATACCAATTAGATCAATTCTCGAAATATCTTTAGCGAGACTTGTAATAATAAAAAAGTCCACTAGCTTTTTTCTTTATTAGATAAGGCACCACCTTCTTCTTTGTATTTTTCCCAAGCTTCGCTTATTTTTGCTTTAGAGAAATTTTGTTTTCCCTCAGAGAATTTATTTTTGAGGTTATTTAAACTATTAGTCAGTTCTTTTTTTGTAGGTTCATCAAGAAAGTTTGATGTTAATTTCCATAAATACCAGCTACTAACTAGAAGAAGAATTAATCCGAGTAATTGCATATTGGTTTTTTACCATCCTACAACTTTTCAAATGGTTTCGATAAATTAATTTCTTTAATACTTGCAGAAAGTTTTTGACCTAAATAAAAATTAAAACTTTAACCAGTGGAAAAATATTCTATCCAGTAGCCATATAGTTAGACCCCCTTCCAGGAAAGCCAACCAATACATCCCATAATCAGAAAATCCCATTTGTTCTTTTACTGTTTTAATTAATTTTTTGTGAGCTTGAATGAGATCTTTCATGAATAATCAAATTTTTTAAACCTGCTGAATTTCTTTAATTAAAAAACCCTTCCCGTAGCAAGATAGACATGTTTTAGTCTCATCTAATGAAATTCTTAGAAAACCTGCTCCATTACATCTGAAGCAATTTACTTTGGTGTTTGAATAAATTTTTGATTTAATTTTAGCAGCACGATTTAAGTAAGAAACAGTTTCTTTACGGCCGTTTGCTTTAGCAGCTTTGTTTAAAAGCTTTTTGTAGTTGACTTTAAGTTCTTGAATATTCATCTTTTATTGAAACTAAGATGCGAATACAGGAAAAACTGAATGTTTTAATAAATAAAAGGATTTTGAGTTTCCCGTTTATATTTCTAATCTAATCTCTTACTGAGATCTCAATAATATAACTAGGATTTGTTTTATATGTTTGGTATAAAGAATATTAATTTGTATATTTAATAGAAATTTTATATTTGATAAACTTAAACTTTTTGGGTAGTCATTCAAGAAATATTATTTCTCTCGGGAAGGAATTTTAGAAATTTATTGTTTAAAAAATTTTTAAGTTTAGTGGATTATCCAGCCTTCTTGAGGCTTTTAACTAAGAAATCATTTTCATTAGTAAGAACTTCGAGCTTAGATTTTTCCAACTCTTTTTTGATTTCGGGATTTAAATCCTTATTTGTCTCTTTTAGATTCATAAGATTTCTACTTAAAATTATTCAAAGACATTTGAAATCATAGTGATCCCAAAAAAAAATCGTGGATAGTTTTTTCTTAAAAGAAGATAATATTTTATTTTGCACATAGAAATTTAAATTTAATCAACATATTGTGGAAAACCCTGTTGAAAAACGCTTAAAAAGTGGATAACTCTTCGGGAGCATTATCAAAACAAGCTTTTCTGGAAAAATTTTTAAGTATTAATACTTCATCAAAAAAAATTAAATGTAGTTTAAAAAGTATCATAATCAATTGTCATGACTGCGGGATCATTGCTTTTTAAAAAAAGATAAAAAATCTATTCCAGAAGCTCATGTTGATAAAAATTTTAAAAAATTTTTCTTCTTGATGTATCAATTTGAAAATTAAAGTGAAGAAAAATCAATCTAAACTTGAAATTTTTAATTTTTGTCTTAGGTGGTCAAAAAATCTTTAATTCGGTTTTCTCTATGGCAACACTTCTCAAACGCAAGATTAATCAAATAGGTTTGTATGAGTTAAATAATTAAAATGTCTGAAGAAAAAAAGGATTCAAAAAAGTGTTCTGGAAAGAAAAACATCATGTTTGCCTATGGTTTTATACAACTCGGTTCTAGTTTCGTCTCTGCATTAGCTTTGGCTACTATTGCTTTTGGGTTCTGTTCACTAAAAAAAGAGTCTAAACTTTTCAATAAATGTGTTGCCGAAATTATTGAAGATGGTGGTACTAACTCAGAGGCTGTCAGGTATTGCAATGGGGGAAATTAAACCCCCACTCAGATTAATTAAATGGATTCAACTTGTGATTTGATTATTGATTCTTTAAAAGAAGAGCCAATTGGAGAAACTAATCATTTTATTTGGTTCATAACAGATATTGGCATTGTTGCCCTATTTAAAAGAGAGGAAAACTTTGAAACTTATAGTTCGAATGTGGAAATTGAGGCAAATAAAATTGCTTTGGATATAACTAAAGAAGAGAAAGAGTACCTCAAAATAAAGGAGAGACAGCTTTTCTTGTTTTATTCATAATCTAGGTTTTAGTTCTTGATTTAGTAAGATGGCTCAAGGTTAAAGGCCGGTTCCATAACATTATTTTCGCTAATTAATTCGTAGGTTAGCTCTTTATTTAGGGCATTTATATAAGATGTATAAAGTTTTCCCCAAACAAATTCAAATTCATCTTTACTTAAATTCTTGAAAAGAATTTCTCCTTTGAAGTAAATGTGATAAGAATCATTCATCATGGAAAATTAATCTTATCCTTTTTAACGCAATGAAATATGTATGTAGTATTAGGTGCTACTAAAAAGAAATTTATATTTGGATGTCAAATACTTTTAGACTAACCGTGTATTCATTTTTTGTTTTTTGAATAATCCGACTGTCTCATCAAGATCCATGCACGGCTGAATACTTATATCCATTAACCTTCTCCAGGGATGCCATTGCTTCCAAATTGTCTCAAGAGAATCTGCACTCACTACAGAATGTCCAATCCCATTTTGAACCATAAAAATCCAAGAATGAACCTCATAGTTTTCAGGTCTGTTTTGGGGACCACCTGATTCATACCAATTAATTAGCATTTCTGCCCCTTCTTCTTGATCCTCGCCATCAGTAAATTCGTAGGAAATCAAATACCTTTGCATATAGATTATTATTAAAATCTCTAAACTATTTTAACTCTAGATTTAGATATTGCCTCCCAATTTAATTAATGCTATCAAGTTTATAGAAGTGATTGTTTTAAATGACCGAAAGATTTTGGAAAATTAAAAAGAATATTTTGACTAATTTATCTTTTATAAATAAGACAATCTTGAAGTATTTTCAAAACCATGATCTGTTCGTATAGCTCCAGTTAACAGATAAAATTTGATACTTTTTAAAATACCTTAAATTAGTTACCATATTTGTACTGTATTGATACCAATGATAAATAAAAAGGATAGTAGTGATCCAATTGATAATTTAGAGTATGAAAAAGTTCTAGAAGAAGAAATAATTAATTCGTACGAAAGTAAATTTCAAAAAGATACTGAAGAAGATAGTGAGAAGATTAAATTTTACAGACTTAAAAGAACTCCATTAGAAATATTAAATAGGTCATTTTTCTTTTTCTTTATTGGAAGTTTTCTTTTCTCTTTGTTTTTAGCTTATTCAGAAAGTAAGTTATGGTTCATTCTTTATGTAATAAGTGCATTGTCATGTGTTTTTTATACTCCTAATAGAAAAGCACTTAAAGAATTAATAGCAGCTTGGCCAAATATAGAGGATCTCATAAAAGGGAGGAGTTTGTGGAGAAAAGGCAAGTAAATAGATTATGAAACCTTTAAATTCATTTAAAAAGTGGTTGTTAAATATTCTTGTGCCATACATAGAGGGCACCAACAAGAAAAAAGAGGATAAAAAATGAGTTTAATAAAGGTTGGAATTATTGTTGAAATTTTTTTGTTTGTGGGAGTTTTTTTTTGGGTTAGGAAACTAAATAGAAAACAATCCAGGCAACCATCTCTATCAAAAAAAACAATAAAAAATCTCAAATTTTAGAATTTTGATCACAAAATAAGGAATCTTTATAAAGAGATTAAATTTATGGGAAAATTCTTTACTTTTTTCTCTCACTTTGTATATGAAATCGGTTAGAACATCTACATCGTTCTTAAAAAATATGGTTTCTTCCATCCAAGGTCTTGCTCCAATAACTAATCCATTAAATAGTGTCTTAGTAGAAAAGAAACTAATAAATGTTGATCAAAAGTTTATTCAACTTGTTTCTCTGGCAGAAGGTTTACCTCGTACAGAAGTTATTGAAAGTGGTAGAAATTATTGGAGAGGTGTTTGTAGGAGCTTGATTTTTAGATTCCCTGATGATCTTGAAATTTTAAAGCTTGATGTGAGAAGTTATGTAGATAGATCAAAAGGAATTATTCAGATAAGATCTGCATCAAGATTAGGTCAATCAGATTTAGGCGTTAATCTAAGAAGAGTGGAATACTTGTTTAATCAATTAGAGAAATTTTAATTAATCTATTTTTTATAAATTTAAGGTTCTTTTTACCAAATAGGTGTGCTTTAATTCATAAGAATATTTGAAATGCCATGGTAAAGATAATCTTAGTTGGAATTATTGTCGCGCTTGTATATTCTCAACCAGACCTTCGTCTTACAGTAGCTGATTGGTTAAAAGCAGCTTCTGATTTTCTTATTGAATCAGTACAAGTAAAACCTTGAATTAATTTTAATGAAGCACTAAATAAGACCTGAGACAGTAATCATTTGTTTAATGCATAAAGCTACGAAAATAAATATTATTATCCTACTTAATATGTATTTCACTTAAACAAATAAATAGTTTTAGGAACATAATAGAAAATTTTTTTGAAATTTTTGAATAGTTAACGATAATAAGGGATATGAAGCTTAGATTATTTGAGTTCTATTTTATCAAAGACTATTTAAGGCCTTGGTTTGGTCTTATTTATTCTTTATTCTTTCTGTTTTTTTTAGGTGCAATTGGCTATCGAATAACAGAAGGATGGGAATGGAGTGATTGCTTATGGATGGTTCTAATCACAATAACCACTATTGGTTTTGGAGAAGTTCAACCTTTAAGTCCTGAAGGCAGGATCGTAACTGTTTTAGTAATCGTAGGCGGATTGATCTTTATTCAATTTACCTTTCAAAAAGCTGTTAGATTATTCGAATCCGGCTATTTTCAAAGAGTAAACGAATTACGTTTTAAAAGACTTCTTAGAAAAATGGAAAATCATGTAATTTTATGCGGATATGGGAGGGTAGGTCAGGAAATATCTAACCAAATAAAAACGCAAAATATTCCAATTATTGTGGTTGAGAGTGATGAAGATAGAAAAAAGATTGCGGAAGAAAATGGTTTAGAAGTTCTTTGTGCTGACGCTACTCTTGATGAGACTTTAAAACTAGCAGGATTAGAAAAATGCAAAAGTTTGGTCGTCACCTTACCTAATGATGCTGCAAATTTATATGTAGTTTTGAGTGCTAAAGGGATAAGAAGTTCTATAAGAGTAATTGCAAGAGCTGGCACTGAAGAAGCCGCAAGTAAGTTGAGATTAGCCGGAGCAAGTATAGTTGTAAGCCCTTATATCGCAGCAGGGAGAGCTATGGCGTCAATGGCTTTAAGACCAATCGCCATTGACTTTCTAGATCTATTAGCAGGAAGTGAATGTGAAATTGAAGAATTTGAATTAAGTAATGATATTAGTCTTTTTGAAACTGCAGAGAAAAGATCACTTTCTGAACTTGGAATAGGGAAAAAGAGCGGGGCAAAAATATTAGCTATTAAAGAAAATGAAAAGTTGTTCACTAATCCTGGAGGTAATTTCATACTTCAACCAGGTCAGGTATTAATAGCATTTGGTAGTAAAGAACAACTAAATATCTTGAACGGACTTTTAGGAAATCTTGTTGTGGCCGTAGAGCTATTAAAGTAGATAAATCTAGATACAGAATTAATTGCTAAATTAATTGTGGGTGGAATAAATCAAATGAAAATATTTAAATTTCTAATTGTAATTCCCGTAATAACTTTAATAATTATTTTTCAAACCTCTTTGCATAATAGATATCTTATGGCTTCTGATATTAGAGATGGAGAAAAAATTTTTAGAAATGTTTGTGCAGGCTGCCATGTAAGAGGTGGATCAGTCGTTCTCAAAGGATCTAAATCATTAAAACTTTCCGACCTTGAAAAAAGAGGAATAGCAGATGTAAATTCAATAACAATAATTGCTAATGATGGGATTGGTTTTATGAAAGGTTATAAAAATAAATTGAAGCATGGAGAGGATAAGGTTCTTGCACAATGGATTATTCAAAATGCAGAAAAGGGTTGGTAGTAAATGAAAAGCTTATTTTTTGCATCGTTTTTATTTTTATTAGCTGAATATTCTTTTGCTGAGGAATTAATTAATTACACAATTACATCTGATTCTCAAGTAAATACATTAGAAGGTGATTTAGAGGCTATTGGAAATGTAGTTATTAAAAGTAATAGTGGTAATTTTGAGGCTTATTCTGACAAGCTTTCTTTTGACAAGGATGATAAATCTCTAAAACTAATAGGTAATGTTTATGTTAAAAATTTAGAGTCTGAGGGAATTGCAATTGAAGAAACATCTGGAGATGAATTGACAATATTTACTGAAACAGGACTTTTTGAATTCAAATCTCAAAATAAAAACAGAGTAACAACAAAAATTAAATTCTAAATAAAGAGTCGATATTTAATTGAAATTTAAATTGGTAGCTGAGCTCTTAATGCCGATATATACATAATAATTTTATATCAAAATAATTTGATTTATATATTTTAAAAATTTTTAATTAACCTTTGGATGTAATTTATATCTAACAGACTCTTTTCTCATTACATAGTGGGCATTTTAAAAAAAATCCTTATTTTTTCTTCTGCTATCTCATTAGTTCTCTCTCAAGAAGCGATTGCTTCAAAAAGATTGAGCGGAGCAGGTGCTACATTTCCCTCGAAAATTTATACTAGGTGGTTTTTTGACTTAGCTAAATCTGGTGGACCAAGAGTTAATTATCAAGCAGTTGGTTCGGGCTCTGGAAGAAAAGCTTTCATAGACGAAACCGTAAACTTTGGTGCTTCTGATGATCCTATGAAAGATACAGATATTGCAAAAGTTAAGAGAGGATTAGTACAGATACCTATGGTTGGTGGAACTATTGCATTTGGTTATAACTACGACTGCGATTTAAAACTGTCCCAAGAGAAAGCAGTACAAGTTGCTATGGGAATGATTAAAGATTGGAAAGAATTAGGTTGTAAACCAGGGAAATTGACCTGGACTCATCGTTCTGATGGATCAGGTACAACAAAAGCTTTCACAAACTCTATGGAAGCGTTTTCAAAAACCTGGACATTAGGGACAGGTAAGTCTGTAAAATGGCCGGCAGGTGTTGGTGCTAAGGGTAATTCTGGTGTTGCAGGTGTTATTCAAAATACTCCTGGTGCAATTGGTTATGTTAATCAGTCTTATATAAAAGGAAATGTGAAAGCCGCTACACTTCAAAATCTTTCAGGGGAGTTTCTAAAACCATCTGCAGAAGCAGGAGCTAAGGCTCTTAATGGTATTACTTTAGATGAAAATCTTGCGGGTAAAAATCCTAATCCAACAGCAAAAGGAGCGTACCCTATCGCTTCATTGACATGGATACTTGCTTACGAAAAAGGTAATGGTAGAAAGACTGAAGCAATAAAACAAGCCTTTAATACATTGTTAAGTGATGAGTATCAAGATAAGGCTTCATCCCTTGGATTTATCCCCTTAAAAGGGACTATCCTTTTGAAATCAAGAGCTGCCGTTGAAAAAATAGGTAGTTAAATTTTTTAATAGATGTCAAATTATCATGACTTTCATATACCTTTAAGTCCTCTTAAAGTCTTTTACAGCATTTAGTAGTAGATTTATAGAGATATTCTTTTTTTAATGGAAGAGAAATTAACTCTTTTCAAGAATCGTAAAAGATTCGGTATCGAAAAAAATATAGATATTATCTTCAAGAATACTGCCCTAGTCTTGTCTAGTCTCGTAGCAATAATACTTTTAGGAATAATTTTAGTAGTCTTTTTTCAGTCATTTGAATCATTTTCCAGGTATGGATTGAAGTTTCTCGTAACCTCTGAATGGAATCCTGTAAAAGATGAATACGGAGCTTTTACTGCAATATATGGCACATTAGTAACCTCATTTCTTTCGTTATTAATAACTATCCCTTTGGGCGTTGGAACTGCAATATTTATTACCGAGGACTTTGTACCGAAAGTTTTTAGAGAAATAATAGGTTCTTTTGTTGAATTATTAGCAGCAATTCCATCAGTTGTATTGGGACTTTGGGCAATATTTGTTATGGAACCTTTTTTTAAAGCCTTTTTTGTCTTTTTACATAATTTCTTTGGTTGGATACCTTTATTCAGTACAGAACCTACAAGCAGGAATTCTTTGTTAGCAATATTGATTTTAGTCGTAATGCTTTTGCCAATAGTGACCTCCATTGCAAGAGATTCACTTAATCAGGTTCCTAAAAAGCTAAGAAATGCAGCATATGGAATTGGAGCAAGTAGATGGAAAACAATATTTTCAGTAATCTTGCCAGCAGCGTTATCAGGGATTATGGCAGGTGTTCTTCTTGCTTTAGGTAGAGCAATGGGAGAAACAATGGCTGTCACAATGATTATTGGTAATTCCAATGCATTTAGTTGGTCTCTATTATCTCCTGGATATACCATTTCATCCATGCTTGCAAACCAGTTTGGTGAAGCTGATGGAAGTCAGGTTTCATCACTCTTTTATGCGGCTTTTGTACTTATGATCCTTTCTTTGGTAGTAAATATCTTTGCGCAGTGGCTGGTGAAGAAATTCAGTCTCAAATACTAGATAATTATGAATTCACTTTATTACCAGAAAAGATTATTAAGAAATATAGGAGATAAATTCTTTACTTCTTTATCTGTAATTTGTGTATTGATTGCAATACTTCCTTTGATTTTTCTGGTTACTTATATTCTTATTAAAGGTGGATCTCAAATTACACCAGAACTATTTACTTTAGAACCAAATCCCCCTGGGGATGATTTAGATGCAGGAGGTATTAATCCTGCATTAATAGGGACATTAATAATTACTAGCATTGCTTCAATTATTGCTATACCAGTAGGTGTTGGCGGTGGAATATATTTAGCTGAATATTCTAAAGGGGGTGCTTTTTCAAGATTTATTAGATTCGGAGTTAATGTTCTGGCGGGAGTCCCCTCAATAATTGCGGGAGTCTTTATTTATGCCTTAATTGTTTCTACAAAGATCTTGTTTGGGAGTATGTACAGCGGTTTAGCTGGAGGGATGGCGCTTTCAATATTAATGTTGCCTACTGTGATTAAGACAACTGACGAAGGTTTAAAGTTAGTTCCTAACGAATTAAGATATGCGTCTCTTGGTGTTGGAGCAAGTATGTATACAACCATATTGAAAGTTACTTTGCCCTCTGCCTTTAGGTCTATTGCTACTGGCGTTGTACTTGGTATCGCAAGAGCTGCAGGTGAAACAGCACCTTTGATATTTACGGCTTTATTTTCTTACTACTATATAACAGGCTTTGGGGACTTGTTTTATGAGATGGGTTCCTTGGCGGTATTGATATATAACTTTGCCCTTGAACCATATGATGCTCAAAATAAATTAGCCTGGGCAGCTTCCTTTATTCTTGTTTTGTCGATACTATCAGTAAATATATTTTCAAGGATATTGGCCGCTTTTACAGAGAAAACTAAGAGAGTATAAATGATTAAAACTAATAAAAAAATACCAAAAAATATCATTTTGTCTCTTGAGAATGTTTCTATTAGCTATGGAACTTTCGAAGCAGTAAGAAATGTTTTTTGTAATTTTAATAAAGGAAATATAACTTCCCTTATTGGCCCCTCCGGTTGTGGTAAATCAACTGTTCTTAGATCATTAAATAGGATGAACGATTTAATTCCTAATTGTTCACTGAAAGGAACTGTCCTGTTTGATGGAACTAATATTTACGATAAAAGAGTAGATCCAGTAGAAGTAAGAAGAAGAATCGGAATGGTTTTTCAACAGCCTAATCCTTTTCCTAAATCTATCTACGAAAATATCGCATTTGGAGCAAGAATTAATGGCTTTACAGGAGATATGGATGAATTAGTGGAGAGTTCACTTAGAAAAGCAGCTTTATGGGACGAATGTAAGGATAAATTAAATGATAGTGGTTACTCTTTATCAGGTGGACAGCAACAAAGATTATGTATTGCTCGAACCATCGCAATTGAGCCTGAAATAATTCTCATGGATGAGCCATGTTCAGCTTTAGATCCAATCTCTACTTTAAAAATTGAGGAGACGATGCATGAACTTAAGAAGAATTACACAATAATAATCGTTACCCATAATATGCAACAGGCATTGAGAGTCAGTGATATGACTGCATTTTTTAATGCAATTGAGTATGAAGATGGTGATGGAGGAAAAGTTGGTTACCTTGCAGAATTTAATTCGACAAAGAAAATTTTTAACTCTCCAAAAGAAAAAACCACTCAGGAATACATATCAGGTAAATTTGGCTGATGTTAAATTTTTACTTTTAAAAGAAAAATTTTTACGTTTAAGATGGTCAAGGGGTAGACAAACAGTATAAATACCTATATAGTTGTTTCGAATTAGTAAGTTTATCTTTGAAAAACTATCCTTTTCTCCCTTTCTTGATTTTTGCAGGAGCTCTAATAACAACTGCAACAATGGGATTGCCTGTATTTACTTCATAATTTAAGAGTATTTCTATTTACGGTAATCTTATGGTTTCAATAATAAATAAAGAATTAATTGGAAGTCCTAATAAAACCTTAATAAAGGAAAATTTATTTGACTTTATAAAAAAAAGAGAGAATATGAATCTGTGTGGGAGTGAAAAATCTGTATTAAAACCATTTTTAAAAGTGGTTAATTTCTAATTTATTTATCATGGATAAAACTAAAGAACAGTTAGAAAAATTAAGAGAAGTAGCAGAAGCATCTCTTACAAAAACGGATGAACTTCAGAAAGTTCTTGCTCAAATAGAAGCTTTAATGTCTAGAGAAGAATCAAAAACATTATCAAAAAAGAAATAATTAATTAAAAAATAATTTTAGGTTTTGTAATTTTAATTACACCTCTACAATTTCATTGTAGTTATCAATTAGGTATGCAGAACCCGTTCCAAAGTTTTCTGTTAGGTCTCGAGGTCTTACCTTCATTAAGTAAAAGACCTCTTTAATTTGCTTGTTTCTATTATATTTTTATAATCTGCTTATTTAGTTGATTACTTTATAGACTTCTTTCAGGCAGACATTTACATCGAAAGATTCAGTTTTTACAACTTCTAATCCTGTTTTGTTTGTAACCTCAACAGTGGCATTACATTCGTCTTGTTTAAGAGCCATATAACTTGGCTTTTTATCTTCTATGTCTAATTCAACGCTTGATTCAGTATCTTCCTTATATTGCTCCATTACAAGTGTAAGCGCCTCTATCTCAACGGAAAAATTATCATTTGCTTTTGCCCCAAATGGGATGACAAGAAATGGAAATAAAATCAAGGATATTAATTTTTTCATTTCTATAAAATGCGTTTATTTTTTTTATAACGTAGATTGTCTGCTAATGAAAGGGTCATTAGTTGAATAAATTTTTTATTATCTACTTTCACTTTTAAAAATAGATTGTTAAGTATAAATTAGTTGATAAATAAACTAAACGAGACGTTTAAGTATAAATTGGTATATCTAAATGAAAAATTTAAGTTACTTCAAAAGGAATTTTTTTTAAGATTTTATCTCGATAATTTCTTCTTCAGAAACAATTGCCCATTTTTTAAATGATTTTTTGCAGGGATATCCTCCGGTTAAGTCTCCGAATGCAGGCAGATATAAAACATTTTTATTATTGTCCATTGCAAAACACCTAAAAGATAATTTATCTCCATTGTTTTTTAAATGGATTTTTGGATGATAATGTCCACAAATATTCAAGGTTTTATTGTTTTCTAAGTTAACTGGCTCATGGCTAAAAGTAATATTTTTAGTTTTTCTAATATCAAAAATTTTTATATTTTTAAAATCACAACCTACATCATGATTTCCCAGGATTAGTTCAACTTTGGTTTTTAGTAGTTCAGGAAGATCCTCAACTTTTTTTTGAAGAGTTATATCTATTGAATATTTGCTGTGGAATAAATCTCCCAAAATTATTAGTTTATCAGGAGTATATTTTTTTACTATTTTTTTTATTCTTGCGAAATTATTTTCATCTAAATTATTGGTAAGGGGGATACCATTTTGCTGAAAATACTCAGCTTTCCCAAGATGAATATCGGATATTAACAATTCTTTTGTTTGCGGTAAAAATAAAGCTCTTGAAGGAAGCATCTCTAACAATGTATCTTCCCAACAAAATTTAAAAGAACTTTTTTTCATTTAACCACTATATTTTTTTATAAGTTTTTCTACTCTTTTTTCTATTGGTTCATTGCTTAAAGTATTTTTAAGTCTTTCAACTAATAAAGGGAAAGCAAAAGGGGTTGGACTTTTTATTTCGTTTAACAGCATTTTTAAATTTTTTAATCTTTCTAATGATCTATATATTCTTTTATTTTCTAATTGATATTCTTTAACTTCTTGATGCGATTGTTTTATTAAAAGATGGCCTTCTTCATATTTAGTAAAGACATCAAAGAAAAGACTTGAACTTATTTGAAGTTGAGAGGAAGTTTTTGTTTTGGTTGGATTATTTTGATTTACAAGTCCACTTATTTGGGCAATATTTTTAAATCTACGTTTTGTTAATTCTGAAAAATTAATTGCATTTTCTAGATCTTCTTCTAATTTTTTGTTTTCCAAAAAGTAATCGGCTTCTTTTTTTACTATGGAAAAATCATAATCCTCTGCTGTAGTTAAGCTGAATCCAAAATCATTAGCAGTAATACTAAATGTAGATTGTTTTAATTTTGCTAATCTTAAAGCCCATAGAAATGCAATCCCTTCATTTACAAATTTGCCATCAAGTGTAAAAACAAAAAGATTCGAAAAATCCTTGGTTTTATATATTTCTATAAGGAATTCATCTCTCTTTGGAATATTTGAAAGAACTTTTTGTTTCTTCAATATTGGGCGTAATGAATTTAGTTCAGGATTTAAGTAATGATAATTTTCTAATTCATTGCATATATCTATTTCTTTTCTCAAACTCTCACAAAGTAGATCAGAAATTGCCATTTGACCCCCAACCCATGCAGGAATAAGAGAACTTTTTTTTGTTGATTTTTTAACGTATAAAATCATATCTCTAATTCTTACAAATTGGAGCATTTTACCGGCAAAGTAAAATGTATCGCCAGGATTTAATTTTGAAGCAAAATTCTCCTCTAAATTACCTAAGGATTTACCTTTCATATATTTAACATTCACAAATTTGTCACTTGTAATTGTCCCAATATTGAATTTATGCATTCTTATTAAAGATTTGTCTTTTACATAATATTTAAAGTTTTCATTATTATTTTGTGATTCTTCTTTAACTATCTTTTTATATTTTGGGTATGCTTTAAGACATTTTCCTCCATATTCTAAAAAGTCAAGACACCAATTCCAATCTTGATCTTTTAAGTTTCTATAACTCCAGCAATTTTTAATTCTTTCTTTCTCAATTTTTGGATCAAAGCCATTTCCGCATGCCAAACTTATTAGATGTTGTAGAAGAACATCATAAGATAATTCAGGAAGTCTAATTTCTTCAGATATACCACTTTTTATTATTCTTCTCATTGCACTAATTTCTAATAACTCCAAAGAATTAGTAGGCATAAAAATTATTTTTGATTTTCCGCCTGGTCTATGAGCACTTCTTCCCGCTCTTTGGATAAGTCTAGCTAAATTTTTTGCACTACCAATTTGAACAATTTGATCTACAGGTTGGAAGTCAACCCCTAAATCTAATGAGCTGGTGCAGACCACCCATTTTATCAATCCGTCTTTAACCCCTTCTTCAACTCTTTTTCTATCATCTTTATCTAGTGAGCCGTGATGAAGTGCTATTTTGTCTTCCATCTCTGGCAGAAAAAATTTAAGACATTGATACCATCTTTCAGATTGATTTCTTGTATTGGTGAATAATAAGGTGCTTTTATTTTTATCTAGGATTTTTAAAAGTGAAGAATGACTTCTAATACCAAGATGACCACTCCATGGAAAGGTCGTTTCCTCCTCTGGCAAAACGCTTATAATTTCTATCTCTTTTTGAATATTTGTACTTATAATTTTGGGTTTAATAGAGCTCATCCCAACTATTACTCTTGCTGCTTCTTCAATATTTCCAATAGTTGCAGACATTGCCCAAATTTGTAAATTTTTTATATTACCTCTTAGCCAACTTAAAGATAACTCGCACTGGTTTCCTCTTTTACTACCCATCAATTCATGCCATTCGTCAATAATTATTGATGACAACTCCTTGAAAAAATTATTAGATTCTTTATTAGAAAGTAAAAGAGATAAAGACTCTGGAGTGGTAATAAGAATATTAGGTGGTTTAGCTAGTTGCTTTTTCTTTTCATATGGGGTTGTATCCCCATTCCTAATTTCAACAGTTATTTCTCTATTAAAATGTAAAGCTGCTAATTGAATGGAATTTTTTAAATCTCTAGTTAGAGCTTTTAAAGGCGTTATTAATAATATATTCACACTTTTATTATTTTTGGGAACTTCTATCTGTGATAAAGGTCCCATTAATGCAGCATAAGTTTTGCCGCATCCAGTAGGAACTTGTATTATTCCATTCTCTCCATTTAAAAATGCTTCCCAAGATTCGATCTGGTAGGGTAATGGCTCCCATCCATTTGAGTAGAAAAACCGTTTAATTTTAGAAATTAAATTCTTTTGCTTACTATTTTGTTTACTATTTTGCGTAATATTTTTCATGATATTTTTTTCATCAGTTCATAAGCATTCTCTAGGCTATCTGCATCATTTATTTTTTTATCTTTTCTCCATTTTGTTATTCTTGGAAATCTTACTGCTATGCCAGACTTATGACGTTTTGAAATTTGTATTTTCTCAAAAGATATTTCGAAAACCATTTCTGGTTTTAACGATCGAACAGGACCAAATTTTTCTAATGTATTTTTCCTTATCCATTTATCTAGCTCTTTAATCTCAATATTCGTTAAACCAGAATATGCACTTGCAAATTTAATTAATTCTTCGTCTTTCCATAATGCAAAACTGTAATCTGTGTAAAGACCAGCTCTTCTACCGCTACCGCCCTTAGCGTAAATTAGAACGGCATCCAGTTGCATAGGATCAACTTTATATTTCCACCAAATACCTTTTTTTCTACCAGAGGAGTATATAGAAGTCTTTTTTTTAATTATTAATCCTTCAGTATTATTTTCTCGAGATTTTTCTTTATAAGTTAAAGCATCAGGCCAATCATTAGGAAAGATTAAATCACATATTTTAAAAATATCAGAGATATTATTCTCAGTTTTATTTTGCCATTTTGAAAAATATTTTTCTAACTCAATTCTTCTATTTTCTAGTTTAATTTCTCTTATATCTCTTCCATTAATCTCTAAAAGATCATAAGCAATAAAAATAATTGGATATTTAATTTGGATTGATCTAGTAGGAGACTTTCTATTTATTCTTTTTTGAAGTAAAGAAAAATCTAAGGCAATTTGTTCTTTAAAATTCCAAACTAATAATTCCCCATCAAGAACAAAATCATCTTTTATATGGGACATTTTCTCTACTAATTCTGGAAAAGATTCATTGACTAATTCTTGTCCTCTTGTCCATAACGAAACATTACCTGACCTTTTAATTAATTGCAGCCTTATACCGTCGTATTTCCATTCAAATTGAAAATCATTTATTGAATTTTTGAAGATTTTATCTTCAATAGTATTCGCTAGAAGAAATGGAAATGGTTTGGAATTTAATTCTTCAAGATTGATGTTCTTATTAATTAAAAATTTATATGAATCAATTGAAGGCTTGAAATTACCCATCAACCTATGAGAAATAATTTCTTCATCAATATTAATTTGTTTTGATATTGATTTTGTAATTAATCCGATAGAGACTCCTACTCTAAAAGTGCCTGTAAGAATTTTATTGAAAATTAAATGGTAATCTTCAGGTAATCTTTCCCAAATATTTTTAATTTGTAAATTTTTTTCCTCCTCATTAAGTTTTGATAAATCAGGTATTGTTTTGCTTAGTAATTCATTGAGACTTATATTTGATAATTCCTTTTTTCTGGAAGTACTTTTATTTTTAAGTAATAAAGTTATTACCTCAGCAGAATCACCAACTTTTAAATAGCATGTATCAATTAGCCATACAGGATATTCATATATTTGAGAAAAAAGATTTTTTAAATATCTTCCACTAATAAATCTCTTATTACTTTTCCCAGTAAGTAAATATATTGCCCATGAATTATCTATTGGATCATTAGAAAAAAAATAATTCTTTAAAACTTCAATTTTATTATTTGTACTGTTACTTGAATCTAAATCTACAAATAATTCCGAAAACTTTTTTAAGCTCATATTTATTTACCTAAGAAAAGAACATTTATTGATTCCTTTTCAACTAAATATTTACTTATGGCTTCACTATCTCCATGATGAAAAAATACATTTTTTGCTTCGGACTTTTTTACTACTTCCAGAATTCCATCCCAATCTGCATGATCAGATATTGCGAACCCTTTGTCATATCCTGATCTTTTTCTTAGAGCTCTTATAGACATCCATCCACTAGCGAAAGCTGTTTGAATATTTTTGAAATTTTTTAGATAAGTGCCCTTACTTAAAGATGGCGGTAATAATATTAGATTGCCCTTAAGTTCATCTATCTTTTTTTTATTTTCGATTTTTATAGTATCCCTAATATCAATTCCAAGTTCCTTATAACTATTGTTCATTTTATGAATACTGCCATGGGAATAAATTTTGCCTTTAAAATTTGTGTTATTAATTTCGTTTAATAATCTCTGAGCTTTTCCAAGTGAATAGCAGAAAAGTAAAGAAGTTTTTTCTGGTGAATTAGTTATCCATTTTGAAATATCATTTGCTATTTTATTTGATTCATCCCACTTAAATATTGGCAAACCAAAAGTACATTCACTTATTAAATAATCAGTTTTTACTATTTCATATTGTTTGCAAGTCTCATCTTTTTGAAGCTTAAAGTCACCTGAAATTAGCCATTTTTCTTCAGCAAAAATAAACCTTATTTGACTAGATCCAAGAATGTGACCGGATGGATAAAAAGAAATATTAATGCCATTTATTTTAAATTCTTCTCCATATTCAAAAGTCTTAATTTTGATATTATCTCCAACTCTTTCTTTAAGAAGTATCGCAGTTTCCCTAGTAGAAATGTATTCTTCACAGCCAAATGTAAAGTGATCAAAATGAGCATGAGTTATTAACGCCTTTTTTACTGGCTTGCTAGGATCAATCCAAATATCTGCAAGTTCACAATAAAGATTTCCATCTTTATATCTAATTAAATATTCTTGTTTAGTTCTCAAAACTACATCTCTTTCAGTGGAGTTAATTTAGCTAATTATGCCCACGCTTGTTTTGACAAAGCTATGGCTGAAATTGTTAGTAAAGCAATAACTACAAATTTGTTACTCCAATTAATCATGAATGAACTAATTTTGTTGTAAGAAAATCTATTAGATTTCACAATTTTTTTCTGATTCAGGATGTCATTATCTTCATTATTTTCTAAGTAATTTAAATTTTTAATCTCATTTATTAATTTGGATTCACAAGTTGAGAGTTTTTCTACTTGATCTAATAAATCAATATCTTCAGGTCTTAATAAAGAGTTTAATTCTTTAATTTTGCTTTCGTTTTTCACAAGAAATTCATTAACTATCTCATCTGTTCCCAAACCCTTCTTTAAATTTAAAAGAATATGATCTCTTTCCCAAGATTTTTCAAGAGAATTTAAAATTTTGCTTAAACTCATTTAAGTATTTTTACTTATGATAATTTATTATTTTTTTCTTCTGTGGCTTATTCCTTTAAGTAATTAGAAAAAATTATTTTTATTTAAGATTTGCGAATAAGTCTGTTTGCAAAATATTTTATCTTTACCTTTTCTACAATTTTTTTAGAACTGCTTTTGGTTTTAACTTTATTTAAGTTGATCACTTCATCTGACACATTTTTGCCCGTTTCAAAATAACTTTTAATTTTTTTTAATTCTTCTTCATTTAATCTTTTTGTTGCACCTTTTGCGTTGATTCCAAGTTTCTTGCAGGCTAATAATATTCTATTACTTTCGACATTAAGATCTTTGGCAATACTAAAAATAGGTGTGTTTGTAGACATTATTTTTTTACCATGTAATTTATTATTTATACTATATTTATAAATTAGAAATTAAATATATTTTTAACTATTATTAATTTCAAAAACTTTTTTTATTAGGCAACGTCATCTTCGAAATTATTTAAATCATTAAACTTTTTCTTCATGGTTGGGTTATTTCTAGTTAATTTCTTTACTGTCAAATCTTGAGATTTGCTGTCAGCAGATAAAAGATGTTTTTTGGAAAGAATTAAAGCTTCTTTGGTTTTTTGTAAATGGGTTATTGATTTATCAATTTCTGAAATTGCATCATTAAATCTATCTTGGGCAAGTGAAACATTTTTACCTACTGCATTTTTGAATTGCTCAAGAGTACTTTCAAAATTGGTTATGTCGTAATTTTCCCGTCTCATTAAATCAATTTGTGATTTATATTTTAAGGTTTCCATAGATGCATTTCTTAACAGAGAAATAATGGGCAAGAAAAATTGCGGTCTTATGACATACATCTTTGGAAATCTATGAGAGACATCTACTATTCCTGCATTATAAAGTTCACTATCTGGTTCTAGAAGCGATACGAGCACAGCGTATTCACAAGATTTTTGCCTTCTATCTTTATCTAATTCCTTTAAGAAATCTTCGTTTTTTCTTTTATTAGTTCCATTTAAACTTTCATTCTTCATTTCAAACATTATTGATACTACTTCTGTTTTATTTTCATCGAATTCTCTAAATATATAGTCCCCTTTACTTCCCGAAGAGGCATCATTATCCTTTTCGAAATATGAGTTTTTAAACGCAGACGCACGATTAAGATTAAATTGGGTTTCACAATGGATTTCTAAGGTTTCCCCTACCATCTTTGTAGATAATCTAGACTTCATTTCTCTTAATTCCTGAATAGTCAGATCCCTTTCACTAATTTTGCTTTTAAACTTTTCTTCAATTAATTTTTCATTAATTGAATATTCAAGTTTCATCTTTTCAATGGAATTTGTTAATGATGAGTTCTCTTTTTCTAAATTATTAACAGCTTCACTTACTTTGTTTTTTAATGATAATTCTGAAATTAAAGACTGGTTTTTGATTTCATCCTTCAACTTGATTAATTCATTATTCAATGAATTAATTTTATTTGTTGCTTGATTTTTTAAATCATTGAGGGCATTTGTTTTCTTTTCTTCAACTATTTTTAATTTAGATTCAAGAGTTTGGATCTCAGAATCTTTAATGCGATTTTGCTCTATTAACTGTATCTTTAACTCACGTTTTAAAATTTCCAAGGCTTTTTTATTATCTTCTTCAGCCAAGATAAGTCTTTCTTTTATTTGTTTGTTAAATTCTTCGTCTTTTATCTGAAGAAGTATTTCTTCGAAGCTGCTGGGATCAATTCGGAAAGTTTTGCCGCATGAAGGACATTTAATATCTTTCATTGTTTAAATACAGAATTAATATTAGAAAGGATTTAATATTCAAATTATTTAAAAAGAATATTTTTCTTGACTAAGAATAAACAATGATCCAATGTTATGCATTAAAAAATAAAATAATTACTCAATAAAAGTCATATTAATCCTGATTCCTTAAGAATATTTATTTTATTTGCTAATTCAATATCTGCAGAAGATATTGAGCGATCTAAAGTTTTGTGAGATGAAACTGTGTACCCACTATCATCAACAAATTCGTCTTCAGTATCTTTTAATTGGCCATTCTCCTTTTGGAGATTTTTAAAATTATCCGACTTGTATATATTTGACTTACTGATGTTACTATATCCAAAATTCACAATTCCTCTAGCATCTAATGCTTCCTCAACTAATATTCCTACTACCTTAGATCTACTTATAGATTCGCTCTTGGATATTTCATCAATAATTTCAAGTACTCTTTTTCTAGGGAGATATCCTATTCTTTTTACTTTATTTTCCATGTGGCTTTATATATGTCAATATTGTAACACTTCTGTCAAATGCAATCAGATTTTGATTAATGGTACTTATTTATAAAATTTAAAAGTGAGATTAAAGTATAATTTTAAAGAACACTCATACAAAGTTATTTCTCAAATAGTCATGAGGATAGTTTTATATGCTTTTTCTAATTACTATTTCAGATTTGGTCGGATTGCTGAAATTTTTTTATTTAAATTCCAAATATTATGAAGGATAAACTATATGATAATGCTGATAGCTTTGCAATGTCATTTGATGAAGAATGGGAAAATATTGATTGTGATGATATACGACACAAGATAGATAAGGTACTTGAACTTTTATCAGACCACCCTTTTTTAATATCTAATCCAGTAAATGCTAGAAAAATGGCAGAATTTAGGATATTTTCATTAAAAAAATTTCAATAATTATTCTAAAATTTTATTAAATTAATTATTTCAAATTTACTTTAATTACTTAAGACTTAAATAGTTGGTGAATTAAAAAATCCCTTACTGTATAAAAATATTATTATGCCAATAATTGGACCTATCCCAAAAACAAACAGCACTAATTTTGCAGAATTTTTTGTTTGACCTAATTTTTGATCTTTTAAATTTGAATTGGGTTGGATTTTTTTTGATTTTTTCTTTTTCATGAAGGATATATTACTACAACGCAACGTTAAAAGATTTTGATACGTTATTGGGGTTGAAAAAATTTTTCAATTTAACAAAATCGTTATGGGAGTCAAAAAGGATCGTATTGTATAATGTAAAGAATATAAGGGAAATATGAGCGCAACTAAGAGAGAGGAAGTATGTTCTCACCTTAGATATATAAGGTTAGAACTTAGAGAGATGCATCAAATGCTCATCAAAGAAGATTTATTGCCAGATCTTAATGAAGCAAAGGAAGTACTCTCACAGCTTGATGCTTTATTAGATTTATTATCAGAAAAAAAAGTAACGAAGATTAAAAGCCAATTCTGAAACTTTCGGTAAATTTTAATATATTAAAGATAATTTGTAGCTGATTCTATTTTTTTTCTATTATCGTGCATCTTTTCTAATTCATTGTAAATTTCTTTAATTTGAATTTGTATTAGATCTGTCGATTTTATATTACTTAACGCAACTAATGTTAATAGTAGGCTTTCTTTGGCTTCAATTAAATGTCTGCATTCTTTACTTCCTGCTTCGTATGACATAGGATTTCTATAAATTTTTATTATCCTAAATATATTAAAAATTCTTCCGTATTGCTTGATACTCTTATTAAATCAACGCTTATTATTGTAATTTTCTATACAGAATAAGTGATTTTTTTCACTAAGATTTAATAAAAACTTATGCAAGAAAATTCCAAAGATTATAAATTCTGTATTAAGTTGGCCTTGGACAATGCAAAACAAAGAATTAACTTACTAGATAATTTAGATAAAAAGTGTCTCCAAGAAGAATATAAGGAATGGATTAATGATGGTTTAAATAAGCATACGGTTTTACTAATAAGAGATGATCCGATCATCTAAGAATAAATTTTAAAAATATTTTTTAGTTCTTTGTACTAGAAGTAACCCTAAATAAAAAATAAAGACTTGCAATGAATATAATTGCCAAGATAATAGTTAATGAAGAAAAATTATCCATATCTTTTTTAATTATAAAATTTATTTAAATATAGCAGTTAAGTTAAATAAGTCTTGTTTTCAGTTTTCTTTAAAAAGAGAAAGAATAAATTTATTCAAAATTTCTTTTTCTAAAAATATTTTTTTATTCTTATAGTTTTGTAATTTCTTAAAAATTAAATCAACTAAGCGCTCTGAGTTTGGGGTCATATATTAAATTTATTTTTCCAATAAATAAATTTTCTCTACACCTATTTTATCTGGCTGTGTTATTTTACATCCTTTATCTTTTTCCATATTACAATCTTTTGTGGCAGGAACAGATTTCCATGTGCATATTTTTTCTTGGGAATCTTCTCTTATTATATTCCATCCATCATCTAAGTATTCTGAAATACCATCTTCTCCACACGAAAACTTTATTTCCATTCTTTTTTTTTCTGAATTAGGATCATCCTCAATATTTTTTTCCAAATTATTTGTGGGATACTCTTTATTAGTTGATGTCTTACAAGAAATTAAGAAAATTGCAATTAGAATTATCAATGGAAATTGTTTTATTATTTTCATTTTTTTAACTTTTGATGATTCTAAATTATTTAAATTATAGTTTATTTTGATTCTATTAATTTTAATAGTTTATCCATTTTATTCATCAAGTCTTTTACATCATCTGGCTTCGGTAATGTTAATTCTTCCGTAACTTCTAAATGCATTTTCTTTAAGTTTTGCCTTAAATCTTTTAAATGCATTTTTACGTTTTCTTTCTTTTGCTTTATATCAGTCATAGGGATAAAAATTTAATTTTGTTAAACTTAAAGTTACTATCATAATATTGAGATGCTTATTTAATAGAGAATAATTCAAAATTTAATTTTTTAAATTTTCTATTTCATAGATTTCTTCGCCACCATAACAAAAATTTGTAGATAACATTTTTATTTCCATATTATTAATGCCGATTGTATTTTTATTTTTAATAATATAGTTTTTAGCAATTGCTTCACAATCTAATTTATTTTTTGCATGTTTAATAACTGGATAAAAATATGCCAATGCAGTAATTACAAATAAAAAGAGTATTATTGATTTTCTTTCATTTTTAATAAATTCTTTAGATGTTTTTTTGGCTTTTAATATTTTTATTAGTAATTTATCTGGTAATCCTACTTGAACAAATAATAACTCTACCCACCATGGAAGATCCTTATCTTTCTTTTTCTTTAAGTTTGCGGAAGTATTCATTTTCTTGGCTTCATAGTTTTGGTTTTTAAGCTCTTTAGCATTAGTTGTTTCTTTTTTATTCATATCATCCAATGATTTATTTGGAATATAGAGGTTTTATTTTGATTTGGGAACTATATTTTTATTTTATAAGTTTTAATTTAATTTATCTATGAATTTGAGTATTGTTAGTCTGTATTTAGAAATTTTAAATGGCAAAAAAAAGAAGGAAGTTAAATAAAGATTTTGAGAGAAAAATATATTCATCAAAAAAAAATGTCGAATTAGTACTGGCAAAAATCTATGATATCGATGATGAAGACATACAAAAAGAATATATGAGCGCCTTTAACAAAGTAGTTTCCTTATATAATGAATTAAAAGAAGATTACGATCGACAAGGATTTTCTGATAATTCTGAAGAACTTCTCACAAGGTATAAAAATGCTTTTAATCTTTTTGAATCAGAATTTGAAATTTAAATTCAATTTCTAATTACCGTTTGTAAGGTTTTACAGGTATTTCAATTAGCTTTCCTTCTTGGAGATCAGATCTTTTCTCTTTTAAATTTTTGATACATAAAGATACCCTTTTCTCCTTTTCACAAAATCTTTTTATTTGGAAGTCAGTAAGTGATGATGATTCATTACTAAATGAAAAAAAGGCCAATAAAAAAATTGAAAATTTTAATACCAATTTCATTTATTCTCTCCTGACTATTATCTAATTTTCTTTAATTTAATCACTTTCTATTATAAGTATCTATAATTTTTTTCAATTCATCTTTACTTAAGTCTGTTGAAATAAACACTTCTTGGGCTGTTTTACCTTTTCTTGCTATTGCTTTATATCCGTTTATAGTTTGCACTGATAATCTAATTATCAATTTAGAAGATCTTCCCCTAGATCTTGAAATAGTAGCTGGAGTTATTGTCTTGATATTAATATCCAGTGCTAACTTTTTGAGTATTGGAATTAGACCTTCTATATGTGTACTATGATTTAAAACTAATCTTCCCAATTTAGATTTATTTTTATTCTATTGAGAAAATTTTGTTTCTGAGAAATTAACTTTAGCTTTGGAATGATTAAAAATTTTGAACTTCTGTTATATTTATATTAGCGATTTAAATTTAATGATCTTTCAAATAGGTTGGGCAGCATTGGCTGCAATCTTTACTTTTTCAATTGCCATGGTTGTTTGGGGAAGAAATGGTGATGGTTCCATTGATATATGATTTCATTTTTAACTTTTGAAGTCTATTTAAGTAAATTTCTTATCCTATCATCATTCGTTTTACTCATATTCATAACATTTGGTGTAATTTATATATCCTATGTCTCTTGGAAAGATAAAAAGAGATTAAAAAAATAGATATTATTTGTGGTCTTTTTTCTTATCCTTAATTCTGAGCTCTTCAATTAATTCTTTTGCTTGTTTCATTTTTGATATAGTGCTTTTATAAATTCCAATATCCTTTTCTGCTTTATTAGCAGATAAGTTTAATTTTTCAAAAATATCAGAAATCATCTTATTTGTCTTTGATTCATCTTTCTCTTTAAAATCTTGGGCGTTTGAAATTAATATATAAATCCCTAAGTTCAAAATCCTTGATGGATAAAGTTTAGAATTGCTTTTTTCTATTAATAATTTCAAAATATCTTTAGTTGTTTTATCCTTTAATTCCTTTTGAGAATTTTGAGATATTTCATTAATTTCCTTTGCTTCAAAATTTGTAGAACTGCATAACGATTCAAAAAGAAGGTCTAGATGTTTCTCAGGTTTGTATCCTTTCATTAATTCTTTGAATGTTTCGGTAAGACCGATGCAAAAGAGATAATCTTGCGTAAAATCATTTTGATGGTTTAGAAGATTAAGTTCGACAAGCATTTCATCAACTATTCTTTTATATAAACCAGGAATGACGTAAGGGAATTTTTCATGAAATAACTTTTTGCTATCTGAAACAGTCAATTTTTCTTTCAATTTTTTATATGTAAACCTTAATAAGGTTAGCGTATGTTGACTCAATATCGTTAATATCTAATAAACAGATAAATATTATTATGATCCCTTTAGTATTAGAAGAATCTGGCGGTAGTGAAAGAGTCTTTGATATTTATTCGAGACTATTAAGAGAGAGAATAATCTTTTTGGGAGAACAAGTTACTAGTGAAACTGCTAATAGAATTGTTGCTCAATTATTGTTCCTCGAAGCAGAGGATCCAGATAAGGACATTTATATGTATATAAATTCACCAGGAGGATCCGTATACGATGGATTGGGTATCTTCGACACAATGCAACATGTTAAGCCTGATATTCATACAGTATGTGTAGGCTTGGCAGCTAGTATGGGCGCATTTTTGCTTGCAGCAGGCACTAAAGGTAAAAGAAGTAGCCTTAGACATTCAAGAATAATGATTCATCAACCCCTTGGAGGTGCCCGAGGACAAGCAAGTGATATAAGGATTCAAGCAGATGAAATTTTGTTCTTAAAAGAGCGACTTAATACTGAATTGTCAGAGAGAACTGGAAAGGATTATGACACTATCAAAGAAGATACTGATAGAGATTTTTATATGTCCCCAAACGAAGCCGTTGAGTACGGTTTAATTGATCTTGTATTAAATAAGAAACCTATTTAAGCCTAGCTTAATAATTGAGGTGTTCTTTCTTTCTCGGGGATTTTAGTAAATTTGGAGAGAATACTTACGAATTCATCACCATCTAATGTTTCTTTTTCGATTAGTAGGTCAACTATCTTATCCATAGCTTCTCTATTTTTGCATACAATATCGTAGGTTTCTTTGTAACATTCCTTGACCATTACTCTTACACTTTCATCTATTTGTTTAGAGATTGAATCAGAAACTTCACTTCTAGTCATTAAATCTCTACCAACGAATACTTCTTGATTACCACTTTCTAAAGCTATTGGACCTAAATTACTCATTCCAAATCTAGTAACCATTTGGCGAGCCATTGAAGCAACTTGTTGGAAATCACCTCCCGCTCCTGTTGTAATCTCACCTTCTCCAAAAACTACATCTTCAGCAGCTCTTCCTCCTAAAGCACCCATTATCCTCGCTTTTAATTGCGCCCTGCTAACAAGGGTTTGTTCATCGTCTGGGGTAAACCAAGTTAATCCTTTAGCTTGACCTCTTGGAATGACGGTCACTTTTTGAACAGGATCATGGGCTTTAACAAGTGAACCTATTAGAGCATGGCCAACTTCATGATAAGCAATTAATCTCTTGCTTCTACCATCTGTTAATGGAGATCCCTCCATTCCTGCGACAATCCTATCTACAGAGTCATCAATTTCTGAAATACTTATAGAGTCTTTTCTCCTTCTAGCTGTTAGTATAGCAGCCTCATTTAATAAATTTGCTAAATCTGCTCCAGTAAATCCTGGTGTTCTTCTCGCGATGCTTTCAAGGGTTAAATCCTCTTGAAGTTTCTTATTTCTGGCATGAACTTCTAATATTGATAATCTGCCCTTGATATCAGGTGCATCTACAGTCACCTGTCTATCAAATCTGCCTGGTCTCATTAACGCTGAGTCTAGAACATCTGGCCTGTTTGTTGCAGCAATTATTATTATGCCACTATTGCCTTCGAAACCATCCATTTCAGTAAGTAATTGATTGAGAGTTTGTTCTCTCTCATCATTACCTCCACCAATTCCAGCACCCCTTTGCCTTCCGACAGCATCGATTTCATCAATAAAAATTAAACAAGGACTATTCTCTTTAGCTCTTTTGAAAAGGTCTCTTACTCTACTAGCACCAACACCTACAAACATTTCAACAAATTCAGAACCTGATAATGAGAAAAATGGCACACCAGCTTCACCTGCAATTGCTTTAGCTAAAAGGGTTTTACCAGTACCAGGAGGTCCAACTAAAAGGACACCTTTTGGAATCCTTGCTCCTACAGAAGTAAATTTTTCTGGTTTTTTCAGAAAAGTGACAACTTCTTGCAAATCCTGTTTAGCTTCATTAACGCCTGCAACATCATCGAATACAACTCCTGTTTCAGCTTCCATTGCAAATCTTGCTTTTGTTTTTCCAAACTGCATTGCTTGACCAGGACCTCCAGGCATACCATTTGACCTCCTCGCTAACAAAATTAAACCTCCAATTAAGATTGCCGGGAAAAGTAAATTACCTAAAATTCCTAACGCAGGAGGAGCTGTTTTTACTGGATGAACATCAAAACTGATTCCCTCATTTTTTAAAATATTTATGAGTTCTGGTGTTAAGCCAGGAAGATCTACACGCAACCTTTGAACTTTATTGTCTAAATCCGAATCTATTGTCTCTATAACTGCATTTCTGCCTCCCTCAAAAATATCAACAGATGTCACCCTTCCTGAATTAATGTAATCTAAAAATCTGCCGTAACTAACTCTTGCTACCGCTGAATTTCTTGGCGCAACAGTAGTCCCATTAGATTTAAGTGAATCAACACTACTTGAAGATAAAAATTGGTAGGAAAGTGCTATTACTAGAAGTATAGGTAAAGCCCATAAAATTAATGTTTTAAATTTCTGATTCATTAATTTGTAGAAAGTCAATTCTAGGATTCTAGAATGAATCAGTGCATTTCGTTGATATTTTTTTTAACTTTATGCTTATACTACTCTTTAATGTTTCTAATTTACATATGAAATTTGAGATCAACGATAAGGTTAAGTTGATTGCGCCAGTCTCTTACTTGAAGACTTCAGATAATATGCCGATGTTAAGACCTCCTGATCTAGTCGCAATTGATGAAATAGGGGAAATCCTTTCAATTAAATCTCCAGATACTGTTGAAGTAAAGTTTAGAAGAGGTTCGTTCTTAATAGATATTGATAAGATTGAGAAAAACTAACTTAAAAGTTTTTCTTCCAACTATTAGAAATTTCTAAACATATTTTTTTATTTCCAGAAATACTCAGAAAAGGTTTTGAAAAATACTTATTTGTTAATTTAAAAATGTCTAACGAAGATATTTCCTCTATTTTTGTATTTAAATCGTTCTCAGAAATTGGTGAAATACCATAACTAACTAACTGTATCTTTCTCTGTAAAATTTCATCTAGTGATTGATTTCCTAATAGAAAAGAACTTTTTAGTTTTTCTTTTGCTAAAAATATTTCAGCATCAGTCAACGGATTAAAAAGTAAATTTTTCCATAGTGTTGATAAAAGTTCAAATGCAAAAAGGGCTTGCTCATTAGATACGGATAAATAAATTAAAAATGGGGCATTTCCACTCCTGATAGGATAATAAACACCTAAATCGTAAGTAATACCATGTTTTTCTCTAAAAAGTTTAAATAAAGTAGCGCTCATTCCATAAGATAAATATGACTCCAAAACCTTAAGAGGAAAATATTCATTACTTCTTCGCGAGCAAGTTTGGTCCCCAATCATTATTATTGTTTGATTTGAATCATTATTAATATAATCAAATCTATTCATAGTATTTAAATTATGATTTAAAGCATCTGATTTTTCTTGTAAGATTTTTTTTTCTAATGTTCCAAAATTTTCTCCATTTATTTCACGATTATTTGAAATTAAATACTTTTCTCTATTTTTAAAATTTTTAAACTCAAGCAAAATATCTTCATAAGTAATCTTTGAGACATCATTAGCATTGCCAATTGTGTTGAAAGCATAAGGATGATTTGAGTAAACAATTTTTCTCCATTTTTCAAAACAGATACTGAATGGATTCTCTTTATCTTTTTTAATGTGATCAATAGAAGATTTTTTTACTTTTTTAAATTCAGTTTCCGAGAGGATTGGCTTATCAATTATTAAATCTAATAGAGGGAATAATTTGCTGAAATGTTCATTTATGGATTTAATACTTATTGAAATACCATCTTCAAATATTTCTTGATTCAATTCTGCTCCATAAGACTCAATATACTCAGAGAGAGTGAAATTGTTAAAACCTTCACATCCTCTGGTAAGCAATGAACAAAGGATCTTGTTTATTCCTCTTTTGTCAGTACTATCCATATCACTCCCCCCTTTAATCCAAATTGAAGCAGTTGAAAAATTTCTTTTTTTGTTATTTAAAAAATATCTTTTTAACATTTACCAGGGTATGCAACTAAAGTGAATTTGTCTCCACGGATATATTCTGTGATCTCTTTGAAGTTATCCAAGTCATTCCAATATTTTAAATGACTCTCTAAATTATTTATTGAAGATTTTCTCCCCCAAAGAAGTTCATTTCCAAAGAATGAAGAGAGTTGTGTAGATGTCTCTAAATTAAAGATATAATTACTTTTCACAATATTTATTGCTTTTTTTATTTCATCCAAAGTCAAGGCTTTAATATTTGAGATCTCATCAATTGTTTTATTAATTTGTTTTTCTACTAAATTAACATCTTTGGGCTCACAACTCGCTTCCATTATAAATAATCCTCCTAATTCTCCAGCATTTACATCTACATATACCGATTCAACGAGATTACTATCTTCTTTTAAAATTTTAACTAATCTGCTGTTTCTTCCAACAGAAAGTATTGATGCTAATATCTCAAGTCCAATAATATTTTTTTGATAATTTAGATTTGGGATAAACCAAGCCATAAATATTCTTGAAAACTCTAAATTATTAAAATTAACTGACTCTCTACCATTCCTGATTTTTAAAGAAGGCGTATTTTTTGGATTTATTAAATTTGGACTTTTTTTTATGCCAGATAGATCACTTTTTTTAAAAATTTTATAAATTTCTTCAGAGAGATTCCCCGCTATTGCAATACAAATTTTTTCGGTAGTGTAATGTTTGCTGTGGAATTTCACAAGGTCATTTATCTCCAAGTTTTTAATACTATGTTCAGTTCCGAGAATAGAATTGGCATAATTCGGACTTAACCAAACCCTTTTCAAAAAATAATTAAATAGTCTTTCTTCAGGCTGATCATTTTGTTGTTTTATTTCATCAATAACTACCCCTTTTTCTTTTATAAATTCATTAGGATTAAAATCTGGAGCAACGACAATATTTGTCAAAAGAGCAAGTGATTCTTTAAAGTTACTTGGTGGAACTAATACATGGTAATGTACATCATCATAACCAGTTGAAGCGTTACTTAATCCGCCTAGTGATTCAATTTTATGGTCAAACTCACCTGGCATTATTTTGTTAGATCCTTTAAAAATCATATGTTCTAGAAAATGAGCAGTACCGTTTTTATCAACATCCTCAAATGAAGAACCTGCTTTGCACCAAATATCAATGCTTATAAGCGGCAATTCTTTATTATCCACAAACACACATCTAGTTTTGCTTGAATGGGTGTAGTAATTAACATCTCCTACGTTCATTTCAGTTCTCTCTTTAAATTCTATTTTGGTACTTTTTAGCCTTGTTGTCTGAATCTTTAACTAAAACAAAATTAACTGACCCTCTTATTTTGGATTTATTACAAAATATTAGAGAACATAGATCCATGCTTGAGGACCTTCAGAGTATAAAAATTGATCCAAAACTGACTAACATAATATCAAAAGAAATAGGCAGAGAACTTTATATTGAAAATGAATTTCATAAAGCAAAAGGTTTTAGAAAGTTACATATTGAAGTAGCAGAATTTTCAAATAATCTTAAAATACTACACTGCGTTTTTTTTCCTGATCCAAAGTTTGATATCCCAATTTTTGGGATGGATTTGGTAAAAATAAATGATATTGTT
This sequence comes from Prochlorococcus sp. AG-347-L20, assembly GCA_003281225.1. Classification (GTDB taxonomy): domain Bacteria; phylum Cyanobacteriota; class Cyanobacteriia; order PCC-6307; family Cyanobiaceae; genus Prochlorococcus_A. Next base: position 132,214 of record QCCP01000002.1, read on the forward strand.
TCTGCTGCCATTGTTGATTTATCCCCTGTATCACAAAACCAAGGTTTGAAATATGAAAAATTTCTTTCTGAAGTTGATAAAAGTTCTTTTACCTCTTTGAGAGAGATTCCTATATGGGGGGGGATTTTTTCTAATAATGTATTTTTTGCTTCCTTAAAAAGTAAATCTGAAAAAAATGATTTTTGTAGAGTTGTGGATCAATACCTCACTATTTTGATCAAATTAAGTAAGAAAGTTAAACCGGAAGTTAATGAGGGAATTATCCAAGAGAGAATAGATTTTCAAAAAAATTATTGTGTTCAACAAATGAAAAATGAGAAGACTAGCATGGTTCTTTTAAAATATTTTGATGAAAAATGGGTCAATAACTATATAAAAACAGTACTCTTCGATTTTTAATGAATTTAAAAATATTAAAAAATTTATTTATTTATTTTTTATTATTTACACCAATATCTCTTGGTGTTATTTCCTGTTCTGGAAATAATAAATCTAGTTCAAAGTTTAAAGAGGAAATAACTTCAGATTTAATACCTCCTATTACAGCTGTTGCAGCACTTGGTCAACTTTCTCCTTCGGGAGAGATAAGACAATTGGCGGCTCCAATAAGTCAGTTTGGCTCTTCCCCCCGTATTGTCGAAATTTTTGTAAATGAAGGAGATTTCGTGAAAAAAGGCGACATCCTGGCAAACTTTGAAAATGGAGAAAAATTAATTGCTGATCTTGAAAGAAACGAAAATCTAATTAATACTATTAACGAAGAAATTACCCTAAAGAAAGATCAAATTCAAAGGTATGAGCTAGCTTTGAGCAAAGATGTATATTCTTTTGTAGAGTTTTCACAGAGAAAAGATGAATTATTAAAATTGCAAAAACAGAAAATAAACCTTATCGGAGATCAAAAAAACATCAAGATAGATCTATTTAATTCAAAACTAAGGAGTCCAATAGATGGTTTTATCCTTGGAATAAATAAGAGAGTTGGTGAAAGGCCTCAAAATGAAGGGATTTTGGATATTGGTTCAAGTCAAAAAATGGAAGCTTTGATAGAGGTTTATGAATCTGACATCGATAGGGTCTTTATCTCTCAGAATGTTGAATTGAGCAGTGAGAATGGAGGGTTCCAAAAAAATCTTAAGGGAAAGGTGATTAGGATTAGTCCTCAGGTAAAACAAAGAAAAGTTCTATCGACTGATCCAACAGGGGATGCTGATTCACGAATTATCGAGGTACTAGTAAAACTAGATCAAGATTCTATAGATATTGTTCAAAACTATGCAGGAATGAAAGTGATTGCAAAATTTATTCCTTAATGAGTTTTTCTTTTTTAAAATTTAGAAAAATACCATTAGCTTGGTTGTTATTAACTAGGCAACCATTAAGGTTAGCAGTTGCCATAGCTGGAATCAGTTTTGCAGGGATTTTGATGTTTATGCAATTAGGTTTTAGAGATGGTTTATTTGACACGAGCGTAACTATTCATAAACTTCTAGATGCCGATCTTGTTCTGATAAGTCCCAGATCAAAAAGTTCTATAAGCATGAGTGGATTCCCAAAAAGAAGATTAATTCAAACTCTCGCAGTAGAGGATGTTGAAAAAACTGCTCCCGTTAATCTAAATTATTTACTTTGGAGAAATCCAGAAAATCTTAAAACTAGATCAATACTTGCATTAGGTTTTAATCCCTCCGATTCACTTCTTTTAGATGAGGGATTCTCAAAGAAAGCTTATAAATTGAGAAATCCATCAAGAGTTCTTTTTGACAAACTATCTAGACCTGAATTTGGACCGATTGAAGAATGGTTCTTTTCTGAAAAAAAAGTTGAGACTGAGGTTGCTGGTAAAAGAGTAATTGTTGAGGGCCTTGTGGAGTTGGGACCCTCTTTTGGCGCAGATGGTAATTTGATAACTAGTCGAGAAACCTTCTTAAGACTTTTTCCTGCTAATCCTCCTGGCAGTATAGAAATTGGTTTGGTTAAGCTAAAAAAAGGATCTGATCCTGAATTGATTTCAAGGATATTAAATTACTCACTTCCAAATGATGTTAGGGTTCTTACAAAAAATCAATTTATAGAATTTGAGAAGAATTATTGGAAAAATAGTACTGCAATAGGTTTTATATTTAGTTTGGGAGCATTGATGGGTTTCGTCGTAGGGTGTGTGGTTGTTTATCAAATTCTTTATAGTGACGTTACAGATCACCTCCCAGAGTACGCCACCTTATTGGCAATGGGGTATAGACTTAAGTCCCTTTTCTTTGTTGTGGCTAGAGAGGGGTTTTTGTTAGCATTGTTTGGTTATTTACCTGCTTATTTCTCTGGTCAAATACTTTACTCAGTTATAAGAAGTTCTACAAAGCTCCCAATAATAATGGACGCAGACAAAACTATTTTAATTTTCGTATTAGTTTTAGTTATGTGTATGGGGTCCGCCGCTGTTGCGATGCGTAAATTAGTTGACGCTGATCCTGCTGAAATTTTTTAACAATTGAAAGTAAATGGTTAAAGCTAATAAATCAAAAAATAATGTTAAAAACCTTAAAACAGTCTCTATAAATAATTTGAGTCACTTTTATGGAAAAAATGAGAATAAAAAACAAGTTCTTAATGACGTTAATTTAAATATTGATAAAGGAGAGTTGGTTCTTTTGAAAGGACCTTCTGGATGTGGTAAAACGACTCTTTTAACATTAATTGGTGCCTTGAGAACCTGTCAAAGTGGAGATTTAACTGTATTAAATAATCAGTTAAATGGAGCATCAAGGAAAACCCGTCAGATTCTTAGAAGAAGTATTGGAATGATTTTTCAAGGTCACAATCTTCTGAGATGTTTAACAGCAGAACAAAATGTCCAGATGGGCGCCGATTTAATAAAAGGTTTAACATATTTGCAAAGACGTGAAATAGCACGGAATTGGTTGTCAGCAGTAGGATTAGAAGAACATCATAAAAAGTTGCCAAATGACTTATCTGGTGGGCAGAAACAGAGAGTAGCAATTGCTAGAGCTTTATCTGCTAATCCAAAACTTTTGTTAGCTGATGAGCCGACTTCTGCTTTAGATAGTGTCACAGGAAGAGAAATAGTAACCCTTTTAAGGAAACTAGCAAAAGAGCAAAATTGTTCTGTACTTATGGTGACGCATGATCCAAGAATTTCTGATATGGCTGATAGGATATTAAATATGGAAGATGGTAAAATATATAGTGCCCATAGTGAGCTAATATAATTAAAAGTTAAAAATTTTATGTCTAAGAGAAGGAATCTAAAAAAAGAAAAGCAGGAACGTAATAGAGCCTATGCTAGAAAATTCAAAAAAAGGAAATTAAGAACTGATGGAAGACCTGATGGTGGAAACGTTACAGGCACAGCAAATAATGGCGGTGCAGCTGATTAGGGAATATCTTTTATTTTTCTCTTTCGGAGTTTAATATATAATGCATACTTAAGACATAATCATGAATGTAAGTATTGTTATACCGACTTACAATAGATTACCTATATTAGAGAAATGTCTATTTGCGCTTGAGAATCAAAAATTAAATACAAATATCGGTAATTATGAAGTAATAGTAGTTGATGATGGATCAACTGATGGGACAACCTCATGGATAAATAAAAACAAAGCTAATCTCCCTCACGTTATTCTATTTCAGCAAGAACATGGTGGACCTGCACTTGGAAGAAATCTGGGAGTAATTAAATCAAAATATGAAATTATTATATTCATTGATAGTGATCTAATTGTTTTAGACAATTTTATAAATTGCCATGTAGAAAAATTACTTGCCTCTTGGAGAAAAAATGATAAAAAATGTTTTACCTATGGCTCGGTAGTCAATACATCTAATTTTCAAAATCCTCAGAGTGAAAAACATAAAATAATGGACACTTCTTTTGCATACTTTGCTACTGGGAATGTAGCGATATCAAAAGAATTGATTTTAAGTGTGGGATTATTTGATACTTCTTTTAGTCTTTACGGTTGGGAGGATTTAGAACTTGGAGAAAGATTAAAAAAAATTGGGACAAAATTAATTAAATGCCCAAATGCAGTAGGTTTTCATTGGCATCCGCCATTTAATTGCGAACAAATTGATTCTTTAATAGCTCAAGAAAAAGAGAGAGCAAAAATGGCTTTAGTGTTTTATAAGAAACACCCAAATTTAAGGGTTAGATTTATGATTCAATTTACTCCTCTCCATAATTTACTTTGGCAAATTCTTTGCTTAGGAGGACTAATCAGTGTTGATAGAATCCTTCCTTTATTAAGATTCCTAGTAAATATAAGAAGAAATAGACTTGCACTTGAGATACTTAGGATCCCTCTAAATATGATATACATTAAAGAGTTAACCAAATCAAGATAAAAAACTTTTAGAAATACACATCACTTGCTAGAATATTTGAATTAAATTTCACACATCTGACAGTTTCGGGTGAATTATTAATATTAATTCCCCGTCAGATGGAGGCTAACCCGAAACCCTTTTTAAATTATGGCTGTTGTATCACTATCAGAAATGATGGAAGCTGGTGCTCATTTTGGGCATCAGACTAGACGTTGGAATCCCAAGATGTCTAAGTATATATATTGCGCGAGAAATGGAGTTCATATTATTGATCTCGTAAAAACAGCATTGTGTATGAACAATGCATATAAATGGACGCGAAACGCCGCAAAAAGCGGTAAACGTTTCCTATTTGTCGGTACAAAAAAACAAGCATCAGATGTAGTAGCTCAGGAAGCTACACGCTGTGGAGCTGCATATGTAAATCAAAGATGGCTTGGAGGGATGTTGACTAATTGGACAACAATGAAAGCTAGGATTGAAAGATTAAAGGACCTAGAAAGAATGGAAAGTAGTGGTTCAATAGCGATGAGGCCTAAAAAAGAAGCTGCAGTATTAAGGAGAGAACTTGAAAGATTACAAAAATACTTAGGTGGACTTAAGGGTATGAGAAGATTACCAGATGTAGTTGTATTGGTTGATCAGAGAAGAGAATCTAATGCAGTATTAGAAGCTAGAAAATTAGATATCTCACTAGTTTCAATGTTGGATACAAATTGCGATCCGGATTTGTGTGAAGTTCCAATTCCTTGTAACGATGATGCTGTTAGATCTGTGCAACTTATTTTAGGAAGACTTGCAGATGCCATAAATGAGGGTAGAAAGGGCTCTAATGCCGAAAGAAAAAATTAAATTCTAATTTAAAACTTACTATTCACTATTTTTTATTACTTCAAATGGGAAACATTACAGCAAAACTTGTAAAAGATCTTAGAGACAAAACTGGCGCAGGAATGATGGACTGCAAAAAAGCACTTAACGAAACTGAAGGGAATCTAGACAAAGCTTTGGAATGGTTAAGAAAGAAAGGCATAGCTAGTGCCGAAAAGAAATCGGGAAGAGTAGCGGCCGAAGGGTCAATTGGTAGTTATATTCATACTGGATCAAGAGTCGGAGTTTTACTAGAGTTAAATTGTGAAACTGATTTCGTTGCTAGAGGTGATATATTCCAATCTCTGTTGAAGGATGTCTCAATGCAAGTAGCAGCATGCCCAAATGTTGAGTATGTATCAATTGATGAAATACCTGAAGATGTTGTGGAAAAAGAGAAGCAGATTGAAATGGGTAGGGATGATTTATCTGGAAAACCTGAACAAATTAAAGAAAAAATAGTTGAAGGGAGAATAGCAAAAAGACTTAATGAGCTTGTTTTGCTTTCACAACCTTACATTAAAGATAGTTCTCTAACTGTTGAGGATCTTGTTAGACAAGCAGCTGCAAAAATTGGGGAAAATATCAAAGTAAGACGCTTTACAAGATATACATTGGGTGAAGGTATTGAAAAAAATCAGATGGACTTTGCTGAAGAGGTCGCATCAATGCAAACAAACTAATCACTTGAATGATTTGAATAATTTCAATAATTACATAGATACAGATAAAATTAATTCTCAATTAGAGAGAGCAGAGAGACAAAAAAGAATATTAACTAGAAATATCTATAAGGAATATGAACTTTATCTTAATCTAGTAAGAGATCTACTTTTCATCTCTGTAGAAAAAGGCCTTAATCAAATATATAGTTATCCAACAATTAATGATAATTTCTTAAATGAAAATGAATTCTATAGTCTTTTTGAAAAAAAAATAAGTAAATTAATATTTACGAATTTGCCCTTTTTAACTGTAGAACAATTAAAGATAAATGAAATTGAAAAAAATATAAATAAGGAAGTTAATTTTACTATTTTTGATAGTTCAACAAAAATAAAGGATGATCAAAAAGAAAAATTTCAATATGAAGATGGTTTTCAATTAAAAGAACCCACTCAGTTCGAGATTACTGAAGACTTTTCAAATACTTCTGAATATTATCAAGCTCATAATTATGAGAGATTCGAATCACTCGATTTAGATAATAACCACCATAATAATTATTTATCTAAAAACAATATTTTTGAAAATTTAGGAATTGAAAAACAATTTATTTCCTCCTTAATTGAATTAATAGGAGAACAAAAAGTGGAAAAACCAAGTTATCAAGAAAAAGAAAATATCAATCAAATAGATGATTTACCAAAAAATCAGATACTTAATAATTTTGATTTAATAGACAAGTCATTGGAAAATTTACTCTTGAATCTTTCATATAATATTAACCAAGAATTATTCAAGGCAAATCTAATAAAAAAGATGATATCTAGAGATTCCTTTGATTACTTAGTAGACAAAAATTTAATGATAAAACATCCATATCCTTTTGTTATTAATTTCGAATTAAACTTAAATCGGTCATCACTAGTCGGCAATAATTCTCCAAGGATTATTTTCTTAAATATATCTACTGTTGAGTTAGAGTTTAAAAATTTAAATCTTTCTATTCAAAGAAACAAAATAAATGAGCTAAAAAATCAATTTCAGCGTTTGATTAAAAAAGAGACATATTGGAGGCAAAAAGAAATAACTTTGAATAAGATACGTTGAAAAAATAACTCTTTTTTCAAATGTGACTATTAGCGGGAATAATAATAAATTAATCAAAGATTGGATAAGACCTCTTCAAAAATCTCTTACTATTGAAACTGAAAACAATTTTATTAATACTTTAGGGAGAGAAAAATATTTTAATGATTATTTGCATGAATCTTTAAAAAAACTAGATAATCTAAATCTCTCAGACGAATATTTAAGGATATTTTATGAATTTTCTAAAAAATATAATGAATACAATAAATTAGATGAAAATCAAAGAAAAAGGTTAATTATAGATACAAGAAAAAATCTTTATAAACTAGGAAAAACTCTAGAAATAGAAAGTTCTAGTAATCTTTCTAATAATGTTTTTCTGAATAAAGCTGATGCAAGTTTGTCTTTTGAATCAGATATTTCATTAATAAAAAATGTAGGAAAAGTTTATAAAAATAAGCTTAATGAATTAGGGATATTTCATATAAAAGATCTAATTAATTATTTCCCACGAACATATCTAGACTATACGAATAGAGATAAGATAATAAATTTAAAACCAGATAATTTATACACGTGCATCGCAAACGTTAAAAGATTTTATATTCATAAGAGTAAAAAAAATAGTAATTTATCAATAATGAATATTGTCGTTTTTGATGAGACGTCTTCAATAAAGGTTACAAAATTTTTTTTAGGAAGAAGATTTAGATCTTACTCCTTCTTCACATCTCAAAAATCTTTGTATACTCCTGGTACCAAATTAGCAATTTCCGGTAAGGTTAAATTAACAGAGTATGGCAAAACTTTTGTAGATCCACAGATTGAAATTCTTAAGGATAATAATGATAATTTTAATTTTTCAGGTAAAATATTACCCTTGTATTCATTAGGTGAAGCATTATCAAATATGAGTTTTATAAAACTTATGAAAAATGTACTAATTTATGCAAAGCAATATCCAGAAATTTTAAATAAAAAGCAACTTGATTCATTATCTTTATTATCAAAAGGAGAGTCGTTGATTAATATTCATTTTCCACCAACTCAACAGGCACTTATTGAGTCAAAAAAACGTTTGGTTTTTGATGAGTTATTCTTACTTCAAATAAAGTTCCTACTTAGAAAAAGAAAGACGAATAAAAATGCAACTTCCGAACAATTACCTCAAAAGAAATCTTTATTAAAAGAATTTTTAAATACTTTTCCTTTTGAATTAACAAAATCTCAAGAAAATGTTTTAAATGAAATTAAGAAAGATTTATCTAGTCCCGTACCAATGTCTAGATTGCTTCAGGGAGATGTGGGAAGCGGTAAAACCATAATTGCAATAGCGTCTCTTTTACTTGTCATTGAAAAAAACTTGCAAGGTGCATTTATGGTCCCAACTGAAGTATTGGCAGAACAGCATTATAAAAATTTATTAAAATATTTGAACCCCCTTTTAGTGTCTGTTGAGCTACTTACTGGGAATACTTCTCAAAAAAAGAGAAATGAAATTTTCTCTAATTTGAAAAATGGATTAGTTGATATCCTCGTAGGTACTCATGCATTATTTGAGGATAAAGTCATCTTTAATGCATTAGGGATGGTCGTAATTGATGAACAGCATAGATTTGGAGTTACTCAAAGAAATAGATTACTAAATAAAGGAGAAAATACTAACTTGTTATCAATGACAGCAACACCAATTCCAAGAACACTTGCGCTTTCTATTTATGGTGATTTAGATGTGAGTCAAATTACAGAACTCCCTCCTGGGAGAGTTCCCATAACAACAAAAATAATTTCAGAAGATGATTTAACTAACTTGTTCAAGATTGTTGAAAATGAGATCAATAAGGGAAAGCAAGCTTATGTGATTTTGCCACTTATAGAAGATTCAGAAAAAATGAATTTAAGCTCCGCAAAGAAAACATTCAAACATTTATCAGAAGAAGTCTTTCTTAACAAAAAAGTTGGATTATTACATGGCAAATTAAGTTCACAAGAAAAGAATGAAGTAATTAATTCTTTTTTAAAGAATGAAATTAATATATTGGTTTCAACCACAGTAATTGAAGTTGGCATTGATGTGCCTAACGCCACAATCATGATTATTTATAATTCGGACAGATTTGGATTGTCCCAGCTACATCAATTAAGGGGGAGAGTTGGTAGAGGATCAACAAAATCTTTTTGTTATTTGGTAACCCCCGATAAAAATGGATTAGAAAATAAAAGACTTTGTGTTTTGCAAAAATCTAACGATGGCTTTTATATTGCAGAAAAAGACTTGGAGCTTAGAGGACCAGGCCAGATTTTAGGATATAGACAATCTGGATTGCCTGATTTTGTACTGGACAATTTACCTAACAATAAATTTCTTATTGATAAGGCTCGTGAAGAGGCTATTAAGATTGTTAGAGATGATCCTGATTTAAAAGAAAATATTGTTTTAAGGAATATACTTATTGATAATTCTGATAATAAATTCATTCATGATTTCTTAAATTGAAAACTATCATTGTAATTTTTGATATATATGCCACTATAAATCAATTGCAAATTTCAATTGAAAATTTGGAATAAAATACCAATTAAAGATAATGGAGAAAAATTAATAGCTATACCTAGTTGCCTAAAGTTTTTAGATCCCCACCCTTACTCACATTTAGGAGCACCTTACAAAGATAAAACTTCTATTTGGAAATTAAGGGAGGAGGTAGTAAATAGATTAGTAAAAGTACATGATTATTTGATATCAAAGAGTAGTTTTAACCTTTTAATTTATGACAGTTGGCGACCTTTAGAAGTCCAGGAATTTATGTTTAAAAGAGCAATTTTATTAGAGTGTGAAAAATCGGATATTGATATTTCATTTGAAAATATAAAATCTTATCCATCCATTTTAAAAAAAGTTGAAAAATTTTGGGCATATCCTTCTTATGACACTAGATGTCCTCCCCCTCATTCAACTGGGGGTGCATTGGATGTTTGTTTATCAGATAAAGACGGAAATCTTGTTGAAATGGGAAGCATGGTTGATCAAATGGATGAGACCTCAAATCCTTATTTTTATGCAAACAGAAACAATGAAGAAGAAATTATTTGGAATAGTAGAAGAAATTTATTAAGGGAAATTATGACTAAATTTGAATTTGCTCAACATCCTAATGAATGGTGGCATTTTAGTTATGGTGATCAACTATGGGCTTGGAAAAATAAAAAAGCATATGCCCTTTATGGAAAAATTTAAATTCTATTGATTTTTATTTAGTAAATTCAATATACAATTTTCATCTTGAGTATTTATAAAATCTCCGAAATCCAAATCCAAATTACTCTTCCAATTATCAAATAATGGTTGAAGAGTTTTTTCTAAATCGTTAAGTTCCATTCTTTGCAAGAATGGTTTAGCCAGTCTTTGTAGATTCTTACTCCCCCCCAACCATAATTGGTATTTGTTTTGCCCACTTCCAACAAGTGCTAATTCGGCCATATAAGGCCTGGTACATCCATTCGGACATCCTGTCATTCTGAATAAAATTGTCTTTTGTATTTTTAGATCTACTAGTAAATTTTCAATCCTTTTTAATACATCAGGTAATATTCTTTCAGCTTCAGTCATCGCAAGACCACAAAGTGGTAAAGCAGGACAAGCTAAAGCATGTCTTTGAATTTCATTAATGTTTTCTAAATTCTCGTATCCAATTTTTGATAGAGATTTTTGAATTTCACCTTTGTTTTTATTGGCGATATTACAAAGTAAAATATCTTGATTAGGTGTGAGTCTTAAATCTAAATTGTATTTTTTAACGATACTTGTGATTGTATTCTTCTTCTCTCCAGATAATCTCCCTGATAATAATGGTAAACCTACAAAATAGGAGTTTTTATTTTGTTTATGCCAACCTAAGTAATCAATAAGAACCTTATCCGGTTCTTTTCTGATTTTTTTAATTTCTTTCTTGAAATACTTATCAAAAAGTATCTTTGTGAACCATTTAATACCTTTTCTATGAAGAAGATATTTCATTCTCGAATTTTTTCTTGATTTTCTATCGCCATAATCTCTTTGAATAGCCACAATGCTTTGTATTAATTCAAAAACATCAGGTTCTTCAACATATCCAAGTGGATCTGCAATTCTGGCAAAGGTCTCTTCATTATTATGTGTGCGACCCATACCACCTCCAACATAGAAGTTGCACCCTTCTAAATTTCCATCTTTAGAAGTAAAGGCAACTATTCCTATGTCATTGGTAAGAAGATCAACAGAATTGTCCCCAGGAACTGTCACAGCACATTTGAATTTTCTCGGTAAATAAGTTGAACCATAAAGAGGCTCATCTTTTATCCCACTAAATACATTATCTTTGAATTGGAGCTTCCTAATTGCTTCAATATCTTTGTCAGGCTTTATAGTGTACTCTAAATCTCCATCAGCCCAAAGTTCTAAAAAAGTACCTTGGCCAGCCATTGGGGTGAGAAGATCTGCAACTTTTTTTGCCAATGCTCTTGCAATTTTATAGTCTGGTGAATCAAATGGAGCCGCAGGCGCCATAACGTTTCTATTTATGTCTCCACATGCAGCTAATGTGGAACCCATTGAATTTACTATTGTTTGAATTACTTCTTTTAGGTTCTCCTTTCTAATTCCATGCATTTGAAAGGCTTGTCTTGTAGTGGCCCTAAGTGTTCCATTCCCTAGTTTGTCGGATAATTCATCTAATGCTAAAAATAATTTTCCAGGGACTTCACCGCCCGGATTTCTTAACCTAAGCATCATTTGCCAATCTTTACTTTTGCCCGGCCTTCTATTCTCTCTGTTATCTTGTTGATAACTACCATGAAATTTTAATAACTGCACCGCATCATTAGTAAAATGATCGCTCTCATTGACTAATTCCGTAGCAAGTGGTTCTTTAAGAAATTTGCTACTTTTTTTAAAATTTTCAAATTTAGAAACTTCTAGTCCATTTGCCAAACAAACAGTTTCTTCCTTCGAAGGATCTTTTTTCTTTTTTACTTTCTCAACCTTGATCAAAGGACCAAAAAATATCTCTTTTTATACATTAGCGAAAAGCTTATTTAACTGGTAGTAAATTATAGTAAGTGAAGTCATATTTTTTTCTTGTCTAAATATTTACTTGAGATAGGAACAGAAGAGTTGCCCGCAAAATTTTCTCATTCTGTTCTAGAGCAATTTAAATCTCTAATAGAATTTGAATTGGATAAAAAGTTAATCAAATTCGAACATATAGTTGTTACCTCCACACCAAGGAGGATAGTTCTACTTCTCGAAGGTTTAGTTGATTATGCAGAAGATAAGATAATAGAAAGAAAAGGGCCTAAAGCAAATTCAGCTTATTTAAATGGATGTCCTACTAATGCTGCTTTAGGATTTGCTAATAGCTTAGATATAGATGTAGGTGAGCTAGAAATAAAAAATACAGAAAAGGGTGATTTTGTATTTGGAAAGAAAATTGAGAAAGGACTATCAACAAAAATTTCATTGTCTTCGATTATCCCAAAATTAGTAAAGAGTCTTCAAGGCCCTCGATTTATGAAATGGGGGGCTGGGAACATAAAATTTTCAAGACCTATTAGGTGGATTGCCTCTATTTATAATGATGAAATTCTTGATTTTGAATTTGATGAATGTGATCCAAAAATTCAAATAAGTAATAAATCAAAAAGTCATAGATTAATAAATGAAGTTTTTGAAGTTCAGAATCCTGATGATTTTTTTGAATTATTGAAACGAAATAGAGTAATAGCTATTCGAAAAGAAAGAAAAGAAAAAATTGAAAGTTTAATAAATCAGGCATCCAAATCTTTAAATCTGAAACCTGACCTTTCAGAAGGATTACTAAATGAACTAACTGATTTAGTTGAATGGCCAGACTTAATTATTGGCAAATTTAGTGATGAATTTCTTGATCTTCCGGTTGAAGTTCTCTCAACAGTAATGAAAAGTCATCAGAGATACGTTCCTCTTTTATTGAAAAACAAAAGTTTTTCTAAACTAGATTTAAGCTCTGAAAAAAATATTAGTACAACTTTCTGTGTTATTTCAAATGGTCTTGAAGAATCAAATAATAATATTGCCAAAGGTAATGAGAAAGTATTAAGGGCAAGGTTTTCAGATGCAAAGTTTTTCGTTGAAAGTGACAAAAAAGTTGCTTCAATCGAAAGAAATGAAAAGCTTAAATCTGTTTCCTATTTGAAAGGACTTGGAAATATATTTCAGAGGGTAGAAAGGATTGAGGAAGTTACTAAAAAAATTCTTAAATTTTTAAATGATAAGTCTTTAGAAGAAAAAAAAATAATAGAAGTTGCTAAATACTGTAAAAACGACTTATGTAGCGAAATTGTTTTCGAATTTCCTGAGCTACAAGGAATAATGGGTGGAAAATACCTTAAATATGAAGGATTTAATGAGGAGGTTTGCTTGGCTGTCGCTGAACATTATCTACCTTCCTTTTATAAAGATTCTTTGCCATCTACAAAATATGGTGCAATAGTTTCAATAGCAGATAAGATCGAAACTTTAATAAGCATATTTATTTCTGGTAAACGTCCCAGTGGATCATCTGATCCTTATGCTTTAAGAAGAAATTTGAATGGAGTGATTAAAATAATTTGGGATTATGAACTTGATTTACCTTTAGATAAATTATTTAACGAACTTATTGATTTTTGGAAAATCGCATTTCCGAATTTAAACTTTTCAAGAGAAACAGTATTTAATGATTTGAATAAATTTTTAGTTCAAAGAATTGTTAGTCATCTAGAAGAAATATCACTAAGTAAACAATTAATAAAGGCCGTTAGCTCTTCTGATGAATTATCTCAAAAAAGAGTATTGAATATTCTTGATCTTAAAAACAGGGTTAACTCTATTATGAATTTTTGCGAAAAGGATAATTTTGTTGAAATCCAGAAGGTAATTACTAGGGTAAGCAAATTAGCTAATAATAGTAATCTTTCAAGAGACGTTCTCTCAACAAGAGATAATGTAAACGCAAAACTTTTTGAAAAAGATTGTGAGTTGAAAGTTTTTGAATTTATTGAAGAATTAGAAAAACTTTTTTCCAAAGGATATTGCAATTATTTGGCACTTCTAAATTTGTTTGAGATTAATGTTAAAACTATCGAGGATTTATTTGATAATGAAAAGGGAGTCCTAATAATGTCAGAAGATTTAAAAGTAAGAAATAATAGACTCAATTTGTTGAGCTTAATTAGAAATTATTCTCTAAAAATAGCCGACTTTACACTTTTGGACTCTTAACTTTAATGCCTCCCTTAATTGAATAATTTTCTAGCATTTTTTCTACTTCTTTATTTTCCCTAACAGCACTATCAACGGGTTTATATTTTAGAGGTGCTAGGGCTTTACCTCTTAAAATCGAACCAAGTGTAAGCATTGTAATTTTAAGTTGCTGTAATGGTTTCATGGAGACAACTCTTTTGTATAGGTAACTATCAAAAGTAAGTCTTTGTACATCCATGTCATCACACATCTCAACAAAGGCTTCTCTTGCAGAATCATTTCTGTAGAAAATATTTTGAAGGATTTCTAGTACCTTATAAGTTGTTCCATATTTTTTATCCCATTTTTTAAGGTAGTTTTTTAAATCTTTTTCTGATGGGATTACTTTACCGTTTTTTGATGCCTCAACAATTTCTTCAGCACACATTCTCCCGCTCTTTGCTGCAAAATAAATACCCTCGCCGGAACTCTTAGTAACATAACCTGCGGCATCGCCAACCAGAGCCATTCTCCCAACAACTCTTCTTGGTCTTGGATGCTCAGGGATAGGATGTGCTTCTACCTTTATTACCTCACCATGAACTAGTCTTTTTTTTGCCCTATTTCTTACGCCCTCTTGAAGTCCTTTAATTAATGACTGATTCTTTTGCATGGTTCCAGTACCTACTGCAACATGATCATATTTAGGAAATACCCAACCATAAAAATCTGGAGAAACATCAGTGCCGACATACATTTCAGCAAGATCTTCGTAGTAACTCATTTCTTCTTTAGGCAATTTAATTCTTTCCTGAAATGCTATAGCAACTTTGTAATCGCCTGCATCCATTGCTTTTGCGACTCTGCTATTGGCTCCATCAGCTCCGATCAAAAGGTCAACAGTAAGCTCTTTTAGTTCCCCTTTTTTATCTCCATTCGTAAAATCTGAGTAGGAAAGCTTATATGGCCCTTGATTATTATCGCCAGTATCAATAGAAGTAACTAATCCATTTATTAATGTAGCACCAAGATCTGAGGCTCTATTGCGCATAAAGGCATCCATAACTTCTCTTCTACACATCCCAATAAACTCATTATCACTTTTCCCATAAACTCTATCTAAACTTATATCTACTTCTCTATTTGATGGAGATATCATTCTCATATGCCTAACTTTTCTATCAATAATTGACTCAGGTAAATCAAATTCTTCAACCATGCAAAGTGGAATTGCTCCTCCACATGGTTTCGCATTATCTAATTTTCTCTCGAAGAGCCAAGTTTTTATTCCAGCTTTAGCAAGTATTTCTGCCGCACATGAACCACTTGGACCTCCACCAATAACAGCTACCCTCAACATATGAAAAAAAAATAATACTGTATATAAAAACTACATCTTTTTTGGTTATAAAAGTGCATTTCTTAAAATAATAGTTAATATCGAAATATCTTTTCCAAATTCACTTCTAAATATTGGAACTAAACAAAGATATCGATAAATTTGATATACCACTTGCCAAAAGAACTTACCTAAATAATCCAAATTCAAAATTATTAAAAAAACTATTAATATTTTCTCCATTTCTTTTTCTTATCTTTTCTGTCGTTGCATTACGATTAATTAAGAATATAGAAATAGGATCTCTTGATAATCTCAATTTTCAGGCTCAGATAAATCACGACCATAGAATTTTAGGCCATTTACCCTATGCGGAAATTTCTAAGGAGAAACTAGTTTTAATTGAGCCTAATATTGAAGTTCATATAGATATGCGCGATTCTCTTCTAAAGATGAGAGAAGAAGCCAAAAAGGATGGGATATATTTAGTCTTCTTGAGTGGTTATAGATCAATAAATTTGCAAAACGATATCTTCTATTCTTTAAAATCCATTAGAAATCAAGAAGCGGCAGAAAGAGCTAGAGTTTCAGCCCCTCCAGGATATTCCGAACATAGTACAGGTTTCGCAATCGATATTGGTGATGCTACTCAAAGAGAGAAAGACTTTGAAACCGATTTTGAAAATACTGATGCCTTTAGATGGTTAATAAAAAATGCATCTAAGTTTCACTTTAAGTTATCGTTCAACAAAGATAATAAATATATAGATTACGAACCCTGGCATTGGAGATATGAGGGGTCAATTGAAGCATTAAAAGTTTTTGAAAGCTCAAATAGAAAATTATAAATCTAATTGATTAATTTAATTCTTCAATAAATTATATTTTTCAAAGTCTTAAAGAGAAAATTCTCATAATAAGCATACTTTGAGTTAGCCTTAATAAAGTCAATCTAATATTTATATAAATTCTATAAATGTCATCTTCGATAAAAGAAATTAGAAATGTTGCAATTATTGCTCACGTAGATCATGGGAAGACAACTCTTGTAGATGCATTGTTATCTCAATCAGGAATATTTAGAGACAATGAAGTTATCCCTACATGTGTAATGGATTCAAATGATCTTGAAAGAGAAAGGGGGATAACAATTCTCTCAAAAAATACTGCAGTTAACTACAAAGATACCAGAATTAATATTATAGATACACCTGGACATGCTGATTTTGGAGGAGAGGTTGAAAGGGTTTTGGGAATGGTTGATGGTTGTCTGCTTATTGTTGATGCAAATGAGGGACCTATGCCTCAAACAAGATTTGTTTTAAAAAAAGCATTAGAAAAAGGACTTAGGCCTATAGTCTTTGTAAATAAAATTGATAGACCACGAGTAGTACCAGAAATAGCAATTGATAAGGTCCTTGATTTGTTTTTGGAGTTAGGTGCTGATGATGATCAATGTGATTTCCCTTATCTTTTTGGGAGTGG
Source organism: Prochlorococcus sp. AG-347-L20 (assembly GCA_003281225.1). Taxonomy (GTDB): domain Bacteria; phylum Cyanobacteriota; class Cyanobacteriia; order PCC-6307; family Cyanobiaceae; genus Prochlorococcus_A. The sequence continues at coordinate 149,253 of QCCP01000002.1, forward strand.
GTTATCTGGTTTCGCAAAAGAAGAGATGGAATCTAATAGTGACAATATGATGCCTCTTTTTGAAGCTATTATTAGACACGTTCCTCCTCCAGTAGGTGATTCTAATAAGCCTCTTCAGCTACAAATAACTACTTTGGACTATTCTGATTTCTTAGGCAGAATAGTAATTGGGAAGATACACAACGGAACTATAAAAAATGGCCAACAGGCTAGTTTAATTAAAGAAAACGGAAAAACTATTAAAGGTAAGGTTAGTAAGCTTTTAGGATTTGAAGGATTACAAAGAATTGATATAAATGAAGCATTTGCAGGTGATATTGTTGCTGTTTCAGGTTTCGATGACGTCAATATTGGTGAGACCATTGCCTGTCCTGATTCTCCTCATCCTCTTCCATTAATCAAAGTTGATGAACCTACCTTAAATATGACTTTTGTTGTCAACGATTCACCATTCGCGGGTAAGGAAGGGAAATTTGTTACTAGTAGACAATTAAAAAATAGATTGGAGAGGGAACTTTTAACAAATGTTGCCCTGAGAGTAGAAGAAACTGATTCTCCTGACAGGTTCTCAGTTTCAGGAAGAGGAGAATTACATCTTGGGATATTGATTGAAACTATGAGAAGAGAGGGTTTTGAGTTTCAAATCTCACAACCTCAAGTAATTTTCAGAGAAATTGATAATGTTGAATGTGAGCCTATAGAGACTTTGGTTTTAGATGTACCTGAAGTATCTGTTGGTTCTTGCATCGAAAAACTTGGATCTAGAAAGGCAGAGATGAAAAACATGCAGACAAGTTCAGATGGTAGAACTCAATTAGAATTTCTAGTACCATCAAGAGGATTAATTGGATTTCGCGGGGAGTTTGTGAGGATAACCAGAGGTGAAGGTATCATGAGCCATTCGTTTTATGAATATAAACCTAAAACAGGAGACTTTGAAACCAGAAGGAATGGTGTTCTTATAGCTTTTGAGGAAGGTGTAGCCACATTTTATGCTTTAAAGAATGCTGAAGATAGGGGAGTATATTTCATTAAACCTGGAGTTAAAGTTTATAAAGGAATGATAATTGGTGAGAATAATCGACCTCAAGATCTTGAGTTGAATATATGTAAAACTAAGCAGTTGACAAATATGAGATCTGCAGGGGCAGAAGAACTTGATACATTGCAGTCACCTGTGGATATTACCCTTGAAAGAGCACTAGAATATATTGGTCCAGATGAAATGCTAGAGGTTACACCGGATTCAATAAGAATGAGAAAAATAAATAAAAAGAAAAAAAATTAGTAATTGCTTAAATGAATGAAGAAAGTGCAAAAAGTTTTCAAGATTCCCTCTTTACAGCGTTAAATCTTTTTAACAACCATGAATGGTACGAGGCTCATGATGCTTTTGAAGAAATATGGAATTCCGTAGATGGTGACGAAAGACAAGTTATCCAAGGGATTTTACAAGTATCTGTTTCTCAATTTCACTTAAGTAAAGGTAATTTAAATGGAGCTACTATTTTGCTTGGAGAGGGTTTAGGCAGAATAAAAACTAGAACCAAGATTGATTTAGGGATTGATCTTGAATCCTTCTGCCAATGTTTGGAAGATTTATTAAGGAAATTACAATATAGAGAACTATTAAACGAGAGCGATAAGCCTTTTTTGAAACCTCTTTGATGAATATATCTTTATCTTCAATTAAATTATTATTATGTATTTAATTTTTTAAGAAACTAAGAAAACTAATCGATCTCAAGGAAAATGAACCTAAATATTCATAATGTATCCCTTTCAATTAATGGAAGATTAATCGTAAATGATGTTTCCATAACTGTTAATCCAGGGGAAGTTGTAGGTTTGATGGGACCTAATGGTGCCGGGAAAACTACAACTTTTAATCTCGCAGTTGGGAATATAAAACCAGATAAAGGTGAAATTTTAATGAATGGGAAAAATATAACCAATCTTCCTCTACCAATTAGATCAAGACTTGGGTTAGGGTACTTAACTCAGGAAGCTAGTATATTTAGAGACCTCACAGTTAAGGATAATATAGATTTGGCTTTACAAAATTCATCCTATAGTAGGGCAGCGATAAGAAATAGAAGAGAACAATTAATTAATGAATTTAATTTGAATAACTTTGTAGATAATTATGGTTATCAACTTTCAGGAGGAGAGAGGAGGAGGTGTGAAATTGCAAGGGCTCTCACTGTAGGAAGAAAAGGACCAAAATATTTGTTATTAGACGAACCTTTTGCTGGGATAGATCCTCTAGCTGTTAATGATCTTAAGAAACTAATTCTAAAATTAAGTAGTGATGGGGTAGGGATTCTCATTACAGACCATAATGTGAGGGAAACCCTTCTAATTACGAACAAATCATATGTATTAAGTGAAGGAAAAATTTTAGCTAACGGTTCATCCAATGAATTGGCTGATAATCCAATAGTCAAGAAGTATTATCTCGGAGATGATTTCAAACTTTGAAATGCTTTTTTTAAAATAAATTAAAACTTTATTATTAAAGATTTACTCATATGAGAATGATTTTAATTATTATTTGGTTGTCATTGAATATTAAAACTTGAGAAATTTCTAGAAATGATACTAGATAATTTTTTTAAAAATTTAATATATGAACCGGTTTCAGTTTTAGGTCTTTTAGTTTTTTATTTCTTATTAATTAACTTACCAATATCTTTGGGTGCAGTTTTTAAAAAAAAGTCTTCTGCTGCTGTAAGACTCATTACGATTTTAGTGAACTTACTAATAACATTACAATTACTTTTTAGGTGGTCAATTTCTGGGCACTTTCCTATTAGCAATTTGTATGAATCTCTTTATTTCCTTACTTGGGGTATCACATTAGGTCAACTATTGGTTGAAAGAGAATACCAAGCTCCAATAATTCCCTCAATAGCTATACCTATTGAGTTACTGACTGTGGCTTTTGCTTGTTTTGTATTACCTGAGGATTTGAAATTATCATCCAATTTAGTTCCAGCTTTAAGGTCTAGTTGGTTAGTAATGCATGTTAGCGTCGTAATGCTGAGTTATGCAGCATTAATAATAGGTTCTTTACTTTCAATGTCCGTTTTGTTTATCAATAAAAATAAGCCACTTCAAATCAGAAGTAGTTCTACAGGTATAGGAGGATTTAAACTTTCAAATAGCTATCCCGTAAATGATTTAGTTGAACCTATTGAATTTTCTCATTCAGAAGAATTAGATACATTAAGTTATCGTTCTATATTGGTAGGTTTTGTTCTTTTGACTCTCGGTTTAATTTCAGGTGCAGTTTGGGCTAATGAGGCCTGGGGCACATGGTGGAGTTGGGATCCAAAAGAAACATGGGCATTTATCTCATGGTTGTTTTATGCCGCTTATCTGCACATGAGAATAAGCAAGGGTTGGCAAGGTCGCAAACCAGCAATATTAGCATCTACAGGCTTTTTAGTTGTTTTAGTATGTTATTTAGGAGTTAATTTTTTAGGAATAGGTTTGCATAGTTATGGATGGATATTTGGGTGATTCCTTAATCATCCAGAATATTTATTGAGGTTCCGAAAGAACATTCCCTTTTTGTGCTTCTTGTGCAACTTTTCTCAAGTCATCACATCCTTCTTTTAATGTTGGGTAAGCAAACATTCCGCTACCTGCAATAAAACAATTAGCACCAGCATCGGCACATTGTGAAATAGTCCAATTTGCTTTTATTCCTCCATCAACTTCAATGTCGACATCTAAGTTTTTTTCGATAATAAAGTTTCTTATTTCTCTTATTTTATTAAGCATTGTTGGTATATAAGCTTGTCCTCCAAAACCTGGATTTACTGTCATAACCAAAACATGATCAACCATATCCATTATGTTTTTAATCATTTCAAAAGGAGTATGAGGGTTCAATGCAACAGAAGGAGATCCTCCTAAATCTCTTATTCTTCCTAGAACTCTATGCAAATGAATATTTGCTTCGGCATGAGCTATTACTACTCCTGGTTCACCATTTGCTCCTTTTGTAGCGTTTACATAAGATTCAAGCATTGTTTCACAGTTGTACTGGCTTACCATTAATTGAGTTTCAAAAGGGACATTGCAATATTTCCTGCATGCACCAATCATTTCAGGACCAAATGTAAGATTTGGTACGAAATTTCCATCCATTACATCAAATTGAATTCTATCTACCCCAGCTTCCTCGAGCTCTTTCACACATGCTCCCATATTTGCCCAATCTGCTGGTAAAACTGAAGGAATTATTTGAATTGGTCTATTTGCACCAGTTAAATTTGCTTGATTTGACTCAGTCATTTAATTTTTAAAATATTTAATAAAGATACTATATTTAGTTGTTTATTCCTAATTTCAAGTCACGGCCTGATAAAGTAACAGCTGTAAAGAGTTAAAAAAAGCTTACTAGCATAATAATTCTCATAAAAAATTGCATTTTATATGAGATCATACTCAAAACCTTTTAGAAAATCCTCAAAATTTAATTGTGAATCAAACTTTAATTCAAGAAATTCTCGAAGTTGTCGAGCAAGCAGCTATTGCCTCAGCAAAACTAACAGGACTTGGTCAAAAAGATGAAGCTGATGCTGCAGCTGTCGAAGCAATGAGATTGCGAATGGGCAAAATTGAAATGAAAGGGAAAATTGTTATTGGAGAAGGTGAAAGAGATGAAGCACCCATGCTTTATATAGGTGAAGAGGTTGGTAGTGGAAGTGGCCCAGGGGTTGACTTTGCAGTAGATCCTTGTGAAGGAACTAATCTTTGTGCGAATAATCAAAGAGGTTCTATGGCGGTTTTAGCTGCCTCTGATACGGGTGGTCTTTTCAATGCTCCTGATTTTTACATGAACAAATTAGCAGCGCCTCCTGCGGCCAAAGGTAAAGTTGATATCAGAAATTCAGCTACTGAAAACTTGAAGATACTAAGTGATTGCTTGGGCCTTTCTATTGATGAGCTTACAGTAGTTGTAATGGATAGAACTAGACATAAAGATTTAATTAAAGAGATTCGAGGATGTGGTGCAAAAGTTCAACCGATTTCTGATGGTGATGTTCAAGCTGCGATTGCATGCGGTTTTGCAGGAACTGGAACACATTGCTTGATGGGTATAGGTGCAGCTCCAGAGGGTGTTATTTCAGCTGCCGCAATGAGAGCTCTCGGCGGACACTTTCAAGGACAACTCGTTTATGATCCGGCAATCGCTCAAACTTCTGAATGGGCTGATTACACAAAAGAAGGAAATATAAAACGTCTTAATGAAATGGGCATAACAGATATAGATAAAATCTATGAAGCAAATGAATTGGCATCGGGAGAAAATGTTGTTTTCGCTGGAAGTGGAATAACTGATGGATTATTATTTGATGGAGTTAAATTTGAAAGGGATTGTGTTAGAACAAGTAGTCTTGTTATTAGTACATTAGATAGTACTGCAAGGTTCACAAATACCGTCCATATAAAAGATGGTGCTAAGAGTATCAGCCTTTAAAAATTCACTTTTGATTTTATGCATATTGTTGTCGTCGGACTGAGTCATCGCACGGCACCTGTCGAAGTGCGTGAGAAGTTAAGTATTCCTGACCAATCCATAACAGAGTCATTGAAAGCATTAAAAGCTTTCTCTGATGTATTAGAAGTGTCAATTTTAAGTACATGTAATAGGCTGGAAATATATGCGCTAGTAAAGGATAAAAATACTGGAATTTCATCTATTAAAGAATTCATATCAGAATATTCTGGAATTATTTTTGAAGATTTAAATCCACATCTTTTTTGCTTTAGACAGGAAGAAGCAGTTTTGCATTTGATGAAAGTCTCGGCAGGACTCGATAGCCTCGTTTTAGGGGAAGGACAAATCCTTTCGCAGGTAAAAAAAATGATGAGATTAGGTCAAGAGAATCAATCTACTGGACCAATTCTTAATAGATTATTAACTCAATCAGTTAGTACAGGTAAAAAAGTAAGATCCGAAACAAATTTAGGAACTGGAGCTGTGTCAATCAGTTCAGCAGCGGTAGAACTAGCTCAATTAAAAATTGGACAAGAAAAGGGTTTTGATACTCTTGTAAGTCTGGAATCAGAGAACGTCCTTGTTGTTGGCGCCGGACGAATGAGTAGGCTTTTAATAACTCATTTAAAATCAAAAGGATGTCATAAACTTATCCTTTTAAATAGAAATATTGATAGAGCATTAAATCTTGCTCAAGACTTCCCTGATTTAGAGATTGTTTGTAAAGGGTTAAACGAATTAGAAGAAAACATATCATTATCTTCGCTTGTTTTCACTAGTACTGCTTCTGAAGAGCCAATTATTGATCTCACAAAAATTGAAAAAATAAATTTGAGTAATAGACTTAAATTTATTGATATTGGTGTACCAAGAAATATATCTAATGATGTCAAACAACATGAATTTGTTAAATCATTTGATGTTGATGACTTACAAGAGGTCGTTTCAAGAAATCAAGAATTTAGACAGAAAATAGCAAAGGAAGCGGAATCTTTAGTAGAAGAAGAAAGGATCATTTTTCTAGAATGGTGGGCAAGTTTAGAGGCCGTTCCAGTAATTAATAAACTTAGATCAGATTTGGAGTTAATTAGAAAAGAGGAATTGCAAAAAGCACTTAGCAGAATGGGACCAGATTTTTCGGCTAGAGAAAGAAAAGTTGTGGAAGCTCTGACTAAAGGAATAATTAATAAAATACTTCATACCCCGGTCACCAAGTTGAGAAGTCCTCAATCAAGAGAAGAAAGACAAGTTTCTTTGAAAATCGTTGAAAAATTGTTTTCTTTGGTAGAAGAGGATAAAAATAACTAACTTTTTTCTATTTATATTAAGTTTTTCCAGTGATTTATTGAAATACCTTTGTAAACTGGCCATTTGTATTTCTAAATATGCCCATAATCAGTTACTTTAAATAGTTGTATATCTACCTCCATTAGATTGAATGAAGCGTGTGTTGGCCATAATCCTCGGAGGAGGAAAAGGTTCTAGACTTTACCCTCTAACAAAAATGAGGGCTAAACCTGCTGTGCCATTGGCAGGTAAGTATCGTTTGATAGATATTCCAATTAGTAATTGTATAAATTCAGGCATTGAAAAAATGTACGTATTGACCCAGTTCAATAGTGCATCTCTAAATAGACATATAGGAAGAACCTATAATTTAAATGGCCCTTTTGGGCAAGGATTTGTGGAAGTTCTGGCTGCACAACAGACTCCTGATAGTCCGAAGTGGTTTGAAGGTACTGCTGATGCTGTAAGAAAATACCAATGGTTATTTCAAGAATGGGATGTTGATGAATATTTAATATTGTCTGGTGATCAACTGTACAGAATGGACTACAGTTTATTTGTTCAACATCATAGAGATAATGGTGCTGATTTAACTGTTGCAGCTCTGCCTGTTGATGAATCTCAAGCAGAAGGTTTTGGCCTAATGAGAACCGATGACTTAGGTAATATAAAAGAATTTAGTGAAAAGCCGACTGGAGAGAAGCTGAAGGCTATGGCAGTAGATACTTCAAAATTTGGATTAAGCAAGGAGTCAGCTGTCGAAAAACCATATCTAGCCTCTATGGGGATTTACGTTTTTAGCAGAAATACTCTCTTCGATCTTCTAAATAAATTTCCTAATTATACCGATTTTGGTAAGGACATAATTCCAGAAGCCCTCAATAGAGGCGATACTCTTAAGAGTTATGTATTCGATGATTATTGGGAAGATATCGGCACAATTGGGGCATTCTTTGAGTCAAACCTTGCATTGACTGAGCAACCAAAACCTCCATTTAGTTTTTATGATGAGAAATTTCCAATTTATACTAGACCTAGATTTTTACCCCCTTCTAAACTTGTAGATGCTCAAATTACTGATTCAATTGTTTGTGAAGGCACAATCTTGAAGTCATGCAGTATTTTACATTGTGTTTTAGGTGTAAGAAGCAGGATTGAAAGTGATTCGGTTCTTGAGGATACTCTTGTTATGGGAGCCGATTTCTTTGAATCCCCTGAAGAGAGGATTGAATTAAGAAAAGGGGGCGGAACGCCTCTTGGAGTAGGTGAAGGTACTACTGTAAAAAGAGCAATTCTTGATAAGAATACAAGAATTGGCGATAATGTCGTGATCATTAATAAAGATCGAGTAGAAGAAGCAGATAAGCCAGAATTAGGCTTTTATATCAGAAATGGAATTGTTGTAGTAGTTAAAAATGCAACTATTGCAAACGGAACTGTTATTTAAATCTTTTCCATCATTTTTCGCTGACATAAGTATTTTTTTTGAGCAATTTTGTTGAGTTGCAGGCACACTGTATTTATTGAGTTTTTTAATTTTTTATGTCCAAGGCACATTTTGGTTTAATAGGTCTTGGTGTTATGGGCGAAAATTTAGTTCTTAACGCAGAGAGAAATGGATTTTCTAGTGTAGTTTTTAATAGGACTTACTCAAAAACCGAAGAATTTTTACAAGGTCGTGGCCTTGGGAAGAATATAGAAGGAGCTGAAACTCTTCAAGAATTTGTTAATAAGCTAGAGAGACCTAGAAGAATTCTAATGATGGTAAAAGCTGGGCCCGCAACAGATGCTGTAATTGATAATATTTCTGGATATCTCGAGGAAGGAGATTTATTAATAGATGGCGGCAACTCTCAATTTAAAGATACAGAAAGAAGGGTGAATACTCTTGAAAGTAAAAGTTTTGGATACATTGGGATGGGAGTCTCTGGAGGGGCCAAAGGAGCTTTAGAGGGTCCAAGTATGATGCCCGGTGGTACTAAGGCTTCATATGATGCAATAGAAAGCTTATTAACAAAAATGGCTGCCAAAGTTGAAGACGGACCATGTGTTGCATATGTTGGACCAGGAGGCTCAGGTCATTTTGTGAAAACTGTTCATAACGGAATTGAATATGGAATTGAACAAATACTTGCTGAAGCTTATGACCTCATGAAGAGAGTCAAAGGTATGAATGGTCAGCAAATGTCAGAGGTATTTGGTATTTGGAATAACACTGATGAATTAGCTTCTTATCTTGTTGAGATAACAGAGATTTGTCTTAATACAAAAGATGAGATAACTGGAGATGATGTCGTGGAAAAAATATTAGATAAAGCTGGCCAGAAAGGTACAGGGTTATGGACTGTTGTAAGTGCTCTAGAACTGGGGGTATCAGTCCCAACTATTTATGCATCTTTAAATGCAAGAGTAATGAGTTCTTTAAAAGAGCAACGTAGTGAGATTGAAAAAACAATTCCATCTAAAGAGATAGAGGATTTTGATTTAGGAAATATATCAGATGGAATGAAACCTTTATTTGATGCTGTAGTCCTTGCCACAATTGCTAGCTATGCCCAGGGTATGGACATTTTAAGAGAAGCATCTGAAGTTTATAACTATGGTTTGAATATGCCGTCAATTGCTCAAATATGGAAAGGTGGTTGCATAATTAGATCAAAATTATTAAGTAAAATTCAAGATGCTTACAACAAAGACACTAATCTAAAAAATTTAATTTTTGATGATTGGTTCAATAATGAAATTGCGACAAGACTAGATAACTTAGCTAAAGTTGTTTCTTTATCCACAAAAGCTGGTATACCAGTCCCGTGTCTATCCAGTACCTTAGATTATTTGAATAGTTATAGAACCAATAGACTTCCTCAGAACCTTGTTCAGGCAATGAGAGACTGTTTTGGCTCTCATACATATGAAAGAATTGATAAGGAAGGTAGTTTTCATACTGAATGGATGAAATGATTGAAAAGGTTAAAAACGGATATACACTTAACATTTACGAAGACAAGTTAGAGCTATCTAGAGCGGTTTTTAAGTTTATTGAAAGTCATATTATTCATACTTTAAAAAAGAAAGACAGGTTCAAATTTTGTGTAAGTGGAGGTTCAACTCCTAAATCTGTCTATAAGCTTTTATCAAAAAGTGATCTTAGATGGGATATGGTTGATATTTTTTTAGGTGATGAAAGATGTGTTGATCCAAATTCAGAATTAAGTAACTCGTTAATGTTGAAGAATTCATTGTTAACTAATTTTGGATCTAAAGCTTTTTTTTATGAAATTTTCAATGATTTAAATGCTGTTGATGAAGTTACAAAAAATCAATTTATTTCTAAATTATTTGAAAAATGCGGATCAAACCCTCCAACTTTTGATTTAACATTATTAGGTCTTGGAGACGATGGTCATACAGCCTCACTATTCCCATATCAAAAAAATAATAATGTAGATGATTTTGTTATTTTTAATGAAGGTAAAGGTTTAAAAAGAATTTCATTAACTCCAAAGGTTCTTTCAGCCTCATCAAAGATAATATTTTTGGTTAGTGGAGCCAATAAAAGAATTGCTCTTGAGAGGTTATTAGATGAAAAAGAGCCACCAGATAGAACACCATCAAAATTAATAAAATCTATTAATCAAATTTCAATATTTTGTGATCAGGAATCAGCAAAAGAATTAGAAATTTAGTTAAAGTCTATTAATAATTTAAATTATTTAATGAGTAAGAAAAAATTTTTATTCCAGAAAAAGGAGTTCGATGGTTGGAAAACATTAAATGATACTGTTATGGGCGGATCAAGTTCAGCTTTTTGTGAAACTTCAAATTCGGGTTTGATATTAAAGGGTAATATTGTCGAGAAAGCAGGAGGATTTGTTAGTTGTAGATCGTCTATATATAAACCTTCTTTAAATGTATCTGAGTATTCATCCTTTGAATTAAATATTGATGGACAAGGAAGAACTTTTAAATTTGCTGTTGCTTGTGAAGATGATTTACTAGGACTAACCGAATTTATTCCGGGTGGACTTAGATGGATTAAATCATTCCCAACAAAAAAATTCGGGACAACAAATGTTCAAATTCCTTTTAGTGAGTTAAAACCTTCAGTAAGAGCTAATAAAGTACGTTTTCCATTTAAATTCAAGCCATCTAAAATTAAAAGATTGCAACTACTTCACTCTAAGTTCGGTGATGATGGATTACTTAATAATGAGTTTAGACAGGGTTCCATAAAAGTTTTAATTAAATCAATAAGTGTTATTTGAAAATCCACCTAAAAATATAGAGAGTTTAATCGCTAAGTCAGCAGATTTAACAAATAAACCTTTTGTTCATTCTGTAGTAAAAATAAATGGTGAATACGAATTCGAAGATGAAGATATTGATTTAACAGTTAATATCTTATGTCGTGATAAAGAAGGTAAAAGATTAGAAATTTATGATCTTGAATTAGAACTTTTTAAATCAAATAAAGAGTTGGTTTTAGTAATCTCTAAGCTTAACTTCCCTGATGAACCAATATTATGGTGTGGAGTTAAAACATTATGGATGGATAGCAATAATGGAAAAAAATGCAACTCACCAAAGTACAGCGCTAGATTGGAAAATTTAGCAAATAGGATAAAAAGTTTTTTTGATTAAGAAAATAAAATTTGAGCTGATTTATAAATCAGTAACAGCCCCTAAACTTGATGTGCTTACGATTCTCGAATATTTTGAAAGAATTCCTCTTTTGTATTTTTGAATAGGTTTTACCCAATCTTTTTTTCTTTTTTCTAATTCTTCGTCAGATAAATCAACTTCAATTAGTTGTTTTACAGCATCTACTGTAATTAAATCACCTTGTTTTATTAGAGCAATATTTCCTCCAACAGCAGCCTCTGGAGCTATGTGACCCACAACAAGACCATAGGTACCCCCACTAAATCTGCCATCGGTAATTAAAGCTACCTTCTCTCCTAGCCCTTGACCAACAATCGCAGATGTTGGAGCTAACATTTCTCTCATGCCGGGACCTCCTACAGGACCTTCGTTTCTAATAACAACAACATCACCAGCTTTGATATCGTTATTTAATATTGATTTTAAACAATCCTCTTCACTTTCAAAAATCTTTGCGGGACCAGTTAATACAGGGTTTTTTACTCCGCTAATTTTAGCTACAGAACCTTCGCTCGCTAAGTTACCTTTTAATATCGCTAGATGTCCTTTTTTATAAAGAGGGTCATCTATTTCTCTTATGACATTTTGATTTGTTGGAGGCTTATCTGGAATATTTTGTAAGTATTCTGAGATAGTTTTGCCTTCAATGTTTTTGCAATCGCCATGAATTAATCCTGCATTCAAAAGTATTTTCATTACTTGTGGAATCCCACCGGCCTTATGAAGATCCACTGTCACATATTTACCACTCGGTTTAAGGTCGCAAATAACGGGTACTTTTTGTCTGATTCTTTCAAAATCATTAATGTTGATATCTATTCCTGCAGTATTCGCGATAGCTAAGATGTGCAATACCGCATTTGTTGATCCGCCAATTGCCATAATTACTGATATTGCATTTTCAAATGCTTTCTTTGTCATTAGGTCTAGAGGTCTTATATCTTTTTCTATTGCAGAGACTAATATCTCAGCACTTTTATCGGCACTTAGTTCTTTTTCAAGATCTTCAGCAGCCATAGTGGAACTGTGAGGAAGACTTAACCCTAATACTTCAATAACCGCAGACATTGTATTAGCTGTAAACATTCCTCCACAGCTACCAGCACCAGGAATACAATTTTTCTCAACTTGGATTAGCCTGTCTTCATTAATTTTGCCTGATGTTAATTGTCCAACAGCCTCAAATGCACTAACAACAGTAAGATCTTCTCCATGCAATTTCCCAGGCTTTATTGTCCCTCCATAAATGAAAATTGAGGGAATATTCATTCTTGCAATCGCAATCATGGCACCCGGCATATTTTTATCACATCCACCTATAGCAAGTACTCCATCCATACTCTGAGCATTGCATGCTGTTTCAATTGAATCAGCAATAACTTCTCTTGAAACTAGGGAATATTTCATGCCCTCTGTTCCCATAGAAATCCCATCACTTACTGTTATAGTCCCAAACATCTGAGGCATTCCACCTGATCTTTTTATAGACTCTTCAGCTTTCAGAGCTAACTTATTTAAACCCATATTGCATGGTGTTATGGTGCTGTATCCATTTGCAACTCCAATAATAGGTTTATTAAAATCTTCATCATTAAATCCAACAGCTCTTAACATCGATCTGTTAGGGGATCTTTGCACACCTTGGGTTATTGCAGATGATCTGAGTTTATTCATATTATTTGAGAACCTTTTTTATTCTATTGCCCCAGCTCTTCAAGTTGCTTCCTTACATCAGCAATTGCAGAATTAAGTTGCTCAACTTTCTTCTCCAGATTCTCCCCTTCAACTTCATTTATATTTTCATTTGTATCAATCGCTTCAGAGCCATCTTGAATCCTGGAGGAATACATCATTGCTTTTTGTTTTTTTTCCTCCTTTCTTTTGTCTGCTTCGGATATTAACCACCAAGCTAAACCTGCTGCTCCAATAAAAGCACCGCTTATTAATGATAAAAGATTATTTGAAGACGAATCTCTGTATTCAGACATTGGTAAAATATTTGCTCCTACATTCTATATTAGTTCTTATCTTGAAATATAGTACTCAAACGCAATAAAGGAATTCCAATACCCGGTACCAATGATTGTGCGTTCTCGTCTTCCTCATCTATGCAAGAGGTGTAAATTACTTGGTTAGGGAATAATTTCGCAATTTTATTTAGCCCTTTATTTGAGCAAATAGCAGTTATTAACAAAATCCTATTGGAATCAACTCCTAATTCCTTTAATTTAATTAAAATTTCTAATGTTGCCGATTTTGTAGTTATTTGTTCCGAATAAAAAATAACTCCTTCATTTGATTCAATAGTTTTAGGAAGTTCTCCTAATGAAAGAGTTGCATTAGGAATTACCTCTTTAGATCCAAACCAAAGAGATAACCCTTCGGGCAACATTGCGAGCACTTTTATTGGATAATCATTATTAATAAAGAATCCATCTGCGTTTCCATTATCAGTATTTACTATTTCTTTTTTATATGGAAGCCAATTACGTAATGCTTCATATGTAAGCCATTTTCCTAATTGTTCATATCCTGTTGAGTACAAAATATTTGGAGTATTTTTTTCTCGCAATATTGAAAGCCAATGTTTTATTAATGGATGAGTAGGAACAATAACCTTTAGTGACATTGCCATATATTTTCCTTTAAAATACTCTTACAAACTTTAAATACTTAAGTTCTAAAATACAGTTTTATCATGATTAAATCAATTGTTTTCCCTTCACTAAAAAATGCATTAATTGTATTATTGCTTGTTGGAAGTATATTTTTTAATTCTGCAAATTCTGCATGGGCTAAAAGACCTCCTGAGATTAGAAACCAACAAGACCTTAATTTAGAGCCAGATATGCATGGTCAAGATTTAAGCGGTAACGAATACGTTAAGTTTGATTTGAATGGGTTTAATTTCAGTGAAAGTAATTTAGAAGGAGCGGTTTTCAATAATAGTAAATTGCAAAACTCAAAATTTAATGGAGCCAATTTAAGAGATGCACTAGCTTATGCAACAGACTTTACAGATGCAGATCTTTCGGATGTTAATTTTACAAATGCTTTATTAATGGAGAGCAATTTTGAAGGTGCAAAAATAGATGGTGCAGATTTTACTGATGCTGTTCTTAGTCGTACACAACAAAAACAATTATGTGCGATTGCTAATGGCACAAATAGTTCTACAGGAGAGAGTACAGAATATAGCTTGGGTTGTTAATCATCAAAGATGAAAAAAAAAATACCAGTTATAGTTGTTTCGGGATTTCTTGGTTCAGGTAAAACAACTTTTCTAAGATATTTACTAAAAGAAAGTAATAAAAAATTTGGTTTAATAATTAATGAATTTGGTGATGTTGGAATTGACGGTGATTTGATTAAAAGTTGTGATAAATGTAATGAATCTGAAGACGACTGCGTAATCGAATTAAACAATGGATGTTTATGTTGTACTGTTCAAGATGATTTTGTTCCATCAATAAAAGCTCTCCTAGAATTTAATCCTCCTATCGAATCAATAATTATCGAAACAAGTGGCTTGGCACTACCAATTCCCTTAATTCAAGCACTTAACTGGCCTGAGATTCGATCTTCCATCTACCTTGATGTTGTTGTTGGTATCGTTAACGGAGAATCAATGCTTAATGGTTCACCAATTAATGATTTAAATAAAATAACAAAACAATATAATGAAACAGATAAAATCGATCACAATGCCACTATAGATGAACTTTTTGAGGAGCAACTAGAAGTTTCTGATATCGTTTTAGTCTCTAGATCAGATATTTTAAATGATGATCAGTTTAACGTTGTAAAAAATAAAATTCAAGGAAGTCTAAACTCATCTACACCAGTCCTTAAATCTAAGAATGGCAATATTGATTTAAATTATCTATTTGATTTTAATTTTAAAAAAGAGACTTATAAAGAATTTTTAACTGAAGAACATGACCATAATCATGTTGAGCTTGTATCAGACTCATTTAAATTAAATTATTTTCTTGAAAAAAATGACTTTGAAAAGGAGATGTCAAAAATCTTGGATGAATTAAACATTCTTCGAATAAAAGGACGTATTTGGATACCAAACAAATCATTGCCTTTACAAATACAAATTGTTGGAAAGAAAATTAATACTTGGTTTGAAGAGGCTCCAGACAATTGTTGGAGACCAAATGATAATGCTGGGCTTGAATTAGTAATAATTTCCTTTGATGAAAAATCTATAAAAACATTCAATAGAAAAATTAAAGAGAAATTTAAGATTTTAAGTGATCCAAAAATAGCAATTTGACTTTATAGTTAGCTGTCGGGATACTTACTACAGTAGACAGCCCAATATGGAAAATCCAAAAATTGCTTTAAAACAAATAATCTCTGACGATGTTACATTAATTGATAAAATAAAATGTTCAAAATGTGGAGGGGCAGGAAATTTCAAAACTCATGAAAATTCAAGAAGAACTTGCTTAGTTTGTTTTGGTAGAGGCTTCATAAACATTTAATAACTCAGAAAACCTTAAGGTAAAAATATTTGTTTATTAATCAATAGTACTTTTTATAAAAATTTAAACTAATCTTCTAGTAGAAATTAATTTTTATTTGGACCAATTTGCTGTAAAAGTTTTTGTAAGACTAAGACCCTCAGTTTTAGATCCAGCAGGGGAGGCTACTAAATCTGCTTCTATAAAACTTGGAGCCAAGGGAATTAAATCATTACGTATAGGAAAAATGATTGAGGTAAAAATAGAAGGTAATGGTGAAAACGAAGTAAGAGAAAAAATTGATTTATTGTGTGATAGGTTATTCGCAAATACTGTCATTGAAGATTATGAGTATTCATTAGAAAAATTATAAGATGGATAATTTTACTGTAGGAGTTGTTGTCTTCCCTGGTTCTAATTGTGATCGTGATGTTTCATGGGCATTGGAAGGTTGTTTAGACATAAGAACAAAATACTTGTGGCATGAGTCTTCAGATTTAAGTGATGTAGATGCAATAGTTTTACCCGGAGGATTTAGCTATGGTGATTATTTAAGATGCGGAGCAATTGCGAGATTCTCTCCATTAATAAATGCCTTGGATGAGTTTGTTAAAAGCGGGAAAAGAGTTTTAGGAATTTGTAATGGGTTTCAAATTTTGACAGAATCAGGGTTTTTGCCTGGTGCTCTTGTTGCAAATAAAAATCTTAATTTTATCTGTGATGACGTTGAACTGGATATCGTTTCTTCAAAAGGAGGTTGGTTTAATAATGTAGATGAAAAACAAACAATTAAGTTGCCAATAGCGCATGGGGAAGGAAGATATCATTGTGATTCTGATACTTTAAAGAAACTTGTAGATAATGAATTGATCGCTTTGAGATATAAAAATAATCCCAATGGATCCTCATTCGATATCGCAGGCATAACTAATGAGAAGGGAAATGTTCTAGGTTTAATGCCTCATCCAGAGCGAGCATGCGACGAGACAATTGGTGGGACTGATGGTCTCTTCACATTAAAATCATTAATATTGAAATAAAAAAAAGACCCCCAATTTTGGAGGTTTTTTTTTATTTAATTTGGGAGGAAATTAAACAGTAGCTTTTACTTTTGGATCCAAATCACCTTTTGCGTAAAGATCAGCAAAATAATTAGTGCTGTTTTGTTTGATCTTACTTGCTTGACCTTCGCACCAGAACTGCTTGTATCTATCAAGACAAACTTGCTTCATGTATTTTCTAGCAGGCTTGTTGAAATGTCTTGGGTCGAAATTTGCCTTATCCGCAAATGCTGCCTCTCTAACCGCGGCAGTGAAAGCAAGTCTGTTATCAGTATCAATGTTGACTTTCCTAACTCCATTTCTTATTCCCTCTTGAATTTCTTCAACAGGAACACCATATGTTTGAGGAATTTCACCTCCATACTTGTTAATGATATCCAACCATTCTTGAGGAACTGAACTAGATCCATGCATTACAAGATGGGTATTTGGAAGTGCTTTATGAATTTCAGCAATTCTGCTTATTGCAAGAACTTCCCCTGTAGGTTTTCTT
This sequence comes from Prochlorococcus sp. AG-347-L20, assembly GCA_003281225.1. Taxonomy (GTDB): domain Bacteria; phylum Cyanobacteriota; class Cyanobacteriia; order PCC-6307; family Cyanobiaceae; genus Prochlorococcus_A. Next base: position 166,746 of record QCCP01000002.1, read on the forward strand.
GTGAATTTATAAGCACCATGACTTGTTCCTATAGCAATAGCTAAAGCATCGACTTTTGTTTTAGCTACAAAATCTGCAGCTTCTTCAGGATCAGTCAGAAGCATATCTGTAGAAAGTTCACCTTCAAATCCATGACCATCTTCCGCTTCACCTTTTCCTGTCTCTAATGAACCTAAGCAACCCAACTCTCCTTCAACACTAACTCCAACTGAATGAGCAAAATCCACTACTTTTTTAGTAACCGCAACATTATATTCGTAACTAGCGGGTGTTTTTGCATCTGCCTCTAGAGAACCGTCCATCATTACTGATGTGAAACCATTTATTGCTGCTGAATAACATGTTGATGGCTCATTACCGTGGTCTTGGTGCATTACTACTGGAATATTAGGATATGTTTCTGTAGCAGCAAGGATTAGATGACGTAGGAAAATTTCTCCTGCATAATTTCTTGCCCCTCTTGAAGCTTGGAGGATTACTGGACTATCAGTTTCATATGCTGCTTCCATGATTGCTTGAACTTGTTCAAGGTTATTAACATTGAAAGCTGGAATACCGTAACCATTCTCAGCAGCGTGATCTAAAAGTAGTCTTAGTGGAACGAGGGCCATAATTAAAATAAGTTAAATGCTATATAAAGCATATGTTTCCGAGAGTTTAGTATAAAGAGGTATCAAATGTCACGTCATTAGATATACAAAATACTAAATTAAAGAAACTTTTTTTATGACCCAGAGTACATTTTTAGTATTTTTTAGTTAATAAGTGTAGCCTGCCACAAACAATTGCTCATCAGATGAAGGTTGAGATCCTGCTACATAGGCACCTTTTGAAGCTTCAGAGTTTGCTTGAGCTCTTGCTATTAAAGCTTTTTGACCTCCTTCAACGTCGCTTCCTTTCCAGGCCTTTAAGCATGAGTGCTGTAATGCTCTTCCATAGGAGAAGGAAACGTTCCATAATGCTTTCCTGTAAAGAGTGTTCATATTATTTAGATAAACAGAAGCCGCTTCTTCGCTTAACCCTCCTGATAAGAAAACTATTCCAGGAACAGATGCAGGAACGCATCTTTCCATAGTTCTAATTGTCATTTCAGCAACCTTCATAGGATCAGCCTTTGTTGGACAATCTGCTCCATTAACAGTCATAGAAGGTTTTAATAGAGTGCCTTCTAGAAAAACTCCATTTGCTTGACAGGCAATATAAACCTGTTTTATTACCTCTTCTTGAACTTCAGCAGTTTTTTCTATAGTATGGTCGCCGTCCATTAAGATTTCAGGTTCAATAATTGGTACTAACCCAGATTCTTGAACTGATCTCGCATACCTTGCTAATCCCCAAGCATTCTCTTGAATTGATAGTTTTGAAGGACAACCATCATTTGTAATTTGCAGAACTGCTCTCCACTTTGCAAATCTGGCACCTTGTTCATAATATTTTGCAGATCTTTCAACTAACCCATCAAGGCCAGAGCAAAAAGTTTCTACATCTCCTCCTCCTGGAAGTGGATTTAGGCCTTTATCGACCTTTATACCTGGAATAATACCTAAATCATTTAGTTTCTTAACCATTGACTCGCCATCTTGGTGATTCTGATAAAGAGTTTCTTCGAAGAGGATTGCTCCACTTATATATTTGCCAAGACCTTCTGTAGTAAAAAGCATTCCTCTATATGCCTTCCTATTGTCTTCAGTATTCTCAACGCCAATTCCAGCGAGTCTTTTACCTACTGTTTTAGTGGATTCATCTACCGCTAATATTCCTTTTCCTTTAGAAGCTAGTAATTGAGCATTTTCTTTAAGCTCATTTTTGTAATAATTTAAAGCCATTCTTTAATAATTCAGTTCAATTGATTTTTCCAGAATATGAAAAAAAAATAAAATCAATCCAATACTTTATCGAGTGATAATTGCTACTTATAAATGTATAGCCTTAAATTTTGATACTTAATCCACTTTTGGAAGATTCTCTTATGGCTTCGCAAACTTTATGACTAGCAAGTCCCTCGCATAAGCCTGGGATTACAGGTGTTCCATTAATTATACTCTGAGCCCATAAATTTTGAATTCTCAAAACTGGAGCTATTCTCCCATCAGTCCATGTTTTTTCAAAATTAAAACTTGAATCTGCAATTAGATTTTGTATTGTATTTTCGTTGTTTGAATATTTCAAATTAAAACCATGTACATAATCTTTTTGGTTTTCGCTTTTAAGAATTAGTGAACCTTCGCTTCCATATATTTCTAAACTAAATCCTCTACCATTTTTAGAAATTGATGATAAAGATACCTGACATGGAATAAGATTCGAGCTGTAGTTTGATATTTCTATATTGGCTAAACATACATCTTCACTCGTAACATCATATAAATCAGATGAATTAGGTAAAGGTCTTTTTTTTATTGATGTTGCTAATTTGCCAGACACGTTTATTGCTTCTCCAAAAAACCAATTCAACATATCGAATGCATGAGTACCTAAAGCGCCAATAACTCCTCCACCTTTTTCTTCCAATGAATACCAATTCCAGGATCTTTTGGGGTCGGATCTACTGCCCATTAACCAATCTAATTTGACTAAATATATATCTCCTAAGATATTTTCATCAATAAGTTTTTTTGTCTGAAGGAAAAGAGGTACGGCTCTATATTCAAAATCAACACATACGCTTAAATTATTAATCAAAGATATTCTCTGAAGCTCTTCAATTTCTGAGGAGGATATTGAAACGGGTTTTTCTAGGAGCAAATTTTTATTATTCTCAAGAGCTTGTTTTGCTAACTTAAATCTTGATTCAGGTGGAGTGGCAATAATAATTCCATCAATTTTTGGAGATTTAACTAAGTCTTCCCAATTGTGAAAAAAATCTAAGCCCGTTTCTTTTCCTATTATCGATGTTTGCTTTTTCTCGTAATGATAAATTGCTACAGGAGTTAAATGATCAGACTCTTTTAATGCCTCTAAATGAACTTTTTTCCCAAACCCTAGTCCAGCGATTGCTATTTTTAATTTTTTATTTTTAGTATTCATTCTTATTCATTAATAAACTCTGAACAGCTATTTTCAATAACAACATCTATAAGTTCATCATTATTAGAAGTTTGCCATTTTGAATTAAATTGAGGAATTCCATTTATTGATGTATCTTTGAACTTTTTTTCATTGCAATTAATTCTCATTACATAAAGTGATAACTCTCCATCATCATCAGAATTAGTTGGATTCTTAAAGAACTTTGTTAATACACTTATTTCACCATTTGGGAGTGACTTAATACTCCCTTTATCAAGCCATTCTTTCCCATCATCATTCTCTTTAAGGAGAACCCAATCAACATTTCCTATCGCATATGAATAGGAGGCAAAGTTTAAAATAAAGAGTAGAAGGCTTAATGAAAAATAAAATAAATTAGAAATTATTCTCATTTTATATATTTGCTTCTGCAAGTTCTTTTACACCATGAATTTTTAAAATTTTAGTCAGAGTATCCTTGAGATCTTTCCTTTTCACTATTACATCAACAAAACCATGCTCAAGCAGATATTCAGCTGTTTGAAAATTATCGGGTAATTTTTCTCTTAATGTTTGTTCTATAACCCTTCTTCCAGCAAATCCAATAAGTGCTTTAGGTTCTGCCAAAATTAAATCACCTAACATCGCAAAGCTGGCTGTTACCCCTCCAGTAGTTGGATGAGTTAACAAGGGCATATATAGGAGATTTTTCTCTTTATGTTTTTTTAGTGCTCCAGATATTTTTGCCATTTGCATGAGACTTAACATACCTTCTTGCATCCTTGCTCCTCCTGATGCGCAAACAATAAGAATTGGAAAATTTTCCAAAGTTGCTCTCTCAATTATCCTTGTAATTTTTTCACCAACTACTGAACCCATGGATCCTCCCATAAATCTAAAATCCATAACAGCTAATGCTAAAGGCATTGAATTCACAGAACAGATACCTGTTACGACTCCATCTCTTAAACCTGTACCTGCTTGACTTTCTTTAATTCGATCAGCATATGCTCTTCTATCTTTAAAACCCAAAGGATCTGTAGGACTTAGTGAACTATCAAATTCTTTGAATGAATTTTTATCAGCAATTATATTTATCCTTTCATCGCTATTAATCCTATTGTGGTGTCCACAATTACTACAAACATTGAAATTTGAAATTAGGTCTTTTCTATAGGCTACTTGCGAACACTCTGAACATTTAACCCACAAACCATCTCCTTCGTCAGTATCTTGAGAAACTTTCCCAACAAATTGATCTTTACGCCTTGCGGCAAACCAGTCGATTAATGACACAACTTTTCCTGTTTTTTCTATTTAAATCTAAGTAAGGTACTTTTATCAAGAAAGATATATAAAAATTTGAGATCCTCTAGATTAAAAACTTCTCAAAGTTAAAAAATAATGATTTGAGTTGATAATCGAAAATTAATTATTATTTATTTTTCTCCTCAATCATTTTATGAATTATTGGAGTGAGAATTAGTTCCATTGCGAATCCCATTTTTCCTCCATTTACAACGATACTTGTTGGACTTGACATAAATGAATCATTAATCATGCCAAGCAAGTATTGAAAATCAATCCCCCATTTCTCTCTAGCCCCTTTTCTGAAATGTATGATCACAAAGCTCTCATCAGGAGTTGGGATATTCCTGCATATGAAAGGATTAGAAGTGTCAATTGTGGGAATTCTTTGGAAATTAATATCGGTTTTGCTGAATTGTGGGCAAATATGATTTATATAATCAGGCATTCTTCTCAATATAGTATCCACAATGGTTTCCGCTGAGTAACCTCTTTCTGCGTTATCTCTATGGATTTTTTGAATCCACTCTAAATTTGTTATCGGAACAACTCCAACAAGTAAATCAGCATAAGAGGCAACATTGTATCCATCACCTTCTACCCCGCCATGCAAACCTTCATAAAAAAGTACATCTGTTCCCTCAGGAATATCTTCCCATGGAGTAAATTGCCCAGGTTCTAGGGATGTCCCAAGTCTTGTATTATGTTCTTCTGCTTCTTCAAGACTATGTAGATAATATCTTTTCTTTCCTCCTCCAGTTTCACCATAGATTTTAAAAAGTTCTTCTAGCTTGTCAAAAAGATTAGCCTCTGGACCAAAATGTGAGAAATTTTCACCTTTTGAAAGAGCGTCTGCCATAGCTTTTTTCATAGGCATTCTTTCAAATCTGTGGTAACTATCACCTTCAACAACTGCGGGGACAATATCTTCTCTGGCAAAAATATGCTCAAAGGCTCTTTTTACTGTACTTGTTCCTGCTCCTGAAGATCCTGTTACAGCGACTACTGGATGACGTTTTGACATTTTTTAAAAACAATATCTAATGATTCTGACAGGTCATATGCCAACTTTATGTTTTACTTAAAAATATTTTTTTATTTATTAATTTTTTTCTTAAATTTCATCCATTATTTTATCTCCGATTTCACTGCAAGATAAAACTTCAGTAGACCCATCAGCTAAATCTGCTGTTCTAAATCCTTTTGATAAAACTTTATCAATAGCAGTTTCTAAATTTTCTGCAACTTCTTCTTCATTTAATCCAATTTTTAACATCATGGAAGCAGATAAAAGCATTGCAATAGGATTAGCTATGTTTTTACCAGCTATATCAGGAGCCGAACCATGAACAGGTTCAAAAACGCCTGGGCCATTATTGTTTAAAGAAGCAGATGGAAGCATACCAATAGAACCAGTTAACATTGCGGCTAAATCGCTTAAAATATCTCCAAATAAATTACTAGTTAAAATCACATCAAATTGACCAGGATCTCTAACTAATTGCATTGCGGCATTATCAACGTACATATTGCTTAGAGATATATTTTTATCTTTTGAGGTAATATTTAAAACTGTATCTCTCCACAATTGACTAACCTCAAGAACGTTTGATTTATCAACAGAACATATTTTTTTATTTCTTTGGTTAGCAATTTTTATTGCTATTTCAGTTATTCTTTCTATTTCGGTCGAATCATAAACCATCGTATTGAAAGCTTTTGGGATTTTTGTATTTGTTATATGTCCTCTTGGTTTTCCAAAATAAATTCCTCCTATTAATTCTCTTACAACAATAAGATCTACATGCTCAACGATTTCTTTTTTTAGTGTACTTGCATCTAAAAGAGATTTTCTTATTTTGACAGGCCTGATATTTGCAAAAAGGTTTAGGGCAGATCTTAACTTTAGTAACCCACTTTCTGGCCTTAATTCTCTTGCAAGAGAATCATATTTAATATCTCCAACACATGCTAAAAGTACTGCATCACTTTTTTTACATTGATCTAGTGTCTCATCTGGTGCAGGAGTACCATATTTTTCATATGCTATCCCTCCAAATAATTTTTCAATAATCTCAATATCGAAATTATGATTTTTTGAAAGCTTTTTTAAAACTTTTTTTGAAACTTCAGAAATCTCTGGTCCAATTCCGTCTCCCGACAATAAAACAATCTTATATTTCTTCATTTAAATTTTTGTTTAATAGAACAATAAATTATTGTTTGTCTAATTGTCTAAGTTTTTTTGCTAATTCTGGTAATTTTTTAAAAATACTTGAACTCCTTAGCCATGATTTATTTTCCATCGCGGGGAAACCACTTATTACCTTGCCATCTTCAATGTCACAATGGATTCCGCATTTTGAACTCGCAATGACATTATTACCAACTTTTACTCTGTTATTGACTCCTACTTGCCCTGCCAAAATAACACCATCTCCAATATTTGCTCCTCCAGCGATACCAACTTGAGCTGCAAATGCACAATTCTTTCCAATTTTTACGCCATGACCTATTTGTATTAAATTATCCAACTTTGTTCCCTCATCAATAAAAGTAAATCCAACTGCGGGTCTATCAATACAACAATTAGTTCCAATTTCTACAAAACTCATTATTTTTACACCACCTTTTTGTGGCATCTTTACCCATTTGCCATTTTCAGGAATAAAACCAAATCCCTCTGATCCAATAACAGAATTTGAATTAATTACACAATTATTTTTTAGAGTGGTATTTTCGTAAAAAACACAATTTGGATGAATTATATTATTATTTCCTATTCGAACATTGCCTAAAATTGATGCTCCAGGAAGAATAAGATTATTGTCACCAATTATAGTATTTTCTCCAATATAGACATTAGGTCCAATATGGCAATCTGCTCCAATTATTGCTGTTTTATCTATAATCGCTGAAGCGTGAATTCCTGGTTTGAAATTGATAGTTTTATATAAACAGTCCAATACTTCTGCAAATGCAATTCTTGGATTTTTAACGATTATGTTTGATATATTGAGTTTCCTTAAAGCACTAACGATTTCATCGTTGTTAGTAGTTATTATTGCTGATGCTTTAGTTTGATCTAATTTTTCTTTAAGGATATTATTTTCTTCTAAAAAAGATATTTGATGTTTAATTGCATTATCTAATGAGGCAGCATCATCTATATATAAATCTTCAAAAATATTGGCACTAATAAAATTTGAATTTCCTTTTTTTATTAGATCAACTAAATCACTTAAAAGCATTTTTCAGTTTTAATTTTTTTCTAAGAGAGAGCAAGAACATCTCTATGTACGACAATTATCGAGGAGTTGTTATTTTCTTTATTAATTAAGATACTTCTTAATTTGTCGCTACTTATTGATACTAAACCTTTTGCAACTTCTTTATTATTAGTATTTACGATTTTAACTGCCTGATTAATCGTAAAGTTTCCTTCTACATTCTTAACACCAACCGCTAAAAGTGAGGCACCTTTTTTTATAATTGCAAAAGATGCGCCATCATCTAAAGTAATTTTCCCTACTGTTTGAATTGCATGTGAAAGCCAACTTTTTTTGTTTCCGATAGGTTTTTTTACTGGATAAAAAAAAGTTCCAATTTTATTATCATTAAAAATTTCAATTAAGTTTTTTTTATTAGTTCCATCAACTAATTGGACTTCAACTCCTCCTTTTGTTGCTATTTCTGCAGAAGTTAATTTTGTAGAAATTCCTCCTGTTCCCCATTCATTATTTAAGTTTTGGATATTTTTATTTTTAATTTCTTTTAATTCACTATTATGAACTTCTTTAATAGGTTGGGCATCTTTATTATAACGTGGATCTTTTGAGTATAGATTTTCAATATCGGTTAATAAAATAAGCTTGTTAGCATTTATAGCTAAGGCAACTAAAGCAGAAAGGGTATCGTTATCTCCATATTTAAGCTCTTCATTTGCTACGGTATCATTCTCATTTACTATTGGAATAACATTCAAATCCATTAATTTTTTTAAAGTTTTAGAAGCGTTATTAAAGGATTCTCTTGAATTGAAATCAGCTTTAGTTATTAAAATCTGAGCAATATTAAGACCTAATCTATTAAATACTTTATCGTATAAGGACATTAAATTAACTTGACCCACTGCAGCAGTAGCTTGAAGGGTACTTAAATCATTTGGTCTCGTTTTAATATTTAATTTTTGGCAACCTAATCCAACGGCTCCACTAGTTACTAGAATTATTTTATTTCCTTTTGAAAGAAAACTTGTAAAGGATCTTGAAAGGGTTTCAATAACTTCTTCTGTAGATGTTTCCTCTGTTCCTCTTAAAATACTAGTACCAATTTTTATAACCCAAGTTTTCATTTTATAAAATGAGAAATTAATTTTTCTATTGTCAAAGTTAAATTAAATTTTATAGGCAAGCCATCTCTATTTAATCGCTTAACTAATATTGTTTTAATATTACATCTGTTCCCAACAATAATATCTGTAAAAATTCTGTCTCCAATAATAGCTACATTTTTTGGCTCTCCGCCAATTTCTTTGATAGCAGACAAAGTTACTTTTTTTCTAGGTTTTGATGCATTGTATTTGTACCTTAAATTTAATTCTTTTGCTATTTTTGCGATTCTTTTTTTTGATGGATTATTACTTATTAGATATAAGGAGAAAAGTTTTTTAGATTCTATGATCCAATTTTTTACAGCTTTTGAGATCATATTAGATTTTCTATTTACTAGAGTCCCATCCACGTCTAGCAATAAAGAATTTATGCCTTTTTTTTGCAACTCAGATAGAGAAATCATATATATTGGTAAGTTTGAATCCCAATTGATTTTTAGGATAGATCTCATTTATTTTAAGAACTACTTTTTTCAAGCTCAGTTTCAATCAAAGGTTGAATTTTATCGAACTCATCATCTTCAACTAACAAGGCACCTTTGTCTTTTAATTTACCCACAATAAAAAAAGGATCTAGTGGTATATATAAGCCATATTCTTGGTCAAAAAGATTAAAGTTAACGAGCAATTCATAACTCTCACTATCATCATCGACGTAATCTTCTTCTAATTCATCGTAAATTGGTTCTTCAAGCTCTCCTGATACTGTTAATGTAACTGCTGATCTGATAAGTCTTAAATCATGTTCTTGAAGGACTGCTTCAGCATTTTTTAGTATTTGTTCATTTTTATCTATTTTCTCAATTAGTTCAGGTTCATCTTTTTCATTTATCTTAAAAAGACTTACTGGTGTATCAACTGGCGTTAATAAAGCATATTCTTGGCCTTCAATACTAACTAATTGCTCAAGATAACAAAATAGCTCGTTTCCATTTGAGTCATTTAATAAAAGAGTCTGTGCATCATAATTATCATTTGAATTGGCTTCTTTCATTTAAAAATTATCTATCCTTTTTAATACTAATATTTTATCTGACGTTTACCAGCTATTTCTTCTAATTCAGGACCTTCTTCGATCCATTGTTCAAGTATTATTTTTGCTGAAAAACTATCAATCAATCCAGATTTATCTTTTTTTATTCCAAATCTTTCTGAAGATTCCCAAGTTGAACTATGTTCGTTGACATAAGAAAATGGAAGCTTTAATTCATTTGAAAGTAATTGACCATAATTTTTACAGTCAATAGCTTGTGTAGTCATTTGACCTTCCTCATCTAGCGGAATACCCACAATAAAACCAGTCAAATTAAATTCATTTATATAATTTCTAATGATTTTAATCTCTTGATTATTTTCAAATCGTTTTACTGCTGGAAGTATATTTGATGTTATGCAGAGGGGATCACAATAAGCTAATCCTATTCTTTTGGTACCTATATCCAAACTCAAAATTGACTTGGGTTTGGGTTTGCAAAATTTCACTTTGTTTTTAATGGAAAAGGAGATGGATATGGATTACCTTGTGGACTTAATTTTTCAAAGATTGATTCCAAAGATTGATTTATTATATTTACTTGTTTGGCTTCATTCTTAATTATTGTGTTCCTAATAAGAATTATTTCTTGATTTTTTTCTATGATATTACACTCTTCGAGAAAAACATTTAATTGAGAATTTTCTTTATAGGTTTTTAAATATGAAAAAGGTGATTTTTCAAAAAATCTTTTTATAAATTCTTTTAGAATAGAATTGAATCTATTATCCCAATATCTACTTATAGTTAAAGTATAAATTTCCTCATTTTGATAATTAATATCTTTTAAAATTGTACATAAAACAGAATTTTCATATATCAAGGCACCACTCTTAGAGTTATTTCTTTTAAAAATGTCGTCTTGATCAAAATCTAAAATATTTCTTATTAAGGGAGATTGATTTGATCTTATGAAATTAACTATTTTTAATATATTTTGTTTATTAATGTTTTGGAATTCACTAATTAATGTATAGGCATTGGTATTTTGATTTGTAGGTTTATTTTGATAAGAACCATCCCAAAGGATTATCTCTTCTAACGGTTGAAAGCCTAATTCTCTTGAGTTTGATATGAGGTCAACATTATTTATATCTGCATTAATTATCCAACTTGAAGTTTTGATTTCTTTTATTGAGATAGATTTTTTTATCAATCCTAAAGTTAATTGTTTTTCTGTTAAAGAACACTTGCTATTAATCAACTTGGGCTTAGATATTTTTAAGCAAGTCTCTTTTTTGTTTAAAGGAAAAATATTCAAATAACCAATAATTTCGTTTCCATATATAGCAATTATGCATTTATTTTTATTTTTCTTAAGATTATTCAAGAAGATTTTTAAGTCATCAAAGGTGTTTATAATTGCCATCTTTAAAAACCAATTATTCAATTTCTTATTTTTAATATCTATTAAAAGATTAATGTGCCGTATATGGAGTTCTTCAAAAGTTACCTCCATTCCTTTTTTAGATTGGAAAGAATAAGAGGTATCTTTTTTCATTTACTTTTTTTCTCTTATTAATACTATAGGGGTTTTTTCATCTCCATTGCCAGCTGGATTAGACAATAAGTTTCTTTTAAGTATTTTATTTACTTTTTTATTTGAACTTGCTAAGACTTTCACCCCTCCAAGATCATTAACATCGACAACAGCAACATCTATATTTAGATAGCTCGAGACCTCCTTACAAAATAAATCCGCATTGAGAGGACCCATAACTATGCTCTTGTCATAAGGTGTAACTGTGCCGCTTATATCATCAATGAGAGATGATTCTGAACCAGTTAACCTGTAAAACATACCTTTAATCCCAACTAATTTGAAGAGAAATCCAACAAATAGTGCAAAGGTTATTCTTGTGACCCCGATTCTATTTATTAATAATTGCATGCCGCAAGCTGTTGCGAGACTGCTTGTAGGGTGAAAAAAATAACATAAAGCTTTCGAAAATAAACTATATTCTAAATTTTGAGGGGAAATATATCTATTTTGCATAATCGCTAGCGGACTCTCACCGATAGTTAAAATATCATTTTTTTCTACAATTCCTTTGCAGTATTCAATCACAGTATTTACTGGGTTATCAAAGCAACCAAGTAAATCAGTTTTAATAGCAAAAGCTTTATATTTATTATTTATTGGAATTTCAAAAACTTCTTTCGGCTTTTGTTTTTGACCATCTAAATTAATTAAAAAACAATCCTTATTATTTGAAATACCAAAATGTCCATAGTTCTCCCAAAATACTTTTAACCATAGATATTTTATTTTTTTTCTAAAATTATCATTGCTAAATTTATATATGATTCTTACAAATAATTCTGAATTTGCCTTGATAATTGTTGTTGGCCAATAATTATTTAAATTCTTAATTTTATTATTTTCATATATATAAATATCTTCTTGATAGTTTAAATTTTGGCAATATTCGTTACCTTTATTTTTAAAAAAATCTAGTTCAAATTTTATATTAGATACCATCGTCTCTTTGGTTTTACTTTTATTAGTTATTTTTAAATCAATAATTAATTCGTTTAAACCACTCTTTTTTTTTATTTTGTAATTTGTAGGTACCAGATTTAACTTTGATTTGGGTGAGTATTTAATATATAAATCTGAAACAATTAAAAAAATTAAAAGAACCAAGAGGATATTTACTAATATCATTTTTTAACTAATTTTCGTTTTTATCTTTTTTTTCAGAAATGATACTGTTGTATTCATTAAAACTTTCTACAGAAAATGACGTATCTTCTATATCAATTCCTTTTAGTTCTCCTATAACTTTGTTTAATTCATCGATATTAATTATTCCATTTTGATCATATTTAACCTCACCATCACTATTTAAAATAATGGTTTGTGGAATTAATCCGTTCCAATAATAATTAGGTTCATTTCTAAGATCAGACTTTTCTTTATCCTGTAATTCATCAGTTGTTAGAGCAATGATATCTATGTTATTTCTCCATATTAAATCTAAACCAGATATTATCGGAGCCATAGCTTTGCTATCTGAGCTATCATCAAGATAAAAAAATAAAACTGCGACTCTTTTATTTTTTAATGATTCCTGAAGAGTTGTCTGGGGAGGAACTATAGCCCCATTGCCTGCGTATATAGGAAAGATGTTGCCATCGTAACTATTAGAATCTCTAGAGGCATTTGCTTTATATGGACTTAAGAAAATTAATGCTATTAGGATCCATTGAATTATTTTCATTAAAGTTTAAAAACTTACTTTGAACTTGATCTTCCTAATCCTTGAAGGATTCCTTTCCCCACTAAACCGATAGCTTTGCCAACAACCTTTGTAAGGAAATTTACGAAGAGATTACCGATATATTTTACCGCAACTTCTAACTGCGGTGCTACGGCATCTCTTATCTCCACTAACAATGTAACTTGTTTTTGTAGCCACTCTAGATTCTCTAATTCTTTCTCCCTATTTTCATTTTTAAAGTAACGGGTAAATTTTTTATCGATAATATCAATATATTCTCGTTTACTCTCATACAAATAGATAGGCATATAAATATTGTCATGCCAGCGATTGTAGTTATTAATATTATTTCTAAATCTTTCAAAATTTCTTGTCGATTGTAATTCGGGATTTATGAGTACAGTTCTTAATTCAGGCCAAGAAGAACAAATATTAAAGATTTCAGAAGCTAATAAATTACAGTTCCTTATTGTCCAATTTGAAATTATATTTTCAAGAATCAAAAACGATTCTGTTTCATATAGAGGGAGTAATTTTCCATCATAGTCAAGAGCTTCATTTTTAATAATTGGCTCAATAAACATTATTGATTCATGTGATTCTCTATCTATCTCTTCGCAACTTACCTCACTATAGATAAAATCATTTATTGAGATAGATTCGCTTCCTTTTTTTAATCGAAAATAGCTGTCTGTGATATTTGAAATTGTATTAACCTTAAGTTCTTTTATAAGAGAATTTAAATCATCTTTTAAATCTTTCTCCTTATAGTTTTCTTTAATATTTTTTACTAAATTATCTAACTCATCTAACATTTTACAAATTAATCTTGAAATAAATTCTTTCTTTATCCCAGAGAGTATTATTGATGAATTATTAAATTCAACCTGTAAGTTAGTTAAGCTATACCTTTCTTTTAGTCTATCTAAAATTAAATTCCATATTTCTGTTGTGTTTTTATCTTTAATGAATACAGTGTTCTTATTTTCAAGATTAATTTTATTTTCAGTGTAAACTGCCTCTGTATAAAGTTCTAGTGAATTACCCCATAAGAAAATTAGAAAAGATTTTGCAGTAATAAGTTCTCTTAATCTTCCTTTTAAAATGAATTTATAAAATTCTGGTGTTGAATCAGAGTTAACATATTTAAATATATAATTAATTTCAGAATCTATTTGTTTAAGACCTGAAGTTAGAATCTTTTGACTAAAAGAGAGAGGCTTATTTTTGTTTAATTGAACTCGGGAATTATTTTCAATATCAAATACCCTGCCTCCATTTAAAATGGTATCAATAGATTCAAGAACTTTTTCTGCACTGGGATTTAAAAGAAAACCTTCAGCATTTAAAGATGGAGGGGTATTTGCTTCATAAACAAGATCGCCAGAAAGAACTATAAGAAACTTTGACTCATCATATCTTTTTCTTAATTTTAATAATTCTAACCTTATAAGATCTTCTGATTGGAAATTAAGAACATTCCATATAACTAAATCTGGAGTTTTATCACTTGTCCCATTATTAAAATTAATTTCTAAATTTTGGTCTAGTGATGTTAACTTAAGCGATAAAGATTCTGCTATTAAGCTTGGAGCAATAATCAATATCGATTTTTTTGAAATTAATTCCAAGACTAGATTTCTTATCTCTTATACAAAATTAACTAACAATTACTGCAAACACCAGCCTTGAATCAATTTTTATAATCTTTTAAGCGTAGTAATTTGTGTTTAAATCAAAGTCATTTAATCTCTCTGCTGACAATACATTATTCGCTTCGTTTATCGAGAATTTATTTTCATATAGAGCTTTACCTACTATTACTCCAGAGAGTCCAGAGTTTTCGAATTTTACTAACGATAATAAATCAGAAATTGAACCAACACCTCCTGAGGCTATTACTGGAATATCTGTAATTTCAAGTATGCTTTTTATGAATTCTTCATTTGTCCCTTCTAAAGTCCCATCTGTATTTATATCCGTAACAATAAAACTAGCAATTTTAAATGAAGAAAACTCCTTTACTACATCTGTGGCAAAAATATTAGATTGTTCAAGCCAACCCCTAGTACTAACTTTTCCATCTTTTGTATCTATCCCAACAATTATCTTTCCAGGAAATTTATTTGATAAGTCTTTAACTAGTTCTTTATTTTCTATTGCAGAGGTTCCCATGATAACTTTCTCAATACCATAAGAAAATAATTGTTCTATCCTTTCTTGAGACCTTATCCCTCCACCTATTTGAATAGGTATGTTAACTGTTTTTGCAATCTTTTTTATTGATTTATCGTTTGTTGGGGATCCAGTTTTTGCAGCATCCAAATCAACTATATGTATATATTTTGCTCCTTCGCTTTCCCAAAATTTAGCTTGCTCATGAGGCTCTTTTGTGAAGTCTTTTCTTTTGTTAAAGTCGCCTTTAAAAAGCCTTACACACTTACCATTCATTAAATCAATTGCTGGTATTAGGTCCATAGAATCATCCTTTTCATTAATTACTTATTAGTAGTACTATTCAATATGTAATTCTATTTAAGATTACTACTTTAGTTAAATATTTTTTGAATATGAAAATTCTTGTAATGGGTGGCACTAGATTTGTTGGCAAGTCTTTGGTTGGAAAGTTATTAAGTAAAAATCATTATATTGATATTTTCACGAGAGGTAATAAAAGTAATCCTGAAAAAACAAATTTAATTAAGGGTGATAGAAATAATTCAGAAGATATCGTCAAGCTAAGAAATGAAAAGTATGATGTTGTTTATGATATTTCTGGAAGAGAGTTAGAACAAACCAAACTTCTTATAGAAAATTTAGATAACTCTTTCCAGAGATATATTTATGTCAGCTCTGCAGGTGTTTATAAAGATAATTGTGAACTCCCCTTATCCGAAGTTGATCCAATTGATCCAGAAAGTAGGCACAAAGGAAAGTTTGAGACAGAGAATTGGTTAAAAAACCAAAAAATTCCTTTTACAAGTTTTAGACCAACTTATATTTATGGACCAGGAAATTATAATAAAATTGAAAATTGGTTTTTTGAAAGGTTATTTACTAAAAAATCTATACCAATCCCTGGTGACGGTTCATTAATCACTCAGCTAGGCCATGTTTCGGATCTAACTGACGTAATGATTAGGTGCATAAATTTTGAAAATTCCAAAAATAATATTTACAATTGTTCAGGTGAAAAAGGAGTAACAATCAAGGGTTTAATTTATTTCTGTGCGAATGTTCTTGGCTTAAAACAAAATGAGATTTTTTTAAGAACATTTGATTATCAAAAATTAGATCCTAAGTCTCGAAAGGGATTTCCAATTAGATTAAATCATTATCAGACTGATATCTCTAAGATAAAACGTGATTTAGAGTGGGCGCCAACTTTCGATTTACTTAATGGTCTAAAGGATAGTTTTGCGAATGATTTTAATAATAAAAAGAGTGAGGAGTTTGATGAAAATTCAGATAATATTCTTTTTAATTCTTAAATAGCCTAATAAAGTCACAAAAGTCAGGATGAATCCTAACCAATAAAAAATTAAAGCCAAATTATTCAAAAAGCTAATTTTTAATGGTGTAAAGAAAGTAATTACTGAAATAAAAAAGAAAAATGTTTTATATTTTCCTAATATTGATGCTGGTAAACCGTCTTTTGTAAAGTTCCTTAGGCTAGAGATAATTAATTCTCTAAATAAAATTAATGACAAAGACCAGAAGGGTATAAAATTATTTTTACAAAGGAAGGTCAAAGGAATTAAATAGAATACTTTATCGCTTAAGGGATCAAGGATAGCTCCTAATCTGGTTTTAAGATTAAATTTCCTTGCAATTAACCCGTCAAAATAATCAGTTAAACCTCCAATAATAATCAATATAAAGACATAAAAAGGTCTGTTAATTTCTAAAAAAAGTATTAATGGAAATACAAGGAAAAGGCGAGATATCGATAATAAATTGGGAATATTCAATGCCAAATTTTTAAGATTTTTACTTAATAACAAATTAGTTTTTGTATATAAAAAATATCTTACACTCTCAACATGCTTAAATATTTAGTAAAAATTTTAAATGGTTTTTGATGCTAGAATCTAAAACTTAATTTAAATCTGAATCCTAAAGATTATAAACTCAACTTCTCTTTATGGATGATGGTGTTTTATATTACAAAACTATTCCTTATATCTAATATCTAATGCAGTCTCATAGCCTAAAGCTATCTCCAGAATCTGATTTGATAAATTCAATTAAAGAATATTCTTTATCGAATAATTTATACGGGTATGTTTCTGGAGTGGTTGGTAATCTTAGAACAGTTTGTATTCAATGCCCAGGTAATCAAGAGATAAATAAATTTGAGGGAAATCTAGAGATAGTTTCTTTAAACGGACATTTTAATAAAGGAGATGTTCATTTACATTTGAGTTTTGCAGATGAGGGATGTAATGTCTTTGGCGGTCATCTAGAGGAGGGTTGTATTGTAAAAAAAGGTACTGATATATTATTACTTTCTTTTGAACAAAAAATTACTAATATCTCAAGTAATGATTTATTAAAAAATGAATCACGTTTAAAAGCATATATTTTAAAGGATTGTCCTTGGTCTAAAAGAGCAATTAGGTTGCTTAATTCTTTATCTATCCCTCATGAGGTTATTTTAATAGAAAATGATGAGAGCTTTCAAAAAGTAATGGCTCAAAGTAGTCATAATACTTTCCCTCAAATATTTTTGGATAATAAATTTTTTGGAGGATATGATGAACTTTCTGAACAAGCAAAATTAGATAACTTAAGTTCATTTAAGTAATCTAAATTTTTAACTATCTCGGTTAGTATGTTTTTCAGCAACTAATTCTTCCTCTAACTGCTTTATTAATCTTGATACAAGACTTTGAAATTCTGGTTGACAGCCTTTGAATGCAGCTTTATGCCTTATTGGCTCATTTCTAGTTCTCAAATCAGTAAGCATTAATTGTAATGCGTCAATTTTGGGATTTATTTTCATAGTTTTAATTTATATATTTACATCTTTTAAATCATTTGCATAGCTTTTTTAAAAGATATTTTTTTATTATCGTTCGAACTTGTAACTTCTATTAATTTATTTATGGATTCTTTGTTTTTCAAAGAATCTATACAACATTGCGCAACTAATCTTCTTGGGATTGATCCATTAATTTGAGTATCCTCCTTTGAATAATTTATATTTTCTGATTTAATATCTTCATTTTCCTTTAATCCTCCAGGTCTAATAATAGTCCATTCGAAATTTGAATTTCGTAGAAAGTTTTCACCTAATTTCTTCCAAATAAGAATTAAACCAAATAAGTTTAATGGGTGAAATAATTTACCAGTACAAAGGGAACTAACTAAAATAACTCTTTTAATACCAACTCTTTTGCAACTCTCTAATTGCCTGTATACACCTAATGCATCAACCTTTGCAGGACCAGTTAAATCTAACGATGCTCTCGCTCCAGTCGCAATTATCAAAGCATCAATATCTTTTAAAGCTTTATCAAGTTCTTTTCTATTGTCTAATGAAACCCTAATTGTTTCCAAACTCTCTAGTCCTGCTGTGACTTTTGAATTATTTCTGATGATTTGCCTTACTTTATATCCTTTCTTAACTGCTTCTTCGGCAATTCTATAACCTGTTTTCCCCGATGCACCAGTAATTGCTATTTTCATGATTAAAGAATTAATTTAAACATTATATAAATTTCTTAAGGCTTTTTACATATAAATTTCTTTTTTCTTTTGGGATAAAGAGTGCGACATAAAGAACATTTTGTTCCATCACAGCCTCTTGCTGTGCAGTATTCTCTGCCATAAAAGATTATTTGTAAATGTAAGTTATTCCATTCATTAATAGGAAATATTTTTTTAAGGTCTTTTTCTGTTTGAACTACGTTATCTCCATTTGATAGCCCCCATCTTTGTGCCAACCTGTGTATGTGAGTATCTACTGGGAATGAGGGTATTTTAAACACTTGAGACATTACAACTGATGCTGTTTTATGACCTACCCCTGGAAGAGATTCAAGCTTCTCAAAAGAATCTGGGACCGCGCCATTATGTTTCTCAATCAATAGTTTAGATAAGTTATAAATGTTCTTTGATTTTTGATTAGATAGACCTAAAAATTTTATGTATTCGTAAATGCCATTAATGCCTAGCTCCACCATTTTTTCTGGATTATCTGCAACTTCAAATAGGCTTTTTGTTAATTCATTAACTTTCTTGTCTGTTGATTGAGCACTTAAAACTACGGCGACGAGAAGTGTATATGCATTTGTATGATCAAGAGGTATTGGAGGCGATGGATATAGCTTTTTGAGTTCCCTACGGATTATTTCTGCTCTTTCAGACTTTCTCATTAAATTTGAAAATTAAACGGTGTATAAAATTATACAAGAGATATTTTAGGTGAATATTTTCTGCTAACTTAATATATTTAAATAAGAAGAACTTAGTGAAAAATGATGCGTTAATAATTGATGATTTGCATCATAAATATGATAATCGAGAATGTTCAAATTGGATATTAAACGCAATTAATCTGAAAATTGAAAATGGCGAATTGTTAGGGTTGCTTGGTCCTTCTGGTTGCGGAAAAACTACTCTTTTAAGATTAATTGCGGGGTTCGAATATCCCTCTAGAGGCAGGATCTCTCTAAATGATGAGGAAATTTCAAGTGGAAAAAAAATTCTTAGTCCTGAGAAAAGAAATATTGGTATGGTTTTTCAAGACTATGCACTTTTTCCTCACTTAACTGTTTTGGAAAATGTAATTTTTGGTTTAAAAAACAAAAAAGATAGATCTAGAGTTGACTATTTATTAAATATTGTAGGTCTTGATAGTTTTATTGGAAGATACCCACATGAATTATCTGGAGGCCAAAAACAAAGACTTGCAATTGCGAGAGCTCTTGCTCCTGATACTAATTTTATTTTATTAGATGAACCATTTTGTAGTCTTGATATGCATGTCAAACTAAAATTGAGAAGTGAACTCCCAAATATCCTAAAAGGTTGTAATGCAAGTGGATTGATGGTTACTCATGATCCGGAAGAGGCAATGTCAATTTGCGATAAAGTTGCCGTCATGAATGAAGGAAAAATACATCAAATTGATACACCAATTAACCTTCTAAACAATCCCAAGACCCTATTTGTTAGTAGTTTTATTTTGGGTAATAATATTATTAATCTTCAAAAAAATGGTAATTCATATATGTCTTTTTTAGGTGAAATAAATAGTTCAGAGGTTTTACAAAATGCAAATATTAAAAGTATGTCAATTTCGCCTAAATTTATTTCAATTAAAAGATCGGAATCTGGAAATGCGAATGTAATATCTAAAGAATTTCTTGGAGAATTTCTTATATATAAAGTAATTATTAATGGAAACATATTGAGGGTTAGAACTGATATTAATAATCTCCTAAATAATGGTGATAAATGTTCTCTTTCTATAAATAAAAATAGTTATTATTTTTTATATCCTGGAGCACATAAGGTATATATATAGAATTTATTTATAGGCAATTACACCTCCCTCCCTTCCAATTAGAGCATTTTTTCTTTTTACATTTCTTTTTTTTATCTTTATATATTTTATTAGTTAAAAGCAGTTCAGAAAAACTGTACTCTAAATTCATTTATAGTATTGCGAGTGATTTTCATTATCATATTATTTAATTTAATTTAAAGGATTTATTAATTACTAATTTATACAAAATGTTGTATTATTTTCTTAGATACTTATCTGAAAATGAATGAAAATAACTTAAAAACAAAAAAATTAGTTCATTTTGGTCCATCTGGAAGAGCTGTTGCTCAACCGATTGACAAAAGTTTGTTAGATAACATTTTTGAACATCTAACAATGGAAAGATATGCCAATGTTCAATATTTTTCTATGTATCTATGGTTTCAAGAACGTGATTTAAATGGATTTGCCTCTCATTTTCTAAGTGAATCACAAGGCGAAATGGAACATGCTCAGAAATTTGCAGATTACTTAATCGCAAGAGGACAAAACGTAAAATTAGATGAAATTCCTGCACCTGTTCAAACATGGAATTCTATAGAGGAGCTGATTTCTTATTCTTTTAATATGGAGGCTGATTTAACTTCATCTCTACAACAACTTTATTCCATATCAGAAAGAATTTCAGATACAAGAACAAACGTATTTTTAGATCCCATTATAGAGGCTCAAACACAATCAGAAGATGAATTTGCGAACATACTGGGCAAGGTTAAGTTTGCTTCTAATCAACCTTCGGCAATCTTATTGATAGATAGTGATTTAAAGAAAAAATAAATTACTTTCAAATTTATTTTCATTCAATGTCCTTTTGGTTATTTCAAAAAGTAAATTCGAAAAGTTGATTTTCCCATTATTTTTATTTAAGAGTTCAGCTATTTTATAAATTTCCTTAACTCTTTTAAATATATTTTTGTTTTCAATAAATAACCTTCCCTTCAATGCTTTATTTTCTGTAGTTTTGTAGGATTGCTTGATATTTCTGAGTCTATTTGATAAAAAATCAACTTCTATTAACAAGTTGTTTGTAAGTGATTGTGATTCCTTCATGTTTTTATAGCGGCGATGTTTCAATAAAAGAAGGGGCAACACTGACTGTTTGGGTTCCAATTGGAGCTAGTAATAACTCAGATGATCTTAATTTAGAAATTAATCTTGTTGATGTTACGCGTGTAGAACCGATTAATTCTCCAATCCTTTCGTGCGTTAACCTAAAGGGTAACTCGCACCATTGACCACATCTTCTACCTAGACGATTTACTAGTATTGAAAACAAGGCTTGTAATCGCTGTTCTGCATTTCCTAAGTGTCTTATCCTAAGGAGTTGCAAAGTCCATTCATTCACTGCATCAAAACCAATATTCTGATCAATATTTACATTGCTATGAAAAGACAAATCTGTTAATGCTTCAACACAGACACCTTCGCTACATAAAAGGTCAGTTCTTAGTTGATCACCTGATTGTAAAAATGCAAGTGTCATTCCTTCGGTTTCTTCACAAGGGCAATAAACCCTAGCAATTCCACTTTCAACTTCTAGGCATGTCCCTTTAGGTCTTGATGAAGGATCTATTAATACTGATTGTCCAGTTATTATCCTTACTAATTTTGACGGAGATTCTCCATAACTATGGAAATTCATTAATTAAAATATGATAATGAGAATTATTATCAATTATGCACTATAAATTTACTTATTGCAATAGATTCTCATTATCATCATGTTTCTGAAGTTTTTCTTTACATAGTATTTAGCAATATAATTTAGATAGAATTGGTAAAAATTTTATTTTAGATGGGCGTAAATAGAGTTTGTTTTAATTGTGGAAGTTCTTCATTCGTCTCAGATCGATCTTTAGGAGGTAAGATTGTATGTTCTAAATGTGGATCTTCTTCATTTAAAAATAAATCCTCTTCCTTTTTAAAAAGTAAATATTTAGTATTTCTAGCTATTGCGATAGCTATTTTCATAATTGTTATTTAATTAATCTTTTTATATTCCAAAGTCCATTATTATTAGTTACCTCTACTTGAATACCATATAAATTATTAAGATTTTCACTATTTATAACCTTATTTTGATCTCCATCGGCGATTATTTTGCCATCTTTTAGCATTATCACCCGGTCATAAATTTTTGTAATCGTTGAAATATCATGAGTGACGCATAAAATTTTAGTATTTAATTTTGATAATTCATTAACCTTATCAATTACAAAAAACTTTGATTTATAATCTAAATTTGCAATTGGTTCATCTAGGATTAAGATTTTCGGTTCTTTGATTAATGCCCTTGCAATGAGAGAAATTTGTTTCTCTCCATCTGATAAATAGGAAAAATTCTTTTTAGATAAATTAGATATATTCATTTTTTTCATGATTTTTTCCACCTTATTAGAATCTTTTTCAGATTTATTTTGTGCGTAACAATATCTTCCATATAGTCCACTTAAAATTAAATCAAAAACTTGTAAGTTTGGATTTATTCTATTTTTTATATCATTATTTACGGTACTTATTTTTTTTCTTAGTTCCCATAAATTTATAAGTTCTTTGTCAAATATCTTCAGTTTCGATTCATTGGTTTCTACTGGGTATATGTTTCTATTAATTATTTCAATTAAGGATGATTTACCTGAACCATTTGGTCCAATTAATATTACATTCTCTGAATACGCTATTTTTAAATTTAAATCTTTAATTACTCTAAAGCCATTTTTAAAACAATTTATATTTTTCGCGTCAAACCAAAATTTATTCAAGACTAAAACTTATTACTCCAAAATATAATCAATTGAATTGAGCTTAAAATAAAAATAAAAAGATATAGCCAATTCAACCATGAAGGTCTATCTACTTTCTTCATAAATTATATTATTAACATAAAAAATATAAGCGGTGCAGCAAATCGTACAAATGTTTTTCTAATGATTTCTATATTATTTGCGATTTCTAACTTCTTTATCTCAGGAGGATATTTCAATATCACTTTGTCATATACATCAAGATTTTGGGACTTTATATTATTTTTCCATGGTTCATCTTTATCTTCAGACTTTTTGTACCATTTCCAAAAATAATTTATTATTCTATCTTCTCCTAATAATTTTATTTCATCCTTACTTATAAATCCCATATTGTGGTTATATGTTTGTGTTTTTAAAATCATATAATCCTCATCGAATATCTTATAAAAAATCTTTCTTTGATTCTCTTTAAACAATATAAGGTTATTAAATAGTTTATTTTTTAAAAATTTTCTGTAATGTCTCACTATTACTCTTGCATTGTTATTTCCTAGTGGAATATGATCTAAGACTTGTAAATATCTTGCTGCAGAGGGATCACCTTTATAAATTAATATTCTTCCTGGTGGTATGTATTTTATCCGGATAAATTCTTTTGTAGGCTCATTCTTGTAGTAATAAATACTTTCAATGTATTGAGGAGTAACATTAATTTTTTGGTTAAAACTAACTAGAACGTTTTTATTAACATCTTTATCAGGGATTGTATCGCCATGAACCCAAAAAAGATGAAGGATATCTAAGTGATTTTCAATTATTCTTGACCAATCACATTTGAAGTCAACTAATACCTCTTCATATACATAATCCTTATGCGTAAACCCATTTTCATATAATTCGTAATTACTTATTGGTGCATCTTCACTTATATTGTTTAAATCAGTGTCAGATTTTTTAGAAAAATGTACAAAAATATATCCATTCTTTTCTATAGCTTTGTATTGAGATAAGTGAATTCTTTTGGCGTAGTTATCGTAGTTATTATCTACTATATGTCTGCATGTTATTCTATCGAGATTTTGGCAACTTCCGCCAGATGAGAATTTAGCTCCATGATAGGGACAGGTTATTACTCCATCTGATAATGTTCCTTCAAAAAAAGAGGCCCCCCTATGTGGACAAATATTTTTAATACACCTAACGTTTTTATTTTCATCTCTATAAAGAACAAGAGGCTCATCATAGAGTGAAAAATAAAATAGTTTATCCTTTTTTAGTTCTTTCGAAGGACATATAGCATACCAACCAAATAAACCTATTTTTAATTCATTTTGATTTTCTCTAATTTCAAACGAGTCAATTTTTACTACCGTTCCTTTTTTAAATGGTTTAAGAACGGTATTTAAGTCTTTTGATTTAAAAAAATTAATTTGTCTGTTTTCCATAAATTAATTTCTTTTTTAATTGACTGTTTATCTTTCGGAACTATAACCCAAGTAAATAATCAATTACTTATAAAAAGAAAATTCTCTATTATTTGTAGCAATAATTATGTAGTTCTTGAAAAATATTGAGCCCCTATCGTATTTATGTATCTTTATTTCATGTTTTTTGTATCTTTTGTGATTCTTTCAAATTTTTGATGTAATCAATAGCATCATCAATATTTTTGTGGAAATTGCATTGACCCAAATAACAACCTATAAATCTTAAGAATTTTCTCTTGCCACCACTAATTTCATATCTATGTATTGTTCCGCCATCTAAAGGCGCATAAATAAGTTCTGGTAGTGCCATATTAATTTTGTATTTAATACTTAATTAAACAATAATTCATGTTCAAATACATTTCCATAGCTCAATCCATATATTTAATAATTAATTTATTTATTTTTAGATAATTATTTATTGAATACCCAATTATTATTTGTTATCTATTAATTACTGAGAAGGATTATTTTTATGCCAAAAGCATTTAGGCGTTTTTTAAAAAAACTACCAAAAAAAATTCAAACTATAAAATACTCATTTAGAGAGTTTCTATCTTCTAAAATATGAAATAGATTTTGTGTTTAGTAAATTTTTAGTTTCTATATTTTTAATAAAACATAGTCGTCAGAGTTAATTTCTAAACTATATTAAATTTGCAATTTATGAAATATTATGATCAAAAGAGTTTTTACTATATTAACTTTAACTTTGCTTCTTCTTTTTAGTAGCCCAGTTTACTCATTGGATGCTTCTTCTAGAACTCTAGAAAAGTATACTAAAAAGATTTCTAATAAGTTCACAAGAACTTACTGTAACACTTCCAAATTCGGTATATCTTATGAGGGAGCTTTGGCATTTGCTATTGGAGAGACTAATAAGGAATTTAAAAATAATAAACTCAATAAGTTTATAGATTTTTCTCTACTAAAAAATTCAATAGTTAATGATTTAGAAAATAATTGCCAAGTTTATGATTTTGCGATTAGTAAATTAGAAAATTTAAAATTAAACTAGTAAGATGTAAATTGTTAAAGTCTTATTTTTTACCTATCCAATCATTAGGTTTTTCCATCATCCATTCGAAAACCCCCTTAGCATCAAGGTTTTTAGATGCATAAACAAATAAAATTGGAAATATTAAAATTACTGCAATAATAACTGCCAACTCTATCTTGCCGATTCCCATCTCAGCTACTGTTAAAGCAAAATAATTAATCATTATCTTTATTGAATTAAAATACATATCTACATAATCTACAAATAAATTTAATTCTTTCACTTTTCTATGAGAAATCTTAATTTTTATAGTGAAAGTTATTTGTATAAAGTACCTATTTTATTAGTGCAGACTTTTTAATAATTTTAATAATAGGCTTCTGTTTGATGGTTATGGATCATGGAATTATTATTTTCACACCAATTTTTGCAGTATTTATCGGATTTACTCTATTTAAATTTTTAAAGAAAAGAAAGAGATCAACTAAAAGTATTTATAAATTGATAGATGATTTAGAAAAAAAATACATTTATTAATCTCTTTCTATATGAAAAATTAATCAAATTCTATACCAACTTCTTCTTTTAAATCTCTCTCCAAATCTGGAAGATGTGGTTCAACCCAATGATCTTTGTTATCAATTCCTGCTGCATTTACATAATTCATGATGTGTTGATCCACTTGCTTGTAAAGATCATGCAAATTTAAATCCATACGAATAGCATGAGCAATTTGAGAGACTTGTTTTTCTGTTAAACAATGATCTGGATGAAGTAAATCACAACATGGGATTCTCTTCTCGATCAATTCATTTAGATTGATTTTTATTTCGTAATCTTGATGGACAGTCATTGAATTTATGGCTTTATTATTCTAATTCTAATTATGTTTAAGGTTTTGTATATCTTTAGTCAAGAAACAAAGTTCTTTAATATCTATGCAGTAATTTTAAATAAATAGATCTTCCAAATCTTTATACAAATCATCATTCTCTTTTTGGTTTTCCATAAGGTCATGGTGATCTAGTGAAAGTTCTCTTTTTGAGTTATAGAAAAGATATCCAAGGGCTCCTAAGAGCAAGGTCGTTGGTAAAATCATTAGAATTAAATTGACTTATAATGAATATAGTGCAACACTTATTACAGTCAAGTGCTGAACTTTAATTAATTTTTAAATGCCTACCAAGAAAAAAAGAGTTGGTTTTATTCCTAGAGAAGATGTTATGAGAATAATTGAAAAGTTGAGCACAGAGAACAATTTAAGTAATTCAAAAATAATAAGTATTTTGGTAGAAGAAGCACTTTCTATAAGAGGTATATTTAATAAAAAAAATGGTAAATTAATTCAGTCATATCATTCAAATAACGATAATTCAAAAAACTTATTTGATAATTCTGGTGACTTTGCAGATAATGCAAAACTCTCAATTGATACTAACTTAGGAAATCATTTTATTCCTAGTAAATCAACCCATTTAAATGAAGAGAATCAGGAGGGATTTGACTTGAAAACTTATAAAAAGTTTTTATCATTCCTTAAATTTCAGGAAATGACAGAAAAATATGATGTATAAGAAGTGTTGCTTAGTGCTGTACTGTGCGCTAAATTTGATTTGCATTTATAGGGGATTTTCGTATTAGAAATTATTTATTACCATTTCAAAAACCTAAATTAAATTTATCCAAAAAATATTTATTCCTATGAATTCATCTCTCCCAGTTTTATCTGTAAATCTACTCCCGCCAGACAAGTTATATTGTAATTTTAGTTATTGGAGTTCTTTATTCTCTCAGGATATGCAAATTTTATGGGATAGAGCGCATGGAGTACCTTTAGAAAAACTGCCAAAAGGCGTTTCTGATATGATTTTTCCGTATTTATTGCTTGCACTTTCAGACTATAAGACTTCTCAAATAAATAAAATGAATGGAATAGGATTAGACAATTTATTAAGCCTTTGGTTTGATAAATACTTGTTAAATAAAAATGGTTACTTCGAGCTAATTAAAAAATAATTTTACATCCGATTTGTAATATCAACTTTGATTGCCATCAAAAATGTATTGCCACTAAAAATTTTTTAAGTGATTCTTTTCGAATTGGCACATTAATAGTCTTGCTATAAATAAATTAATTGGTTTGATGATGAATTATTTAAACTTCTTTTTAGCAAATATGTGTTTGGTCGTTTTGATAATGCTAATCAGGAGAGATATAAAAATAAGAAAAACAAGATAAATGAAATTTAATTCAAAAACCCTAAGCTTGATATTAAATCTATTATTTTTCTTATTTATATTTATTATTTAAATTTTTAGTCTTTATTCATTAATTTTTAAAATATCAAAAATTAATATTCAAGTTTGGTTGACTTTTATTTTTAATGAGACAATAATGACAAAAATAAAATTTAATTGTGAATCCTCTTTCAGATACCTTTGATGATTTTGTTGATGATCTACTTTCATCCGATGTTAATTTGTTAAAAGGGGAACTTGATTTTCTTCTTATGCAACATTTATTTTATTCTATAGATTTGAAGCTTATAAATAAAAATGAAACTAAAGAAGACCAATCATTGGTTGCTTAATTTTTATGAAATATTTTTATGAAAAGTTTTGGGTTCCAGTTTTTGGTTTTATTTTATCTAAATTTGTTTTTTTAATAGAAGGTAAAAAGCAAGACTCTAAAAATAAAAAAAAATAGATTAATTACTTTTTTCTTCATAAAGTATTTTTAAATACATAAATTAATTGAATATATTTTGATAACAACAAAAGTAGTGCTTTAAATTTAAGAACATATGCATGGTTGATATATAGTTATTGCTTTTTAGCAAATTAAAATGAACCAAAATAATATGTTGAAGCCATATACAGTGCATTACCGTGACTTTCAAAATATAAGATTAGAAAATTGTGTTTATGCTTCTGACGCTTACGAGGCTAGAACACTAGCAATGGAATTTAATAAGTATATAAATGAACATCCAAACAGTATTGACCTAATAAGATGCGAAAAATGAATAAAATTTTTAGTAATCTGTATATTTTATTTAAACACTTAAGAACTTATCTATAACTGCTTGACTCAACTCACTAGTATTTCCGCTTGCAACAATACCTCCGCGTTGCATCGCATAATATCTATTGGCTTGTCTTACAAAATGCAAGTGTTGTTCCACTAATAAAACTCCAATTCCTGTATCTCTAATTATCTGATTGATTGCATTTTCTATATCTAAAACTATATTCGGCTGAATCCCTTCCGTTGGTTCGTCAAGTAATAGTAGTTGGGGTTTGCCCAGCAATGCTCTTGCAATAGCTAATTGCTGTTGTTGTCCTCCACTAAGATCTCCTCCTTTCCTTTGAAGAAAATCTTTAAGAATTGGGAAGAGATCATAGATAAATGGATCTATTTTCTTGTTCTTAGATAAGCCACCCGGTAGAGACTCCATCCCTAACATAAGATTCTCTTCAACTGATAGGTATGGAATAATTTCTCTCCCTTGAGGAACGTAAGCCATTCCCTTCCTAGCCCTCTGATGAGGTGCTTTTCTGTTGATATTTTCACCAATTAAATAAATATCTCCTTTTTTTTGTTTTAACAAACCAATTAGTGATTTCAATAAAGTTGTTTTGCCAACTCCATTTCTTCCAATCAAACAAACCATTTCTCCTGATTTAACGTTTAAATCTACATCTCTAAGAATATGACTCTCGCCATAATAAGTATTTAACGATTTTATTTCGAGTAAATTTTCCATAACTAGTCCTCAGGTCTTCCTAAATAGACATCAATTACTTTTTTGTCTTTTTGTATAGTTTCCATTGTTCCCTCACATAATACTGTGCCCTGATTTAATACTGAAACATTACTATCAAGTCTTCTTATGAATTCCATATCGTGATCTATTACCACTACTGTATTTTCGCCTGATAAAGATTTTAATAAATCAGCTGTAAGATCTGTTTCTTCATCAGTTAAACCGGCAACAGGTTCATCTACTAACATTAAATCTGGCTTCTGTCCTACTAACATGGCTATCTCGAGCCATTGTTTTTGGCCATGCGATAAAGATCCAGCTTTAGAATCAACTTTTTGAGCTAAATTAACAATCTTCATAAGACGATCAATCTCAATAAGTTGCTCATCTTTAATACTTTTATTTATAAGGTTTAAGGGACTTTTAGGAGTTGTCACCGATATTTCAAGATTTTCTTTAACTGTTAGATTTTCAAAGATTCTTGGACTTTGGAACTTTCTTCCAACTCCAAGTCTGGCTATTTTATGTTCCTTTCTACCTACTAAAGATTTCCCTTTGAAAATCACTTCACCTTTTGTTGGCTTAACCTTTCCAGTTATTACATCAAGAAATGTTGTTTTACCTGCGCCATTGGGTCCTATTACAGCTCTTAATTCTCCTTTCTTCAAATTTAAATTAAGTTTGTTGAGAGCTAAAAAACCCTCGAAACTAACAGTAATATCTATTAAATTTAGAAGATCTTTATTATTCATTATTCCCCTCCTTATTGTTAACTTCTAAGCTTGGATAGGTTTCAATCTTTCTTTTCAAACCAAATCTTTGAAGAAGATTCCTAGGACCATCTCCTTGAATCCATCCTAAAACTCCTTCAGGAAGAGCTGTTACAACTAAGATAAATAACCCTCCTTGAATAAACATCCAGCTAGCAGGTAAAGCTTCACTTACTAGACTTTTTGCATAGTTGATGAAAACTGCTCCTAGTATTGCTCCCAATAAAGTTCCTCTTCCTCCAACAGCAACCCATATAACCATTTCTATAGAAAAGGGAACCGTCATAAATTGAGGAGATACTATTCCAGACTGAACGGTATATAAAGCTCCCGAAATTCCAGCGAGACCTCCAGCAATAGAAAATATTATCGTCTTAAATATAACTGGATTGTATCCAGTAAACCTAACTCTTGGTTCATCATCTCGTATTCCTATAAGAATATTTCCAAATCTTCCTTTAACAACCCACTTTGCAAAAAACCATGCTGCTATTACTAGTATGGCAGTTATCCAAAAGAATATTCTTTGCATGGATTCAGACCCTACCATCTGACCAAATAGTTGTGTTACATCTGTTTTTAATCCATTTGTTCCATTTATAAGTTTTTGTTGTCCATTAAAGAAGTTAAAGAATACAAGAAGAGAAGCTTGAGTAAGTATAGAAAAATAAACCCCTTTGATTCTATTCCTGAAAACAAGAAATCCAATTAAACCTGCAACCAATGCTGGAATTATCCAAATAGCTAAGAAGGTAAAAACAGGCGATCTAAACGGTTCCCAGAAAAAAGGTAATTTTTCAACACCATATAAAGCAAAAAATTCAGGAATATTATTTGGAAATTCAGAGGAGCTGGTTATTTGTAAATACATTGCAGCACAATATCCACCTAGTGCAAAAAATATACCTTGTCCCAGACTTAGTAAACCTGTATATCCCCATATAAGATCAACACCAAGTGCAACTATGGATAAGGACAAGTATCTTCCTAGAAGGTTTAGTCTAAATACAGGGAGTAGAGTTGGTGCTGCAATAATTAAGGCTATTAATATTATCCAAAACGATAATACTATTTTTTTATCAAATTTAATTTTACTTAAGGACATTAGTTTTCAACCATCCTTCCTTTTTGAGGAAATAAACCTGTAGGTTTAAATTGTAGGAATATAACAATTAGTGCAAATATCATTACTCTTGCCATACTTGTGGTTGCAAAAAAGTTAATTGTGTTTGATAAAGGTAAAGGCATATCTGGCCATATTGATAAGAGCCTGCCAGCTCCAATTAAATCAGTCATTATTCCTATTCCAAATGAAGCGAGTACTGTTCCTAATAAATTGCCTACCCCACCCAGCACTACAACCATAAAACAACCAACTATATAGTTTCCGCCAACATTCGGTCCTACAGAACCTAAAAGAGATACTGCTACACCAGCAACTCCTGCCAAGCCTGATCCAATTCCAAAAGTAATTATATCCACTTTTTCAGTAGATATGCCAAGGCAATCACTCATTTGTCGGTTCTGAGTAACTGCTCTTATACGCATACCCCAAGCACTTTGATTAAGAAATAATGTTATCGCTATTACTGAGATGAGGGTAATGACAATTATCATTAATCTTGTTTTAGGAAATGCAGTGCCAATAATTTCTATTTGACCTCTCATCCATGAGGGGGCTGTTACATCAACATTTCTAGCGCTTGCTCTACTAAGTTTGCTGACAGAGGATGAGATTACGCTACCAGTTAAGACCCCTGTTAAAGCAGCAAATATCCAAGAACTAAATTTATAATATTTAAAATTTATTGATTCTTTTATTTTTGAAGGAAACGTTGTTGGTAAAAATAAACCAATTATCAGACTTATAACTAGACCAGTCCCATAAGCTAAAGGTACACTCCTGACAAATTGTTGAAGAATTAAGCTTACGCCCCAAGTGGCTAAAAGTGTTTCTAGTGGACTTCCATAAAGCTTTCTTATTATTGTTTTTTCCAGGAGTATGCCTACAACTCCACTAACGATAAAAGCAAGGAAAATTGAAACTATTATGTACGAATTGTAGAAGGGTTTTAATAAAGGTAATTTGAAAATTAATTGTGTTACATATGTTGTGTAAGCCCCAAGCATCATAAGTTCTCCATGGGCAAGATTAATAACACCCATAAGACCAAAAACAATAGCCAGACCTAATGCAGCAACAAGTAGTACCGATCCGATCGCAACACCATTAAAAAGACTATCGAGAAGTAACTCCAATTTAGAAAAAGAAAATATTTGATTATAAAAAATAAAAGGAGGTGTTAACCTCCTTTTATTTTGAAGTATAGGTTTTAATTAAATTAAAGCTTATACTTTTCTCCTTTTGAAGGATCTGTCCAATCGCATGCAAATCCTTTTGAACTTGGATGCTTTTGGTTCCATGCTTGAGGAAGAACAACTCCTGTCTCTTCAAGAATTGTAAATCCACCCTCTGCATTAATCTCTCCAATTCTTACTGTTTGAGATAGGTGGTGATTAGGCATGACTTCAACAGGACCCTGTGGGGCATCAAAAGTTTGTCCAACTAGAGCTTCCCTTACTGCGTTGTCGTCGAATGTCCCAGCATCTTCAACAGCCTGTTTCCATAAATAAACCATGTTATAGGCAGATTCTTGAGGATCAGCTACAACACGATCAGCTCCCCACCTTGCCTTGAAACTTGCAGCAAATTTCTTAGATGCAGGAGTATCAATTGACATCATGTAGTTCCAAGCACCAAAGTGACCTTCAAGGAACTCAGGACCAATTGTACTAATCTCTTCTTCAGCAATTGAATAGTTCATTACGTAGTAGCCAGTTGAAGGAGTGATACCTGCATCTTGAATCTGTTTGAAGAATGCAACGTTTTGGTCACCATTAAGAGTATTAATGATTATTCCACCGTCAGGAAGCGCCTTTTTGATTTTTGAGATAATTGGAGCAACTTCAGTATTTCCTAAGGGAAGGTAATCTTCTCCTACAACTTTACCTCCTAATTGAGCTACCTGAGCTTTTGTAATTGTGTTTGAAGTTCTTGGGAAAACATAATCAGAACCTACAAGGAAGAAATCTCCACCAGCTGCAGGAGAACGATTATACATGAAATCTGTAGCGGGTTCTGACTGTTGGTTTGGTGTAGCTCCAGTGTAGAAAATGTTGTTAGAACATTCTTGGGCTTCATATTGAATTGGATAGTAAAGGAAAGCATCCTTTGATTCGTAAACTGGTAACATTGCCTTTCTACTTGCAGATGTCCAACCACCAAATACGACAGGAACTCCGTCTTGGTCTATAAGTTTCTTTGATTTTTCAGCAAAAGTTGGCCAGTCAGATGCACCATCTTCAACTATGTATTCTATTTTGTAGCTTTTGCCGCCAACTGTTACACCACCAGCAGCATTTATCTCTTCAATAGCCATTTTTTCAGTATCAACAAGAGTTGATTCGGAAATCGCCATTGTTCCAGATAACGAATGCAAAATACCAACGGTTACTGTGTCATCGAAACTTCCGGAGGTTCCACCTCCACCACATGAAGTAGCTGTGACCGCGAGTGAGGCAGTAGCTAATCCTGCCAAAATACGCCTTGAAATTCTCATGAATTAGGATAAATTAGGAAATTGACCCTCATTAGGGGGATAAAGTAAAAGTTATTAACGAGTGACGATTAGTTTTGTATCAGTCGTAACTTTTTGTTGAATCCAATATATTAGAAGTGAACATTTTTCTAGTTTGGATTGCTGGGTATATGTGATTCTAAAAATTGAGTTATTTCTTCAACTCCTTTGCCGCTACTAAGGTTGGTAAAAAACCAAGGTTTCCCTTTCCTCATAAATTCCGTATCACTTTTCATGATTTTTAAATCTGCACCAACTTTATCTGCTAAGTCAATTTTGTTTATTAATAATAAATCTGATCTTGTTATTCCTGGTCCGCCTTTTCTTGGGATTTTGTCTCCCGCAGATACATCAATTACATATATTGATAAATCTACAAGTTCTGGACTAAAACTAGATGCTAAATTATCACCTCCACTTTCTACAAAAACAAAATCTAGAGGATTATATTTATTTTCTAAATCTAAAACTGCATTTTTATTTAAAGAACAATCCTCTCTTATCGCTGTATGAGGACAACCTCCGGTTTCTACACCAATAATCCTTCCTTCCTCTAAAACTTTTTTATTTATAAGAAAGTTAGCATCTTCTTTTGTGTAGATATCATTTGTGACAACTGCTATCTCATAATTTTTTTTCAGGCTTAAACATAAAGTCTCTACTAATGCGGTTTTTCCTGATCCTACAGGTCCAGCAACTCCTACTCTCAATTTACTGCTCATAAATTAATTTCTAAAAAGTTTTGTATAAAGGTCATTATGATTTTGTTGTGCCATAGCTAAACCTACATTGCCAAAATAGATGTCATCAATTTGTTTGTCCATAATTTCTTGAGAAACTTTTGAAATTATTTCTAATAAATCTCTCTGAATTAATTGTGCTTTCGTTGAACCAATAGGAATGATCCTTAATGCTGCACTTAATTGGTTGGCACTCCACGCGTATAAAAAATTCTCAACCATTTCTAACTTTTCAATTTCAAAACAATAACAAGCCCAACTCCACGCTAATGACCAGGAGCTATTTTTATTATTTTCATATAGATAATCAAATCCAAATTCTTTGGTTAAATCAAAGAGAGATTTTGCCATTTGAGTTTGTTGTTCTCTCATTTCGAGAGAGTCCTTTGATGAGAGGATCCATTTATCCAAACTTATTAGCTTTTGTAAATTACCTTTTAAATTTTTTCGGTCGTTTATCTCAATGAAAATATCAAAAAAATCTAATAAAAGTCTCGCATCGAGTCTTATCTGGCCAATTTTTAGTTCACTTATGATTAAGTCTTTTACCGAATTTGAATCTGTTAAATTTTTATTATGAAGATAACTCTCCATTCCTTCGGAATAACAAAATCCTCCTACTGGTAAGTTAGGACTTATTAATAAATATTTTAATAAGTGACTTCTACTCATGAC
Source organism: Prochlorococcus sp. AG-347-L20 (assembly GCA_003281225.1). Classification (GTDB taxonomy): domain Bacteria; phylum Cyanobacteriota; class Cyanobacteriia; order PCC-6307; family Cyanobiaceae; genus Prochlorococcus_A. Next base: position 202,092 of record QCCP01000002.1, read on the forward strand.
TATGGGCACCTCTTTCTGGGAAAAACTTTTTTTTCGTATTTTTTACATCAACTTTAAAATTAAGAAGCATATTTTTAATAACATAATCACTTTTTGTTAGAAGAAGACCTTCATCTATTTCTACTTCCACGTGCCTATTTCCAAGATGATAAGCAGTTTTAATAAGCTCAATTTTAGAATTTGAACTTATTTCAATTAAATCTTCTCTTTTGGCAATTATCTCTACATAAAAATTGGACTCATTAGTTGAAAGAATATCTCCATCATTTAATTTGCCCTTTCTAGGTAATTGTAAAATTATTTCTTGATCACAATCAGTTAATCTTTTACCTCTTAAGATTCTTCTTTCATCTGAACTTAAGGTAAGTTTTAAAAATGAACCTAATTTCGGTTTTTCCTTAATCCAATCAGTTACAACAATTTGTTTATTCATTCTCATCATCAAAATTTTTGGTTACTTTAATTTTGTAATTAAAGAAAACAATTTATGATTAAAACTTCATGGGAAGGCAATTGTTTCTTAAATTTTTTTAATAATAAAGCAAGTTTAGGAAATGTTGATAAAACAATCTTTAATTCTAAATCAACTTCTCCTTATAAGTTATTAAAGTCTACTCATGATCAAGAGGGTAGATGCATTTTGCCTGTTCTACATACTGCAGGGGGATTGGTAGGAGGAGATTTACTCGATTTTGAAGTAAATCTTGAAAAAAACTCTAAGGTTTTGTTGACTACTTCTTCAGCTCAGAAAGTATATGGATCAGTTGGAAGATCAAAAATTAATCCAAAAGGAAGTTTTTCAAAGCAAAAGAATCTCATAAACATTCTCGAAAATTCTCATTTAGAGTATCTCCCCCAAGAAACAATCATCTTTGCAAATGGTTTATATGAGCAAATTTTTAAAGTATCTATTTCAGAAACTTCAAGTTTTTTATTTACTGATTTAATAAGACTTGGAAGATCTTCTTCCGGAGAATCTATTGAGAGTGGAGTTTTTAGGTCTAAATTAGAAATTATGAGAAATAATGATTTACTTGATGATTGGGAATATGTTGATCAGATTGAATTATCTAAGGCAAGTTTTGTTGCTAAATCAGGCATGGATTATATGCCCGTTTTTGGATCCTTAATTTGGATTTGCGAAAAAGATTTTTCCAAGTCAAAAATAAATAATCTTGTGGGAAATATAAAAAAGATATTCAATGAAACTAATAATAATTTATCTATTGGAATCCTTGAAAATGGAATCTCTGTACGATTCCTCGGAAGTTCTTCTCAAGATGCTAGAAAATGTTTTTTTTGTATTTGGAAACAAATTAGGTCTGTTTGTGGATTTTGTGAGCCAAAATATCAAGGTGTATGGCCTTTACAAGATTCTATGAATTATTAATTATGTTCAGAAAGAACCTTTTTTAAGAATTTATAGATTAATTTTTTATTATGCATCTTTCACCTCAAGAAAAGGATAAATTATTGATTTTTTCTGCTGCGCTCTTAGCTGAAAGAAGGCTTAATCGAGGTCTTAAGCTTAATTATCCTGAAACAATTGCTTTTTTGAGTTTTCAAGTTCTTGAAGGAGCTCGAGATGGAAAAAGTGTAAGTCAATTAATGTCAGAGGGAACTACCTGGCTTTCAAAATCACAAGTTATGGAGGGCATTCCTGAAATGGTTGATGAAGTTCAAATAGAAGCAGTTTTCCCTGATGGAACAAAGTTAGTTACTATTCACAATCCGATTAACTAATTATGAGAAATTTAATTCCTGGCGAAATAATTCCCGAACAAGGTGAAATCGAATTAAATCTTGGTAAGGAAGTTAAAACAGTAAAAGTTTCTAATTCTGGAGATAGACCTGTACAAATTGGATCTCATTATCATTTTTTTGAAGCTAATAAGGCTTTAATTTTTGATCGAGAAATCACACTTGGTATGCGTCTTGACATTCCTGCAGGAACAGCAATTAGATTTGAACCTGGAGACACAACCGATGTCAAATTAGTTCCATATACAGGTTTAAGAATTGCAAAAGGTTTTAATTCATTGGTTAACGGTTCTTTAGATACTTAAAATTATGTCCTATAAAATTGACAGAAATACTTATGCGCAAACTTACGGACCCACTACCGGAGATCGAGTAAGGCTTGCTGATACCGAACTTTTTATAGAAGTAGAAAAGGATTTAACTACATACGGAGATGAAGTTAAATTTGGTGGAGGTAAAGTTATTCGAGATGGGATGGGGCAGTCTCAAGTAAGAAGAGCTGATGGAGCTGTAGATACCGTAATAACTAATGCTTTGATCGTAGATTGGTGGGGAATAATTAAGGCTGATGTGGGTATAAAAGATGGAATGATTTTTGAAATTGGCAAGGCTGGCAATCCTGATATCCAGGATAATGTTGATATTGTTATTGGTGCATCAACAGAAGTAATAGCAGGAGAGGGGCATATTCTTACTGCAGGTTCAATAGATACCCATATTCACTTTATCTGTCCCCAACAAATTGAGACAGCACTAGCCTCTGGAATTACAACCATGTTAGGAGGAGGAACTGGACCTGCAACTGGCACAAATGCTACTACTTGTACTCCGGGTTCTTTTCATATTTCAAGAATGCTTCAATCTGCAGAAGCGTTTCCCATGAATTTAGGTTTTTTTGGAAAAGGAAACTCAACAAACGAGAGCAATCTTATTGATCAGGTTGAGGCTGGTGCATGTGGATTGAAGCTTCATGAGGATTGGGGAACCACTCCTTCGACAATAAATTCTTGTCTAAATGTTGCAGATAATTTTGACGTACAAGTATGTATTCATACTGATACTTTGAATGAGGCAGGCTTTGTTGAAGATACCATCAACGCTATTGCAGGAAGGACTATTCATACATTTCATACCGAAGGAGCAGGTGGAGGTCATGCTCCAGACATTATAAAAATCTGTGGAGAAAAAAATGTTCTTCCTAGTAGTACAAATCCAACAAGACCTTATACAAAGAACACATTAGAAGAACATCTTGACATGTTAATGGTTTGTCATCATTTAGATTCTAAAATCCCAGAAGACATTGCATTTGCTGAATCAAGGATCAGAAGAGAGACTATTGCTGCAGAGGACATCCTACATGATATTGGCGCCTTCTCAATTATCGCTAGTGACTCTCAAGCTATGGGAAGAGTTGGTGAAGTAATAACGAGAACTTTTCAAACCGCACATAAAATGAAAGTCCAAAGGGGACCGCTATCGCAGGATTCTGATAGAAACGATAATTATAGAGTAAAGAGATATATTTCTAAAGTCACAATTAATCCTGCAATAGCTCATGGTATTGATAAACATGTTGGGTCTATAGAAAAGGGTAAAATTGCGGATTTGGCCTTATGGAAACCTTCCTTTTTTGCGGTAAAGCCTGAATTAGTTGTTAAAGGAGGATCTATAGTTTGGTCCCAAATGGGTGATGCAAATGCTTCAATTCCTACTCCAGGTCCTGTACATGGTCGACCTATGTTTGCAAGTTTCGGCCAATCTCTAATTAAGAGTTCTTTTACCTTTTTAAGTAAAAATTCAATTGAACAAAATATTCCAAATAAATTAGGTTTACAAAAGAAATGTATTGCCGTAGAAAATACCAGAAATATCAATAAATCAAACCTAAAACTTAATAGTAAACTACCAAATATTTCAGTTGATCCTCAAACTTATGAAGTTTTTTCTGATGGAGAACTTCTTACTTGTGAACCACTTGATGAAGTCCCAATGGCTCAAAGGTATTTTTTGCTTTAAAAGTTTTTAATTAATTCTTTTTCACTTATCTTTATGTCTTTAGACCCCGCAATAGCTAAATCTTCTTGCAGTTTGTTCTCACAAGATAAAACTCTTGACCAACTTGGTAATTGAAGTGTCGTAGGACAAGCCAGATAATCTTCTGTAGCAGGTCTTAATAGTTTCGCAAACTTTTGTACTGATAATTCTTCTTCGTGCCTATCGTATGGAAGTTGATTAACTGCTGAATCTAATCCAAATTGTTTTACCCGATCTTCTCCAACTCTTTTGTAGAGAACTTCTAAAGTTGCTAGTTGAGTGCTAGTTAAGGTTTCGGCTTGATGCTCCATTAGACCTCTTAAAACACTTGAAAGTATTTCTGTACACATTTTTTGCAATCCTTCTTTAGAAGAATCTCCAATATTCTTATGTTTGTGGTCAAATAAACCAAGGTCAACCTGGGCTATTTTGGAGGTCCTTACATTTCTATAAACCTCTGATAATAAACCTATTTCTAAACCCCAGTCACAAGGTATTCTTAAATTCATAGCAAGGTCTTTAGTAAAAGCAAACTCTCCTGCTAATGGATATCTAAATGATTGAAGATATTGTAAAAACGGACCCTTACCAACTAACTGCTCAAGACTTGCTAATAAAGGGCCCACGAATAATCTTGTTGCTCTACCTTGCAATTGATTTGTTTCTAAAGATAATCTACTATAAAAAGCTTTTACATATGATATTCCATATGATTCATCCAGAAGTGGAAGTATCATTCTTGAAGGATATAAAGGACTAAAAGTTCTTATATCAGCATCAAAAAGAGCAACAACTTCTGATTTTCTGGTCGCAACTCCTATGCCTTGCCAAACAGCCCATCCTTTACCGGGAGTTCCTAAAAGTTCTAATCCATTTTTTTCTTGGCTTTTTAATAGCTCAATTACAGAGGGAGAATTAGTCCATTGAACGTGAACTGGGAATGGCATTGAGTCAAAAAACGATTTTGCCGCCTTAACTTGCTCAACAGTTTTTGCAGACAGAGCAATTACTAATTCATTTAAGCCCGTAAGGTTTTTTAAAACTTCTCTTATATCTTTTAATGCTGGACGCTCAAACTCTTCATATAAGCAAGGTATTAAAATGCTAGTTGATCTTCTTTTAAGACTTTTGTTTAATTCTTTAAGTAAATTTCCTGTAACTCCATATTCATGTATTGTTGTGATTAAACCTTGTTGAAAGTCCATTTTCTAATTGATGTGCAGAATGGTATTAATACTTCGATGATTTTTTCAAAGTGAAGCATATTGATTCAGAGAAAAAATTAGATAGATTAAAAATTGATAAATTGTTAAAAACAATTTATTCAAATCATACTACAGAAGAAATTAATTTTATCTCAAACCAATTATTACAGATTTTAGATGATTTCTCAGAGAAATCTGCTTATGAAGAAATAAGAAATAATGAAAGGTGGAATGAATCTCATTCGGTTTTGATAACTTATGCAGATAGTATTTATAAAAATGGCGAGGCAACATTAATAACTCTTAGAAAATTGTTAAGTAAACATTTTGGTAGTCTTTCTAAAGTTGTACATATTCTTCCTTTTCTGAAATCCACAAGCGATGGAGGTTTCGCAGTCTCAAGTTATGATTCTTTAGAAGAAAAATTTGGTGGTTGGGATGATCTCAAAAGTATATCTAAAAATCATGATTTGATGGCTGATTTAGTACTAAACCATGTCTCATCATCTCACCCATGGGTTCAACAATTTATTAAATCTCAAGAACCGGGTATATCAAATGTTTTTTTACCGAAACAAAATCTTGACTGGTCAAATGTAGTTAGGCCTAGAAGTTCCTCTTTGTTTTCTCAAATAAATACTGATGATGGTCCTAAACAAGTTTGGACAACTTTTGGGCCAGATCAAATTGATTTGAATTGGCATAATCCTAAAATGAATATTGAGTTCTTAAATTTAATTACTACTTATTTATCTAATGGAATAAAATGGTTAAGGCTTGATGCTGTAGGTTTTATTTGGAAGGAATCAGGGACTACATGCTTACATTTACCTAAAGCACATTCAATTGTGAAACTCTTAAGAGTTCTTTTAAATAATCTTCTTGATGATGGCGTTTTAATAACAGAAACCAATGTTCCTCAGAAGGAGAATTTATCTTATCTCATTTCTGACGATGAAGCCCACATGGCATATAATTTCCCATTGCCTCCTCTTCTTTTAGAGGCAATTATTACTTCAAGAGCTGATATTCTAAACTCATGGATTTTTGATTGGCCCATATTACCTGAAGATACTACTTTATTTAATTTCACTGCATCGCACGATGGTGTTGGGCTAAGAGCTCTTGAGGGTTTAATGAATGAGCAGAGAATTAAGGATTTATTAATTAATTGTGAGAAAAGAGGAGGATTAGTAAGTCATAGACGTTTATCAAATGGTGATGATAAACCTTATGAATTGAATATTAGTTGGTGGAGTGCAATGGAAGACTCCAGTAGAGATGCTAAAAGATTCCAATATGAGAGATTTATTTTGAGTCAATTATTAGTAATGGCTCTGAAAGGGGTCCCTGCATTTTATTTACCAGCATTACTAGCTTCAGAAAATGATATCAAAAGTTTTTCTATGACAGGTCAAAGAAGAGATCTAAACAGAGAAAAGTTTAAATCAGAAAATCTTTCAGCAGTTTTAAATAATCCTGAATCTAATGCTAATAAAAACTTAAAATATCTTCGTAATGCTATGGATGTCCGATCAGAATTAAAGCAATTTCACCCTCGTTCACAAATGCAATGTTTGTCTAAAGGGAGAAGTGATATTGTTGTAATCAAAAGAGGTAAAGGTCCTGAGTCTGTTTTTGCAATACATAATATGACTGAAAATAAAATTAATTATCAGTTGAATGATAATGATCTACCAAAAATAATTGATAATGATTTCAATACCCATGATTTTTTAACATCCACAAAATACAATTGCAAAAATATTAGTCTTGATCCTTTTCAAGTAATTTGGCTTAGTGCTTTATAAAAATGATAGAAAATTCTTCTATTTGGGTAGTAAGTGATGTAGATGGTACTTTAATGGATCACTCATATGATTTATCACCTGCTAAAGAAACTATAAAAAAACTACAAAAATTATCTATACCCGTAATTCTTTGTACAAGCAAAACCGCTTCTGAAGTAAAAGTTATTAGAAAGGAACTTAACTTGACGGATCCTTATATTGTTGAGAATGGTGCAGCAATATATGGTGAATCTCTTAAAAGAGTAAATGGAGAAATTATTCTTGGAATAAAATACGAAACTCTTGAAGAAATCTTAAATTTTATTTCTAAAGAAATTGATTACAAACTTACTCCTCTTAATAATCTCACTGATCAAGAAGCCACTCAGCTTACAGGTTTAGAAGGCAACTCATTGAACTTAATGCGTGATAGACACTGGAGCATGCCTTTTTTAAATCCGCCAAGTTACTTAGAAGAGAAAATTAATATCTGTTGTAAAAAATTTAATGTTGATATTTTTAAGGGCAATAGAATGAGTCACTTATTATCTACAAAATCGAATAAAGGTAAAGCAATAAATGCTCTTAAAGAATATTCAAATGTTCATAATATTGAAATTATAGGTTTAGGCGATTCTCCAAATGATTTGCCTCTACTTTTAAACTCAGATATTAAAATAGTTATCCCTGGAATAGATGGACCTAACTTAAATTTACTAGATCAATTGGAAGATTTGCAATTTACTTTAGCTTCTGAACCAAATGGATATGGTTGGAAAAATGAAATCAATAAACTGATAAAAAAGCGAGAACTAAGTTAGAAAGATGAAAGATTTAGATATTACTTTTCCTCTTGATAAATTTGAAAAATTAATTATTGATATTGGTTGGGAATCCTTGGATGATTGGTTCAATTTTTGGAATAATCAAAGAAACATTCTATCAATTGATCAATATTGGAACAATAAAGTAAATGATGATTGGATTTGGGGTTTGGCTTTACCTCTTTTATCTCAAGCTTATAAATTTCAAAATAATTTTTCTGATAGAAAAATAATTGGAATCTCAGCTTTACCTGGTACAGGTAAAACAACACTAGGTAAATGGCTTGAAGCTATATCGTTAAAATTAAACTTCAAAATTGCGGTTATTTCAATTGATGACTTTTATCTCCCATCAAATGAAATGCAATTAGCAATCAAGAATAACCCTTGGAATGTTTCAAGAGGGTTTCCTGGTAGTCACTCAGTAAAATTAATGTATGAAAAATTATTAAATTGGAAGATAAATGGAGAATTAAGTGTACCAGTTTTCGATAAATCTTTAAGAAATGGTTTAGGAGATAGATCTCATTGGAGAATAGATAAACCCGATTTATTAATTCTTGAGGGATGGTTTTTGGGAATAAAACCTTACTCTATTGATATAAATGATCGAACTATAAATGCAAAAAATTTGAGTCCCAACGAATTATCTTATTTATTAAAAATTCAAAATAACCTTAACGAATATTTAGACATTTGGACTTTAATAGACAATATTTGGCACTTAAAGCCCTTGAAATTTGAATATATGAATATATGGAAAACAAATCAGGAAAAAGAAATGTTTTTAAGGAAGGGTAATGCCCTTCAAGATGAAAAATTATCTAATTTCTTAAGAATGCTTAATTTCTCAATTCCTCATAAAAGTTTTGAGGATATAAAATCATACGCGCTTTTATTAATTGATCAAGAAAGAAATTTAGTTGAGGCTGGATTGAATTTGTAGAATTTTCTTAATTTCTTTTTTTTCAGTAATTTTTTATACATTTTATTTAGCTCTAAATAGTGTTTAATAAAAAATTATTTTGCTGTTTGGTGATGGTTGAGTTTTCTTACAAAAATGAAGGCTGTAGAATGGTTGTCTTGAGATGTATTGGTCCATCAAATTTTTTCTTAGAGAGAGTTTTATTCCCAACTGATATTCTTACTTTTATGGCCCCAAATGATTCAAGAGTTGAAATCTGGGGAAATGAATTATATGGACCTAAGTTGGAAGAAAGAATAAGAATTTCTGCTGATAATGAAGATTCGACTTTAGTGGCTTAGAAGAGATATTGCCTAATTGTCTTCGAGTCAAAATTTTTAACAAATACCTATTTTTTATTGATATTATCAAACTAGTTTTAGTTTCATAGATGTATTATTTTTCTTCCTTTGCAATAGGAGGTTTTGTTCCTTCTGCTGCTATCGCTGGCGTTTTACTTTTAGTAGGGTTAGGAGCCTTCTTTTATCTTGGTATTAAAGGACCTACAGATTATTAAACATGATTTAATGAACAATATATAATTTTAATTTTTCATAACCTTCTTGAATAAGTTACCACTATGGATTTAACAACCATTTTATTTATATTAAGCTTACCTTTCGTTTTATTAACAGTTTATTTTGGGACAAAAAATGATTTCTACGAGAGTGAAAATTATAAAGGAGATGGTTGTGCTCACGATGTTAAAAGGTAACTTCATTACTATTTACCTCTAAAAACACAGGTCCATCTACTATCAAATTGCCAAACAGGTTTGTATATTTCATTAGTAATTTTTTCACCCGCCTTATTACATGTGTCTAAATCTTTCATGGGAATAGAATGTAACGAAGGACTTGTTATTCCACTAACTTCTGGCCTTGCTCCAGGCCCTTGTCTATAAGTTCCAATTATTAACCAATAGTTAGCTTTCGCAGAATTAAAGATTAAGGAAAAAAGAAAAAATAATAATAAAATAGATTTTTTTTTCATTTTTATATACTAGCTTTTAATTTATAAATGTAAATTGCTATTAATTAATTAGGTAATTTAATAATTTTTTGGAATATCTAAAATTTGTTTTATATGGATTAATTCAAGGGTTGACGGAATTTATTCCTGTAAGTAGTACAGCTCATTTAAAAGTTATATCTCTTTTTTTAGGTATTGATGATCCTGGAGCATCTTTGTCCGCTACTATTCAACTTGGAAGTGTTCTAGCCATAGCTTGTTATTTTAGGAATGATATTTTTAATTTCAGAAGTCAAGCTTCCAAAAAATTTCTTGAATATCTTTTACATGAAAAATTATTAAAGTCCATTTTGATTGGTACTATCCCAATTATTTTGCTTGGTGGGAGTATAAAAATATTTATCCCTTCTTTTTTTGAAAACGTTCTTCGTTCAAATTTATCAATAGCATTGGTCTCGTTTCTAATGGCTTTTTTTATGTACTTGGCAGATAGTTCTAAAAGAGGTTCTATTAATATTAAAAACCATAATTATTCAGATAGTTTTTTGATAGGTTTCTTTCAGGCATTTGCCATTTTCCCAGGTGTTTCAAGATCGGGGGTAACTATTTCTAGCGCTCTAATATCAGGATGGGATAGAGGCGATGCCGCCAAATTTTCCTTTCTTTTAGGGATGCCAGCTATATCTCTTGCTGCGATTGTTGAGTTTATTTCTTCTTTTAATGATTTTTTTTCATTGGGGTTCCTTCCTCTTTTTGTTGCTCTTATTACGACATTTTTGTCATCTTTATTAGCTATAGATTTCTTATTAAAGTATTTTTCTTCCAATGGGTTGAAAATATTTATTATCTATCGAGTTATTTTTGGTGTAGTGATTCTTTTAAATTTATAATGAGATGTTGAGAAAAAATTTTTTGCAATTGTGTTAAGGTTTTAAAAAAAATTCTTTCTAATGAACATTTTTATATCTTTCCAATTAGGTGAAGTAGAAGTTTCAAATTTTACTATATTGGTTTTAGCTTTTTTTTCTTCTTTTACTTTCATAGCAGTCGGCATAAGTTCGTATAAACTTTACAAATCCCTTATTAATGAAGACGATCAGTAATCGGAACGGCGGGATTTGAACCCACGACCCCCACTACCCCAAAGTGGTGCGCTACCAAACTGCGCTACGCCCCGTTTCTTTACTATAAAGATAACATTTATCTAAATGTTATTCTTTAGGGGATTGTTATCAGATCTCAATACACACTTGTCAACTTCCCAATTAAAGTTTTCCCATATATGGTCTTCTAATTTATAGTTGCTTCCAGTAAAAACTCCTAACTTTACTTTTGTAGGTGAAGCAGAGCAATACTGCCTACTCCCAGCTGATGCAAGATATTGTTGATGGTATTGTTCCGCATAAAAATATGAATCAATCATTTTTATTTCCGTTTCAATTAAACCAAGATTGTTTTTGTTTAGTTCGTTTTGATATTGTTCCTTACTGGCTAGTATATTTTTAATATTATTTTCATTTTTGAAATATATTGCAGATCTATATTGGGTTCCCATATCATTACCCTGCCTGTTTTTTTGAGTTGGGTCATGACATTCCCAAAACATTTTTAATAAATCACATACATCTATTTCTCTTTTATCCCATATAACTCTTACAACTTCTGAATGACCAGTTAAGCCAGAACATACTTCATAATAAGTTGGATTGCTTTTTTCTCCACCAGCATAACCTACAGAAGTTGTGACAACTCCGGGAAGTTTCCAAAAACATTTTTCTGCTCCCCAGAAACAACCACATCCAAAAATTATTTCATCTTCTTCTACATTGGGATCTTTTTTGATATCAGTTTTTAATATTCTATGTAATGAATAAGCTTCATTAGTTAAATTTTCCTCTTCATTATTCATAATGTTTTTCAGGAATTTAAACATAATTTAAATTTTTTTATTATAAGAAAAAAAAATAACTTTTAGCCCTTAACAATTCTAGTGGCTAGTTCTCTCTCCCAAAGTTGTTTATATAGCCCATTTACTTTTATTAAATCTTTATGGGCCCCTTCTTGTACTATTTCTCCTTTTTCCATTACTAAAACCCTATCACAGGTAGCTGCAACAGAAAGTTGGTGACTAATCATTATGATTGTTTTATTACTTCTATAACTCATTTCATCTATTATTCCAGCTGCTGTTTTATTATCTACGCTTGCTAATGCATCATCAAGAACAACAATAGGAGAATTAACAAGTAGTGCTCTTCCTAGTGCAGTTCTTTGCCTTTGTCCACCACTTAATGTAATACCTCTTTCACCGACAATAGTTTTAAACCCTTGTGGAAAACTATTGATATCATCAATTATTCCAGCTTTTGTAGCGCTTTCTTTAACTAAATATTTAGATGCTTTGGGCTCTCCAAAACTTAGGTTTTCTGAGATTGTAGAAGTAAATAAGAATGCTTCTTGAGGAACGATTGAAATATTTTTTCTAAGATCACTTAATTTTAAAGTTTTTACATCAATTTCATCTAAAAATAACTGATTATCTGGAATTTCAATAGTCCGTCCTAGAGACTTGGCTAGTGTTGTCTTGCCACAACCTACTGGGCCAACTATTGCAATAAGTTCTCCAGGATAAATTTTAAAATTTAGACCATTTAATGAATTAAATTTTGATCCTGGATACTTGATTGTTAAATTTTTTGCTTCTAAGAATCCTTTAATCTTTCGTTTTAAAAATTTGGTTTCTGCTCTATCTACAATATTTGGAGTGTTCTGAAAGATTTCTTCCACACGATCTAAACTTACTTGACCGAGCTGAAAAGTATTTAAGGTAAAACCTAATAGAGCTGTAGGGAAGACAAGTCTCTCTACGTAAAGAATTAAAGCTACTAAACCACCTATCGAAATAAATCCACTCTCTAGCTGAAAAGTTCCTAATGATAATAAAATTAATAATGAAATTGAGGAAATACCTTGCAACAATGGGAATAGAGTGCTCGCTGTCCTTGCAAGTTTTATCGCTGAATTTCGATAGGCATTATTATATATGTTAAATTCTTTTTTCTCAGCATTCTCTTGAGCATAAATTTTGATGGCACTGATGCCAGAAAGATCTTCTTGTATTAGATCACTAAGTTTTGATAATGATTCTTGTTGAGCTTTTCTTTGATTAACCATTCTGCCACCGAATAGACTTACAATTCCAAGGATTAATGGAAATATCATTAAAGCCGATATTGTTAATGTTTTATTAATTGAAAACATTGAAGGAATAGTGAATGAATAAGCTAAAACAATGTTGCATAAGCTCAAAACAGTAAAACCTAAAAGTCTTCTTATATTTTCAACATCACTTGTAGCTCTACTTATAATATCTCCACTCCCTTTTTTTTGGATCCATTCTGGATCTTGAATAAGTAAATGGTCAAAAAGTTTTTGACGAAGATTTACCTCTACTTTTCTACCTATGCCGAAGACAATTTGTCTTGAAAATAATCTTATTAAACCCATACAAGTTGCTAAAAATATTAACCACAAAGATTTAGAAATAATAAAATCCGAAGAAAACCCATTTTGTAATTGATCAATTATGTTTTTTACTTCTAAGGGTATTACAACACTTAATATATTTACTATTAAGAGAGCTAAAGCTCCATAAAAAAATTCTTTTTTGTATGGTCTTAGGTATTTAGATATAACTTTTATTTTTAAATTTTGCATTTTATTTTGCCGATATGATTAAGATAATGTTTCATTTTTGAATATGTGAGCTAATTTTATAAATGATTCAGTATTTATTTATGGGGAACGAGCAAACTCATCCATTACATGAAACCGACAAGAACATTATAGATTCCCTTATAACTAAAAAATCACCAGAGGACCTTGATTATATAAATTTAGCAAGATTAATAAATCGTTATACCAATTTCCCTGGAGAAATTGAAATTAAAAATGATATTGAAAAAATTTTAAAATTTTGGAAAATCACTAAAAATGAACTTTTTTCAAAAACAAAAAATATTTGGTCTAAAAGCTTCAGACCTTCTAATACAAATAAAGATTTAGTTGGCTCAAGTTTTGACACCTCAAATTGAATTTTATCTGCCTAATTTTTCTTTAATAAATAAATGTTTTCTAATCCATCAAACGCTGAAATCCTAAATAATTTGTTAGAGGGAAAGAACCTTGATGATTTAACTTCTAGATCCTTAATGCAAAGATGGCTTAATGATGAAATTTCAGATGTTGAAACAGGAGCTTTTTTGAGTGCTTTGAGAGCTAAGAGCTCTACAGGGGTCGAACTAAGTTCTATGGCAGAGGAATTATTAAAAGTTTGCGAATTGCCAGTAGCAAGACCAAATTTGTATTTAGTAGACACTTGTGGAACAGGGGGAGATGGAGCTAATACTTTTAATATTTCAACTGCAGTAGCATTTGTAGCTGCATCTTGTGGGGTAAAAATTGCAAAACACGGAAATAGAAGTGCAAGTGGGAAAGTTGGTTCTGCTGATGTTTTGTTGAATCTTGGCTTGGATTTAAATTGTTCATTAGAAAAAGTAATCACAGCCGTAAGTGAAATTGGAATAACTTTTTTGTTCGCACCTGTTTGGCATAAATCTTTAATAAAACTTGCGCCATTAAGAAAGACCCTTGGAATAAGAACAGTATTTAATCAACTTGGACCATTAGTAAATCCTTTGAGACCCAATGCGCAAGTTTTGGGTGTTGCATCTGAGGAACTTTTAAAACCTATGGGAAGCGCGCTTTTAAAAATGGGTATGAATAGAGCCATAGTCGTTTATGGTTCTGGCGGTCTTGATGAAGCTTCGCTTCAAGGTGGAAATAAATTAGTATTTATCGAAAATGGTGAATTACGGTTTTCAGAAATAAATATTTCAGATTTTAATTATGAAAATATATCTAACGAAAAGCTTGTAGTTTCTGATCTTGACTCTAACGAGGAAATATTAAAGTCTGTTTTAAATGGTTCCGGACAAAAAGCTCATATTTATGTAGTTGCCTTGAATTCTGCTTTAGTGCTTTGGGCCGCAGGAATTGAAGATGATTTAAATGAAGGGTTTAATAAAGCTTTATTTTCTATTAGTCAAGGAGATCCTTGGAAAAAATTTTTACTTTTAAAAAACTATTTATCCGAAAATTAATTAATTACAACATTGATGAATAATCCATATAAGAAAAACGCGAAATTAGTTTTAAGTAATGGAATTGTATTCCCAGGATTCTTTTTTGGTTCTTCTGGTACAGCCATTGGTGAAATAGTTTTTAATACCGGAATGACCGGATATCAAGAAGTTATTACTGATCCGAGTTATTATGGACAGTTATTAACATTCACTTATCCAGAGATTGGAAATACTGGTATAAATTTTGAAGATTCAGAATCTAATATTAATGTTAAAGGTATAATTGTTAGAAATTTTTCGTTAAATAACAGCAATTGGAGATCCAAAAAGAATTTTAATCAATGGTTAGTTGAGAAAAATATCATAGGTCTTTATGGAATTGATACAAGGGCGCTTGTTAAAATTTTAAGATCGAGTGGTGCGATGAATGGAGTTATCACCTCCCTAGATAAAACTGATGAAAGTTGTTTAAAGATAATTCAAGATACCCCAAAGATGGAGGGGTTGAATTTATCAAAAGTAGTTTCAACAAAGCAACAATATTTATGGAAAAGTCATACACAAACATTATTTGATATGAGAAAAAGATATGCTGAATCTTCTAAAAAATTAAAAATAGTAGCAATTGATTTTGGAATTAAAAATTCAATTCTAAATAGACTTGTATCCCATGGTTGTGAAGTTTTGGTTTTACCTCATCGATCTTCTCTAAATGATGTTCTATCTAACAAGCCGGATGGTATATTTTTCTCTAATGGTCCAGGGGATCCTTCTTCTGTTTCTGAAGGTATAGACTTGGCAAAATCACTTATTGAATATGGTGAAATACCCATGTTTGGTATTTGCCTTGGCCACCAAATATTTGGGTTAGCATTAGGAGGTTCAACTTATAAATTACC
Organism: Prochlorococcus sp. AG-347-L20; assembly: GCA_003281225.1. Taxonomy (GTDB): domain Bacteria; phylum Cyanobacteriota; class Cyanobacteriia; order PCC-6307; family Cyanobiaceae; genus Prochlorococcus_A. The sequence continues at coordinate 217,688 of QCCP01000002.1, forward strand.
CTTTGGACATCGTGGTTTAAATCATCCTTGTGGGGAAAATAATAAAATTGAAATAACTAGTCAGAATCATGGTTTTGCCATTGATCCTAATTCTCTCTCAAAGGACATAGTTAGAATAACCCACTATAACCTTAATGATAATACTGTAGCTGGGCTAGAGGTGAATAATAAGCCAATATTTAGTGTGCAATATCATCCTGAAGCAGGACCTGGCCCACATGATTCAGATTATTTATTTAAAAAATTTGTTTCTCTAATGTTAGAAAGATGTTGACATATTGTTTTCTTTTGATTTGATAATTACATTTGATATATTAATTTTTTGGAGGTATTAAATCATAGAAGATTTCCAGAAGTTAACGGTTTCTTTAAGAGGAAACCTTGAGGTTAAAACAAACATTATGGTTTTTACTTTTAAAGGCCAACTTGATGCTTTCTCAGAAAAACAATTTAAGACCTTTGTTACTAATAATTTAAAAAATGACCTTCCATTCGTTATTGATCTTACAAAAATAGATTTTTTAGATTCCTCAGGTCTTGGAGCACTTGTCCAAACTGCAAAAGAATGCCAAAAGTTTAAACTTGGGTTCTCTGTCGTTGGCAATTCAAGAGTGGCCCAAACAATTAAACTTGTTCGTTTAGGGGATTTTCTTAATTTGAATTCAAGTCTTGAAGATGCATTAAATTATTTAAAAAATTGAATTATTGGATTCAAAACTTGGTTCCTTATGGATCACCCGAGGATATAGGTGTTATTCAACTTGCTTGGCTAGGAGATT
>QCCP01000003.1 GCA_003281225.1 Prochlorococcus sp. AG-347-L20
TTTGATGTTCATCTTTACTTAAAAGGAATTTTAGTAGTTTATTGAATAATAAAAAGCCTTTTTCAATTCTTTTTGGACCTAAAATTGAAAGTAAAATTACTAAAATTATGAATATTTCAGGTGAATTTAAACCTAATAGTTTCATAAAGTTTCATATTCTATTTACATTTTAGTACATGCTAAAAATTTATTCTAATTATTCTCAAAAGTTGGTAAATAGAGTTCTCTATTTGATGCAATTAAACCTTCTTCTTTAAAAAAAATCTCTAGGTCATTTAGATCATTTATATCTACAAATTCACCACAATTATCTAATATATTGTTATGGGTGAAATTCCATAAATTATCCAAATATTCGTCGTCGTCTGGGAATGCTACAAATTTTAAATATGTATTATTCAAGGCATATTCACTAGCAAAATCTGAATCTAATCCTTCTCTCTTAGCATCACAAAAAACTTTAGCAAATCTTTTGCCTACAGAAGTTTGAGCACTCGATAAATCTAAATTACCTTGTATAGCTTTTACATTTAGTGGTGCAACAAAAATAATTATGGGAAGAAAAATAGATACTAATATAAACAAGAAAAATTTCCTTTTTAAATTTAAAACTCAATATAAACTAGCAAAAAAAGCAATCAATTAGGCCTATTTAAGTAAAAGCACTTATTATAAATTAAGAAATAAATAGAAAACATAAAATCAGCTCCATATCTGAATTTATAATAAAGAAAGATTGATATAAATTTTAAATTATATGTCTTCAAATATAAAGCTAAAAGGAAGGGGAGTTAACAGGATAATTACAAGTAAGGTCATGCTATCACCATTAGCTGGAGTTACAGATAACATTTTTAGGCGACTTGTACGTAAATGGGCTCCAAACTCTTTACTTTTTACAGAAATGATAAATGCCACAAGTCTTAAAAAAGGTTATGGAACACAAAAAATCAATCAAATAGATTTAGAAGAGGGTCCAATTGGAGTACAAATATTTGATAATAGGCCATATGCTGTTTCTGAAGCCGCGAAACAAGCTGAGGACTCTGGAGCTTTCTTAATTGATATAAATATGGGATGTCCTGTAAAAAAAATTGCAAAGAAAGGTGGAGGCAGTGCCTTAATTAAAGACCGAAAACTTGCTATGGAATTAGTCAAAAATGTTGTAAAAGCTGTTAGGGTTCCAGTAACAGTAAAAACACGACTCGGATGGGATAGTAAAGAAGAAAATATAGAGGATTTCTTGTTTAAACTTCAAGATGCGGGAGCATCGATGATCACACTTCATGGAAGAACTAGGAAACAGGGGTTTTCAGGCAAGTCAGATTGGGAAATGATCGGGAGACTTAAAAGCTTATTAGAAATTCCAGTAATTGCTAACGGAGATATCAAAAATCCAGATGACGCTCTACATTGTTTAAAAAAAACAAATGCTGATGGTGTAATGATTGGAAGAGGGATTTTAGGATCACCATGGAAAATAGGAGAAATTGATTATGCCATTAGAGAAAATAAAAATTTTAAAGAACCAAATACCCAAGAAAAACTATATTTAATTATTGAGCATCTTGATGAATTAATAAAAGAAAAAGGAGATCACGGCTTGCTAATTGCCAGGAAACATATCTCATGGACATGCAAAGACTTTAAAGGAGCATCAAATTTGAGAAACAACTTGGTTAGAGCTCCTGATAAAAATGAAGTTAAAAATTTAATAAATAAAATGATTAAAACTTTGAATAATGAAAAAAATACACTAGCGTTAAACAAATCTATTCTTTAAATGAAAATAATTAGTAAAGAGACAAGTAAAAGAGTTTGTGATCATATGAACAATGATCACATAAATTCAGTTCACAAATACCTTATTCATTATGGAAAGATATCAAGCTTTGAGAATGCTTATATGGAAGAAATTACTAAAAGTTATATAAAAATCAATTACGATGGCCAATCAGCAATTATCAACTTTAAAAATGAAATATCTGAAGAAGAAATACATTCAACTTTAGTTTCAATGATTAAAGAGATTTAATAACAGAATCATTTATATAAAAAATCTAAATTTAATCTTCATAGTAATCAGTTATCTTTTTACATTCTTCAAATGAAAGCATACTTAATCTAGATGTGGCTTTTATTTTTAGAATTGTACAAACAGCTAATAAATCGGAGCTATCAACATTAAGTGCTTCAGAAAGCTCTAGGACCCTAAGACCTTTCATTAGTATTAAAAAAAATATTTTCTACATTATCAAGAACCATAAAATCAATGGGCTGCATTTTTCCCTAAACCTGCAACGAATGGGAAAGTTTGTTCATCACCAAATATATCTTCTACCGAAGAATTAGAAACATTAGATTTTTTATTATCAGGCTTAATTTCTTCAATTTCATTAGAAATATTATCTTTAATGTTATTTTCAATTTCTTTTGCTAATAAGTTATTCGTATTAGAAAAAAATGAAAAAACTAATACACATAAAAACAAAATAATTCTTTTCATAAAAAAAATTTATCTAATACTATTTTCATATACCAACAAAGTTATTTAGAAAAACTAGATATTTTTAAAACAAATCTAAATAAATCAAAATAAAAAAATATTCATCTTCCCAACTTATTTCTATTTTTAAATCTAATTAAAAAATAAAGACCTAGTAACAAAAGAATTGCAAAGGAGTACTGATTAAGAAAAACATAAACTACATATACGAGAAATGGGAATAAGCACGCCCTCTTGAAATTTAATTTCTGTTCTTTTGACATACTTTTCCAATTTAAATATTCTTCCCATTGGAAAATCTTCTTCATTTTTCTACTTCTATTTTTACGATTAAACATGAATTTATAAATATAGTTTTGATGATTCTTATATTAATAAACAAAATTAATCTACAATAACACAAAAAGTTTTTTTCATTGAATAAAAATTTTTTTTAAATAAAAGATGAACTCAAAACCAGTTTGGAAAATAGAAAAAATTGTTTTACCTCAACATGCAGATCATGCAGGAGTAATGTGGCACGGTACATATTTTAACTGGCTTGAAGAAAGCCGCATAAATGCACTTTTAGAAGTTGGTATAAGTTATTTTGAACTAACTAAAAAAGGCTTAGATTTACCTTTAATCAATACTTCAATTAAATATAAATCCCCTTTATTTCTTGGCGAAAAAATAACAATAGAGAGCGAATTCAATATTGAAAAAAGTCCTAGGGTTAATGTAATTTCAAAATTTCTTAACAAGAAAAAAGAAATCTTAACCATTGCTGAAGTCAATTTAGTCTTAATAAATAAACTGAATTTTTCTATAATAAGAAAAAGGCCAGATTTCCTATCGGAAGCCTTTATTAAATTAAACGGTTGAAATTATTATCCGTTAATTGAAAGATTTTTAAATCATTAATTATGAATATATTTCAAGTTATTGACTCTTACCAATATGAAATGGAGTCAAGATATCAAGAAAAATCAATGCTTACAAATCTTTTTACAGAGCACAAATTCATAGGATGGTTAGGGTTGTTTATAGTATTTTTCTCTATCTTCGCGATTTTTGTTTTTCAGTTTCTTGAGTGGGAAAGTAATGACAATAATAAAAGTTAATAAGATTTAATGCTTATAATTCAACTGAATGACTTAAAAAATGGCTATCTACTTAAAAATAACTAACCCTACAGAGGTTGTAAAAAAAAAGACCTCAAAATGGCTTACAGATATTACACCTGAAAGAATTGATAGAAAATTGGTCGAGGATGAAGTAATAAAAGGCATTATCGAGCAATTAACATTAGAAGGCATAAAAGGGGAAATATCAGCAATAAATGGGTTTGAAGTAAATGAATCTTCAGTAATAACAAAAAATAATTTTGTTATTAGAAAAACAAAAACTTTTTAGATCGAAAATAAAAATCTTTAATGAAAATTTATTTTATTTTAATTATTTTTATCATTTTTTTAATTTTTATAATTATACGGGATTATCAAATTAAAAAGAAAAAGTTTAAATTATATAATGGCTTAAATTCCAATTTATTTATTCAAACAATTAATAATTTAATAGAAGAAAACAAATACAATTTGTTAGAGGAGAGGATCAGATTAAGGGAAATAGATGCCTACGGTAACGAGGATTATAAAAAATGGATTGGCAATCCACCTCTTGATGAAAAAGCTATTGAGAAAAATATATTAAATGGATCCAAGCGATTTAAAGAGGGTATACCATACTTCTGGGAAAAAGTAATTTTAAAAAAATTTGGAAGTATGGAATTATTTTTCGAAAAATGGAGATCGTATTGTAATGAAAATCCTACTATTGATGATGAGATAATTGGATCTATTAGAAAGCTCGAGACTGAAGATTGGTTTGTATTCATAGCGAGTCAAATAGAGAAATCATGCTTAAACCTAATAGAAAAAAGCTACTCAAGTAAAAACAAGGAAAACTACAAAAAAGGTATTAGATTTGAAAATCATTGTATGGAAATTCTCAAACAAAATGGATGGGAAGTAAAAGTAACCCCTAATACAGGAGATCAAGGGGTTGACTTAATTGCGTCAATCAATGATTTGAGAATATGTATTCAATGCAAAGATCATGAAAAAGCTATTGGAAATAAAGCAGTTCAGGAAATTTCAGCTGGTAAATTATTTTGGAAAGGTACTCATGCAATAATAGTTTCAAAATCTGGCTTTACAAAGTCTGCTCATCAACTAGCAAAATCAAATAAAGTGGAACTAATCAATGAATATCAATTAAAAGATTTAGAGAACTTTATTTTATAAAAAGTTTATATCAATTGTGTTAAGCCCTCTTTATAAAGCAAAAGTGTTGCAAAAATTCCTGAGGCCCACATTAAACCTCTAGCTGTTGGGATATTAAATACATATGCACCAATATATAAAAAACGAAAAATAGGATGAATCAATGCTGCAATTATTGCAATATTAGAGTCAGTTAAAGTAATCAAACAAAGAAGACATGCTGGCGCATGTAGGGAAATACTTTCCCAACAATTTTGGTGACACCAAACTGCTCTTTTACCAAAAGAAGGTAATTCATCGAATAAAGCCCTTGGAGCAGACATATTTTCAACAGAATATCCTGCTTTAACTCTCCCAATAGTTAATGGAATAATTGATAATAAAACAACTCCAACTGATAGACAAAGGCTCCAGGCAAAAGCTACTTGCATATGATTTAAATAATATTATTAGCTTAATAATTGAAGCTCGTTATCGTGATAAATGAAAAATCATTACCATATATAAAACTTTAAAAAAAATGCTGTAATTTATATTCAAAAATCATTTATGGATATTTCAAAGATAGTTTTAATTTTTGGCATAAGTTTACTAATATATTTTGCTTTTCTGTTTTTAGGATTTTTTCTTAAGAATAAAAATCTAAAGGCACAGAATCTAAAAAAAGAAGAATAGATTATTAATTCCAAGAAAATTTTCTATTTTCTCAATACTTTTATATATTTTTGGATATATTTCATGGAAATAAAATTTGATCCTAATAATAATAAGGGATATTTGAAATTCAATAAGACAGTTGCTTTTATATGAAAAAGTTTTTTAAATTTCTTAAAAGTTTTATATTTATATCACTTTGGCTTATTTTGTCCTCATTTTTAACCCAATATTGGAATACCTTTCATTGGGAATATATTTACTTAAACTTCAGAATTTTATTTGATAAAGAATTTTGGTTTGTTTTAGAAAAAATTCTTTTAGGATTTGATATTGGTTACTGGTTAGAAGAAGCACTAAAATTCTTAAGTTATGAAATCCCTAAAGAATCTTTTAAATATTTTCCAATTTATTTCTTTTTAAAGTCTATTTGGATAAAGAATTAATTTATTTTTTTAATAGATTTTAATAAATTCCTTAAAATTCTTGAATAAAGTCGGTGAATTTATTTTTCTTAAAACAAATAAAGTTCCTTTATCACCCCTGCAGATTCTAAGCTTATTACTTAAATAAGTTATCTCTATCCACCCTAATTGTTCATTATTTATTTCTTTCATAGCCTTTATTTTTTTTCTTCCAAATTTAGGACCAATAACACCAGCATGTGTAAATTTGACCCCAATTTTTTTTTCATTTATGTAATAAAGTCTTATTGAAATACCAGTACCAATAATTGATTTTATACCTCTAGGTTTAAGTAAATTAAGACCATTTAAATTAAAGGGATCAAGAATTTGAAGGTTATCAATAAAAGGAGAATATTTTAAGAAAGGACTATTAGAACTACTCCACCTTAGCTCCCAAACACCCTGTAAATCATTCCTATCTTTGCTAAAGGAAAAATTATGATCAATTTCAAGTTGTTCGGCAATAGTAAGTATCTTCTCTGAATTTGGAGATTTAAGAAGTAAATTTAATAAATCATCTTCGGATTCCATTTTATAAACGCTGAGTATATAGCTAAGGATAAATACTTATCTCAATGTGCTATATTCTACCCAGAATATGTTGATTTGATGACAAAGAGCTATTGGCTAAAGAAAATTTCAATTCCAAATGCAGATTTATTTCTGGAATATATAAGGACAGTATTGCCTTGGATTAAATCCGTGGGAGGAGTGATAGTAAAAAGAGATTTAATACAAGAATCAACCTCAAATGAATGGGATGGAGGGCAGCTTGGATTAGTAATTGAATTCGAATCAAAATTTGCGGCTAAAAAAGCATTTTATTCTGAAGTATTTCAAAAATATCTGCAGTCCAGAGATTTAATGGAACTAGTTACTATAAGTACTCTTTAAAAAAATCAACCAATAGCGACCTCACACAAACAATTTATAAGTATTTATTACTATTAAATTATTTATGTAATATTTATAACTTCACTAGCGATAGCATATTTTGCAAAATTTAATTGTAAAAGTAATCCGTTAATCAAATGAACTATTCAACAGAAAAAGATGATTATTTGATGACAACTCCATATACAAAAAAAATTCAGCAAAAATTTGAAAAGGTTAAATCTTTTTTAGAGCAAAATGGATTTAATCCTTCATCAGAGAGCTTAATGCAAGATATAGTTAGCTCAGAAGAATATATTGCTAAAAATGGCTTATAAAATATCAGAATATATTCAGAGTCCTTAAATAATAAAAACCGCCTATTAGAAAAGGTAATAATATTCCAATAAATAAAAATATGGATTTTTTTGATTCGCCTTCTGATATGGGGTTAATTTCTGGTTCAATTGCAAAACCATTTTGTCTACCTCCGCTTTCAGTTGTATAACCTTTTTTATTCATAAGAAAAATAATCTATGCAGATTATCTCATGTAAAAACTTATTTAAAAAAATTTTTTACATTTAGAATTAAACTAATTTTAAGATCTAATAATTGATTTCAATCTGAGATTTCAATTTGGCAGCTTTTTTTAAAAGACCTACAACTTCCTTACGGCCAGTAGCAAACTCAGCCTTGTTAAGTAACTCACTATATTTTTTTGTGATTTCTCTATGTTTCATTTTGAATGTTATCTTCTGTAATTATAAAGTTACTAAAAAAAAGTTTTTGTATAAAAGATATCAAAAAAGAGTTTAAGTACCTTTACCTATTTAAACCAACCTTTTTTCTTTGGTTTAATCTCTTCTTTAATAACTTCTTTTTTTCTCCCAAATAAGCCCTTTTTTTGGACTGTTAAATTCTCTTCAACAGGTTTAGATTTTCTGTTAAATAAGCCTTTTTTAGGTTCTTTTTTAATTGATTCTTTTGTTTCGGAAATCTTTGTTTTTTTAGGATTTGATTTTGAATTTTTGGGTTTACTATCTGCGAATAAAGTTTGATATACAAAAAAACCAAAAACAGCAAAGAAGCCTAATGCCTGTACTAGAGCAGTTCCAAGATTATCAAACATTTAGGCCTCAACTTTGTATAGTAATTCTTTTTCTTTCGCTTCTATACATTTTTTATCATCAGACAAGCATTCAATTTCTGCCTTCTTCTCAGTATGAAAACTGCAGCCACCCGCATTAGCATTAGATATTGAAAAAAAAGTTAGTACCCCTACAATTAAGGCACATGAGGTATTAATCGGTTTCATGAGTTTTATTTTTATTATGGAAAAATAATTTCGCAATTGCGAAGATAATCTTCTCTTCTGCTAAAAGTATCCCCTTCTTATATCTATTTGTAGTAATTAACTAAATCGATAATTAATATTGTTAGTAATGAAAAACCTAAAATGAAAGGTAAATAAGGATATTTATTTAAAATTTTGTTTAGTTGATTTTTCGATGTTTGTTTTTCCTTTTTCTTTTCTCTAGGTGGTAAGCCTAACTCTTCCCTTCTCTTAGCTTCTCCCATAATTTTTTAAACTATTTAATACTATTTTATATACTTAGTATTAGTAGTGTATTGTTCAAGATTTAAATTATTAATGGTTAATTTAATTTAAATTTTGGATATATTAAAAATATATAAAAAAATTACATGATTGAAGTAGTTTGGTCAGTAAATATAATGATTGCAATTCTTATTATTGGTGTTGCCTGGGTTCTTTATTACATATTTACTTATGATCAAAAATTTACTTCCTAGATAAATGTCAGATAAAGATCTAAGTAATTTTCTAAAAAAAATAGAGCAACTTAATCAAATTGCTGAGTTAATAAAAAATAATCCTAATAAAAAGTTATCCCTTACAAAATGCAAGAATCATGATGAAGTAATTAGATTAACCACTGAATGGGGTTTTGATATTGGGAAAAGGTGGGGAGAATATTAATTGATTTTATTACCAGCATTATTAAAATTGCCATCAACTTTAAATTAAATTCCTAAGATTAATTAGTATATCTTTATTGGAGTTATGAAAGAAATTGGAGAGATAAAGTCAAATATATATAAAATAGCTGCTGTTACAGATAGAGGGCAAAGATTAAATAAATTAGTTTCTCCTATGTATGAGGAAAAAGCTAACGAAATGGATGAATTGATTGATGCTCTTAAAGACTCTAGTTTTGAAATATCACAAAAATTATTGTCCGGAGAGTGGGAATTGATTTTTTCTAATGTTGAATTATTTCGAAGTTCTCCCTTCTTCCTTGCTATTGAAAAGGCATTAAATGATGAATTTAAAAGTAATCTTTTTTTTAAATTACATCAATTGCAAGTAGGGTCTTTTGGAATATCAACTATTGGGAGAATTGCTCAAAAGATTGATTTTGACAAAAAAGAATTTATATCTACTTTTGACACTACGATATTTGGACTCACAACAATTCCTATCTTAGGTTGGTTCAAACTATTGCCTACTTTTGGTGGAAGAGTAATAACTCTAGCAAGTGATTTAGTTTTAAGAAACAATTTGCTTGATATGAACTTACAAAAGACAAAAGTTTCCAAAGTTGATGGACTTAATAAGATTCCATTATTTAGTGAATTACTTATGGATAGATGGTATCCAGTTAAAGAGGTATGGAATAAGTTACCTTGGAATAAAGAATCGCCAAATTGTCAGGTTTCAATTGTATTTTTAGACGAAGAAATGAGAATTATGCAGGATATGTATGGGTCTATTTTTATTTATATAAGGCCTTCAATTTCCTTGTTGAATTCAAATAAAATCTCTAATAATTAATTAAAAGACTGACTAATATAATATGTTTAGTAATTTATAGAATAAATCCATTAAAAATTTATTTAAAGATTTATTAATAAAAACATCTCACATCTTGAATACAAATAGGTTATGTTCATAATGAACATTTTTTATTATGCTCAGAAATCAAGAAAAAAATTCAGTTGTTAGAGGAATATTCTTAATAGGAGGTTGGGGCTTAGGTCTAGACAGATTCTACGAAGGAGATAAAAAAGGTGGCTTTTTATCAATCATTGGTTGGAGTATCACATTTTTTAGCTTTATCTTTCTTAAATGTTCAGGTTATGAATATGTTGAGGGTGTGAAAAATTATTCAGATTATTCCCCTAACCCTTTAATAGTATTACCTTTACTGGCAGGAGCATATGGTGGCTTTCTAATAATTAAGAAGGCATTTAGATTAGCAAAACAATTTGAGAATGCTTAATAATAATACCAGCAGGCAAATTCAAGATAATAATCCAGATCCTTTCAAATAAAATTTAAATAAAAGAATTACTAAAAGGTTTACTATTGCTAAGGCTACTAAACCGTTTCTGTTTTTTACATCTAATTTCTTGACTAAATTAGAGAGATAAACGACTGGATTTTCTGGCTCTTTATTATCCAAATTTTATTTTAATATTAATTTGAGAAGAAATTATCACAGTTTCATTTGAAGTATCAAAATTGTAAAGATGATTATCCAAAAAGAAATAAATAATTTCTAACCCATAATTCCTGCATTTCTTAAAAACGCTTTACCCATATTGCCAATTACAAAAAATAGAGACAAATTAATTAAAAGGATTATTAATAATGCCAACATTTTATAGTTTGGATTAGTTGAAATGCCATCAAATCCATTATTAAGAAATCTTTTAAAAAGTGATTTGTCAATTTTTAGTTTTTGTTGCTCAGAATCAAGTTTTACTTTTTCTTGTGAAGAATCTTGACTACTTGCTTTCTCTAAAAATTCTGTAAATGCTTTAACATTTTCTTCTTTTTTAACCCCCTCATTAAGATCTTTATTGTCTTCATTCAAATTGGGGGACGATTCGATTGAATTATTTTCCTCAGGATTAAGTTTTGAATCTTCCAAATTAGTATTAAATGCTAGGAGTATATTACACCATAAAAAAAACCCACTCGATCAATTGAAGAGGGGGTTAGCTAAGGTTAAAGTTCTTGCTTAAATAATAATTTATTTTAATTAAATTTGCGGTGTTATCATAATAAAGTTTTAATTTAGAATAAATTCAATGTGATTTTTTTAGTACATATGTTAGATGCGAATACTAAAAAAGCATGTAAAGATGATCCCTCAATAAGAGAAATAAAAATTAGGAATATAGAACATGCTATTGAACAAGCAGAATTGATGATAAAAGAATCAAAAATGAGCCAAGAAGAATTAATCTTCTTAAGAAGAAAAATATCGGACTCAAGACAGGATTTAGAAATACTTTATTTAATGAAAATTCAATGAATATAAATTTTTTTATCTTTAAAAAGAATTGAATTTTTGCAAAGAAAATTAATTTGTATATTTGAAGACTTATAAAGTTTAAAGAGAATGTAAGAGTTTTATAAATGTTCTAGTTATGTCTAAAAATAATCTATATATTCCTTTAAAGGTTGTTCCATACATCTTAATTTCAATTACTGCTATTGCAATAACAGCAGCTACATATGTAATTACTTAGTTCTATAAGCTATGTAAAGTTTTTAGATATTAAATAAATTAAAATATTAGTAATAACTAATTGTATGAATAAATTCAAAATAGCAATTTTTATAATATTAATAATCATATTTTCCCTTATTGGGATTAAAAAATTAATTTATATAACTCAATTTAAAGATTTAAAAAATAAAGAAGAATCATTTTTAAATGAATCTATACGTGTTTTAGATGAATGTTTCGATCTAGAAAATAAAAATAAAAGAACTCTTAATAAATCAATTGAATTAATTGAGTATTGCTTAGAGGAATATGGATATAAAAACTGATTTCAAAACTTGAATGATGAATTTCCTTAATACTCCACTAATATGCAAATAAAAATTTCTCATCAATAATCTTATTATGCTCCATAATTTTTTATTAATAATATTTTCCTAATTTAATTTTTTTAAAATGACTAAAGTCAAATGTTCTTATTTAGGAAATTTAAACTGTGAGGCTATTCATCTACAATCTGGAAGTCTTATTAGAACTGATGCACCTTTAGATCACTGCGGTAAAGGTGAAAGTTTTTCCCCAACTGATTTATTAGCAACATCTCTAGGTACTTGCCTGCTAACCATCATGGCAATCAAAGCCAAATCGAAAGGATTTGATTTGAGAGGTATATATTTAAATATTGAAAAAGTAATGACACAAAATAGCGAGAGGAAGATAAAAGAACTAATAATAGATATTTTTATACCAGAGAGCACTTCTAATGAAACTATTGATTTTTTGAAAAAAGCTTCCAAAGAATGTCCAGTTACAAGAAATTTATCTCAAGAAATAGATATTAAAATTAGTTGGCATCATGAATAAATCTCAAACATAGTAATTACAAAAATATAATGAAATACTTTATTGGAATAATCATTCTTTTATTTGGAATATATATAATTACAGATTTGGCATTAAAGACTAGGTATACAAGAAAAAGACTTTCAAACGGAAAAAATAAATCCTTTAAATTTTAATATTGCAGATAAAGTTAATAGATTTATTTTTGCACTATGAATTAAGTCATATTTTAGTCTTATTTTTTCACTATTTTTTGGTCAATCAAACTAATCAAAGGGATCATGAAATTTACATTTATTCCAACAGTGCACCATGCATAAATAATAAGAAAAAATATTTTTATAAATAAATTAGGGGGTAAGGTGAAAAATATTTTGAAAAACCCTCCAATGAATAATACTAATATTCCAATTTGAAAAAGACCTTTGATTATCCATTTAAGTCCATTTTTTTTAATGTTTATATAAAACCAGAAAAAAACAAAAATAAATAACAATAAATATATAAAATTTATGATCATCTTTTTGAAGAAAATCTAATAAATTTGCCATTATCAAGGCATGATGATAATTATCACTTTTTTATCTGCTAATTTTTTTTAAATTAGGAAAAGTTATACAAAAAACAATAAAAAACATATTATTTTTTTTAACTTTTTAACTTAAAACATTTTGGATTTTAGTAAATCAACTCTTTTTTGATTCACTCCCAAATCACTTTCTCCAACTCTTGATTCTGATCTTATTGATAAGATATTTGATTCAGGTAGAAAGGATACTTCTAAGTCGTCTACATACTTCATCCATTTACTGGTTGCCTCAGCATGAAGATAATCGCCATCAATTTCTACAATCTCAGTTCTTGGAGTGTTTTCGATAAATGTTTTAATCTCTTCAAAAGGTTTCTCAATATTATTAACCTCCCATTCTTCTCGTACACAATGAGCAATCTCTACACAAGGTTTTAGTTCTATATGTGAGGCAAATGATGAAGAAGGGAATAAAAAGCTTGAACAAATTAAAATTGCTAAAAAAAGTATTTGCATTAACAGAAGAATCTAACAGTTCATAATCTAACGAAATAAATTACTAATTTGTAATGACGATCTAATTATTTTGGGAGAAAGCATATTTCTTTTATATTCAGAATTTAATATGTATTTCTAATAATCCAAAAAAAAAAGATCCCTCAAAGAGAGATCTTTTTAAAATTGATTTAGATCAAGTGTTTCCTTGTTTCCACTGAAATAAACCAATTCCTCCTACACACTTCCCTAATATCACACCTAAATTCAAATTATGTAATGTCTAATAGACCTCTATCTTAACTGTCACATGGCAATATATATAAAAAGTACTCAAACATCAAGGCCGAGTACTTTTAAAGTTATCAGAAAAAAGTGTGTGAGGAGTTTCTGATGTGTTTAATCTACCCCGTAGGGAATTTAAAAGACTACAGTATAAATTACTAATTATTTAAATCTTTCAGAAAAATTGGGCGTTGATGAAAAAAATAATCAAAAACATAAAAAATTGATGAAAAGCATTTACAAAAAAATCATTTTTATTATTTCAGCAATTGCTCTTTTTTCAGTAATAGTAGGTGTTGTCAAATATTCGCTTACTTATATTGAAAATAATCCCGAGAAATACTTACCTACACAAAAGTAGGTCAAAAATTAAGTATAAATTCACTTCAAAAAATCTATAAAGTGTCTTAAATATGATCTACATTGACAGCTTGAGTCATGAAAATCAAAAACACTTCAGTTCTTAATCAGAATAATATTCATTTAAGTCAATTCAAAAATAAGCATAAATATCAAATACTTGAAAATTACTGGAAGAAAAGAAAGAAAGAATGTGAAAAAAATCTTTCAAAATTTTGCTAACCGATAATTATGAATTTTATTTTTTCATTTTTATTAGCATCTGTGATGTGGGTACAAGTTCCACAGTGGGAAGCTGACTGGTCAAAATGTGCTGTAGATGTTCCCGATTCATCATGTCACTGGTACGTAGCTGCTCCCGATAATACGTTTGGTGAAGGATTTAATTGGGAAAACGCTCCTTGGTTTGATG
Source organism: Prochlorococcus sp. AG-347-L20 (assembly GCA_003281225.1). GTDB lineage: Bacteria > Cyanobacteriota > Cyanobacteriia > PCC-6307 > Cyanobiaceae > Prochlorococcus_A. The sequence continues at coordinate 14,229 of QCCP01000003.1, forward strand.
CTAATGGATTACAGGATGTAGCTAAAATTGAGAAAGAATCTGTAGTAGAAAAACTTCAAAATAACTAAAGTTTCTATTTCATCAATTAACTTTTAAAAGTATTTAAATCTAGTTGCTTAGTGGTTAACTTTTGATTAATTAAAAAATTTTTATGCGTTTTAAAGTAAGTCTCAAAAAAAATGGAAAGGAATTTGATGAAGTTGTTATAGCTAATAATAAAAAAGAGGCTATGGAAGTAGCTTTAAAAAACAATCCAGAAGCTCAAGCATTAAACTCTGATTGGACATTTAAGATTTAATTATTTACGAAGTTTAGGAATCAAAAGAGATGCGACACAAATAACACTAATTGCAGGTCCAGGCGACAAATTAAAGACTATAGAGAGAATAAAGCCCAGAAGTGAGATACATAATCCAAAAAATGAAGACCTCATCATTGCAATTCTTAAACTATGAGCCTTATTAAGCCCTAACAGTGTTGGGGTAGAAAGAAGAGCAATAACAAGAATTACTCCCACTGCTGACATTGAACTAACAATTACTAATGCCGTTGTAAAACTCAAAGCAAGATTTAATAAAGAAACGTTTATACCACTCGCGGATGCACCTTCTGGATCTAATCCAACATAAACAACCTTTTCATATCCAAAAGTCATTAAAAGTATAAATACTAAAAAAGCAATTATTGTTCTAAGTAAATCTCCAAAATTTGCTGTCAATAAATCGCCAAATAATACTGCCTCCAAATCAATCCTTATTCCGAGTAGAGGGATAATAAGGACTCCAAACCCAAGCATTCCAGCAAGAATAGTATTCATAACTGCTTCATAATTTTCACTTTTTCTATTGGTTAAACTTTCCGCAATTACCGAGCCTAAAAGACCACTTATAACACCACCAATTGAAGGGTGAATTCCAAGCGCTAATGCGAGAGCAAGTCCAGGCAACACGCAATGAGAGATTAAATTAACTTGTAATAATCTCTTATGGGTGATTAATACAGTTCCCATCGCTGGGCATAAGATCCCAGAAAATATAGTTATTATTAATGGAACCAACCACCAGTTGCTATTAATAAAAGACATTATTCGAAAGATTCGGTATGATCAAAAATACGAAGCAAAAAAAGATTTTGGAAACAATGGTAACTAAGTCTGACATTACCAAAAGACAAGAACAACTTCTTGAAGAACTTAATAAATGCGAGGATGAATTGAGCGGTCAAGAATTGCATAGGCAGTTGATCACAAAAGGCAAATCTATGGGGTTGACCACTGTTTATAGAAATCTGCAAATCTTGATAAAGCATGGATTAATTCGTTCTAGACATCTCCCAACAGGAGAGGTTCTTTACACTCCCGTAGACAGAGATATTCATCATTTGACCTGCGTTCAATGCGGAGAGACGTCGAAAATGGAAGGTTGTCCTGTTAAAGATATTCATGCCCCTAAAAAAAATCCAAGAAAGTTTCAACTTTTGTTTCATACACTCGAATATTTCGGCCTTTGCCAAAACTGTTATCAAGCTCAAAATTAATAAGGAACATTTTCTAATCACAGAAATTATTTTCCTTTATAGAGCTTATGTTTATCGCATCTAATTTATCTTTTATTTGATCAGGACTACCAACTGCTAAAACACTTTTATCAAGAACGATTACTTGATCGTAGTTATTTAGAGACTCACCCCAATCATGGCTACTTACTAGCAAAGAAAGTCCCGCATCTGCGAGTTGACGAACAATTTTTAGGAAGTCCTCTTTTGCGGGGGGATCCAATGCCGCACAAGGTTCATCTAAAAGAAATATTTTTGCAGGGGACATAAGAGTTTTTGCTAATAGAGCTCTTTGTTGCTGTCCTCCTGAAAGAGAATCGAGTCTTCTATTAGCTAAATTAGCAATTCCTACTCTTTGCATTGTCGCTTCTAATTCACAACATTTATTAATCCAAGAATTAGGATATTCTAGAAGAGCCTTGATTTGAAAGGGGTTATTACTTCTTGATTTTGAATACTTTATTTGACCAAGAGATACCAATTTTTCAACTGTAATGGGAAACTTCCAATTCATAGAACTTCTTTGAGGCATAAGTGCCACTAGAGCTCTAGATCTATATAAATTTTCACCGTCTATTTTTATTTCGCCTTTATCTGGAGTATTTTGTCCTTGCAATATCCTCAAAAGAGTGGATTTACCGGCACCATTTGGACCTACTAGCGCTGTTAGAGTTCCAGGTTTAATCTCAACCGATACCTTATTTAAAGCTGGCTTACTTTTTTCTGTGTATGCAAATGTTAAATTTTCAGCGACTAAAGTAGCCATTAATTAATCTTCATGAAAAAAGTCACTTTACAAGCTTACCAATAATACAAGCTGCGTATTATTTTCATAACATTTGATACCTTTTCTTGTCAGGTGCAATGAAAATGATTATCATTTTTAAGTATTTAATAATTATTTATGTCAATTTTTAAAAGACTTTTATCAAATAAAACATGTTCAAGTAAGTCAATTATTAAAAATTCCGTAATCGCTGGAACGATTATATTTTCTGGTTTTGGGCAGGATGTAATGGCTAAAGGGAAGTCATACGTAGCAGTAGAACCACTAGTATGTGATTTAGTTAAATCAATTGCGTTGCCATCTGACGAAGTTACATGCTTAGTAGATAGAAAACAGGATGTTCATGACTTAAAGATCAATCCAAGACAAGCTCAATTACTAAATAGCGCAGACAAAGTATTCACTCTTGGCAAAGAAATGACTCCAAGTATGAGAAATTGGGAAAGTAAAAAAAATACTGTTGTTGTAGGTGTTAGTGCAATAGACGTAGATGATCATTCTGATCATGAAGGTCACGATGACCACTCAGACAATGACGGACATGACGATCATGCCGAACATTCAGCTAAGGTAGATGATCATTCTGATCATGGAGGTCATGATGATCATTCAGACCATGGTGGACATGATGATCATGCTGAGGGTGCTTTCGAATGGGCAGGTAAATTCCAGCTTTCTAAGGGTTCATACAAATGGTCATTTGAAAAAGTCGATGGCGAATATGCAGATCCTGCAATGAAGATGGTGATTCTCAAATCTAATGACATAGAAGGGTCTGAAGATTTAGCCAAAGAATTATTAGGATCTAAAGACTCAATAAGCAGAAAAAATGATGGAACTTTGATAGCAAGCAATAAAGCTTTTGTTCTTAACTTCGATCAAAGAAAAGAAAGTACTGTTTTTAACGTGGATATCAAAGAAGATGGTGAATATATATTTTTTACTGAACACATGCCTTTTGAGTTTGAAGCAACTCAACACTTTTTTAAAGACGTTTCAAATAGTGATGTAGAACCAATAGCACAAGTTCCAGACGAAGGAGAGGGGCATCATCATCATGACCATGGAGGTCTAGATCCACATGTATGGCATGATCCACATAACATCATAAAAATGGGAGATCTTATAAGCAAAAGTTTAAAGAAAGATATTTCAGTTTTTAATAGAGGTGACAGAAAACTAATTAATGAAAGATTCGAAAAAGCTGATTCTCTCTTAGAAGGCTTAGATAGTTGGATCGTCGAACAAGTAAGCTCTATTCCTGAGGAAAACAGAGTAATTGTCTCTAAACACAAAGCAATGGAATACTACGGGGATGCATTTGGTTTTGAAACCATTAGTTTACTTGACTTTCTTGGAGACTCCTCAAGCTTAAGGCCAGACAACATAAGTTCTACTTTAAAAATGTTAGATGAAGAGAAAGTTCAGGCAATATTTCCTGAACAAATTCCAGCATCTAAGTTATTAAGGAACTTAAGTAGACAAAGTTCAGTTCCTTTAGCTTCTAATCAAATATTCGTTGATGGATTGATGATGGATGGTAATACGGTTTCAGTAGCCGTACACAACACTTGTACAATTGTTGATTCATTAGGTGGAAGCTGTGATAAAGAATCTGGCTCCAATCTTGAGTCTGAATGGTACAAACTTTCAGATTAAATTTTTCTAATAAAAACGGTTTTCATTTCTTATGATTACTATTATTAAACTATTGTTTATTTGGTAAAAATCATTAAATGAGCATCAAAGATAAAGTTCCAGTTACTATTCTCACTGGATTTCTAGGTTCAGGGAAAACTACTTTACTTAATAGAATACTAAGTGAAGAGCACGGAAAAAGAATAGCCGTAATTGAGAATGAATACGGTGAAGTAGGGATAGATCAAGGGCTCGTAATAAATGCCGATGAAGAAGTGTTTGAGATGTCAAACGGGTGCATTTGTTGTACTGTTCGCGGTGATTTAATAAGAGTCCTTGGCAACCTTATGAAAAGAAGAGATAAGTTTGACTATGTTTTAGTAGAAACGACCGGATTAGCAGATCCTGGGCCAGTCGCACAGACATTTTTCATGGATGAAGAAATTAGTTCTGAATTTACTCTTGATGGAATTGTAACTTTAGTTGATGCTGCTCATATTGATCAGCAGCTAGGAAGAAGTGATGAAAGTTCAGAACAAGTTGCGTTTGCAGATGTTCTTGTCCTTAATAAAACTGATTTAGTCTCTGATGATGCACTAGATACTCTTGAATCGAGATTGAGAGATATGAACCGAATGACTCGAATCATTAGAGCCGAGAATGCCCAAGTACCAATCGAAACAGTCCTAAATCTAAGTGCATTTGATCTCGATCAAATCCTTAAACGCAGACCAACATTTCTTGAACCAGAATATCCTTTTGAATGGACAGGTGTTTACGACCTTGCTGCAGGTAAATATGAATTAATGCTAGAAGAAGGTCCCGATCCAGAAATGTCATTAGTAGCTTTCGCTAATCAAGGTGAGAGTGAAGAAGAACTTAAAGATGGTGCTGAATCCTGCGTAAGACTTTATGCAGAAAAAGCTAAAAGCATAGAACCTGGGAATATCATTCCATTTGGAGAACATATAAACCTTAAATTGGAGGATAAAGGAAATAAATCATTCATATTAGATATCGAAAAAGGATCAAAGATAGGTTTATATACACAGCACACTGCTGAAGAATTCAATATGAAAATCATTAAAAGTGAAGACAATAATTCAAAAGAGATCCCATTTAATATTGAAAGATTCTGGCAAGCCGAGCACGAGCACGATGATGAAGTAACGTCCATTGCAATTGAACGATTTGGAGATGTTGATCCAGAAAAACTTAATACTTGGTTGGGCAGACTTCTTTCTGAAAAAGGGGTGGATATATTTAGAACTAAAGGTTTCATTAGCTACTCAGGCAACCCACAGAGAATAGTTTTCCAAGGGGTACATATGTTATTTACAGCGCAACCTGATAAGGAATGGGGTAACGAACCTCGTAGAAACCAACTTGTTTTTATAGGTAGAAATTTGGACGAGAAAGAGATGAAAGAAGGTTTTGAAAAATGCCTGATATAGAATCATTTAGCCCAAGAGGCATGTTCCACGAGGGATGGACAGCTGAAGTTAATGATTATGCCATAGTTTGTGGTTGGGCTACTAAAGGAAAGTTATTCATTGTTGGGGATGTAGCAGGAGGTATTTTTGCCTTTGAAGGAGATACTGGGAAAATTATTTGGAAAAAAGAAAATACACACTCTGCTGGTCTATTAGCAATGTCCATTCATCCAGAAGGAGAGATTTTCGCAACTTCCGGTCAAGATGGAAATATTCAAATATATAATTGTCACGAAGGTAAAGTAATTAAAACTCTCGATCTTGGCAAGGCTTGGGTAGAACATCTTAAGTGGTCAAATGATGGCTTATTTCTTGCAGCAGCTTCTTCAAAAAAAGTATATGTTTTTAATGAAATTGGTGAAGAAAAATGGGTATCAGATGATCATCCAAGCACAGTGAGTGCAATAAAATGGTCAAATAATAATGAGCTAGCTACAGCCTGCTACGGGAGAGTAACATTCTTTGACATAGTAAATAATAAAACGAATCAAAAGCTCGAGTGGCAAGGATCATTAGTCTCAATGGAATTAAGTCCTGATGGTGATATAGTCGCTTGCGGGAGTCAAGACAATTCAGTTCATTTTTGGAGAAGATCAACCGGAATGGATGCTGAAATGACAGGATACCCAGGAAAACCTAGTCACCTTTCTTTTGACGATAGTGGAAAATTACTGGCAACTAGTGGCAGTGAAAGAATTACAGTGTGGAGCTTTATAGGTGACGGTCCCGAGGGAACTATGCCGGGAGAGCTATGGCACCATACCGAACCTATTTCTAGCCTAGCCTTTTCAAATAAAGGCATGCTTGTAGCTTCCGGATCTAGAGATGGTTCTGTTGTCGCAAGTTTTCTAAAAAAAGACGGTAATGGTGACCCAGTTGGGGCTGCATTCGCAGGCGATTTAGTGGGTGCACTTTCGTGGAGACCTGATGATTGTGCACTAGCTGCAGTTAACGCAAAAGGTGTAGTAAATGTTTGGAAATTTAAAGTTCGTACTAATTCTTTTTGAAGGAATTTAAGCAGGAAAATAAAATAATTCAAACTACCAATAGTTAGCTTTTAAATGTCTTTCCATACAGATGACTTCACAGTCATTATCTATACCTTTTGGGTGAATATCGCAATATGAGAGACATTGAAAATATTCGTCTATAGGATTAGATTGATCAGCTTTACTAACTTCTTTCGAATGATTCATAAAAGATTTCCTCAATTATTTAAAATCAAGATAGTCGAATTAAATATCAAAAGAAATAAGCAAAACTTACTAAAAATATCTCAAAAAAATTAAAGCGATTGATTACCACTTTCGGACATTTTTAATAAAAAAGCAATGCGTATAAAAACGGATTGTCTTTAGAGAAATATTCCCCTAATTTTATATTGTTGAGTTCTAGGAGGTCTTTCAAAATGATCGATAGCCTGCCTGAAATTTCGGAATAAAACGAACTAATTTAATTAACTGCTCCAATTATTTTTTATTAATGTCTAAGCTTCCTTCTTCTGCATCGTTTAGGTGCCCTTTAAGAAACAAGCTTAATTCTAGAGTTTTTGCCCCAGTTAAAGACAATTAGTTAATTTTGGTGAGCATTAGCTTAAAAGAAGTTAGCAACAAGGATCGATGATTTAGGTACGTTATTAACTTCAGTAAAAAATATAAGTAAGAGATAAAAGAGGGCTTAAATTAGCCCTCTTTTTTTTAATAAGATGACTTTCTTCTAGTTTTATAGATAATGATTAAAAGAATAAAATAAAATGGCTAAATATTATTGCCCATATTGCAATCCTAAATATCAATTTCAAAAACAATCCTCAAAAGGTAATTTGATTTGTGGCTTGTGTGGAGAGGATCTTGTAAAAAAACCATTTATTAAGTTGAACCAGATAATCGCTTTAGTTGCTGCTTCATCATTACTTTTACCGTTGATATATACTTTTATTTTTTTAATTAAAAATCAATTAAATCCTCCTAATAAAAATTATCAAGCAAATAGTACTTTAATGATCATTATCAAAGAAACAATTTCATAAAACAATTTTAAAAATCTCGAGTGGTCAACCTCTACATAGTGATTTATTTAAACAAGAATTTTTACTCTCAATATTTATTTGATCATCAATATTTTTTAATTTGTTTTTATTACTTATTACTTTAACTTTTTGCCCACAATGTTCTTTACAACCTCCATTAAATAAATTATGTGCATATAAATTGGAACTATTCGTAATTAATAAAAGAAAAATTATTTTATAAATTTGCATAAAATAAGACTTCATTTTTATTATGATTTTATCGGAATTAGTAAATAAATAATATCAGTTAATTCCAAGGAGTGTTTATAAGTCCCCAGATATCAAAGAAGAAAAATAAAACTGCAATAACAACAAGATCCCATGCTCTTTCCCTAAAAGCCCAAGGAGCAATAAAAACTTCCCCAAGTCCATGGAGTGCCGCCCCAATAGGTAAATGATCAAGAACAAGCAAACTGTGAGAGAGAATAAAAAGAAAGCTTGCGAAATATCTAAAAAAAACAAATTGCCAATTACTAGAATTCATACTTTTTTAGATTTTTAAAAAATATACTTCAATGATCAAAATAAAGAAATAGATCGAGTTAGGAGATGTTTTTTTTTGTAGCCATAAATACGAATAAAGATTTGAAGCTAAAGTAAAAGTTATTAAACCATGAAATATATGTTTTCAAGCTATCGTCCAAAAAATAGTTTTGATGAATACTTTAAAGATAACGTCAACTCTGCAAGAGAAATATTAATTCCACTTCTGTCCTCTTTAGATAATATGGGTCTTGAAGAGTTAAACAGGAATCATTCTGCAGCAAAAAAATTATTATTAAGACATGGTGCCACTTTCAGATTAAACGATACTGGTTTAAAAGGTACTGAGAGAATATTACCTTTTGATCCACTGCCAAGAATAATAAGTAAAGATGATTGGGTAACATTAGAAAAAGGCCTAAAACAAAGGCTTGAGGCAATTGATTTATTCCTAGACGATATTTATAATTCTCAAAATATAATTAATGATGGAATAATTCCAAGAGAGTTAATCGAGAGTTCAGAAGGTTGGAGACCTCAAATGATAGGTTTCAAACCTCCATTAAATAAATGGTGTCAAATTTCGGGACTTGATTTAATAAGGGACAGAAAAGGAGATTGGCATGTTTTAGAAGATAATTTAAGGTGTCCTTCTGGGGTTGCTTATTTTTTAGAAAATAGATTAGTTATGAAAAATATTTTCCCTAATCTTTTTTCTGGAAGAATAGTAAAACCAATTGATGAATATCCATCATATCTTTTAAAAACTCTTCAAGAACTTGCTGTTTGGACAGACACTCCCAAAATAGTTCTACTAACTCCTGGAATTTTTAATAGTGCATATTTTGAACATAGTTATTTAGCGCAAGAAATGGGCATCCAATTAGTACAGGGTCATGACTTAATTTGTAATGATAATTATGTATATTTAAAAACTACCTCCGGTTTAAAGAGGGTAGATGTCATTTACAGACGAATTGATGATGATTTTTTAGATCCTCTTAATTTTAGAAAAGATTCCTGCCTTGGTGTTAGCGGATTACTTGATGTTTTCAAGGCAGGTCATGTTGCTTTAGCAAATGCACCTGGGACTGGAATAGCAGATGACAAAATGATTTATTCTTTTGTTCCAAAAATGATTAAATATTATCTTGATGAAGAAATTATTATTAAAAATGTAGAAACATATATTTGTCATTACGAAAAGGATCGGGAATACGTTCTAGAAAATTTACCAAAACTTGTTGTTAAGTCTGTCGCTGAAGCTGGTGGATATGGAATGTTAATTGGGCCTCACTCAACAAGCAGTGAAATAGAGGAATTTGCTAATAAAATTAGAAAAAATCCTAGAAATTTCGTAGCACAACCAACATTAGAATTATCTACTGTACCATCGTTATGTGATGGAGAACTATATCCATGCCATGTTGATTTAAGACCATATATCTTGAGAGGAAAAGATTCATGGGTTAGTCCAGGTGGGCTTACGAGGGTAGCATTAAAAAAAGGATCATTAGTTGTAAACTCTTCTCAAGGTGGAGGATGCAAAGATACATGGGTTGTAGGTAAATAATATGCTTTTAAGTCGTGTAGCAGAATCTCTTTATTGGATCAATCGTTATTTAGAACGAGCAGAAAATATATCTCGTTTTGTGGAAGTAAGTGAAGCAATGTCATTAGATTGTCCACCAGGAAGTGCAGAACCTTGGCTCCCGTTAATTGATGCTTCAAGTGACAGAGAATCTTTTGATAAAAGATTCCCAGAAAAAAAGCCTGATGACGTTATAAATTTTTTAATAAGAGATCGTTTAAATCCAAACAGCATAATTTCTTGTATTCAATTAGCTAGAGAAAACGCACGACAAATAAGAGACGTGTTGACAACAGAAATGTGGGAGCAAATTAATATTTTATATTGGAATATGCAAGAAGGAGAAGCAATATGGAATAAGCCAAGACAAGAACAATTAAGTGAAATAAGGAGAGCATGTCAGCTTTTTTATGGAATTACAGATGCGACTTTAAGCAAAGACCTTGCTTGGAGATTTAGCATTCTTGGAAGATTAGTTGAGAGAGCTGATAAAACATCGAGAATTTTAGATGTTAAATATTATTTACTTCTCCCCAGCCTAGATGAACTTGGAGGTGTTCTTGATGAGTTGCAATGGATCGCTCTTTTACGTTCTGCTGGAGCTTATCAAATGTTTAGGAAAGCAGAGCAAAATTCTATTAAGCCTGAATCAGTTGCGAGATTCCTTTTACTAGATCCAATTTTCCCGAGATCAATAAGATACTGTCTTGATGGGATAAGCAATACTCTTAAGATGATAGATACCTCTCCTCCTCCTGAAAATCCTTCCGAATTAGAATGCATGAGAGGCTTGCTCAAAGCAAAGTGGAGTTATATCAGAATTGAAGATATAATTAATGATGGTTTACATGAGGCAATCGATTCATTGCAAATTGATTTGAATAAATTAAATGATCTCATTCAAGAAAAATACTTTATCAATTAATAAGTTTTTTAATGAGAATTAAATACCTTCACAAACTTGAATATAAATATGAAGAGCCTGTTCAATTAGGCGAGCATAGATTGTGTATAAAGCCAAGGTCAAATGGATTCCAAAAGCTGAAGAATTTTGAATTAAAAATAACCCCAGAACCAGAAATTATTTATCCATTACTTGCTGCAAGTGGCGAAGAGATTAATCGAATTAGATTCAATGGAGCAACAGATAATTTAATTATTGAATCAATAAGCGAAGTTGAGACCATTAAACATCCAAATATTATTGATGGGGTAAAAAATAGAGATCTAACATTACCTTTTTGCAGAAGTATCATAAACAGAGATTTACAAGGGGCATTAGAGGGATGGATGCCAAATGGACAGCACGATCCCTCTGCAGTTGAACTTGCCCAAGAAGCATTAGCAGGAAGTTTTAATAACGCATTATCGTTTACTTACCAACTTATAGAGATTATTCAAGATCGGGTTAAATATACAAAAAGACATACAGGTCCTGCATGGCCAGCGAGCAGAACACTTAAAGAACGTATAGGTTCATGCAGAGATTTAGCAATGCTAATGGTTGAAGCTTGCAGGTCTATAGGTATCCCAAGTAGGTTTGTAAGTGGTTATCACTTTGAAGATCCGTTACCCTCTGAGTTGGATTTACACGCTTGGGCTGAATTATATATTCCAGGTGCTGGTTGGAGAGGTTTTGATCCAAGCGGGAAAGGATTAATAGATGATAGATATTTAACATTGGTATCATCTTCAAAATCTAATTTAACCTCTGTAATTACAGGAAACTTTATAGGAAAAAATAATTTAGAAAATACTTTATCCTGGGAAATCAAACCTCTTGAAATTAAATAAACACTAAATTTTCAATCTTTTAAAATTGAGTAAAATATAAATAATAATATGTTTCATTTTTAGTGTTAATTGATACGTTCTTGGATATATATATCTGTTTTCATTTGTTTAATCTTTAAAGAAAATTGAACTCAAGTTTAGAAATTCCAGTTATCAAATCAAACAAATCGAAAATGTTTGAATTGATAAGTTATGAAAAATTTCGCGATACAAAAGATGTAAGATTTTTTGATATTAGTGTTAATAAATCAAACTATAGAGATCTAGTTATTCACAGTGGTCCTGCAATTAGTCCGCCAAATGATGAAGAATTTAATAATTGGCAATTTTACATACATCACAATCAAGAAGATAATCTACTCGCTATCTCTGGGGGAAGAACATTTTTTCTTGTCAATTTTGGCTGGGATTACCCTTTTTATAAAGTTAGATTAGAATCTTGCGGATATATTCTAAGAATACCTAGAGGAACATTTCATAGATCCGTTTCTGACGAAAACGGTTCCATAGTTTTAAATCAAGCTATAAGGGATGAAGGCGGTACAGTTGAATCTGAATTTAAGGTTACGAATAGCAAAGATAACAAAAAACTTCTTGATTGTATAACCAATCTAGAACCTAGATTTAAAATTTACAGTGTTAAATAATCTTAAAAAGGAGTTCCAAATTTACACATCAATTTAAAAAATTATCTAATTGTTATAAGATAAAAATATTGGAATTTTTAGGTATGAAATTTTTTAGTTTTTTAAAATATTTTTTATGTATAACTTTTTCTTTCTTAGTTTTATCCTCTCCAGTTTTTGCTGGGGCAAATGTTGCTGTTAAGGGCGAGGGAGATGAAGTTCCAAGTTATGTTAGAGCTAATATTACAGGATTTGATTTTCATGGAGAGGATCTTCATTTGTCTTCTATAGCTGGAGCAGTTGCGAGAGATGCAGATTTTAGTGATGTTGATTTACATGGAACTACGCTAACCCTATCGGATTTAAAAGGTTCTAATTTAAATGGAATCGACCTGACCGATACTCTTTCTGATCGAGTAAATTTCCAAAAAACAGATCTTAGAAATGCTGTCTTAATAAATATGATCGCATCAGGTAGCAGTTTTGCAGGTGCTCAAATAGAAGGAGCAGATTTTTCTTACGCTATTCTTGACAGCGAAGATCAAAGAAATCTTTGTGAAATTGCAGATGGGATCAATCCAACAACAGGCGTTTCAACCAGAGAAAGTCTTGAGTGTAGTTAGAATAAATATTATAAGTAAACTTTTTTTCCATTATTAATTTTATAAATCCTTTGTTCCTCATCTTGAAAAATCATTTCACCATTTAATCTGGATTTCTTAAATTTTGAAAGCCTTGCTCTGTGAATATTAGATTTTTTAGTAATATTATTTTCGTTATCATAACTCCCAATACAAATATTTATATTAGGGTTTGAAAAGGTTTTTTCTTCCTCTCTTAAAAAAATCCTTTCAATATTTGTTTGTGTGCTCTGATGTTTACTTTTGAATTTTTCTAATTTTAAGTTCTTTGGTTTTTTAAATTTAATTATTTTATAGACAAAAAAAATAACTCCTAAAATTAGAAAAACTAAAAAAATATTCATTTCCTATTTAATTTTTATTTTAATATCTACTCCTAAGTTACTTTTAGTAGTTAATATTTCTTTTTTTAAGATTCCATAAGTAAAAATTCTAGATAAAGTTTTCAAAGATTTAAAAACTAAAAAAACAGTAAATAAAAAGAAAACAATAAGGTTTTCTACAAGAATATTTTTATTTTTATTATCTAAGTTGCTCATGTAATTGTTAATTCAATTATATTCCATCATTATTTTTATATGGGCCGAAAAATTCACTGGCGTCTCTTCCCATTACTTTAGCAATATTTAAAGTTTTATCTATATCCCATTTAGATGTCATTCCATAAAGAATACCAGCAGCAAAAGAATCGCCACATCCATAAGAATCAACCTTTAATTTTTTGTTTTTAAGAGCCTTATATCTTCCTCCTGGAAATATTATGCCTCCCTTCTCCCCCTCGGTTTTAATAGTATATTTAGGTTTTAACGATAAATCAGAAAAAGAAAAAACTTCACCCGGATCAAGATTACTGCATATTAATCCATCTAAAAGGACATTCGATCTATTGATTGTATTTAATCCCGCCCTAGGTGTTGTACACAGGATTGAAGCAGATCTAGCCATTTTAAAAATCTCTGAATCAGATGCAGTAATAAAAATTCCGTCCATTTTTTTTAAAATGTTCCATTCTAATTTGTCTTTATGAGTTGGAGCTAACCTTTCTCCAATAACTGTAATTGCTCTTTCACCTTGAGAGTCAATTAAACTAAATCCTCTTCTAGTAGGTTTATCACGCCAAGCTACATGCAACTTAATTCCCATATTTGTGAGAATCTTGAAACACTTATCTCCATAATCATCATTACCTAATGAAGTAAAAAAATGAATTTGGTTTAAAGTTAAATCAGAAAGTATTTTCGCGATAATAGAGCCACCACCAGCTGGAGACTCAAGGGACTTTTCAGAATGAGAAATAACTCCATGTTTTGGTAATTGATCAACCTTTAAGAAATTCATCCACTCGACGTGACCAACTACAGCAAAATTTAAATTTCCTTTTTTAAATTTATAGTCTTCAACTTTATTATTCTTTTCAACAACCATAAGCTTTTAAATACTATTATTAAAAGAAATATTTTTGACAAGTGAATTCATTTAACATTTTAAAAGATAATAAACAGATACTATCTTATCTTTACCTTTTTCTATCTATTTTAGGAGCTATTTTTCCAATGATGGCAAATTTCGAATTTGCTAAGGAATATGGAAACAGCTTTGATATAAATAACTTCATTTCTTTAGCCAATGCCAATCCTGCAGCTCAATCAATTTCTAGAGACTTATTAGTAGGTGCAAGTGCAATTTTTATATGGATAGTAAATGAATCAAAAAAATTGAAGATGAAAAATATGTGGCTTGTTTACATTGGAACTTTTCTTATTGCATTTGCATTCTCAGCACCTTTTTTCTTATTTCTAAGAGAGAGAAGAATTATTGAATTAGAAAAAAATTAAATTTTAAAGATTAATTAAAATAATCTCTTAAATAGGATTGAAAAAATTATAAAGCAAGCAAATGAAATAGATAGCCAGATTACTGAAGCATAACCAAATAGATCTAATATCCGTCCCGAGATAAATGGTCCAAAAAAATAACCCATAGCAAAACATTGTGATAACAGAGCAAGTGCAAAACCTTTTTTGTTTGATGGAGCTATTCTGAAAACAATATCTGTTGATGTTGGAAGAAATGAAGCAGTCCCTAAACTTACTAATATCAATGAAAAAGAAATTAAATAAAAAGCTGGGATATTTAAATAACTAGAAATAAATAATAAAAATGAAGCGAAAGAGAAATTTATCAAACTAAATTTCAACCCAAATAATCTCCCTTTTTTTGATATCCAAGATCCAATAGGCCATTGTAAAAACAACAATAAAATTAACTGAATAGAAATTATAAGACTTATAATTTCTTTGCTTAATGCATTGCGATATACTCCACCTTTAACAAGATCCAGAGGCAAAGTTACTTGAATCAGAGCTAAAGAGGTAGTTATCAATAAAATAGATAAAATTATTATTGTTGAATTTTTATTCCATTTCAATTGTCCCTGATTAATGGGATCTACAAATTTTTTTTGGAAATTTTCTAAGTTTCTTTTAATAGAAGAATTATTTCTAGATATTAAATACGTGATAACTAACATGCAAAATATATCATTAATAAAAATTGATTTAGAATACAAAAAATTTGTCATATAACCCCCTAAGAATACCCCTAAAAATATTCCTAAAGCCTCTGAACTTCTTACAAGTGCATACGCTTTGCGTGTTTCGATAGGATGGCAAAAATAGGGTACCCCAAACTCGGCAGCAGGCCAATATATTCCTGCCGCAGCCCCAACAAGTGATTGTCCAATTATGTACAAAAAAGTATCACTTGAAAAAATAAGGCATAAGCTAGCGGCAATACTTAGTATTGAAGAAGTAACTATTGGAAATTGTATTTTCCCTGTTTTATTAAGATAATTACCTGTAAAGAGCCTTGTTAGGGTTCCAATTATTGCTGAAATGGTAAACCCCAAGCCAATATCTGTCGCCGATAATCCTAGGTTATTAAAAATAAGTGATGTTAAATAAATAACACCTCCTGCTCCAAATGCAGCGTAAAATCTTATCTTGGTTATTAACCTCAAATGATATGGAAATTGAATCCACCAATTTTTGCCAGTTTGTAAACTATTTGGACTAATCACTAGTGAAATACATTTTTATAATTTTTTTTAGTTTTTGTGGTTTATTTTTTAATAATGATTTAAAGGCTGCTGAAAAGATAAATATTAAGTTTGAAGAGATGGTAATCCCTCTTACTATAGAACAATTATCAAAATTAGAAAAATACAAAGATGATTCAACAGAATTAATAGATTGGTTAAAAAAAAATGGGTTTATAAGAGTTTTTGAATTATCAAAATTTTTAGAATTTCCAGTTTTCAAAGAAGAGGGATTGAATAGAGAAATATTAAGAAGTTGGATAGGGCGTAAAATTCTTACAGAATTAAGCAAAAGCATTAAAGTTCCAAATAACAATAATGGAACAGAAATATATAACACTATAGAAAATTTATTAGATCAAAAAAAAGAAGTTTCAACTTTAGACATCATAAAGGCATTACCATCAGAAGAAATTTCATTAGATATTGATAATTTAATTTTAATAATTTCATCTTGGAAAAATGAATTATCAATGCAACAAGAACTTTTATCCAAATTAAATAAACTTGAAAGAACTAATCAAAATTCCTTTAAAAATACTGAAAAAAAATCAACTCAAGATCTAATAAAAATTGATAAAAAAATTTATGCTCCTCACCGAGTGAAACCTTTTGAAATTGAAATATGGAAAAGAAATAAAACAAATAATGATAAAGAACTGATAATTTTTATGCCAGGACTTGGAGGCGAAATTAATAATTTCAAATGGATAGGCAACGAATTGGCAACTAGAGGTTGGCCAATATTATTCATAGATCATAGAGGGAGTAATTTAGAATCATTCAAAGAAGTAATCAAAGGTAAGGAAACAATACCAGGAAGTGCAGACTTTTTCTTATATAGAATTAAAGATTTAGATGCTGTATTGAAAGCTCATGAAAATGGAGAATTTGATTTACCTAATAATTCTTATATTTTAATGGGTCATTCACTTGGTGCTTTAATAGCACTTTTATATGAAGGCAATAAACCTTCTGATCAACTAGAGGACAAATGTGATTCGGCATTAGAAGACTTTGCGGTAACAAATTTATCTAAATTACTTCAATGTCAGTTGAGCGAAATACCATTCCCTAAGAAAAATAACACTAATAAGGCCAGTGCGATTATAGGTTTTAATTCATTTGGAAGTTTAGTATGGCCAAAAGAAAATAGCACAGGCATTAAAACACCAACTCTTCTAATAGGTGGTACGTATGACCTTATTACACCATTAATGAATGAACAATTTAGAGTTTTTTCTGCTTTAAATAATCCATCAAATAGATTTCTAATTATTGAGGGAGCAAGTCATTTCGCTCCAATAAGAATTAATAAAAGCAATGAAGAAAATAATGATGTCTTCAAAATAAATGAATCTTTTATTGGTTCAGAGCCAATATTAGTACAAGATTTATCTACGAAATTTATAGTTGAATTTTTAAAAAATATTAAAGACCAAAAGATCCCTATAGTAGTTAAAAACCAAAGAGATTTGGGACTTGATTTCCATCTTTTAGATCTTGAAACAATAAAAGAAATTTCCGAAAATTAGTACTCTATTCGTGGATCTAAATATGCGATTAAAATATCAACAAAGAGATTCAAAGAAACTATGAGCATAGAGGTAAAGATTACAATTCCTTGAACCAAGGTATAATCTCTTTGAGAAATAGCTTCATGTAATCTTAAAGCTATACCAGGCCATGAAAAAGTTACCTCGAACAATAGAGCACCTCCAGCTAATGAGGCCATGGTCAAGCCAGAAATAGTGACAATTGGCAATAGAGCATTAGGCAATGCATGGTTTAAGAAGATTTTTTTCCTTGATATTCCTCTACATATAGCAGCATTTACATAATCACTTTTTAGTGTCTTTTCCAAATTTATTCTTAATGAGCGACTGAATATACCACTTAATAAAAAGCCTAGGGTAATCGAAGGAAGTGCGAGATGATAAAGACTATCTTTCAAAGCAATAATATTCTTTGAAAGAATACTATCTAAAATTAGAAAACCTGTAATTTGAGGTTGTTGCTGAAATATTGGAAATCTTCCTCCAATTGGGGAAATATTAAAAAATACAGAAAATAATAATTGCGCTAACATTGCACCCCAAAAAGGAGGGATCGCATATGTAGCAATTCCTAATATTCTCGATATATAATCAATCTTTTTCCCTCTATTTCTTAAGCCAAGTAATCCCAATGGGAATCCTATTAGTGTGGCACTTAATATTGAAAAAAATCCAAGTTCAAGACTTGCAGGCAATGATTTAATAATAATATTTATTACTGGTTCTTGGGTACTAAGAGATTCGCCAAAATTTAAGTGCAATATATTTTTAATATATGAAAAATATTGATTTATTAAAGATTCATTTAGACCCAATTTATTTCTTAGAAATTCCCTAGAAACCTCATCTGCACCAGATCCAAGTATGGCATCGACAGGATCGCCTGGAGCAACTCTTAATAAAATAAAAACTAATGAAGAAATTATCCATAACATTATCGGTATTAATGAAATTTTTAATAAGGAATAATTTATTAGTTTATTTAAATTTCTACTCATTAATTAACTCAAGATCACTAAATGAAATTATTCCTGCGCCATTAAAAATAGGTTTCGATATTTTATTTTGAGACCATGCTTTTTGAGAGGATATCCAAATAGGAATATAAGGTATTGAACTTGCTGCTATTTTTTCAATTTCAACAAGTTTTTCTAATCTGTTAATTCCACTTATTTTTTCACTCTCAAGAAATAAACTTTCAACTTTATTAGATCCCCAAAAACTACCGCTATAGACTGATTCTCCTTTTTTACATATGCCCTCAACTATTTCATTGCAACTTAAAAGAGGAGTGAGATAGGCTTCTGGATCAGAATAAGCTCCAGTCCAATCGAGAATAACTGCTGTATAAATTCCTAAACTTAGATTCTTATAAATTGTTGTAGATTCAACCCCATTGAGTTCAATCTCAATACAATCTTTCAAAGAATTTTTAATTTCTTCCTGCCATGTCAGAGCAATAAGCTTGTCAGCTGGTACATTGGATCTATAAGTAAGAGGTATTTTAAGAATATTTCCATTACAATAATTTTCCTTTTTTAATAACCTTCTCGCTTCTAGATAATTATATTTAGGCCACAGTGCTTTATTATCTTTTTTTAATATGGGAGGAATAATTGATCTAGATGGCTTCCTTAATCCATAACTTACTTTCTCACTAATTAATTTTCTATTAAGACTTTTTGCCAAAGCCAGTCTTAAATTAAGATTACTTAAGGGATAAGAACTAGTTTTAAGGCTTATAAAACTTAATTCAGTGAAAGGGCTATTACCTTCTTTAAATTGTTGATTTTTACTTAAATTATTTAGACTTTTTCTCTGACTATCATCAATTGAATTTGATAAAAGCACGTCAATTTGTTTACTTTTCAAAGCCCCAAAAAGAGAGGATGAATTTGAATATCCCACAAAATTAACGCCGTTATTTAAGGGCTTTTCACCCCAATAATTCAAATATGGATCAATTGATTGAACTTCATTAGAAAAACTGGTCAGCACATATTTGCCAGTACCAACGAATTTTTCATTTAGAAATTTATCAGAATATTGTTTGTAAAATGTAGGAGATATTGGAGTTAAATTTACTGATGTGAGTAAACCATTTAAAGAACTTGATGGTTTGTTCAAATTTATTATGACTGAATATTCACTTGGCGTTTCTATTGATTTAATCTTATTTCCTAAAATATAGTTCATGGTTCCAATTCTTTTGAATCTATCAAAGGTAAACTTCATTGCATTTGAGTTAAATAAAGTTCCATCGTGAAAAAAAACATTCTTTCTTAAATTGATAGTTATTTGAAGTCTATCCTTTGAAATAATCGGCATCCCCGAAGCTAATTCAGGGATTAATTCTCCATCAGAATTTAATTCATATAATGTGTCTCCTAGAGAATTGATTAATTGAATTGCTTTAAGAGTATTTGCTCTAGCTGGATCTAAAGATTCAATTTTTCCTGAACTTGCTACTATGATTTTTTTAGATATTCTTTTAGAGCCACAAGAATTCTGTAAAAAAGAAATTAAAATAATAAATATGGATAAAACAACTTTTTTTTTCATATTTCATAATTACTTAATTTTTCAGAAGAAATATTTGAGCAGAAAATTTTTAAGGTTATTTGACTTATTTCTAAAGCAAATGTTTTTTTAGAATTACAAGCAAAAGGCCACTCTCTTACCCAACAAATTTCTTTACCTATATTTAAACCAATAACTTGAAAAGTCTTATTGCTATTTTTAATTTTTACACAAGCGCCTTTATAAAGGTTTTTAGAAAAATTTAAATTATTATTTTCATTATTATTTTCTAATAGTTTTGAATGAATCATTAAGGAGCTAAAACAAAACACTTACTTTCTTCGGTTTACCAAGCTATAAAGAAATTTGCAAACTATTTTTTTAAATACAACTTAATTGACTTGCAATAATTTTGACTTCATTTAGCGAATTTATTTCATCTTTCGATCTCTCAAAATCTCCATTACGCACCTCATGAGTAATAACGACAATTTCAGCTTTGTCCTCACTAGCATCAAGTTGAACAATTGATTCGATTGATACATTATTCTTTCCAAAAATATCTCCAATCTTTCCAATGACACCTGGACTATCAAGGCAAATAATTCTAAGATAATTTTTTTTATTTATTTGTGAGGAACTTATTATATGGCAGTTTCTCCAGAAATCAAAAGATAACAATGGATCGATTGAATTATTATTTTTTACTGAGGCGGCATGCAGATTTAATATATCTGATACTACTGATGCCGCAGTTGGGCCACTCCCTGCACCGGGACCATATAACATTATCTCTCCAAGAGGATCAGCCTCTATCAATAAGGCATTATTAACTCCCTTAACTGTTGCCAATGGATGAGATTTTGGAATCAAAGAAGGTCCTACCCAAATATTCAAAGCGAGTGAATCATTACTATTAATTTGTCCCCTTTCGGAGAGCGCTAAAAGTTTTATTTCAAAACCTAATTTATTGGCATATTCGATATCCTTTAGATTAATTTTACTAATTCCCTCAGAATGAATCTCCTCTCTTTTGATTTTCCCTCCAAATGCAAGTTCACTAAGAATTGAAATCTTATCAGCAGCATCATGCCCCTCAACATCTGAAGTTGGATCAAATTCTGCATATCCAAGGCTTTGTGCCAATTTTAAGGTCTCCTTGTAATCAGCTTTTTCATTTGTCATCTTGGAAAGAATAAAATTTGTTGTGCCATTTATTATCCCAACCATTTTTTTTATGCTGTTACTTTTTAATGATCTTTTTAAGGGTTCGATTATAGGAATCCCCCCGCAAACTGCCGCCTCTGACAATATATAAACTCCTTCTTCAGATGCAGTTTTATATATTTCTTCTCCATATCTTGCAATGACTGCTTTATTTGCTGTAACAACAGATTTACCTAATTTTAATGATTGCAGAATAATATCTTTCGCCAAATCAACCCCACCCATTACTTCAACAATTACATTTATAGAGGGGTCATTAATTAATTCAAATGGATCATCAGTTAATAAATTATTATCTAGCTCAATTTCCCTTTCTTTATTAAGATCTTTAACTGCTATTTTTGCAACTTCTATTTCTTTTAGAATTGGATGTGAATCAACTTCAGAACTTAATATTTTATAAATTCCTGAACCTACAGTTCCAAAACCTACAATCCCAATTTTGCATTTTCTCATTTTTTATTTCTTTTAACTTTGAGTTTAATTTTATATTATTAGACCTACAAAAATTCATTTGCTTGAGACTGCATTTTCAACAATATGTTTAAAAAACCATTTGACCGAGAAGGTGTTAGGCTTGATCTCAAACCAGTATCTTCAATAAATTTCTTATCTATTTTAACAACCTCATTTGGTGTTAATTCATTTAACCCAGTAATTAAAAATGCTAACAAACCCTTGGTTATAAGGGCATCAGAATATCCTTCCCAAAATAATTTACCGCCTTTAATATTTGCCTTAACAAAAACTTCTGAAACGCATCCCTTAACTTTATTTTCTTCAACATAGATTTCATTATCTGGTTCTTTCAATTTTTTCCCTAACCACAAAATGTATTCATATTTTCTTTTTGGATCTTCTGATTTCTTCAACTTTTCTACTAATCTTGATAAATTATTGCATTTTTCCTGATTTTCCATTTTTAAAACTATAAATTAATCACTTTATCAGTTTTCTATTATACAAATATTTCTTTTTCTGTGATAAACCCTGATAAAGGAATATCCCAATCAGCTCTGGTTAATGGAATTGTGCTTACACAATTCGAAGTTAATACTCCAATGCATGGAACATTTCTCCAATCATTATCTTTCCTTAATTTATCAAAATAACCTCCTCCATATCCTAATCTTGTTAAATTTTTATCAACAGAAAGACAAGGAACAAGTATCATGCTTATTTGTAAATGACTTAATGGGGAAGAGTTGTTTGGACTTAGTATCCCCTCACAATCTTTTGTGAGAGGTTCTTCATCCCATGGATAAAATAATAATTCATTTTTATCTTTACATCTAGGCAAAGCTAAAGAAAATTTTTCCTTGAGACTTCTAATATCTACTTCATTTCTTAGAGGCCAATATATTGCTATGTAACCAATATTTTTATATTCCTTAATAAATGAATCAACATATAATTTTACATTCTTTTCTACATTTTCTCTTTGATTTAGAGAAATCTTATCTCTAATTTTTCTAAAGGCATGCCTCTCCAATTTCTTTTTTTCAGAAATAGTCATATTGAAACTTCAGTTGATGCCATCTTCATTCAGTTTTGTGAGGGCTATGGCCAAGGCATCTGCTGAATCATCAGGTTTTGGAGGTTTTTTAAGTTCTAAACTATACATAACAGCATCAAGAACTTCTTTCTTAGATGCTTTTCCAGACCCAGCAATGGTTAATTTTATCTGAGCAGGAGAATATTCACTAACATGAATTTTTTTTGAGGCCAATACCATCATAATTACGCCTCTAGCCTGCACCACACTAATGGTAGTGCTTGATCTGTAAAAGAAAAATTTTTCTACCGCCGCTGATGTTGGATTCCAATGATTTATTAATTCATTAAGATCTTTGAATATCTCATAAAGTCTATCTTCTTCTTTTTTATCTTTACCTGTCTCAATAACACCACAATCTAATAATATCTTTTTTTCATTTTCTATTTCAATAATTCCATAACCTACTCTAGCTAATCCAGGGTCAATCCCAATTATTCTCACTGTAATTAAGCTTCTGCAGACAATTGAAATTTTGAAAGATTTTCTTTTTCATCTAAATCAAACACTTTACAAAAAGCTTGAATAACTCTTTCACCTGAATCAACTTGTTCTAAGGGATCTTTTCTTAGTCTGTGCCTTAAAGAGCAAGAGATAACCCTTGCTATGTCATCTTCTTGCACTTCAGTTCTGCCCTCAAAGGCTGCAATTGCCCTTGCCGATCGATTTGTAACAATATCTCCGCGTAAACCATCAACATCTAGTTCTCCGCAGATTGCAGAAATATTCAATCTTAAGTCATCGTCCATTTGAACAGAAGTTAATATTTCTTGTGCTTTAATAACCTTTTGTTGAAGTTCATCCTGTTGTTTCTCAACGCTTAATGAAAACTCATCAGGATTATTGTCAAAAGAAGTTCTTTGATCTACAACCTGAACTCTTAATTCAGCATCTCTAACTGTCTTAACCTCAACACTCATTCCAAACCTATCTAATAGTTGAGGTCTTAATTCACCTTCTTCTGGATTTCCTGAACCAATAAGGACAAATCTAGCTGGATGTCGAACTGAGACCCCCTCCCTTTCAACTGTATTCCATCCTGAAGCAGCCGAATCTAAAAGTACATCGACCAAATGATCATCAAGTAAATTCACTTCATCAACATATAATAAACCCCTATTAGCTTTTGCTAATAACCCTGGTTCAAATGCCTTAACACCCTCACTCAAAGCCTTCTCTATATCAATGGTTCCACAAAGTCTGTCTTCAGTAGCCCCTAAAGGCAAGTCAACCATAGGTACTTGTTTTTGAATACTCTCTAGATTTTCTCCTTGAGTAATTTTTTCCAAAACTTCTTTACTTTGTAAATCAGGATCGACTAGAGAACTATTATATGGATCGTCTTTAACAACATCGATTGCAGGCAACAAATCAGCTAAGGCTCTGATTGTGGTGGACTTTCCAGTCCCTCTATCACCCATTATCATCACGCCTCCAATTCTTGGATCAATTACATTTAATAAGAGAGCCAATTTCATTTCTTCTTGGCCAATTACAGCTGTAAAGGGGAAAACTCTTCTTTTCTTTGTTGTAGGCACAGTTTTAGTTTTCTTAAATATTCAAATAATCAATAGATGCTACTTCAGAAAATGTTTTTAGTAAATATCCCCTATCAAATTAAAACAAGAAGTGAAGAATAACTAATAAATTTTTACTTACCTATTTTTTTTTGAATTGTTCAAAAACCAGTTTATTTGATGGACAATTCCTCTTAAAACATTTATTTCCTTCATTGATGTATTTGACCTCAAAATAAAATTCTTAAATTTACTGATTTTTGCCTTAGAAGTATGTTTTAAAAGATATCCAACCTTTAAAAGTAATTCCTCTATCTCCAAAAATGAATCATGAATTTGTTTTGATGATGCAAGATTAAAAACTTTTAGTTCATGATCAAAGTTTCTTTTTGAACACTTATTTAACTCATACAAAGCTATTGAAACTGCGTGAGAAAGATTTAATGAAGGATTATTCTGAGAAGTTTGGATATTGAAGGTTTTATTTGCCAGTAGCAATTCACTGTTAGATAACCCTCTATCTTCTCTTCCAAATATAATTGCTAAATTATTTATGTTTTTAAAGGATAAAGTCCAATCAAATATATCTTCAGAAGATCCAAAAAATGAATTTTTATTTATATCAATCCTTCCACAAGATGCTAGAACTAAATCACAGTCAAAAATTGCTTGTTGAAGATCATCATAAATCTTACAATTTTGAAGAAATTTATAACCTTTAAGAGCCATTTTTTTAGCTTCTAAAGAAAATATATCGCATTTAGGAGAAACAATTCTTAATTCATCAACTTCAAAGTTGGAGCATAATCTAGCGACGCTCCCTACATTTGAAGGGCCCTTTGGTTCAACTAATATTACCTTTAAATTAGAAAAATTTTTTCCCAAAATCATTCAAGGCTATGAAGATATTTTAATAAATTAGACATATTTACAGGATCAATTTCAAAACTTGGCATGGGAGGAGTTAAGCCTCCAGTAACTTGTTTTATTATCTGTTTATCATTCAAACGTTTAGTTATTGAGTGTAAGTCTGGGCCAACTAATCCTCTTGCTGTAATTCCATGACATCCAACACAATTCATCTTAAAAAGAGCATCTCCATCCTCAGCAGAACCATTAACCTCAAGAGTTTCAATAATATATTTATTATTTTCATGATTATTTACGAAAAATATTGAAAAACAAATCAATAAAACTCCAAATAAAATAAAAACAATTTTTAAGAATCCTCTTTTAAAGTCTCTTTCTGCTGCTGTTGATGAAAATGTTGACACAAAAAATAATCTCTATGTAACAATTGTGATTAAGAAACTCAAAAAAGGCAAAAAAAATGATCGAGCCTCTTCTATGTGGAATTGTTTTAGGTTTAGTTCCAATAACCCTTCTTGGATTATTCGTAAGTGCATGGAATCAATACAGAAGAGGTTCAGGGATGCTGGACATTGATTAAAAATGTTAATCTTGACTGCCCATAATTTCTTACATCTATAGTTTCCCACAAAGTACTTTTTTTAATAAATAAGTTTGGAGAATGTTCACAAATAATTGTTGAATCTTTTTTTAAAAAATTACAATTGAATAATTGATTTAAAACTAATTCATGAAAATGCACATTGTAAGGAGGATCTAGATAAACAAAATCAAATTTTAATTTATTTAAATCCATATTTCTAGATGATAAGTTTCTTTCATAATTTGGTTTTGTCCATTTCAAGACGTCTTTACGAATAACTTCGATATCATTTCTCCTATTCTCTATGTTCTCCAACGAGAGTAAATTTTCTAAGCAAATTTTTGAGTTGATTTTGTTTTTTTCAATTGCAAGTATTTTGCTTGCCCCGTGATTATAGGCTTCACAAGATATAGCTCCTGTTCCACTGAATAAATCCAACCAGTTACTATTTTCAACTCTATTGTTCAATATATTAAATATGGCCTCTCTCGCTCTCAAAGTTGTAGGTCTAGTATAAGAATTATTTGGACTTTTGAGTTTTTTACCACTTATTAATCTTAAGTTAGTCTTCATCCCTAAGCATCTGTTATTGAATATTACTCAGCCATCTTCTCAAAAGTTTTTCACCGGTTTTTCCAGATTTTTCCGGGTGAAATTGACAGGCCAATAAATTATCATTCTCAATCATTGCAGTTAATTTTTCAGAGCCATAATCAACCTGAGCTGCAATAATATTTAATTCATCTGGGATTGCATGATAGGAATGTACAAAATAGACCCAATTATTTAAATCTTCAAGCTCTAATAACGTATTTGGTTTTGTAGGTAAAAGTTGGCACCAACCCATATGTGGAATTCTTTGGTTAACAATATTGGGTATTTTTTGTATTTTTCCTTTTAAAATCCCCAGCCCTTTTACTTTTCCTTCATCACTAGATTCAAAAAGGAGTTGGAGACCTAAACATATCCCTAAAAAGGACTTCCCACTTTTGATCCAATTTTTCAAATCAGTTATCAAATCAGTATTTATGAGATTATTCATCGCTGGATCAAATGCTCCAACACCAGGAAGTATTATCGCTTTACAAAGCTTGGAATCATTAAAGTTTTTAATTAATATAATTTCTTCTCCAAGACTTTCTAGAGATTTTGTTACAGAATGAATATTACCCATTCCATAGTCTATCAATCCAATTTTATACAAAGCTTTTAAATTTATAAATGCTTAGTTAAAGTGCTCGAGAGAGTTGCTTTTGGCACAGCACCAACAACGGTATCAACTTTTTGACCTCCTTTAAAGATCATTAATGTAGGGATACTTCTAATTCCGTATTGACTAGCTACATTTGGATTCTCATCTGTGTTTAATTTAAAAACTTTAATTTTCCCTTCAAAGTCTTTTGAGATTTCTTCTACAACAGGTGCAACCATCCTACATGGACCGCACCATGGTGCCCAAAAATCAACCAATACTGGTAGATCACTTTGCAGTACATCCTTGTCAAATGAAGAATCAGTTACGGCTGGAGCTGATGACATAATTTAAGTATTCCTTTTTGAAAATTTAGCAGGCAATTCTTTTAAGTGATGATTTCATTACAGATAAAATAATATAAGTAACAAAATATCTAAAAAAGCCCGATTAATCGGGCGATTTAGTGTGTGAGGAGTATGGGGTTTCCCCCATCATTTCATAATAACTCCTAATTAGAAAATTTTTCAAATTAATACTTAATTAACTAAGGATTTATAATTTTTCTCTAGGTGAACTACTTACCCATCCCAAGCTGCTGAGCTTTTTGATAAACCTTACCTTCTGTGAGAAGCGATGGTGCGATAACTATTTCAACTTCTTGCATTTCTTTAATATTTTTTGCCCCAAGAGTACTCATTGAGGTTCTAATGGCTCCCATTAAGTTATGTGTCCCATCATCAAGTAAGGCAGGGCCTTTAATTATTCTTTCTAAGGATCCTGTAGAACCAACTTCAATTCTTGTGCCCCTTGGCAATACTGGACTTGGAGTAGCCATACCCCAGTGAAATCCTTTGCCTGGAGCGTTTGAGGATTTAGCTATTGGGGATCCAATCATTACAGCATCTGCTCCACATGCTAAACATTTACAGATATCTCCGCCAGTAACAATGCCTCCATCACCAATAATAGGAATATAGCGACCACTTTCTTTAAAGTAATCATTTCTTGCCGCACTACAATCAGAAATTGCAGTTGCTTGAGGGATTCCAATTCCCAATACTCCTCTTGATGTACATGCCGCTCCAGGTCCTATCCCAACCATCAATCCTGCAACTCCAGCATCCATGAGAAGTTTTGCAACTTCGTAAGTAACACAATTACCTGCTACAACTGGGACTTTCATAGATTGACAAAGATCTTTAATATTTAAGGTTTCCTTACCTTCCATACCTAGATGTTCAGTAGAAACAACTGTTCCTTGAAGAAAAAATAAATCTATTTTGGAATTATTAAGTGTTTCTTTAAACTTAATGGCAGCGTAAGGAGTCCCACTAAAAGCTGCTATACCTCCTCTTTCTTTCACCTCATTTATTCTTTGTACAATCAATCCCTCCTTGACCGGTTCACTGTATATTTTCTGCATTAGTGGAACAAAATCATTCTTCCCAACCGATGCTATTTGGTTCAATATTTCATCAGGGTTTTCATATCGTGTTTGTATGCCCTCCATATTAATAACCCCTAGGGAACCTAATTTTGTGAGCTCTACAGCCGTATTGACATCGACAACACTATCCATGGCACTAGCGACGATCGGAACTTCTCTTTTGAAATCACCTATTGACCAAGAAGGATCAGTCAAATCATAATCAAGTGTTCTATTACCAGGGACTAAAGCTATTTCATCGATGCCATAAGCCCGTCTGACTTTTTTATTTAAACCAAGTTCAATATTCACGATAGTTTTCTTTTATTCTGATTAAATTAACAACTAAAGGGGTAATAAGCCAAGGTTTATTCAAAAACAACAGGTTTTATTTTGATTTGTGTGTAAATGTGAGTATTTGGGAATTAAATAAATCTTTTTTTTTATTCATTATGACAATCAGCGATTATTATTGAAGAAAGGATTTTTGTATGTCTGATATTTTAGATTCTGATAACTCTGGATTAAGCGAAGATAACGACCGAATTATTCAGACTGACTTAAGAAATGAGATGTCTCGCTCTTATCTTGAGTATGCAATGAGCGTTATAGTTGGTCGTGCCCTTCCAGATGCAAGAGATGGATTAAAACCTGTTCATAGAAGAATTCTTTATGCAATGTATGAACTTGGTTTGACTAGCGGTAGACCATACAGAAAATGTGCAAGAGTTGTTGGAGAAGTTCTTGGTAAATACCACCCGCATGGCGATACAGCTGTTTATGATGCTTTGGTTAGGATGGCGCAAGATTTCTCTATGAGGATGCCACTCATAGATGGCCATGGAAACTTCGGATCTGTAGATAACGACCCTCCAGCAGCAATGAGATATACAGAATCTCGTTTACAGTCTCTTACAGATGAAAGTTTACTAGAGGATATTGAATCTGAAACTGTAGATTTCGCCGATAACTTTGACGGATCGCAACAAGAGCCAACAGTTTTACCTGCTAGAATCCCTCAACTTCTTCTAAATGGATCATCTGGAATAGCAGTAGGAATGGCAACTAATATTCCACCTCATAACTTAGGGGAATTAATTAATGGTCTTAAGTCAATAATTAAAAACCCTCCGATTGAAGATAGAGAACTTTTTGAAATAATTAAGGGGCCTGATTTCCCAACAGGCGGTCAAATCTTAGGAAGAGATGGTATCAAAGAAACTTTCAAGACAGGCAGGGGTTCAATAACCATGAGAGGTGTAGCTAATATTGAGCAAATTAAATCCCCTGGCAGGGCAGAAAAGGATGCAGTAATAATTACAGAGCTTCCATTTCAAACTAATAAAGCGGCATTGATAGAGAGAATTGCAGACTTGGTTAATGAAAAAAAATTAGAAGGTATTTCTGATATTAGAGATGAGAGTGATCGAGATGGAATGAGGATTGTTATTGAACTAAAAAGGGATGCCTACCCACAAGTAGTTTTAAATAATTTATTTAAATTAACACCTCTACAAAATAACTTTAGTGCAAACATCTTAGCTTTAGTAAAAGGAGAGCCCACAACACTTTCACTAAGAAAAATGTTAGATGTATTTCTAGACTTCAGAGTGGAGACAATAAGACGAAGAACAGGATTTTTATTAAAAAAGGCTGAAGAAAGGGATCATATTGTAAAAGGTCTTTTATTAGCGTTGGGTTCTATGGATGAAATTATTAATCTAATAAGATCAGCAAAAGATACAGCTTCAGCCAGAGAAAAATTACAAACTGATCATGAGTTGTCTGCCACACAGGCAGAAGCTATTTTACAAATGCAATTAAGAAGATTAACAGCACTAGAAGCAGATAAAATCAAAGGGGAACATGATGAGTTAACCAGAAAAATCAACTTATATCAGCAAATTTTGAATAGTAAAGAAAGAATTTTTGAAATTATTCTTGAAGAACTTAATAAAATCGATGAAAGATTTTCCTCTCCAAGAAAAACAGAAATACTTGATTTAGGCGGTGGTCTAGATGATATTGATCTTATTGCTAATGAAAGATCTGTAGTTTTATTGACTGAAGCAGGTTATTTAAAAAGAATGCCTGTTAATGAATTCGAATCTACAAGTCGTGGGTCTAGAGGTAAAGCTGGAACAAAGACACAAGAAGATGATGAAGTAAAGCTATTTATAAGCTGTAATGATCATGATACTCTTTTGCTTTTTAGTGATAGAGGGGTATCTTATGCTCTGCCAGCATATAGAGTTCCCATGAGTAGCAGAACAGCTAAAGGTACTCCATCAGTTCAACTTCTCCCAATACCAAGAGAAGAAAAGATAACCTCGCTAGTTGCAGTAGATTCTTTTGATAACGATTGTTATCTATTAATGCTAACCAAGGCTGGATTTATAAAAAGAACTTCACTTTCTGCTTTTTCAAAAATTCGATCAAATGGATTAATAGCGATAAATCTTGAGGATGGAGACGCTTTAACTTGGGTTAGATTATCAAGAGAAGGGGATAGTGTTTTGATTGGATCAAGAACAGGAATGGCGATTCATTTCAGACTAGATATTAACGAATTAAGACCACTTGGAAGGACAGCGAGGGGGGTTAAATCTATGAACCTGAGAAAAGGAGACAATCTTGTATCTATGGATGTTTTGACATCTGATTTAGTTGATCAATTAGCTAAAAATGAAGATAGCACTAAAGAATTTGATGAAAATCTTGAAGTTAACTCTTCAGAAGGACCTTGGGTACTAATAGCTAGTGCATTTGGACTAGGTAAAAGAGTGCCTGTAACTCAGTTTAGATTACAAAAAAGAGCAGGCATGGGTTTGAGAGCAATAAAATTCAGAATAAAAGATGATGTTTTAGTTTGTTTGAAGGTTCTCGGTGAAGGGGAGGAATTACTTTTTGTGACCGAAAAAGGTGTGATAGTAAGAACAAACGCAGATAAAATTTCCCAACAATCTAGAGCCGCTACTGGAGTAAAATTACAAAGGTTGGATGAGGGTGATCATTTAGCAGAAGTTGTCTTGGTTCCTCATGCACAAACAGAAGAAACAGACCAATTAAATGAAGGCTCAGAAAATTAAAAGAAAATAGTTTATTAGATCATATGGAAATACTTGATATTTTAATTCTAGGTTCCGGGCCTGCAGCACTATGCTTGGCTTCAGAATTAGCTAAGCAAGATTTAAATATAAAGGGGATATCAACTAAATCTCCAAATGAAAAATGGGAAAATACATATGGTATTTGGGCTTCTGAATTAGAGGAATTAGGATTAGAGTCTTTATTATCTCATCGATGGTGTAAAACAGTTAGTTTTTTTGGAAATGGGGAAAATAAAAATGGAGATAATCCAACAAAACATAATTACGATTACGGTTTGATAAATCAAGAAGCTTTTCAAAGCGAACTTTTAAAAAAGTGTAAAGGGATTGAATGGTTGAATGAAACAGCAAAAGATATTAAAGAGAAAAATAAAATTTCTGAGGTAATTTGTTTCTCAGGCCTAAAGATAAAGGCAAGGTTAGTCATTGACGCAAGTGGTCATAAAAGTAATTTTATAAAAAGACCAGTCCAAAATGAAATCGCTCAACAAGCTGCGTATGGAATTGTCGGCAAATTTTCATCCCCACCCGTCAATAGTGAACAGTTTGTTTTAATGGATTTTCGTCCAAATCATTTAAATAATGAAGAAAAGTTATCATCTCCATCCTTTCTCTATGCGATGGATCTTGGAAATGAAACTTTTTTTGTTGAAGAAACATCTTTAGCTAGTTATCCTGCATTATCGCAAGAGAATCTAAAAAAAAGACTATTTAAAAGACTTAATAGTAAGGGTATTGAAGTAAGTGAAATTTTTCATGAAGAGAATTGCCTTTTCCCAATGAATTTACCCCTCCCATTTAAAAAACAATTTGTACTTGGTTTTGGAGGCTCAGCTAGCATGGTGCATCCTGCATCAGGATACATGATCGGTTCTTTATTAAGAAGAGCTCCACTACTTGCAGAAAAATTAGCAATATTTTTAAAAGAACCTGATCTAAGTTCTCTTGAACTAGCAACAAAAGGGTGGGGGATCCTATGGCCTTACGAGTTAACACAAAGGCATAAACTTTACCAGTATGGTCTTAGAAGATTGATGAGTTTTGACGAAAGTAGATTAAGAAGCTTTTTCTCAAATTTCTTTAGATTATCAACTAATGAATGGGTAGGTTTTCTTACTAATACACTTCCACTCCCAAAACTAATTTACGTTATGAGTAAAATGTTTATAAATTCACCTCTAAAAGTAAAACTAGGAATGCTTAAGTTAAATTGAATTATTCAACACTTTTTTCATAACATAAAAATATCCATACTACTTTTAAGCCAATTTGTGGCTTATGGCATAAAACTTCTATCACGATCAGTTAAGTATTAATGCGTCGCTTACTACTTTGACAGCTTAATAATATTTTTTTTCTTCTATATTATAAATTTCAGAAATTTTTTCAGCTAAAGTTGTGAGACTTTAGGGATAACTAGATCTTAGTGTTTTTTATTTTCGCCAATCATCAATATTTATATCTGGGAAAACTTTATCTTCTTCCTCAATATCTTCAAGAAATTTTAAATTAATATTGGAATGATTTTTAATCATTTCAACCATTTTCCAGAATCTGAACAAATGTCTTTCTATTCTCTCTTTTGCAAGCTCAGTTGTAGTTCCAGCTCTTAGTATAAAACTCCAATCAGAGGATTCAGAGAGAAGTAATTCTCTTGCTGCTTGCTTGAAAAGTCTTGGAGATAAATCATTATTAAAATTTTTCGAGCATAAATCAACAAAAGTTGAGCCTGCTTTAGTGATTTCGGGAACAATCCACGAATTTGCATCATTAATCCAGTAATTATGGTAACCTCCTTGTCCCCAGCTTGATGGTGATGGATCGCAAATCTGAAGATTTGGCTTTTGAACTAAGAATTCTTTTAAATTTGTAAGCTTAATTGAATATTTACTGGAGTTTTTTAAAATATTTTCAATAAAAAAAGGTCCCTCATACCACCAATGACCAAATAACTCAGCATCAAATGGAGCTACTAATAAGGGCTTAAAGGAAGAGGATAATGTTAATTTTTCTAATTGTTTGGATCTAGCGAGAAGATAAGAATCAGCATGTTCTGCAACCTTCTTTTTGGCTTCATTTTCTAAATAAAATGCCTTTTCCCCTAATGGCACCTTATCATCTGTAATCTTATAAAACTTCAAACCTAAAGGTCTTTTAGTTGAGATACCTTTCTTTTGGAGTTTGGAGATAGGCAATTCCCATCCCAAATCTTTGTGAAATTCCCTATATACTTTGTCTCCAGGAAACCCGTCCTTTGCAGACCAGACGGGTAAAGTAGACTCACTATCTCTTCCAAAGAAGGCAACTCCTTTTTTTGAGCATATTGGAGCGTATACACCATACCTAGGCCTTGGTGTGGCGTTTAGAATTCCATGACCATCTAATATTGCATATCTAATTCCGGAATTAAATAGTATTTCATCTAAATTCTCATAATATGCACATTCAGGTAACCAAATACCTAAAGGCTTAGTTCCAAAAATATTTTCATGGTTCCTAATTGCTGTATTAATTTGTCCTTTAACAGTTTCTGGATTCTCCCTTAAAATTGGCAAATATCCGTGTGTTGCGGCACAAGTAAGAATATCCAAATTTCCAGAGTTATTTAAAAATCTAAACTTCTCAATTAAATTTCCAGAACATTTTTGCCAATACAAGTATTTGTCATTAAGGTTATTCATTAAAAATTCAGAGGCATTTTTTTCTGCTTTAGGCAGTTCGTTTAAGAAATCATTTCTTGTTTCAATCCAGCTTGGGAATGTTTCTTGAATTTTTTTATTATTTAGAAGTGATAATAATGTTGGAGACAAACTAATAGTAAGTTTGGTATTTAAAGGATTTTCACTTTTGGAAGATTCGATTGATTGTAGAAGTGGTATATAACATTCTAAAATCGCCTGAAATAACCAATCCTCTTCTAAGGAGTTTTTTTCATTTTTTCTGACATAAGGTAGATGAGCATGTAAAACTATCGCTAACTGGCCTAAAACATTATTTTTAGAGTATTGCCCATTCATACTTTTTAAATATGTGCCTGTAGTTCTATAAAAATCGAAATCTTTTATAATAAAAAGTCTTTAATCATAAAAGAATACTTTAAAAATTTAAGTATTTGTTTTTTTTTCTCAGAATTTTAACCAATATTATTTAAGTTATAAACTTTCAGCAAATTTTTATTGAACTATATCTAGTCAAATTTTTTTAATTAGCTTAATATGAGTCTAGGTTATACTCGCTGATGTCAAAAGATCCTGGAAGAATTTTGATATTTGATACAACTCTTCGAGATGGAGAGCAATCTCCTGGTGCCAGTCTAAATCTCGAAGAAAAACTTGCTATCGCCCATCAATTAGCAAGATTAGGAGTAGATGTTATTGAAGCTGGATTCCCTTTCGCAAGTCCAGGAGATTTTAAAGCTGTTAATAAAATTGCTAATGCTGTAGGGAAAGAAAATGGTCCTATAATATGCGGTTTAGCTAGAGCGTCTAAAGGAGATATAAAAGCATGTTACGAAGCAGTAAGTCCAGCTCCCAAGAAAAGAATACATACCTTTATTGCCACAAGTGATATTCATCTTAAACATAAACTAAAAAAATCCAGAAAAGATGTTCTTCAAATAGTTCCAGAAATGGTTAATTATGCAAAATCCTTAGTAGATGATATTGAGTTTTCTTGTGAAGATGCCTCAAGGAGTGATCCTGAATTTTTATATGAAGTGATTCAACTAGCAATTACTGCAGGAGCGACAACAATAAATATTCCTGATACTGTTGGATTTACAACTCCTACTGAATTTGGCAACCTAATCGCCGACATAAATAAAAATGTTCCTAATATTGATGAGGCAGTAATCTCTGTTCATGGTCATAATGATTTGGGTTTAGCAGTAGCCAATTTTCTTGAAGCAGTAAAAAATGGAGCAAGACAACTAGAATGTACTATTAATGGAATTGGAGAAAGAGCCGGAAATGCCTCTCTAGAAGAATTAGTTATGGCACTCCATGTCAGGAAAAGTTTTTTTAATAGTTTTTTCAAAAGAAATCCAGATTCCCCAACTCCTCTTACGGCTATAAGAACAGAAGAAATAACAAAAACCTCTAGACTTGTTTCTAACCTAACTGGAATGACTGTACAACCTAATAAAGCAATTGTTGGAGCTAACGCTTTTGCACATGAGTCAGGCATTCATCAGGATGGTGTCTTAAAAAATAGACTAACTTACGAAATTATCGATGCAAAAACTGTTGGTTTGAGTGACAACAAAATATCTTTAGGGAAACTTAGTGGAAGAAGTGCGGTAAGAGCAAGATTAGAAGAGATGGGATATGACTTAAGCCGAGAAGATTTAAATGATGCTTTTGCCCGTTTTAAGGATTTAGCTGACAGGAAAAGAGAAATTACTGATAGAGACTTAGAAGCAATTGTTAGTGAACAAGTTCAGCTCCCAGAAGCTAAATTTCAATTAAGTCTTGTACAAGTAAGTTGTGGTAACGCTTCTAAACCTACTGCCACTATTTCGCTTCTAAACACAGAAGATAATAGTGAGAATACTGCTGTATCAATAGGTACTGGGCCTGTTGATGCTGTATGCGAGGCTTTAAATAAATTAGCTAAAGTTCCTAATGAATTAATTGAATTTTCTGTTAAGTCGGTAACAGAAGGAATTGATGCTTTGGGCGAAGTAACAATAAGAATAAGAAGAGATAATAAAATATATTCTGGTCACTCTGCTGATACAGACGTTGTAGTTGCAGCAGCGAATGCTTACGTTAATGCTTTAAATAGACTTGTATTTTCTGAGAAAAAAAATTCAATTCATCCACAATTTGATAATTTAGAGAATTCTGATAACGAATTTCTTCCTAATCCTGCAAATTAAATTATTTTCCTAGGATTATTAAGTAGCTTTAAAAATAGTCTCTTAATACTGTAGATTAAACTTATAGTTAAAGTAGTAAATAATGAGAGAAAGGGTACTTGGATATTGGGCACTTTCGTGGGTTGGCTTAATAGGCAACATAATTGCACTTCCAATAATCGCATTAATAATAAGTTATGGGCCTCCACTTAAAGTTGCGAATATAACTCTTGCCATAAGTCTTGGATGGCCTGCTGCAATTGTTGGAATAGTCTCTTCAGCCGCTCTTTTAGCAGAGAGAAAATGGGGAGTAACTTTAACTTTGGTATCTTTATCAATGGTAATATCTGGTATGGGTCCTTATTCAGTTGTAAGGCTCATAACTCTTCAAGACATTTATGGAGTTGGTGGATTCACTCTTTTAACAACATTATTAAGTACGCTAGCTCTTCTTTATTGGTGTAATCCGAAACACAGAAGAAGTATAAGGTTATAAAATTGAAAATCAAGAAAAAGTATTATTCTTGCTAGTTGGGTACTGAATTCTTCTATGTCTAATTCTTTTCCAAACATTCAAGAATGCCCTTTTTATTAGAAAAATTTCTCCTTTAGATAAATTACTATCATCTAATTGCCCATCTTTTTTACGCGAGTAGATAATATTAGAAATTGTTTTCAAAGCTTCTTTATCAGATGCATTAATATTCATAGCTCTCAGTGCCGCTTCACATCCATCTGCAAGCATTAAAATAGCCGTTTCTTTGGACTGAGGAATAGGACCTTTGTATCTAAAATAGTATTCATTTGTGTCGAGATTTTTTTCTTTAGCTTTTTGAAAAAAATATCCCATCTTAAGGGTACCTTGATGTTCAGGAATAAAATCAGCTATCATTTTAGGCAGTCTATTTTTTCTTGCAAATTTCAATCCTTCATCAACGTGAGCCTGTAATACTTCTGCACTTTTAATAGGATCATCTAATTCGTCATGCGGATTTTTTGAACCATCCTGATTTTCAATAAACCAATTAGGTGCATGTAATTTGCCAACATCATGATATAACGCTCCAGTTTTAATAAGATCAATATCACCACCAATCATTCTTGTTGCTTCCTCTGCTAAACCACATATCAGTAAGGTATGTTCATAAGTACCAGGAGCTTCTAGAGACAATCTTCTAATAAGAGGTTTCTCCTTATCAGCCAATTCGAGCAATCTTGCTTTAGTTAATAATCCGAATATCGATTCAAAAATAGGAATAAATAAAATTGTAAAAAGCATAACTATTGCCAACAGCAAGGAATCAGAAAAAATATCGCTATTAGCTAAAACAAAATCTTGCTTATTAATAAGAGATATTTTATCTTTACCTATCAATACCCATTGACTCATGAACGATCCTATTGGGACAAAAATTGATAGTTGAAGTAACTGAGCCCTACTTCTTATTCTTCCTCCAAGAAGAGATACTATTGAAGCACAAACTAATAAAATAAAAAATAAATTGTTATTGAAAACAATTTCTGGGTCAGGCCAAATAAGACTCGCTATTGATACCCAAGCTAAAGCTGTTATACTTCCCATCCCTTGAGATATTATTAATGCCGGTGGAATTATCATAGATAATGGACTTATGACTGAAGCTAAGGCTAATTTCGTAACTTGTACTGCTAAGAGAAGAGTAATGATCAAGAAGATCTGTCTTGAAGAAATTGTAGGATTCTCTTTTTTTGAAACTAATATCAAAACTCCGGAACTAATAAGTGTTTCACTAAAGGTCAAAAACCAAGAAAAAATATCTGCGATATTCAAAGGCGAGATAAGAAGTAGTTTATAAGAAGAAATTATTGAAATTAAAATGCATATTAAAAAAATTATGAGATTATCTATTCTTGAAATTTTAATTGGTTGTTTTAGTGGGACTTGACTTCTCCTCCACAGATAAAACAATTTCTTTAAGGTAGTTATGATGTTTTGCACAGAATATAGATAAAACTATTTGAATAATTTAAAATTATAGGCATGCTAGGTGTAAAAAGGAGATGTTTTTCTAAATGTCATTAAAATTAGACGGTAAAAAATTATCTCTTAAAATTGAAGAAAGGTTAACTGACTATATCTCCAGTAATAAAAAAATTGCAAAAAGAGCTCCCGGTTTAGCGGTAATAAGAATAGGTGATGACCCAGCGAGCGGTGTTTACGTTAATAACAAGGAAAAAGCATGTACAAGGATTGGAATAAAGAGCTTTATCTTTCATCTAAAAGAAAGTGTAGAGCAAAAAGAAGTTGAAAAATTAATAATCAAACTTAATTCTGATAAAAATATTGATGGAATATTACTACAACTTCCCATCCCAAAGAAGTTTGACGAGCAAAAACTGATCAGCCAAATTAATCCAAGCAAAGATGTCGATGGACTAAATGAGATAAACATCGGCAAACTAGTAAAAAATGAGCCTGCGATGAGATCATGCACACCAGCAGGAATTATTAATTTATTAAAATCCCAAAATATTACAATTGAAGGTAAGAAAATTGTTGTCATAGGAAGAAGTTTGCTTGTCGGAAAACCCCTATCGCTTATGTTGTTGAATCTACATGGGACAGTAACAATTACTCACTCTAAAACATTAAATTTGAATAAAGTTTGTAGAGAAGCCGACATTTTAATTGTGGCGGCAGGAAAACCCAATCTTGTAGATTCAAGTTTTGTGAAAGAAGGAGCAGTAATTATTGATGTTGGAATACATAGATTAAAAAGTTCCGATAAAAATCAAACCAGATTATGTGGCGATGTATTATTAGAAGATGTCATTTCTAAAGTATTTGCTTACACACCTGTACCTGGAGGTGTTGGACCAATGACAGTAACAATGTTACTTGTAAATACTATTTTTAGCTGGCAAAAACAATTTGGTTTATCATCAACTCTTAATGACCTTTTGCCATAAACTCCAAGATGAATTTTTTTTTACTAAAGGTATAAAATGACTGAAGTTATAAATAGTATTTCTGATTTTGAAAAATATCTTAAAAAAACAAAAAAGGTTGTAGAAGAAGCACTTGATTTTTCCTTGGGCCCTGAAAATCCAGAAATATTAAGAGAATCAATGAGATATTCCCTCCTAGCTGGAGGTAAAAGAATACGTCCAATTTTATGTTTAGCATCTTGCGCACTGGCTGGAGGAGAAACCTCTCTTGCAGTTCCTACTGCGGTTGCGATAGAAATGATCCATACAATGTCCTTGATTCATGATGATCTGCCCGCCATGGATAATGATGACTTGAGGAGAGGTAGACCAACCAATCATAAAGTATATGGAGATGCAATAGCTATTCTTGCAGGCGATGCTTTATTAACAAGGGCTTTTGAAATGGTCTCTTTAAGAAGCCCTGGAGTCGATTCAAATAGATTATTAAATGTAATTGGCGAATTATCCCTAGTTGCTGGTGCACCAGGCTTAGTTGGGGGACAAGTCGTTGATTTGGAATGCGAAGGCAAAGAAGTCGACCTTGAAACTCTTGAATATATTCATCTTCACAAGACTGGGGCTTTATTAAAGGCCTGCGTAAGAACAGGTGCAATGATCGCAGGAGCTAATGAAAAACTATTAGAAGCCCTGACAACATATGCAGAAGGAATTGGTTTAGCCTTCCAAATAATAGATGATATTCTTGATTTAACTTCCAGCAGTGAAAAGCTTGGCAAAACTGCCGGCAAAGATCTTCTGGCTGACAAAACAACTTACCCTAAATTACTTGGAATGGAGGAGTCAAAGAAAAGAGCATTTGATTTAGTTGAAAAAGCAAAAAGAGCAATAGAACCTTGGGGTGCAGATGCAAAGTATTTAATATCATTAGCCGACTTTATTACAAATAGGGACAGATAATTACCTTTGATTCATGTCTGACTTTTTTCCCTTTTTTAATAATTCAGTTCTTTTCTGGAGCCTATTATCCTGTTTGCTAGCTCAATTTTTTAAAATTGTATTCAATTTCTTTTCAACTGGAGAGATCAGATTTGGAATTATGTTCGAGACGGGTGGTATGCCCTCAAGTCATTCCGCCTTAATAACTGGCGCCACATCAGGTATAGGTTATGAATTAGGATTTGATAACTCAATATTTGCATTATCAGTTGCTGTAGCACTAATAGTTATGTATGACGCTAGTGGTGTTCGAAAATCAGCTGGGATTCAAGCTGCAGAAATTAATAAACTATCAAAAAAACTAGACCCTCAATCTGAATTACTATTAAAAGAAACCTTAGGTCATACAAAAATTGAGGTCATAGTGGGGAGTTTTTTAGGCCCATTAATAACGTTGTCTGGAATGTTTTTTTTAGGTTCTCCTCTCAAAATATTTGATTTGATAATAAATTAAAAATGTTTTGAAAAAGTAATTTGTGTGACATCTATAAAGTTTTTTGCGACTTCTGGAGAACTTGGCAAATGTAAGTGAATCCAACTTGCATGTAATTTTTCATCAAAAAAGCCTTCATTTTTGTATTCAGTTTTCCAAGATTTAATTTTCCATGGAGAAGAAAGTTTCTTCTGATACTCAGCTTTTCCAAAATCAAGTTTAGAATAGTCATTTTCAATTTCCCAATAATGAAATTCATGTCCTCTAATTAATTGATTTTGTTTAATGATCGGAGTATCCTTTAAACCCTCAATGTATCTATAACCTACTGAAAGTTTACTTTTTGTTGATCTAAAAGGCAGGATGCCACTCATTTTATGATTATTACCATTTTCATCTTTTATGAAGTCTCCTAAAATCATCATCCCTCCGCACTCAGCATATATAAATCCATTTTTGCGGAATTTCCTTAACGAATTTAAGCTTTTTGTAGATTTACTTATATGTTCAGCATATTTTTCAGGGAAACCTCCAGGAATAATTAAAGAAGAAGCCTCATCAGGAATTTCTTCATCATCATAAATACTCCATGAAATCAATGGTATGCCAATTTCACTGAAAAACTCCTTAGTTTCAGGGTATTGAAAATGAAAGATTTTATCTTCTGCAATTGCGATAGGTTTAATTTTATCAATTTTAAAATCTATAAAATTGAAAAAATTAAATATTTTCTTTTGGGGAGATTTCAGGAATTTAATAATAGAAAATACATCAAGATTTCTTTCAGCGAAATTTGCAAAATATTCAACATCAATTTCTTTTCCATTATCCATTGGAGATATCAAACCTAAATTAGATTTGGCTAAAGTTATTTTTGAATCAGATGGTAAAAAACCAAGAATTTCGATGTCTTCATTTTTAAAAACTTCTTTGATTAATTTTTTATGTCTATCTGAATTAACGTTGTTAAAGATAATTCCTACTATTGACAACTCATTATCAAAATCTCTAAAACCTCGAATAGTCGCCAAAAGAGAAGCTACTTGACCTCTAGCATTAACAATAAAAATTATTGGAGCATTGAGAAGTTTAGAGATATTTGCTGTGCTGGAATAGGTGGTTGACCCTAATCCATCAAATAGACCCATTGCTCCTTCAATTAATGTGAATTCATATTTCAAAGAATGTTTAAAAAAACTTTCTTGAACCCATTCCTCACCACTTAAAAAGATATCTAAATTCCTACAAATAGGTTGGCCAATTGAACTAAGTTGTTGTTGATCAAGATAATCTGGGCCAACCTTGAAAGTTTGTATCTTTATACCTTTTGAGAACGCCCAACAAGATAGCAAAAGCGATAATGTAGTTTTCCCACTATCAGTTGAAGGAGAAGATATTACACAAGGCATCTATTAGTTATTAAAACCATTAAATATTTGAAGAGCTATTTTAATAGAATTTTCAAATAGAGGACTGGTATTACCTCTACTACTGCCCAATAATTTACTAACATCGTACTCTGATGTATAAAAAGAATTTGGAACAACTTGCTCTATTAATTCCATATTAGCCATTCCCCCTGCTTCAAGTCTCATGCATTCCACCGATTCACAGCCGAGTATTACACAAGTGTTATTTTTTTGAACCTCACTAATTTTTGAAATCAGCCTCAATCCAATAACTTGTCCTAAATGAATACTTGGATTTCCCAAAGTTAAAGGATTAATTGATGCAGAAATTATTTCGCCATTAATTCTTTCAAACTCTATTTTTGTTGATACTGTATCCCTTTCAATTCTTAGAAAAGACCAATCAAGTTTATCGCTTATCCATGAAATCAAAAACAAGGCTTGAATCATATGATCTCCTGCGATATCAATGTCAATATCAGTAATATGATCTAAAATTGGTCTCCTCGAAGGCGGATCAAAAATCATTGCCAATGATTCCCTCCAATTTTTCAATCTAACCCAATTCAAATCATTAATAGCTTTATTTGAATTATTCAATTGATCTAATACTTTTAAACATCTTTGAGGCGATCCAAGAGCAGTATCAATTATTAACCTTTGATCATAATTAGTAAAATGTTCGAAGATTTCAGGCGATTCATCCAAACTTCCATTCCACCACAACCATGAAGGTAATTCATCAATAGATAATTCATCAATTATTTTTAATCCTTTATTAGATATTGAGGCCGAGTCCCCCCTAATAACAACTAAATCCCCACATATAGGCTGCATAGCTGGAGTATCACTTAATGGACAGTACGCGGATACAAAAGTTTTGATATCTGAATTTTTATTTAATGTTGGCGCTAGAGTTATTAATCTTCTTGGATTCAATGTGCTTATTGATGATTCAAAAAATTGTCCTCTTAAATCTTCAAAGTCTTTATTAGATAAATTTTTCCTCAACAAATTCAATAATTCTTCACTATTAATGGGAGTAGTGATAGGAAGTCCTTGATCTAATATAAATTTTTGAGCAACTTCAATTATCTCTCGACTTAAATTTCCAGTAATTGGTCCATTTACTAATCCTTTTTGAAC
Organism: Prochlorococcus sp. AG-347-L20; assembly: GCA_003281225.1. Taxonomy (GTDB): domain Bacteria; phylum Cyanobacteriota; class Cyanobacteriia; order PCC-6307; family Cyanobiaceae; genus Prochlorococcus_A. Next base: position 57,336 of record QCCP01000003.1, read on the forward strand.
TAAACATTGTTCTAGCCAAGCAGGTTGCCAGACCATTAATGTAAAAGTATTAGCTCCACTATTATCTTTATCTTCTGAAATCCATAATTGATTAAGGTAATTAGAAATTTCCTGATAAGGTAGCTCTAAAGGTGTTTGAAGTGTTAGTTGAGGTTTCATTTTTAAGGTCTACGCCAGAAAATATTATCTTTTGAAATTAATTGATCAGACTCAGGAGGTCCCCAGGTCATAGATTCATAATTATAAATAGGTAACTTCCAAGGAGAATTATCCATCAACTCTATTAATGGCGTATAAAGTTTCCAGGCTGCCTCAACTTCATCACTTCTAGTAAATAAGGTTGGGTCAGAAAGCATCGCATCAGCTAATAATCTTACATAGCCTTCATCTGAGGGTTCTCCAAATGATTCATCATAAGAAAATTCCATCTCAACGGGTCTTGATTTCATTCCAGAACCAGGAGATTTTACCTCAAATTTGAAAGTAGCACCTTCATTTGGCTGAATTCTAAGGATAAGTTGATTTGGGGCAGGATTTATTATTGTTGATTCAAATAAATGAACAGGAACGTCTTTAAAAGTCAAGACTATTTCTCCAAGTCTTTTAGGTAGTCTTTTACCTGTTCTCAAATAAAAAGGAACCCCTTGCCAACGCCAGTTATCAACGAAAACTTTTGTCGCAATATAAGTTTCTGTTGTGCTATTAGAATTAACACCATCTTCCTGCCTATATCCTTTGAGTCGATTTGCAATATCTCCTCCCTCTCCATATTGACCTCTTATACAACAATTCCACGGTTCATTTTCGTCAGCAAGTTTTGAAGCTTGAAGAACCTTAGCTTTTTCATTTCTTATTGCTTCTGGTTCAAACTTTCCAGGAGGTTCCATAGATGTAACAGCAAGCATTTGAGTCATATGATTTTGAAGCATGTCCCTTAAAGCACCAGAGCTTTCGTAATAACCTGCTCTATCTTCAACACCCACTGTTTCAGATGAAGTAATTTGAACACTTGATATATAATTTCTGTTCCAGATTGGTTCAAAAATAGTGTTAGCAAACCTCAAAACAAGAATATTCTGAACTGTCTCTTTACCTAGATAATGATCAATCCTATAAATCTGACTTTCTTCAGCACAACTTTGAACGATCTTATTCAATTTTTTTGCACTTGAATAATCTCTTCCAAAAGGTTTTTCAATCACTAAACGACTTTTCTTAGGGTCATCTAAAAGGCCAGCCCCTTTAAGAGCTTTACATCCACTTGCATAGAAATTCGGAGATACTGATAAATAAAATGTTCTATTTCCATGAGTAGCTTGTGTTTTATCAATTTCATTTAATCTTCTAGAAAGCCTTACGACATGATCACTTTGTTGTAGGTCAACTGGTTCATAGAAAAGATAATTAGAAAATAGTTCCCACTCCTTTTCCTTACCAGATATTTGATTTGAAAGCTTTACTTTCATCTTTTCTCTAAACTCATTATCAGTCCAAGGTCTTCTCGCACAACCAATTATTCCAAATTCACTAGGAATTCTTCTTTGCAAATATAGTTCAAATAAGGCTGGTATTAATTTTCTATGAGTAAGGTCTCCACTAGCACCAAATATTACTAAGCATTGTGGAGATATGACTCTTTCCTGACGTAAACCTAATCTTAGAGGATTACTTAAAGTTGAAGGCATATTTTTAGTATTCTTTATTTAAAATCCTCTTTTTTTCAAATATTAGCTACATATTGTGTCTAAACCAAAAAGTATTTAATAGGTGAACCTAAATTCAAATATCAAAGATTTAGTAAGTTTCTACGTGCCATCTTCCTGCTTTTTTTAGTTGAGGTCTTAACTCTGACCAGTTCAAGCCTTTTTCTTCTGCTGCCTTAGTCATTGCTTCATCTATTCCAGGTTCCATACCCTTTAATCCACAAAGATATATGTGTGTCTTTTCATCTTCAATCATATTGAAAAGTTCATTGGCTGACTCTAAAACTCTGTCTTGAATATACATTCTTCCACCTTTTGTATTTTGCTGCTCGCGACTAATAGCTTTTGTATATTTAAAATTATCTGGATTCTCAGCAATGTATCTTTGAAGATCTTCTTCGTATAACAAATTAGCTGATTTTGGAGCTCCCATAAATAACCAAGCTTTACCCTTGAAATTCCATTTATTTTTTTCTTTTTCAGTTGGTTCGAACATTCTTCTTAAATAAGCCCTCATTGGTGCTATTCCAGTTCCAGTGGCTAACATAACAATATTTGCGTCCTCTTCATCAGGGAGAAGCATTTCTTTACCAACAGGACCTGTTATTTTTACTTTATCTCCAGGCTTAATATCACATAAGTAAGTAGAGCAGACACCATTAATTGTTTCACCATCTTTTTCATACTGAAGCTGTCTTACACAAAGTGAAACTGTATTTCCATTAAAGTCATCCCCGTGTCTAGTACTAGCGATTGAGTAAAGTCTTAATTTGTGAGGTTTTCCATTAGCATCCTCACCGGCAGGCATGATACCAATACTTTGACCTTCTACATAATTTAAAAATGGATCACTATCTTTAAGGTCGAAAGTTATGTGATTAACTCTACCAATAGCTCCTTCTTTGAGAAGACTATAATTTTCAATAACAGTTCCCTCGTATGGTGTTTTAGGACGGTAAATATTGACTGGAACATCTGAATGTTTTTTCTTAACTATTTTTGGAGCTTCTGTTTTTGGAGCTTCTGTTTTTGAAACAGCGACTTTTTTAGTTTCCACAGCTTTTGCCTCAGGTTTTTTTGTTTTTGTTTCTTCAACAAATTTTAAAGCTCTTTTATTAAAAGTTGTGAGTATAAAATAAAAAACAGCAATTACAACTGGTATATGAGCTAATCCGCCTGCGATTACTTTTGCTTGTGAATACATTTTTTAGATTTCTTTTATAAAAGATTATCAATTTGTAGTTTAATTTGTAGTGATTTTACAAAAATGGTTACGTTTTGAGATCGGGATAAATAAAAGAAATTATTTTAATTTTTCAGTATTTGTTGTTTTTATCAGTATAGTTACACAGAAATAATTTTTTATCTAATTAAAAAATTCATTTATGAATAATCCTCAAGAATCAGAATATCATTCTAAGAACAATGATTACAGGACAATTGAGCAGACGATGGAGAAGTTTTCCGGTGGGACAAGACGACTGGCAGCTCAACTTACAACTTCTGCAAGTTTTGATTCTTTGTGGAGTGTTTTAACAGATTATGATCGGCTAAATCTCTACATACCAAATCTTTTATCGAGCAAAAAAATATTTCAGAAGGGAAATAACGTCCACCTTAAACAAGTTGGGGCTCAGGATTTCCTTGGCATGAAGTTTTCAGCTGAAGTAACTATAGATTTATTTGAAGATAAGGAGCTTGGCCTCTTAAAATTTAATTTAATAAAAGGAGATTTCAGAAAGTTTGAGGGTAGTTGGAAAGTTCAAAATATTAAAAATACTTCAACGAACTCATTAATTTATGATCTTACTGTTCAAGGTTGTCAGTGGATGCCAATAGGGATGATAGAGAAAAGACTGAAAAAGGATCTTTCAGAAAATTTAATTGCCGTAGATAGGCAAGCAAAATCATCAAGAAGATCGTTATAAATTAAAATTAATAGCCCCAAGGGGATTCGAACCCCTGTCGCCTCCGTGAAAGGGAGGTGTCCTAGGCCTCTAGACGATGGGGCCAGGAAATTAGCATAACAGCTTATTAAAAACTAAGAGTAAGGCTTGCCTTTCGTCAAGTATTGTTGCTCTTTGTTTTGTCCTTGCCACACAGGAACTGTGAAATGGAAGCAGGAACCTTCCCCTACTTCAGATACTACCCATATTCTTCCTCCATGAACTTGTACTATTCTCCTACATACTGATAACCCTATACCAAATCCTGAAGTTCCTTCAGAAGTCTGGGGAAGTCTAACCCTATCTAGAAAAATTCTTTTTTGTTCGCTCAAAGGAATACCTGCACCTTTGTCACAAATTGTTATTTCTACCCATTGATTTGTCTTATGAATCATAGTGATTTTTATAGATCCAGAATCTTTAGAAAATTTAATAGCATTTTCAATTAAATTTAAAAATACTTGCCTCATTCTTCTTTGATCTGCAAATACACTTGGTAGGTCAGATGGAATATCAGTATCAATTTCAATATTCCTTAATCTCCAGAATTTCTCTAATTCGAGTATTACTTCAGCACTAATATTACCTAAATCAATTTTCTGAGGATTAAATAATGCTTCCCATTTGGTTGTTCCAACCTCTAAGAGATCCTGAGATAAGAGTTCAATCTCTTCAAGACGTCTTTTAATAACCTCCTGCAATTTTGAAATATCTATTTGTCCGAGTTTTTGACTTTGAACAGCCAAAGTAGCAGCAGTTAAAGGTGTTCTTAATTCATGCGCGACCATTCTTAATAATCTTTCCTGAGATTCTATTCTTTTTGTTAATGTCTCATTTTCTTGTCTTAAAACAAGAAGTTCGTCTTCCAATAGAAATTCTTTTTGAGTTCTTGTTGAATCAATTTTGGATGGCTGCAAATTAATCCCAAGATTTTTTGTTAAGCCTTCCTGTGACCACCTTGGCAACCATTTTTGTAACTGAGAGAAAATATTACTTCCAGCAAATATTTGCTTTGGAGCTGGGGAAACCTTTATGAGCGCAGGGATAGCGACTAATCTATGTAATTCAAGTAATTCTGGTTGCTCTGTGGGTTCTGAGATCTGAAGAGATATCTCAAATTCACAGTCATCTGATTCTAAATAAGCTATTAAGGACTTAATATCATTACTAGAAAGTTGATTTCTTGCCGCCACAAGTATTAATTTTAGCTCTTTTTTATCATTCAAATGAATTCCTCTGAAGTGTTGAAAAGCTGTTAATCCTTATAAACACCTTAAGATATTTTTTTTTATTTTACAGATAGGCTATTAAATAAATAGGACTTTTTTATAAATGGTTGCTATTAATTCAAAGAAAAATTTACATTTTGGTGAAAACCCTCCTGAAATCAACTTAAATAGTAATTTAAAAAGGTGGTTTTCCAGGAATATTGGATTATGGAAATCTAATAGAACGTATTTTCTTGATGAAGCACAAAAAACTTATAATTTAAGTATGAATATAAATATTCAAGCTCTCGAGAGTAAGTCTGAATGGGAGTCGCATTATAAATTTACTTGGTACCCAGAAAAAAAATATAATTTCTTTGACGAAAATCCCCAATATAAAGAACGAGGAGAAATGCATGCATTTTTAAAAGGTCATCAACTTAAGAGGGAAAAATTTTATCTAAGTAATGATGAAGGTATTTCAAATATTAAACAAGTCGACGAACACGAAATGATTTTTGAATCTTCTTACAAAGATTGGTATATTCTTGAACATACAAGACTTGTAGATTCTGATAATTATAGATTTAGGGTTATATATTCATGGAACAAAGATATGCTTAAAATAGTAGAGAATCATCACGAAATTAAAATTATTAAATAAATTCTGTGGGCAGATTTAGTTTAAAAATAAAAAATGTTATCTTTAATAATGTGAATTAAAAATAAATCAAATATGAGTTTAAAAATATCTAAAATTTTTGCAATTCCTCTAATTTTTTCATCTTTTTTATTTGCTACAAATAATGAATTTAATAAAGTAAATGCAAATGTTAGAAATTCGCCTGCCAATAAAAACGATTTAGATTTATATCATGGTATGGGTGTTTCATTTCTATGTAATGCGACAAGAAAAGGATTTGATCTGGATTTCCCAAAAACATTAAACGTTGCCTCAGCAACCTTCGCATCAGTTGTATCACAAAAACATGGAGGGAAAATAATAGAGAAAAAGAAAGAACAAACAGTTGATATGAAACAATTACAATTTATTGCATCTCTGCAATTAGTTGAATCAGCTCTTCAAGTGTGTCCAGATAATGTCCCTAAAAAGATCGAAAAACAATTTAAGATTGAAACTGAGAGAATCAAGAAATTACAAGGTTTGTAAAAAAATAATTTTTTATCTAAACATGGAACTAACAGAACTTTCTTCGTGAATTCTCCAAATAGCTTCCCCAAGCATATTTGCGACGGAAAGAACTTTTAACTGTGGAAAATTATCTTTGCGTAAAACTGGTATGCTGTTAGTCACAATAACTTGTTCGAAAAGATTCTTAGAACTTAATCTTTCATAAGAAGGAGGAGAAAATACAGCATGTGAGGCACATGCAAATATTCTATTAGCTCCTTCTTTTTTTAGTAAACTTGCTCCAGAACAAATTGTGCCTCCCGTATCTATCATGTCGTCTATAAGAATAGCCGTTTTACCTTTGACTTCACCGATAACCGTAAGACTTTCAGCGATATTATGCGCAGATCTCCTTTTGTCTATTATAGCCAACGGCGCATCATTCATTAATTTGGCAAATGCTCTTGCTCTTGCTACCCCGCCTACATCAGGAGAGACTACAACTATTTCTTCTAAATCTAGAGATTCTAGATAATCAATTAATACAGGTGAACCGTAAATATGATCGCATGGTATGTCGAAGTAGCCTTGTATTTGAGCCGAGTGTAAGTCCATCGCTAAAACTCTATCAACTCCTGACTTCTCTAGTAAATTGGCAGTTAATTTTGCAGTTATAGACTCTCTTCCTGAGGTTTTCCTATCTGCCCTTGCATATCCAAAATAGGGAATTACAGCCGTTATTTGTCTTGCAGAAGCTCTTTTGCAAGCGTCAACCATGATCATGAGCTCCATTAAACTATCGTTTACAGGAGCGCATGTAGGTTGTATAAGGAACACATCACAACCTCTAATAGATTGCTGAATTTGAACATAAAGTTCTCCATCTGCAAATCTTTTAGATATTAAAGGTACATTTTCAATCCCTAAGTATGATGCAATTTCTTCAGCTAACTTTGGGTTTGTAGTCCCACTTACTAACCTTAATCTACTATTAGTTAGATTAAAGTTCGATTCTTTACTCTGCATTGCCGTGATAAAACTTGTCACGAAATTTGCACCATAAAACTATATTATCATCGTAGTCGTTTATGTGAATTTAGCAAAAGATAATGACTAGATATTTTCAAAATTCACCTCAATTAAGAAAAAATTGTTGATTAAAAATTAGAATTTATATTTATCCAGACTTAAAAATCAGCAATGATATTTGTCAATTAAAAAAAATTTGTATAAGGTTGAATTTAGAGAATTAAAAACACGTTAAGTTAAAAGAATCAAAATATATTAAAAAAATGCCTATAGAGTCAATTATTGCAAGAAAATCATTAGGCTTACTTATGCATCCAACATGTATTCCGGGAGGAAGAGTATGCGGAACTTTTGGGAGAGGAGCTAAAGAGTGGATAAGAAAACTTCATAAGCATGGAATTGAATACTGGCAATTTTTACCTCTTACACCTACTGACTCTACAGGTTCGCCATATAGTTCCCCATCTAGTTTTGCACTAAACCCATGGTTTTTGGATATAGATGATTTAATCGAAAAAGGTTTTATCTACATCTCAGATAAAGAAAATCTAGGTCCAACAAATCAGAATAAAGATCATTTTGATTTTGATATTGCGGATGACCTAACAAAAAAATTAGGTCTCTTGCTTTTGCAAGGTTGGAGTTCACAATCTGAAGAAAGAAAAATTAATTTTAACAAATGGGTCAGTAGGCATTCTTGGGTTGAAGATTATGCAACATTTGTTGTTATCAGAGAGGAATTTAATATGTTGCCTTGGTGGGAATGGCCTCAAGACTTTAAAATAAAAAATAACAAGTTCTTAAAATCGTGGATTAAGAAAAAAAGTGAAGAGATACTTATTAAAAAATTAATACAGTGGCATCTTGATGAGCAATGGAGTGTCATTAAAAACTTTGCAAAATCAAGAAATATTAAGCTGATAGGAGATTTGCCTTTTTATGTTTCTAGAGACAGCGCCGACGTATGGAGTAATAAATCATTATTTTCAATTTTTAAAAATGGAGATTTAATCTTTCAAAGTGGTGTTCCACCTGATTATTTTTCATCAACAGGACAATTATGGGGTACCCCAACTTATTTTTGGTCAAAGCATAAAAGGACTAATTTCAATTGGTGGAGAAAAAGATTTCAAAGACAATTTGAACTTGTGGACATATTAAGATTTGATCATTTCAGGGGTTTAGCAGGTTACTGGAGAGTGAATGGCAATTCTAAAACGGCAATTATTGGAAAATGGATAAATTCTCCAGGTAAAACACTATTAAATAAAGTAAAAAAGGATCTAGGGTCGAACTATCTACCTATTATTGCGGAGGATCTGGGAGTAATAACTCCAGATGTAGAGAAATTAAGAAAAAACTTCGAACTTCCTGGCATGAAAATATTACAATTTGCTTTTGATGGCAATGAAGATAATCCTTATTTACCAAAGAATATTGAAGGAGAAAATTGGGTTGTTTATACAGGTACTCACGACAACTCTACTTCTATTTCATGGTGGGAAAATTTAGATTATGAATCCCAAAAAAGAATAAAAGATGAGTATAAATTTTCAGAAAATCCATCTTGGGATTTAATAGAAATTGGCATGGAGACAGATGCTAATCTTTTTATCGCTCCATTACAAGATCTATTATCTCTAGACGATTCAAGTAGATTAAACAAACCTGGGACCACAATAAATAACTGGAAATGGAAGTTAAATTGTTCTTTAGAAGAAATAGAAGATAATATAAAAATGTTTAGTGAGCTAGGAAATAATTTTGGGAGAACTCTAATGTAGATATTATTAAAAATTATTTATCAATAATTTGATTTTCAATATTTTGAATCTCAATAAAATTTACATTTAAAATAAAGTATCTCTTTAATATAAAAATAGTTAAAACTAATATAAAAAAATACAAAAGACTTCCTTGCCATGTATTGATAAGATCGAATTTCCTGAACATAAAATAATTTCCCTTTTTCTTTAAAATTTTTCTTTCTTTAACTGCTAAATTTAATAATGTATTTTTTTTTAATACTAAGCATTCCTCTAACTTAATTAATATAGATCTTATAAAAGGATACTCTGGCCTAGTACTTTTATTATTATTTTCAATAGAGTTTATTATTCGTTCAGGGATTTTTGAAATGTATGACAATTCTTTAATTGTAAGGTTTTGTTGAATTCTTGCTTCTTTTACTAACTTTGCAATTTCTATAGATTGATCAACAAATCCAGGACTAAATTCTTTATTTTTTTCAGATTTTTTTTTAAATAAAAAGAGATTTTTCAAAATATTCATTTAATCTTCCAAAGCTAAATAATCCTTTTACTTCTCATTTTTAAAACATTACATCTAATTCTAATAGAATTAAATTCATAAGTAAGTTAATTAACTATAAATATAAAAACTAAACTGTTGAAATAATATTTTGTACTGCACTTTTTGCAATATTTAGAGGGCTAAAAGTATCTCTAATTAAAGCTAAGAGTTTTTTTGCATCATTAAATTCTAATTTTTCATCTTTTATAAGACTTAAAAGAAGATTCTTCCTAACTTCGGATCCTTTTTTACTGACAAATAATTTCAATCCAGCGTTCGCAACTGGTATGAGATCTGAATTGATATTCTCTGAATCTCTAAATAAAATGTTTAGTAAACTTTCAACTTTCTCTATTTGGATTTGACCTTTTTTATCAAAAACGACTTCTAAAAGTATGTCTAAAATCTCTTCAGAATCATCGGTCAGTAGTTTTTTTGCAATATAAGGATAAGCTATTTTTAGAATTTTAAATTCAGGATCTAACCTTAATGCTAAACCCTCTTGACTAACAACGGCTCTAATTATTAAGGCAAACCTACTGGGAACTCTGAAAGGATAGGAATACATTAGTTTTGAGAATTTGTCAGTTACATTTTTAAGATTAAAATTACCAACCTCTGCGCCAAAAGATCCTCCTAGAACTTCTTTTAATGGTTCAACAAGTTTTTGAAGATCTTGTTCTTTGGTTAAAAAACCTAATTTCTGGAAATCTTCTGCGAGAAGATAATATTCTTCGTTTATTATGTGAACAATTGCCTTAATAAGAGTAAGTCTATCTGAATTTGTAATAGTATCCATCATGCCAAAATCAACATAAGCTAAATTCCCACAATCTGAATTTCCTCCTTTGAGAGCAAACATATTTCCTGGATGTGGGTCTGCATGAAAATATCCAAATTCGAATAATTGCTGAAGTCCACTGATGACACATGTTTTTATAAACGAAGCAGGTATTAAGTTATTTTCCTCTAGTAAAAATCGATCTCTTAACTTAACTCCATCAATCCAAGAAGTTGTGATTACCCTGTTGGATGAAAACTGTTTTTCTAATTTAGGAATAAAAATATTTGGATTTTCTTTGAATAAATTTGCAAACCTCAAAGCATTTTCGGCCTCTTTTTGATAGTCAATTTCATCAAAAAGTGCCTTACCGAATTCATCTATTATCTCTCCAATTCCAACACCTATATTTAATGGTAAAAGTGGGGATAAAAAAGTCCCTAAAAACCTTAAGATTACAACATCCCTTCTTATAAGGAAGTATAAATTTGGCCTCTGTACTTTCACAGCTAGATAAGAATTATTTAATTTTGCTTTATAAACTTGACCTAAGCTTGCTGAAGCAATAGGCCTATCTGGAAACTCTTCAAATAATTCATTAGCAGGGGATCCTAGTTCCTCTTCAATGATTTTTAAAGCAATTTTGTGATCAAATGCTGGGAGATTATCTTGTAAGTTTGTAAGTTCAGTAAGCCAATCTTGTCTAACAAGATCTGGTCTAGTTGAGAGTGCTTGGCCTAATTTGATAAAACAAGGGCCTAAATCAGTTATTACATCAAAAAGATATTTCGAGAGATTTTTTTGTACATTTTTATTTTTACTGTTACCTTGAAAAAGTATTCTTAAAAAAAGAAAAATAAAAGTTAAAAGGATATATAAAACTCTTGGGATAAAAATCCATGGTCTCAAAATCAACCAAAGAAAGTCTTCTTTTGCTGAATATTCCGAATAAGATCTTTTCATTAAAGTTAAATAATATCGAAAAAGATTGCCATATTTCCCATTCTATATATGTCAATAATACTTTATGAGCATTTCATCTTTTCTAACTAAAAAGTTTTTAAAGTCTTTATTCTTTCCCGCTCACAACAGAGGGGCAGCTTTACCAAAGAAATTAGTGAAGTTGTTAAAAAATCCACCTGGATATTGGGACTTGCCCGAACTCCCAGAAATAGGCTCCCCACTATCCCAAATCGGATTAATTGCTAAATCTCAAAGAGAATTTTCCGACAATTTTGGTGCTAAAGGATGTTTTTTTGGAGTTAATGGAGCTTCCGGATTAATACAATCAGCAGTAATTGCAATGGCAAATCCAGGCGAAAATATCCTGATGCCTAGAAATGTTCATATAAGTGTCATAAAAATCTGTGCGATGCAGAATATAAATCCAATATTTTTTGACTTAGAATTTTCAACCATAACGGGTCATTACAAACCAATTACAAAAATTTGGTTGGAAAATGTATTTAAAAAATTAAATTTTGTTGAGAATAAAATTGCAGGGGTTATTCTTGTAAACCCCTCTTATCATGGTTATGCCGGAAATTTAGAGCCTTTAATAGATTGTTGTCATCAAAAAAATTTACCTGTTTTAGTTGATGAAGCCCATGGTTCATATTTCCTTTTTTGTGAAAATCTTAATTTACCAAAACCGGCCTTATCATCAAACGCTGATTTAGTGGTTAATTCATTGCATAAGTCACTCAATGGATTAACTCAAACGGCGGTACTTTGGTACAAAGGTAATCTAATAAATGAATATAAATTAATCAAAAGTATTAATTTGCTGCAAACCACCAGTCCAAGTTCTTTATTACTTTCTTCTTGTGAAGAGTCTATTAGGGACTGGCTTAACAAAAAAAGTTTATCAAAATATCAAAAAAGAATTTTAGAGGCAAAAAGTATTTATAAAAAATTAATTCAAAAAAATATTCCTCTCATAGAAACTCAAGACCCCTTAAAAATTGTATTAAATACATCTAAGGCTGGGATTGATGGTTTTACTGCTGATAATTTTTTTTATAGAAATGGACTTATTGCCGAATTACCAGAAATGATGACTCTTACTTTTTGCTTAGGATTTGGAAATCAAAAAGATTTTCTTAATTTATTTGAAAAGTTATGGAAAAAATTACTATTAAATTCCAAAAAATCAAAAAGTTTAGAAGTGTTCAGATCGCCCTTTAAATTAGTTCAAGCTCCCGAAATCGAAATTGGAATTGCTTGGAGAAGTAACAGTCGGAATATTCCTTTCTCACAATCATTAAATAAAATATCTGGAGATATTATTTGCCCTTATCCTCCTGGGATACCTTTACTAGTTCCTGGCGAAAAAATTGATATAGATAGGTTTAATTGGATAAATAATCAAAGTTTATGCAACAAGGATCTGATAAATTTTAATATAAGAGTCTTAGAAACATAGCAATTTCATATGAGATTAAGAAGCGGGTTACTTATAGGAATTTTTGGTTTAATTGTTGTTTTGATGGGGGGATGGTTTTTTACATTGGCAACTGCTTTGCTTACATATCTAGCATTATTAGAATTTTTTAGAATGGCAGAATTTAAAGGAATAAGACCAGCTACAAAAACCACATTATTTTCATCCTTTATTATTATAGTTTCTACTTATCTTGAGACTATTGGTGTTCTTGAAGGAGAAATTTCAAATTCAATTTTGCCAATCTGTTCAGTTGGGATATGTACTTGGTTACTTTTGCAACCAAAACCTGGGACAATTTCAGATATTGCAGCCTCTATTTTTGGATTATTCTATTTAGGTTTTTTACCTAGTTACTGGATTAAGGTAAGGGGATTAGATTCAGTGATAATCAGTTCAAATCAGGGTTTTATTTCCTTTGAGAACTTATCAAATACTACAGGTCTGCATTTAACTTTAACTTCTTGCTTTTTAATTGTAGCTAGTGATATTGGTTCTTATTTCATTGGGAAGTCATTTGGTAAAAGATCTCTATCTCCAATATCTCCGAGCAAAACTATAGAAGGTTTAATTGGAGGAATATCCTGTTCAACTTTACTAGCAATAATTTTCGCATTTTTATTGAATTGGGAAAATCCATTATTTGTTGGAATAATATATGGAATTTCAATTTCTCTTATGGCATTAGTTGGAGATTTAATTGAATCTATGATGAAGAGAGATGCAAAAATAAAAGATTCTGGAACTTTTTTACCTGGACATGGAGGGATTCTTGACAGGATTGACAGTTACATCTTTACTCCGTCTGTTTTGTATTATATTTTTATAATTCTCAAGTATCTAAATTAATTAAGAAATTTTTTTATTCCAAAAAATAATCTTGGATAATTTTACTAGATAATGATGGAAGATCTATATGCGGAAGATGACCACAATTTTGTAACCCTACAAAATTTAATTTTTCAATATTTCCAATTTTTTTAAGCTCTTTTTTTCCAAGAATTCGATCATTTTCTCCACATAATGTTTTAATAGGGATATTTTGGATATATTTTTGAGTTCCTGCAAACCCACCACTTTTTGCAAATGATGCAAGTGAATTCCTCCATCCTTTACAACCTAAATGAATTGAAGCAATTTGCTCTTCCATCTTACCAACGCATTCATCTGGAAAAGCAAATGCTTGCCTACAAAGACTTTTTCTAACTTGAGGCAATCCAAGAAATGAGGCACCAATTTGGTTAAGAGGAAAAGGGATACTCTTAGGTTTTCCAAACAATCCGGCAGGGGACAAAAGGATAATTTTTTCAATAGAATCAGGAATTTCATAAGCAAGTTTTAAAGCTGTTGAGCCTCCCATAGAGGCACCTATAATTTTTAGATTCTTTGTTATTTTTAATGTCTTAAGGAGATCAATTAAATGCGAAATTATTTTCGAGGAATTGTATTCATTTGTTGCGCACCTGGGACTAAAACCAAAACCCAGAAGATCAGGAACGATAACTTGAAAATTTCTTTTTAGTGATTTATATATTCTTCTGAATTCTAAAAAACTACTATCAAAGCCATGTAGAAGAAGTATAGGTTGACCTTTTCCTCCCATAACTACTGGGAATTTTAAGGAGTTCCAATTTTGGTTGAGTTTTATCCACTTAACATCATTTGCCAAATGAAGACCTAAAGGATCTAATAGTGACAATTTGGCATTTTCGAAAAATTCTGCATTTAAATCACCTAATTGTTCAAAATTGTTTTTAGTCAAAAAATATTTATATTTTAATTTTTTGTTGTTCAAAATTTGAAATAACCTCTATTATGTCTCGTTTATTAATTTCAAAAGGCAAAAAGTGAATCTCAGATTTATCTCGACAAGTAAAATTAGCAATTTTCTCTAAATTATTATTTTCAAAAACATTTATTCCAAGTTGTCCGATAGTAGTTGGCAAATTCAATTCTTTCATAAGTACAAATAATTGTTTAATTGATTGATCAGCTAATTTATTATTATTTTTCATTTCTTCTATTCTTAATTGCAATAATAAACCAACCCCAACAATCTCACCATGTAAGAATGTATTAGGGGTGATTATCTGAGTAATTGCATTGTGAATAGCATGTGCTGCTGCAGTCCTACATTTTTCTCCACCAATACCGCCAACTAATCCTGCTGTAAGTCCACATGCTTCTACAGTATTTTGCCAAGATGGATTATTTTCAAATTGACCCTTAAATGCTTTTCCTCCATCTATTAATAGTTGATCTCTTAAAACTCTTGATATCTGAATTGCTTGCTGAACAAGACCGTCATCTATTTTTGAACTTGTTATTGAGGATTCGTACCATTTTGCCAAGGCATCTGCTATGCCACTTGCAAGTGTTCTTGATGGAGCTGATTGAATAAATTTATGATCAAAAACTAGTATTTTCGGACAAGATCCTAATGCAACATCTTTTATAAATTGACCGTCCTTTGTATAAATATTCGATAAGGCTGTCCAACCAGCACATGTAGAGGCGCTAAGGGGAACTGTAATACAAGGGATATTAAGAGAATCGGCTATATATTTTCCAGAGTCTAGAACTTTGCCACCTCCAGCTGCGATAACACAATCATTATTATTATTTGAAATAATATTCTTAACTCTTGAGATATCTTCGTAACAACAATCAAATTGTAAATTAGCAGAATTTACATTAAGTTTTTGATTTTTTAAATCATTAAAAATATTATCTCTCAAATTATTCGTTTGAATCCCTCTACCTAGAATTAATGGACTTTTAGTTAATTTAGTAATTTGAGGTAAAGATTTTTCCCAAGCATAATTTCCCCTGTATATAGTTTCTGGAGAGATAGACTGCATATTTACTTTGAATGATTAGAAGTTAGCACCTGCTAACTCTTGAGAGGATTCTTCAGAAGAAATATTTATTGTAACTTTTTTATTATCATCTATATCAACTAAAGCATTATCTCCATCTTTTATTCTCCCAGAAAGAACTTCTTCAGCCAAACTATCTTCTAGTAAACGCATAACTGCCCTTCTCAAAGGTCTCGCTCCGTATGAAGGATTATAACCTTCTTCAACAAGTCTTTCTTTGAAAGCATCAGTGACATTTAATTTAATACCTTTATCCTGTAGTCGGACAAAAACTTCTTGCAACATTATTTCAGCAATTTCTTTAACTTCATTTTTAGTTAATTGTCTGAATACAATTATTTCATCAAGCCTATTTAAAAATTCAGGCCTAAAGTATTGCTTAAGTTCTTCATTAACTAGTGATTTAATTCTGTTATATTGGCTATCTTCAACTGAATCGCCTGAGAATTCGAATCCTAGTCCGCCACCACCTTTCTCGATTACTTTTGAACCGATATTAGAGGTCATTATTAATAATGTATTTTTAAAATCTACAGTTCTACCTTTGGAGTCAGTTAATCTTCCGTCTTCAAGTAGTTGCAATAATAAGTTGAAAACATCTGGATGCGCCTTTTCAACTTCATCAAACAAAACGACTGTATAAGGACGTCTTCTAACAGCTTCAGTAAGCTGACCACCTTCATTAAAACCAACATAACCAGGAGGCGAACCTATGAGTTTACTAACTGTATGTCTTTCCATAAATTCTGACATATCTAATCTGATCATTGCCTCTTCACTACCAAAGAAATATGAAGCCAACGATTTAGTCAATTCAGTTTTACCAACACCGGTAGGGCCAGAAAAAATGAAACTTGCTATTGGTCTGTTAGGATTTTTTAATCCTACTCTCGCTCTTCTTATAGCTCTAGAAACAGCTTTTACAGCTTCATCTTGTCCAATTAACCTTTGGTGAAGCGTTTCCTCCATATTAAGAAGCTTGACTGATTCAGTTTCTGTTAATTTTTGAACAGGAACTCCTGTCCACGAAGCTACAATATGAGCTACATCCTCTTCACTAACAAGAGGGCTTTGTAAAATTTTTGAATCAATTTTGGCGGAATTATCAACTTCAGATGTATCGCCACCTGTAGATTCTTTTTTATTTTCTAATACCTCTTTAATTTTTGCAGACAATTCCATCTCTTTTTCACGTAATTGGCCTGCTTGGTCAAAATTCTGGTCCCTTACAGATTCTTCCTTTTGTTTTTGGATTTGTCTAAGTTCTCTATCTATTTGCTTAGCTTCAGGCGGAAGTTTAGAATTTATTAAACGTACTCTACTTCCAGCCTCGTCAATGAGGTCAATAGCCTTATCAGGTAAAAATCTATCAGAAATGTAACGATCCCCTAGATGTGCTGCCGCCTCCAACGCATCATCAGTAATTTTTAAACGATGATGCTGTTCGTAACGTTCTCTAAGACCTTTAAGAATTTCGATTGTATCTTCAATAGAAGGCTCTCCAACCATTACAGGTTGGAACCTTCTTTCTAAAGCAGCATCTCTCTCAATATGTTTTCGGTACTCATCAAGAGTTGTTGCACCAATACATTGTAGTTCTCCTCTCGCTAATGCTGGCTTTAGAATATTTGCTGCATCTATAGCTCCTTCCGCCGCTCCAGCACCAATTAAAGTATGAACTTCATCTATGACAAGTATTACGTTACCTGCTGATTTAATTTCTTCCATTATTTTTTTTAACCTTTCTTCAAATTCTCCTCTATATTTTGTTCCTGCGACCAAAAGACCTATATCAAGTGTCAAAACTCTTTTATCTTCCAATATGTCTGGGATATCTCCAGTTTGTATCCTTTGAGCCAAACCTTCTGCAATGGCCGTTTTCCCTACACCAGGCTCACCAATGAGAACGGGATTGTTTTTTGTCCTTCTACCCAATATTTGCACTACCCGATCTATTTCTGAATGGCGACCAACTACTGGATCTAATTTTGACTCACTTGCTAGTTTTGTTAAATTTGTTCCAAATTCATCGAGGGTAGCAGTTTTTAAATTGCCTTTAGTTGTACTAGCCCCCGTACCAACTTCGGCGGTTTCACCAAGCATCCTTATAACTTGAGTTCTAACTTTTGTAAGGTCAATATTAAGATTTTCAAGAACTCTTGCGGCTACACCTTCACCTTCTCTTATTAAACCTAATAATAAATGTTCTGTACCAATATAGTTGTGGCCAAGTTGACGAGCCTCTTCTAGAGATAGTTCTAAAACTCTTTTAGCCCTAGGAGTAAAAGGTATTTCTACAGCTACAAATCCTGAACCTCTGCCTATTATCTTTTCCACCTCTATCCTTGAATCTTTTAAATTAACTCCAAGTGATTTAAGTACTTTCGCAGCTACCCCAGTTCCTTCCCCAATTAACCCCAAAAGAATTTGTTCAGTTCCAACAAAATTATGACCAAGTCTCCTGGCTTCCTCTTGAGCAAGCATAATGACTTTTATGGCCTTTTCTGTAAATCTTTCAAACATTAGAAGATTAAATTCCTATTAATAACCTACCAGTAATATGTCAGTTTTGTGTTCAGAATGAGCTTTTGTGAATACCCAAAAGTATAAATTATCAAATTAAATTGAACTTTTTTAGTGATATAGCAAGAAATTATAGTAATTTCAAGGATTCTGGTTATCCGAACATTTAAATTTTTACATTATTTTGATGTTAAATTTTTTTCTTTTAAAAGAGCATGCGAACCATCTTTATAATAATATTTTCTTATTCCCACAGTAGAAAAATCAAAGCGACTATAAAATCTTTCAGCAGTAACATTGCTCTGAGAAACCTCTAATAGTAATTTCTTTAAATTTAATTTTTCACAATTTTTTATTAGATAGCTCATAAGATAAGATCCAAATCCCTTTTTTCTAAACTTCTTATTTACAACAAAATAATTTATTTGAGCTTCATCAAGAACAACTTGAAAAACACATATACCAATGACTAAATTTTTAATTAATAACCCAAAGATTTTTGTACCATCTTTTTTGAATTCGTTAGCCCATTGTTCTTTACTCCATAGCGAAATCGTATTTGAATCTAATTCATAACATAAATCAATATCTTTCTTATTTATTTGTTTAATAGATATCATTTATTATGTATTTATATCTAGAAAGTTCAAATCTAAAGTCATTATAAAATATGACAGTTTTGGCAAAGCTTTATTTAAAGTTCTCCCATGGAAGAAAAACAATCTTTTTTAAAACAAAAAATTGACTTTGTAAGTCCTAACAGAAATATTGTGCCTATTACCATATCCATTGAAGGAGATGGTAAATTGTCAGTTGGTGGTTGTTCTATTGAAGAGTTAGTTAAAAAATATGATTCTCCTCTTTATATATTGGATGAAATGACTTTAAGAAAGTCTTGTAAAGCGTACAAAAATGCCTTAGAAAAATATTACCCAGGAAAATCCTTACCCATATATGCTTCTAAGGCAAATAGTTCCATTTTTATGAGTAGTCTTGTTTCTTCGGAAGGTTTAGGACTTGATGCTGTTTCAGAAGGCGAACTATTGACTGCTCTTAAAGGTGGGGTTCCAAATGAAAAAATTGTATTTCATGGTAACAACAAATCAGACAAAGAATTAGAATTCGCAGTCAGAAATAACATTAAGGTTATTGTAGATAATGATTACGACTTAGAAAGATTAGATGAGATCTCAAAATCATTTAATCAAGATTTAGAAATAATGATCCGCTTTACCCCTGGGATAGAATGCCATACACATGAATATATTAGAACTGGATCATTTGATAGCAAATTTGGTTTTGGGATCGAATATTTGAATAATTTATTTGCAAGAATAAGTGAAACTAAATATTTAAAATTAAAAGGAATACATGCTCATATTGGTTCCCAGATCTTTGAACTAGACCCTCATAAAGATCTAGGTGAAATTATGGTAAAGGTTATTTTAGACGCAAAAAAATTTGGACATGATATTAAAGAACTTAATGTTGGTGGAGGTTTAGGCATTAAATATACAATAAATGACGATCCACCTTCTATCGATGAATGGGTAAAAACAATTTCTAACTCAGTTGTTAAAGCTTGTCAAAAACACAATCTAGATCTGCCAAAATTGATGTGTGAACCTGGTAGATCCATCGTATCAACAGCAGGTATAACAATTTACAAAATTGGGGCTTTCAAAGAAATTCCTGGAATCAGAACTTATTTGTCTGTTGATGGCGGGATGAGTGATAATCCAAGGCCAATAACATATCAATCAAATTATTCTGCATGCTTGGTAAAAAACCCCTTTAATATTAATTCTAAAAATAAATATACAATTGCTGGCAAACACTGCGAATCGGGAGATGTATTATTTAAGGAGATAGAACTAGCAAATTGCGAAACAGGAGATCTAATATGTGTTTTTGGAACTGGTGCTTACAATAATTCAATGAGTTCTAACTACAACAGAATTCCAAGACCCGCAGCTATTTTAGTTTTTAATGGAGAAGCAGAGATTATTCAAAAAAGAGAAAGTCCATTTGATCTTTTGAAATATGATGTTTTGCCTGATCGCTTTATTAAATAAAATTAGGTAAATTTAAATTAATTTTGTTTTTAGTGTGAATTTCTGGGGAATTATAAATTTAAAGCTTTTATTAGATGTCTTATTTGCTGTTGGTTTCGGGCTTTTATTATTCTCTAGAGTAAAAGAACAACGGACATTATGGCTTCTTAGAGGATATTTATTTTTAGTATCATCCGCATGGTTTATTCAAAGATATGCATACCTACCACTAACATCAAAATTAATTGATGCTGTAGTCCTCGCTTGCTCTCTTTCATTAGCGATCCTTTGGCAAGGAGAGTTAAGAAGATTAATGGAACTACTAGGCACTGGCAGGCTAGCTGTATTACTTGGGAATCCACCAAAGGAATTTAGAGCAACTTCAACTACCATTACTCAGTTAGTTGATACTGCAGGTAAACTCTCTCAAAATAGAAGAGGCGCTTTAATCGTTGTTGATTTGGGGAGTGATTTAAGACCTGAAGATTTTTTATATTCAGGTACCAATATTGAGGCACAATTATCAACTGACCTTTTAATAAACCTTTTTGCAACAGATACGCCTTTACATGATGGAGCAGTTCTTGTGAAAGGGAATAAAATAATTTCTGCTGGCGTAATACTTCCTCTTTCAAGACAAGGAATAAGTAGATATGGCACAAGACATCTAGCGGCATTAGGAATTACAGAAAGATTTGACAGATGTATTTGTATAGTTGTTTCTGAAGAAACAGGTACGTTATCATTAGCAAATCAAGGCAAACTCGAAAGGCCAATAACCAGCAGCAGGTTACAAGAACTTCTCGCAAAATTGATTGGTAATCAAAACTCTATGGGAGCAAATAAAGCATCTTTAAGTAAAAATATCTTATCCCAAAAGACTGATTCGGGTGATAACATCATCAGTGATATTAGTAAAAAAGAGACAGGAAAATCAGAAATTTTTATTAACAAAAAGGATTAACTAATGAGTTTAGAAAAAGTAATAGGCGATAAAATTAGCGACTTATTAATGAAAATAGATAAGCAAAAATTGCCTAAACATGTAGCAATAATTATGGACGGCAATGGGAGATGGGCGACTAGGAAAGGTTTACCCCGATCATTTGGACATAAAAAGGGCGTTAGTGTTTTAAAAAAAATTCTCAAAGCTGCAAAAAACTTAGGTTGTAAAGTAATTACCGTTTATGCTTTTTCAACTGAGAATTGGACAAGACCAACAAAAGAAGTTGATTTTCTTATAAATCTTTTTAGCGAAGTTTTAAAAAACGAAATTAAAGAGATACATGAAGACTCAACAAAAATAAAATTTATTGGAGATTTAACTCCTTTCCCAAATCATTTAAAAGAAATAATCTCTAGTTCAGAATCACTCACTAAAAACAACAATAAATTTTTATTAAATATTTGTGTTAATTACGGCGGCAGGCAAGAAATAGTAAAAGTTGCAAAAGAATTAGCATTAAAATCTTCTAGTGGGGAAATAAAACCAAGTGAAATTAATGAAGAATTATTTAATTCTGAGCTATTAACTGGAGGGATTAATGATCCAGAATTACTTATAAGAACTAGTGGCGAAAAAAGGATAAGTAACTTCTTATTATGGCAATTAGCATATTCAGAAATTTATATATCTGATGTACTTTGGCCAGAGTTCAATGAGCATGAATTTCTTAAAGCAATAATTGATTACCAATCAAGAAATAGACGTTTCGGCGGTATAGAATCATTACCAAATGAATCTTTTGAAGATTCTCAATATTCTTCCTAATAAAAATGGCTAATTCAAATAATCAGTTATTAAAAGAAATTAGGTTCGATTGGGAAAAAGAGGAAATATTGGAAATACTTAATATGCCTCTTATTGATTTAATGTGGGAATCACAAACCGTTCATAGGAAATTTAATAAGTACGATATTCAATTAGCATCATTGTTCAGCGTAAAAACTGGTGGATGTGAGGAAAATTGTTCTTACTGTAGCCAATCAATTTATAGTGCTAGCGAAATCAAAAGTCATCCACAATTTCAAGTTGAAGAGGTTTTAGCAAGAGCTCGAATTGCAAAAAATGAGGGTGCAGATAGGTTTTGTATGGGTTGGGCATGGAGAGAAATTAGAGATGGGAAATCTTTTAATGCAATGTTAGAGATGGTTAGCGGTGTTAGAGCTTTAGGGATGGAAGCATGCGTAACTGCTGGAATGCTTACGGAAGAACAAGCCTGCAGACTGGCTGATGCAGGTTTAACCGCGTATAACCACAATCTTGATACTAGTCCTGAGCATTATAAAAATATTATTACGACAAGAACTTATCAAGACAGACTAGATACTATCAAAAGAGTTAGGAATGCAGGAATAAATGTTTGTTGTGGAGGAATAATAGGTTTGGGGGAAACTAATGGCGATAGAGCATCTCTTTTGAAAGTGCTTTCAAACATGAATCCACACCCCGAAAGTGTTCCTATAAATTCATTAGTAGCTATTGAAGGTACTGGTTTGGAAGATAATCAAGAAATTGATTCTATTGAAATGATAAGGATGATAGCTACAGCAAGAATTCTTATGCCTAAAAGTAAAATAAGATTAAGTGCAGGGCGAGAAAAGCTTTCAAAAGAAGCCCAAATTTTATGTTTTCAATGTGGGGCAAATTCAATTTTTTATGGAGATGAGTTACTCACAACTTCAAATCCATCTTTTCAATCAGACAGAAAACTCCTTAAAGAGGTAGGTGTATCATTTAACAAAGATTTTGAAACTCGTGAAAAAACATTTTCATCTTTATGAAAGGCAAAAATTATAAAATAGTATCTCTTTACTCTTTCTTCTCATTTCAAGAAAACTTAATTATTGATCTAAAAAATAAATTACTAGAAATCGAAAATGAAAACGATCTTTCAGGTTTATTAATTTTTGCAAGTGAGGGTATTAATGGAACTATTTGTGCTGAGAAAAATGTAATCGATATTGTTATCAATTTACTTAATAATTACGCAGATAATAGAAATTTAAATATGAAAGTAAATTTTTCAAAAAAGAAAGTCTTCAAAAAATTAAAAATAAAAATCAAGAAAGAAATAGTCACCATGGGGGTCTCAGAAATAAACCCTACAGAAAATAATGGGACTTATATTGACTCAGCTGATTGGAATAAGTTAATTAAAAATCAAAATACAATAGTCATTGATACTAGAAATCATTATGAGGTCTCTATAGGTACATTTCATAACTCTATAAACCCAAATACTAGAAACTTTAGCGAATTCCCCAAGTGGGTAGATGATCATCTAGATAACCATTTAGAAAATAAAGAGTCTACAAATATAGCAATGTTTTGTACCGGAGGAATAAGATGTGAAAAAGCTACTAGTTTGCTGAAAAAGAAAGGTTATAAAAATATTTATCACCTACGAGGGGGTATCCTTCAATACCTTGATGATATACCAAAAGAGAAAAGCCAATTTGAAGGTGAGTGTTATGTTTTTGATAAAAGAGTTGCTTTAGATCAAGAATTAGAAAAAGGCTCCTACTCAATTTGTCATGCATGTGGAATGCCAGTTTCAATTCAAGATCAAGAAAGAAAAGAATATAGAAAGGGTATCCAATGTCATTTCTGCATAGACCAATTCAGTGATGATGATAGGAAAAGGTTTGAAGAAAGACAAAAACAAATCGATAGATTAAAAGTGGAAAATCATAAAATTTATAAGGACTAATTTTCAAAATCATGAAAGTTGAAGAATTAGAAAAATTAGCAGGTACAATTGGATTATTAATTAAAATTCAAGTTAGAGAAACTCTCGGATTATGTTTCGTTAGAATTGTTATAGCAGAACAGAAAGATAACATAATTAAGATTTGGGCCGAAATGAAAGGTTGGACTTATTTAAATAAACAAGGTATTCAGCTTGATACATTAAGAATCCTTAGTAAATCTCCTGCTTTTGTTTCGGAATTAATATGGGCAACAACTATGGCTTGGGCAATTGAAAAAAAATCAAGCAACAAAGTAAGACTTTTAGCTATTTTTGATAGTGAAGGATATAGTAAAAAACTTGTAAGATATTTCAAGTTAATAGGATTTAAAATTGTAAAAGAAGTTGGTTCTAGTCCAGTAGATCTTTTATTGAGATTGGTTTGGGGAGGTGCAGGGACACTTATGAACGGGGAATGTATTTCCATATTGAAAAAACTTGAAAAAAAACTCTCATTTATTGAAGAAAGTTAACCCGCATGATAACTACTTCTAACTAAAGGGCCAGAAGATACTTTTTTGAATCCTAATTCCTTAGAGAAGCGATATAAATATTCAAACTCTGATGGATCCCAATATTTCTTAACTGCCAAATGATTGAATGAGGGCCTTAAATATTGGCCAATTGTAATTTGATCACAATCTATTTTTTTAAGATCATAAATTGTATTTTTTATTTCATCCAATGTTTCCCCTAGACCTAACATAATGCCTGATTTAGTTTGAATATGAGGAGCAATATCTTTTGACTTTTTTAATAAACTAAGGGATTTTTTGTAATTTGCACCCCTCCTTACTTCTTTTTGCAGTCTTTCAACAGTTTCAAGATTATGATTAAAGCATATTGGATCTTTTTCTAAAATCATCTTCAATCTCTCAGTCTGAAGGTTATTAGTTTCATTAAAATTTTTGCCCCCACCCCATAAATCGGGAGTTAAAACCTCTATTTTAATTGCTGAATCAATTTTTCTAATCTCATCAATTGTAGATATAAATAAATTTGCACCATGATCAGGGAGATCGTCTCTAGCTACAGATGTCAAAACAACATACTTCAAATTTAGTACTTTCACTGCTTCAGCGACTTGAGTACATTCATCAATATTGATAGAACTAGGTCTACCTTTATTTACCTGACAAAAAGCACATGAACGAGAACATATCGATCCACCAAGTAAGAAAGTGGCTGTTCCTGAGGCATAACATTCTGCTCTATTTGGACATCTTGCTTCTTCACAAATAGTATGAATATTTGATTTTTTTATGAGTGTTTGTATTTTTTCGAATTCTGAAGCTTTACTAATAGGAAATTTAATCCATGCGGGAAGTCTTAAGATTTTTTCTTTCTTGATTAGATTATTGTTTCTCATTGTCTAATTTAGTTTTGTTCTTCCTTCTAACGCCCTTGCAAGTGTTACTTCATCCACATATTCAAGTTCACTGCCCATTGGGAGGCCATATGCAATCCTCGTAACTTTAGTAAAAGGGGCTAACAATTTCCCAATATAAAGACTTGTTGTATCTCCCTCAACACTGGGGGTCAATGCCAATATGATCTCATCTATTTCAGACTTACTAACTCTTTCTACTAAGCTTCTTATTTCTAAAAGTTCGGGGCCAACAGAATCCATTGGAGATATTAAACCACCAATAACATGATAAACACCTTTAAATTCTCTGGCGCGCTCCAATGCAAGCAAATCTTTAGTTTCTGCTACTACGCAGATTAGTTTTTGATTTCTTTCAGTATTTTTACAAATTTCACATTCATCTTCTGAAGTCAAATTGAAACATTTTTTGCAACGACCAACATTACTATGTGCTTCTAACAGGGCCTTTGAAAAATCTCTTATTGTACTTTCAGGTTGTTTTAAAATAAACAGGGCTAGTCTTTGCGCTGTTCTTGGACCAATCCCTGGGAATTTCTCAAAATGACCAATTAATTTTGAAAGCGGTTTGGTATAAGTAATCAAAATTAAACTATTTCTAGGGATAATTTAGACGCAAAATTCTGAATTGCCATAATTGTTTGCTTTTAATGTCTTATTATGTTTTTAGTTAGTAATTTAAAACAAAATGAAAAATATTAAATTTAACCCTTTCAAATATTTATTTTTGATTTTTTTGTGTTTAACACTGAGTGCTTGTAGTGGCGGACTCAATGCGGGATTAGAAGCTTATCAAAGTCCAGATGGAAGATATGCCTTTTTGTATCCAACAGGGTGGACTAGAGTAAAAGTAGATGGAGGACCTGAAATTATTTATCATGATCTAATAAATAGTAATGAGACCTTAAGTTTAGTTATTTCTGATGTAAATAAAGAGGTTCAATTAGAACAATTAGGAAGCCCAAGTGAAGTAGGTCAAACATTAATTGATAAAGTCATTGCTCCAGAAGGTTCAGGTAGAGAAGTAAAACTTATAAATGCCAATAAGAGGGAAGCATCCAATCATATTTTTTATGATTTAGAGTATGAATTAAATTTAAATAAACAGCTCAGACACGAATTAGCTACTGTCGTAATTGATAGAGGAACACTTTACACTTTCGCTGTTGGCACAAATGAAGAGAGATGGAATAAAGTTGACGGTATGTTTAGTAATGTAATTGAATCATTTAACTTCTTAATATAGTTTAGAAATTCTATACTAGATTCCTACTTGAACATTCCACAAATCAGAATATATTTTGTCCTGATCTAACAGTTCTTCATGTTTTCCGCTTTCAACTATTTTACCTTTATCAATAACAAGAATATTATCCGCATTTTTTATAGTGCTTAATCTATGAGCTATTACTATAGTTGTTCTTTCTTTTGTGATTTTAGATAAAGATTTTTGAATTAAAGCCTCTGTTTCATTATCAACTGAGGCTGTAGCTTCATCTAATATTAATATTGGTGCATCCTTTAAAACAGCTCTGGCCAAGGCGATTCTTTGACGTTGTCCGCCTGATAGTCTTTGACCCCTTTCACCCACAATAGTTTTATAACCATCTGGTAATTGTTCAATAAAATTATGAGCTTCCGCAATCTTTGAAGCTTTAATGATATCTTTAAGACTTGGGTTGATTGAGCCATAAGCAATATTTTCTTGTACACTGCCATGAAATAAATAAGTTTCTTGACTTACTAAAGAAATACACTTCCTTAAATCCCTCAAATTTATTTCTTTAATAGAAATGCCATCCAAGGTTATTGACCCATTATTACTATCATAAATCCTAAGGAGTAATTTTATTATTGTACTTTTCCCAGAACCTGTTAAACCAACAATTCCTAATGTTGAGTTATTTTCGATTTTGAAATTTATGTTTTTTAAAGTTAAATCTCGTCCAGGATAATTAAAATTTATATTTTTAAAAATAATTTCTCCCTTGATATTTTTAGGTTCAATTTTTGTTTTTCCATCTTTTATTTTTATAGGCGTATCTATCAGATCAATTACTCTATCTATTGAAGCCATAGATCTCTGAAAATCATCTAAAACATGCCCCAAAGTAGTTAAAGGCCATAATAGTCTTTGTGTAATAAACACTAAAAAACTATAAGTTCCTACATCAAGTGTCTTATTCCAAGTTTGAAAACCACCAATTAATAGAATCGCTACAAAAGCAAATAAGATTGCAAATCTTATAAGAGGGATAAAAGCAGAGGATAATTTTATTGCAGCCTTGTTACTTCTTTGATAATCGAGACTTTCTTTATTTAATCTATTTAGCTCCCATTTTTCTTTAGTAAAACTTTTTATGGTTAGGATTCCACTTAAATTATTATTAAGTCTTGATGCCAATAGTCCAGCTTTATTTCTAACATCTCTATATTTAGGAGCAAGCTTCCTTTGAAATTTAATTGATCCTAAAAATATAATTGGAATAGGAAAGAAAGCAAATAAAGCAATTTTTGGAGCGACGTAAATCATAGTGCCCCCAATTATTATGACAGTTATAAATAACTGAATAATCTGATTAGCCCCTTGGTCTAGAAATCTCTCGAGTTGATTTATATCATCATTCAAGATAGATAATAGCCTTCCAGTATTATCATTTTCAAAAAAATCCATATCTAATTCCTGGATATGCTCATAAGCTTTTATTCTTAATTTATGTTGCGATAGCTGAGCCAAATTTCTCCATAAAATCGAATATAAATATTCAAAGGAGGATTCACCAGACCAAACTATTCCAGAAGCAAATGCAAGAAAAATCAATTGTGATGGAACTTCTTTTATTCCAAAACCAGCAATCCATGAATTCTGTTCCTTAACGACGATATCCACCGCAAGACCAATTATTACGGGGGGAGCTAAATCTAATATTTTATTAATTATGGAACTAAGAAAAGCAAAAAATAGTAACCTTCTTTCTTCAATCAGATTTAAATAAAGTCTAATTATTGGATTTTGATTGTTCTTAGACCTCATAAAAATAATTATTAAATTTTTCTATTATGATTTAAATTTTCTTTAGTTTCTAATTTACATTTTGTTTTTGCATCTTGATGATTTGCAGTTTGCATAAATTCTTCGTAGTAACAATTACAAGTGTCATTCGCAATTTCTTCACTATATACCATTTCTGATTTCATCATCTCCTCTTTAACGCTCTGAAGACAAAATAATTTTATGATTGTATTTTGTTTTGTTTGAGCTAAATAATAACTATTAAAAGAGTTGAATAGTATTATCAGATTAACAAAAATAAAGAATTTATATTTGTTAGCTTTCATTATCTATGACTAGTTTCTGACTTTAATTTTTTTTAATTTATTTTTAGTTTCTCTATGCAGATCTTTGGGTAAATCTACCAAACTATAATCATTAAAAATCTGTATCTTACCAATGGATCTACCATTTATATTAGTTGAATTACAGATTGAGGATATAATATTTGCAACTCTAACCCCATCAAATTTACCAAAGTTAAATTTGTAGGTTTCAAAAGAATCATTTTGATAATTATTTCTTCTATTTGAATTTCTCATACGATTATTACTATTTCTATTTGATCTATTTCGATCAGTATTATTTTGTTTATTGATCCAAGAATCATCCTCATCAACAAAAAATGATTTATTACCTATTACTAAATTAATCGCCGCCATTGCAATATTTGAGTCATCCATAGAGTATTTCTCTTTTAAATTATCTAGTACATCAATAATCAAAGTTTTATTTTCTTCATTTTCATCTTTAGCTAAAGAACTCTCATTAACATTATCTATAAGTTTCTCCATCCTTTTTTCATTTATTATTTTATTACTTGGTATATTAATTTCTTCAATCTTGGTTCTTGTTGAGTTTTCTAAGTTTCTTAGAAAATGTTTTTCTCTTTGATTAACAAATAAAATTGCTTCTCCTGATCTACCTGCCCTTCCAGTTCTTCCAATTCTATGAGTATATGTTTCCTTATCAAAAGGAAAATCGTAATTAACAACAAGCTTTATCCTCTCAACATCTAATCCTCTAGCTGCGACATCAGTTGCAACAAGGATATTAATAAATCCTTTTTTCAATCTATCTACAGTATTTTCTCTTTGATTTTGAGGTATATCTCCATTAAGTACTGCCACAGTATGACCTGAATTCTCTAAAGCTTCAGCTATTGAAGTAGTAAGTAGTTTTGTCCTAACAAAAATAATTACTCCCTCGTTATTAAGTTCTAGTATTCTTTTTAAAGCATCTAACTTATGATGCCTTTGTACATATAGAAATTTTTGCGAAATTAATTGAGTTTCTTTTTTGACACTTTTGATTAATATTTCGGCGGGATCATTTAGATATTTTTTTGCTATGTTTCTTATCTCACTAGGCATTGTTGCTGAAAACAATACCATCTGCTTATTTTCCGGAAGTTGATCAATTATCCATTCAATATCTTCAAGAAAACCCATATTTAACATTTCATCTGCCTCATCTAAAACAAGACAATTTATATCTTTAATTTTAAAAGTCCCCTGCCTGATATGATCCATTATTCGGCCTGGGGTCCCAACTACTACGTCAACTTTTCTTTTTAATGCAGAAATTTGATTTCGATAGTCGGTACCTCCATATATTGCAACCGTCTTAAAATTACTTGATTCAGAACTATAACTTTTAAAAGATTCTGCCACTTGAGTTGCTAATTCTCTTGTAGGAGTCATAACTAACACCTTGGCATTTAATTCTTTATTATCCGACAGTTTTTCTATTAATGGTAATGCGAAAGCTGCTGTCTTTCCTGTTCCTGTTTGTGCTTGGCCTAGTAAATCCCTGCCTAACATTAGTTCGGGAATTGCGGCTTTTTGGATAGGAGTTGGATTTTTATATCCTTTATTTATTAACGAGTTTAAGATCGATTGATTAAACCCAAAATCGAGAAATCCATTCTCATTATCATCTCCCTTCGATACTTCCAATGGTTGAGATTCAATTTCTTTTTTGTTCTCTAAGTTCTTTAACTCAAACACGGAAGAATCTTCATTCTGAGATTCTTCCTGCTCACTATCAATAGAAGTACTATCTTTTTTTGAAGCCATTCTAAATGCCTAATAATCTTCTGATTAGGCATTCAACAAATATCTAAATTGACTTGAATTGTTGACTAGCCTTACAGAGCCGGACTATTAATCTAACATCTTGGGGTTAAGATATTACAAATTTCTCAAAAATAATATTTACTTTAAATAATATATATCTAGAAATTTTTTCGCTCTTGTAACAGCGGTATAAAGTAACCTTCTTTCAAAATTATCTCTGCAAAAGATATTCTCACTATCTTTTTGTTCTTTTAAAGCATATTGATTTCTTTTATATTTTTGGGACCACAAAATGCTTACTTTCTCTGATTCACTTCCTTGAGATTTATGAATAGTAATAGCTATTGCTGGCACAACATTTTCTAAATTAGATGGATCAATTAATGCTACAGTTTCTTCATTATCATCATTAAATTTTCTAAAAAGATATTTTCTTTGATTTTTTAAACCTATAAGTACACCGATATCACCATTTGATAATCCAAGTTCATTATTATTTTTTGTACACATGATCGGAACACCCTCGTTAAGAGTTTTAAGGTCATAAGGTTTTTTTAGACCAAAAACAATTTCGTTCAAATATTCAACACTCCATATTCCAGAATTTTTTTCACATAAAATTAAGTGACTTTGTAAATCCTGAAATATCTTATCTACTAAATCTTTTTCATTGAGCAGTAAATTATCTATATCATCATCAAATATATATTTTTTTTTACTTAAATTTGAAGTAGAAAGTTTTAAATAATTTAGATGACTTGCAATTGAATTAAAGAGATTTTGTGGAATATCTTTTCCTATACTTTTTGTAATAGTAACTTCTTTTGATTTTTTATCTTTTTCTAATTCTTTAATTTTTTGGTATAGGAAAGAATCATCATTATAAAATATTAAACTACTAATTAATGCTACATCTCCAATATTTCTATAAGTTTTATTTAAATTTACTACACAAGATTTAATTAAATTATTATCACAATATTCAAACAAATAATTCCAGATAGAATAATTATTTACTGGGGACAATTGATTTTTATCTCCAACTAAAATAATTTTGCAGTCCTTAGCTAGTAAATTTAAAACTGATTCAATTAAATCAATATTTACCATTGACATTTCATCAATAATGAAAATATCTAGTTCTTTTAGTTTAAATTTCAACTTTAGAGATTTATTTTGAGAATTTAAAATCCATCTATGTAAAGTTTGAAATTCAATTTGATCTAAAAATTTGCTCGATTCAATATTTTTTTTATAATTAAGAGATTCTTTTAAACGAGCTGTAGCTTTACCTGTTGGAGCGGACAACCCAATATTTAAAAAAGTATCATTTCGGAGGATTTCTAATATTAAATTTATTATTAAAGTTGTTTTTCCTGTACCTGGACCTCCTTGAAGAAAAACTAAGTTTGAATATTCAAATATATTTTTAATTTGATCAATTTTATTATCATCATCATAAATTATCGAATTAATAAAAATATCGGGATCTATTTTTTTTAAAAAAGAATTAATAACTCTATCTATCTTGGCTGACCATTTCGCAAGGATTAATTTTCTATCGAATAATAAGAATGGAGAATTAGGGGAACCTATCAAGCCTATATCTTTGAGAACTTCTAAGTGTTTATTTGGCCAGCCATCTTCTAATAGCTCAAAGATTATTAAACTATTATCTACATCAAAAATAGTTTCACCATTTTTTTCGCCCTCAATTAATATTTTTAATGTATCTTTTACATAATTACCATATTTTTTTTCATTAAATTTGAAAATATCTAAGATTAGATTAAATACATGATGATATTGGAAGTTCTCAATATCAGTAGTCATTTTAGTCATTTAAAAAAGCTTATCTAAATAATTAATTCTGTTTAAAGGTGCATTACTAATAAAAACACCTGGGGATATATCTTTCAAATTTGATTGTTCAAATAATTGAGAATCTGGTAATCCCTTTAAAAATAAATAAATATATCCTCCTAGATTTAGATTTGGTTGATAACTTTTAATTCTCCACTTTAATAATCTGTGTAATGCTAATAAATAAAGATGGGATTGCAATGGATAATGATGTTTAATCATTTCATCTCTCATATTTTCATAGTTATAGTTTCTAGGTAAACAATCACTGTTATCACTTCCAGAAATAAAATTACTTTTCCAATCAACTACCCACCATTTACTATCCTCTAATGTATTACCTACTGGAAATACACAGTCAATACATCCTGAATGAAACCCTTTATTCATAATTTGAAGATTATCTATCTTGTTTGCATATTCTTCACCAAATTCATATTCCTGATCTAAAAGAAAGCATTTTGATATATCGTGAGAATTCAGATGTCTGCCTTCGTAAGATAGTGTTAAATCATATTTAACCTCCTTGAGTATATTTTCATTTGGGATATCCACTAGTTTCTTATTTTCTAATCTAGTTCCTAAAGGGATATTTATAATTCTTAAAATCGCATCTTTTACATTTAAAGCCAAAGAAGTATCGATTTGATAAAACTTTAATTCCTCAATAATTAAATCAATTAATTCTTGATTATTATCATTTCTAAATTCAAATCTTTCTATTATTTTGTGTAGGCAAGTGCCAGCAATAGTTCCTTTTGGAAATTCACTCAAGGGATTTGGATAAGAAAAAAAATTAGGATAATTTTTTGATTTCCTAAGATTAGACTCTTTGACAATAGATATATTATCTTCATAATCCTTATATTGATTAATGACTGCATCAATATTTTTATCTTTACGTATCCAAGAGGAATAACTTGAATAGGAAATCAATTGATCCTTTGAAAATTTTTTAGGAATTTCTTTATTCAATTTATCTAGTTGCCAAAGATTATTATTAAATCTCCTATTTTGGAACCTTTCGTTAATCTCTTTAATTTTCTGTTTATGTATCCCCCCTTCAAAAGTAGACTTATAAATATTTATATTTTCCAGATTGGGAAGTAAATCATTATTTAAAATATTATTTGTATCATCTAAATTGTTAAAGATTATAAGCTTATATTTACTCCTTGTAAGTGCTACATAAATTAATCTCTCATTCTCTTTTAATAGATCTGTTTCTTCTGTTGATTTAAATTTTTCTACCTTTCCGTAATTATTAGAAATATTGATATATAAATTTTTATCAGTATTTGATTTCCAAATAGGTCCTTTAATTTTTTTTGATTTATTAGAAATTATTGAGAGATATGGACATAGGACTATATCAAATTCAAGACCCTTACTGCTATGAATAGTAGAAAGATTAATTCCACTATTAAAATTAAAATCTTTAATCAAAAAATCTTCTCCAGTACAAATTCTTAAAGAATTATCTAACTGATTCTGATACCACCGAAAAACTTTATTGAGATTAAAGTCATTATTGATTAACTCTAATTCAATAATTTCTGAAAGTTGAAATAAATTTGAATTTAAATCTGAATCTCGAATAATCGAAGATGACTTATAGTTGGCAATAAGTTCATTAATAATATTTAAAAAGCCTTTTTCTCTTAGTTCCTGGGACCAAGTAGTACATTTATTAATCAAACTTTCTAACTTTTTACTTTTTCGATCAACAATTAATTCTTCTAGATCAATTTCTACAAATTTAGAAGTAGCCAAAACAGTTATATTTTTATAAAGCCTTGGATGCAATAAACAATCAATGAAGCATGATAATAAATTACTTGCTTCAGTATCAAAAATATTTTTTTTATTTTGTATATTGCATGGAATATTAAACTTACTTAGTTTAATTTTTAATTCTAAGCATTGAAAATTATCTGATGTAAGAATCGCAATTTTATTAATATCAATTTCTTTGTTATTTAAAATTAATTTAATAATATAACTAGTTACGAGATCTTCGATATCAATTTCTTTTTTTGAAAACTCAACAATTTCAAATACATTTTTAAATTTTAATTTAGGATTAATACTTTTATTGATCCTGGAGGTTAATTCACTATAATTTAGTTTTGATTTTTTAAGTCCATTCTTATAAAGTTTATTAATAACATCAAGCAATTTATTTGAGGATCTATAATTATCTGTAAGATTAAAAACTTCTTTTGCATTAGATCTAGCATCTAAGTAAGTTTCAATATCTCCTCCCCTAAATTTATATATCGCCTGTTTTGGATCACCTACACATAGTAAAAAATGATTTTTTGTATTAAAGAATTTTTTTATTAAATTCCATTGAGTTTTATCTGTATCTTGAAATTCATCTACTAATACACATTTAAATCGACTTTGAATATGAGATAGATTACTCTCACTACTAAAATCTGAATCTAAAAATGTATTTTCCACAGTCCTTATAAGATCATTGAAGTTAAAAATGGAAAATCTCTTTTTTAATTCAATTAATTTTATATAAGCTAATTGGGTAAATATTCTTACAAATTCGGTATAAACACCTTCTTTTATTTTATATATTCTATCTTGCAGTAATTTAAATCTATTAAAATCTAATTTTAGATGATATTTATTAATTGATTTAATTATATTTTCTTTATAAAAATACTTAAATAAAAGATCATCATCATCAGAAATAACATTTAGAAGTTCAATAATATCTTTTGAATCAAGCATTTTATTAATCTCATCAATCCAATAAATTATCTGATTAAATTTATCAACTCTTGGTTTTGCTGAATATATATTGCTTTTACCACCCGAATCTTTGATTAATTTACCTAATTCAATAAGCATTAAAAACAATTCTTTACCTTCCTTATTCCATTGAGCACAAAACTCATTCCAACTAACAAATAAATAGTCATTTAAATAACTATTTATGTCAATATTATTGTATTTATTACTTATTTCAATTTTGCAAATATTTTCATTATCGATATTTTTTAAAATTTCTACAAAAAATGACTTATTAAGTCTACTTTTAAATCTAGAACTTATTTTTTTTTGACTAATTGCTGAAATTAGATCTGGATGCAAACTTAGAAAACAATCAATCCATAAATCATCTATTACATCTTGATATAATTTATCTATATTATTTTCAATATATACTTCTGAAGATAAACCAATTTCAATACTATATTCATCTAAAATATTTTTACAAAAGGAATGGAATGTAGTTACTTTTAATTTGTGAATTTCATTAATAAAATTATCAATTTCAGATATTATTTTCTTTTCAGATTTTTCCTTCTTATAAAAATTTAGATACCATTCCCTAAGAGTATCATCTATCTGATTTACATTTTGATCATGTAAAAATGATTTTAAATCCCTAAATCTTGAAAGTATTTTATCTCGTAACTCTGAACATGTGTTTTTTGTAAAACTTAACAAGAGTATCTCCTCTGGCTTTATTTTTTTCTCCAAGACATTTCTTAAAACTATATGAGCCAAAGTAAAGCTTTTACCAGTTCCAGCACTTGCCTCTACTAATTTAAACTTATTGTCTAATTTGATTTGATTAATATTCATATTTTTATTTAATTAATATTTGACTACATTTTTATAAAGAAAATAATTTTTAAATTTATTTTTTAAATATTGCTCTTCTAAGATAATCTTGAATTTAATTAATAATGCCAGGGTTATTGTCAAACATAAATAATAAATAGATAGCTTAGTTAAAAAAAAACCAAAAGAAATAATTATTAGAGAATAGTACATTGGATGTCTCATAAATCTATAAATACCTTTAGTAACAAGTTTGCTATTAGCTTTGGGCCTAGGGAAAGGGGATAAATTACGACCTAAGTCTTTAATTGCAATTAAAATAAAAATTGAAGCAATTATGATTATTAAAATCCCCAGAAAATAAAAAATATTATTAATTTGAATTATTTGTTTGTTAGGAAATAATTCCAATTGAAAAAAATGAAGAAAAATAATAAGAAACTGCGAAAAGACAAGTATTAATTCATAAGAAGCTTTTATAAAAACTTTTAAGTTAAATTTGTTCATTATTTATTTCTTTAATGCCTTTATTAGTGGACCATATAATCTAAAT
Organism: Prochlorococcus sp. AG-347-L20; assembly: GCA_003281225.1. GTDB lineage: Bacteria > Cyanobacteriota > Cyanobacteriia > PCC-6307 > Cyanobiaceae > Prochlorococcus_A. The sequence continues at coordinate 93,620 of QCCP01000003.1, forward strand.
GATAATTTATCAAACTTTTGATTTTCAAAAAAGAACTCTGGTTCTTTTTTATTTCCGAAACATATTTTCATTTCAATATTATCTCTTTCCCCTTTAGAGTTAGAAAAAGTTTTATTGCCAATCCATCTATCTGAAAATACTTTTTTCTCATTTTTTAATTTTGTTTTTGCTTCTACGTATTTATAAGTGCTTTCTGGAGGGAGAGGTAAGCATTTTTCAGAATAATTCTTAAAAAGATTTATGTATTCCTCCAATATTAAATTTGATTCTATTGCGCCTGGTGATAGAAGAATGTGCGATTTATATTCATTTTCTTCTCTAAAAATGACATCTGTCTGTTTTATATTCTTATTTAATTTAGAAATAAATAGTAATTTGATCCAAGCCTCTACCAAACGACTTAAGCTTAGTTTCGCATGAATCAATTCAACAACAACATTATCAGAAATAAAATATTCTTCCTTATTTGATTTTGATTTAACGTAAATTCTTTTAATTTTATTATGTCGACTTAAATTTGCATATAGACTCCTTACTAACTCTCTAATTTCTTTTTCTTTTGTAAAAATGCTATTTTTGGGCGTAAAGATTCCATTATCAACCAATTGATCTTTAATATTCAAATTTTTTAAATCTTCAATAATATTAATGTTATCAATCTCAAATTCCTGAATTACTTTAGTTATTAATTTCGACTTCTGGTAATTGCTTACATAAACTTCTTCTGGATGATGAATAAATGGTTCTTTAGGAGAAATATTTTTTTTATTAAGCCAATATTTTTGTGGAGTCTTGAACCAATAAATTAAATCAGATAATTTATAGTTTTTGATATCATATTTTTTTTCTTTCCAATCTATATTCTCTAATAAAGAATAATTACTGTTAATGATAGGCGTATTATCAACATTAATAATTTTCTTTTTATTAAAGTCAAAATCTTTAATTATTATTTTTCCTTGGACTTGATTTGAAAAAGTATCAAAAAAAGAAATTAACTCTTTTATGGGAGGAGAGATATCTAATTTCTTATTATCTTTGTCAGTCTTCACCCAAGTAACCATAAGTTTATCTCTGCAAGAAATTAACGTTTCTAGAAAAAAATATTTCTCTCTTTCAAAAACTGATGGATCTCCTAGATGATATTTATTATTTAATAAATTAATATTTTCATTTTTTGATAATTTTGGATAATAAACACTGTTCATATCTATTAGGAAAATAACCTTATGAGGAAGGTGCCTAGCCTTCTCAATATCACTTACAAGAATCTTGTTGATACGCGATTGGTTCTGCTTTTTAGATTTATTTAGGCATGAAATTAATATCTCTCTAAAAACATTTAATAAAATAGGATCATCGGGTATTAAAGATATTTCATAATTATCAAGTATTCTAAATAGTTCGCTTATTTCTAAATTGAAATTATCATTAGAGTCGCTAATACTTTTAAGTATAAATTTTGTCTTTTCAACCCAACTTTGATAAGAAAAAGTTCCCCTTAGCAAATTAATATATTTTTTTAATTGAAGCAATATTTTTACCCATTTATTTAAATCTAAGCTTATATTCTTTGGGCTAAATGGTTTTAGATTAAAACTACTTAATTTGACTTCTTTATCATAAATCAAGCCTAAAGTAATTCTATTTATGCACCACTCTATAGTATTTTTCCCTTCGCCTAATCTTTCTTTGGCATCCAATCCCCAATGAAAACCTGCTTGATTAAGTAAATAAATAATTTCATCTTTCTCAGTAATATCAAAATCAAAAATTTTTTGCGTAACTTTTTTTGAAAGGAGGTAATCTATTTTTTCAAGTGTTATCTTATCATTTGCTATTTCAGTTATGTCAATCAAAAAATTATATGCTTTTGAAGAATCTTCATTATTCTCATCAATAAAAAAATAGGGTATTTTATCACCATTAATTAAATCATTATTGAAGATATACCTTAGAAAAGGTTTAATTTGACTAGTTTGTGGAGATAGAACAGCTATATCACTATAATTAATATTTAAAGGGGAATCTAATATTTCTAATATCTTACTTCTCACGTATTCTAATTGACTTAATTGATTAGGATGCTCAGAAAGTATTATTGAATCATCCTCTTTATTAACTATAAATTCATTTTGATTATTATCTATAAGTCTTTTCTGAATTTGATTAAGTAAAGGAATATCTTTTTTCTGAGAAAAATGAATTGTTGGATCAATAAAAATTAAATTATTTTTATAATTTATATCTTCAATATTGATATTTTCTTCGATTAATTTCTGAAAATTTGCTTCAAATTTACCAAATATTACTTCAATATTTATATTATTAACATTTAATTTACTACTAATATCTTTAAAGTCTAATTCTCCTTCTAGAGAATTAATTCTTTTCCATAAATCATCTCCTGCCGATAATAAATACAAATTTACCTTAGTAAATTTTGAGAGTTCTGAATAAAAATTAATGTGTAATTTAGATAAATTATTATCAGAAATAATATAAATTTGATTTGGCATCTTACTTTTTAAATCTTTGAATTTTCTTAAATTCTTAATTAGTTCAATCATGTACAAACATGAAGGTTTTTCTGATATCTTTTTCTCCAACAATTTATATAAAATTGGTTGCCAAAATTGATTTGAATTTAAATTATTAAAAAGATTTGGTGAATTAATTTCATATTTATTCCATTTTGCAATCATCTCAGGTCTGAAGATAAGATAATCAATAAAATAATTAGCGATCTTTTTTGTAAAATTATAAATATCCCCATCAATTGTCTTATCATTATCCAAATATTTATCGATCCAATTACTTAGTGGTATCGATTCTTTAAAACTATTTAATTCTTCTAATGAATCTATAATCCCCCATTTAATTGCCTCATAATTCCATAAGCTCATATCAATCTCAGGGAAAAAATTTGTCAATAATGACTCGGTATAACTTGATATTGTTTTTAATTCATAAAGAGCGCTTATTTTATTTTTTATAGTTATTTGTTCCCGTAACCAATTACCCAAAAAATAATTGGGAACAGCTATTTCTAATTTCTCAGTTATAAAAGGAGGACATATTTTTAATTCTTCTGCTAAAAGCTCACTAATTACCTCAATTTTGTTTGACTTATAAAGATTGAGCAATTTACTAATTAATAATATTACTCAACTTTAAATGGATCTGTTATTTCTGCATTAGGACATTCGAATTCGCCCACAGCAACAAACTCTAAGCGAAGCTTCAAAAAAGTAATAAATTTTTTGTCAGTTGATATAACTGCTGCTGAAGGAGATGGGATTTTTTGAACTAGATCAACAAATTGAGTAGCTTTTAAAAAAGAAGGATTTTTTAAAAGCCAAAAATCTTTTTCTTTATTATTTTCTTTATAATTCCTTATCCTTTCTTTCAATATTTCTTCAAGTGGTTCTTCAACAGTTAAAAACTTTTCACTTGCTGCTACGAAATAATATGTTGTCATTAGAAATTTAATTAGATGTAATAAGTGACTTCATTTCGCGAACAGACCTTTCTAATCCTACCGCTAAAGCCCTTGCAACAATACTATGTCCTATGTTTAGCTCATTCATATTGTTAATTGATGCAATTTTTTTAACATTATTGTAGTTAAGACCATGACCAGCATTAACAACTAATCCAAGGTCATTTGCTAAATGTGTAGACTCTATAATCCTTTGAAGCTCTTTATATTGCTCAAATCCTGATAGTTCTGCATATTTTCCAGTATGCAATTCTATAAAATCAAACCCTATTTCTTTGGAATAATTTATCTGTTCACTAAGAGGATCAATAAATGCACTTACTTCTATATTTGAATCCTTTAAATTACCAACAAAATTCTTAAGGTATTGCACATTACTTTTTAAATCCAACCCTCCTTCAGTAGTAACTTCCTCTCTTTTCTCGGGTACAAGCGTTACATAATCGGGAAGAGTTTTTTTTGCAATTTCTAACATTTCTTCTGTAGCAGCCATCTCTAAATTGAGTTTTGTTTTTATAGTCTCTTTCAGAAGAAATACGTCTCTATCTTGTATATGTCTTCTATCTTCTCTTAGATGTACTGTTATTGAGTCTGCTCCTCCTAATTCAGCTAAAAAAGCAAATTGCACAGGGTCAGGCTCGACAGTTTTCCTTGCTTGCCTTACATTTGCAATATGATCAATGTTTACTCCTAAAGTAGCCATAATTTTAAAAATCTTAGTTTCTAGACAATCTAGTAACCGCCCAATAATAGCTAATAAAAAAAGGCAAACACTTAAATTATTAATATACCAAACAGAACTTGAAGAAGAATTCCTTAAATATTTGGCATAAAATCAACCCTGTATTGGGATTTATTGCAATGTTTGTTACTCAGGACGTTGTTTTGAAATTCTTTTTTAAAAAAAAGAAAATATTAAAAAATGGTTTTTCGCTTCCCATAAATTCCTCTATAATTTTGGCTCCAACCCACAGATCAAGGTGGGATGGCCTAATACTCACCATGGCAATGGGTAGAAGGGTAACAAAAAAGGATTGTAGATTTATGGTTACTAAATCCGAAATGAGAGGAATCCAAGGTTGGTTTTTAAAAAGACTTGGATGTTTTTCGATAAATCAATTATCACCATCTCTCTCAGCGTTAAGATATGCGATTGATCTTATAGAAAAAGGAGAACAACTAGTTGTTTTCCCAGAAGGAAAGATTAATAAATATGGAAAAAAATTAGTTCTCAAAGAAGGACTATATAGATTAGCTAGACTAGCTACAAAAAAAACAACCTCTATTACTATTATTCCAATTGGAATTGCTTACAGCAAAATACCTCCGAACTTTAGGGGTGAATTTTGTTTATCCTTTGGAAAACCAATACCTATAAATGATTACTCAAACTTTACGATTAAGGACTTTAATAAATTTCTAAATGAAAAAATGACTCAAGAGGAAAAAAAAGCATTAAAAAATGTAGGTAGATGAATCTGCAATAAGTTACTATGAATTTTAATAATTGAAAAAGAAAATGAAATTCTTAAGATTAATCCCAATTTTATTTATATTTTTTGGAAATGTTCCTTACAAAAATGAAGTTCATGCAGAAGTAAAGAATCCAAAAGACTTCAGAATACTCTCAAATGAGAGTAAAAAACTTTCCATCTCAAACGTAGAATATTTTATAAAGGAGGGTGATAAATATATTAAAAACGGGGATTTCGAAAAAGCTAAGGATTTTTACCTAGATGCTAGAAAATTAGCAAAGCAACTTGCCTCTTTTTATTCTGATCTAAATTCATCCTTCAAAGGAATTGATGCGAGAATACCAAATGAAATGCAAAGGAAAGGTAAGAAAACATTACAAATTTTGGCAGAATCCAATGAGAGATTAGCTTCTATGTATATAAAAACTGAAAAGCCTGAGGTTGCAGTACCCTTACTTGTTGAAACAATTAGAATAATGTCACCTAATAGTCGAGAAGGTAAAGAAGCTTATGAAAGATTGATCCAACTAGGATTTGTTGAGACAAAATACAACGGTTAATTAAAGTTTATTATGATTACGAAATCAGACGTCATTAAATTAATCACTAAAAAAATTCCAAGTTCCCAAGTTTTTGTTGAAAATCTCAAGGGAAATGATCATTTGCAAGTAACTGTAATTGCATCTGAATTTAATGGTTTATCATTAGTTAAACAACACCAGCTAGTATATTCTGCTTTGAAAGAAGAATTAGCTTCAGAGGCTATCCATGCACTGGCATTAAAAACTGATACTCCAAATTGAATTATGGACAACCTAACAAAAGATAAAATACAAAAACTGATTGATTCTAATCCAGTGATGGTTTTCATGAAAGGGACAAAATTAATGCCGCAATGTGGTTTTTCCAACAATGTAGTTCAAATACTAAATTCATTAGGGGTAGAATTTGGTACGTTTGATGTTCTAAGTGATTTTGCTCTACGAGAAGGTATCAAAGAATATTCAGATTGGCCAACAATTCCTCAAGTTTACTTAAAAGGAGAATTTCTTGGAGGATCAGACATTCTTATTGAGATGTACAACTCTGGATCTCTTAAAGAAAAAATAGAAATTGAATTAGCGTCTTAAGACAATTAGTGAGTATAAATACTTTATTGATTAATAAAAATTAATATTTTAAATCCTTTTTTTATCAAAAAAACCTTTATTTCCATCTCCATCTGGATCAATAAAACTTGACGGATCTAAAATCCATCTTTCAATTAATCTTTCTAATTTCTCTTGATCTTTTTGCTCTAAACTATTGCAATTCCTCAATGCTTGGAGATAACCATCACTATATAATTTAAGATCAGATGGCGTATGAAAACGAGTAACTAAGTCTTGGCAACTATCGCAAATTGACTGAAAGTGACGAATTGCTTTAGGGTTTTCAAATGATGTCATAATTCGATAAATTCTGATTTTTATTTTGCATTTGTTATACCTTATTAAGAACGATCAAAAATTGCCTGGCCAAACAGTAATTAAGAATGCAATCAACTGAGCAAATCTTAGCTTCAACTCCTGGCAGTTCACAATTGCCTACGAGCTCTCAAACTCCCTCAAGAGTTCTAGTTGTTGAACCTCACCCCACACTTAGAACAGTCCTTGTACAAAGGCTTCGCCAAGATGGCCATTTAGCTGCAGCAGTAGGTACAGCTGCAGAAGCTATTGACTTATGCAGAGAGCAATCACCTGACTTATTAGTTAGCGCGGAAATACTCGAGCAGAATACTGCAATGAGACTAGCCCAACAACTGGGGTCTTCAGTCATAGTTTTAACTGCAAGATCAGGTGTTGAAGCATTAGTAAATCTATTAGATGAAGGGGCAGATGATGTTCTCAGAAAACCTTTTGGACTTGAAGAGCTTGCCGCACGATGCAGAACACTCCTAAAAAGGGGAAGGATAGGATTACAAGAAAAAGTTGAGGTTGGACCTCTAGAGGTTCATCTTCTTTTAAGACAAGTTACTCTAAGTGAGAAGCCCGTAGAATTAAGCCCCAGGGAGTTTGCACTGCTTTGCGCTCTTTTGATGCCACCTGGAATGGTAAGAAGCCGTCAAGAGCTTTTAAGGATGGCCTGGCCGCCCTTCAGTGGTGGTCCTAGGTCTGTAGATACTCAGGTATTAACTTTGCGGAGAAAATTAGAACAGGCTGGATTGGGAGAAGGTGGGGGAATAACCACTGTTAGACAACAAGGTTATAGATTCAGTATTGATAATATTTAAGTTAGAAAAGCAAAAAGTTCACCAATAATCATTAAAACTGATAGTAATGTCAGTAATTTATATGTCCATAGTGGTGATATGTAAGATATTTCATTAATATCAATTCCAGTATTACTGGAAACAATTAATAAAAATTTTTCAAATTTTTCCACTCTTTGTGGGACAAGAAAATTATCACCTTGAAAAGTATTAAAGTAATAAACTTTACTACCCTGACTGGTTGGCAAAGATTTGATTAATTTAATATCTTTCCAAGAAATCTCCCAATTTTTTTTCCCTAGGAATTTAGAAATAAAGCTACTTTTATATAAAATTTTATTACTGCAAGTTTCTACATAATCACTAGTGATATTGATTATCAAATAAAGACCTAGAGCAAAAATTATAATAGAGGGGATTTTTAATTTTTCGATTGAAATAAATGGTAAAGGAATTGTAAGCGCTAAATAAAGAGAAATTAACGAACTTTTCACAAAAAAAAGAGTTTTAAATTTTTCTATCATTTCAGAAGGATCCTTTTAATCGGGCAATTTAAAACTGTTTATGTTTAACTTTGCACCTATTTTGTGAGCGCATGCGTATCCACTAAAAGCAACTGCATTTAGGCCTTGGCCTGGGAAGCATGAATCCCCTACACAATAAAGGTTTTGAATTTTTGTACTGTTGAAAGGCATTGGCAAAAGTCCAAGCAACTTTTTACTGGGAATTGGCCCATAACTACCTTCATATCTGCCAAGAAACTTTTTATGAGTTTTGGGAGTACCAATCTCTTTGTGATCAATATTTTGTTCAAGATTGGGAAGAACTGTTGATATTTTTTCAACTAGGAAAGAAAAATATTTTTCTTTCTTTTGCAAATATTCTTTCCTTGATAGGCCTTCCCATTCACTCATGGATGAAGGGGTAAATGCATGTACGATATGTTTACCTTCAGGAGCCAAAGACGAGTCAAGCAAAGTAGGTATAGAAACAAAAATAACTCCCTTTTCGCTTTCTAATTCATCCCAATTTTCAACAATTATATGATGACAATTAAAATCATCGGGTATTAGATTTTTTTCTACTCCTAGGTGGATGGAAACAAAAGAGGGTGAGGGTTTATAAGTTTCTGACCACTTATATTCACTTTTTGGCACGTTTTTGCTAGAAATTAATCCTTTAGTATTATCTTTTAATCCAAATGTATCCCATCTAGTGGAGTTGGATACAATAATATTTGAATATATCTCTTCCCCATTTGAGAGCTTAACTCCTACCGCTTTCTCATCCTTTAAGAGGATTTCAGTCACATTGGCTTTATATCTAACTTTTCCTCCTAATTTTTCAATACCAGAAACAAACTTCTCTGCTATAGTTCCAACTCCCCCTTTTGGATAATTTATCCCCCCAGCATGTCTATCTGTAAATACCATTCCAGCATTAATCATAGGTGTTTTTAGAGCTGGCATTACAGACCAACAAAAGCATTCGATATCGATAAATTTTAAAAGTTCAGGATCTTTTATAAACTTTCTCGCAACATCTCCTGCATTTGCAGGTAACCATCTAGCTAACCCTAAACATGATAATGGAGATTTAAAGAAAACTTTAAAAAGATAACTTGGATCCTCTATTGATAAAAGAGGCATTGAATCTAAACATTTAAATACACTTGCACAAGTATCATAGAATTTCTTGATACCTTTTTTTTCATTGGGGAAACTAGCTGATAATGCGCTTATAAATTGCTCATAATTTTTATCTACAGAAATATTAAAGTTATGTGGCAAGTGATATTCAAGTTGAACAGGATCCGGAATAGTTTCGCATTTTTCATTCACATCTTTCAAAGCACGAGTTAATAAATTGGTATAACCTTTTTCTCCAAATCCAAAAATCATTGAAGCCCCTACATCAAAGGTATAGCCTTTTCTCTTAAAAGAGCCTCCACTCCCTCCTGGAATAATATATTTTTCAAGAACTAAAACTTGAGCTCCTTTTGCTGCCAATTGTGAAGCAGTTACTAACCCTCCTATTCCTGAACCAATGATAATTGCATCGAAGTTTTCCTTATTTAATTCCATTTTTTGGGTCTTTGATAATTAATCTTAGTAAATTTTGCTGAGTAAGTGGTCTTTATCAAAACAAGAATCTAGTTTATTTTTAAAGTCAATCAAGGCTTCTGTAGATCTTTCTTGATAAGCTTTGTACCTTAATCTTTTGTCTTTAATTCTTTTAGTTAGTTCTGGAACTAAACCAAATGAAGCAGGCATTGGTTGGAATTTATTCTTTTTCTGATTAGATAATATTTGATTTTTGTTACTGATAAAATTTATTAGAGAACCAATCATTGATTCATCAGGAAAAATTACTGGTTTTTTACCCTTAGCTAATAAGGATGCATTTATTCCTGCAAGCAAGCCTCCTGCAGCTGCCGCTGCATAACCTTCCGTCCCCGTTATCTGACCCGCAGCAAAAAGGTTTTCTCTTTTCATAAATTGCAATGTCGGTAAAAGTAATTTTGGAGATTCTAAAAAAGTATTTCTATGCATTACTCCAAAACGTACAAACTCAGCCTTTTCTAAACCAGGAATCATCCTAAATATTCTTTTTTGCTCAGACCATTTGAGGTTAGTTTGAAAACCTACCATATTTAGTAATTTCCCTTCTAAATCTTCTTTCCTTAATTGGACAACTGCATGAGGTCGCTTTTTTAATCTATTTTCCCTATCAAATAAATCTCCCCATTTTGGATTCCACAAACCAATAGATTTCAATGGTCCATATCTCATTGTGTCAACACCTCTTCTAGCAATTTCTTCAATTGGTAAGCAAGCTTCAAAGAAATTAGCTGATTCTTTCTCAAAGTCTTTTAAATTAGCTTGTTCTCCTTCTATAAGTTCATTCCTGAAATGTATGTAATCATTTTCACTCATAGGACAATTTAGATATGCCGGATCACCTTTGTCGTACCTACTAGCTTTAAAAACAATTTCTTGATCAATAGTATCTCCATAAATAATAGGACTAGCGGCATCAAAAAAATGACAAGCATCGATACCTGTAAAAGCTCGAATTTTATAAGACAATTCATCAGCAGTTAATGGACCAGTTGCGAGGATCGTTATATTTTCTTTGCTTGGGAGATCTAATTGTTCAAATCTCTTAATTTCAATTAAAGGATGATTAGATAAAGCATCAGTTAAAGCGATACTAAATTTAGATCTATCAACAGCCAAAGCACCGCCTGCTGGCACAGCAAATTTATCGGCTGTTTGAACTACCAATGATTTAAAAATCCTAAGTTCTTTTTGTAATAAACCTGCAGCTCTATCAGGACTTAAAGCTCCAAAACTGTTGCTACAAACCAATTCTCCAAATTCACCAGTATGATGAGCTGGTGTTGATTTGATAGGCCTCATTTCAACTAGTTTGACTGGTACACCAGAATTTGCTATTTGCCAAGCAGCTTCTGATCCTGCAAGACCAGCACCAATAACTATTACTTCTTTATCTAACAAATTAGATTAATCCTTACCCAAGAAGTCCCTATTGAATTGCTCTCTTGCTGGTTTTTGTATATTGAATATAACCCAAGCCAAAGCTGCAATAATGGGGGCAAAAACTACGATAGTTCTAAGCATTTTAGAAATTTTATTAATAATTAGATTATTTTAACTTTTAACTGTAAATTTAGAGAGAAATTTTAATTTTTTATTTCATAAGTTAAGAATTGTTTTTCAATTGTTCAACTTGAGATAAAAAGTTGTTTTTTTTACCTTAAAAAGGGATAATTCCATATGTACTCAATTTTACAAAATGGGTCGCTAGCTCAGCGGTAGAGCATCCGGCTTTTAACCGGCTGGTCCTGAGTTCGAATCTCAGGCGACCCACATTTTTATTGAGTTCATCTTCTTAATAGAGAAAGACAATAGATACCAAATTTAAAATTTTACCTTTTTTAATCATGTTGCTTTAGATTATTTAGGTACTGGTGAGTTTTATACAGGCAAATTCCTCCTATACAAATCTAGGATTATTTATCTTGATGGTTAATATATAAAAAAAGTTTTAAATCTCATTAAGCTAAAAGAATACTATTCAATTTTATTTAAAACCTTTTTTTACTTGTTATGAATTTCCTTAGATTTCTTCTTCCAAGGCTTACCGGAGAAAAAATAATATTTTTAACGCATTTATGTAACAGTACTGTATAAAAAAGGAAAAATTACAACCTAATAATGAAATCTCGCAAAAAAACTAATAATTACTTTACAAAGCTTCATAATTCCTGTTACAATAGTTTATATAAATTACTTTTTTAATCATGACACCTGAAGCAGAACGTTTTAACGGTTGGGCAGCAATGTTAGGTTTCGTTGCAGCAGTTGGCGCGTATGTTACAACTGGACAAATCATCCCTGGCTGGTTTTAAATTCTATTCTTAAAGAATTTAAAATTTATTTATTAGCATCGATTATTTGATCACCTAATAGATATCTATCATATAATTTTCTTCAAATAATCTTGAAATTTGAGCTTTTGGCTAAAATTTCAATTTATTTGAGGAATTTTTTATTGAATTGAAATTATTTAATCCTTAATTTAATACCCAAAGAATATTGAATAAAAATTTAAAGAACTACAGGAAGAGTTACAATAATAAGTGTTAGGGCAATAATAAATCAAACTTTATTTGGCTATATATTTCTAGAATTGTTTAAGGGAATTACCATTAAACTAATTTTTTATCTAAATTTACTATTTCAAAGTTTCTTTTTATCTATATTATCCAAGCATGTAGAACACAATAGGTGACCTTTTTTTATCCAAAATGTTTTTGTTGATCTTTCTATATCCTTTCTACATATTAAACATTTAAAAATTGGAGACATTCAAATCGTCATTCAGAAAAAGAGTTTTCCTTCTGATTATATAAATAGAAGCTTACTCAAACTTATAATAATAAAAATTTATTTACAGAGCATTTTTATTAAAATCTTTTTAATTTTAAATAGTAAAACATTAATTTTAGAAATTTTCTTAAAAAAAGACCTGCTGTTAAGCAGGTCTTTCTTTGTGTGTAGTTTTTTCTATCTAAGTTCTTAGAAAGAGAATGAAGTTTTAACAGCTACTCCTGTTTGATCATCTGCACCATCAACCTCTTTGATAAAGATACCTGGTGTGATAGTCATGCCATCATTTAATGCATAAGAGTAAGACGCTTCATATACAAGAGTCTCAGTCTCACTGTCAGCAAATAGTCCAGTAGTTGCAGCAGCAATGTTTGCTGATCCAGGGCCAACTTCTGGGAAGCTTAGACCAACAAAGTATCCAGATTTTTCAGTAGTTCCATCATCTGAAGTTTCGAAACCAGCACTTAGGCTTGCTAAATCAAAAGTGTAGTAACCGTTAAGACCCCAGTATGTTGTATCAGTAGCTGTTCCGCCATCATCAGATACGTATGCAACAGCTACTCCGTAACTGTCTGCTGAATAAGCAGCATTAAGACCGAATGCATCAGCTTCATCACCTAAGATTTCTTTATTTCCAGATGTTACTCCACCAGCTAGTGAGAATCCAGAATCAAAAGCATAACTCATGGCTGCTGTAACACCTTTACCACCTGCACCCATAGAGTTACCAGTACCACAGTCGTCTGGTGTTAAATCAGTGAATGCACTATAAGTACAAGCTCCTGTAAAAGCAGTACTTAAATCTGTTGAATCACCAACTACCATTGATGCTCCACCAACAGGGAATGAATAAGTAACACCATCAACGTTTAGTTTAGTGCCAGAGTCGAAACCCATTACGTCAGCTGACATTGTAGATGGAGTAGCACTACCACTATCAATTGCAATATCAAGTGAATCTTCACCTGTGAAACTTGTTGATAAACCAATGTTGAATTGGAAATCTAAACTTGTTGTTTCGCTAGATGCACCGTCAATAGCACCTAGAACAGAGTCAACGCTGAATGATGCAGTAGTTGTTTGTGAGAAGCCACCATCAGGGCTACCACTATCAACTAAACCTTCTCCACCAGCAAGTAAAGAGTTATTCTTTGGTTCATCATTTACAAATGCATTAGCAAGGTCAAGATGCTCTAGATTAGAGTATTTTGAGATATCGTTTAAGTTTGCCTCGCCAGCAAAGGCAGAAAATGGAGCAAGTAGACCAATAGTTGCTGGTGCTACTAACAAGCTTTTAAAAAGCTTCATAAAAATTCCTCACACAATTAAGGTATCTTAAAAGTAATATATATGCCTAAAATTAACAACCACCAGTAGACAAAAATCGAGCTGGCTATTATAAAAAATACTCTGCTTTATGAAATCTTATCTCTTAGGATTTTATTTGTTTGAATAATTTCAATTGCAGGTTCTAAAAGTTCCTTATACTCTTTCCAAATCCCAATAGAAGAAGAATAAAATTTCTTTCTTATTTGAGCGCTACTTGCAGTGTGGACATTTCTTTTGTTTTGATGAGGTGAAAGATATTTTTCGTCCCAATCCCAATCAAGCCAATTTATTATCCCTGGGATAATATTATGAGGATTTTCAATTAAATCCTCATAGTGATAATCATAAATATTTTCACCATATTTAATTTTATATTCCTCCATAGTTTCAAAATAGTGCACATATAAACTAGAAATATCAGTCAAAGAAAAAGAGAAAGACTGTTTTAAGAAGTTTGCTCTATATATGGATAAAATGTTATCAAGAGGGTTTCTTATGCAATTTATTATTTTTGCTTTAGGGAAAAAATTAGAAACAACAGCACAGTACATATAATTAAATAGACTTTTGTCGGTGTAAAGGATAGATGATGGAAATTGATTTATAACTTTTTTTTCGTATAAGTCATAAACATCCTCAAAATCTTTAGCTTCTTTGATGGATTCCTCTAAAAAGTTAACCTCACCCATATCAGTTACTTCGGGATTTAAACTCAATATGTTTTCAAGTAAAGTACTTCCTGACCTTGGCATTCCAACAATAAATATATAGTTAGAAGAATCCTCTAAATATTTATTTTTTGAATTTTTGATTTTTAGTGATCTGTAATATTCAGTATGTTTTATTTTCAGACTTAAGTCAGATTTTTTATACTTCATGCTTTCATCATTGGCAATCTTAAGATATTTTGCACTTTCATTAAATTTTCCTTCTTTATGTAGCAAATTTGAGATTGCAAAAGCTGCGTAGATTTTTGAGTTTGGATTTAGCTTCTCTAGTTTTGTATTTAATAAAAAATTTAATTCATTTTTATGATTCTTAAAATCATAAATCGCAGATAATTCATAAAAACTATTAAAGTCAAATTTATTTCTCGAAATAATAAATAAATTAGTCTCAATAGCAAGTTTAAGCTGTCCTGAATTTCTGTAGAAAGTTGCTAAATTCTTATAAAAAGGCATGAAATTAGGAGATACATTTATTCCCTTTTTTAATATTTTTATACTTTTACTTAATTGATTCTCATGGTTATAAAGAATACTCAGATTTAAATACGCCAATTCCAATCCTTGATATTTTATGATTAAATTTAAAAGGATTTTTTCTGCTTCTTCAAACTTCCTTTTTTTTAAGAATGCATCGGCTAGGAGAATATTTATTCTTATTTCTTTGTTATTATCTTTTTTAATTCTATTTTTACTATTTAGATCCTCTAATATAAATAAAGCTTCATCAATATTGGATTTGTTGATATAAATCTCAGACTTTAACAGTTTATAAATATCATTATTTATCGATAATTTAATTGCTTTATCTATATAAACTAATGCATAATCAAAGTTTCTCAAGGCAAAATACAAAAGAGATAAATTATAAAATAAATCTCCATGATTTGGATCAATTTTTATTGCCTTTAGTAGGACTCTTTCTGCATCTTTGAATTTATTCTCAATTTTTAATATTTCGGCAAATAAAATATAAGGATTAATAGATGATGGAAATTTATTAATTAAATTAAGAAATACTTTTTTTGCTAAGTTAAAATTTTTTAAATCTCTACAAAATAACCCATAAGCGTAGAGTAAATCAAAAGAATCATTATTCGATTTTAATAACACTTGAAATATCTGATTTGCTTCTAAATAATTTCCTGCTTTTTGTTTTATTTTTGCTTCTTCAATTTTTTTTAATAAATCAATTTTTTTCAATTTATTTAATTTATGTTTATTATAGTTAATTAAAGTATGAAACAAAAAAATTCATTAACTTGAGAATTAAAAAAAAGACCTGCTGTTAAGCAGGTCTTTCTTTGTGTGTAGTTTTTTCTATCTAAGTTCTTAGAAAGAGAATGAAGTTTTAACAGCTACTCCTGTTTGATCATCTGCACCATCAACCTCTTTGATAAAGATACCTGGTGTGATAGTCATGCCATCATTTAATGCATAAGAGTAAGACGCTTCATATACAAGAGTCTCAGTCTCACTGTCAGCAAATAGTCCAGTAGTTGCAGCAGCAATGTTTGCTGATCCAGGGCCAACTTCTGGGAAGCTTAGACCAACAAAGTATCCAGATTTTTCAGTAGTTCCATCATCTGAAGTTTCGAAACCAGCACTTAGGCTTGCTAAATCAAAAGTGTAGTAACCGTTAAGACCCCAGTATGTTGTATCAGTAGCTGTTCCGCCATCATCAGATACGTATGCAACAGCTACTCCGTAACTGTCTGCTGAATAAGCAGCATTAAGACCGAATGCATCAGCTTCATCACCTAAGATTTCTTTATTTCCAGATGTTACTCCACCAGCTAGTGAGAATCCAGAATCAAAAGCATAACTCATGGCTGCTGTAACACCTTTACCACCTGCACCCATAGAGTTACCAGTACCACAGTCGTCTGGTGTTAAATCAGTGAATGCACTATAAGTACAAGCTCCTGTAAAAGCAGTACTTAAATCTGTTGAATCACCAACTACCATTGATGCTCCACCAACAGGGAATGAATAAGTAACACCATCAACGTTTAGTTTAGTGCCAGAGTCGAAACCCATTACGTCAGCTGACATTGTAGATGGAGTAGCACTACCACTATCAATTGCAATATCAAGTGAATCTTCACCTGTGAAACTTGTTGATAAACCAATGTTGAATTGGAAATCTAAACTTGTTGTTTCGCTAGATGCACCGTCAATAGCACCTAGAACAGAGTCAACGCTGAATGATGCAGTAGTTGTTTCTGAGAAACTACCAGCTTCAAAATTGTTTAATCTAGCTTCTAGACCGTCTACACGGCTGTTAGTTACTGCAATTTCTTCTGCAGCGTTGAAGTCATTAATAGTGACTTCGTTCGCAGTTGCTGCCATAGGCGCAAGTAGGCCTAATGATGCAGGAGCTACGAGCAAGCTCTTGAAAAGCTTCATAAATTTCCTCACACGAAATTTAAAGTACACCTCAAGATAGTGTATTTAGGCATACAAAATCAAGTATTAACGAATACATTTTTGAATAATTTGTGCCACTTTCTTAAGTTATACAATCAGTCTCTCTCTAGTTAAATAATTTATTTGGTATTTTTTTATCTAAATAATTAATATAAAATTTATATTTTTTTTGAAATTTTGAAAGAAACTTTTTCTGTTTTGTATTTTTTCTTCCTTTTGTTATCAACTGCGTCTACATACCATCCAGAAGCTAACCTAGTGTCAATTTCTTCGTAACTTTCTTTTTGATTCAATTTATTTAAGGATTTCTTTTTATAATCCATAAATTTTCTTAATTTTTTATTTAATTAAAAATATAGCATTTAAATATATTTTGGGCAGTAAAAAAATTTGGTTAAAAGTATTAATTTAGGAATTTGAAAATTATTTCTTTTGGGATTTATTTTCCTGAAATCTATAGAAAAAAGAAAAAAAACTTTTATTTCCCTCAACATAAAAAATTATTAGTTATATTTTTCTTTAAATTTAAAACCTGAGGAGCACAAGGTCAAATGACTCACCTTAATCTTATAGTGAATTCTCTACCAAGAGATTTGTTAGAATTCGTTTTTTTTCTTGCAGTTGGTTTCACCGCAGGATCTGTAGGAATAATTTAAGTTAAACTAACTGAATTATTTGTCTTAATTTCAATTTTGAAACTCCGAAGTTTACAAAATCTAAAATTCTAAATATAAAGATTGAAAACTTCTCTTTAACGAAAATTATACTCCGTAATTTCAAATCGAAATAATTGAGTGAACCGGAAAATCTAATTTTGACCTGCCTTTCAATTCATTTAATTCAATAACTGTTATTAATCCTATAATTTTCTTCCCTTGATCTAAAAGCATCCTCGAGACACAATTAACTGTTCCTCCGGTAGCTAACAAGTCATCTACGATTACAAAAGAATTGAATTTTTTCAGGGCATTACTTTGTATTGAAAGAGAATTTTTTCCATATTCCAAATCATATTCTCTTGTTAATATATGTCCTGGTAGCTTTCCAGGCTTTCGTGCAACAATCATGGGTTTAGATGATTCTAGAGCAACTGCAGAACCAAAAATAAATCCTCTCGCATCTATGGAAATTATTGCTTCAGCATTTTTTAAAAATTGAGTTGAAGACATTTTCAAAATTAGGTCCTGAAAAATATCTGGATATTGAAGAATTTCAAGAACGTCTTTAAAATCAATACCTTTTTTTGGAAAATCCTTGTATGAGAGAATCAAATCTTCTAATTTTTTCATACTTCTAAGTCTCGAAAGCAATTCAGATTAATATCTTTGTGTAATTCAATTTATATTATAAATATGTCGTAATTTAAAAAATTTCAATGCCAGCTTAAAAGTAATTTAATTTCTTAGTTTGGACAAACTAAGATCTTAGGAACGGGGCATGACGCAGATTGGTAGCGCGGGTGAGTTCCTGTCAAATTTTTTTAAAGTTTATTTTGTTTATAACTTTAAAATTCAAATGAAATAATTCATAGCTCAAAAATGGTTCGAATTCTTTATAAATATGTAGTTATGTCTACAAAAGCTAGACTTTTTTGAAAATTAGAAGAATAATAAAAAAAATTTTAAATAATGAATTACTCCAAGACTTCTGCACTATTAGCATTTTCTTTGAGTTCCTTTTTGCCTATCTCAGCTAACGAATACAAATTTGAAGAAATCAAATTTGATCAAACTGAAAACAAGCAATATACATATGAACCAAAAGACAAATTAGACGAATACATAATTAAGGCAGCAACTTATTCAACTAAATTTGTTCCATTAATGAATCAAGGTGCTGAAGGCAGTGAATATACTGATTTGATGTTTAGTGATGGTAAAAGAATATTAGCTGATGCCGGATACGACTTTGTAAGTTCAACAGCTAATAGTTCAATTCAAAGTATTCCATTTTTTGCTCAGACCTCTGTCAACATATCCGGAGGTACAGAATCTGACACAAGTTTCTCTTTAAATAGTTTGATGAAACTTGGAGAGCTAGCTAAAGATGATGAGGGTGATATTAAAACAATTGCTTTTTCTCAAGCAAGATTATCAACTGCAACTAATGCAGATGGTGCCACTACTAACTTAGGTTTAGGAATTAGACATCGTCCCAATGATGTATCAATGTTAGGAGCGAATGCTTTCTGGGACTACAGAATGACAGATTATAGTGATGCCCATAGCAGACTTGGTCTTGGAGGAGAATATCTCTGGAAAGATTTTGAGCTTAGAAATAACTGGTATATGTCAATTACTAATGAAAAAGATATAACTATTGGAGGTGTTTCTTATAAAGAAAGAGTCGTTGATGGTTGGGATGTTGAACTAGGTTACAGGCTTCCTAATAATCCACAACTTGCATTTTTTGTGAGGGGATTTAATTGGGACTATAAAAATACACAAGATAATTCTGGTTTAGAAGGTTCTGTTAGTTGGCAAGCTACACCTCATATTAGTTTAGAAGCTTATGTATCCAATGAAATATCTGCCGCATCAACCACTGTAAACACTTCTCTTCCAGGGACAGATGAAACATTCTTTGGATTAAGAGTGAATCTTACCGGCAGCCCTGTGACATTTGGCAAAAAAGACTATAAGAAAAATATGATCACTCAAATGATTCAACCAGTAAAACGTAAATATGATGTCCTTTTAGAGAGAAGTAGTAATAGCTTTACAAACAGAGCTAAAGGTTCTTAATGTTTCTTCCTCACAAACTATTCTTTAATCTAAATCTAAAATGAAAATCTCTAACCCTATTTTAAAAACATCCGCAAGTTTCAGCTTCTGTCTATTAGCTTCTATTATTTCTTCCAATGAGAAGGCTTATGCAAACACATGTGAATCTCTTTTTGGAGATAATCCATCAAGCATAAATAATTCCTGTTACATAACTCCTTCAACTTATAAAATAAGAGTTTATGAAATGGGATTATGTACTTCTGATCCTCTTGCCGGCACTTCTATTGATAGTAGTGATAACGTAACGACTGATAATACAATATCTTTTTCTAGTTGTACTCCAACTTTTCAATCATCCACAGGAAGCCTCGTTAATTTAGGTGGTAATGCTACTGCAACATTAACTGGAACTAACTTTCGGCCACCCACTGGAACCTATCCTCATGCTTATATCAAAATAAAAAATACTTTTGGTTTAAAAGGTAGTTATCAAATCAACGGTACTACATATTACTCCGCTAGTGATGGATCTCCTGTTGCAGAAGCACTACATAGTGAATTTGATGAAGACTTGTTAGATTTTAGCAATGGTAAAACATGTTCTGGAAGCCCAGAGTTGGCTGGTGCAGAAGTCTTTACTACCGGAGTAACTGGAACAATGAAAGCAGTCTTAGCTCAAGTTAGCGGGGGTAATATAGGAACTTATACTGCCGATTCTTCATGTGGGAGTTCAACTCATTTGTTTGGCAGTTTTCAACCAACTAATCCGGTTGTAATATCAAATCAAACACAAGGTTTGGAGGTCAATTTCAGCATTACAGGAAGAGGAATGACAATCATTCCTGATGGTTCAGGAGGTATGAGTGGTTTTGGAGGGGGTCCATTCAGTCCTGCTTTTTCAACATTCTAATAACTGAAAAATAATAACAAGTATTAGTAAAGCACTTCAAAATGCTGTATTAAAATTCATAAGATAACTTAATTTTTCGTATCTAAAATCAACAAATTTAGTTAGAAATTAGCGACAAAAATGATTTTTTTATAATAAATTTAAGAATTTATCTTTATAGATGACTTTTATGAAGTAAGATCTTATGAGAGGGGCGTGGCGCAGCTTAGTAGCGCGGGTGCTTTGGGAGCATCCCTTTTTACAAGCGAGACTGATTGCAATAACTGACTTTCTTACTTTTATAACAAACTATATAGTGACGCTTAGTGACAAACTTTTACTAGCGCGGGTGTCATTAAGGCACCCGCTCTATTAAAGTTTTTTTTAAGTCTATTTTCTTTTTCTTTTGCACTACAAATAGCATTCTTTATGAACCATAAATGCCTAAAATACCGTTAAATCAATACTAATTATTAAATTTAAGTAGAAATATTTAAACAAATAGTAAATAATTTAAAAAATTTCTTTTCTGATGAAATTTCCTAAGATTTCCTCATTTGCATCATATTCTAAAAACTTTTCAAGAATATCAGCAACATTAGGTTTCTATTTTCTTACCTCATTACTAAGCTTTCCAAATCAGGCATCGGCAAATACAACTGTATGTCCTACCAACCCAAGCAGTTCATATTTTAATACTAATGGTAGTTGCTTTATTACTCCTGATGTTTATAAAGTTACTATTTATGAGATGGGCCTCTGTCTATCCGATCCTCTAGAGGGTACTTATCACAATAGTAGTGGGCAGACTTTTACTGATTATGTAATTGATGAAAGCACCTGCTCACCAACTTACAAAAATTCGAACGGACTTTTAGTAAATCTTGCTGGAGGGGCATCGCATACACTTACTGGCGGATCAAATATAAGACCATCTGCAGGAACTTACCCACATGCTTATATAAAAGTTAAAAATGTTTTTGGTCTAAAAGGTTCTTATACCTTAGGAGGTACTACTTATTATTCAAAATCTGTTATACAAAACGGAGCAGTAAATGGAGTATCAGACGCAGAAGAATCTAACTATTCAGAATGGAACGAAACCTTAGTTGATTTTGATAAAGGTAGTGAATGTGAGCCACTTGAAGATCAAAGATGGATGGCCGTTTCACAAACATTTACCACAGGTGTTACCGGAAACTTGAAAGGAGTACTTGCGAATGTAAATGGAGAAACATATTCTGCTACCACACAAGCTAATTGTGGCACATCTACAAGGATTTTTGGAGCATTTTCACCGACAAATCCTGTTGTCATAACAGAGGAAACTGAGGGCTTAGAAGTATCTTTCACAATCACTAATAGAGGAGTATCTGTATTTGGTGGAAATAATCCATATGTTGTTGAATTTGGAACTGGTCCATTTACTCCTTCTTTCGCAGCATTTTAATTTCTAAAAAGTTTTGGTTAAGCACTGCTCAGACTATTTTTAGAAATTATCGTATTAAATTTATTAACAAACACAGAGATGATCTCTGTCGCTACAAAAGACTAATTTCTAGCGACAAAACACTCTTTTCTCTAGTGACAAAATAGTGACAAAAATCATTTTCTAGCCTCAAAAGTGATTTTTTATAAAAAATTTAGGAATTTACTCTTTTATAGATGTCTGTTATGAACTAAGATCTTATGAGCGGGGCGTGGCGCAGCTTGGTAGCGCGGGTGCTTTGGGAGCACTAGGTCGCAGGTTCGAATCCTGTCGCCCCGACCATTTAAAACCAAGTCATACTAGCGAGTCTCCCAACTCGCTTTTTTATTGCTTACTGTCTCATATTGCGAAAGGGTAGCTCTAGGGGTAGCTCATACGAAGTACTTTGATCTACTTTGTGCCTATTTTTCTATATATAAGGAAAGAATTTAAATATCTACAAATCTAGTTGGATTGCCCTCTAGTGCTTCTATTGATTTAAATAATTCTCTAATTTTAGATTTAGTCCTTTTCGCTTTTATTGGTTAAAGTTTTATTTTCTTCTTTTTCTAAGTAAACATCCTTAAACTTAATTTTTTTAATAAAAATCTTTCTTTAACTTTACTTAACCATAAGTGAATATTATTTATTAAATAGAAATTGTGGGGATGTTTAAATACAGGGAATTCATTGCTCAAATCAAATATAAAGAAGTAATATCTTCACCTGTATATTTTATTCCTGTTTTGCTTTTATCCATAATGATTATTATTGAAGGGTTTCACATCTTTAATCACAAACAAAATTGCAAAACTAAAGCTGAGTGGATGGAACAATCAGGAATGACTTATGACAGGGAATCAGAAGTTAATTAATAAAATCTAAAATATAATTTATTCGCAGCAACGTTTTTTATTTGAAGAATAATCTGTCAAAGAAGTTATCCATTCCTTGATCAAAAAGAGAGCTTCTTTATTTAGGCTGTAATACACCCATCTACCTTCTTGTCTGTCTGAGATAAGACCAGCTTCCTTCAAAATTTTTATGTGATATGAAATTCTTGATTGAGATAACTTAGTTAATTTCATAATATCGCAAACACAAACTTCTCCATCCATCATTAGGTCAATTATTTCTAGCCTTAAAGGATCAGAAAATGAAACCATCAATTTAGATATATTTTCTTTTTTTACTTTGCTAATATCTTTTAACAATTTTAAAGTAATTTAATTTTCCTAAATATAGCTTAAACAAAAAAGATTTCATTAATCAAAACATCTTGATACATCAAAATATTTTGATGTATAATTTTTATAGAAAATTTCAAAGTTATGAAAATTGGAATTAATGGTTTTGGAAGAATTGGCAGATTAGTTTTCAGAGCATTATGGGATAGAGCTGATATAGAAATAACTCATATAAATGAGATAGCGGGAGATTCGAATGCTGCTGCACATCTACTCGAATTTGATTCAGTCCATGGTAGATGGGCGAAAGATATAAAGGTTAATGAAGAAGAAATAATAATTGATGGAAAGAAATTAGCTTACACATCTTTTAAAAATTACCTTGATGTTGCTTGGGAAAAATCTTCTGTAGATATTATTTTGGAATGTACAGGAAAGAATAAAAAGCCAGACAAACTAAATCCCTATTTTGATTCTCTTGGAATGAAAAGAGTAATAGTAGCTTGTCCAGTAAAAGGAATTGTAGCTGGAGAGGAATCACTTAATATTGTTTACGGAATAAATCAAAGTCTTTATGAGCCTTCCAAACATAAATTAATAACTGCAGCTTCCTGCACTACAAATTGTTTAGCTCCGATAGTAAAAGTAATTAATGAAAATTTCTCAATTAAACATGGCGCTATTACAACTATTCACGATGTCACGAACACCCAAGTTCCTGTTGATTTTTATAAAAGTGATTTAAGAAGAGCAAGAGGCTGTATGCAAAGTTTAATACCTACTACTACTGGATCTGCTAAAGCAATAGCTGAGATCTTCCCAGAATTAAAAGGAAAATTAAATGGTCATGCAGTAAGAGTTCCTCTACTTAATGGTTCTTTAACTGATGCAGTTTTTGAACTTAATAATGAAGTGGCAGTTGAACAAGTAAATTTGGCACTTAAGGAAGCTTCAGAAACTTATTTAAAAGGAATTCTTGGCTACGAAGAAAGACCTTTAGTTTCTGCAGATTATGTAAATGACTCTAGAAGTTCAATAGTTGATAGTTTATCAACGATGGTTGTTAATTCAAATTTATTAAAGATATACGCTTGGTATGACAATGAGTGGGGTTACAGCTGCAGACTTGCAGATCTTACTGAATATGTAATCAAAAAAGAAATTTAATTTATGTCTTTATGAAGTTATCTAATATTCAACAATATAGTGTTGTAACAGCAAACTATTGGGCGTTCACTATCACTGACGGCGCATTAAGATTATTAGTTGTTGGTCACTTTCATGAGCTAGGTTACACAACTCTACAAATTGCTTTACTTTTCCTTTTTTATGAGTTTTTTGGAATAATTACTAATCTTTACGGTGGTTGGATAGGAGCAAGATATGGTTTAAGGCTTACTTTATGGATTGGGACTATCCTGCAAATCATCGCTCTTTTTATGCTTATTCCAGTTAAGGAAAATTGGCCAGAAATTTTTAGCGTCGCATACGTTATGGTTGCTCAAGCAGTTAGTGGGATAGCAAAAGATTTAAACAAAATGAGTGCTAAAAGTGCAGTTAAGACAGTAGTTCCAGAGACAAATGATGGCAATGATACTGGTCAAAAACAACTTTTTAAATGGGTTGCTATTTTAACTGGATCTAAAAATGCTCTTAAGGGAGTTGGCTTTTTCTTGGGTGGACTTTTATATAAGTTATTTGGATTCAATAATGCTGTAGGAATTATGGGTTTTGGACTATGCTTAGCCTTTTTATTGACATTAATTTTGCCTGGAGAAATTGGCAAGATGAAAACCAAACCAGCTTTTAATGATCTTTTTTCAAAATCAAATGCAATAAATATTCTTTCAGCAGCAAGATTCTTTCTTTTTGGAGCAAGAGATGTTTGGTTTGTTGTAGCTCTTCCAGTATTCCTTGATATGGCATTTGGTTGGGACTACATGGAAATAGGATTATTTCTTGGGGCCTGGGTAATAGGTTATGGAATTGTTCAGGCTTCGGCTCCAGTAATTAGAAAGATGTGGGGCCAGAAAGAAAGTCCAGATCGTAAAGCTATCCAATTTTGGAGTGCCGTATTAATGGTCATACCATCTTTGATAGGAGTCGCATTATGGAGAGAAAGTTCACCATCGATAGCAATAATTTTAGGACTCACTATTTTTGGATTTGTTTTTGCAATGAATTCCTCTACACATTCTTATATGATTTTGGCCTACTCTGATAATGAAAAAGTCAGTTTAAATGTTGGCTTCTATTACATGGCAAATGCTGCTGGAAGACTAATTGGAACATTACTCTCTGGCTTATTATTTATGATTGGGAGGAATGCAAGTCTTGGTTTTCAATATTGTCTTTATTTTTCATCACTTTTAATATTCTTATCTTGGATTTCCAGTCTTAAATTACCCTCGTTCAAACAAAGCCTATCAGCTCCATAAAGACTAATTCTTAGGAATTAGAATATTTTAATGGCAAAAATATCCTTAATTGAACTCGCAAAAACTTTTCTAAAAATTGGTATTTTAAGTTTTGGTGGACCCTATGCTCATATTTCCTTATTCGAAGATGAACTTATAAATAATAAAAAATTGATCTCAACTAAATCTTTTGAAAAAGGTATTGGATTATGTCAAATACTTCCAGGACCAATATCTACTCAATTGGCAATATATATGGGTTTAAAAATTAATGGTTATCTTGGTGGATTGGTATCCGGTATAAGTTTCATTATCCCAGGATTCGTTTCGGTATTAGCTCTTAGTTTTTTTTGGCAAATTGGTTCTGGATCAAAATTCTTAACCGATTTAATTTACTTTAATCCGCCTGTTATTGCAGGAATAATTTTTTCATTTTCATTAGTTCTATTAAAAAAAAGATTAAAGTTTGATCGAATATTATTCTCTAGCTCAATATTATTTCTACTTACATTTGCCAAATATAATGGTATTCAATTTCCACTCATAACAATTCTTACTATTGCAGGATTGATAAATATATTTTTAAAGAAATTCAAAAATATTTTTTATAGCTTGGTCCCTTTATCTATATTTTCAACAACCTCAATTTTGATTAACTCGGTCTTTTTAGATATATCAAAGTTTTATAATTTTTTAAGAGAGTCTATAAACTCAAAGTTTTTAGTAGATTATCTAAATCTGTTTTTTTTCTTCTTTAAAACGGGACTTTTTATTTTTGGAGGTGGATTAGTAATCATTCCTCTTATGAGTGATTATGTTATCTCGCAAGGATGGTTAACAAATAATGAATTTATAGATGGAATAATGATTAGCCAAATAACGCCTGGTCCTGTCTTATTAATTACAAGTTTTATTGGATACAAAGCAGGGTTTTCGGTCGGAGGAATAAATGAAGCTTTAAAGTATTCGTTTATATCAACTTTTGCAATTTTTTTACCAAGTTTTTTATTGATTTTTATTTTTGGAAAAGGCTTAATAAAAAACAGTATTAAATCGATTAATTACTTTATCGACGGAGTGATCAATACAATTCCTGGTGCAGTTATTTTCTCTGGATTTAATTTAATGGAAGATGGTTTTTCATCAAAATTCTTTTTAATTAGCTCTATTTTTTTAGTTTTAATCTCCACACTATTATCTTTTTTAAAAATAGTTCCAACATACATACTCATTCTTTTTTCTTTAATATTAGGCTTGTCAAAATATTTGTTTGCATAAAAAAAGGAGGAAATAAATTCCTCCTTTTAAATATTGTCTTACGATTTATTTACCGATTCTTTTTACAGCAGCTCTTGATTTCTCAAGAATATCGCCTTTCAAAGGAACAAATCCTAGTGATGGTGCTTTATCTTGATACTCATCACTTAACAATGTATTAAAGGCTTCTTTGATAGCTTTAGTGTTTCTACCATTACCCTCTTCATAAGCAAGTATCCATGTTAATGAAGCTATAGGATATGCTCCTTTCGCTGTTGGATTAGGATTTTTACCAGCAAGATTTTCATCTAAAGTAATACCATTAAGAGCCTTAGCTCCTGCCTCAACAGTAGGCTTTACATATTCTCCAGAAAGATTCTGAAGTGCAGCAGCTTTGACATTACCTTTAATGTAGGACTGGTTAACATAACCAATTGCACCAAGAGTATTTTGAATAACACCTGCAACACCAGAATTACCCTTAGCACCAACACCTGCTGGCCACTTAACTGATTTACCAGTACCTAAAGTCCAGGTTTTTGAAAACGCTTCCATAGAGTTTGTGAAAGCTTTAGTTGTACCTGAACCATCAGAACGATGAGTCCAAGTCAATTTTCCAGGTGCACATCCAAGTTCTTGCCAATCTTGTATCATACCCATAGCTACTTGGACTGCTTGTTCTTGGCTAAGTTTCAAATCGCAATCGTAGTTATATCCAAAAGCAATAGTTCCACCAACCATAGGGATCTGAACTAAACCTCTAGTAACTTTTGCAATATCTTTATCTTTCATAGGATCGTCAGAAGCACCAAAGTTTACAGTCTCATCAATAAATGCTTTTCTTCCAGAACCAGAACCAACAGCTTGATAATTTACTTTTGGACCTCCATCATTTGATAAATCTTTGAACCATCTAGTATAAATCTTGGCAGGGAAAGATGCTCCAGCACCACTTAACCTCACTGAAGAAGTTGAGGTTCCGCAAGAAGCAACCAGAGTCATTGTTGAAGCTAGTAAAAAGGCTTTTTTAGCTAATTTCATTTTGAATAATCAAATGATAGACATGATATTTATAGCACTTAATTTGAACACAAATACTCTTTAATTAAAAGTTTATCTTTTAATTAATTAGTTCTTAACCCTCTCTTAAACTAAATCTTGATTAGAGCTTTTTTCGTCTGGATTTAAAAATATTTGAGAATAAAAATAGATTAATTTTTAACTTTTATACAAAAAAATCTCAAAATACGTAAACAATTTTTTTTTAATTTAAGAGATGTGTAAACTCTCTTTAAAATTCTCTATTTGTTTTTTATTCTTACCATCCTATAAATCTGTATTAAGACAAGGAAAGATAGTTTCAAAAATTGCTCCACCATCCTTATGATTAAAAGCTTTAATAAAACCTTTATTGTTATTGATTATTTTTTTTGTTATTGAAAGACCTAAACCGCTACCACTTTTATTAAATTTAGTCCTTGATGGATCCCCACGATAAAAACGAGAAAAAATATCATTAGATTCATTTTCCTCTAGTCCAATGCCTTTATCTCTAACTCTGATAACAACAGAGCTATCTCTCTTAAAAATTTCAATTTGAATTTCTTCATTAACTGGGGAGTAACGAATAGAATTATCTAAAATGTTTATGAAAGCTCTTTTTAAATTTTCGATATCACCAGATATATAATATTTTGTTGGTATAAATAAATTTATTTTTATATCTTTTTTTTCTGCAAGCGGTTTTAAGGTTTGCCAAGATTCCATAATCAAATCTGAAATAGATATTTTTTTGTTTTTATTAAAAGTCTCAGTACTTTCTAGCTTAGAAAGCTCTAAAGTCTCCTCCACCATTTTTCTTAATCTTTTAGATTCTTTCTTAAGTCTTTTAACAAGATATCTATCTTTCTTTGATACTACTGCTTCCAATCTTTCGCCTATCAAAATAAGAGATGTAAGAGGTGTTTTCAGTTCATGAGACACATCATTGATTAATTGATTCTGTCTTTTTTTTATGGATTCAATTGATAATTTACTCTCCAACAATATTAAATAATTTTTTTTCCTTGCTCTAACAATATTTACAGAAATGGGTTCCCCCGAAATAGTGCAATCTAGGCTGATTGGGAAATCTTTTTTTCTTGAATATAAAATCTTATTTCTTAGTACTTCGAGATCATTAATATCATTAATTGCTTTTCCAATAACATCTTTATATTTAATAAACTTAATTAGAGATAAACCTTTCTGATTGATAAATTTTATTGTTAGATCAGAAGACAAAATTATCCATCCTTGAGATGAATAATCTAACCAAGATAAAAGTTGGTGTGGTTTAACTTTATCAAATGGAAAATCAAAAATTTGTTGGTTCTTATTTTTAGTTAATTCAATATTTTTATTATTTTTTGAAAATCCTTTAACCTTGGCTTTCCCTTTCTCATAAAAGAAAGTTAATAACTCTTGTAGCGTTTTCATTCTCATCCGAACTTATATCCAAAACCTCTAACAGTTTTAAGAAACTTTGGGGCTGAGGGATCTTCTTCTAATTTCTCTCTGAGCCACCTAACATGAACATCTACAGTTTTAGTATCACCGATAAAGTCAATTTCCCATATTTTTTCAAGTATTAAATCTCTTGACCATACCCTTTTTGGATTTTTCATAAATAATTCTAATAATTTAAATTCTTTTGGAGATAATGTTATTTCTCTATCGAAAGAAGTTACCCTACATTCTTCCAGAAACATTTTTATATGATTAAACTCTATGACGGTTTTTGAGTTATCTATATTTTTTTTATTACGTTTAGATCTTCTTATTAAGGCTCTTGATCTAGCAATTAATTCATTTAAACCAAAAGGTTTTGTTAAATAATCATCTGCACCAACCTCTAAACCAAGAACCCTGTCTGATTCATTATCTTTAGCACTCAAAATTAGTATGGGTGTATAATTTTCTTCATTTCTTATTTTTCTGCATAACTCTAATCCATTTAACCCTGGCAACATTAAATCGAGAATTATTAGGTCAACATCATTTTTATAATCATTAGTAATAAAATCTAATGCAATTAAACCATCTTTGAAACTTAATACTCTAAAACCTTCACTATTCAATGTCTCACTGACTGTCAGCCTAATACTCTTATCATCCTCTACAAGAAGAATTTTTGAGTCTTGCAAACTTTTATGATCTTTAATAGCCATTTGAAAACCCAACAAATTAATTTTATATTATCAAATTTATTTGATGTAATTATTTCATATTTACTTTACGTTCAATACTTATTTTTTATTTAATCTTATTTCCTTTTTAATTTCCCCTTAAACCTTTTTACTTATTTTTAGATTGTCTCCAATGATCTATCGCCTTGAATCTTGGAGACATATTTCATGGAAGGCACTAGGTCGATCACGGGGTAGCTGTAGGGGTAGCTGAGGCTATATACCTTGTATGTAGAACTATATACTTTTACAATATTGAGACTCAAACCCACTCGCACCACTTACCTATACCCTAGTTATAGTAAGGAAATATTGAGTTTTTACGTATGATAGATCGAGTGCTTTGGGAGCACTAGGTCGCAGGTTCGAATCCTGTCGCCCCGATTCAGTTATAGCAGTAAGTCTCAGCTAATAATAATTTTCCCTCAAAAAAGCGTTCCCTCATATTTCCCTCAAATGGGTTATTGGTATCACTAGTTTGAATTTAGATATTACATAAATGTGTCCTAATAAACGAGTAAAAATTGAGGTTAAATCAAAGTTTCTTCTTAAATTCTTTAAATAAGTAATATTTAAATAAGAGTATTTAAATTGAACTTTAATAATTAACCCTTAATAATAAATAAAAATAATTAGATATGAATAATTCAAAAAGAAAATCTATTAAATATTTTTCTCACGCAGGAGTAGGAATCCCTTGTAGAGAGGGAATAAATGAAGAAAAATTCTCTGAGATTTGGAATTTAATATCAGATAAATTTACTATTTTTGAGCTTGCTGGCATCAGTATCCAAAGATTTCTAGAGATAATCAATAAAGAAAAAATTATATTAGAACCCTCTCACATTTGGGCACTTAGTGCCTCAATTAAATTTAAAGAACTAGAACATGGGATAGGGACACCTCCTCTTTTATCAGAATTTATCTTTGATCTATATAAAGATAGAAAATTAACAAAGATTCTTGACCCATTCGCAAACTACGGACAACTCCTTTACCCATTTTATGGATCAGCAAAAAATTATGAAGTTTTTGGTTTGTGCCATACTCAAGAATTTTTAAATTCGTCCAAAATATTTATGCCAAAGAGCAATTTGATTCTTAAAAAAAATCTTACCAACTCCCTAAATATTGATCTATTAGATGGATTAGGCAAATTCGATTTAATACTATCTGCTCCTCCTATTAATCATAAGATGAGTCCAATAAAGATTAATGGTAAAAAAACTAGAAGTTTTCTATGTGACCAATTAATATCAATTTGTGGAGAAAATCTATCTGAGAGTGGAGAATTAATAATTTTCACAAATAGTGGTTTCGTTAATACGGCAATGAATACTCTTAGAGAATTAGGTTATTCCTTGGAAGCAGTATTTGAATTGCCTAATGGAATCTTATACCCTGCCACTTCAATAAATACTTCTTTACTAAAAATCAAAAAAGGAGTTCAATCAAAACAAATTTATGCTGCCAAAATTAGTGAGAATAGAGAAACAAACAAGAAGATAATAGAAAATTATGTAAACAAAGAATCCGGTATTAGACCAGAATTAGGAGTATTAGTTAATGCTGATAAATTTGCAGGAGTAGGAAATTTAATTGCCATATATGCATTACAAGAAGCTGCAAAAAGGGTCAAATTAAAAGAATCAAAATTAGAAGATTTTATTATTTCTATTTATGCCCCAGCTAATATGGGTGAGATAGATTCTGATAATTTAAATTCATTTTATTTACCTTACAGAGCTTTAAACGAACCAATAGTTGATAATTTCGAAGAAATAAAGAACAGTGAGTTTTATGCAAAAATTGATGTTGATCCTGAAAAAGCCGAAGCAAAATTTATCTCAAATCTTTTAAGAAGTTCATTTGGAAAAAAAATACTTGCCTCTCTATCAGGATCTTCTGTGCCCTCTATATCAGAACAAAGAATCAAAAAAATTCCAGTTTGGGTTCCATCACTTGATAAGCAAAGAAAACTATTGGAATGTGAATCTAAAATTAGGCTTTTAAAAGAAGAAATTGATGAGAAAAATTTGAAACTTTGGGAGAATTTCTCTGAACCTGAGTCAATTCTTTCTGAAGTTAAAAAATTAAATAATATAGAGACTTTTTCTGACTGGATTGATACCCTACCATTCCCATTATCTAGCATTTTATGGACCGTTAAGACACTTGAAGGGAATCCCCTTAAGCATTATTTACAGCTGGATTTTTTCTTTGAGGCGTTATCACAGTTCTTAGCAATTTATGTAATGAGTGCTTCACAAAAAGACAATGTATTTTTCGCAAAAGAATGGAAATACATAAGTAGTGATCTTAATAGATATAAACTCTCTATTAGAAAAAGTACAGTTGGTACTTGGGTTCAGATTTATTCGAAACTTGCAAAAAAAATACGTTCAGATTTGTCAGATAAGTGCTTAAGAGAAATATGGCTTGAGAGATTTGCAATTGATGACGAGGATTTTTTAAATGCACTATTAAATAAAAAATTGATAACAATTTTAGGTAAAGCCAATGTACTTAGAAATTCATGGCGAGGTCATGGAGGCGTTGTTGGAGATAAAGAAGCAGAAAAGCGCTCAAATTCGCTTTTAGATTTATTATTAGAATTTAGGTCTTTAGTTGGTCAAAAATGGAAAAATTATCCCCTCGTTACTCCTCAAGCTGGCAAATATAGTAAGGGTATGTACTTTTACAAATGCAGTTTAGTAATGGGTGTCAGAACTCCTTTTGAAAATATAGATGTAAAACTAAAGGAACCTCTAGAAGACGGATTATTACACACTATTTCTCCTACATCAGGAAATGTTTTACAACTTATACCACTCGTAAAAATTGGGAATAGCCCAATTAAAGAAAAAAATGCATGCTATTTTTACAACAGAGATGAATCGGAAAAGAAACAGGTTCAAAGATGGATTTCTTTTCACTATGAAGATAAGCCTGAAATTCTAGAAGAAAACAAATTAGCAGAGGATTTTCTGGACTCCCTAAATATCAATTAAAATTAAAAATATTATTTATTTGGATAAAACCTCAGCCAATTCCCCCTTCTGTTGTATTGCCAAGTCAAAGGTGCTGAATGATTTTTAATTTTTTCTCTTTTAAAACTTTCATTATCCATAAATTCTTTTATTAATTTCAGCCTTTTTATGTAGTCTGGATGTTTTTCAGATTGTTTTGTATCATGAATTATTCCAGTCGCTTTATAAGTAAGTTCTATTGCTTTTAGGTAAGTGTCTTTAGGATATCCTGAAGAATATACCATCAACGCACCACCCCTATCAGCCTCCGCTTCAGCCAACTGAAACTTATTAAGATAAGCTCTATCTAGTTCTTCTTTGGATTTTTTATTATCATCCAATCTTAATTTTAGAGTTTCTAATGATGCCCCAAAAGAAGAAAATCCTAAGATGTGATTCATCTCATGAGCAATTACAGAAGCAATAAATCCTTCTTTACCTTCAAAAACTCTAAAAGTAGATCTATCTATAGCTATTGTCCCAGAGGGAAATGCAACTGCCCCTGGGAATCCCAATAAATAAGATTGTCTTATTGCGTAATTTACATCAGCAGATCGAAAACCCATAAATTTAATAAATGGGTTTAGATTTACGTAGTAATTACAATAATTATCCTTACCTTCACATATACCTAATTCCAGACCACCCAATACGTAGTGCATCCCTTCCCCAGCTCTAATAGATATTGAAATTGGCCTATCACCTAAGTCATTATTCAGGGAAATTTTGTTAAATATTTTTTGAACCAACTTATATTCATCAGGCATAAATCTTTGTGCTTGATTTCTATAAAGAGCCAAGCAGAGAATAAAAAAATTAACCCCAAAAAAAATAAAGCCAAACTTTAAAACCTTTTTTATTTTGGATTTTTTGAATAACTTTCCCAAAATCATTTATTACCTTTAAATAGATCTTGTATTACATAAATATCAGTCGCTTCTGGATGCTTCTGCTTAAATACTTTTATTGCGTGATTCGGAGAAATTGCAAAAAGTTTTATCTTTATTCTGTAGTCATCAACTAAACCTGAGATGAGATAACTTTTCACAAAAAAAAGAAGTTAATTGTCATTAATTGTAGTTCGACTGTCAAATTAAATCTCAGGCAAAATTCGTGTAAAAATAGATTATTGCCAATTCCCTCAAAATTCCCTCAAATGAATCTGAACTAGTCCCCTTTAGTCCACACTTTTTCCCTTAAAAGTCCTGATATAGCTATAAGTCTCAATTATAGCCTTATTCTTGCGGGTTCTTTGGGAGCACTAGGTCGCAGGTTCGAATCCTGTAGCCCCGACTCTTAAAAACCAAGTCATACTAGAGAGTTTCCCAAACTCTCTTTTTTTATGTTTATGTCTCAAATTGAGAAAGGGGCACTCAAGGGGGCACTCGTTTGAAGTACTTTGATGTAGTTTGTGCCTTTGAACAACCCACAGGCAATCGTCTAGAAAGAACCTATTAAGACTTTCCGCGGCAAATTTTTAAAAGTCATAGACTCTTAAGCTCCTCCACAGTAGTTTTTCCCATAGCGACCAAAGTGTGTCTTTCTTGTCCTTTCATTTGTAATCGAATAAATCTCACCTCTAAAATCTGGAACAAACTTTCTACATTCAACTGGAACAAATTTTAGACATAGTTTAATTCGATCATTAGGTTTATACATTTTTCTTGCATCATTAATCAAGATTGGGGGATGTGTGCCGAGGTAATCCCAATATTTATCTTCGTACTCTTTCAACTCGTAACCAAGGTATAAAACTAAATCAGAAACCTTAGGGTCGTGAGATAAAGCAATTATCGCCCTTGGGTCATGTTTTGGTTCTCTCCATGTTGTGTAAACCTTTTCTATCCCATGCAACCATACTGAAGCTCTCTCCATTTTTTCAGTATTAGGTAATTCAAATTTATAATATATTAATTTTGGGGATTTAATTAGTGCGGTCAAGTTATAGACAAATTGCTAATTATTTAATATGAATGAAAAATCTGAAGCCATAAGACATATTATCGCAACAATATTTTCAGCTCAAAATGCATTACGCTCTTTAGCGCCTGAATTTAATTGGACAGGCTTAGGAAATTTACTTGGAGATTTTGGAGAGTGCGTCGCGATTGAACATTATGGATTAATAAAGGCTGATTCTGGGGCTAGCGGATACGATGCTTTAGATAAAAATGGTAAAACCGTACAAATCAAAGCTAACTATTCATCCAAAACTATCGGTATTAGAGGAGAAGCTGATCTGTTATTAGTTATAAAAGTAAAGGTTGATGGGACTTGGGAAGAACTTTATTTTGGAGATTTTAAAAAGGCGCTCGAAATCGCAAATTTCAGTGCAAGAGATAATAAACATTCAATATCAATAACAGCTTTAAAAAAGTTGATAACTTGTTCAAATTAAAATTTGAAGAATTTTATAGTAAAGATGACTGACTCTAATAAAAATTTTGGATTTATATACTTCATGACTGAGAGAGATTTATTTGGTTATCAATGTGGGGCATATGTGAAAATTGGACTTGTTAAAGGTAATGATGATGGAAGATCTTCTTTGGAAAGAAGAAAAGAACATCAGACTGGCAATCCTCGAAGAATAGTAGTTGAAGAAGAAGTTAAAACTTTTGCACAAGTTTCAACACTTGAATCATTAGTGCATCAAAGATTAGCAAAAAATAGAATACATGGTGAATGGTTTAACTACGGTGAAGAAGGCATATCTTCCTATGTTGATTTAACAAGAGCAATCAATACTCAATTAGAAAATAATACAGAAGATGAAAAGATAGTTGAGAAATATTTAAATATCGAAGACAACGGGGAGGAGATAAAAGCCTCATCAGAATCGGAAGATATCTATAATGATTTGCTGAAAATAAAACATGATCTATTAAAATTTAAAACTGCTAAAGAAATGGCTGTTCTTAAGCTCAAATCTTTTGATCAACTTATAAGTAAGGATATAGATGGTATCTGTTCGTATGAGAAATCAAAACCATCAGAAAAATTTGAAAAGATAAAATTTCAAAAGGATTATCCAGATGTTGTTGAAAAAATAGGAACATTTGTAATTACACAGAATCTAACTATAAAAAAAGATTTAAAACAAAAAAGAAATCAAACATTTAGAAATTTAGAAGAAACTATAAAAACACAAAAATTTATTGATGAACATTCTGAACGTCTCATAAAAAGAGATGATTTATCTGTGACATTACACAAAGATTGGTTGAATGCTCATGTTTCTTTACAACCCTTAGAATTAAAAAAGAAAATTTTAGAAAATAAATTAAAAATTATAGTTGGTGAAAATCAAGCAATCAAAAATATTTGTTCATGGAAAAGAAGAAAGAAGAAACAAATTAATAAAAGCGATTTAATTAAATATGATTCTGAATTGGCAAAAAAATATATTTCTATTGGTAAGGCCGTTATTAAATTCAAAGTCAACGACTTTAGACCTTATGC
The DNA here is from genome assembly GCA_003281225.1 of Prochlorococcus sp. AG-347-L20. Lineage (GTDB taxonomy): Bacteria > Cyanobacteriota > Cyanobacteriia > PCC-6307 > Cyanobiaceae > Prochlorococcus_A. The sequence continues at coordinate 129,910 of QCCP01000003.1, forward strand.
CTTTTAAAACAAATTAATTGGTTAGTTTTCAGTTGAAACGGTCAAATTGCGGTCAAATATTGCTTTATTTATCAAGACAAACCACGCAGAACTTAGCAAGAAAAAAGTAATAGCTTAAAAACCTAGTGATGCCAATATGCTGTGCGGTGTTTTGGGAGCACTAGGTCGCAGGTTCGAATCCTGTCGCCCCGACTCTTAAAAACCAAGTCATACTAGCGAGTTACCGAGGCTCGCTTTTTTATTGAAAAATCTGACGGCAGAGAAAGCCGTCAAATTGCCGTCAATATTCTTCAATATAAACTATTTTACCAATCTAAATTATTATAGATTAAGTAGATAATTTCTATTGAAATGGCAAAAATTAAATATTTACTTGGAATATTATTGTCAGTTTCTATAATTAATAATTCCAAATTTGTTCATGCTGAAATAAAGAAGGACATTTCAGCTATAGCAAAAAACATTAATGTTAAGATTTATGGCCCTGCAAGTGATGCTACTGGAGTAATAATTAAACGTGATTTAAATAAATATTTAGTTTTAACATCTTGGCATGTACTCAAGGATTTAACGTCAAGAGATGAATTAAATTTAGAGACTAATGATAAATTTCTCCACTCTTACTCAAAAGGTTCCATTAACAAAATTAAAAATGTAGATCTTGGCGTATTTAATTTTGAAAGTTCAAATAATTATGAAGTAGCAGAAATTGGAGAAGTTGCGAATTCAAAAATGTTAGATGAAATATATGTTTTTGGTTTCCCCTTGCCAAATAAA
>QCCP01000004.1 GCA_003281225.1 Prochlorococcus sp. AG-347-L20
TTATTGATTGAATCCGCGCATAATTTACCACTTAAAACAGCTCCTTCCATAGATGCTAAATATTTTTGCATAGTATAATCACCTGCTAAAAAGAAGTTTTTTATAGGAGATTTTTGACTAGGTCTGAACTCTTGGCATCCAGGAACTGCTTTATAAACAGATCTTGGAGTTTTGACTACTTTATATTTTCGTAAGTTTGTTTTGTCGTCTCCCATGAAATGCGTTGGGAATAATTTTTTGAGTTCCTCCATAGTTGCATCAACAATATCCTGATCACTCCTATTTATCCAATCTTTTGCTGGTGCAAAAACTAATTCAAGCATTGATCTATTTGGATCTTCATATTCTTTGCAGGTGATACTCATATCTGCATAAACACTGAGGAGAGGTGATCTGCTGAATAATAAATGATCAATATCTGTTAATTTTTTGTCAAACCATAAATGGATATTAATGACTGGCACACCATTTAAACCATCTAATTTTGAAAATGCATCTAACCCTTTCCATTGTTTTGGGATCATTAATTTAAAGAGATCTACGGGCATTGCACTTACATAAGCATCAGCCGTTAGCTCTTTCTTTTCGTTTTTATCTAAAGAGGCGACAGTAAAACTTTTAACAGTGCTGTCCTCATTAAGATTGATTTCCCTTAATGGACTATTCATGTGAACTTCACCACCACGAGCAGTAATATAATCAACCATTGGCTGGCATAGTCTTTCTGGAGGAGCTCCGTCAAGGAATGCCATTTTAGAACCATTTTTTTCTTGTAAAAATCTGTTTAATGCTGTTAATAAAACTGTAGATGATATTTCATCCGGTCCAATGAAATTAAGAGCTTTACTCATCGCTATAAATACTTCATCATTAACTCTTTCCGGTATATTGTGCTCTTTTAGCCAATCTGTCCATGATTTTGTATCACATTTATCTAAGTACTTTTGGCCCCTTAGCATTGCAGGCACTAAACCTAATCCAAATAGAATCTTTTCATTCCAAGAAAGCATATCATTATTGCTTAGTATTGCTGATACACCATTAACTGGAGCAGGTATATCGGGAAAGTCGAATTTACTGTAAGTTCCAGGCTCTGATGGCTGATTAAAAATCATTGAATGACTTTTCCATTGGAGTCTGTCTTCAATATCTAATTCCTTAAAAAGTTGCAACATATTTGGGTAGGCTCCAAAAAATATATGTAACCCAGTTTCATACCAATCTCCATCTTCGTCTTTCCATGCGGCAACTTTCCCACCTAAAACGTCTCTGGCTTCAAGTACAATCGGAATGTGTCCATTATCGACTAAATATTTAGCGCAAGATAAACCTGCTAAACCAGCACCAGCAATTACAACACGCATTATTAAATCAAGAAATAAATTAACACTTACTAATAAGCTACATTAAAGTTAGAACATAATAGTTTTTTTCGTTGATTATTTCGTAAAATTATGGAAAAAATGCTTTTAAAATCGACTACTAGGCATGTAAGAATTTTTACTGCCGAAGTGGTAAATGAGGAATTAAAGTTTCATCCCAATAAACTAACTCTTGATTTAGATCCTGATAACGAATTTATTTGGAACGAAGATTCTCTAAACAAAATAAATGAAAAATTTAATGAATTAATAAAAGAGAGAGCAGGAAAGGATTTAGATGATTATGAACTTCGAAAAATAGGATCAGAAATTGAAGGTTTGATTAAGTTTTTGCTTCAAAATGGTCAGCTTAGCTATAACCCTGATTGTAGAGTAATGAATTATTCAATGGGTTTACCAAAGACAAATGAAGTGCTGTGAATAGATCATCCTCAAATAGAAGGCCAAGAAGAGGCTCAAATAGAAGTTATTATCCACCAAATCCAAAGGATATGGATCCTTATGGTCAAAGAAGCAATAGATTACCTGCTTCTTCGGAACAAAAGATCAACTTTAGTACAGGAACCATTGCCGTACTTGCAGGAGTATTAATTTTAGGAGTTGGTATCGGGAGCGCTATTACCAGTACAACTGATGGCGGGCAGGGAAATATAGCAAGTCAACAACAATTAGATATGGCTGTTCCAGATCCTGAATTTTGCAGACAATGGGGAGCAAGTGCTTTTGTAATTGATGTTGAAATGTATACGACTCTGAATCCATCTACGAGTTTTGTAACGCAACCAGCTCTTCAGCCAGGGTGTGTTATTAGAAGAGAGAATTGGACTGTGCTACAAAAAGAGGGCGCAATTAGTAATGAAGATGTAAGAGAATGTAAGCAAAGGATGAATACTTTTGCTTATATTGGTTCTATAAGAGATAAGCCAATAGTTAAGTGCGTTTATCAGACTGATGTAAATGAAAATAAATTTATAATAAAAGGTGAAGGACAGGCTGAAGACGGCGGGGTAGGTATTAACAGAGAAGCAATTCAGTTTTGATCGAAATTATATATGCCTCAGAGGGCTTTCTAAACTAGCAAATTGTGGAAGAATGTTTCTTTTAAATACTTCTGATGCTCTTGATGTATATCTTGACGGATTAGTAATTAATTTAAGTTCTCTTTTTACTTCTAAATCAGCAACGAATGCTTTGTGGATTGTTCCAGCCGATAATTCTCTTTCAATAGAAACAACAGGCAAAAAGGAAGCTCCTAAACCTGATTGAACTGCATTCTTGATTGCTTCAAGAGAGTTAAGCTCCATCTCAATTTTTAATCTTTGAATATCAAGCCCAGAATCTTGAAGAAGTTTGTCAACAACTTTTCTTGTTGTAGATTGTGAATCTAATGTCACAAAATTTAATTTGTATAAGTCTTCTTTTAGAAGCTCTTTTTTGGTCGAAAGTGGATGTTTAGAGGGTAAAACTAATGCTAATTCATCAGTGGCATATGGAATTACTTGTAGCAAATTTTCCAAATCTCCAGGTAATTGTCCACCAATAATGGCTAAGTCAATTTGTCCATTGGCTACACTCCAACCAGTTCTTCTAGTACTATGAACTTGAAGCTGAACGGATACATCAGGGTATTTTTGTCTGAATAGTCCTATCATTCTCGGCATTAAATATGTTCCCGTTGTTTGGCTTGCTCCAATAACAAGAGTTCCACCTTTTAAGCTATTTAAATCTTCAATAGCTTTGCAAGCTTCGTCGCATTGATTCAAAATTCGTTCACAATATTCAAGTAATAGTCTTCCTGCTTCAGTCAATAGAGCTTTCCTACCACCTCTGTCGAAAATTGTGATTTCAAGTTGTTTTTCTAAATTTTGTATTTGTAAACTCACGGCAGGTTGGGTTACATACAAGAGATCTGCAGCTTTTTTAAAACTTCCCTGAGCTGCTATAGCTTTTAATATTCTTAATTGGTCGAGTGTAAATGGTAATTCTGGCATCTATTATGCCTACAATTTCTTATAATTCTAATGCTTAGTAGCATTCTTGTTAAGAAAAAAAATTATTTGAGCAATCTAAATATATGGAGACTCATAAAACTTCCCTAATTATCTTACTTTTGATTTTGATTTTTGCGGTAATTCATAGTGGTGGAGCTGCTTTAAGAATCAAAGCAGAATCTATTATGGGTCCGAGATTATGGCGGTTATGTTTTGTTTTTTTAAGTTTGCCATCTGCAATTATCTTGATTAGTTATTTTTTGGCTCATAGATATGACGGAATCAGATTATGGAATTTGCAGGGCAATCATTTTGTTTTTATGGTCGTTTGGTTCTTAACTGCAATAAGTTTTTTATTTTTATATCCCGCTACTTACAATTTGCTAGAAATTCCTTCGGTTTTAAAACCTAAAGTACGAATCTATGGAACTGGGATAATGCGAATCACAAGACATCCACAAGCATTTGGTCAGATAATTTGGTGTTTTGCTCATACTTTATGGATTGGTACATCATTTACATTAGTAACTTCTATTGGCTTAGTTTTGCATCATCTTTTTGCAATTTGGCATGGTGATAAGAGACTAGCAAATAGATTTGGAGAAGAATTTGAAAATTTTAAAAAAAATACTTCTATAATCCCTTTCATGGCAATACTTGAGGGGAGGCAAGAATTTAAGATTAAAGAATTTTTTAGGTTATCTCAATTCGGTATATTAATTGCAATAGGCGTACTTTGGTGGTCTCATCAATATATAAATATTGCTGTTAAAACATTTAATTCATCATTTTTGTCTGAATTTTTCAATTGACAGTTTAAAATTAAAATATAAGTTTTTTAAAAAATGCCACAAGCTTCAGAAATTGCCTGGTTAATTCCCGTTTTCCCACTTATTGGAGCAGTGCTTTCTGGCTTAGGACTAATAAGCATCAACAAGAAAATTAATAATTCAAGAGAAATTGTTTCCGTAGGTCTGATTTCTTTCGTTGGGATTTCAGCGGTAATTAGTTATAAAGCTTTAATTGAACAAGTTAATGGTTATCAATCAGTAGAAAAATTATTTGTATGGGCAAATGCTGGAGATTTCACAATTCCAATGGGATTTGTCCTTGATCCTTTGGGGAGTGTAATGCTTGCGTTAGTAACTACAATAACTTTGCTGGTAATGATTTACTCCCATGGTTACATGGCCCATGACAAAGGTTATGTCAGATTTTTTACATATTTAGCTTTATTTAGTAGTTCAATGATGGGATTAATAGTTAGTCCAAATTTATTAGAAATTTATGTTTTTTGGGAATTAGTTGGGATGTGTTCTTATTTATTAGTTGGTTTTTGGTATGACAGGGATGGTGCAGCACACGCTGCACAAAAAGCATTTGTTGTTAATAGAGTGGGAGACTTCGGTTTATTACTAGGAATTCTTGGCCTATTTTGGGCAACAAATAGTTTTGATTTTAATGAAATAGCTACTGGAATTTCTCAATCAATATCTGACAATTCGATACCCATATGGGCTGCTTTATTACTTTGTTTTTTAGTTTTTTTAGGGCCAATGGCTAAATCTGCTCAGTTTCCTCTTCATGTTTGGTTACCTGATGCGATGGAAGGCCCGACACCTATTTCTGCACTTATTCATGCTGCAACAATGGTTGCAGCAGGAATATTTCTTGTAGCAAGACTTCAACCTTTGTATTCATTATTCCCCTCTATTCAGTTCATAATTGCTTTAGTTGGAACCATTACTTGTTTTTTAGGAGCCTCTATAGCTTTGACCCAAATGGATTTAAAAAAAGGTTTAGCATATAGCACAGTTTCTCAGCTTGGGTATATGATGCTCGCAATGGGTTGTGGAGCACCAGTAGCAGGGATTTTTCATTTAGTGACTCATGCTTGCTTTAAAGCAATGCTATTTTTGGGATCTGGTTCAGTAATACATGCTATGGAAGAAGTAGTTGGCCATCAGCCTGTATTAGCTCAAGATATGAGATTGATGGGCGGTTTAAGAAAAAAAATGCCATACACATCAACAACATTTTTAATAGGTTGTGTTGCAATTAGTGGAATTCCTCCACTAGCAGGTTTTTGGAGTAAAGACGAGATACTTGGAAATGCTTTTATATCATTTCCAGCTTTTTGGTTCGTAGGACTTCTAACAGCTGGAATGACTGCTTTTTATATGTTTAGGCTTTATTTCTTGACATTTGAAGGAGATTTCAGAGGGGAGAATAAAGAATTGCAAAAAGAGCTTCTAATAGCCTCTAAAACAAACCTAGATGAAGAAAATGAAGAAGAGCAAGAAGAACATGGCTCTATTCATGAGTCACCCTGGTCAATGACATTTCCTTTGGTATTTCTAGCTGTACCATCTCTTATTATAGGTTTTATGGGACTTCCATGGGATAGCAAAATTGCAAATTTACTAGATCCTGAAGAAGCAGAGATTGCTTCGAAAGCCTTCGAATTAAAAGAATTTTTACCTTTAGCACTTGCGTCAGTACTTATTGCATCAGCTGGAATCATTATTGCTTATCAGGCATATTTTGTGAGAAAAATTAATTTATCAGTTTTATTTGCCGAAAAGTTTCCTAGTATCAACCGATTTTTATCTAATAAATGGTATCTAGATGATATTAATGAAAAACTTTTTGTTAACGGTAGTAGAAAACTTGCTAAAGAAGTTTTAGAGGTTGATTCTAAGGTTGTTGATGGCGTCGTAAATCTCACTGGACTTGTAACTTTAGGTAGTGGAGAAGGTTTAAAATATTTTGAGACTGGTAGGGCTCAATTTTATGCGCTTATTGTTTTTGGAGGTGTTATTTTACTAGTTGCTATATTTGGTTTTCAATCTCCACAAGTTTCTTAATTACAATTGTGTGTCTTCACTGTCCATTGGGGTGAAAAAATACAGAAAATTTCTAGACTTTATTTAAGATAAATTTCTTATTTAAATTGAGTACTTATTTTTATACACATTTTGCGACACAAATGTTTGGAACTTTGGGAGCTGGATTGTCTAATTTTCCTTGGTTATCTGCTTCAATTTTATTCCCAATTGGTAGTGCATTTGTGATACCTTTTTTCCCAGATAAAGGGGATGGCAAAGAGGTGAGATGGTTTGCATTGTCTATTGCATTAATAACTTTTTTAATAACTGTTGGTTCATATATAAATGGATTTGATATTGGTAATGAAAATGTTCAACTTAAAGAAAATATTAGTTGGCTCCCTGATTTAGGTCTTACTTGGTCTGTTGGAGCTGATGGCATGTCTATGCCGTTAATATTATTGACTAGTTTTATAACTGCTTTAGCAGTTCTTGCTGCATGGCCAGTCAAGTTCAAACCAAAGTTATTTTTCTTTTTGATATTGGTTATGGATGGTGGGCAAATAGCTGTTTTTGCCGTACAAGATATGCTTTTATTCTTTCTAACTTGGGAACTTGAGTTAATTCCAGTTTATTTATTATTGGCTATATGGGGTGGCAAAAATCGACAATATGCAGCAACAAAATTCATTATTTATACAGCTGGCAGTTCTATCTTCATTCTTCTTGCAGCGTTAGCAATGGGTTTCTATGGCACAGAAATTCCTAACTTTGAGTTTTCTCACTTGGCATCTCAAAATTTTAGTCAAAAATTCCAAATATTATGTTATGTCGGACTTTTAATTGCATTTGGTGTGAAACTACCAATAGTACCTCTTCATACTTGGCTACCAGATGCTCATGGAGAGGCTACAGCGCCTGTTCATATGCTTTTAGCAGGAATTTTATTAAAGATGGGAGGATATGCTCTTTTAAGATTTAATGCACAATTATTACCCGTTGCTCATGCACAATTTGCCCCATTATTAATAGTTCTAGGGGTAGTCAATATAATTTATGCTGCATTAACTTCTTTTGCTCAAAGAAATCTTAAAAGAAAAATTGCATACAGTTCGATAAGTCATATGGGTTTTGTTCTCATTGGTATAGGGAGTTTTAGTAGCCTTGGAACAAGCGGAGCTATGTTGCAAATGGTTAGTCATGGATTAATAGGTGCAAGTTTATTTTTTCTTGTTGGTGCCACCTATGACAGAACAAAGACTCTTAAACTTGATGAAATGAGTGGTGTAGGACAAAAAATGAGAATTATGTTTGCCCTATGGACTGCTTGTTCCCTGGCTTCTCTAGCTTTGCCTGGTATGAGTGGATTTGTTTCCGAATTAATGGTATTTACAGGATTTGTTACTGATGAAGTGTATACACTTCCCTTTAGGGTGGTGATGGCCTCATTAGCTGCTATCGGTGTAATACTTACTCCTATTTATCTACTTTCAATGTTACGAGAAATTTTCTTTGGTAAAGAAAATCCTAAATTAATCGAAGAACGAAAACTTATAGATGCAGAGCCAAGAGAAGTTTATATTATTGCTTGTTTACTTTTACCGATAATTGGAATAGGTTTGTACCCAAGATTAGTTACTGAAAGTTACATTGCATCTATAAACAATTTGGTCGATCGAGATTTAAATGCAGTTAAAGGTGCTGTTAAAACAAATATTTTTTCAAGAACTAAAACAAATGACATCCTAAAAGCTCCAACAATATAATTTTTGTAATTAATGCAATATTGTTTGGCATTAAATAAATTCAAAGATATCTTGTAAATAGATTTTATTATTTTCAAAATATCTTATTTCAATCCTATTGATAGGCAACAATTAGGCCCGAGATTGTTGATTAAGTTTCTTCAAGACGCTGCAGGTAAAGGTGAGCTTGATCCATGGGATATTGATGTAATAAGTGTAATTGATAGTTTTTTAGAGCAATATTCACATACTTTTAATCAATCTTCAAATATTCAAATCTCATATCATAAAGATTTAGCTGAGACCAGCGAAGCATTTTTTGCGGCTTCCGTACTTGTTAATCTTAAGGCTCAAGTTTTGGAATCTGATGTTTTTAAAGTAAATTCTTCCGATTTTGAAGATGAATTTGATTTGGATGATCAAGATTGGATTGATAAGGAATTTGATATTCCAAAATATCCTGAAAAATATCTAAGGAGAAGATCAATTGCGCAACCAATTCTTAAACGTACAACAACATTGGGAGAACTTGTAAGTCAGTTAGAGTCCATAGCAGAAGTTATAGAAACTCAAGATCTTATGCTCATGAAGAGAAAAAGAAATAAAAAATATTCTGATAAGGCTTTAATTTCTCAAGTAAAGTCATTAGCGCATCGCGAGAAACTTCCAGAAACTACTAAAGCATTAGGGAAATTTATTGAAGGATGGGAAAAAGCATTACAATGGACAGATTTTGAATATTTAGTAAAGAAATGGCAAACAGTAGTAAAAAATGATTTAGATAAAGATCGTTTGGGAGTTTTTTGGGCTTTGTTATTTTTATCATCTGAAAATAAAATTGAAATTAAACAAATTAATTCCTTATATGGCCCAATTCAAATTAAAAGAATAATACCTGATGGTAGCTTAGCTCAATTGCCTATAGAAAATCTTGATGTAAGTAATGCCTCTTCCTCGGTTGCTTAGAAGCTTCATAGTAATAACGTATAATTTAAAAAATGGTTTTGAATTTATGAAGGCAATGATACTTGCGGCAGGTAAAGGCACACGTGTTCAGCCTATTACGCATGTTATTCCGAAACCGATGATTCCGATTTTGCAAAAACCTGTTATGGAGTTTCTCTTGGAACTTTTAAGAGAACATAATTTTAAGGAAATAATGGTAAATGTTTCTCATCTGGCTGAAGAAATTGAAAATTATTTTAGGGATGGGCAAAGATTTGGAGTAGAAATTGCTTATAGTTTTGAGGGAAGAATTGAAGATGGAGAATTAATAGGTGATGCTTTGGGATCCGCAGGAGGATTAAAAAAAATTCAGGATTTTCAAAATTTCTTTGATGAAACTTTTGTTGTTTTATGTGGTGATGCTTTAGTTGATTTAGATTTAACTCAAGCTGTTAAAAAACATAAACAGAAAGGAGCTATTGCGAGCTTAATAACTAAAAAGGTAACTAAAGATCAAGTATCAAGTTACGGTGTCGTAGTTTCTGATGAAAATGGTCGAATAAAGGCTTTTCAGGAAAAGCCAACAGTTGATCAAGCTTTAAGTGACTCTATAAATACAGGAATTTATCTTTTCGAACCAGAAATTTTTAATTACATACCTTCTGCAGAGAAATTTGATATTGGAGCTGATCTTTTCCCTAAACTTGTTGAAATGGATTTACCATTTTTTGCATTACCAATGGATTTTGAATGGGTAGATATTGGAAAAGTTCCTGATTATTGGAGTGCTATTAGAAATGTATTGCAAGGTAAGGTAAGACAAGTGCAAATACCAGGTAAGGAAATAAAACCAGGAGTTTTTACTGGTTTGAATGTAGCGGCTAACTGGGACAAGGTTAATATTAGCGGACCGGTTTATATAGGAGGCATGACTAGGATCGAGGATGGAGCAACTATTATTGGTCCTTCCATGATTGGCCCAAGTTGTTGTATTTGCGAGGGCGCAACTATAGATAACTCAATTATTTTTGATTATTCTAAAATTGGTAAAGGTGTAAGACTTATGGATAAGTTAGTGTTTGGTAAATATTGTGTTGGCAAAAATGGAGATCATTTTGATTTGCAAGATGCATCTTTAGATTGGTTAATAGCAGATTCAAGAAGATCTGATTTGACTGAGCCATCGCCTCAGCAGAAAGCTATGGCAGAATTATTGGGTACTGATTTGATTAATATTCCAGACTAAGATTAGCTTTTTCAATAATCTCAGGAATTAAATGCTCTGCTTTTACGGCCATTAGATGAATACCATTTGCGATATTAATAAAATCATGAGCTTGTTCAGATGCAATTTGAATACCTTCTTGTAATGGGTCTTTAGCATCTTTAAGACGGTTTAAGATTTTTTCAGGGATGTTTGCGCCTGGAACGTATTTGTTTATAAAGAGAGCGTTTTTGTAAGATTTTAATAGGAATACACCTGCAAGTACTGGAATTTCAAGAGGCTTGCTAATTGTTTCACAAAACTCTATCAAATTTTCTTTTTCCATAACCATTTGAGTTTGTATAAATCCAGCTCCAGCCTCTTTTTTCTTTCGCAATCTATTTTCTAAACTTCTTTTATTTCTGCAATTTGGATCAGCTGCAGCACCTGTAAAAATAAATGTTTTTTTATCGGAAAGTTCTCCTTGAGTAGGATCAATTCCTTTATTGAAAGCCTGAATTTGTTGAAGCAATCTAACTGACTCAAACTCATGTACGGCTTTGGCATCTTGTTGATCCCCAGCTTTTACTGAATCACCGGTAATGCATAAGACGTTTTTAATTCCTAAAGCATTTGCTCCCAGAATGTCTGATTGTAAAGCAATTTTATTACGATCTCTGCAAGAAATTTGCATTATTGGTTCTATCCCATTTTCCAGTAATAGTTTGGACATTGCCAAGCTGCACATTCTCATTACAGCTCTACTTCCATCGGTAATGTTAACAGCATGTACCTTATCTTTCAAAAGTTGTGCTATCTTAAGAGATCTTATGGGGCTTCCACCTCTTGGCGGCATTAACTCTGCTGTTATTACCTTAGATCTTTTTTCTAAAGTTTGCTGAAGTTTTGATTTCAATTGCTTTTGTTTCCTCGTTGGTTAACAAGTGTACTGAGATTGCTAAACTTAATTAATATAAAAAAGGAACTGTTTAAATGCAAATGGTTGATGAAGAAGTAAACAACATTGATATGATGGGTCTCTCAGCAAGGGAGATGGAAATCATTGATCTCGTAGCTGATGGGCTTACAAATCAAGAAATTGCGGTAAAACTAACTATTAGTAAAAGAACTGTTGATAATCATGTAAGTAATATGTTTACAAAAACTGGTTCTAAAAACAGAGTAGCACTTTTGAATTGGGCAATGGACAACGGAAAGATTTGTAGAGATGGTTTTAATTGTTGTACACTCCCAGAATCTGATCAAGATTAGTATAAACTCTTTACTTTTTTTGTATCATTAGCCAAATCCACTAGACAATAATTTGTAGAACCTAATTCGAAGAGTTCAGCATATGCAATACATGCATCCTTGTCTGAATCAACAAATCTCAATATTCCTTCTTTATCGTAAAGACCATACATCTGAAGACAATACAAAATTACTTGATTAAATATAAAGAAAATATAAAGGATGAATGGTTCCTCTGGCTAGTTACTTTTTAAAGTTGTCAAATATTCTTCTTCCCACTCTGAAAAAGGTTTGTTAGCAAGACTGAAATTGGAGTAATGGGTCAGCCCAGTAATTTCTTTTGAGATGAAAGATGGAAGAATTAAATCTTCATCTTCATTAGAAAGTTCAATTTCTGCTATTTCAAGTGGATAATTATTTTCTTTAAAGCAATCTATAATCCAAGATTTTTTTTCAATTTCTAGAAAGTATCTATCTTTTTTAATTGTATTTGAAAGATTTGACATTATTATTTCAGCATCGCTTCGTGGAATGGAGTATTCAAATTCAAAGTTGGTAAAGCCTTTGATATGTTTTTTAAGTGCAAGTTTAGAGTTTTTGCCTATAAGCCTTACCCTAATAATCCAACCATCTAAACTTTTGGATAAGTATCCTTGTTCAATATAAATTTTTTTGTTTATGAATTCTTTCCAATTTTCATTTTTTATTAGAAATCTTCTTTCTATCTCTAGGGCCATTTAATTTTTGAAATATTTTTGAGATAAATCACCTTTCCAATCTAGTTTTTTTATTAGAGTACTATAGTAACTTGTGCTTTTTTTAAACTTTATTATTTTGCATGGCGATTGCCCTTTTTTGATCTCACAATAATAATTTTCCTTAATGGTCATACATTTTGACCCGTCTCTCCATAATTTAATTTCCCCTTTACTTTTTTTTACAGGGTTTATGATTACCTTACTTGTATTAGGTATAACTATTGGTCTACTAGCCAAACTCATCGGGCATATAGGGTTAATAATCATTGCATCAATACTAGGGTGCACTATTGGCCCCCCTGCGGCCATTGAGTAGGCTGTTGAACCAGTAGATGTAGATATGATTAATCCATCACCTTTGTATTCATTAACTTTTTCGTTATCTATTTCAATTTCTATTTGGTTGGTTGGAGAAATGTCTTCTTCAACAGATTTAAAATAAAAATCATTTAAGGCATCGTAGCTTTTTATAATCTTTTTCTCAGAACTTGTCCCATTAATATAAACATTACAATTTAATCTATTACGAAAGTCAATTTTATATTCTTCGTTTTCTAGGATTTCAATAAAAGATTTGTCAAACAAAAAATCTTTTTCTTGCGTAAGGAAACCCAAATTACCACCAATATTAATGCTCAACAAAGGAATATTATAATCAGCTAAAGCATTTGCACATTTTAGAAAGGTTCCATCTCCACCAAGAACTATGCCAATATTTGGTTGTAATTCTAGATTATAAAGATGTTTTGCAATTTCATGTCTTTGAAAATCACTTTGAATTCTTTTTGATTTTATATTTTTAGCTTTGAGGACTTCTTCACAGAATTTAGAAGCCTCTTCAGCTGTAGAACTATCTGAGCGATATATTATAAGCACTAATGAAAGTTTCATTTAGTGTTTTTACCATTTTAATAAATTAAAACTTTCCATATCTACAGTTACCCTATTTCTATAGAGAGATAATAAGATAGCTAATCCAACTGCTGCTTCTGCTGCCGCAACAGTAATCACAAAAATTGTAAAAACTTGTCCTTGAATTAAATTATTATCAACATAGGAAGAAAACGCCATTAAGTTTATATTTACTGCATTAAGCATTAACTCAATGCTCATAAGAACTCTTACTGCATTTCTACTATTTAATAATCCCCAAACCCCAATACAGAATAGTGCTGAAGATACTATTAAAAATGCTTGAATAGGAATTGATTCTAAACTCATCATAAGAAAATTGAAAGGTTAATTTTTATTTGTAAGTAGTGGTTCTGATGATTTTTCAAGTAGTTCTTGATCAACAGGTAATCCAGTGGAAATATCCTTGCTCATTACATCTCTTCTAGCTAAAACAATAGCTCCAATCATTGCCATTAAAAGTAAAACTGATGCTACTTCAAATGGTAGTAGATAATCACTAAATAGATGTTCACCAATTCTGATAGTTGATTCTTCTCCTATAGAGTTTTGAGGACTTGATAGGCTCCATACATTAGTCAAGTCAACTCTTATTAAAAGGCTTAGCAGGGTTAAACAAATTGATGTTGATATGATTCTTCTCGATTTAATGTCACTGATGGGCTTTAAATCTTCTTTTTTATTGACTAGCATTATTGCGAAGATTATTAATACATTAACTGCACCTACATAAACTAAAACTTGTGCTGCGGCAACAAAACTTGCATTCAAAAGAAGATATAATCCCGCAACACTCATGAAAACTCCTCCTAGAAGAAAGGCTGAATAAACAATACTTTCTAGCAATACAACACCAAGTGCTCCAATAAGGATGACTAAAGATAAAACTGAAAAACAAATAATTTGAGTTGTTATTGCAATAGACATAAATTAATAAAAATTAATTGTTTGGGTTAGAAACTTTATCTTTATTTTCATTGGATTCTGGTCTCATCCAATCATAGACTTCTTCAGGTAATTTACCAACTCTAGTATCTGAAGCTGGTATTTCATGAGGGTCCATGACACCTTTAGGAAGATAGGCAAGTTCTCTTAGAGGTTTAACTGAAGGATCTGTTGTAACATTTGTGGGTAGTCTACCAAGTGCAACATTATCAAAATTTAAATTGTGTCTGTCAAAAGTGGCTAATTCATATTCTTCGGTCATTGATAAACAATTAGTTGGACAATATTCAACACAATTTCCACAAAATATACAAACTCCAAAGTCAATAGAATAATTTCTAAGTTCCTTTTTTTTGGTTTCTTTATTCATTACCCAATCAACTACTGGTAAA
This sequence comes from Prochlorococcus sp. AG-347-L20, assembly GCA_003281225.1. GTDB lineage: Bacteria > Cyanobacteriota > Cyanobacteriia > PCC-6307 > Cyanobiaceae > Prochlorococcus_A. The sequence continues at coordinate 14,354 of QCCP01000004.1, forward strand.
TTTATGGGACATACTCTCACGCAAACTTCACAAGCAATACATTTATCAAATTCATAATGTATCCTTCCTCTATATCTTTCTGAAGGTATTAATTTTTCATAAGGATATTGGACAGTAACAGGTCTTCTTCGAAGATGATCAAAAGTTACTGATAAGCCATTATATAAATACTTACCAGCGTTAAGTGCTTCTTTGATATAGCTATTTATTTGATGAAGGAAATTTTTCATTTTGAAGAATTTACTTAGTTAATTTATCTTAGTGGATTAATTTTAAATTTAAGTATTTTTACTTAAGTTTAACCACCAAAGAATTGAGGAAATGCAAGTTTTAATCCTGCAGTTATCAAAAGATTAGCAAGAGAAATTGGAAGAAGAAACTTCCATCCAAGATCTAATAATTGATCTATCCTTACTCTAGGAGTTGTCCAACGCAATAATATTGCAATGAAAACCAAAAGATATGCTTTCAATACAGTCATAACAATTCCTACTGATGCAGTGAAAACTTGTATTAAGGGTGCATTAATTGGCAAATTTAGAAAATTAGCTATTAATTCAACTGGAATAGGAAAACCCCATCCCCCTAAATAAAGTATTGATACCAATAAAGCTGAAAGGATTAAATTAATGTAACTACCAAGATAGAACAATGCGAATTTCATCCCTGCATATTCAGTTTGGTATCCTGCAACTAATTCTTCTTCAGCTTCGGGTAAGTCAAATGGAAGTCTTTCACATTCTGCAAGAGCACAAATCCAAAAGACTATAAAACCAACAGGTTGTCTCCATATATTCCAACTTAGGATTCCAGCACCACTTTGTTGATTGACGATGTCAACAGTACTTAGCGAATTGGTCATTAGTACGATAGCTAGTACAGATAAAGCTAAAGGAATCTCATAACTTATTGATTGAGCTGCTGCTCTTAAACCTCCTAATAAAGAATACTTATTATTTGATGCGTATCCGCTCATAAGAAGGCCAATTGGCTGAATACTGCTTAAAGCTATCCATAGGAAAATTCCAATACCAACGTTACTTATTAAAAGGTTTTGTCCAAAAGGAACAATTAGCCAGGACAGAATAACTGGGACAAGAACTAATATAGGTCCTGCCGTGAAGAGAATTCCATCCGCTTTGGCAGGAATAATATCTTCTTTGACAAGTAACTTAAGACCATCTGCAATTGGTTGGAGGACGCCAAGTGCTCCAGCATATTCGGGACCTATTCTTTGTTGAGCGGCAGCAGATATTTTTCTTTCAAGCCAAACTGTTACTAAAACGCCAACAACCGCCGCTACCAAAACCAACAGCATAGGTAAAGGGAGCCAGATTATATGAGCGATTTCGCTGGAAAGGCCAAAACCTTTTAAGAATTCATTAAAACTATATTCGAGATCTAATCCGTATTCCAAAATTTTTATGTTATTTACTTAATAGATTAACTCTTCACAAACAATATGTGTGTTTTTTATGAAAAGCTACAAATATTATTCTCTATTTTCTAAGCTGATCCAATCTCTTGGTGCTGAACCTGTGTAGATTTGCGATGGTCTGAAAATTCTATTTGCTCCAAGTTGCTCTCTCCAATGAGCTAACCAACCAGCCACTCTAGATATGGCAAAAATTGGAGTAAATAAATCACGAGGAATACCAAGTTTTCTATAAACAAGACCAGAATAAAAATCCACGTTAGGGAATATACCCTTAGGTCCAAGTCTTGGTATTGCCTCTGCCTCAAGTGATTTAGCAACTTCATACATTTCATCTGCTCCAAATCTAATAAAAAGTTCTTCTGCCAGTTTTTGAAGAATTATTGCTCTTGGATCTTTGACTTTATATTCTCTGTGGCCGAAGCCCATTATCTTACTTTTATTTTTTATTGCATTATCTAAAAAAGACCCAGCATTTTCTGGGGTTTTAATCTCTTCTAACATTGCAATCACATCCTCATTTGCGCCTCCATGCAGTGGGCCAGCCAGGGTTCCTACTGCAGAGGCGATGACAGCATATGGGTCTGTAAGAGTACTTGCAGTCACTCTAGCGCTAAATGTACTTGCGTTTAAACTATGTTCAGCATGTAGAATTAAACACCTATCAAAAACTTTTGCAGCTATGGGATCTTGTTCTTTTTCAGTCAACATATAAAGAAAATTTGATGAGTAAGTTAAATCATCTCTAGGTTGAATTGGGTCTTGTCCTTTTCTAATAAGTTGAAACGCAGCAATCATTGTGGGTATTTTTGCTATTAGTCTTATTACTGCGTTGTAGATGTAATTAGGATCATCTATTGCCCTACGCGAATAGAAGAGCCCCAAAGAAGCCGCACTAGACTGAAGAGCATCCATAGGATGACCTGTCGCAGGGAAACATTTCATCATATCTCTGACTCTAAAACTTAACCTTCGATGCATCTGAACTTCTTGTTCAAAATCTCTGAGTTGAATAGCCGTGGGTAATTCACCCCAAATCAAAAGGTAAGCAGTTTCTAAAAAACTGCTTTTTTTGGATAGTTCCTCAATGGAGTACCCTCTGTACAATAATTTACCTTTGTTGCCGTTAATATCGCAGATAGATGAATTAGTAACTGGGACACCCTCTAATCCTGGTTTTAAAATTAGTTTCTTACTATCCAATTGCTTAATTCAATATCAAATACTTATAGATTAAAGATAGTCAAATAATTTTTAATTAACCACAAGATATTAACTTCACAAAAAATTAAAATGCTTGTTTTTGAAGCTTGTTTGAATAAATTTAATTTAAAGAATTTTTAATATTGTTTCTTTATAAAGAATTGGATTTTTTTCAGGAATATTTTGTCTTATAATTTCTAGCGATTCTTCATTTGATATTTTTAAAATATTTCTTATCAGAAAATTAAGGTCTTGTAAATTAGAAAAATATTCAAATTTATTAGAATTACCACTTTTGATATCAACTTTTGAATAAAGAAAAGCAGATTTATCTTTATTACTTTTTAGTTTAAAAAACTTTTTTGATATTTTTTTTAGTTTTTTACCATCAATTAAATGGTTACTTATGATTTGTAAACCTCCTGATTCTATTGAAAAGATATTTTCATAAGTTAATTGTTTTATAACATCGTCCTTTTCTTCAAGAATATCTTTGGAATATATCGAATAAATATCTTCATTTTGTTTTAAAGAATATTTGTTGAAATCTTTTAGTGTTTTCAAAGCACTTAAATCAAATTGATCTTCATTATTTTTTTCAAATGTAATAAGCCAATCTTTATTTGAATTAAGAATTAAAATGTATTGATTATCATTTTGATTAAATTCTTCAAAAATGTTGAGTTCAAAATCATTTATTAAAGGTTTCAGATTTTTGTCAAAATTTTTTATATCACTAAAAATTGAAATTTCAGGATTATCTTCATTGGTATTCTCTTTATTTATTAGTTTATCGTAAGTAAGAATATCAATATTTTTTTTATTATTTAGTAAATATGATTTTAAAATTAAGTTTTTATTTTTTAACTCAAATGTTGTAGCTATAATATCATCTTTATTCTCAGTAAAAATTTCCTTATCAAAAAATATACTTTCCCAAAAATTATTTGTTAATAATATATTTTTTTCGTTTTTTAGTCCAAAAAGTTCTCCCTCATATTTAAATTTTTTTTCTTTAAAGTTATTGCCTGAGTTAATACTATTTTTGATTAATTTTTTATCTGATGATGTAATTATATAATTATCTTCGGTTCGGTATATAAAGTTAAGGAAATTTATTTTGTTTTCTCTATTAATTGAAATTATCTCATCAATTTGATCAATTTTATTAGGCAAATTTAATAAATCTTCTATTGTTTTTTCTGGCTTGATTTTAAAAACAATCAAAATATCATCCTTAAGCTTTTTATTATTTTTAAAAATTGAGATTATAAGTTCATTATCATAAATATCTTCAAATTTATTGTTGCCTAGATCTAAACCCAAGTAATCTAATATGGAATCTTTTATTAAAACAAAGTTTTCTTGACTTTTTGGATTTTTATCTTTTTCATTATTATTAACAATATTAAAACTATCTAAATTTGAAATAAATAATAATTTATTGTTTTCAGGTATATATTTTAATATATTTAGTTGCTCAATATTTGTACTTAGCTCCTTATTTTTATTAGCAGAAACTTTTTTAAAACCAAAAAAAAGTAATAAGGATAATAATATTATTATTGCTACTATTCTAAGTTTCATTATAAATGTTTATTTTTATTTTTAACATTAAACTTTCTACTGCAACTTAATTTATTAAATTGTAAATAACATATAATTTATCTTTATAAATTGGGAAGTTATCCAAAATCTATTAATGCTTCTAGTCTCAATGATTGGTTTAATTCTGAGAAAGAAGATCCAGTCTTGATTGATGTAAGAGAACAATCAGAGCTTGAACTAGCTCGTTTCTCAAAAGAATTTTTACATATACCAATTAGTAAAGTCACATTTGAATATGTTGAAGAAATATTTGCTGGTTTATTAGACAGAGAAATTGTAGTTACCTGTCATGCAGGAATAAGAAGTTATAACTTTTCGCAATGGTGCTTAGATAATAATATTGTAAGCGAAATATGGAATTTGGAGGAGGGAATTGATGGATGGAGTAGAAATATTGACCCATCAATTCCAAGGTATTGATTAAATCTCTAATGAAGATGCAACAGTATTTACATCTTTATCACCTCTCCCAGAGCAATTTATAACTATATGAGTATCTTTTTTAAGAGTAGGACATAATTTATCTAACCAAGCAAAGGCATGGGAAGTTTCGAGTGCTGGTATGATTCCTTCCAATTCACTAACAAGTTTCAAAGCATCTAAAGCTTCTTGATCTGTGACTGATCCATATTCTGCTCTGCCTATATCTTTTAAATGGCTATGTTCAGGCCCTACACCAGGGTAATCTAAACCCGCACTTATTGAATGAGCTTCTTGTACTTGACCATTATCATCTTGTAAAAGAAGACTCATTGATCCATGCAAAATTCCAACTGACCCTTTAGTGATGGTTGCAGCATGTTTGTCAGTATCAACTCCGCTTCCTGCTGCTTCAACTCCAATAAGTCGTACAGAAGTTTCTTTAACGAATGGATGGAAAAGACCCATTGCATTTGATCCCCCACCTACACAAGCAAGTAAAATATCGGGTAAAGATCCAAACGATTCCAGACATTGTTTTTTAGTTTCTTCTCCTATAACTGCATGAAAATCTCGCACAATCTTTGGGAAAGGGTGCGGACCAGCAACAGATCCTAAAATGTAGTGTGTGGTTTCGACATTAGAAACCCAATCTCTAATGGCTTCGCTAGTAGCATCCTTAAGTGTTGCAGTTCCTGAATTAACAACTTTAACTTCAGCTCCTAGGAGTTTCATTCTAAAGACGTTAAGGGATTGCCTTTTTATGTCTTCAGCACCCATATAGATAATACATTTCAAGCCAAATCGCGCACAAACAGTAGCCGTAGCAACTCCATGCTGACCTGCTCCAGTTTCTGCAATTATTCTTTTTTTGCCCATTCTTATTGCCAATAAAGCTTGTCCAAGGGCATTATTAATTTTGTGAGCCCCAGTATGATTTAAATCTTCTCTTTTAAGCCATATTCTAGGAGTTGCTTGTTTAGTTTTGTAATGTTCAGTAAGTCTTTTGGCTTCATAAAGTGGTGTTTCTCTTCCTACATAAGTTTTAAGTAGATGATTTAATTCTTCTAAAAAAAGTTTATCTTTCCATGCATTAGATGCAGCTGTTTCAAGCTCAAAAAGAGCAGGCATTAGCGTTTCAGGAACATATTGACCACCATATTTTCCAAATCTTCCCTCTTTGGAGGGTTGATTTAAATCGTCATTTTTATAGTTTTGATCTTTGCGAGAAAATGTACTTACCACTTTTTCTATAGAATAAGTATTAACTAACTATAGATTATATTTAAAATAATGGGAAAAAAGAATTGGATCGAATTTGATAATGAAGAAAAAAAATCTGAAGAAACAGCTAAGGTAGAATCTTTTAATAAAAGATCAAAAATAAATATTTCAAAACAAAAAAAAGGTAAAAAGGGCAAAACTATAACTTTAATTAGAGGATTAGGCACTGAGGATGAAATCTTATTAAAAGAATTACTAAAAAAAATTAAAGTTTTTTGTGGGACTGGAGGAACATTAATTGATAGTAATATCCAATTACAGGGTGATATGGTATCGCAATCAATTGAGTTTCTTCGTAAAGAGGGATTTCATAATTTATGAAGCAAGGGTTAGGATAGGTTTTTAATTTTGATGATCCAAAAAATGAAAGAACAAGATCAAACAAAGTCAACCAATATAAAGTGGCACAATTTAACTATTGATAGAGAAAAGTTAGAGAAAATGAGAGGTCATAAAGGAATGGTTATCTGGTTTACAGGTTTATCTGGATCTGGTAAAAGTACTTTAGCCAACGCTTTAAATGAAGTTTTACACTTAGATGGTTTTTCGACTTATGTGTTGGATGGAGATAATATTAGACACGGTTTATGTAAAGATCTTGGGTTTTCGGATGAAGATAGAGAAGAAAATATACGAAGAATTGGGGAAGTTGCGAATTTATTTATGAATGCTGGGATAATAACTATTACAGCATTCGTTTCACCATTTATTAGCGATAGAGATAAGGTGAGAAAAATTATTGGATCTAAGGATTTTATTGAAGTTTATTGTGCTGCTGATATCACAGTTTGCGAAAAAAGGGATACTAAAGGTCTGTATAAGAAAGCTCGTTTGGGTGAAATTAAGGAGTTTACAGGGATTTCTAGTCCATATGAAGCTCCTCATAATCCCGAAATTGTTGTTGATACAGGTTCGTTAGATTTAAATGATTCTGTTGAAAAAGTTATTAACTATCTTAAAAAAGAAAACTTTCTTAACAAGGCCTAATTGAAAAAATATTAGTTCATATTTTGAAAATAATTGTCAGGTCCAATAGTTGATAACTTACTATTTTTAGTTCTTACCTGTGTATGTAGATTTTCTCTGAATTCTTTTAAATTTTTCTTTATGGATTCATCAAATAAACTGATCATCTCTATTGCCAATAATCCAGCATTTTGTCCTCCATTAATTGCAACTGTTGCAACTGGTATTCCAGCAGGCATTTGAACGATTGATAAAAGAGAGTCAATTCCCTTCAGCGTCTTACTCTCTACTGGTACTCCAATTACAGGAATGCAAGTTATGGATGCCAGCATTCCTGGAAGATGAGCAGCACCCCCAGCACCGGCAATTATTACTTTTATGTTTTCTGATTCTGCATTTTTTGCATATTCCATCATTTCAATAGGTGTTCGATGAGCAGAAAGTATACAAACTTCAGTTTTTATTCTAAATTCTCTTAAAATATCAATGGCTGGTTTCAATGTATTTAGATCTGAATCACTACCCATTACGACAGCAATTTTATAAATTTCTTTAGAATTAAATTCTGACAAAATAACAAATCAATTCTTTCCTATAATGGCGTGCAATTAATTTGGCGCCAGTTAGTTAGTATGAAAAGAATAAATTTTCATAGAATATTATGACGTCAAATAAGATTATCGAAAAAAGTGAAGTCAGGAAGTATTTTAATGGTACTGGCTTTGATAGATGGAATAAAATTTATAGTAAATCTGATGAAATTAATACAGTTCAGAAAAATATTAGGAAAGGTCATCAAAAAACTGTAGATGATGTAGTCTCTTACATCAAAAATTATCCTGAACTAACAAAAAAAAGTTATTGTGATGCAGGCTGTGGAGTAGGAAGTCTTTCCATACCTTTACTAAGACTCGGTATAAAAGAACTACAGATGAGCGATATTTCTTCAGAAATGATTAAAGAAACAAAAAAACGCATTCATGAATTAGGTTTGAATCAAGGTAAAATAAGATATGAAGTCTGTGATCTGGAAAAATTAAAAGGATTATTTGATGTTGTAGTTTGTTTGGATGTATTTATTCATTATCCTCAACCTGTCGCAGAAGAAATGGTTCAACATCTATGCGATTTAAGCAAAGAAAAGCTAATTGTTAGCTTTGCTCCCTATACCCCAGTTCTTGCTGTTTTAAAAAATATTGGAAAATTATTTCCTGGGCCAAGTAAAACTACAAGAGCATATACATTGAAAGAAAAAGGAATTATTAATGCTGCTAAAGAAAGAGGATTTAAAGTTGTTAAAAAGAAATTAAATCAAGCTCCTTTTTATTTTTCAAAACTAATTGAATTCGAAAAAATTAATTAATTTATTTTACTAAATGATTTTCAAGTGCATAACGAACTAATTCTGTTCGGCTAGATGTACCTGTCTTGATAAAAAGTCTACTTACATATTTCTCAACATTTCTAATAGATGTTTCAAGCTGTCTTGCAATTTCTTTGTTCATTAGTCCCTCTGCTACTAGTTGAAGCACACTTGCTTCTCTAGGAGTAAAACTAGGAAGATTTATTTTATTTTCTGGATTAGTCTGGTTTTGGTCTGTGAGCATAGATTTTATTTCAGTAATTTGTTTTGCCATTTTGCTTACGTCAATATCTGCAAATCGTGCCGCTTCTTTTAATAATCGTTCTTGTCTGTTGATTACATTTTTAACTCTTGCAGCTAATTCATCGGGATCGAAAGGTTTGGAAATATAATCATCAACTCCTGCAAGATAACCTTCTGTTCTGTCTAGGGTCATTCCTTTTGCAGTTAGAAAAATAACTGGAGTTCCTCCTAATTTTTCATCCTCTCTAATTTTTTCTAATAAAGCATAACCGTTGGCTCGGGGCATCATAACATCGCTAATTATCAAATCGGGGAAAATTGTTTGAGCTTTTTCCCAACCATCCTCTCCATCAACTGCAATAAATATTTCAAAGCCTTCATCTTCTAGAAATGTTTTAACAGCTGTTCTTAAACCAGGTTCATCATCAACTAATAAAATTCTTGATTTTCTTACCGGTTCATTATTTATTTGATTAATTTCATTCATTTTTTATTCTTTAATTTGATTTTCTAGTAATAAACAGAATTTTATATACTAAATATAATGCTATCAACTCCCATACTACTAGACTATCAATCTTCGACTCCTTGCTCTAAAGATGTCGTTGATTCTATGAAACCTTTTTGGAGTGAAATATTTTCTAACCCTGCAAGCAAATCTAATTTGGCGGCGATTAACGCAAGCGCTATATTGGAAGCCTCAAGAGAAAAAATAGAACAATGTTTATTTCTTAAGAATAAAAAAGTTATTTTTACAAGTGGGGCAACTGAATCTAATAACTTAGCCTTATTAGGTTTTGCTAGAAATTTCTATAAAAAAACAGGAAATTATGGACATATTATTACCTTAAAAACGGAGCATAAAGCTGTTTTGGAGCCCTTAAACCAACTAAAAAAAGAGGGATTTATGGTTACAGAAATTAATCCTGAGAAAGATGGCTTAATTTCAGAAGAACAATTCAAAAAAAATATAAGAGAAGATACATTTCTGGTTAGTGTCATGTTGGCAAATAACGAAATAGGAGTTATTCAGCCCATAGAAAATATTTCAAAGATATGTAAATCGAGAGGAATAAAATTTCACTCTGATTTTGCACAATGTTTAGGTTATATGGCGTTAGACAATCTTTTATCAGAAGTAAACATGATAACGATGAGTTCTCATAAAATATATGGTCCTAAAGGGATAGGACTTCTTTTGATTGATGAAGAAATTAATCTTGAGCCTTTAATTGTTGGAGGAGGTCAGGAATATGGTCTTAGGTCTGGAACATTACCTCTTCCTTTAGTAGTTGGCTTTGCTAAAGCAATAGAGCTAGCAGTTCTAAATCAAAAAAATAATGCTGAGAAATTACTTTTTTATAGAAATAACCTTTTAGAGGGGTTGTTAAAAAATAATTCTGGTTTATTAATTAATGGCTCCATTGAAAAAAGATTACCTCACAATTTAAATTTAACTGTATTGGATTTAAACGGAGCAAAGTTTCATAAACTTTTAAAATCTAAAATAATTTGTTCTACTGGATCTGCATGCAGTAATGGTGAACCATCTCATGTTTTATTAGCCTTAGGTAGATCTCTAAAAGAAGCAGAATCTTCAATAAGGTTAAGTATTGGATTAAGTACTAATTCAAAAGATATAAAACAAGCCATTTATATTCTTACAAATACGATCAGATCATTACGATAGAAATTATTGGCTTTTAATTTAGTTGAGCAATTCTTAATTTTCCACTTCTAGATCTTTTATTAAGTTCGACTTCTTGTTCGGAAGGAGTTATTGGCTTTTTTGTCAGGTTTTTTAGTCTTTGATCATTCTTAAAACAACTTTTAACCAACCTATCCTCAAGGGAATGAAAACTAATAATAGAAATAATACCCCCTGGCAAAAGCCATTCAGGTACTACTTGCAAAAATTTTTCTAATACTTCAATTTCTTTATTAACAGCAATTCTTAGTGCTTGAAATGTTCTTGTTGCTGGATGTATTTTTTTATATCTTTGTTTTGGTGGGAAGCAGCCTGCAATAGAATAAGCTAAATCTTTTGTCCCAGAATATTTCCCATTTTCCTTCAAATCCAATTTTATTTTCCTAGCAATCTTTCTTGATAATCTCTCATCTCCATATTTATAGATTAGGTTAGCTAGATCTTTTTCATTTAAAGCCTCAATTAATTTATCTGCATCAACATCAAGCAAAGGATTCATGCGCATATCAAGCGGACCATCTTTTTGGAAACTAAATCCTCTTTTAGGATCATCAAGTTGGTTACTATTTACTCCGAGATCTGCAATCACAAAAGAAACTTTTTCTTTTGGTACAAAATCAGCAAAATTTGAAGCCCTTATATCAATCCTACTTTTAAACTCATCAAGTTTTTTTAATGCGCATTTTCTTGCGAATGGATCTTGATCAAGTCCAATTATATTTAAATCCGAATATTTTCTCAATAAATGATAAGAGTGCCCGCCTCCACCTAAAGTTGCGTCTATTCCCTTAAGTTGATTGTTATGTATAAGTGGGTAATGCTCTAATGAGGCCATAATCTCATCTGTCATAACTGATTGATGATTGAAAAAAGATGAATCAGATAGGTCAGTTTGCATAACTTTCGACTAAGATTTATTTAGAAGTTAAATTTCGAATGGCTCAGCTAGAGACTAGAACAGAACCAATGGTGGTCAATTTTGGCCCTCACCATCCCTCAATGCATGGGGTTTTAAGGTTAGTTGTAACTCTTGATGGTGAGAATGTCATTGATTGTGAACCAGTAATTGGATATTTACATAGAGGAATGGAAAAGATAGCTGAAAATAGGACAAATGTAATGTATGTCCCTTATGTAAGCAGAATGGATTATGCAGCAGGAATGTTTTATGAAGCTATTGTAGTAAATGCTCCTGAAAGGTTAGCTAATATTCAAGTTCCCAAAAGAGCTAGTTACATCAGAGTTCTTATGCTCGAACTTAATCGTATTGCTAATCATCTTTTATGGCTTGGTCCCTTTTTAGCAGACGTAGGAGCTCAAACTCCATTTTTCTATATTTTTAGAGAAAGAGAGATGATCTACGATCTCTGGGAAGCTGCTACTGGACAAAGGCTAATAAATAATAATTTCTTTAGGATAGGTGGTGTCGCATGTGATCTCCCATATGGATGGTTAGAAAAATGTATAGACTTTTGCGATTGGTTCGGTCCTAAGATAGATGAATACGAAAAATTAATCACAAATAATCCAATTTTTAGAAAAAGAATTGAAGGTCTAGGAACAATACAAAGAGACCAGGCAATTAATTGGTCTTTGTCTGGGCCAATGCTTAGAGCTTCTGGAGTTTCCTGGGATTTAAGAAAAGTCGATAGCTATGAATGTTATGACGATTTTGATTGGCAGATTGCTTCGGAAAAAGAAGGAGATTGTTATGCGAGATATCGAGTAAGAGTTGAAGAGATGAGACAATCACTAAGCATCATTCGCCAAGCCTGCAAAAAGATTCCAGGAGGTCCAACAGAAAATTTAGAAGCTCAAAGAATGGCTACTGAAGATAAGAAAAGTGAAATATTTGGTATCGACTATCAATATGTAGCTAAGAAGGTTGCGCCAACTTTTAAAATTCCTAACGGAGAATTATATACAAGATTAGAGTCCGGAAAAGGAGAAATAGGTGTATTTATTCAAGGTAATAATGAAGTTACCCCATGGAGATTTAAAATCAGAGCAGCTGATTTAAATAATCTGCAAATATTGCCTCATATTCTAAAAGGTGCCAAAATCGCTGATATTATGGCAATCCTTGGTTCAATAGATGTCATTATGGGATCTGTTGATAGATAATTTCCTTAAATGAAACCCGCTGACTGGTTAATATTGCAGAAGAAGGTAAGATTTGGTGATTGTGATTCTGCAGGTGTAATTCATTTTCATAACTTATTAAAATGGTCGCATGAAGCTTGGGAAGAAAGTATCGAAATTTATGGGATTCCTTCTCAAGATATTTTTCCAGATTTTTCTATACGTAAAAGTCAAATTATTTTTCCAATAGTAAATTGTGAAGCAAACTTTCTTGCGCCTATAAAAATTGGAGATTTATTAAAAGTAAAAATTGCCCCTCATAAAATTAATACTCATTTGTTCCAAGTAAATAGCTTCTTTATAAAAAATGGAAATAAAGTAGCCGAAGGGAAAATTATACATTGTTCTTTAGATGTTGATTCAAGAAATAAAATAGAACTTCCCGATCAGTTAGAAAGATGGATAGAGGCTTCTAATGTGAGTACAAATTTAAGAGAATGCTAATGATTATTTTTTAAATTTATAATTTATTTTTTCTGTAATGCTATTTTTGTTTTTAATAATCCATTTTTCAGGCTTTTCATGTTTAGGCCAACTTTGAGAAAATTTTTTTAATAAATTTAAATAAATTTCCATATTTTTATTATTTGTAAGTTCTCTAAATTCAACTATTATTTCAATTTTATTTCCCCATAATTTGTTAGATACTTTTGAAATATTGAATTTATTAATTGGGATATTTTCTTTCATAATGAAATCATTTAATCTAGATTCAATTACTTCAGGGAAAACGATTTCTCCTCCTGAATTAAAGGCATTATCATTTCTTCCAACAAAGTTTAAATAGAAAGAATTATTGATTTGATTAATTTCACCTAAATCACTTGTTTGCCACCACCCATTTTTATTTTTGAAATTTTCAGTTTTTAAAGAGTCTATTATTTCGATTCCAATTCTGGCTGATTTTATCTCGATTAATCCTTGTGCGTTAATTCTTATTTTTGTATCAGGTAGTATTTCTCCAACATTTTTAAAACCCATTAAGAATTCTTTTGGTTTTAAACTCGTAACCATTGCTGCTGTTTCAGTTGAGCCGTAACAAGGTGCTAATTTTATTTTTTCTTTAATACATTGTTCTGCAGTTTCGTCTGAAATTGAAGCTCCTCCTACCCAAATTAGATCAAAAATTTTTAGCCAATTAATTCCATCTTTTTTAGCTAAAAGTCTTTGTAATTGGGTAGGTACTAATGACGTAATCAAGTGTTTTTTGTTTTTTTTAAATTTAATTGTAAAAAGTAAAAGTTCTCGAGTTTTTTTTATCAAATTCGGAGAAATATTAATACAATCACATCCCCAAGTTTGACTTCTAAAAATTGGCATTAATCCACTTATATGGTTCAGGGGTAAAGTATTTAAAATTAAGCAGTTTTGCAATTCAAATCCTTGCTCTATTAGCCATTGACCTGATGTAGTTGCAGATAATTTAAGATTATCTAAATGGTGAAAACATTTTCTCGGTTTTCCAGAACTCCCACTACTATTTAAGATAATTGCTGGCCCATTTTCAGTAATTGAATCTAATACATCTTTGTCTTCATAAAATTTGTTTTTTACATAAATAATTTTATTCTCTCTAATTTTTTCAATAATTTTCTCTATAGATTGAATTTCGTTATTTTCAACTTCTATAGTATGAATTTTATTTTTCATAGTTGATCCCATATCTTTTTTGCTTCATTTAAAAATAGAAAAGAATTAGGGAATTTATTCATTGCTAAACCAGGAACTTTTGGAGTTGGTCCTTGTAATTGTAGAGACGACAAATGATAAAGCCATCTCTTTCCTATACCAGTTTCAAATGAGGTACTTATAGATATTAAAGCTTTTTTATTTTCTAATTCCCTTAAAAGTTTAACTGGATTATTTTCTTGAGAAGGCCTTCTAATTTGCCAACCTTTCCACTCATCAATCAAATGTGGAAATTTTAAAAGTGATTCGTCTAAGGCTATAGGTATTTTTTTGTTGAGTTCTTTCAGTCCATCAATATCATCAACAAACAGTGGTTGTTCTAACCAATCTAAATTTTTGTTATCCTTCAAAATATCAGCCCATCTATTAGCTATCTCTCTTCCCCAAGAACCATTAGCATCTATTCTTAACCTAATATTATTGTCTATTTGGCTTAAAATTTCTTCTAAACTTGCTTCTTCCTCATGATTATTTTTTAATGCTACTTTCCATTTTATGGTTAATGATTTGCCAATATCAGATTGTCTTTTTTTAATTTCATTTAGATCTGAAACGACATTTTTATTATTTAACAATATGGCTGTTTTATCAATTTCATCAAAGTAGTAGTTTTCTTTAAAAATTATTTTTCCATTTATTTCGGCTAATGCAGAATTTATTGCAGATTGAATGCATGGGTGAAAAATATTTATTTGCTCAGATAAATTAAATACTTCTAAATACGAAGGGATCATATCTAGTTGTTTCGCACATTTTTTTAAGTCTTCTTTATGCATCGGTGAAACTTCTCCAAACCCAATTTTTTTATCATTACTTGTTAATTTAATTATCCAACCCGATTTTGTATGGTAAGTGGTTTTAGAATTTTCTACTTTGGCGGATAACTTAAAGCTGTAAGATTTTTTTTGAAATATTAAGTTCATTTATTAAGCAAGTAATTAAATATTAATCCTGTGATTAAGCCAACTCCATTAAGAGTTTGAAATTTTATTGCAATGAATTTAGAATTTTTTATTGCACTAGGGTTTTTATATGAAGATCTTAATAAATTTATAAGTCTTATTGCTTGCGGTAAACTAATCAAATAAAGGATACAAAACACTGGAATAAATCCATTAACTATAGTGAAAAGTTGGAAAATATATATTGTAAAAATTATCCAAGGCACAAATTGAGAACCTTTTTTTGCCCCTAAGCGAACTAAAGGCGAATTTTTACCATGCTTTTTATCTTCAGAAATTTGATGAAAATGAGAACAAAATAATACAAGAGTTGTTGCCAAGGAAGGTCCTGAACCAAGTAATAAAGAAAGTTTCCATGGAATATCTTCAAAGAAAATATTAGATGGATTTAACGCAATTAAAACTGCAGAGTAAGCAAAAGGTCCAAATGCAAGCCAGCATAATGGTTCTCCTAAACCTTTATAGCCAAATCTAAAAGGAGGACCTTGATATAAATATCCTAAGAAGCAGCAAACTGCCACCAAAAGCAAAATGTTTATACTTGTTGATACTGAAATAATTGAAATTATTAATAAACCAATAACTAAAGATGTATATGCAATAAATGAAATTATTTTTTTATTTTTTACAAGATTTACAATTGAATGGAATTTAAATTCATCGATTCCTGTTTCTGCGTCGAACAAATCATTAGTTAGATTTTCCCAAAGTAATATCAAAATTGCAGCTAAAGTAAATGCAATCAAATTATAAATTTTTACCTTTTCATATTGATTGAGTAAATAAGCCCCTGTTATTAAAACTGGAAGTATTGCAACAGAATAAAGAGGCCATTTTATTGCTTGTTTCCATAATTTTTTTTTATCTTCGTCCATTTTTAATTAACACACAAAATTAGATAATTATTAAACGTAGTTTATAAATTGAGTTACATTTTTTACTTTATTGCATGATTTTTAGTTATTTTCAATAAGTAATGAAAAATGATTTAAACTTAACAGATTTTTTAAAAGATGTATTTTCCTCTTTCGATAAGAAAGTTGAAAATTCTGGATTAGTAAGTATTTGTGTTGAGATTCCTTGTATTGATTTATTTCAAATTTATGAATTGTTAATAAATAAATATCCGTTTTCTTCATTTTGGGAGGAATCTGATGGCATTTCATATATAGCTTTAGAGAAGTGTAAATATGTTACTCTGGATGGTCCAAAAAGATTTGAGGTAGCAAAAGAGTTTAATTCTGAGAATTTTAAAAATTTAATTAATTTAACTAATGAATCACATAATTCTGCACTTTCAAAAATAATTTATCTATTTTCTTTCTCTGAAAATTTGAATAATAAGAATTTACCTTCAGATATCCCTAGTTTGGAAGCCATCTTGCCAAAAATATTAATTACTAAAAGTGATAAGAATTGCTGGTTAAGAATCAATGGTCATGTTGAAGGTAAATCATCATTAAGAACATTAATCGAAGAAATATGGACAATTAGAAATCAAGTTATTAATTCTCAGACAGAATTAATAAAATCATCTGGCTTGAAAACTAGTTTTGATTCCCCTTTTATTGACGATTTCTCACGCTCCTTAGAAACTTCAAAAAAAAATATGAAAAAAGTAGTAAATAGAGGAATTCAATTAGTAGAGAAAGGTATTCTCGAAAAGATAGTTTTAGCGAATAGGATTAAAATAAAACTTAAAAATAAAATAGATTTAGTAGAAATTTTAAAAAGATTTAAAAAGAAGCAACCAAATACATGTAGATACGTTTGGAAAAGGAATAGTAAAGATATTTTGTTTGGAGCATCTCCAGAAAAATTATTTTCTTTTTCTAAACCTAATTTAACTTTAGAGGCTCTTGCTGGAACTATCTCTACTAATTCAAATTTTAAGAAACTCCTAAAAAGTACTAAAGACTTAAAGGAACATAATTATGTAATCCAGTACTTGATTAAATCTTTAGAAGTTGCAAAAATAACAAACTTTAAAAAAAGTGATGTCAAGGTAAATTCATTTGGAGATATTTCTCATTTGCAAACACTTATTGTCTCTAAAGTTGAAAATATTTGTCCTTTTGAATTACTTAAAAACTTACATCCATCTCCGGCTGTTTGTGGATATCCAAAAAAAGCAGCAATGGATTGGATAAACACCCTTGAGTCTTTTCCTAGAGGAAATTATGCTTCTCCAATGGGTTGGGTTGATTCATCAGGCAATGCTTCATTTCTTTTAGCAATAAGAGGTGCAAGATTTATTGAAGAAAATATTGAATTTACTGCAGGTTCAGGTATAGTTTCAGGATCCGTTTTAGAGAAAGAAATAGATGAGATTAAATTAAAATTTGAATCTATAGTAAAACAGATATTTTGCGCTAAAAATCCTAGATAATTTCTACTAATTTTTCAATAACTTCCGCTGAAACATTCTTATTGGATAAATTTTCTATTTCTCTTAAACCTGTTGGACTGGTTACATTAATCTCGCTAAGCATTCCATTTATTACATCAATACCCACAAAAAATAAACCTTCATCTTTGAAGTGTTGAGATAATTCTGAGCAGATACTTTTTTCTTTTTCTGTTAATAATGTGCGTTCAGCCTTCCCTCCCATCGCTAAATTACTCCTAAAATCGCCTCCTTGAGGAATTCTATTTATAGATCCAATTGCTTCTCCGTTTACGATAATTATTCTTTTATCACCCTCTATGACTTCAGGAATAAATTTTTGCATCATAACGGGTAATTCTTCTTGAGAAGTGATTAATTCAATGATTGATTTAATTCCTGGAGAATTTTTATTTATCCTTATAACACCTTGACCACCTTTTCCTCCAAGAGGTTTTATGACCACTTCATTATTTATATTTGCAAAATTAATAAGATCTTTTACCTTGTTCGCAACTATTGTAGGTGCCATTAAGTGGCTGTATCTCAAGGCACCTAGCTTTTCATTCCATGCTCTTAACGATGATGGTTTGTTAATTACTTTTACTCCTTTTCTTTCGGCAACTTCTAAAAGATGGGTTGCATATAAATAAGCCTCATTTACAGGAGGATCTTTTCTCATCCAAATGCAATTAAATTCTGCGAGAGGTATGCAATCATTTTCTTTGAAAGAAATCCAGGGAATTACTTCAACTTTTACGGAAGATGCCCATACTTCATCACCTCTAGCTTCAAGGTCTTGAGGAGTACAAATCCAGATTTCAATATTTTTTTTTGATGATGCTTGCATTAAAGCAGCAGTTGAATCTTTTAAGGGATTTATATTTTTAATTGGATCTATTACGAATAGAAATTTCATAAGATCTAGTTTAATAATGCTTCTAATTTATTTTCATTTTCTAATGCGTAGAGATCATCGCAGCCTCCGATACCCTCATTATCTATAAATATTTGTGGTAATGTTCTTCTACCATCAGCTCTTTCAATCATCAATGCTCTGGCATCTTCGTCGCCATCTATTTTATATTCTGTAAAATTTACATTTTTTTTCTTGAGTAGTGATTTTGCTCGAATACAGAATGGGCAATATTGCCAAGTATAAATTTCAACTTTGGACATTTTTTAAAAATAATACTTAGTTTATACTATTAAACAAAAGTGCTTGTTAGATTATGAATAACGATTAAATTCTATTTTGATAGATATTACAGATTTCAAAAAAGATCTTTCGGAACTAACAGAGCGCCTGGGTAATGCTCAGGATTGTCTTTGACGTTCCAAGATTAAAAGCGAAAAGGAAAGAGTTAGAGCAAATTTCTGCTCAGCCTGAATTTTGGGAAAATCAAGAAGAAGCTAAAAAGCAAATGTTAATCCTTGATGATGTCAAAGCACAACTCGAATTGTTAGATAAATGGAAAACTTTTATTTCTGATGCTAATGCCTCTCTTGAGCTTTATTCTCTAGAACCTGAAGAGGAAATGATTTTAGAATCGAATCTGGGATTAAAGAAATTAAGAGAGAATTTAGATAAATGGGAATTTGAAAGATTGTTATGTGGTGAATACGATAAAGAAGGAGCAGTAGTTTCTATTAACGCTGGTGCGGGTGGAACAGATGCGCAGGATTGGGTAGAGATATTATTAAGAATGTACTCAAGATGGGCCGATAATAATCAAATGAGCCTTGTCATTAATGAATTATCTCAAGGAGAAGAAGCAGGTATTAAAAGTGTAACGTTCGAAATTGATGGAAAATATGCATACGGCTATCTGCAACATGAAAAAGGAACTCATAGATTAGTAAGAATTTCTCCTTTTAATGCCAATGGCAAAAGACAAACCAGCTTTGCTGGGGTAGAGGTTATGCCAAAATTAGATGATAATATTTCACTTGATATACCTGATAAAGATTTAGAAATTACAACGAGTAGATCCGGTGGAGCTGGAGGACAAAATGTTAATAAAGTAGAAACAGCAGTGAGAATTGTTCATTTGCCTTCAGGGATTTCAGTAAGATGTACCCAAGAAAGATCTCAATTACAAAATAAAGAAAAAGCTATGTTACTACTAAAGTCTAAACTATTAGTGATTGCTAAAGAACAACGAGCTGCAGAAGTCGCTGATATTAAAGGTGATATTGTGGAAGCTGCATGGGGCAATCAAATAAGAAATTATGTTTTCCATCCCTATCAAATGGTAAAAGATCTTAGGACTATGCAGGAGACTAACGAGTTAGATAGTGTTTTAGATGGTGGACTTGAACCATTTATTCATGAATTATTACGTATGAATATTTCTTCTAACGAATCTATTGCGTAACTAATGGAAAATAAAAACGAAATTTTAGAAAAAAAAGTTTCTCCTCCAAGCTTTATAAAGCTTGCTATGAGAAATATGGTAAGGAAAGGCTCAAAAAGTATTTCTCATTTTTCAATAACCTTTCTAGTTTTAATTGGGATATTAATACTTGTGGCCACAATAGGTAAGCCCAATATTCCAGTTTAAGAATGTATGAAAGAAAAAATTATTTCTGAAATAAATTTAGATTTGGTTTTTGAATGTAATGATTTTTCTCAATTTTCAAATAAGTTAAAAGATACTAAAACTAATCTTATTTTTGAATCTATTTTTTGGGAGAAAGTTTTTTTATCTTGGATAGATACAATATTAAAAAAAAAGGATTATGAATTACCAAATTATATTTTTGAAAAAAAATCTTTTTCATTAGGCTTACAGATAATATCTAATCAAGAAATTGCTTCTTTGAATAAGAAATGGATGAAAAAAAATGGTCCAACTGATGTTCTATCGTTTCCAATTATTTCTGATGAATCTATAAATAATTTAGATCATATAGAGTTAGGAGATATATTCATATCATTAGAGATGGCACTTGAGCAATCTTATGAATATAAAAATTCAATCTATAGAGAGATGATCTGGTTGGCTAGTCATGGATTTTTACATCTTTTAGGATGGGAACATAATAATGAGCATGATTTAGAAAATATGTTAAATTTCCAAGAATATTTAATTACTCGATTAGATTAAAAATCAATGAAAAAAAAAATAAACTATTTAGAAAATAGAAAAGAATCATACAAAACTTCTAGTAATGTATTTATAAGTTTTAAGTATGCTTTCAGTGGTATTAGTTATGTATTAGAAACTTCAAGAAATTTTAAAATTCAATTAATTTTTGCAGTTACAATTTTAATAATTGGTTTTTTACTCAAAATTAGTCTAAGTAATTATGTTATTTTGATTGCAACAATAATGTCTGTTTTAATATTAGAAATATTGAACACATCTATTGAATCAATCGTTGATTTAGTAGTGAAAAAAGAATTTAGTATTTTGGCTAAAATTTCAAAAGATACTTCTGCAGGAGCAGTATTATTAGCTTCCATTAATTCTGTTATTATTGCTGTATATGTCTTTGTTCCTAAAATAAAGTTGTTATTTTAAATCCATATAAATATGTTTCTTGTTATTGATAATTACGATAGTTTTACTTATAACCTTGTTCAATATTTAGGAGAACTTTCAGTTGAGCATGAAATAACTAAAGAATTAATAGTTAAAAGAAATGATGAAATTACTTTAGAAGAAATTATCAACCTAAATCCTGGTGGAATTCTATTATCTCCAGGTCCAGGCAATCCAGATCAATCTGGAATTTGTCTGCCAATTCTAAAAAAATTATCTAAAAATATTCCGACATTGGGAGTTTGTTTAGGTCATCAAGCTTTGGCCCAAGCTTTTGGAGGTAAGGTTATAGTTGGGAAAGAACTTATGCATGGTAAGACATCCAAAATATTTCATAATCAAAAAGGATTGTTTAAAGATATCGAGACTCCATTTGTAGCTACTAGATACCATAGTCTTATAGTTGATTCAAGTTCTTTGCCATCTTGTTTCGATATAACTGCGACTTTAGAAGACTCAACAATTATGGCTATCTCTCATAAAGAATATAAATATTTACATGGGGTACAGTTCCATCCTGAAAGTGTGTTGACGCAATTTGGTCATAAATTAATTAGTAATTTTCTAAAAATGGCTGAACAAAAGTAAAATAAAAAAAAATTAATATTATGATTTCTCAAATTAAAAACTTTTTATTTTTGATATTAGTTAGCTCTTTATTACCTACCTCATTATTGGCAAGGAATTTAGGAATAAAAAGTTTGGGACATAGTAGTTTTTTAATTACTAGTGCAGATAAATCTATTATTATAAATCCCTTTAAAGCAATAGGTTGTGCAAGTAATTTAAAGGAGCCAAAAGAAGTCAACGTAGATTTTATTTTGGCTAGTTCTAGGCTTCCAGATGAAGGATATAACCCTAATGATCAATTAATGTTCGTTGAGCCAGGAATCTATCAATTTGAGGATATTTTATTAAATGGAATTTCTGTACCACATGACAGAGTAGATGGAAGAAGATTTGGGATGGCAACTGTTTGGAGTTGGGAGCAGAATGATCTTAAAATTGTTCATATGGGAGGAGCTGCTGGTGATATTGATATAAACAGTCAAATTATTTTGTCTAGTCCAGATATATTGTTTATTTCAATTGGAGGAGGAATAAAATCTTACAATGGTAAAGAAGCCTCAAAAATAGTTAAAATCTTAAAGCCTAAAGTAGTTATTCCTGTTCACTTTGAACGTGGCAAAAAAATTAATAAAGAATGTGATTTCTCAAATGCTGATTTATTTATTGAAAATATGGAAGATTTTAAAGTAAAATATGTTGGAAAAGATTTTCAAATAAAACCTAAAAGAATCGATCAAAATACAATTTATATTTTCAGTAATTAATTTTTTAAATCTAATATCTTGTAATTGTCCCAGAAAAAAATCATTTGTTCTTTAGTTCCAATACTAACCCTTATTGAATTACCGATATCTTTTTTGTTTTCCATACTTCTAATAAGAATACCTTTTTCTCTCATCTGTTGTATTAGGATTTTAGGATCTTTTTTTGGCCAAATTAAGAAATAATTACCTCCACTAAAGTGAGTTCTGATTTTTGTTGATTTAAATTTATTTAAAATCCATTCCCTCGCCTTTTTTACTTCTAAAACATAATTATCAATATATGATTTGTCTTTAAGTGCTGCTAATGCAGCTGTTATAGCAAAGCTGTTTACATCATATGGTCCTGTAACTTTATTAATGTACTGAATTAAGCTTTTATTGCCAAAAGTAAAACCTATTCTTAAACCAGCTAGACCTGCAGTTTTTGAAAGAGATTGGATTATTAGTATATTTTTATTCTTTTCAAAATCTATCGATTCAAGAAGACTATCTCCATTAAATTTTTCATATAGTTCATCAACAACTATTAATGAATCTTTATTGATATTGGCTAAATTAATTATTTCATGAGAGTTTAGAACAGTTCCTGTTGGATTATTTGGATTGCAAATAAATATTAACTTTGGATTATGCTTTATTATTTTTTCCCTAAATTCTTCGATGGGGAATAGAAAATTTTCTCCAATGTAAGAACAACTTATTTTTTTCATTCCTCGGATTTCTGCACAAGGAGAATAGTAACCAAAAGTTGGATTTGTGGTTAGAAATATTTGATCTTTTTCTCCAAAGCAATTGAAAATTGCATTTATTGCTGCATCTGCTCCATTGAAAATTCCGATTTCATCATTACCAAATTTTCTTGAATCAAGATACTTATCACATAAAAATTTTTTTAAAAAATTATATTCTGGATAAATTGAAATCTCATCTAATTTAATCGCTTGTAATGCCTCTAAAACCTTAGTACTTGGACCTAAAGTATTTTCATTAAAGTCTAAGCGGAGTAAATTTCTTCTATTTTCTAAAGGTGCAGAGTAAGACTGCATATTTATTATTTCTTCTCTTGGTTTTGGGAAAAGATTATTTAATGGATCAAAATCATTCATTACATTCTTTCTAAAGTTTCAATTCCTAAAAGCTCTAAGCTTAATTTTAGTGTTTTTGCAGTTAGGTCACATAAATTAAGCCTAGAAATTTTTATATTTTTTTCTTCTTTGAGGATTGGAACTTGATCATAGAATCTATTAAAAGTCTGACATAGCTCGAACAGATAATTGCATAATCTATTTGGCATTAAGTCTTTTTCAATAGAAATTATGACTTCATCGAACTTAAGTAATTTTCTGATAAGTTTCCACTCAGATTTATGTTCATAATTTACGTACTGAAAATCTTTAGAGTCATAAACAAAATCATTTTTTCTTTTAATTCCTAAAATTCTTACAAGTGTATATAACAAATAAGGAGCAGTATTACCATTAAGGGAAAGCATTTTATCAAAACTAAATTGATAATTGGTAATCCTATTTTGACTTAAATCTGCATACTTAACAGCTCCTAATCCAATAATTCTTGAAGTATTTGCTATAAACTCTTCGGTCTCATAACGATCTTCATCTTCTAATCTTTTCAATAAATCTTCTTTTGCTCTTCTAACTGCCTCATTTAATAAATCTTTTAGGCGTATTGTTTCACCTTCTCTTGTCTTTAGCTTTTTGCCATCAATTCCTTGAACTAACCCAAAAGGGACATGGTCTACTTGACAATTTTCTGGGATCCATTTTGCTTTTTTTGCAACTTGAAAAACTCCAGCAAAATGATTTGCTTGCCCATGATCAGTTACATAAATAATTCTTGAAGCATCATCGCCATTAGGTGGTTTATTGAATCTGTATCTTATAGCAGCAAGATCTGTGGTGGCATAATTAAAACCTCCATCTTTTTTTTGAATAATTAGCGGTAAAGGTTTGCCTTCTTTATTAGTCATCCCATCTAAAAATACACATTTTGCTCCTTGATCTTCTACTAATATTTTTTTTATATTCAAATCATCAATAACTGATTTTAAGAAGGGATTATAAAAAGATTCACCTCTTTCTTCTATTTTTATTTTTAAATTTTTATAGATTTCATCAAATTCTTTTCTTGATTGATCACATAATAATTTCCAAGCTTTAATCGATTTAATATCTTCACTTTGTAACTTAACTACTTCCTCTCTAGATCTTTTTTGGAATTCAGATTCGTTATCAAATCTTTTTTTTGATTCTTTATAAAATTCAACTAAATCACTTATCTTGATCTTTCCTATTTCTTCTAGATCATTTGAATATAAATCTTTGAGCTGAGTAATAAGCATGCCAAATTGTGTCCCCCAATCACCAACATGATTTAGTCTTAATACTTCATAACCTCTTAACTCGAAAATTCTAGATATTGAGTCACCTATTATTGTTGATCTTAAATGCCCTACATGCATTTCTTTAGCAATATTAGGACTAGAAAAATCTACAATAACTTTATTAGACAAACCACTATCTAAATCTTTTCTAATTAGAGGTATGCCAGCCCTGTTGCATTGAATATTTGACTTAATTTCATTTATTAGAACTTCATCTTTTAATTTTATATTAATAAATCCAGGTCCAGCTATTTCTAGACTCTTACATAATTTTGCTATGCTTTTATTTTTATTTAAAAGGTTAATAAAATCATTAGAAATATCTCTTGGGTTCTTTTTATATATTTTAGATAAACTTAAACAAACATTACATTGATAATCACCAAATTCCTCTTTTGATGATTGTGTAATTAAATTTTTTCTAAGAATTTCGAATTCTCCTTTTTTATCATTTTTTTCAAGACTATCTAAAAGAGATTGTTCAAATTGTTTTGTTAATTCTTTAAAAATGATTAGCATTAATTATTCAATTATTTATCTATATGATTAATTAATATAACGCATACTCAAATCAATCCAATTACTTTTGGTGATTGAAGAACTTGTTGAAATCAAATCAATACCTTTTATTAGATATTTACTAATTTCTTCAGGGTTTATTCCAGAAACTTCTATTATCAAATTTTTATTGACTTCTTTTTTTAAGCTATTAATTGATAAATCTCTTAATTCTTGAACGCTTTTTTTGATTGTTTCAGGACTAAGTTCATCTAATAAGACACTATCCGCTCCTGCTAATACTGCTTCTTTTGCCTGTTCGATATTCTCAGCTTCAATTATGATATGAGTTGTAAAAGGCGAATTTAGGCGAATTTTTTGTACTGCATTCTTAAGATTATCTGTCCATGCAATATGATTTTCTTTGATCATAGCAGCATCATATAATCCCATTCTATGATTCACCCCACCTCCGCATTTGAATGCATATTTTTCAAATATTCTTAAGCCAGGAGTAGTTTTCCTAGTATCTGCTAATTTTATATTTGTGCCCTCTAATTTATCTATAAGATTCTTTGTATATGTTGATATTCCAGATAAATGCATTGCTATATTTAAGCTGATCCTTTCACTAGCGAGTAAACTTTTTGAAGGTCCATATATTTCTAAGAGTTTTTGATCTTTAACAAATTTATCTCCATCAGAGATATTAAATTTTGGACTGATTTCTAAATCAATTTTTCTAAAAATTTCTTTTATAATTTCAACCCCACAGAATATACCCTCCTCTTTTGCAATCCAATATGCATTACCATTCTCTTCTATAATAGAGGGACTTGTAAGATCTCCCCTACCTATATCTTCATCGATCCAATTATCAATGATTTTACTTATTATTGGAGTATTTAAATCCACTAAACTAAAAAATAATTAATTAATAAAAATTCAACTGAAGTTAGAGAATCAACTATATATCACTATGTAATTTAACTCAAATTTATTTACCAATACAAAACTTAGAAAAAATATTATCTAGAAGTTCCTCTGTTAATTCTTGACCAGTTATTTTAGATAAGTTTTGAATTCCATCTCTCAGTTCAATTGATAATAAATCAAATGGCAATTTATTTTTAATTATTTCATCAGTATCATTCAAATTAGATAGGCAAGCAGACAAATTTGTTAGATGTCTTTCGTTTAAAAATATATTGATATTTTCTACTTGTTTTAATCCGCATTTTTTTATGATTGTGTCGATTAATAATCTTTCACCATCATTATTCTTAATACTCATAAGAATTGTGTTTTTTAACTCATTTGAATTAATATTTTTGCAATCAATTAAATCTTTTTTATTGCCCAAAATAGTAATTAATTTTTCTTTGGGAATTTCTTGTATTATTTTTTTGTCTTCTACATTAAATCCTTCTTCAAGACTATAAATATAAATTATAAAATCTGACTCTTTTATTTTCCCAAAACTTTTTTTAATTCCAATACTTTCAATTTGTTCATGAGTTTCTCTTATGCCAGCAGTATCAATTATTTTCATTGGAATATCATTAATAGTTAAATTAACTTCAATAACATCTCTAGTTGTTCCAGGAATATTAGTTACGATTGCTTTCTCTTTTTTTGCAAGCAAATTTAATAAAGAGCTTTTACCAACATTTGTTTTACCTATAAGCGCAATGGATATTCCATTGTGAATATATGAATTTCTTTTTGCATTTTCTATTAGTAATTCTATTTTTTCTTTTATTTTTTTAATGTTTTTTAGATATTTGGTGTAATCAAAATCTGTGAAGTCTTCTTCAAAATCAACTCTCGCTTCTATTTCGCAAAGTTGATTTATAAGGTCATTTTTAATATCGTTAATTGTTTTCTTTATTTCTCCTTGAATCCCACTAAAAGCTAACTCTGCTGATCTTGTATTACTTGCATTAATTAATTGATTAATCGACTCGGCTTGAGTAAGGTCTATTTTTCCATTAAGAAAAGCTCTTTGACTAAATTCTCCTGGGTTTGCAAGTCTAACTTTAGAATTACTAGATAATAATCTCTTTAGAACTTTATTCACTATGATAATTCCTCCATGGCAATGAAGTTCAACTACATCCTCTCCTGTGAAGCTATTTGGTGATTTCATTACTAAAATTAAAACCTCATCTATAAATTTATTTTGTTTATTTTCCTGAATAAAACCATGAAAAACTCTATGTGATTCCCATGCATATTTAGATTTAGTTTGAACAATCTTTTTGCAAGAATTTATTGAGTCTTTCCCTGATACTCTTATAATCGCAACTCCTCCTTTCCCTATACTTATAGCTGAAGCAATTGCGGCTATTGTATCTTCTGTAGTAATTATCGAATCCATCTCTCGCTTTGTTATGGATAATTAAGTAAGATTATCAAGAATTTTGAAATTTTCTTTCTGAATGAGATTTAAAAGAGATATTACCAATAAGAAAATTCTATCATTATTTAGGAATCAGAATGGAAGTCCTTTCTTTAATGCTAAAGGTTTAGCTATAGGAGTATTTAGTGGGTGCTTTCCTTTTTTTGGTTTTCAGACTTTAATAGGGGTATTTTTTGCAAAAATAGCCAAGGGAAATATTGTTCTAGCTGCAATTGGTACCTGGATAAGCAACCCTTTTACTTATATTCCACTTTATTATTTTAACTATAAAGTTGGTTCGATTTTTTTAAATAATTCTTCTAATAAAATTCTTGAAAAAAGTTTAGTTATTGATGACTTATGGAAACAAGGTAGAATTTTTTCCCTAAAATTGCTCCTAGGTTCATCTTGTGTAGGTATTTTACTAGCTTTGATTTGCGGTAGTATTGTTTTCTTTATCTACAATATAAAAAATAAAAAATAGATTGATCTGATTTTAAAATTAACTTTGTCCAACTCTGGCAATATCTAAAACATCTGCCATTGATTTAATTTGTTCAATTGTTTTGTGAAGTTGATTATAACTTTCAAGACCTACACAAAGATTTATAATAGCTGGTTTACCATAAGCAGTTTTAACATTGGCATCGCTAACGTTTATACCTTTATCAGATAACCGCATAAGAATATCTTTAAGAACTCCAACTCTATCAATTACTTCTATTCGTAGCTGAATTGGAAACTTATTATCGCCAGTTTTATTATCTTGATTCCAACCAACAGGTAATCTTCTCTCTATTGGAATTGGTATTACATTTTCACAATCTTCCCTATGTATAGTTATCCCATGGTTGCCGAGCGACACAGTTCCGATAATATCCTCGCCTGGGAGTGGGCTACAGCATTTACCTATTCTGTAATCAAGACCTTCTATCCCAGAAATTGGCGATTTAGATGCTGTATTAGATTGATTAGTGGAAAAATTACTATTACTTTTAAGAGATTTTGCTATTTCAGAGTCAGAATCATTTTTTACATCTTCTGTCTGTAATTTTATTTCTTCTCTTAGTCTGTTTAATACTTGATGCAAAGTTAAACCACCAAAACCAAGAGATGCAAGAAGGTCTTCAGTAGTTTTTAAATTGCATCGATTTGCAACTTTTTTCATGGCTTCACTAGAAAGTAATGCTTCAAAACCGTTTCTACCTACTTCTTTTTCAAGTAAATCTCTACCTCTTTTAATCGTTTCATCACGATGGCTTTTCTTATACCATTGGCGAATTCTATTTTTAGCAGTTGGCGTAACTACAAAGTTCAGCCAATCCAAGCTTGGAGTAGCATTATTACTTGTCAAAATTTCTATGAAGTCACCATTTTGAAGTGCTGTAGATAATGGAGAAAGCTTTTCATTAATTCTTATTCCATTACAGTGATTTCCAACTTCAGAATGAATTCTGTAGGCGAAATCTATCGCGGTAGATCCTTTCCTTAAACCAACAACATCTCCTTTTGGAGTGATCACAAATACTTCTTCATCAAATAAATCTTCTTTAATTGAAGCTAAATAATCATTATGATCCCTTTCATTACCTTCTTGTTGCCATTCTACTAATTGTCTTAGCCAATTAAATCTCTCGGCATTACTTTTAGCAGGAGAACCACCCTCTTTGTATTGCCAATGAGCGGCAATACCATATTCAGCAATTTGATGCATCGAAGTAGTTCTAATTTGAACTTCAATAGGTCGATGTCTTCCAATCACAGAAGTGTGTAAGGACTGGTATCCATTGGGTTTTGGTAATCCTATATAGTCTTTAAATCTACCTGGAATTGGTTTGAAAGTATCATGAACAACTGCTAAAGCTCGATAACAACTATCTGAATTGTCCACGATAATTCTTAGGGCAGCAACATCATAAATCTCGTGAAAATGCTTTTGTTGTCTTTCCATTTTGCTCCAGATGCCATAAAGATGTTTTGGCCTTCCTGTTATTTCAAAATTTTTCAAACCTGCTGAAACCAAGTTTTCCCTCATAAGATTCAAAGTTACTTTTAATCTTTTTTCTCTATCACTTCTTTTAACAGCGATTTGATCTTTAAGATCTAGATATTCTTTAGGCTCTAGGAATTTAAAAGCTAAATCTTCTAATTCCCATTTAAATCTGTTTATTCCTAGTCGATTAGCTAATGGTGCATAAATCTCTCTTGTTTCTCTCGCTATTCTTAGTTTTTTCTCATCATTAAGCCATTCAATTGTTCTCATGTTATGAAGTCGATCTGCAAGTTTTACTAAGACAACTCTGATATCGCTGGCCATAGCCAAAAACATTTTCCTAAGATTTTCAGCTTGTGCTTCAGTCCTGTTGTTAAAGTGAATCCCGCCTAATTTTGTTACGCCTTCTACAAGTATTCTTACTTCTAATCCAAAATTTGTTTCTATTTCGGATAAATCAATGCCAGTATCTTCAACAACATCATGTAAAAGGCCTGCAGCAATAACAGATGAACTAGCACCTATTTCTTTGAGGAGATTTGCAACAGCAACAGGGTGGATAATGTATGGCTCGCCGCTCGCGCGGAATTGTCCATCATGAGCTTTATAAGCAAGTTTAAAAGCCTTAGCTATAAGGTTTTGATTCTCATCATTTTCTTTATTTAATTTTTCAAAATTATGAATATCTTTAAGAAGCCAATCGGGAATGTTTATTTGATAATTCAAAGATTCACTTTCATATTTTTTATTTTCAGGCAAAATAGTTTTGGAAACTTCAATTTCGTTTTTTTCTTTTGAATTTGCAGCTGCCTCGGACATTGTATATTGCTTTAGATGTATTTTATTTAGGTCTAGAAAAATTTGCTATAAATCATGGAAAAAAATAAAGAAAAAATTATTGTAGTTAAAAATCTTACTGTTAAATATGGTCTAAAACAGCAACCTGTTATCAAAAATTTTAATTTGGAAATAAATAGTGGAGATCATTTGGCCATAATAGGACCCTCTGGATGTGGAAAGACCACTTTTGCAAAAACATTAGTAAATATATTGCCTGAAAAGGCCACTTCTAAAGGTTATCTATCGATTTCTAGTGTAGATCCTAGGAAAATAAATAACAAAGATGCACAATTATTTAGAAGAAAGAATTTTGGATTTATTTATCAAGACTCGATAAAAAAACTTAATCCGCTAATGAGAGTTGAGGATCATTTATATGAATTATTTAAAACACATGATCAAACTAAATCATCTATTGCTATTAAAAAATTAGTAAGAGAAGTTTTTCAAAAAGTAGGAATTGAAGAAAGTAGACTTGATTCTTTCCCACATCAATTTAGCGGTGGAATGAGACAGAGAGTTTCTATAGCAATGGCACTTGCTTTGAAACCTAAATTATTAATAGCTGATGAACCTACAACAAGCTTAGATACCAAAACAAGTTTTGAAATTATGCAAGAAATAATTCATCTATGTAATGAATTTGATACTACTTTAATTTTAATTAGTCATGATATTAATCTTGCAGCAAAGTGGTGTAAAAAAGTTGCAATAATTGAAAAGGGATCGATTGTTGAAAAAGGGAATATATTAGATATTTTTCAATCACCAAAATCAGATATCGGGAAAAAGTTAGTAAATGCTTCAAAAATAGTATTAGAACCAAATACTAAAAATAATGCTCGAGATCAGGTCGTTCTAGAGGTAAATAACCTAAGACATTGGTATAAATTAAATTCTTCAATTTTCATTAATAAATGGAATAAGGCTTTAAATGAAGTTAGTTTCAAGTTATATGAGAATGAGACTCTTGGAATTGTTGGTTCTTCAGGGAGCGGTAAAAGTACATTATGTAGGGCTTTAATTGGACTCCTTAAAGTAAGAGGTGGTGAAATAAAAATTTATAATAAAAATCATGCATTGAAAAAAAATAAATCTTTTAAAAAGAACAATAATGTGCAAATAATTTTTCAAGATCCTTTTTCAAGTTTGAATCCGAAAATGACAATTAAAAATATTTTGGAAGATATATTTTTTATTCAAAAAATTTCAGATAAAAGAAAAATCGAAAAAGAAATAAAATTAATGTTAAGAAACTTAAATCTTCCCTTAAATAATAAATTTTTTAATTCTTATCCTAGCCAATTATCTGGTGGTCAATTGCAAAGAATTTCATTAGCCAGAGCGCTATTGTTGAAACCAAAAATTTTGATTTGTGATGAGAGCGTTAATATGTTGGATGCTTCAGTAAAAATAGAGATTCTTGAATTACTTAGAGTCTTGCAAGAAAAAATGAATTTAACGATTATCTTTATTACTCATGATTTAGGAATTGCTAAAAGATTTTGTGATAGGTTGCTAGTTATGAATCATGGAAAGATAGTTGATGAAGGAGAAAGTTCTACAATATTCACTAAAACTCAAAACACGTATACGAAATCGCTTCTAAATTCCTCTTTAAATCTTATTTAACTTTAAGAACACTTAGTAATTTTTGAAAATCTAATGGTAATTCTGATTCAAATATCATTTCTTTACCATTTATTGGATGTATAAGTCCAAGCTTAATGGCGTGTAAAGCTTGGCCATCTAATTTACAAGGTAGTTTTTTACATCTTCCATATAACGGATCACCCACAATTGGATGATTAATGTGAGCGCAATGTACTCTTATTTGATGCGTTCGCCCCGTATCTAGTTTGAAACTCATTAATGAGTAATTGCCATATCTTTCTTCTAATTTCCAATAGGTACATGCATACCTTCCTGAAGTTCCTTCAACTACTTTATATTTCAATCTATTTAATTTATCTCTGCCAATATTTCCTACTATTTGGCCTTCTTCAGAATTAGGTGCTCCATGAATTACTGCAATATATTCACGTGATGCTATTTTTTCTTTAATTTGTTTCTGGAGATTAACTAATGCCTCTTGGCTTTTTGCAACCACAATGCATCCGGAGGTATCTTTATCTAATCTGTGAACAATTCCAGGTCTTAGTTTCCCATTTATTCCAGGTAGATCTTTACAGTGAAAAAGTAATCCATTCACTAAAGTTCCAGATTTGTGTCCAGGGGCAGGATGAACAATTAGTCCTGATTGTTTATTAATTACTATGATGTGCTCGTCTTCAAAAAGGATATTTAAATCCATTTTTTCAGGTTTCAAATAAATAAGAGGTTCTGGAGGAGGCATCCATATTTGAATATTGTCGCCATTTTTTAATGGGGTCTTTGCTTTCGCGGTCTTGTAGTTTACAAGTACGAAACCTGAATTTATAAAATGTTGAATTCTTGCTCTACTTTGTTCTGGTCTTTTACTTACCAACCATCTGTCTAGCCTCATAGGAAGAGGTAGCTCATAAATAATTTCTATAAGCTCACCTTCTCCAATACCGAAAGAATTTTGATTATTTAATTCCATAGTGGGACTTCTAAAGAAATTTTACCCAGCATTTGATTTCTATAATCTTCCAATAACTTATGAGACATTCTCCTTTTATCGCCTGATGTATGTTTTGAAGCTGCTTCGTCGATCCAAGCAGAAGGACTCTTAAAGCCTTTGGTAATATCAACCCCATATCTATGAGATATTTGTTTAACTGAGATATTCGCATTCTTATCTTTATTGAGAGTGGATATAATTTTGATAAATCCAATTGCGACACTCTCTATTTCATAAGCAGCTTCACCAATATCGTCACATAGTGCAAGATTAAGTGCTGATTTTTGATCTTCTAAATTTGGAGGTATAACACCTGGAGCATCTAGCAGATCTATACCACTTTCTAATTTTATCCATCTTAAATTACGAGTCACGCCTGCTTTCCTAGCGCTATCTACAACTCTTTTTTTTGCAATTCTATTAATTAATGCTGACTTTCCTACGTTTGGAAAACCAAGTGTAAGGGCTCTAATTGGCCTAATTCGCATTCCTCTAGAGAGTCTTCTATCGTCGATTGACGATCTAGAATCTTTGGCTGACTTACAAATTTCTTTAATCCCTATTCCTCTTTTAGCATCACACCAAAGAGGATATTGATCTTTAGCATTAAACCATTTATTCCAACTATTGATTGTATTAGGGGATATCATGTCTGATCTGTTAATAACAAGAATATGTTTTTTATTATTTATCCATTTATTTAAGTGTGGATGTCCTGTTGACAAAGGAATTCGTGCATCTCTAACTTCTATAACTAAATCTACTTTATTGATAACTTCAGATAATTTCTTTTCTGCTTTTGCGATATGGCCTGGGTACCATTGGATTTTGGGTATGTCCACGTCAATAAATCAAATAAAATTTTGGATTCCTTTTAGTTTTTATAAGTTTCAAAAGTGTTTACTTCTAAAGTTTAGTATAAATTTAATGACTAAAAAATTTTTATAATCGTTAATTCTTAAAATTTATTAAGGCATAGGTAACAGTAACTACTTTTTAACCCAATAAGCCCAAATTAACGTTAGGGTCTTGAGATTATAAATATAGCCAGTTTAATGTCAAAATTATCTCTTTCCAGTCTTGATAAGACACATTTAGAAGGAAAAAAAGTTCTTGTAAGAGTAGATTTTAATGTTCCATTAAATGAAGATGGTCAAATAACTGACGATACGCGTATTCGTGCAGCGATCCCAACTATTGAATATCTTATTAATCATTCTGCAAAAGTTATTTTAGCTGCTCATTTTGGTAGACCAAAGGGTCAGGTAAATGAAAAAATGAGATTATCTCCAGTAGCAGCAAGATTAAGTAAATTGTTGGGGCAAAATGTGGCTCTCACTAACAGTTGTATTGGTGATGAAGCAGTTGCAAAATCAAATAACTTATCTAATGGAGATGTTCTTTTACTTGAAAATGTTCGTTTTTTTGGTGAAGAAGAAAAGAACGACCTGGAGTTTGCTAAAAAATTAGCATCACATGCAGATATGTATGTAAATGATGCTTTCGGTGCTGCTCATAGAGCGCATGCTTCAACTCAGGGTGTTACAAATTATTTAAGTCCCTCAGTAGCTGGATTCCTTTTAGAAAAAGAATTGAAATACCTACAAGGAGCTGTAGATTCCCCAAAGCGTCCATTGGCAGCAATAGTTGGAGGATCAAAGGTTAGTAGCAAAATAGGAGTACTTGATTCTTTACTAGATAAGTGTGACAAAATCATGATTGGTGGAGGTATGATTTTCACTTTTTATAAAGCTAGAGGTTTAGATGTCGGAAAGAGCCTTGTAGAAGAAGATAAACTCGAGCTCGCTAAAGATTTAGAAGCAAAAGCAAAAGCAAAAGGAGTAGAATTATTATTACCCACTGATGTTGTTTTGGCTGATGAATTTTCTCCTGACGCCAATATTAAAATATCTCAAATTGATGCAATTAGTGGGAATTGGATGGGTCTAGATATTGGTCCAGATTCCATTAAAGTTTTTCAGAATGCTCTTGCAGAATGTAAAACAATTATTTGGAATGGACCAATGGGAGTTTTTGAATTTGATAAATTTGCAGACGGTACAAATGCAATAGCTACGACTCTTGCGGACTTAAGTGCTTTTTCTGAAGTTTGTACAATAATTGGTGGTGGAGATTCAGTTGCAGCAGTTGAAAAAGCAGGATTAGCTGAGAAAATGTCTCATATATCTACTGGAGGTGGGGCTAGTTTGGAACTTTTAGAAGGTAAAACTTTACCAGGTGTGGATGCGTTAAACGACGCTTAGGCTATATCTCATCAACGATATCAATGCTCTTTGTGAAAGTAATCATTCCTTCTGGATGAGCTATGATTCCTGACCAAATTTGTATCCCTGGTTTTGAAGGGGCTCTTGTTATTTTAAAAATCCCTCCAGACGCCAATGGCTCCAATAATATTTCTTGTTCAAACAATGAATTGACTTGATAGGGTTTTATAGCTCCAGCAATAATCACTTCTTCAAGAGGCTTATTTAGAATTATATCGATATCGTATTTTGAACCAGTAAGAACTCTATCAGGAATTTTAAAACTAATATCTATTTTTTTATTATCGTTTCTTATTGTGGTAAATAAATTTTTGATAATCCCTTCATCTATTTTCCCATTTACGATTGAAAATAAATAATCAAATTTTGATTCGAGTACATGTATTTCTCCATTAACTATTTTTACCCCCGAAACTTTTATTCTTAAAATATTTTCATCTGGAATATTAGATTTTAATCTTTTGATCTTCCATTTGCTGTTAGGGAAATCATTAATAATCTTTGAAAATTGTTTTGGTAAATTTTGGCTTTCTTCATTTCTAAAATTTTTTTTAATGAATTCTAAATCTCTTTCATTTAAGGAGTTTTCTAGATTTCTTATAAAATCAACTTTCAAAGTTTGCGTTATTGCTGAATAGGGAATAATAAGATAAACAAATAAGTAGAGAAGAAATCCTATATTTTTGAATAAGTTTAAATTAAACATATTAATCATTGATTATTTTATTCTACTATTTTAGGTTTTTATGTCTAAAAAAAATAATTTATTAATTGCAGCCAGTGGGACAGGGGGGCATATTTTCCCAGCCTTAGCAGTATCTAAAGAGGTGGAAGATGAATGGAATATTCATTGGTTGGGAGTTAATCAAAGACTTGATGCAAATTTTATTCCCAAAAAATATAATTTGAGGACTTTGAATATAAAGACACCAAGAAAAAATATTTTTTTGTTTTATCAATATATAGAAATTTTAATGACAACTTTCCAAATAATTAGGATCTTAAAAGAAAAAAAAATTAACTTGGTTTTTACGACTGGCGGTTATATATCAGCACCTACTATTGTGGCTTCAAAACTTCTCAGGATACCTATCATTATTCATGAATCAAATGTAATTCCAGGAATGGTCACGAAATATTTTGGTTTTTTATGTAACTATGTTCTCTTAGGATTTAAGGAAACAAATTCTTATTTAAAAAATTGTAAAACTATTTTTACTGGAACACCTTTAAGAGAGCAATTCTATAAATTTAATTTTTTGCCAGAATGGGTTCCAAAAGGAAATGGACCTCTTTTGATAGTTATGGGAGGTAGTCAAGGAGCAAAAGCTATAAATCAAATTATTTATGAATCTCTAGAATTTTTAATAAATAAAAAGTTTAGGATAGTTCATATTATTGGCGAATATAATAAACAACCTTTTCATGTAAAAAACTCCAAAAATTATATTCAAAAGAAATTTACTAATGAAATAGCAGCATTAATTCAAAACTGCGATCTTGTAATATCGAGATCTGGTGCAGGAACAATCAATGAACTAATGGAGGCTGAAAAACCTTCTATTTTAATTCCATATCCAGATTCTAAAAATAAACATCAGGAGAAAAATGCAATGATTCTTTCTGAAAGTGGAGGCTCAGTTTTAATCAATCAGAATAAAATTTCTAAAGAAGTTTTTGAAGAAACTCTAGAAAGAATTTTTAAAATAAAATCAAAAAAGGGAAAAATTCATTATGAAATATTAGATCTCATGAAGAAGAATATGGAAAATAATAATAAAATTAAATCTAAAATTGAGATTAAAAAATTTATTAATTATTTTTTAAAAGAATTCTGAATTTCTTTACACAAAAGAGTGTTATTTTTCCTGTTCTGCAAACTTATTCTTGCCCACTTTTCGTCAAGAAATCTAAATGAAGTGCATTCTCTAAGCAATATTCCCTTATTTTCTAAGTATTTTATATTTGACGACAAGGATGTTTTACTTTCTATTAAAAAAAAGTTGGTTGAAGAGTTATGAACTTTAAGGTTCTCTATTTTTGATAATTTTTCAAATACTCTCTTTTTTTCAATATTTATCCAGCTGTGAATCTGTTGCGTCCACTGTTCATAGAATTTCTTATTACTTAGTAGATCAATTCCGGCTTTAATAGCAAATGAATTTAAAGGCCAAGGATCTCTATTTATTTCCCATTGTTTAAGTTTTTTCGATGAGCCAATAACGTAACCTAATCTAAGTCCAGGAATATTGAAGATTTTGGTCAAGCTTCTCAAGACTAATAAATTATCAAATCTTTGGGTTAATGGTATTAAAGATTCTTTGTCTCCATTAGGTGTTATCGATAAGAAAGCTTCATCACAGATAACTAATTTATATTTTTTCACAACTTCCTCCAATGAATTTTTTTTCCATAATTGGCCGGTAGGGTTGTGTGGATTTGTTATCCAAATAACATCACCTTTTGGATGAAGCGGAAATGATTGAGGAAAAATATTATTCCAGTTTTTTGGTAATTCGCAATGTACAAAATTGCTATTCCAACAATTTAAAGATCTTTCATAATCAACAAATGATGGAGAAGGAATGCAACTTATTCCAAATTTGGATGCTTCATAACCTGCCCAAGTTATTAGTTCAGAAGCTCCATTTCCAGGCAATATATTGTCTGGATTTATCCCATGAAATTTACCTATTATTTCTTTCAGATCACTCAAGTTTCTCTCTGGGTAATATCTAAATCCAAGATTCTTAATTCCCGAATTTAATGAATCCATTACTATTTGAGGTGGATCAAAGGGTACTAAAGAGGCACTTGCGTCAATGATTTCAGAGGGTAATAAATTTAATTTTTTTGCATTTGCGAATACATTTCCTCCATGCTTTAAGTTTGATATTTGCATGGCTAATTTTGAGTAATCATTAGTTTCCGATTTATTCATTATTCATTTTCTAGTTTTTATTTTACCCATCTTAAATCTGATCCAATGGCCTCTTTAATATTGGACAATTGATGGATATTGAGTTGCTTTAAAATCCCTTCAAGTATGCTGGGGACTAACTGTGGACCCTTATATATCCATCCCGTATAAAGTTGAATTAATGATGCTCCAGAACAAATTCTTTCCCAAGCCGACTCAGGACTGTCGATTCCACCAACACCAATTAAAATAATATTTTTATCAATATTGTGAATATGTTTTATTATTTGATTTGCTTTTTTTTGTAGAGGCTTTCCACTTAATCCTCCATTTTCTTCAGAAAGTAATAATCCTGTTTGCCTGATCTTCCTATTTTCAAGACCTAATCTATTTATGCTGGTGTTAGTAGCAATTATCCCATCGATATTTTCCTCGGTTATTAACTGGCAAATATCTTCAATATCTTTAAGGCTTAAATCTGGCGCAATTTTTACAAATAATGGTGGACAATTAGGTAAGTTTTTAATTTTCCTAAGAAGTTCTTTTAGAAGTATTGGATCTTGCAACTTTCTTAGTCCTTCAGTATTTGGAGAACTTACATTTATTGCTGCATAATCACAATATGGAATTAATAATTTTAGAGAAGTTAAATAATCATCTTTTGCTTCAGATAAGCTTGTGATTTTAGACTTACCGAAATTTATCCCTAAACAAATATTCTCCCTGTTTTTTTTGAACTCAATACCCTGATCAATAAAATTTTTAACTAGATTTTCTGCACCATTATTATTGAAACCCATCCTATTTAATGCTGCTTCTTCTTCAGCTAATCTAAATAACCTTGGTTTTGGATTACCATTTTGAGCAAATTTAGTTACTGTACCAAGTTCTGCAAATCCAAAACCAAAATCTTTCCATATATTTGCAGCACTTCCATTTTTGTCAAAACCTGCAGCTAAACCAATTGGATTACAAAAATTTATTCCACATATGTTCTGACTTAACCTTTTATCAATTACAGAAAATTCTTCATTTAGATTTTTTAGGATTGATGATACCAAAGGCCAATTATATTTTCTCGAACTAAATGATAGAAGGCTAAGAGATGCATTAGTTAAATATTCTGCATCTATTCCAGAATCATTTTTTAGTATAGGGGTCATTAAGTTTTTATAAAGATTTTTAAATACCCCCTTCTGTTCATTCATAAAAAATTAGTATTCTTTTTTTCTATTATCCAATATTTTTTATCTTTAGGAATCAATCTCCAATTACGCCATTCAAAAAGTAAATATTGTTTTATCTTTATGTGGTTTTCTTCACCTAATAAATTACTTAGTTCTAGTGAATTTAACAAGTACTTTTTGTCAGCAAATTTTTGAATTAATTCATTTCTTGAAAATAATTCCTGAATTTCTGAAGGTGCATTTTTTTCAAAAAACTCTACTGAAGTTTCAGACTCTTTTAAGTTAGTCTTTAGAGATATACCTTTGCTATAGTTGGTCGCGATTTTATCTACCCGTTCATTTTGTTTGTCACCGCTATGGCCTTTAACATATTCCATTACAAGACCATTAATTCTTAATTGATCAATTTTTTGCCATAAATCAAGATTTTGAACTGATTTTCCTGAGCTTGTTTTCCATCCATTTCTCTTCCAATTAATAATCCATTTTGTATACCCTTCTATTACATATTTACTATCAGTTCTTAATTTAAAGTTTTCTTTTAATTTATAGGTTTTTAATTTCTCAAGTGTTTTTATAGCCGCAGTGAGTTCCATTCTATTATTAGTAGTATTTTGCTCGGAACCACCTATTTCTAATTCACTTTTGTCATCAAAAATTATTAGACCACCCCAACCACCTGGACCTGGATTACCACTGCAGGCTCCATCTGTTGCAGCTTCAATTGCAATAGTATCAATATTCATAATTTTTGAAGCCGATATAAAATCTATCGGCTTGAAAAAATATTCTCTTACTTAAGTGTAACTTTACCTCCAGCTTCTTCAATCTCTTTCTTTAAAGATTCAGCATCTGCTTTAGCAATTCCTTCTTTTACTGTTTTTGGTGCAGATTCAACAAGTGCTTTTGCATCGCCAAGACCTAGACCAGTTGCATTTCTAACAACTTTAAGCACTTTGATTTTTGCAGCTGCATCAAAGCTTTCGAGCACTACATCAAATTCAGTTTTTTCTTCAGCAGCGCCACCATCTGCGTCACCGCCAGCTGCTCCTGGAGCTGCCATTACTACACCTGCAGAAGCTGCAGCAGATACACCAAAAGCCTCTTCAATTTGCTTTACAAGCTCAGATGCTTCTAAAAGTGATAAAGATTTTAATGATTCAAGAATTTCTTCAGTTTTTGCGGACATTTTCTTAAAAGTTAATTAGGTTTTGAATTTAGGATTCTGATTTTTCAGAATGTTGTTTAAGTGATCTAGCAAGTCCAGAAGGTACTTCATTAATAGAGATCGCAATTTTTGTTACAACGCCATTAAGAGCGCCAGCAATTTTTGCCATCAATACTTCTTTAGATGGAAGACTTGCAATTTCTTTTATTTCAGAATCGCTTAGAAGTCTGCCTTCAAATAAAGCGCCTTTGGTTTCGGATTTATTGGTGTCTTTTTGAAAAGATTGGATAGCTTTTACAGCACCACCAACATCTTCTTTGATTAAGACAAAAGCATTTGTTCCGGTCAGTAAAGATTCAAGATCGTTCCAATTACTATCTCCATCAATAGCTTTACGCATTAATGAATTTTTAGTAACTTTGCAAATGCCATTAGTTGTTTGCAATCTAGATCGCAAATCTGACATTTCTTTGATAGTTAAACCTTTATAGTCAAGAACTACAGCCATTTCCGAGTCGTTTAATAGAGATTTAATCTCAGTAACGATTTGTTGCTTATTCTCTAGTGTTCGGCCCATTGATGTTTTTTGGATCGTAATTTAGGGAGAGCAGGAAATGCGGCAAAGTCCTTTTAAAGAGGCCGCTTTTATTAGATCCAAAAAGAAATAATTTAAGACGAGTCCTCGGTAGGAATTAAAAATTTAGAATGACTAAATCAACCTACTTTCTTTGGCCGTATTATTGCAATTAAAATTATACTACAAAGCGTTAACCTTCAGGTAGGTAATCTTGTACAGCATTTATGTCTACTTGAATTGAAGGCCCCATTGTTGAAGTTACATAAAAAGTTTTCCAATACTTTCCTTTAGCTCCACTTGGTTTATTTTTATCAATTGATTCTTGTAAGGTTTTTAAGTTGTCAAATAGAGCCTCTTTTGTGAAACTTGCTTTTCCAAAGCGTACATGCACAATACCGGCCTTATCTGCTCTAAATTCGAGCTTACCAGCTTTGAATTCTTTTATTGCATTAGCAATGTCATTAGTTACTGTTCCAGCTTTAGG
This sequence comes from Prochlorococcus sp. AG-347-L20, assembly GCA_003281225.1. Taxonomy (GTDB): domain Bacteria; phylum Cyanobacteriota; class Cyanobacteriia; order PCC-6307; family Cyanobiaceae; genus Prochlorococcus_A. The sequence goes on from QCCP01000004.1 coordinate 56,004, forward strand.
ATTAGGCATTAAACCTCTAGGTCCTAAAACTCTTCCTAATTTTGCAACCTTTGGCATCATATCTGGAGTTGCAATAAGAAGATCAAACTCCATATTTCCTTTGTTGATGCGTTCCACAAGATCTTCTTCGCCAAATAAATCTGCACCAGCATCCTTAGCTTTCGATACATTCTCACCACTTGTAATTACTGCAATTTTGATGCTTTGGCCAGTACCATGTGGTAATGCAACAGTAGTCCTTAATTGTTGATCAGTATATTTTGGATCAATACCTAAACGTATATGTGCCTCAATAGTTTCATCAAATTTTGCATTAGCATTTTCCTTGATAATACTAAGAGCTTCAAGTGGTGCGTAAATGCGATCTTCTATCTTTGTTGATAGAGCCGCCATTCTTTTAGATAGTTTTTTCATAATAATATTGGGTGCAAACGGTTATTAACTAACCTCCCCTAAATAGTGAGAAATTTTGTATTGAACTCAATCAGTGATAGAGACGCCCATATTACGAGCAGTACCCTCAATTACTTTCATTGCTGATTCAACACTAGAACAGTTTAGATCAGGAAGCTTAGTTTTGGCTATTTCTTCTAATTGAGCTTTACTTATATTACCAACAGAGCCTTTTGCGGATTCACCTGAACCTTTCTCTATACCAGCTGCTTTTGTTATTAAGACGGAAGCAGGAGGTGTTTTTGTGATAAAAGTAAAGCTTCTATCTTCAAAAACAGAAATCTCGACTGGAATTACAAAACCTGCTTTATCTTGTGTCCTTGCGTTGTATTCTTTGCAAAATGCCATGATATTGACACCATGTTGTCCTAAAGCTGGCCCTACAGGAGGAGCAGGATTTGCTTTGCCTGCTTGTAGAGCAAGCTTGATAACTGCAACAATTTTTTTTGCCATTAGATTAGAGAATTTAAGCTGGAGTAGAAAATCATAATTTTACTAGATAAACAAGAACAATTTGAAATTAATTCTGTTTATTGATTTGGGAGAATTCTAATTCTACAGGAGTCTCGCGCCCAAATATTGAAAGTAATGCTTTTAATTTATTTCTTTCTCCGGAAACTTCTATAACTTCTCCCTGGAAATCCTTGAATGGACCGCTAGTTACAATGATTCTATCTTTTTCTTCAATATCTAACTTGATAACAGCTTTTTTCTCTGATGCGCGCTTAAAGATTCTATTAACTTCTTGTCTTGATAATGGTCGAGGTTTGATATGACCGCGCGATCTTCCGCTGCCTCTACCGTCTTCAGCACCGACAAAGTTAATTACATTTGGAGTACTTTTAACAGCCATCATTGTGTCTTCATCCAAAATCATTCTTACGAGGACATAGCCTGGGAAAACTTTTTCTTCGGTAGTTTGTCTGCTTCCATCTTTTTTTAATTTAATTCCTGGAGTTTGGGGAATTTCAATTTCAATGATTCTATTATTAACACCTAAAGTTACTGATCTCTGCTCAAGAGTCGCTTTTACTTTTTTTTCACAGCTTGATGCTACTTGAACTGCATACCATCTTGCGATGCTTGTATTTGCTTTTGAAGAAGCAAGGTTTGTAGTTAATTCATTACTCATTTTTCTGGAAGCTTAATTAAGATCTTTATAAATGGATATTCGGGAGATAATTCAACCAAAAATTTGCGAGGCTGCCCACCCATAGAATCTGCTAACAGAAGCAATGGCTGCAGCAGAAAAAGATACCATAATTATAACTGCTACTGATTCGCTAAAAAGTTGTTGTTTGTTAGGCCACACGACAAGTTTAAGCTCATCGTAGGTAGATCTAAAAAAATTATTCTTTTTTTTAGGCTCTTCAACTTCAGGAGAATCCTTTTTAAGAGGTTCTTTATTAGTAGTAGGACTTGTCACAAAATTTGTTTGGAATTAAGCATTATGCTTTAGTTTTTATTTTAGCTTATTGATTTACTCCTCAGCTAGGTTTGAAAACGATCTCATCTTTTTTAGCAGGATTAATTTTAATTGTTATATTTTTTTTATTTTTGAAGTTATCCTCTAAAAGTTTTGCAGCCAAGGGATTTTCTATTTGTCTTCTAAGTTCCCTGCTAAGTGGCCTAGCACCATATTCAGGTTCGTAAGAATCGTTTGCAATTTTGTCGATAACTTTTTTGTCTATAGCGATATTTATTTTCTGCTCAAGTAGCAGGTTCTTTAAATCTTCTGTTTGTAGAATGAGTATTTTTTGAAGTTCATCAATAGATAATGGATCAAACTTTACTATTTCGTCAATTCTATTTAAAAATTCAGGTCTAAAAATTGAAGACAATGCATTACTAATTGAATCATCTAGAATTTGTTGATCTTTTTCTAACTTCCCCTCACTTTTAGAAATCTTTTGCGAATACTCCAGTATAGATTTACCAGCTAGGTTACTTGTCATAATGATTACCGTATTTTTGAAATCTACGGTCCTTCCTTGGGAGTCCGTTAATCTTCCTTCATCTAAGACTTGCAAAAGGATATTAAATACTTCTGCATGTGCTTTTTCTATCTCATCAAGAAGTATTACTGAATAGGGTTTACGTCTTACAGCTTCAGTTAATTGACCTCCTTCTTCATAACCAACATAACCTGGGGGAGCTCCTAAAAGTCTTGCTACGGCATTTTTCTCCATATATTCACTCATGTCTAATCTTAAAAGTGCGTCTTCTTCATCAAATAAAGCTGTTGCAAGAGATTTTGCTAATTCTGTTTTACCAACACCAGTAGGACCCATAAATAAAAAAGATCCAATAGGTCTTTTGGGACTTTTCATACCAACTCGAGCTCTTCTAATTGCAGCAGAAACAGCTTCTATAGCTTTTTCTTGTCCAATAACTTTTTCACTTAGTTCTTTTTCTAGATTGACTAATTTTTTACGTTCATTTGAAACTACTTTAGAAATTGGAATTCCTGTGATTTTTGATATAACATCTGCAATATCATCAGGTTCAACTTGATATTTAAAAGGGAAATTTCTATTGTTCTTTATTTTTTTAAAGTTCTCTTCAACTTTTTGTATGTCATTCACTATTTCACTTAACTCTTCTTCAAGCTTTTCTAAATAATCTAGATCATTTTCAATTTCTCGATTTGATTTATCTTTAATTTGTTTGGTTAGCTTATCTTCTTCTTTCATTAAAATAGATAATTCCTCCATTTCTTCACGTAAATTGTTCCAATTTTCCAAAAGAACGTTCAATTTTGCCTCTGATTGTTGTCTATTATTCAATAGTTTTTCTTGAGCTTCGACATTTTCTCCTTGCAAATTATTCAATTTTTCATCAATAGTATTAAGTTTGTTTTCTTGTTGGAGAATGATTTGAGGCATATTATTAGAGTCGATTTTCAACTGTGCAGCTGCTTCATCAATTAAATCTATTGCACTATCAGGGAGACATTTATCGCTGATGTATCTATCGGCCAATTTTGCAGAATAGTTTACAGCCTCTTCAGAAATTTTTATGCCATGATGTAATTCATATTTCTTTTTGATCCCTTGTAATATTTTTACGCTTAATTCTACTGAAGGTTCATTAACAGCTATCTTTTGAAAGCAATTATTTAATGCCTGATCTTTTTCAATAGTTTCACGAAATTTCTCAGGTGTTGTTGTACCGATACATCTAAGTTCTCCTTCAGCTAGTAAAGGTTTTAAGATATTACTGATGTCGGTAGAAGATCTGTCAGAACTTAATATTGAGTGAATTTCATCAATAAAAAGAATCATTCCTTGGTTTGGATTATTTAGTTCCTGCATTATTAAGCTTAGTCTTTCCTCTAGTTGACCTCTAAATTTGGTCCCAGAAACTAATGCACCTAAGTCAAGTGAAATAATTTTTAAGTCCTTTAAATTATCAGGAACTTTTTTGTCTACAATTAATTGAGCAAGTAATTTTGCAATTGAGGTTTTACCAACTCCAGGATTGCCAATAAGTATAGGGTTATTTTTGTTTCTTCTGCAGAGTACCCTCATTAAATTATTGAGCTCATTTTCTCTTCCTAAAACAGGATCCAGTATGCCTTTTTTAGCTGATCCTGTTAAATCTTTTCCATAAATTGAAAGAACAGTTTCATCTTTTCCAACTTGTTTTTTGGTTTCAATTTGAAGTTCACTTTTCGGTAATGGAACAATAGCTTTTTTAAATTTTTCTTCTTTTACAAGAGTCTCTGCAGTCTCGTTGTTTGATTCGAAATTAGATTGATTATTTATTTCAATTACATTCCCATAATTAAAAGAATCTTTTGATTTACTAATATTTGGGTAAAACTTTAATTCTTCCTCTAATTTTTCCATGGAAAGGTTTCCTTCTTCAAAAACATAATTTCCAATTCTTAAATCTCTTCCAAGAGCAATTAGTAAATGAGGGATTTCTATTAATCTCGATCCCCATTGAGTTTTAATCTGATTCGCGTTATCTAATAAAATTTCTAAATCTTCTCCGATAGTAAAAATATCTGACTCATTTGTTGGTGTCTCTTCTAAAAAATCTTCTGTTATGTCTAAAACTGTATCTTGGTCGATTGATAATTTTTCAATGAAGGCAAAGAATTCACTTGATGAGAACAATGTATGAATTATGTGTTCAATATTAAATTCGCTATGATCCCATTTTTTTGCGGTTTCTTCCCCTAATAAAAGAAGATTCCAACTAATATCGCTAAATAGTTCAGGACTGGATGTAAGTGTTTCTCTCATAAACTATAAAAACTATAGTTGATTATTAATTAATATTCTAAATAGGAACTGCATTAATAATCATCCAATAATTTTCAAATTGTAAGATGAATTTGAAAATTATTTAGATGAGAGGATTTGAGGGGACTTTAGAATCAAAAAAAACGTTAAATAATATCTAAGCCCTTATAAAATTAAAAATTATAGTTGGTTAACAAATATATTTCAGATATTAGCCAAATAGTTCAGCTATTAATAGGATTTAAATAGTAATAATTAAATTGTGAAAGAAACTATTGATTTTCTTATTGATACTGTTGAAGCAAGGCAAGTCCTTGATTCAAGAGGTAATCCAACTGTAGAGGCAGAAGTATTTTTGGAATGTGGTGCAAGTGGTAGAGCAATTGTTCCCAGCGGAGCTAGCACTGGTGCTCATGAGGCACATGAATTAAGAGATGGTGGTTCGAAATATATGGGGAAAGGCGTTTTGAATGCTGTTAATAAAATTCATGAAACCATATCGCCGGCTTTATGTGGTTTGTCATCTTTAGATCAAACTGTAGTAGATAAATTAATGATTGAAATTGATGGAACTCCTAATAAGTCTAACCTTGGAGCAAATTCAATCCTTGCAGTAAGTCTTGCCACTGCTAGAGCATCAGCAAATGCTTTAGACATTCCCCTATATAGATATCTTGGAGATCCATTATCCAATCTTCTTCCAGTCCCATTGATGAATGTAATAAATGGTGGTGCACATGCACCAAATAGTCTTGATTTTCAGGAATTTATGCTTGTTCCACATGGAGTTAATAATTTCAGTGAATCATTAAGAATGGGTACTGAAATTTTTCACTCATTAAAATCATTACTTGATCAAAAAGGTCTATCTACCGCTGTAGGCGATGAGGGTGGATTTGCCCCGAATTTGTCATCAAGCGAAGAAGCAGGGGACTTATTATTAGAAGCAATTCAAAAAGCAGGATTTAAGCCTGGTGAGCAGGTATCTTTAGCTTTAGATGCTGCTAGTACTGAATTTTATAGTGATGGTATTTATAAATATGAAGGTAAAAGTTTAAATAGTTCTGAAATGATTTCATATCTTTCAAGATTAGTTTCTAATTATCCCATAGTTTCAATAGAGGACGGTTTAGCTGAGGATGATTGGGAGGGTTGGTCAGAATTAAACAAAGTATTAGGGAATAAAGTTCAGCTTGTAGGTGATGATTTATTCGTTACTAATACAGAAAGATTACGGAAAGGGATTATAGAAAAATCTGCCAATTCAATCCTAATAAAGGTAAATCAAATTGGAACATTAACTGAAACTTTGGAAGCTATTGAGTTAGCTAAAATGTCTGGTTTCACAAGTGTTATAAGTCATAGAAGTGGTGAGACTGAAGATACAACAATCGCAGATTTATCTGTCGCCACAAGATCGGGTCAGATCAAGACTGGCTCTTTGAGTAGAAGTGAAAGGATTGCAAAATATAATAGGCTTTTAAAAATTGAGGAGGAACTAGGAAATCAAGCAAGATTCGCTGGAGCTCTAGGTTTAGGTCCAAAAAATATATAGTTTTTTTAGCGCTTAAGTTTTTCTAAACGTGAGCCTTTTCTCATACTTAATTGGCACTTTATCCAATCAATACTTATTGGTAGTGCAAAAAAAAGTGGCAACAATGCAAAATTATTTTGTTTATTGGTTACAAGTAAAGCAGATGCAATTGATAAGCTTCCTATGAGAATTGAATGACCTAAAGTTTTTTGAGCCGTAAACATTTTTTTGAATTGCCTATCAGACTCTCCCATTCTTATTTGCAATTGTAAATCTCCCTGTTCTAATCTTTCTAAACTTTCATCTATTCTTTTGGGAATTCCAACAGCTTTCGATCCTAGTTCACCTACTTGCCTTCCAAATTGGTTAATTAAATCGTTGGGACTTTGATTATTTGAAGTCATAAGTTCTATTAAATAAGGCTTGGTAACTGATACAAGGTTAAACCCTGGATCAAGCATTCTACCAACTCCTTCAAAAGTTGATAAAGCTCTCATCACAAAGATTAAATCTACTGGCAGTTGAAATGGCGTTTCATAAACCAGTTCGTATAAATCTCCAGATAATTTTTCAATAATATTAGGACTAAATGGCGGAGTTAAGGCTTCTTTAAGCATCAATCTGACTAATCTTCTGACTGGTCCTACATCAATATCTTTTGAAATTAGCCCAGCTTGTTGTAATTGACTAACAAGTGATGAGGCGTCTCTAAGAGCAGCAGCCTTAACCATCCCCCCTAATCTTGTTTGAAGGTTATTTGAGATGTTCCCCATCATTCCAAAATCATAAAAAATCAATTTACCTTCACTTGAAACTGCTAGATTCCCTGGATGAGGATCTGCATGAAAAAAACCGTAATTTACTAATTGTTTTAAGTAGCTGATTGCACCTATCTCTGCAATTTTAGATAAATCAATTTCTTGTGATTTTAATTTTTCTAAATCGCTTATTTTTGTCCCTTCTACATAACTTAAACAAAGCACTTTTTCACTGCTCATATCCCAAATTACTTCAGGAACTTCAACATTTTCATCATCAAGAAATTGCTGCCTAAATCTTGCTGCATATTGCGCTTCGCAATTAAAATCAAGTTCTTTCATAAGAACTTTCCTACACTCTTTAGCAATCTCAACCCAGTTTCTACCTCGACTCCAATTCTTATTTTTCTGCAATAATCCTGCTATTTGCTGCATTATGCCTAAATCGATAATAAACAATTCTTTTAAATTGGGTCTTTGAACTTTAAAAACTACTTTCTTACCATCTTTTAAAGACGCTCTATGAACCTGAGCTAGTGATGCTGATCCAACCGGATCGCATATTATTTGATCTATTTCATTAAACTTAGACCCTAGTTCATTTCTTATATTCTCTTCAACTTGTGCAAATGAAAAATTAGGTACTTGATCCTGCAATTTAGACAATTCCTGTATCCAGGTATTAGGAATTAAATCAGGTCTCGCTGATAATAATTGTCCAATTTTAATAAATGCTGAACCAAGCTCTATTAATTGATTAGTAAACCACCTAGCTCTTTTAATTTGGACCCTACTTTTTTCATTGTTCTTGGTTTGGAAAATTGTAAATCTAATATTATCAATCCATAAATTTAATAAAAGCGAAATCAGAGTTATCCAAATAAGAAAGGACCTCTTCAATTTTTTTAAACGATAATGAAGAACGTGATAACTCATTTAATTTGATTATTTATAGTTTTATTAAAGAGATCAATTTGCTTATTGATACCTTCAATTTCATTTAAAGCTTTTTTTATTTTGGGATCTTGATAAGTATTTGAAGACTCATTTTCTTCAATATTCTCTGCTTTTTCTAGTCTTGATGCTTCTTCGATTATGGATTCTTTTAAACTATCAAATTCTTTTTTGAGAATTTCAGGAGCATCCTGAGCAATATGTGTTGCTTCTTCAATTTTTTCAACCAATATTTCGTTTAATTTTTCGGTTACTTTCTTAATGGCAGCTTTTAAAAGGTAATCAGAGTTGGTCATAAAAAATATAATGTTTCAACGGCAATTGATTTTTCGATATGATCTAATAATAGATCAATACAGAACGTTTCACGTAACTGATCATTTTGATAATTAATTTTTTATGTTTTTCCTATGTAAGTTTGTTTCTATATTAAGCTTTTTTCTCTTTTTTCTTTTAACTTATATTTATATAAAGGTTCAGGTATTTACTTTAAAAATATCTTCTAACCAAGAACTCATCTAATTAACTACAAAAGGAGTTTTTAAAAATTGGAAATCATTGAGTCAGATGTAGTTATTATCGGAGGAGGCCCGGCCGGATGTACTTGCGCACTTTATACATCTCGTTCAAATTTAAAGACAGTAATTTTAGATAAAAATCCATCTGTTGGCGCCTTAGCAATAACTCATCAAATAGCTAATTATCCAGGGGTTCCTGTTGATATAAGTGGAGAAAAATTACTTACCCTAATGAGAGAACAAGCTGTGCAATACGGCACAGATTATAGAAGAGCGCAAGTGTTTGGAATAGACGCTAGTGGAGAATGGAAAATGGTTTACACGCCCGAAGGCACTTTTAAAGCTAAAGCACTTGTACTTGCAAGTGGAGCCATGGGTAGGCCTGCATCATTTAAGGGAGAAGCGGATTTTCTTGGTAAAGGAGTAAGTTATTGTGCTACATGTGATGGGGCTTTTTATAAAAATAGAGAGGTTGCCGTTGTTGGAGTAAACAAGGAGGCAATTGAAGAGGCAACTGTTCTAACTAAATTCGCATCAACCGTGCATTGGATTACATCAAGTGATCCTAAATCAGATAACGAAGAAGCTATGGAATTGATGGATAATTCAAATATAAAACATTGGAGTAGAACAAGATTATTAGAAATATTGGGAGATGATATGGGTGTTAATGGGGTCGTTGTAAAAAATAAGCAAGAGGAAAATCCTATCAATTTAAATTTAGACGGAGTGTTTGTCTACATGAGTGGTTCGAAGCCGATTACTGATTTTTTAGGGGATCAAATTGCTTTAAAAGAAGACGGAGGAGTTATTGTGGATGACTTTATGTCTACAAATTCTGATGGAGTATGGGCTATTGGAGATATAAGAAACACACCATTTAAGCAAGCCGTAGTTGCAGCTTCTGACGGATGTATTGCTGCAATGTCAATTGATAGATATTTAAATAGTAGAAAAAATATTAGAGTGGATTGGATTCATTCTTAAATAAAATATTCCTTCTTTGATCTAAAGGGGTGTTGCTTCAGAAATATAAGCGACTCCTCCGTAATAGCTCAAATCGTCCCTGATGTTATCTCTCATTTTATCTATTAATTCTTGCTCGCAAAAAACAATTACATGAGCATTCGCTCCTAATCCTGTAAATTCCATATCTTCTGTAACAACTCTTTCAGGTCCTCTGCCTGTAGCGTGTTTCATAACTGTATATCCAGGAACATTAGCTTTTTCTAATGTTTTAATGATTGCATCTAGTTCTCTTTCACTAAATATCAAATCTAATCTTTTCATTTTTATAAAGGTGATAGTGGGATAATAGTATTTACTAAACTCATATATATGGGAATGCCGAGAACTATATTGAATGGGAAAGTTAGACCTAGTGTAGTTGAAATATAATAACTAGATTTAGCTTCTGGAACTGTCATCCTCATTGCTGCAGGAACTGCTAAATAAGACGCGCTTGCACATAAAACCACAAATAAAAGTGCGTTGCCAGGTCCTAAAGATAAAAATCTTGCAATGAAAACACCAATAAATGCGTTAAATAAAGGCATAAAAATGGCAAATCCAATCAAGAACGAACCCGCATTTTTCAGTCTCGGCAATCTTTGAGCAGCAACTATTCCCATATCTAATAAGAAGAAGCATTCTGCTCCATAGAATAATTGTCCAGTAAAAGGCTCCATTTTTTCAATTCCTGAGGGATTACTGGAAGCAGTGAGAAATCCTACAATCAAGCTTGAGAGCAATAAATAAACTGATCCATTCAAAAGTGATTCGTGTAATATTGCGCTTACATGCATTTTTCTTGATTTTGGTCTATTTTTTGGAGCTGCGAATTTCACAAGTAATAATCCAACAATTATTGCAGGAGACTCCATTAAAGCTAAAGCGCCAACCATAAACCCATCAAAAGCTATTTTTTGACTTTCTAAAAAACTTTCTGCAGAGATAAATGTAACAGCACTAATTGAACCATATGCTGCTGCTATCGCGGCTGAATTAAAGACATCAAACTTAAATCTTAAAATTAAAAATCCAATCAGCGGGATTACTAGTGACATTAGTATTGCAGCACTTAAAGTAGGCAATACTTGATCTGTAAAACCACTTTTCTGTATCTCTATACCTCCTTTAAAACCAATAGCTAGGAGTAGGTATAAGGAGAAGAGTTTAGGTAATGGAGCTGGTATCTCTAAATCAGATTTAAAGAGTACTGATATTGCTCCAATCAAAAAGAAAAGAACTGGCGGGGCTAATACATTTTGCAGAATTGGACTTATTTCCATAAATTATTAGGCTATTTCATTTAGAGCAGTTTCTAAAGCTTCTTTTCTTGTTTCAATAATCCCTTCAACTCCAAACTTAGCTAATCTATCTTTTACTTTTTCATTAGCACCTGCAACAAATGCTTTTCTGGAATTATTTTTTGCTTCTTGCATCATATCTTCTATTGCCAGAGTCGCGGTCACTCCAAGTCTTGGAACATCAGTGATATCTAATATCAAAACTTTGTAGTTTCTTACAAGCATCATTCTCTCAGATATACCTTTAGCTGCTCCAAAACTAAGTGGTCCTTTAAGTCTAAATAGCATTACTTCTCCTGAACATCTATCTAGTAGTGCTTTTTCATCAGCAGGTAATGCATTTTTAGCTTGATCATCTTTTGATAAAGGATTATCCTCATCCATACCTTCTAGTTGAGTTTCAGTTATTGAATCGATAGTGAGCATATTTGCTATGAATACACCTACTAAAACTGCCCAAATTAAATCCCAAAAAACTGTCATCAAAAGTACGCCATACATTACTACTGAAGTTTTTAAAGATAATTTGTGAGCCCTCCTTAAAAATCCCCAATCAATAATATCTAAACCTACTTTTATAAGGATTCCTGCTAGTAACGCAGTTGGTATTTGCTCAGCTAAAGGTCCCGCACCAACTAAAACTATCAACAATACAACTGAGTGAACCATACCAGAGATAGGAGTTGATCCTCCAGATTTAACATTTATGACTGTTCTCATTGTTGCTCCTGCTCCAGGTAAACCTGAAAACAGACCTGCAACTGCATTTCCTATCCCTTGACCAATAAGTTCTCTATCAGAATTATGTTTTGTTTGAGAGATATTGTCTGCTACTAGAGATGTCAGTAAGGAGTCAATTGCGCCAAGTACTGCTAGGACTAATCCTGCTTTGAAAATAATTGGGAAATATTGATTAAAACTTGGGAAATTTAAAGATGGAACTCCCCTTGGAATTTCTCCAATTCTATCAATTGCTCCATCTCCAAAAATTAATATTGATATTGGAGTAACTATCAATAGTGCCAAGAGAGGAGAAGGTACCCACTGACTTATTTTTCTAGGAGTAAGAAATACTATACCTAGTGTCATTATTGCAACTCCAATAGCAGCGCCATTGGGCTGGAAATTTGAAAATACAGTAGTTAAAGATTCGACTACTCCACCTCGAGTGCTAATTCCAAGTAATGGTCCAATCTGAAGCGCAATGATTATTACTCCAATACCAGACATAAATCCTGAAACAACAGAATATGGAACTAAAGTAATGTATTTACCTAGTTTTAGAATCCCGAATAATATTTGCAGTAAGCCGCCAATGACTACCGCTGCCATAACTAAAGGTAAAATTTGTCCTGCAGTAAGATCTCTTGGAACCCCTACTGCGGCCAAGCCTGCTACTACACCTGCAACAGTTACACTCATGGGACCGGTAGGTCCACTAACTTGAGCAGGTGTTCCGCCGAATAATGCGGCTAAAAAACCAACTACTACTGCTCCATAAAGTCCATAAATTGCTCCGCCAGGTCCTAACGCAGCATTTCCAAAAGCAAGAGCGAGAGGTAAAGCCACTACTGCGGCTGTGATGCCTCCTAGAATATCGCCTCTTACATTTTTCAGATGAAATCCATTAATTATGTTCAAAGATGCTTTCCTCAAAATAAATACTTAACTAAAAGATATTATCTCTAAATGATGTAAATTTGTGAAAAATGAAGATTGTGCAAAATATTTTTGTAACTTTTTTGCTCTTATTAAATAAATTTTAGTTAATTTTCCTGAACAAAAGTAGTCTCTGATTAATTTTTGTGCGAGGCAAGCGATTAATGTATTAGATAAATATTTTTCAATTTAAATAATATTCAAATGAATTCGATTATTCGTCCAAGAAGATTAAGAAGAAATGAGGCAATTAGAGAAATGGTTAGAGAAAACCATCTAACGGCATCGGACTTTATATATCCATTATTTATTCATGAAAAAGATTTTAAAGAGGACATTTCAGCAATGCCCGGAACTTATAGATGGGATATTAATGGCTTAATAAAGGAGGTTACTAGGGCATGGGAATTGGGAATAAGGTGTGTGGTTCTTTTCCCAAAAATTGACGATAGCTTAAAGACTGAAGATGGAGCAGAATGTTTTAATGAAGATGGTTTAATACCTAAAGCTATTCGAATATTAAAAAAAGAGATTCCAGAAATGGCAATAATGACAGATGTTGCCTTGGACCCATACTCTTGTGATGGTCATGATGGATTAGTTGATGAAACTGGCAAAATATTGAACGATGAAACAATCGAAATTTTAAAAAAACAAGCTTTAACTCAAGCTAGAGCTGGAGCAGATTTTATTGGCCCTAGTGACATGATGGATGGGAGAGTTGGAGCAATTAGAACTGCTCTTGATAGTGAAGGATTTAGTGATGTAGGTATTATTAGTTATACAGCTAAATATTCATCTGCTTATTATGGTCCGTTTAGAACTGCTTTAGATTCGGCTCCTAGAGAAAATAGTAAAAAAGTAATTCCAGACAATAAGTCTACATATCAAATGGACCCTGCCAATTCAAAAGAGGCTTTAATTGAATCTGCATTGGATCAGTATGAAGGAGCTGATATTTTGATGGTAAAACCAGGAATTTCATATTTGGATATTGTTTATAGACTAAGCACATTTTCAAATAAGCCCATAGCTGCATACAACGTTAGTGGGGAGTATTCCATGGTAAAGTCTGCTGCTATGAAGAACTGGATTAACGAAAAAGATATTGTTTTAGAGACATTGCTTAGTTTTAAAAGAGCAGGAGCAAAATTAATACTCACTTATCATGCTTGTGATGCATCTCACTGGTTGCAGGATACTTAAAAACTCATTATTAACAAAAATTTGGTTTATTCTTAGATAAATAATAAATTAATTGCTTTGTTTTGAAGTTTTCACAAGGAGTAAATAGGATTGGTCACATTGCACTTAGAGTAGAGGATCTCGAAAGGGCGAAATCTTTTTATATTAAGCTGGGTATGAAATTGGTTTGGGATGATAAAGATTGGTCTTATTTAGAGGCAGGTAAAGGGAAAGATGGACTTGCTTTGTTAGGCCCTAGCTACAAAGCTGCGGGACCTCACTTTGCTTTTCATTTTGAAAATAAAAAAGAAGTGGAAAATATTCAAAATGATTTAAAAAATTCTGGTGTAAAAGTTGGTCCTTTACATGAGCATAGAGATGGAACAGCATCTTTTTATATGAAGGATACTGAAGGAAACTGGCTTGAGATGCTTTATGTTCCTCCTGAGGGTATTCAATCGAATACTTGATTCTTTTTTTTGTATGCAAGAGAAAAGTTATTCTAAAAAATCATATTCAGATAACACCTTAGAAGAAGAATCTATAAACCTTTTAGAGTGGGATTCATTAAAAACCCATTTATCTTCCTTCGCCTCAACGGAAATGGGTAAGCGATCAATTTTAAGTTTTGTTATACCTTCAGAATACGAGGCATCTAAAAGACTTTTGAATGAAACTGTTGAAATTAATGAGTTAGAAAAAAATCTAGATAAATCAATTAGTTTTTCTGGTGTTTTTGATATTAGTAGAAATATTGAAATTTGTTCGAAGGGAGGTGTAATTTCATCTTCTGAATTGTTAGAAATAGCGAAAACAATTGCTGCAGCAAGAAATTTAAAAAAAATCTTATTAGATTTTGAACAAAGGCCTTATATTTCATCATTCACAAAAAATTTAATTGACCATCAGAATATTGAAACGATTTTTAAAAAAGGCATTGAATCCAATGGAAGGATTTCAGACAATGCTAGTAATGAACTATCTATTCTTAGAAAAGAATTTTTATCTAAGAAACTTGAAAGAAAAATATTAGTTGAAAAATTTATTCAAAAGAATTTAGCTTATTTGCAAGATACTACTATTGGAGATCGATATGGAAGGCCTGTTTTAGCAGTGAAAGTTAATTATGTAGATAAATTTAAAGGAATAATTCATGACTCTTCATCTTCAGGAAATACAGTATATTTTGAGCCTGAAAGTGTAGTAACTAAAGGTAATAAGATTGCTTCTTTAGAGGCTAGGATCACAGCAGAAGAATTTAAATTACTTAAGAAATGGTCCCAAGTTGTTAGTGATAATTCAGAAAATCTTATTGAAATGGCATCCATTTTATTGAGATTAGAAAATGCCCTAACTCGTTCAAGATATTCGAAATGGATTGGAGGCAAAACTCCTACTTTTGAGAAAAGTCCTATTATTTCTTTAATTGGTTTTTCTCATCCGTTATTGATTTGGGAACATAAGAAAAAAGGAGCCCCTTCACCAGTAGCTGTCGATTTTTATATAAATAGGAATATTAAAGTTGTAGCTATTACAGGTCCAAATACTGGAGGTAAAACAGCAGCTTTAAAAGGTTTGGGATTGTCTTTACTTATGGCTAGAGCAGGATTATTGATACCTTCAACTAATAATCCTATTATCCCTTTTTGTCCAAATATATATGTGGATATAGGAGATAATCAATCATTAGAAGAAAATTTATCTACCTTCAGTGGGCACATATCCCGCATAAAAGAAATATTAGATTCACTTGATTATAAGAAAGGATTGTCGGTTGTTTTGCTAGATGAGATTGGATCTGGCACAGATCCCCTTGAAGGAAGTGCTCTTGCGATGGCTTTATTAAAAGAATTTGCAAATAAATCTGATATCACTTTTGCAACTACACATTATGGAGATATTAAGGCTTTAAAATATAACGACTCAAGATTTGAAAACGTATCAGTTGCCTTTGATGAGGATTCTTTGAAGCCAAAATATATACTCAACTGGGGTATTCCTGGGAGAAGTAATGCTTTGTCAATTTCCAAGAGAATTGGTCTCGATGAAAGCATACTCAATGAAGCTGCAAATTATCTAAAGCCAAAAGAAGTTGACAATATTAACAGTATTATCAAAGGACTTGAGGAAGAGAAGATTAAACAACAAAATTCTGCAGAAGCTGCTGCAGAATTGATTGCAAGGACTGAAATATTACATGATGAACTGAAGAGAAATTATGAATATCAAAAAATAAATGCTGAAAAAATCCAGGAAATTGAAAGGTCTAAATTATCAAAACATATTGTATCCGCTAAAAAAGAGGTGATAGATTTGATTAAAAAATTAAGAGATAAAAATGTAAATGGAGAGGATACGAGAATTATTGGAAAAAGATTAAAGGAAATTGAAAAGGAACATTTAACCCAAAAAAAACCTGAAAAGTCAATATCGTGGAACCCTCAGGTAGGTGATTTTGTAAAAATTAAAAGTCTAAATAGTACGGGACAAATTGTAGATTTAGATAAAAAAGATGGTTTTTATGAAATTAAATGTGGTTCATTTAGAAGTACATTATCTGTAAATGACTTTGAAGGTATTAATGGAGAAAAGCCTAATTTCAAAAGTTCAAAAATTGAGATCAAGTCTATAAGAGAAGATTTTTCTTTTTCTAAAATTAGAACGAGTAAAAATACAATTGACGTAAGAGGGTTAAGAGTCCATGAAGCCGAAATAATTATTGAAGAGAAAATTAGAAAATTTCATGGCCCGCTATGGATTGTTCATGGAATTGGCACAGGAAAATTAAAAAAAGGACTAAGAAATTGGTTATCAGGTTTAAATTATGTTGATAAGATTGAAGATGCAGCCAACAACGAGGGTGGCCCTGGTTGCAGTATTGCGTGGATAAAATAAAATTTAAAATACCTAGAAAACAATTTAATAAGAGTATTAAGTGCAATTTATTGATCAAGCCAACATTATTCTTAAAGCAGGAAAAGGTGGAAATGGAATAGTTTCATTTAGAAGAGAAAAATTCGTTCCTGCTGGAGGACCTTCGGGGGGAAATGGTGGAAGAGGGGGTTCAGTTATTTTGATGGCTGATAATAACCTTCAAACATTATTAGATTTCAAATTCAAACGTGAAATAATTGCTGAAGATGGATGCAAAGGAGGTCCTAATAAGAGATCAGGTGCTTCAGGTGAGGATAGAATCCTTAAAGTCCCCTGCGGTACAGAAATAAGGGATATTAAATCCGGCATCATTTTAGGAGACTTAACTAAAGATAAACAAAGTTTAACTATTGCCATTGGAGGAAGAGGTGGACATGGTAATGCTTACTATTTAAGTAATCAAAATAGAGCCCCTGAATCATTCACTGAAGGAAAAGATGGTGAGATATGGGAGGTTCAATTAGAACTAAAACTTCTTGCAGAGGTTGGGATTATAGGCCTTCCAAATGCTGGAAAAAGTACTTTGATTTCAGTTGTATCATCTGCCCGTCCAAAAATCGCAAATTATCCTTTCACGACTCTAATACCTAACTTAGGTGTAGTAAGAAAAATTGATGGGAATGGTTGCCTTTTTGCGGATATTCCTGGATTAATATCAGGTGCAGCTGATGGCGTAGGTTTAGGCCATGATTTTTTAAGGCACATCCAAAGAACGAAAATACTTGTTCACTTAATTGATGCAATTGCAGAAAATCCTTTACATGATTTTGAGATTATTGAGCAGGAATTAAAAAAATATGGGAAAGGTCTTTTAGATAAAGAGAGGATAATAGTGTTAAATAAAATGGAGCTGGTAGATGATGATTATTTGAAAATAATTACAAAAAAGTTAGAAGATTTATCAAAAAAGAAAGTTTTAGTTATTTCTTCATCTTTAAAAAAAGGTTTATCCTCACTGCTTTCTGAAGTGTGGAAAAGGATTTAACTTAAATTAAAAATTTTTTTTGTAAATAAATATACTTGATTTAATAATGAAAATTAGCCATAAATAAGATAATTCTTTAAACCTAATATGAATTTCTACAGTTGTTTTGATAAACAAGGAAAAATAATAGCTAGATGTCAAACCATACAAGATATTGAGGTTCTTAAGAAAATGGGAAGACCGATTGTAGAAGTTAAGGAAATGAAAAATGAAGAGTCTGTGGTATGTTCTCTGACAGGTAGCCCATCAGATTTCAATATGGATTACTAAAAGAATTCAGGAATTAAAAAAAGGGCTTTTTAGAGCCCTTTTTTTTGCATTATCTAATAATTAAATAAACTTAATCATCATAAACAAGACATTCTGGTTCGTCTGGGTTTGCGTCGCAAAATAATTCCAAAGCATTAGGATCATGTTTATCTTCTGGATGATGATCCTTATATTCTTCGAGTTCTTTTAGCTCTTCAGTTAAATGTCTGACCTTTGGAAGATTGCCCTCTGCTTTTGCAGATTCGATTTCCGATTGATCTTTTTGGATGTGTTCGTCAATGGATTTCATTTTAAGCTTTTCGTACTTTAGTAGACATACATAACATAGTTAATTTCTAATGAAATTGCATTATCTATGAACTAAATAAGTGTTCATTACAACATCATTTTTTTTTTGGAAATTGATTTTTATATTTTTTTGGACTCTAATCTCATTATTTTCTCTAGCGATGGTAAAACTGGGATTAGTTGATTTGGGTTTAAAGGGAATAAAGCTTTGTAGTAATCTTTTTTCCACTCATTGTCGAAGCATGTCCTATTTACATTAGATAATTTAAAAAAATTTAGTCTCCATTCAATAATCTTTTCAAAACTTGAAAGTTCTTGTTCAGTACATTTGAAAAGTTTGCTATATATCAATTCCCATCTTATAAGCGTTGGAAAAAGGTAAATATCTGCGTAGGTTAACTCTTCTCCAAATATCCAGTCCCCTTTATTTTTCTGTAGTAAATTTTCAATTTCATTTATAGCTGAGAAAAGATTTTTACTTGCTTTTTCGTAAGCTGACTGGTTTCTGGCGAAACCACATTTATATACGCCATCATTAATGCTGTTATTAATTAAATCTAAAAATTTTTGATTAACATCTTTAATACTTAATGCCTCATATTTCGATTCACTTTTTATTGAATTGAGTAGTCTTATAATCTGTGAACTTTCATTAGAAAGAATATTTACTTCATCTTTTACAAAGCTAATTAAAAGAGGTAATGTCGCTCTAAAAATAATCTTTTTATTAGCTTTTTTGTAAAGGTCTGAAAGTCTTATACATCCCTTAATCTTTGTATTGAAAATCCATTCGCCATGCTCAACATCTGCCTTTAAAAAAATTACTTTAACTTTTTTAGATAAATCTTTTATTTCGTGCACGAGTAAAGTTCTTTGACACCATGGACAAGAATGCCCTACTAATAAATAAATTTGTCCATTCTCATTATTAATATCGTATTCACTATTAATGGTTATACCTTTAGGCCTTTTATAATTACCATGTAAATCTGCTGGAGCGAAGCCATTCATTAATTGGGTCCAAAACCAAAACCAGAATTTTCTGGAGGCCTTTATAAGGTATTTATTTTGCATAAAATTTTATTTTTAAAGAAAAAATGACTGTTCAAAGAATACTTATCGTTTCAGGCACTCATGGGAATGAAATTAATCCTGTTTGGGCTGTGAAGCAATTTAATAGAAAGGAAAATAGTTTAAATAATGGTATTGAGTATGAGTACATCATAGGTAATCCTGCCGCCTATGAAAAAGGTTGCAGATATATAGATGTAGATTTAAATAGATCTTTTAAAGAAAGTGAGAATTTTGATCAACACAAGAATAGCTTTTATGAAACTAATAGAGCCAATTTTTTAGTAGATGAATTTGGAATTGACGGATCTAAACCCTGTCAAATTGCAATCGATTTGCACACTACTACTGCAAATATGGGAACAAGCATTGTTATGTATGGGAGGAGATCCAAAGATTTTTGTTTAGCTGCATTACTACAGAACAAATTTGGATTGCCTATTTATTTGCACGAAAAAGATAAAGCCCAAACAGGCTTTCTTGTAGAAGCTTGGCCATGTGGTTTAGTTATTGAAATAGGAGCTGTCGCACAAAATTTTTATGATCCAAATATTATAAATAGATTCTCTCTAATAATTAGCTCCCTAAGGGAAGAGATAGATAAATTCAAAAATAAACTTATAGAACTTCCAAAGGAATTAGTGGTTCACGTTCATCAAGGGAGTATAGATTATCCAAGAGATGAAAAGGGAGATATTGATGGCATTATTCATCCTGAGAGAATAAACCAAGATTGGAAAATGATTAAAAAAGGAGATCCATTATTTCTGGATAGCCAAGGAATAATCCACAAATATGAACGGGACCAATTGATTTGGCCTGTTTTTATTGGAGAAGTTGCTTATAAGGAAAAAAAAATTGCCATGAGTTACACAAAAAAAGAAGTGATTTGTCCCAAAAAACAATGGGTTCAAGAGTTTGAAAGTTTTTAAATTAAGAAACGGGAACAATAAATCGTTGAAAACTAATAAGGATTTTTTATTTTATAGATAAGTTTATTTAATATTTAATACTTTTATTTTTTTTTCTAATTTTTAAACCTTAAAAACCTAAATTCTTTCACTCCAATAAATAACAGCTCCAAAAGCCTCTAATTGCAGTCTTCTATGCTTAGCCTCTCTTAAGGAAACTACCTCTCTAGATCTTTTTCCGTGAAGAAGCCATTCGATTATTACCAAGTTGAATCCTCAATAACAAAGAAAATCTTAAGACATGGAAGTTCTTTTCTCCTGTTTTCCAAAAAATAAGTTTACTTAAAGAAAAAATATTTACACATTTTTAGCGATTTTGGTCTAAAATCTTCGAAGCGGAATTTATTTTCCGTTTTTATTTACAAGTCTCACTTTAGAGACATACTTTACGAACTCATGACAACTATTCAGCAGCAGCGTTCTTCGCTGTTAAAAGGTTGGCCACAGTTTTGTGAGTGGGTAACATCAACTAACAACAGAATTTATGTTGGTTGGTTCGGCGTCTTAATGATTCCATGCCTTCTTACAGCAGCGGCTTGCTTCATCGTTGCATTCATCGCAGCACCACCAGTAGACATCGACGGAATTAGAGAGCCAGTTGCTGGTTCATTCCTATATGGAAACAACATCATCTCAGGTGCAGTTGTTCCTTCATCTAACGCTATTGGTCTACACTTCTACCCAATTTGGGAAGCAGCTACTGTAGATGAGTGGTTATACAACGGTGGTCCTTACCAGCTTGTAATTTTCCACTTCCTAATTGGTATCTCAGCATACATGGGAAGACAGTGGGAGCTTTCATACCGTTTAGGTATGCGTCCTTGGATCTGTGTTGCATACTCTGCACCAGTTTCAGCAGCTTTCGCAGTATTTCTTGTATACCCATTCGGTCAAGGTTCATTCTCTGACGGAATGCCTCTAGGTATCTCTGGAACATTCAACTTCATGTTTGTTTTCCAGGCAGAGCACAACATTCTTATGCACCCATTCCACATGGCTGGTGTTGCTGGTATGTTCGGAGGATCTTTATTCTCAGCTATGCATGGTTCACTTGTTACTTCTTCTCTAATCAGAGAAACAACTGAGACAGAGTCTCAGAACTATGGTTACAAGTTCGGACAAGAAGAGGAAACATACAACATCGTTGCAGCTCATGGCTACTTCGGTCGTTTGATCTTCCAATATGCAAGTTTCAACAACAGCAGAAGTCTTCACTTCTTCCTAGCTGTATTCCCAGTTGTTTGTGTATGGTTAACTTCAATGGGTATCTGCACAATGGCATTCAACCTTAACGGTTTCAACTTCAACCAGTCAGTTGTTGATGCAAACGGTAAGATTGTTCCTACATGGGGTGACGTTCTTAACAGAGCAAACCTAGGTATGGAAGTAATGCACGAGCGTAACGCTCACAACTTCCCACTTGATCTAGCAGCAGCTGAGTCTACAACAGTAGCTCTTTCAGCTCCAGCTATCGGTTAAGCTTAAAGTTCTTAAACTTACAAGTCCCCTTTTTGGGGGCTTTTTTTTTGTTTAATTTTCAATTGGTTTCATATAATGTTTATATATAGATAAAACATTTGATATTTCTATGAGTAGTAGTTTTGGAAAAATTTTTCGTGTTAGTACTTTTGGAGAATCACATGGTGGTGCAGTAGGAGTTATCCTTGATGGATGTCCACCTAAGTTAAAAATAGATATAAACCTGATACAAAATGAATTAGATAGGCGCAGACCTGGCCAAAGTGACATTACAACACCCAGAAATGAAGAAGATAAAATTGAAATATTAAGTGGGATAAAGGAGGGGTTAACACTTGGAACTCCAATAGCAATGTTGGTAAGAAATAAGGATCAAAGACCAGGAGATTATAATAATTTAGAGCAGGTATTTAGGCCTTCTCATGCAGATGGTACATATCATCTGAAATATGGAATTCAGGCAAGTTCTGGCGGTGGAAGAGCTTCTGCTAGAGAAACAATTGGGAGAGTAGCTGCTGGTGCTGTAGCAAAACAATTATTAAAAACCTTCTGTAAGACTGAAATACTATCTTGGGTAAAGCGTATACATGATATTGATTCTGATATAAATAAAGAGAAGATTTATCTAAAAAAAATAGATTCTAATATTGTTAGATGTCCTGATGAAAAGGTAGCAACAGAAATGATCGAGAGAATTAAGGAATTAAAGCGTCAAGGAGACTCTTGCGGCGGTGTTATTGAATGTCTAGTAAGAAATGTCCCTTCTGGTCTTGGAATGCCTGTTTTTGATAAATTAGAAGCCGATTTAGCAAAGGCTTTGATGTCTTTGCCTGCCACGAAAGGCTTTGAAATAGGTTCAGGTTTCTCTGGAACTTATTTAAAAGGAAGCGAACATAATGATGCCTTCATCAAGTCTGATGATATTAGTAAGTTAAGAACAACATCAAACAATTCAGGAGGTATACAGGGAGGAATAAGTAATGGTGAAAATATCGAGATGAAGATAGCTTTTAAACCTACAGCAACCATCGGGAAAGAACAGAAAACAGTAAATGCTGAAGGTAAAGAAGTACTTATGAAAGCAAAAGGGAGACACGATCCATGCGTTCTACCAAGAGCAGTTCCCATGGTTGATGCTATGGTAGCTTTAGTACTTGCTGATCATTTGCTTCTAAATCATGCTCAATGTGACTTAATAAATAAGTAGTAGTTTTGTTGAATAAATTATATTTATCCTTAACTTAATTATTTTTAAGCCATTCATATATTTTTGGATCAAATTTTTTATTTTTGATAGCTTTATCTCCAATTACAACTGCTTTATACCCTAAAGATTTATAAGTTTTTAAATCATTGATTGATAGTCCTCCAGCAGCAATGAAATCAATATTTTTATAGTTGAGTATATTTATCGAACTATCTTTAATTTTTATTGGGTAAATTTTGATGATGTTGCAATTTAAATCTATCGCTTCCTTAAGATCTTTTAAATTATTAATTCCAGGAATTAATAAATAATTTTTTGATTGCGCATAATTGAAAAGATCTTTATCCCAAAATTTCATCATCGAAAAATTTAATCCAATTTTTAAAGAATCTTCTATTGATTGCTTATTAACTATGGAGGCAGAGCCTAAATTAATTCTTGGATATTTAATTTTGATATCGGATACAAAATCGAACCAATTTTCGTTGTTAGACCAACTTATTTCAATATTCTTTAATCCTAATTTTACTAAGTTCTCTAATTCTTCAAAAAATGAATTTCTTATAGAGGTATTTGAGTAAATATTATCTTCAGGTTTTATAAGTAAAAAAAAAGAATCAATTTTCAGGTACTCCGAAAAAGATTCTTCTTTATTATTCATTAAAATTTAAAATTCCGCGTTAAATATAGTTTGCAACTTTTACTTCTGAGCGGTTGAGCAAGTCTTGGATATCTTCAGTATCTATAGTTTCTCTTTCAATTAGCATTTGAGCCATTTCGTCAAGAACAGTTCTATTGTCTGTTAAAACTTTAGTAGCTCTCTTGTAGGCAACATCAACAAGTTCTGAAACCTCTACATCAATGGTTGCGGCTGTGTCTTCAGAGAAGTCTCTTGTAGAACTCATATCCCTGCCGAGAAACATTCCACCTTGAGATTGACCTAAAGCAACTGGACCTATTTTGTCACTCATACCGAATTTAGTGATCATTTGTCTTGCTACATTGGCAACTTGTTGTAAATCATTTGAAGCTCCGGTTGTTACCTCTTCTTCGCCATAGACTATTTCTTCAGCAACTCTTCCACCAAGAGCTACAGCCATTTGATTTTGAAGGTAAGAACGAGAGTAAAGACCTGATTCCATTCTTTCTTCACTTGGAGTAAAGAAGGTTAAACCCCCAGCTTGACCTCTTGGAATGATTGAGACTTTTGCTACTGGATCATAATCAGGCATTAATGCTCCAACGAGTGCATGACCAGCCTCGTGATAAGCAACTAATTCTTTTTTCTTATCACTGATGACTCTATCTTTCTTTTCAGGGCCAGCCATAACTCTTTCAATGGCGTCACCAACTTCATCGTTACTTACTTTATCTAAATCTTTTCTAGCTGCTAGTATTGCTGCTTCATTTAAAAGATTAGCTAAATCTGCACCAGTAAATCCTGGTGTTCTTCTGGCAACTTTATCTAAATCAACGTCCTTTGAAAGAGTTTTATCTTTCGCATGAACATTTAATATCTGCAATCTTCCAGCATAATCTGGTCGGTCAACTGTTACCTGTCTATCGAATCTTCCAGGACGCATTAAAGCTGAATCTAAGACATCTGGTCTGTTGGTTGCAGCAACAATTATTATTCCTGAATTACCTTCAAAACCATCCATTTCGGTTAAGAGTTGATTTAATGTTTGTTCTCTTTCATCATTTCCTCCTCCCATACCAGCTCCCCTTTGTCTTCCAACTGCATCTATTTCGTCAATGAACACAATACAAGGAGCATTCTTTTTAGCTTGTTCAAAAAGATCTCTGACTCTACTAGCTCCAACCCCAACAAACATTTCTACAAATTCTGAACCTGATATTGAGAAAAAAGGTACACCTGCTTCTCCAGCTACTGCTTTAGCTAACAATGTTTTTCCAGTACCAGGAGGACCAACAAGAAGAACTCCTTTTGGAATTTTTGCTCCGACTGCAGTAAATCTATCTGGGCTTTTAAGAAAATCTACGACTTCTGTGAGTTCTAATTTTGCACCTTCTACACCAGCAACATCTGAAAAGGTTACTTGTGTAGATGGTTCCATTTGGAGTCTAGCTTTGCTCTTGCCAAAACTCATGGCAGGGTTACCACCTCCAGCATTACCACTTTGGGATCTTCTGAAAAGAAAAAATAGGCCTCCAATTAAAAGTACTGGGAAAATTAAGCTACTTAAAGCCTGTTGCCAAGGATTGGCTAATTTTGTAGGAGTTACTGCGATATCTACATTATTGTCAGTCAGAATTTTTAATAAATCTTTGTCAGGGGCTAAATTGACCTCAGACCTGCTTCCATCATTTTCAACAACTTGAGCTGTGGCATTATCTGGAGATATTAAGACTCTACTGATTTCTTTATCTTGAACTGCCTCTATAAAATCGCTATATCTCAAAGTCTTTGTAGAACTTTCAGTACTAGGTTTATCAAAAACTGAAGTACCAATGAAAATTACAGTAATGACAGCTAGGACATAAAGTCCTACGTTTCTCCAACGTTTGTTCACGATAAAAAATATTTAATAAATCTATAATACTAATAATAAAACAATATTAAGAGCGTCTTAGAACATCTACTACACTTTTGAATGCAAACCATTCAGGAATTGGTTCGCCACTCCTCAATTTCTTTCTAAATTCAGTACCACTAAGTTTCATAATTTCATAATTAAATTCTTTGGCTTCTTCAGCTGTTATATATCCTTTTTCCTTTGTATAAACTAAATTTTTTGAAGGAACAGTTTGCATCATCAATTCATCTGCACATTTATTCGCAAAATTTTGGGCATCATATGGACCATAAAAATCTTCACCAGTTGACAACGACTTACAACCAGCCATATCTCTACCAATAATAAAGTGGGTGCACCCATAATTTCTTCTTATTATCATATGTTGAAGAGCTTCTCTTGGCCCTGCCATATGCATTGAATAAGGTAAAAAAGCCCATTTTATTCTTTCATCAGATATTTCCTCTTCTAATTCTTTGTAGGTCAAATATCTAACTTTTCCAGGGATATCATCTTGTTGAGTTGGCCCACAAGTTGGATGAACTAAAACAACTGAGTTAGAGGAGACATTATCTGAAAGTAAGGCATTAGTAAATAATTCATAATGTGCTCTATGAATTGGATTTCTGCATTGAAATGCAACTACATCATAATTTGAGGGCAGTGTAGATCTAACTTCTTCCGGGGTTTTGCAGGGGAATTCTCTAATTGGCAGTTCAAAACCATGAACTCTTCCTCCTATATAAAAATTCCCTCTCTCGTTAAAAATCATCTTAACAGCAGGATGATCTAAAGAATTAGTACCATAACAAAGTTCAGCTTCTAAGGATTTGTCAGGCTCCCATTTAGAGCTAACTTCTAAAACTGCTATTTTTTGTTTTTTATAAGTAAGTAATATTGTCTCTCCAGCTTTTACTTTTTCATTATTTGAATCAAATACAATGGGCAAGCCAAAAAGCAACCCGTTTATATCTCTATTATTTTTAATTACCGAATTGTAGTTCTTTTCATCCATAAAACCTTCCAATGGAGAAAAAGCTCCAACTATCAAAAGTTCTACATCACATGCATTTCTCTCGCTACATTCAAACTCATAAGTAGCTTTAGAGATAAGATCATCTTTAAGGTTTTTATCTTTGATAATTAGATTTTTTAGTTCCCCTCCATAAGGCGGTATTAGTCCATTAGTATCTTTTTTAGTTTTTTGTTGTAATTCCATTTTTTAAATTGATAAAGAAAAATTTTGAAAAAAAAAGAGGGGTTTAACCCCCTTTTTCTCCTGATTAGGATTTATGCCTTTCTTCCGTAAAGCTCCCCAATTATTTTTACATCAAGTGGATCCTTTGAACCCATATCTGTATCTGAAGGTTGGATTGCTTCAAAAGTACCCGCAAATTCGTCTGTGTCAGAATCTACATTGTTGATTGAAAGAGTAATAACGCCAGTACCGTTTACATCAACTTTAATATTTTCTTTTGCAAGTTCTTCGTCATCGCCTCCTAATGCAACTAAACCTTGAGCATATTCAACACCAGTATTTTTAGCTCTTGCCTTAGGATCTAGAAAGTCACCAGTTCTGTAGTTAGGTGTAAATGTTGAACCACTAACCTCAGTGCCTGGCTCAATTGATGAAGGTAAATCAGCTGTAAGATCTTTTGCTGAGAATGCAAATGGCACCTCTAAACCACCAGGAGTTAATACAGTAATAAGTTGAAAATCAATACCACCTTTTTCAGTAAAAGTTCCTGAATCTATATCTCCATAAACCTCTGTCACTGTGGTGTTATTTCTAGGACTAATAATTTTTGTAGAAACAAATTCTGCAGCTTTTCGTTTTGTCCCTGGCACTTTTACATAAACTTCTGTTGGATGCATGCATATTCCTTTAAGGCTATCTCCATTCCCTAGAGATATTGATCCGATAAGAGATGAGTCTAATGTAGGACAATCATTAGCTTTTCCTGTGTTAACAACATCTGTGAATTGTGCATTTCCTCTTTCAGAAAAAGCAAATGTTTTAACAGGCACGAAAGCAAAAGTTATACAAATTGAAATAACAAAAGCTAAGAAAGAACGAATTCTCATAATTAAAGTTGCAGTAAAGTTCTGTGACGATAGATTAAAGGTCATCTAATAAGTTCAGTACGGATATTACAAGGGAAAGGACCATAAAAGATAGGACTATTAAATCCTCGAAACAACCCGTAGCTTTTTAGATTTTAAAAAACTGGAATTATTTTAAGCTATCACATTATTTTTAATGATTAAGATTACAAAAAAATACAAATTAAAAAATTTTTTTTATTTTTTTAATGAAATAATTTGGGTTATTAATTTATTTGCTAAATCAATTTTTGATGTTTTGTTAATGTATTGTTCCGTATTATTGGTATCGAATAACCAACCTTCATTTTGTGCCAAACAGCCAAATCCTTGGCCTTCAAGATCAATTGGATTTGCGAATAGATAATCACAACCCTTTTGGATAATCTTTTCTTTAATTGTCATTCGTGCTTCTTCTATAGATCCTGTAAAAGCACAAAAGCCTACAAAAACTTGGTTATCTTTTTTTGATTTACTAATTGTTTTTAAAATATCTGGAACTAGCTCAAAGTTTTTATTCAAATGAGCATTAATTTGATTTTTTGGAATTTTAGCTGAAGTATCAGAGGTTATTTTGAAATCAGATACTGCTGCATTCATGAAAAAATAATCGCAATTTGATATTTCATTATTAAGTGCCCTAATTAAATCAACACTAGTTTCAATTTCATATCTTTTTATTCCATCAGTAAGATTCTTATCGATTTTCAGAGGACCATGAACATATTTTACTTGTGCTCCCCTGAACCTTGCTACTTGAGAGAGAAGTAGGCCCATAGCTCCAGAACTTTTGTTAGTAATATGTCTTGCTGCGTCAATTTTCTCTGAGGTACACCCTCCAGTTATTAAAATTTCTTTATTAAGTAAATCTTTGCGATATTTATTTTGTTTATGTGAAGCTATAAATTCAAGAGCTAATTGGATTAGATCATTAGGAGGTATCTTACCGATGCCAATAGCATCACATGCTAAGAGACCTTCACTTGGTTGCAAAGACAAAACATTTTCGTAATTCTGTAAATTCTCATAATTTTTTTGGACAGCTTTATTTAGCCACATTTGTGTATTCATGGCTGGTGCAACAATAATGGGCTTTATATTTGCTATTAAGATGCTTGGGATCAATCCCTCTGCATTTCCAGTTACCCATTTTGCTAATGTTGTCGCTGTTAAAGGGGCGATGATTAAAATATCAGCCCAATTACTTAGTTCTATGTGAAGAGGTGTTGATTGACTATCAGACCATTGATCATTTTCTAAAATGCACGGGTTTCTACTTAAAATAGAAAGAGAAAGCGGCTTTATTAATTTTTCTGCATTTTTTGATAAAACGCATCTTATTTCATAATTTTCTTTCGCTAATTGGCTAACTAATAATGGAATTCTTACAGCTGCAATACTTCCAGTTATTAATAAAAGAACCTTTATTTTTGAGTCCTTACTTTTAGTTTTCATCGAAAGGTTCCTGATCGAGGAGATGGGTATAATTAGTCGTTAATTCAGGCCTATTGATTGCAAGAGCCCTCAGTAAGTGCCAGTCTTTTAAACCATCAAATGGAGTATTATAATTATCTTCTTCTAGCCTTTTAGCGAGCTCAAAGGTCATTTCTTCATCAAAAGAATTTACTAGTTCCTCACTTATTTTATTTTCAGTAATGAATTTCATATTGAGTAAAGTCAATATACTCTAATAATAAAGCCTAAAGTAATTATTTAAAATTGATATAAGAATTAAGTACATATTTTCAAGGATATGATAATTTTCAATTTTCACAATCTTTTCAAATTGTTGTTAAGCATTTATCTTCATTCTCAGTCATAAATATGCAAACTCTCCTTTTCAAAAATATTCTTTCTTAAAATATATGCAAAAATTTATATCATGTCGCAAAACAAAAGAGAGCAAGTCATTAGTCACATACGCTATTTAAGGCAAGAGCTCAGAGAAATGCATTTAGGAATAAAAGAAGATGACCTTTTCCCTGAGCCAGGCGAATTAAGAGGGTTAATGGCTCAGTTGGAAGCATTACTTGAATTAATAGAAGGAAATACTAAAATTCAATCAAACTCAGAAGTAGCTTAGTTTAATGCAAAATGGTTGTTAAACCTCAAAAGACAAAATTTCAGCTAAAAATTGTGGAAAATATTCAGACAATAAGTATTTGGGCTAGTAATCCATGGCGAAGATATTCAATATCATTGATTACACTTTTAATCGGATACTTTTTTGGAAGTTCTCTTGGTATGGTAAGTGCCGTTGTGGAACTCATGGATCCTGTAGCCGCTTTTTTATCAGTAGTTTTTATTGAGTTTTTAATAGTTTTGAGAAGAAATTTTAGATTTGAAAGGAAAAAGAAATTTTTAGTACTTTTATTAGATTCTTTAAGATTAGGGTTATTTTATGGTTTTTTTACAGAAAGTCTTAAGTTGCTATAAATTTACTTGTTGTGTTTCTGTAATAGATAAAGCAAAGCCATTCTTATAGGGATACCATTTGCAACTTGATTATTAATTAAGCAATTAGGATATTGATCTACCACTTTGCTACTAATTTCAATATCTCTGTTAATGGGACCGGGATGTAGAATTGGAACTTGTTTTTTATTTAAAGATAATTTCTCTGGAGTTAAGCCATAATCCAAACTATATGAATCAATGCTACTTAGTAAATTTTCCATCATTCTCTCTTTCTGGAGTCTTAAAACAATAATCGCATCTGCAATTTTTATTGATTCTTCCAATGATCTAGAAATTGTTATGGAACCTCTTGTTTTAACAGGATCTTCTGTTTGATTTGGCGCGGGGGTTTTTAAAAAATTGATAAATTCATCAGGTATTAATGTCTTAGGACCACATAAGATTATATCGGCTCCGAATGCACTCAAAGCCCAAAGATTTGACCTGGCAACCCTTGAATGATTAACGTCGCCAATTATTAAAATTTTTTTGGAATTTAAAACCTCTGGATTCAGTGTTTTTTGGGAAAAGAATTTTATCAATGTATAGATGTCAAGCAATCCTTGGCTGGGGTGACTATGTAATCCATCTCCTGCATTAAGAACCGAAGTCTTGGCATTTATTGCATCAAGTTTTTTTGCGATCTCAAAGGTTATGTAACTTGATGAATGTCTGATAACTAATGTATCTGCCCCCATGGCAGAGTAAGTTATGGCTGTATCAATTATTGTTTCGCCTTTTGTTAAAGAGCTGGAGGATGGCGCAAACGTTTGGACATCAGCAGAAAGTCTTTTTGCTGCAAGCTCAAAACTATTTTTTGTTCTTGTACTAGCTTCAAAAAATAAAGACGTTACCAAAGTCCCTTGTAAGGCAGGTATCTTTTTTGTTCCTGCATTCTTTAGTGCATCAAATCTATTAGCTAATTCAAATACTGACTCATAATCTTTAATTGAAAAATTAGCTAATGTGTGGATATGTTTATGAGGCCAAATTTGCATTACGCTTAAAAAGATAAATGATTATTAAATTTAGGTGTTCTGTCACCTTTTAATCTTTTGCTTACACTCCTACTATTTTTGAGATACCAACGCCATTTTATATTTTTTGCCTTTGATATGCCAATTCTCGTAGTTTGAATAAGATCTTTTTCTTCTAGAGTAGAGTCTCGTGGAGAAATCAATAAAGATTTGTTATTAAGAACTTCAAGTGAGTTAAATGAAATGTCTATACTGAATGTTTTTGTGACTAGGCCAGGTCCAGAAGCTAATCTTTCATTCTTATTAGAGATAAAAACTGATCTTATCAAAACACCACTCGCAAAATTTTCTTTATCAGTAACTATGTTTAAACAATGATGAATGCCATAAGATTTGTAAATATAAAATGTGCCAGGTTTGCCAAATAATGATTTGTTTGATTCAGTCATTTTGCGGTAGCCATGACAGGCCTCTTCTTCCTGTGAATAAGCTTCAGTTTCAACAATGACCCCTTTAATTTGATCTATCTCATTATTTTTTTTTATGAGGTAACAGCCTATTAAATCAGGAGCAACAAGTTTAGAGTGCCGATAAAAAAAATTTTTTGGAAAGAATTCTTCTTCTATTTTTCAATATCTATCTAATAACATATTTAGCTGAGAAAAATAATTAAGGCTATTAATTGATATTGATTTTCAAAAAGATGTGATTATTTTTTAAATTATTTGAAATTCAAAGGATATGTAAATAAGTTGTTCTTAATAAACTATTATTTAATAACAAAGATATTAAATGTATGACAAAAATAACTAAAGAGGAAGTAAAAAAAGTTGCTCATTTAGCGAGATTAGAACTTAACGAGAATGAAATTAATAATCATGCACAACAATTAGAAAAGATACTGGATTATATAAGACAACTTGAAAAAATTGATACAGATGATGTCCCCTGTACAACGAGAGCTATAGAGGTTGTAAATGTATTTAGAAAAGACGAAAAGAAAAATTCTGATTGCAATGCAGAACTTTTAGAATTGGGTCCATCGAGAGAAGATAAATATTTTAAAGTACCAAAAATTATTAATGAATGAGTAAGTTAGTTACTTCCAATAAATGTTTTGTTAACTAGCTTTAATAAAAATTTCTTTATCTTAAAGCCTGGATATAAATTTATGATTTTTCTTATTTTCCCCCTCTTTTTGCTATGACTCCTTACACCTATTAATAAATCATAAATAAAGTTAAAAATGTCTTCTTTACTTTCAAATATCCCAACCCTTTGAGGAGAGCCTTTTTTATCCAATAAAGGCTTAGTTTTTTCATAAGCTATTTTGTATTCAAACCAAGGAATAGAAGGCCATAGATGATGAATGAGATGGTAATTTTGTCCCATTATTAATAAATTCATAAATTTGCTTGGATAAACTCGAGAATTTATCCATTTATTTCTTGATCGAAATGGTCTATGGGGTAAATAATCAAAAAATATTCCTAAAGTGACTCCTACCATTAATGCTGGGCCGAACCATAAATTATAAATTAAATTCATAAAGTCAAATTTTAAACCTGCCAAGATAATTGTCAGGAATATGGATCTTTCAATTCCCCATTGTAGTAATTCATATCTTCGCCAGAGTTTTCTTTGAAAGAAAAACACCTCATGATAAAAAAATCTTGGAGCAATTAGCCAAATTGGACCAAAAGTACTGACAATATGATCTGGATCATTTTTGGGGTGATTTACGTGAATATGATGTTGTAAATGAACTCTCGTAAAAACTGGGAAGCTAAACCCTAATAGAATAGCTGAGCCATGCCCCATTGCTTGATTTATCCAAGGCACTGGATGAGCAGCTTTATGACAGGCATCATGAATAACAGTACCTTCAATATGTAAGGCTAAAAAAGCAGTGGCTACAAGTAAAGGTAAAGGCCAAACGCCTCTATACCATTGCCATATGCTAAGAAACGCAAGAAAATAACCGCCAAAAAATAAACCTAATGTTGGATTCCAAAAACTTGGCGGATCTACGTAATTTTTAATCTCTTTTTGCCAATTAAATGTTTTTGAAGAATTAGTATTTTTCGTTGTATTTTTACTGGTTAAGTTTGAAATCGTTTCTTTTATTCTTTAAATAATATAACTAATATTTTAAGATGATTGCATGCCTAAACATAAAAAATTTCTTTTAGGAGATTTTTAATTCAATTTTAATGTGTCAAATTAATCATCTTAAGAAAAAAAATTTTTAAAATAAACCTCTTTCAATTATTATTTTATTTGAGCGGTCGTGGCGGAATTGGTAGACGCGCGAGTTTTAGGTACTCGTATCTTCGGGTGTGGGAGTTCAAGTCTCCCCGACCGCACTTAAGGAAATTCTGATAGTTAGTTTTTTTCTTGATATCAACTCTTATAATTTAATTAAGTAGTTAATTAAATGAATAGTTTGATATTTTATTTGGGAACTTTTTATATTTTGGTTGGGACCATTTTTCTAACTGTACCGATAATTTATCTTGAGCTCGGTAAACCAAAAGACTTAATAAAAGCTTTTTTAAATTTATCAATAGGTTTGATATTAATAATTAAACATAAAACACTAGATGAATCATTTTTTGTCATTTTCCTTTTTTTAACAGTACTAGTTGTTTTTTATCTACTAGAGCTTTTTTTATCTAGATGGTACCAATTGACAGATAAAGAAAAGAAAAAATTAATTACCTTTTTGGAGTTTAAAAATAATTTTTTGAAAATATTAAAATCCATAAATCTGGTATTTTCTGATTTCACTAAACCTTCAAATTTTTTTAATTTTGGTAGCAATAATAAAAATACAACCCAAAAAAAGTGGGTAAGAAATGATAAAAATGATAATATAAAAGTCTTAAATAAATAAATTGGTTATTTGAAACATCCCCAAAAAACTACAGGTCAATTAAGAAAGAATATAATGAATTAGATTTATATAAATAATTCTTTTGATCACCAATATTTCTTATATCGTCGTATGAAATCTCAAAATAGCAAAGAACAAAAATCAGACTTTTCTTATAAAGAAACTTTAAATTTATTAAAAACTGACTTCTCAATGCGCGCCAATTCCGTTGTAAGAGAACCTGAGATACAGAATTTTTGGGCTAATAATGATATTGATTTCCAATTAGGTTCAAATAATTCAGGCGAAATATTTACATTACATGATGGCCCTCCTTATGCAAATGGAGCTCTTCATATGGGTCATGCCCTTAATAAAGTTTTAAAAGACATAATCAATAAGTACAAAACCTTAAGAGGATTTAGGGTTCATTTCGTACCTGGTTGGGACTGTCATGGATTACCTATTGAATTAAAAGTTCTTCAGAATTTAAAATCTGATGAAAGAAAGAATCTTGACACTCTAAATTTAAGAAAAAAAGCAACAGATTATGCCCATATCCAAATTAATAATCAAAAGGAGGGTTTCAAAAGGTGGGGCATATGGGGAAATTGGGATAACCCTTATTTAACTCTTAAGAAAAGTTATGAATCTGCTCAGATTGGAGTATTTGGGAAAATGTTTTTAAATGGATATATATATCGAGGTCTTAAACCTGTGCATTGGAGTCCAAGTTCGAGGACTGCACTTGCAGAAGCAGAATTAGAATATCCCGATGAACATTATTCAAAAAGTATTTATGTTTCATTAAAAATTACTAATTTATCTGAGCAAATTCTATTAAATTTCAACCAAGAAAATCTTAATATCAAAAAAGATTTTTTTCAAAATAATTCTTTTATAACTATTTGGACCACTACTCCTTGGACCATACCTGCAAATGAAGCAGTTGCAGTAAATCCAAAAATAAAGTACGTTTTTGCTATCGATGAAGAGGAACGAATTTACCTTTTTGCAAGGGATTTATCTTCTGAAATAAGTAAGAAATTTAATAAAGATTTCAAGGTGCTTTTAGAGGTTAGAGGTTCTGAATTGGAAAATATTGAATATCAACATCCTACTAAAGATAAAA
The DNA here is from genome assembly GCA_003281225.1 of Prochlorococcus sp. AG-347-L20. Taxonomy (GTDB): domain Bacteria; phylum Cyanobacteriota; class Cyanobacteriia; order PCC-6307; family Cyanobiaceae; genus Prochlorococcus_A. The sequence goes on from QCCP01000004.1 coordinate 90,913, forward strand.
ATTGCAGAATCTTGATTGGGGGGGATTACATTACGACAGAATCAGGTACTGGATTTGTTCATACTGCACCCGGTCATGGTATAGATGACTTTAATGTGGGGCAAAAATATGATTTACCTATTACATGTGTTGTTGATGAAAAAGGGAACTTAAATGAATCTTCTGGACAATTTCAAGGATCCAATGTCCTGAAAGATGCAAATGATTTAATTATTGAATATTTAAAAGGAAATAATTTGCTTCTATTACAAGAAAATTATAAACATAGATATCCGTATGATTGGAGAACCAAAAAACCAACTATTTTTAGGGCAACAGAACAATGGTTTGCCTCTGTAAATGGCTTTAGATTATCTGCATTAAAGGCAATCGAAGATGTTGAATGGATGCCAGAGACTGGAAAGAAAAGAATTTATTCTATGGTTGTTGGGAGAGGAGATTGGTGTATTTCTAGACAGAGGTCATGGGGTGTACCTATTCCAGTTTTTTATAAAAAAAATGGTAATGATATCCTACTTAATAACGAGATAATTAATCATATTCAAGAACTTTTTAGTAAACATGGAGCAGATATTTGGTGGGATTGGGATGTTAAGAATCTTTTACCTGAAAGTTATGCAAAAGAATCGGATCAATGGAAAAAAGGGACAGATACAATGGATGTTTGGTTCGATTCAGGATCTAGCTGGGCCGCAGTATGTGAACTGAGAAGTGAATTAAAGTACCCAGCAGATCTTTATTTAGAGGGCTCAGATCAACATCGAGGATGGTTTCAGTCTTCTTTGCTAACATCTGTTGCAGTCAATAATAAACCTCCCTATAAGAAAGTTTTAACTCATGGTTTTGCACTTGATGAGAATGGAAGAAAAATGAGTAAATCTTTAGGAAATGTTGTTGACCCAAATATAATTATTAATGGAGGTAATAATAAAAAAACTGAACCTGCTTATGGTGCTGATGTTTTAAGGCTATGGGTAAGCTCTGTAGATTATTCAGTTGATGTTCCAATTGGTTCAAATATACTCAAGCAACTTTCAGACGTTTATAGAAAAGTTCGTAATACTGCAAGATATCTTCTAGGTAATATTCATGATTATGATCCTAATGTTGATAGTTTTGAAATTGATCAATTGCCTCTCTTAGATCAATGGATGTTAGGCAGACTAGTTGAGGTTACAGATGAAATATCAAATGCTTATGAAAATTATGAATTTTCAAAATTTTTCCAAATCTTGCAAAGTTTTTGCGTTGTAGATCTATCAAATTTTTATTTGGATATTGCGAAGGATAGGTTGTATGTAAGTTCTAAATCACAATTCAGGAGAAGATCATGTCAGTTCGTCATGTCAAAAGTTGTTGAAAATTTAGCCGTACTTATTTCTCCAGTGCTTTGTCATATGGCTGAAGATATTTGGCAAAATATACCATATTCAACTAAAGAAAAATCAGTCTTTCAAAGAGGATGGCCAATATTTTCGCAGTCATGGAAAAATCAAATACTTAATGAACACATTTCAAATTTAAGAAATTTGAGAGTTGAAATTAACAAGGCTATAGAAGGATGTAGAAACAAACAAATAATTGGAGCAGCTTTGGAAACTGAAGTTAATTATTTACCTGAAGATAAAGTTTTAAAAGATTCACTTACTTGGCTAAAAGAATTTGGCAATCAAGATGTAGATTTATTTAGGGATTGGCTTATAGTATCAAACTTCCAAGTGGTATCTGATTTAGTTGAAAATTCTCTAATTATTGATAACAATGCACTTGGAAAAATACAAATATTAAAAGCTCAAGGTCAAAAATGTGATAGATGTTGGCATTATCAAAAAGAAACTTTTATTGGAATACAAAATACAAAATTATGCAAAAGATGTTCAAATATTATTAATTTTGAATTTATTTAAATCCAGTTTTTTTGATTCAAAAAGAAAACTGAGTTTTCATTTTCTCTTATAAAATTTTCTCCGGTCTCTGTTAACGGTGCTTTATAAAGTTTAAAATTCTTAATTATATAATTAAGTGCTATTACTTTTTTTTCTGAATCTATTTCAATTGGATGAGTTGTTGAGCTACTAAAACCTCTGAAAATAATTATTTCTAATTGTTCTTTTTGATTTTCTTTTTGAATAAAACCCTCTAGTTTGAGTATCCTATCAGGTATCTCGGAACTGATTTTTTCAAGACTATTTATTAAATCAATTTTTGCCATTTTCTGAGAAGTAAGAGTTTCTTCCATTTTTAGGTAATTTGATTATTGACCATTGAATGAGGCCTAAAATATAGATTAATAATAAAAATAATCCTAAGAATTTTGCTATCGGCTGAGTAAAGTTAGCTCCAAAGAAAAAATTAAATAAATTTTTTAAAATAAGATATAAATTTGAAGAAGGCTGAAGCCATATTGCACATGCATCCGAATTAATAAAAGAAAAGCAGTTAAAGTTTTGTAAACTCTGAATAAAGAAATTGATAGATATAAAAGTTATCGTCCATCTCCAAATTTTTGTCATAGTGGTGAGAGAGTAAGAAAAATCATATTCTCTTAACTCATCATTAATATCGTTCCAAAACCAAACTGAAACTGTCATTAATAATGTTGAAATATTTGTTATCACGAGAGCATAATTAAATTTACCTATTAAAAGAAGAAGGCTTATAAAAAATAAAAGGGATATTTTCCAATAAATTGAAAGAAGTTTATTAACTGCTTTATTTCTTTTTTTAATTGACCAAAAGGATAGAGTAACGGGAATACCAATGAGGAAAATTATTGAAAGTTGAAAGGATAGCCAAATAGAAAGTTGATTAAAAACGTTCAAAACTTTTTCTTTTTAAATACATAATAATTAAACATCAAACTGTTACTTTTGAACTTACTATTGTCATAGTTATGAATATTATGCATTCTTATATTATTGCCTAAAAATATATTAATAATCGTATGAGACAGCATGTTAATCCGCTTAGTATTAATTTTAATCAGATTGAGAGAATTCCTTCTTTGAGCGACATGTTTGGAAATTCTAAATTGAATCTTCATTTGGATATAGGTTCTGCTGCTGGTGAGTTTCTATTCGATTTGGCTTTAGTTAATACCAGTTGGAATTATTTGGGAATTGAAATTCGTGAGAAATTAGTCAAAAATGCTAAATTAAAAGTGATTGAAAAAGAAATCAAAAATCTATATTTTTTATTTGGTAATGCTAATAATATTTTGAATGATGTTCAAAGTAAATTTATTATCAAAAATCTAAAAAGCATTTCTTTTAATTTTCCTGATCCATGGTTTAAAAAGAGACATTTTAAAAGGCGTGTAATTCAGCCAGAATTTATTAATATTCTCTCAAATTCATTACAAAAAGGGACCCTAATTTTTATAAAAACAGATGTAAAGGATCTATTCGATTACATGGATAGCACTATATCAAGTAACTTTTATTTTAAAAAAATAGATAAAAAAGATTTTAATTATTCCGAAAGTTTTAATCCAAGTAAAGTTAAAACTAATCGTGAAAAGTATGTGATTGTTAACCAACTTGAAATTTTTGAAAGGATTTATATAAAAAATTGATTAATTGTTAGTTAATTATTTTATTGATTTCTAAAAATAGTTTGTTTGTTATTTCGCTAGATAAGGAATTAACTTCCTCATGATTTTTGGCTTCAACTAGAACTCTAATTAAAGGTTCTGTCCCACTAGGCCTTATATAAACTCTACCATTAACCGAGTACAATGCTTGAAAATTTTCTATAGTTTGATCGATTAAGATTTTGGTTTTTGGATTTAATTTTTTAATATTAAAATCTAATTTGATATTGGTTAGTTTTTGAGGAAGAGGTTCGAAACTACTTTTAAGCCAGTCATTTAAATTAATATTTTTCACTTTACAATATTTAGAAATTTGAAGTGCAGTCAATATCCCATCTCCGGAAAAGTTATTAATTTTTGAAAGTATATGTCCTGACTGCTCCCCTCCTAAATCAGCTCTTTTTTCCTTAATTGCGTCATGTACATATTTATCTCCTACGTTAGTTCTATGTAAAATCCCTCCAATTTTATTCCATGCACTTTCAAAACCTAAGTTTGCCATTTGCGTTGATATTAATAAATTATTTGTCAGCATTTTTTGTTCCATTAGCTCTCTGCCCCAAAGAAAAAGAATGTGATCTCCATCTAACACATTACCTTTGGAATCCATTCCAATTACTCTATCGGCATCTCCATCAAAGCTAAAACCCATATCTGCAGGATTCTCTCTTAATGCTTTTTTTAATGGTTCGAGGTTAGTAGAACCACAATTCATATTAATTTTCAAACCATTATTAGAGTTATTGATAACTCTTACTTCAGCACCAAGAGCCTGAAAAATTTTTTTTGCGCATGTTGTCGCTGATCCATAGCATGTGTCTAAAATTATTTTCAACCCACTTAGATTTTCTCCACCCATTGTTTGGATAAGGCTTTTAATATAAACATCCATAAGATCTTTATTTGTTTTTAGAGGGATCACTTTTTTAGGAACTGATATATTTTGATTCGACTCTTCAATTAATTTTTGAATTTTATTTTCTAGACACTTTGTAATTTTTTGCCCATTATGATCAAAAATTTTTATGCCATTATATTCTGGCGGATTATGACTTGCAGATATCATGATCCCACTACTAAGATTCAGTTGTTTTATTAAAAAAGGTATTGCTGGGGTAGGACAGATTCCAAGATTTATAAATTTTTTGCCGCTTTCACTTAAGCCTTGTGTTATTGCCTGAAGAAGAATATCACCACTAATTCTTGTATCTCTTCCAATTAATATTGGATTTTTGTTCTCTAAAGTCAATCCCAGAGAATATCCTACTTTGTAGGCTAGTGAATAGGTTATTTCTTGATTAAATTTTCCTCTTATTCCATCAGTTCCAAAGATTGCTTGCATAATTAGATTTCAGGAATCAAAGAAATTTTGATAATTATTTAGTTATATTTTATCAGTTGATTAAAAGCTTATAGATTTCAATTCTCTTTATTTGTATAACTTATTTAAGATGTTTTAAGTTAGTAATTCCTTAATAGTGCAATCTGAGAGTCGAGAGCAAATTTTAAATACAAAATTAAAAACAATACTTATTTTAATTATATCTATTGTTATCATCTCAATCTGTTTGTTTAGAAATTTCTTGTTTAAATCAACTTATCTTCTAAAGAGTTTTGGAGAATTATCTGTTGACCCTGAAATAGCTTTTACGAATAATAAGCCTACATTTCTGGAGTTTTATGCTGAGTGGTGTGAAGTTTGTAAAGAAATGGCTCCACAAGTTTCTGCTTTTAAAGATGAATACGAAAAAGATATTAATTTTGTTTTTTTAAATGTTGATAATCAAAAATGGGATAATTACATCCAGAAGTATGCTGTCAACGGGATTCCTCAAGTAAATCTTTTTGATAAAAAGGGGAATCTAATATCTACTTTTATTGGTAAACAAGATGAAATAAAAATAAGAAAATCTATTAGTAATATAGAAAAAGAAGAAAAAACTTATGAGGAAATTATTAATGCTGAATTTTCAAAAATTCAAGAAAATAAAAATAATGAGGTCAATCCTCGTAGTCATGGATAATTTTTACCATTCTAAAGATTTTGATACAATAGGAAAACTTTTTTTAAAAATAGACTTGCAATTTTGGGCAATAGACTTGTGTTCTTTTTGAGTGCCGTGAGCTGATCTTAAATGAATATAATGGATCCACGATCTGCATGATCCAGACATATAGATTCTTGTTGGAGTTGCTAATGGTAAAACAAATCTCGCACATTCTTTAGCTACGCCTTCAGCAAGTAAATCTTCGTATAATTCTGAAGCAGCCTTAAAATGTAAACCAATTTTTTCATTGAATCTTTTTTTTAACTCATCAGGGAGGTCAGGAATCGAATTTTGCCTGTTTTTAAAATCTTGACGCCTTAACTCTGGTAATGGAATATTACCCAATTGAGAACTATCTGCATATCTCTGTGAAAATTCCTGGAAAGTAAATGATCTATGTCTTAGAATTTGAGCAGCGATTCCTCTGTTAGTTTCTATTTGCAAGGTCATAAATGACTGTTCAAAAACACTCCAATGTTCATTTTTAATGCAATAACTCAATAATTTCGAATAGTCTTCATTTTCCTGATTTTTTGGATTACTAACTCTTGCAATGTAAGCCATTGTTTTTTCTGCATTAGGAGTTAGCGAAATTAGTTCAACATTACTCATTTCAGATCTTTGCAAGTGTTACTTTTTCTGGTTGGTTTTGATATTTACCTCTTCTATCTTCATAGGTTGTAGAGCACGGATCACCTTCAAAAAAGAGTAGTTGGCAAATACCCTCTTCAGCATATATTCTGCAATCTGCACCTGAACTATTACTAAACTCTAAAGTTAGATGACCTTCCCACCCTGCTTCTGCTGGTGTTGTATTAACAATAATTCCAAGTCGCGCGTAAGTACTTTTACCAATGCAAATTACAGTTATATTTTCTGGCACTTTCATCTTTTCTAAAGCAACTCCTAAACCATAGGAGTGAGCAGGAAGAATAAAAAAGTCTCCATCATCATCATGGTGAAGAATAGTTTTCTCTAAATTATTAGGATTAAACTTTTTGGGGTTCATCACAGTCCCTGGGATATGTCTGAAAATGAGGAATTCTTTTGATGAAAGTCTTAAATCATAGCCATAAGATGAACATCCGAAACTCAAAACTGGCTTTTGTTTATTGTCAGGCTCAAGATGTCTTACCAAATTTGATTGAAAGGGTTTTATCATACCTTCAGAAGCTTTTTGATTTATCCAGAGATCATTTTTTAGCATTGTTTTATGAGCGAAGTTCGGTAATTTGGTTAGCCATTAATAATAAATCTTTAGGTATATCTGTACCAGTAAGGATTACATCTCCTGATATAAATCGGTTTTCAAGTGTTGAAATCAAATCATCTTTATTGATAATCTTCATTTCAATAGCTAAAAAAATTTCATCAAGTATGATTTGATCATTTTCTCCAGACTGTAGTTCTCTCTTACAAAAATTCCATAATTCAATAGTAGATTCATGAATAGATTTTTTTAAATTTTTATTATTTTCAGTTGCTTTAGAATTATATTGATCAAAGGAATGTGATGATCTTACCCAGGTTAAATTGCCGCATAGCTTTACTGCATGATCTACTCCTTGCTTGACCCCTCCTTTCATAAATTGTATTAACAGTACTTTCCTGCCAAGAGCAGCATTTCTTAGAGAGTCTCTAATGATGGATGTGTAGCTACCTCTATATGCAGATTGATAGATTTGAATTTGTCCGTTTTGTGAAAAATTTTTTACGTTAATTTTTTTGGCAGTATTTGTTTTTACAACATCAAGATTACCTCTAGAATAAATATGAGATGAACTAATTACCATTATTTAAATTCTTTCTATATGCAGTATAATGAGAATATAATGACACTGCATATAGTGTAATTTTACTTAAAAAAGGATTAAGCAATTTGAAACTGACAGAAAAAAGCTTGTTGATAAACTGAAAAGAATTGAAAATTGTTACTGTTGATACAAGATATTTTAAGGTGTCTCCTTAAATTTTCTAATAGTCAAGATATTTATGATACCTGCTTCACGAGGATTCAACCGCTTTAGTTCGCAACACTCCGGACAAAGTAAAATTAACTCCGTTGGAGAACGCTTTCCAATAAATAGAACTTTAATGGAAGTTATTAAAGGTCTAGATGGTGCAAGCACAGAAATGGTTGAGAGGTCTAAAACAATATTTTTCCCCGGAGACCCTGCTGAAAGGGTTTATCTTATAAGAAGAGGAGCAGTTCGACTTTCAAGAGTTTATGAGTCAGGTGAAGAAATAACTGTTGCTCTTTTAAGAGAGAATAGTCTCTTTGGTGTTTTATCTCTTCTAACAGGGCATAGATCCGATCGTTTTTACCATGCCATAGCATTCACAAGAGTTGAAATGATAACAGCCCCTGCCAATTCTGTTTTAAGAGCTATAGAGGAAGACGCATCAGTAGGACTATTACTCTTACAGGGGCTTTCAAGTAGGATCCTGCAAACTGAAACAATGATAGAAACTCTTACACATAGAGATATGTCTTCTCGTTTGGTAAGTTTTTTAATGGTCCTTTGTAGAGACTTTGGAGTTGCAGGTGAAAAAGGTATTACGATAGATTTAAGGCTTTCACATCAGGCAATTGCTGAAGCTATTGGTTCTACAAGAGTAACCATTACAAGATTATTGGGAGATTTAAAGGATTCAGGGCTTCTTAATATTGAAAGAAAAAAAATCACAGTGTTCGATCCAATTGCTCTTGCAAAAAGATTTAATTGATTCATCATAAATTATGATGTACTGAGTATATGCAAAAGTGTGGCTTGGATTTTAATTGTTTTTTTAATATTACTAGGGGGATTAATTGCACCATTTGGGGATATTCTTGGAACAAAGATTGGTAAAGCTAGATTTAGTATCTTAAAATTAAGACCGAAAAAAACAGCAACTATAATAACTATTATTACTGGTGGGTTTATTAGTTCAATATCAATTGGGTTATTGATTTTAGTAAGCGAAGAATTCAGACAAAGGCTTTTTATTGATATTCCTTTTTTGCAAAAAACTTTAGATGAAAGTAAAAAGGCATTAATCCCTTTACAGGAAGAGCAAGAGGAACTTGAAGGTAAAATTATTCAAAAAGAAAAGGAGTTAAATCAATTAAAAAATAATATTAAAGAATTTAGGAGAGGAAATATTGTTATTAAAAGAGGACAAACTTTATTTATAGCTGAAATTAACTCTAACTCAAATTTAAAACAGGACTTTCCAAAAATCTACAATGAAGCTGATAAATTTGTTAGGAAAATTGTTATTCCAATCAATAAAGAAACAAAAAATATTCTTTTGTGGAGACCTAGTGATATTACAAAAATTCAGACAGTAGCTGCCAAGGGTGGTAGCTGGATTTTACTAATCAAATCAGCAACAAATGTCTTAAGAGGTGATAACTATGTTTTTGTATCTCCTGATTTATTAGAGAATAAATTAATAGTCAAAAAAGGGGATGTTATTACAAGTTCAATTCTGGGAGAAAATGATTTAAATCTTAAATCAATAGATTTACAAATTAAATCATTGCTTAGAGAAACAAGGGATGAAATCAAGTCAAAAGGATCACAAGTTAGTGAAATAAAAACAAATGGAAATTTTATAAAAAAAATTAGAGACTTTCTTCAAGAAAATCAAAATATCAAATTTAAGTTAGAAGTGGTATCTTTGAGAGATAGTAAAACTGTAGAACCCATAGTAGTTGAAATCAATATTTTAAAGATTGCGTCTTAAATGCCTAGAGTTATAACTATTGATCCTGGGAAAAGTAAATGTGGCTTAGTACTAGCTGAAATAAGTGAAAAAAAAGTTTATAAAGCGATTATTCTTAAAAGTGAATTACTAGAGAATTATGTCAGAAATTTAATTGCCGCTGAGGACATATCACAAATTATTATTGGCAATGGTACTACCAGTAAAGAAATCAGAGAAAAACTATATTTTTTTAAAAAAGAAATAATAACTTTTGAGGAAACAAATACCACCTACAGAGCTAAAGCAAGATATTTCGAACTTTTTCCAATTAGTGGTCTGAAGTTTTTAATTCCTAGAGAGGTTTTTATTCTTAATAAAAACCTTGATGCGATATCAGCATTGATAATTTTAGAAGATTATTGCAAAATGAAGTTTACTTTGAATCAAAATATAGATTTTAAAACTTGGCTGAAATAGTAAACTTATATTCATTTCCTGTTTCTAGTTCATAATCTTTTTTCAGTAAAAATTTCAATAAGGCATTTTCAATTAATGCTCTTCCTAAAGGTGGATTTATCTTTAATAGACCTTTATTAAAAAAATATGTAAAATTCCATTTAAATTGACTAGCTTCCACAACCCCCTGTATTTGCTTTTTTGAGAAGCAATATTCCCTAACACTTACATTTGCAATAGTTTCAGGTTTTGAACGCATTTCTCAAGGTTGGTCTTTGTCAAAAGAATTTAATTCATTAATTATATATTCTTCTTTTTTAGTATTTAGTTGTTCGAGAGATTCTATTACTCTCTTATACACTTTATCCAATATTGACTTTTCTTCTAGAGAAATATTTCCTAATACATGTGAAATGGTATTAAAATTATTCTTTCCCTTTATAAGAGGGGGTGACCCAATACCAATTCTTATTCTCTTAAAGTTTTGTGTCTGTAATTGTTCAATGATGCTTTTCAGCCCGTTATGTCCGCCTGAGCTACCTTTTCTTCTAAATCTTATTTTTCCAAGGGGAAGATCTTTATCATCGACTATTATGAAAATCTGATCTAAATTTATTTTGTACCAATCAACTATTGCTCGGACAGCATCACCACTGTTGTTCATAAACGTATTTGGTAAAAATAACCTGAAATTAGAATCATTTATTTGAAATTCTGAGCAGGAACTTTTAAGCTTATCTTTTAACAAAAAATTTGAGTTATATTTTTTCGAAAAATTTTCAAGCAGTAAAAAACCAATATTATGTCTATTTTTTTGGTATTTTTTACCAGGATTTCCTAATCCAATTAAAAATATTTCTTTCATTTTTTATTTCTAAATCTCTTTTTGTTTGAGAATTATGAATATATATAAACTATAACTAATTAATAAAAACAAAAATTAAAAAAAAAGTTATTTGGCAATTTTCACATTAACCAAATAACTTTTTGAGAAATTTCAGAAATTTAGTTTCCGTTCCAATCTACTGAGAAACCTTGTAGTAGTAGGGATTGGTTATAGATTTGTAGAAGAATAACTAAGAAAACCAAAAGTAGTAGACCAATTACTGTCATAACAGGAACTGCTCCCCAACCAGGTACAACTTTACCTTGCCCTGAATTGCCAATTGCTTTTAAAAGACTTCCTAATGCTGTTTTTTGACCCATGTTAAATTCACAAAATCGAATATTATTTCGCTATTGTATAAGAACTTATACATAAATTGTTTACAAACTTAGCAAAATTGATGCAAACTTTATCATCTGCTCCAGATCCTGCAGTATCTATAGCTGTAACAATTCTGGCTTTACTTTTAGCTTTGACCGGTTTTGGTCTATGGACTGCCTTCGGACCTAAAGCAGCCAAGCTTACTGATCCTTGGGATGATCATGACGATTAATCAATTAATCTTCCTTAAAGTATTTCAAAATTTACCAAAAATACAAAAAGTAAACAATTAACCATAGTTTAATTATAAATTTAATAGGATATAAATCTGTCAGCACTAGTAATTCCATGCTCGCCTTAAAAATTTCTGTTTACACTATCGTTTTTTTCTTTGTTGGAATATTTCTTTTCGGATTTTTAGCAAGTGACCCAACAAGAACTCCAAACAGAAAAGACCTCGAAAGTCCTCAAGATTAATTTTTTTAATTAAATTCTTAAATTGATTTCAGGTATATCCAAAAAAGTAATATTTTTCTCTTTTCTTTTCGTTAATTGTATTCAGCCATCAACTTCAGCTGAATTATTAAAAATTAATAAAGATATAAATAACCGGAAAATAATAACAACTCCATCAAATGTATCTAATTTAGAGAATTTATTAAATTCTAAAAATAATCCTCTCACTAATGATTTTGAAGATATTGATTATGTAAAATTTTTAAAGAAAAAAACAAATTCATTTGTGGTTGCTAAAGCCGAAAATGAACAAGAGTTAATAATACAATCGGATAAACAGTCCGAAATAAGTGATGTTATTTATGCAGAGGGTAATGTGTCTGTTTCTTATAGGGGCAAACTCTTAAAAGCTGATAAATTAATATACGACAAGTCAAATAAAAAGATTGAAGCAAAAGGAAATATAACATTCATATTAGGAGATCAAATCTTTAGAGTTTCGCAACTTGAATACAGCTTTATTAGTGAAAAAGGTTATCTATTAGATGTTAAGGGCGTTATTAATACCAATACCTTGATTGATGATATATCTTCAAATTTCAGCTCATCAGATTCTAAAAAATTAGGAAATTTAATTGATTTCAATAAAAAAGAAGTTATAAATACTCCTGAATATGTAGAGAATTGGTTGTTTTTTACAGAAAAGTTAACCATAGATGGAGATAAATGGAAGAGTAAGAAGGCTATATTTAGTAATGATTTACTTGAATTAAAACAAGTAAAATTAGCAATCAATTCATTAGAAGTTTTTCCTATTAATGAAAAACTTAGATTTAAATCCTCATTAAATTATTTAATACTTGACGAAAAAGTATCAATCCCCTTTTGGTTAGGTAGTAGAAATTTTGATTCTAAAAACGTTCAACCTACAAATACATGGAACTTTGGATATGAAAATTTAGATAAGGATGGGTATTTTATCGGGAGGAGAATTAACTCAATAGACATAAATGATGATTTTGTTCTTGATTTAGAACCTCAATTCTTGATTCAACGCTCGCTCAAAGGCTATACAAAAAGTTTTGTAAATAAGGGGGAATCAATAACTTCAGATAGGGTTAAGAGAAATTCAAGTTTTGAAGATTATTTTGCACTAAAATCCCAGATAAAAGGCACAATAAAAAATTGGGATTTGGAAATAGAAAAGAATTTAAATTCTCTTGATTTCAATAAATTTTCAGATGCATTTAGATTCAACACCAAATTGAGTAAAGAAATTGATTTATTAGATTCAGTATGGGAAAAAAGTTTTTATGGAGTTTATAGAGAGAGGGTTTGGAATGGTTCATTAGGTGAAGCAGAAATTTACTCTGGTTATGGTTCAAAATTGCAAAAAGAAAATACTTGGATTACTGATGGCATCAAAAAGTCAGAATTTTTATCTTTAGGATTGGCCAACATAACAGCTGAGGCTCTAAATACAAAAAATCTAGTAACTAGCCTAAAAGGTAATTTGTTTTATTCTCTTGATCAGAAATTTCCAATTAATATTGTAAATCCTAAAAAGAAATCTATTGATATTTCATATAAGTACATTCCTGAACCAATTTCTAAAGGATTAAGTCTTAATACAAGATTAGAAGCATCATATTCTTTCTATGAAAATGGACATCATCAAGAATATTTAGGGCTAGGTATAGGCCCAGAATTAATATTTGGTAATTTTAAAAACAAAACTTTTGATTATACTCGTATAAGTCTTTTACCTTTTTATAAATTTGATAGTGGAGAAAGTGTTTTTAAGTTTGATCAGAATTATGAGGACTTAACCTTGAATATTTCTTATGATCAGCAATTATATGGACCAATTATTCTCAAAAGTTTTGGGATTTTGAACTTAACAAACGATTCAAATGATTATGGTGAGTTTATAGATTCTAAAATTTCCTTAAATTGGAAAAAAAGATCCTATGAAGTTGGTATTTTTTATCAACCTCATAATCAAGCAGGGGGAATCTCTTTCAAGTTATTTGGATTTAGATAGCTAAGAATAATGAGAGTTAAATTTTATATAAGGTAATTGGTTAAATTTATTGTCTATTAAATTTTCATTATCAAGTAGTCTTGAAGTAGCATCCCATTCTCCTGATAAAAACATTTTTCTTGAGCTTTCCCTAATCTCAAGATTTAAATTCAAATCGTTTGATTTTGCTAAGGATGTTTTCAGATCAATTTCTAAAAATAAAAATTGATCATCGCAATAGTTTTGCATTTGTTCTATGTATTTTTTAGATAACGTAAAACATGGAATTCCGATTGCAATACAATTACTGTAAAAAATATCGGCAAAACTCTCGCCTATAATTGCTTTTATACCCCATCTCATAAGCGCTTGGGGAGCATGTTCTCTACTGGAACCACATCCAAAATTGCTATTAACAATTAGTATCGAGGCATTTTTGTTTTTCTCAAGATCAAAAGGATGCCTTCCTTTTAAAGATTTTCTATCATCTTCAAAAACAGATTCACCCAATGAATCAAAGTTAACACACTTTAAAAAACGAGCTGGAATTATTCGATCTGTATCAATGTCATTACCAATCAAGGGGATACATTGCCCGTTAATATTTGAAATTTTTCCAATTGGCTGAGTAAACTCTGATTTCATCAGTTAATAAATTCTCTAACGTCACTGACTTTGCCATTAATTGCAGCAGCGGCAACCATTGCTGGACTCATGAGCAGTGTTCTCCCACTGGGAGATCCTTGCCTACCCTTAAAATTTCTATTACTAGAACTAGCACTAACTTGATTACCTATTAGCTTATCTGAATTCATTGCTAAACACATTGAGCAGCCAGGTTCTCTCCATTGAAAGCCAGAATCCTTAAATATCTGATCAAGACCCTCTTGTTTTGCTTTAGTGGCTACTTTTTCTGAACCTGGAACTACAAATGCTTTGACATTCTTGGATACTTTTTTGTTTTTTATTACTTTAGCTGCAATTCTTAAGTCACTTATTCTTCCATTTGTGCAACTACCTATGAAACAAACATCAACAGGAGTATCTTTGATATATTGCCCCGGCTTGAAACTCATATATTCATAAGCCTCTTTTGCAACTAATTTATCATTTGGGGACAAGTCATCTAAAAGAGGGATTTGTTGATTAATGCTTATACTCTGGCCAGGAGTAATCCCCCAGGTTACGGTTGGCTCCACTTTTGAAGCATCTAATTTAATTACATCATCATAAATTGAATTTTCATCGCTTTTTAATGATTTCCACCATGTGATCGCTTTATTCCAATGCTCACTTTTTGGAGCACATAATTTATTTTTAATGTAACTAAATGTCTTTTCATCAGGGTTAATGTAGCCGCATCTTGCTCCTCCTTCAATAGACATATTACATATAGTCATCCTCTCTTCCATTGATAATTCATCTATCGCGGGCCCAGCGAATTCATATGCGAAACCTACTCCTGCCTTTACACCAAGTTCATTAATGATATGAAGTACTAAATCCTTAGCAAAAACACCCTTCGATAATTTTTTGTCACACCAAATCTGCCTCACTTTCAATTTGTTGATAGCGATGGTTTGGGTAGCGAGGACATCTCTCACTTGACTTGTACCTATCCCAAAAGCAATTGACCCAAAAGCTCCATGAGTTGAAGTATGAGAATCTCCGCAAGCGATTGTCATTCCTGGCTGAGTAAGCCCTAATTCTGGTGCTACTACATGAACTATCCCTTGATTACCACTACCAATATTAAAAAATCTTATTTTATGTTCTAAGCAATTCTTCTCAAGTGTTTCAATCATCCGTTCGGCGAGATTATCTTTGAAAGGCCTGCTCTGATTATCTGTTGGCACAATATGATCAACAGTAGCAACAGTTCTATCAGGGTATTTTACTTTTAAGTTTTTGTCCTTTAAAGCACCAAATGCTTGAGGACTCGTCACTTCATGGATGAGATGAAGACCAATAAATATCTGATCAGAACCTCCTGGAAGACTTGAAACTTTATGTAAATTCCAAACTTTATCAAATAGGGTATCTTGACTCAATTTGTAAAAATAGTTACTTACTATTCGATAATAGGATTAATCTGAGACTGTTCAAACACACATTTACACTTAGTGTTTGTATTTCGTTTCTATTTCGGGTTGAGTTAAATAGTTTTTTTATATTAGTTATGTGATTATTTGGTCCTGAAACTGTGATATAGACAAGACCAACCGGTTTATCTTGACTGCCTCCGTTAGGACCAGCTATTCCACTAATTGCTATTGCCCAATCTGCTCCTAATTTCTCTTTTACATTAATTGCCATGGCCTCACAAACTTCTTCAGAAACAGCTCCATATTTTGTAAGCTTTTCTTCAGAAATATTTAATAATGAATTTTTTAGTTCATTACTATAGGAAATAATACTACCTTTAAAAACTTGAGATGAACCTGATATTGAGGTTAGTGATGAAGAAAGAAGACCTCCGGTGCAGGATTCAGCAAAAACAATAGTTTGGTTCCTTTTGGTTAATTCTTTTATTAAAACGCTTGGAAGAGTATCGTTATCCTCTCCAAAAATGAATTTCGAAAATTCTTTTTTTAATTTTTCTTTTACAGGCTTAATTATAGTTTTTGCTTCCAGGTCATTCTTTGCTCGTGCGGTAATTCTGAGCTTAACCTCTCCTAAGTTTGCATATGGCGCAACCGTCGGGTTTTTAAGATTTAATAAATCATTAATTTTTTCTGCAACGCTAGATTCTCCAATGCCTGTAAATTTGAGAGTATTTGAAAAAAATGAATAACTATCTGAGAATTTGGTTTTAATGAAATCATACGCCGTTTCTTCCCACATAGTTTTCATTTCACTTGGTACTCCAGGGAAAGTAAGAATAGTAAATCCTTTTAATGGTTCCCAAATCATCCCTGGGGCAGTGCCCCTAGAGTTATTAATAATTTGAGCACTTTTTGGGAAGAAACATTGTTTCCTTAAGCTAGAAGAATCGTCCTGGAGCTTTGAGTTTGAAAGTTTTTGTTTAATTTCGTCCCATAAGTGCGGTCTTTCAAAAAGAGATACATTAAAAGATTTGGCTATTGCTTCAGTAGTTAAGTCATCTGGGGTGGGTCCCAAGCCACCTGTTGTAATTAGAAGATTACTTCTTTTTGATATTTCTTGAATTACTTTCATAATTCGATCACAATTATCACCTACAGTTGATTGCCTAAAGTGATTTAAGCCTAGTTCAGACAACTGTTCAGAAATCCATTGAGAATTTGTATTTGTAATATTTCCTAAAAGTAACTCTGTTCCAATAGAAAGAATTTCAACTCCCTTGGAATTAGGACTCATTTAATTGATGCTTCAAGTTTGCCTTCATAAAGCGGAAAACGATTACATAAGGATAATACTCTTTCTTTACATTGACTTTCAATCAGTGAATCGTCTGGGTTAAGTAATCTATCAGCAATAATTTCGCCAACTTCTGCAAAAGCATTCTCATTAAAGCCTCTAGTAGTTAAAGCGGCAGTACCTAACCTTAGACCGCTGGTCACAAACGGTGATTCAGGGTCAAATGGAACAGTATTTTTATTTGCAGTGATATTCACTTCACTTACGAGCAAGTCAGCAATTTTACCAGTCATATTGATGCTCCTTAAATCGAGTAAAACAATATGATTATCAGTGCCTCCACTAACGATATTAATACCTCTATTTTTTAAAGTTAAAGCTAGAACTTTGGCATTTTTTATTACTTGTTGGGAATAATTAATGAAATCTGGCTGTAAGGCTTCTCCAAATGCAACTGCTTTAGCGGCAATAATATGTTCTAGGGGCCCACCTTGAGTTCCAGGGAAAACAGATTTATCAAATTTCTTTCCAAATTCTGCATCTTTACACAAGATAAGTCCCCCTCTAGGCCCTCTTAATGTTTTATGAGTAGTTGTAGTTACTACATCACAATAAGGTATTGGATTTGGGTGAAGTTTACTTGCTACAAGACCGGCAATGTGTGCAATATCAGCCATTAAGAATGCACCAACTTCATCTGCAATATTTCTAAATGATTCAAAATCGATTGTTCTTGGATAAGCAGAATATCCGCATATGATTAATTTTGGTTTTGTTTGCAGTGCTATCTCTCTTATCTCATTAAAATTCAATTCACTAGTTTCTTTATTTACACCATAGTGAACCGCATTGAACCACTTGCCACTCATATTTACTGGAGATCCATGAGTTAGGTGTCCACCGTGAGATAAATCCATCCCCATGATTGTGTCGCCAGGTTTAAGGAGACTTAGGAAAACAGCAGCATTTGCCTGCGCACCACTATGGGGTTGAACATTAGCCCAATTTGCATTAAATAATTTTTTCGCTCTCTGAATAGCTAATTCCTCGATTTCATCAACAAATTCACATCCCCCGTAATATCTTTTTTGAGGTAATCCTTCGGCATATTTATTTGTAAGGACGGATCCTTGAGCCTGCATGACGGCAGTTGATGCAAAATTTTCACTTGCGATTAACTCAAGATGAGTTTCCTGTCTATTTTTTTCAGAGTTGATAAATTTGGATATTACTGGATCACTTTCTTTAAGATTTTGAAGGATATTCATTGAATTTGATGAGTAATACCCATAATATAGACGATATTTTTTAGAAAAATATAAAAAGAATATTTCAGAATTTTAAACGCGCCTGGAGAGATTCGAACTCCCGACACCCTGATCCGTAGTCAGGTGCTCTAATCCACTGAGCTACAGGCGCATAATTATGTAATATCTCTGTTTCAGGGTCTCTTAGTCAACTAGATATCGGGTAAAATATCTATTATTAACAATACAATTATTAATATGCCTATAAAGTGGTATGGAAATGGTGATCTAGAAGATCCTATTTATAAACATTTTTCTCGAATAGTAAACTTTGTTATTCACTGTATGATATTTACTGCAATTGTAAGTGGTACATGGCTTTTAAAAGAAATTAAATATGAAATAGATTTTTTTAATAATTTTGCAATTACTTGGTCAGTCCTTTTGGCCTCCCATTTATTTTTCGTGATTATAAAAAAACCTAAAGATACTTCAAAACAATCATCTTAAAACAATTCTATATTTATGGACTCTCAGATACGAATAAGTGATCTAGAAAATATTATTTCAGAAAAGGTTTTTATAAAAATAGAAAAGTGGAATTTGTATCTTGGTGATGCTGGCTTAGCTAGGCATCTAGCTATTGAATGTATAAGCAATAAAGATCAAGGATCATTGGAGGCTGCAAAAATAAGTTTAAAAGCAATAAACGTAAAAGTAGGGGATGGTATTAACACTATTCCATTGATTAATTTAATAACTACTTCACAAATTTTAGAATTAGAGGAGATTTTGGAAAGGTTTTTTGAAAACTAAATTTTTTTTTAAACTTTAAATTTATTTACTTTAAAGTATTTTGTAAGTAAAAAATAAATTACAAAAAAAGTTAGAGATCCAAATATTAATAGAAAAAATTCTCCCATATTTGAATTGTAGCTATTCGTAGTTTTGAGAATAGTAAAACAAAGTGTACTATCTATAAACGCTGCTAATGACATAAGGCTGATTTTTCTCAATAAATCCAAGTTAGGCAAATGGATAGCTTCATTACGTAGATTTAAAGAAAGCAAAATGCAAACTATATAGTTGACTATTACTGAAGATAAAATTATTCCTACAACTCCGAAATTATATGGAGAAAGATTCCCAAAATTTTTAATTGGGGCACCAATTAAAAACCAATCAAAAAAAATGTTAAATATTATCCCTGCAAATGAAGACTTAAAAGGGAATTTTGTTTTCTCTATTGAATAGTAAGTTCTTACTAATAAATCTCTATAAAGATAAAAAGGTATGCCAACTGCATAAGCAATTAATATATTCTTTACTTTTAAAGCCGCTGAATAATCAAAAGATCCTCTTTGAAAAACTAATTCTACGATTTGATTATTGAATGTTATGAAAAATCCCGTTAAAAAAATAGCTGTCAAGAAACAGTACTCTATCCCAGATATCAATTCTTTTTGAAGACCTCTGTCGTCTTTATCATTTCTTAATTTAGAGAATTTTGGAAGTAATGGCAAAATCAAAGAGTTAGATAATATGCCTAAAGGAGCTTGTATGAGAAAGTTTCCGTAAGCTAGTCCAGATGCTGCTCCTTGAAAGCTTGAAGCAAAAAACATATCGATGAAAACATTAATTTGACTTAGACCTGATGAGATAGATGCGGGAATTATTAGTTTGAAAATCCTCCGCTCTTCATCTTTAAATAAATTGAAGGTTGAATCTAACCTCAAGAGACCAATTTTCTTTATTTCCGAAATTTGAACAACAAACTGAATTAAAGTGCCCGTCAAAGTTGCAAAAGCTAGTAATCCCGTATATTTAAATAAATTAGAAGATATATTTTCTTGGTTGAAAATCCAACTCACTAAAATAAAAAAAATAGTAGTTAAGCTTGTTATTGCTGGACTTATACTTGATAAAAAGAATTTTCTTTGGGAATTTAAGGCGCCAAAGCTTAAACCTATGAATCCGGATAAAGGGATGCACGGTGTAAGTATTTGTAATTGGTAAGTAGCAATTGATTTAGCTTCCGAACTTAAATTGGGGGCTAATAATTCAATTAATAAACTGGAATTAGAGTAAATTAATATGGCTAAAATTAATAATAATATTGACAGTTTTATGCTTACTTGAGTTAAAACAATTCCTCCTTTTTTTTTGTTAAGCGGAGTTAAAACTGCAACGACTGCGTTATGTAACGGACCATTAATTCCTCCAATAATTATTAGCAAAAAACCTGGGACTATATAGGCATAATTAAATGCGTCGTATGTTACCCCAACCCCAAAAGCAGCAGCTATAAATATTTGTCTTATACATCCAGCTAATTTACTTAGACTAGTACCAAATGAAATTGAAAAAACATTTTTTTTAAAAAATGATTGCATTTGGATTTGTCTAAATTTTTCAAGAAGTTTAAGTTTCTATTATATTTGATTTTTAAATAAAGACATATTTATGAATGATCGGATAATTGAATTTGATCCATTAATCGAAGGGGTTTTAATCAAGAGGTATAAAAGGTTTCTTGCAGATATAAAATTAGAAAGTGGAGAGGTTGTAACTGCTCATTGTGCTAACACAGGCCCAATGAAGGGACTTTTGAGTGAGGGAGCAAAAGTAAGAATAAGTGTTGCTTCTTCTCCAAAAAGAAAATTACCTTTTACATGGGAACAGATATGTGTATTAGATGCAAAAAATGAGGAGGTTTGGGTGGGTATTAATACACTATTTGCAAATAAGTTAATCAAAAAGGTTATTGAGAAAAATTTGCTAAACGAAATAATAGGAGAAATAGACACAATTCAATCAGAAATCCCTTACGGAAAAGATAAAAAAAGCAGAATTGACTTTTTTTTAACTCCAAAATCTTCAAATCCTGATAAACGTAACATTTACATAGAAGTAAAAAATACGACTTGGATTAAAGAAAATGTAGCTCTATTCCCAGATACAGTAACGAAAAGAGGCCAAAAACACTTAATAGAATTAAAAGATCTGATTCCTGAAAGTAAAAGCGTTTTAGTACCTTGTATAACCAGAAAAGATGCAGAATTTTTTACTTCCGGAGATGAAGCAGACCCCTTATACGGCAAGCTTTTTAGAGAATCTTCCAGTGCAGGAATGATCACCATCCCTTGTTCGTTTGTATTTCATAAAGATCACGTTACATGGAATGGAATTAAACCTCTAAAATAATTAAAAAACTTGATAATTTGAAATTCTAAAAAAACAATTTTCAAATTTAACAAATAATTTTTTATGGTGCAACTATAAAATTGGTATAAACAACTACTAGACACTGATAAGTTTTTTGAATAAATTTAAATTTGAAAGGAAACAGCACAAACTGTTTTTTTGCAGATCTAATTTTTTTTTATGACCACTGCTTTGCAAACGCCTCAAAGGCGCTCTAGGTCCAAATTACAAGATGCAAGTCTTGTTAATGGACCTATGCTCCTTTTGAGGAGTATTCGAGGATTTAGTTCAAACCGCTCAATGTTGTGGCTTGCAACTGTTCCCCTAGCTTTGTTTGGTTTAGGTATTTTTAATCTTTCAGCTCATGCAGCTGATTTACCTGAGTTGAATGCAGCTTTTCTTGCTAACAATTTATGGCTTTTGATCGCTACTATTTTGGTGATCTTCATGAACGCCGGTTTCGCTATGGTTGAAGCAGGTATGTGTCGTTCTAAGAACGCAGTAAACATCCTTGCTAAAAACCTCTTTGTATTTGCTCTAGCTGTGACTTCTTATTGGTTTATCGGCTATTCATTAATGTACGGAGGAAGTGTTGCTGACGGATGGCTTTACTTTGGAGGCTTATTTTTTGATCCAACAGTTACCGCTGATATGGTTACTGATGCTGGATTAGTCCCAACTGTTGATTTCTTGTTCCAGTCTGCATTCGCAGGAACTGCGGCAACTATCGTTTCCGGTCTTGTTGCTGAAAGAGTTAAATTTGGAGAATTTGTTGTTTTTGCTGTTGTATTAACTGCATTTATATATCCAATTGCTGGTAGCTGGAAATGGAATGGTGGTTGGCTTGATTCTTTAGGTTTTGTAGACTTTGCTGGTTCTTCAATTGTTCACTCAGTTGGAGCATGGGCGGGTCTTGTAGGAGCTATGCTTCTTGGACCAAGAATTGGCAAATACTCTGATGGGAAACCACAAGCTATGCCTGGACACAATATGGCTATAGCTACTCTAGGTGCATTAGTCCTATGGATAGGTTGGTACGGATTTAACCCCGGTTCTCAACTTGCTATGGATCAATGGGTTCCATATGTTGCTGTAACAACTACTTTGGCAGCAGCAGCTGGAGCTATTGGTGCAACTATTGTTTCAACATTAACTTCTGGTAAGCCTGATCTTACAATGATAATTAACGGAATCCTTGCTGGTTTGGTTAGTATCACTGCTGGTTGTGGTGATATGACTCTTGCTGGAGCCTGGTTCGCAGGACTAGTGGGCGGAATAATCGTTGTATTTTCTGTTGCAGCACTTGATGCCGCTGAGATCGATGATCCTGTAGGTGCATTCTCTGTTCACGGAGTTTGTGGTGTATGGGGTACTGTAGTTATCGGTCTTTGGGGTACAGCTGTTCAAGGTGATGGAGCAGGTATGGGATTGTTCAACGGAGGAGGTATTACTCTTCTTCTAGTTCAAGCTCTTGGTGCCGCGGCTTATGCTATTTGGACACTAGTTACTTGCTGGATTGCCTGGTCTGTAATTGGAGGATTATTCGGTGGAATCCGAGTATCTGAAGAGGAAGAGACTCAAGGCTTAGATATAGGAGAGCATGGAATGGAAGCATATCCAGACTTTGCATCTGCTAAATAATCTAACTGAAAATTGATTTAAGAAACCTGACTTATGTCAGGTTTCTTTTTTTTACGAAAAATTATTTAAAACGTTGTAATATAGAAAGATGGATACTCAAGCTTTTAGAAGATCACTTCATCATTCTGATAGATATAATAGAAGGGGTTTCGACTCTCCAACAAAAAGAGCTCAAGCGTTAGAAGAAGCTTACCAAAGTGATTTGATAAGTTCTATTAGGGATAATGGTTTTACTTATACTAAAGGCAGACTAAATATTAAGTTGGCAAAAGCCTTTGGTTTCTGTTGGGGAGTTGAAAGAGCTGTAGCAATGGCTTATGAAACTAGAAGACATTACCCTAATGAGAATATTTGGATAACAAACGAAATAATTCATAATCCCTCGGTTAATGATCATTTAAGAAAAATGAATGTGAAATTCATTTCAGCTAAAAATGGAATTAAAGATTTTTCTCTAGTTTCTAATGGGGATGTTGTTATACTCCCTGCTTTCGGAGCTACTGTTCAAGAAATGAAACTTTTGCATGAGAAAGGTTGTCATATTATTGATACAACTTGTCCATGGGTTTCTAAGGTTTGGCATACAGTTGAAAAACATAAAAAACATGTTTTCACATCTATTATTCATGGAAAATTTAAACATGAAGAGACTCTCGCTACGAGTTCATTCGCAGGTAAATATTTAGTTGTACTTGATTTAGAAGAAGCTAACTACG
Source organism: Prochlorococcus sp. AG-347-L20 (assembly GCA_003281225.1). Lineage (GTDB taxonomy): Bacteria > Cyanobacteriota > Cyanobacteriia > PCC-6307 > Cyanobiaceae > Prochlorococcus_A. Next base: position 114,535 of record QCCP01000004.1, read on the forward strand.
TTTCTGAATATATTCTGGGGAAAGGTAATAGAAATGAGTTTATGAACAAATTTGCTAAAGCTTGTTCTAATGGATTTGATCCTGATAAAGATTTAGATAGAGTGGGAGTTGCAAATCAGACAACTATGCTTAAGAGCGAGACTGAGGAAATTGGAAAAGTTTTTGAAAGGACGATGTTAAAAAAATTTGGACCAGAAAACTTAAATAGTCACTTTTTAGCTTTTAATACTATTTGTGATGCAACTGAAGAAAGACAAGATGCAATGTTCTCTTTGGTTGATGAAGACCTAGATATTTTAGTAGTTATTGGAGGCTTCAATTCTTCCAATACTACTCACCTACAAGAAATAGCAATTACTAAAAATATTTCTTCTTTTCATATTGATACTCCAGAGAGGATATCAGTTAAAGAAAATTCAATATTTCATAAACCACTAGGATCGGAATTAGAACTTAAGAATAATTTTCTTCCTAGTGGAAAAATTAATGTTGGAATTACCTCAGGTGCATCCACTCCTGATAAGGTCGTTGCAGATGTTATTGAAAAGTTAATTGATATTGCTTCCTGAATTTGTTACTCATTTATAAATTTGCTTAGTTTTTTTAATTTATTAGTCAGATAATTCCAAAAGATCTACTTTATTAACTAGAATAATGAAAACTTAATGAAGTATGGAAGACAAAGCACAAACTAATCAGGTTCAAACTGCAAGTATGAATAGAACTAAAGCGCCCCAAAAAGTTGAAGTAGTAGTTGCCAATTCATCTTCAGGGTCAGAGGTAAATATCCTTGGAGAATTGTCGATTTTTGTTTTAAGAATAGGTTTTTGTGCTTTGATGATCCATCACGGCCTTGAAAAACTTCAAGATCCGCAGGGTTTTGCTGAGTTTGTAGTTGGTAAGTACTTCCCATTTTTGCCAGGTGATCCTGTTATTTGGACTTTTGGAGCAGCAATTACTCAATTAATATGCCCAGTAGGATTGGCTTTAGGGATTTTTGCTAGGCTTTCTTCTCTTGGTCTATTCTCCACCATGGCATTTGCAGTTTATTTTCATCTCCTTGATACTGGACTAGAAGGTTTTCCTTTAGCAGTGGTTGAAGGTCATAATTATGCTTTCGAATTGTCTTTTATATATGGGGCTATTTCTCTCTACTTTCTATGTGCAGGTCCAGGTAGGCTATCTTTATTTAGAAAAACTAACAAGATTACATATTATCCAAAATCAACTTAATTTAATGTAAAAAGTGTCTTTTTTGAGTAAATACCATTGAGATTCCTTTTGAATTGCACATATCAATACTTTCTTGGTCTCTAAGACTTCCTCCGGGTTGAATAATAGCTTTTATTCCATATTCATTTGCTAGTTCTACAGTATCTGCAAATGGGAAAAACCCATCGCTGGCCAAGACAGCATCAGAACTTAGCTTTCCAGCTGCTTTTAATGCAATTTTTGCTGCTCCTACTCTATTCATTTGTCCAGCTCCAATGCCAATAGTTTGTTGGTCTTTTGCAATAACAATGGCATTAGATTTAACGTGTTTGCAAATTTTCCATGCAAAATTCAGATCTAAGTTAATATGATTACTCGGATTTTTATTAGTTACTGAAATCCAATTTTCAGTTTTTTCTTTACTATCGTCAGTATCTTGAACTAGTAATCCTCCCATTATTGATTTTATAGAATTTTGATTCTTTTTTGGAAGTTGATCTTTTGAAAACTTTAAAATTCTTAAATTCTTTTTAACTTTTAAAATTTCTAAAGCTTCCTCATCAAAAGATGGAGCGACGACACACTCTAAGAAAATATCTTTGAGGTGAATTGCGGTCTCACTATCAACATTTGAATTAAAAGCAACTATTCCACCAAATGCACTAACAGAGTCGCATTCCAAAGCATTCAAAAATGCTTTAGAAGCTGAATTACTTATAGAGGCACCACAAGGATTATTGTGTTTTAAAATAACAGAGGCAAACATGTCGGTTGTGAGTTCATCTTTTTCTGTGTAGCCAAATTCTAAAACTGTAGAAAGAGCTGACTCTAGATCTAATAGATTGTTATAACTTAAGTCTTTTCCTTGTAATTGTTCTGCTGAGTTCCATCCAATGTTACTTAAACCGTACCAGAAAGCTTTTTGATGTGGATTCTCCCCATATCTTAAGGTTTTGATTAGTGGATAAGATTCAATATATTTGGAAGATTGTAAATCTCTTTCTTTTCTTATCCAATTAGATATTGCAGCGTCATAGTCTGCTGTATGTTGAAAAGCTTCAAGGGCTAATTTTGCTTTATATGAGTCTTTCAATTCACCTTTTTTACTTTCTTCAAGAAAATTTTGATACTGACTAGGATCTACTAAAACGGAAACATCTTTATGATTTTTAGCCGCAGAACGAATCATAGATGGACCTCCAATATCGATATTTTCAATAGCATCTTCCCATTTAGCTCCCTGATCTACAGTTTTTTTAAAAGGATATAAATTTACAACTACTAAGTCAATTAACTCAAGATTGTTAGCATCTATATCTTTTTTATGTTCCTCATCAGTTCTTTTAGCTAAT
>QCCP01000005.1 GCA_003281225.1 Prochlorococcus sp. AG-347-L20
TGGTTGGTAAATAAAAAAATATTAGAAAAAATCAAAGAAATTGCTGTTCTTAATAAAAATGACTTTATTTTAGAAATTGGACCAGGTAAAGGAGCTTTAACATCTAAGTTATTAGATTCAGAAATTAAAAAATTACATGCGATTGAATTAGATAAAGATTTAATAAATTTATTGAATGATAAATTCAATAATAATAATAAGTTTTCACTTCAGCAGGGAGATATTCTTACCGTAAATTTAGATTCAATTAATAAGAAGATTACAAAAGTGATTGCAAATATTCCCTACAATATAACTGGCCCAATATTGGATATTTTCATAGGGCGATTGGGCATTATAAGAAACTATAATTACGAAAAAATAATTTTTTTAATGCAGAAAGACGTTGTAGATAGGATTTTGTCAAAAGAAGGAAGTCCCAATGCTGGTGCGCTTAGTGTAAGAATGCAACTCTTATCAAAAATAAAAAAAATTTGCGATGTACCGCCTTCATCTTTTAGTCCGCCTCCAAAAGTTTTTTCTTCTTTAGTAGTTTTCGAACCAATTAAAAATGATCTAAGATTAGATATTGGTCTAGAAAAATATATAGATAAACTTCTTCGAATTTCATTTAATTCAAGAAGAAAAATGCTTAGAAATACTCTTAATTCAATACTTTCAAATGAAGAGATAAATGAATTATCTGAATATTCAAAAGTTTGTTTTAATTTAAGACCACAAGATATTTCAATTGACCAATGGATTAAGCTTGCAGAAAATTGTATTAAAATTAAAAAATAAAAAATTAAGTATATGCAAGATTTAGCTAACACGAAAATTATTATAAAATCTCCTGCAAAAATAAATTTACACCTTGAAGTTATTGGTAAAAGAGAGGATGGATTCCATGAGTTAGCAATGATTATGCAAAATATTGATCTTTCTGATTATTTAGAATTTCAAATTAACAATAAAGGTTTAATTAAACTTGAATCTGATTGTAATGATTTAAGCTTATCTAGTGATAACTTAATTGTTAAATCTGCAAATCTATTAAGGAAAAAATCAAATACAGATTTCGGTGCGAATATATTTTTAAGAAAAAATATTCCAATTGGTGCAGGATTAGCTGGTGGATCAAGTAATGCAGCTGCAACATTAATTGGTCTTAATAAATTATGGGATTTGAACTTAGATAAAGAAACATTATGTTCATTAGCATCAACTTTAGGATCTGATATTCCCTTTTTTATAAATGGTGGTATTCAATTATGTTTTGGAAGAGGCGAAATTTTGGAGAAACTAGATTCAAACTTTGAATATGGAGTAATTCTTTTAAAAGATCCAAATGTATCAGTATCTACTGCTGAAACTTATAAAGAATATAGTAATAAATTTTGTGATCAATATCTTACTAATAGAGAAATGATTGAGAACATAAGAAAAAATTTAAGAGATAATGGTTTAAATAACTTAAATTTTGATAATCAATATTTAACTATAAAAAATGATTTGCAGTTAGTTGTTGAAAATGTTAATGATTCTGTAAAGCAGGCATTATATTTACTTTCTAAATTAGAGAATAATCTGACATTTTCAATGAGTGGATCAGGCCCCACATGCTTTGCACTTTTTAAAGATTTAGAGACTGCTAAAGAAGAATTAAGTGCAAATTATAAATTATTTAAAGATCATGGTTACGATTCATGGGTTTGCACTTTCCTTAAAAAGGGAATAACATTTATTTAAATTTTTTTATACAAAATTTTATTTTGGCTGATAAAAGTAATCAGAATATTGAACAAAATATTCCCGAAAAAGGACCATTAAATTTTATTGTTGGATCATTAACCAGTTTTTTATTATTTATATTTTTTTATTTATTAAGTAATAAAATTGCAATTTATTTTTCATTACATAAACCATCCAATTCTTCTGAAATAGTTCAAAATATTTCTTCTAGTATTAATACCTTAATAATTGGATTATCTTTTTTGCTAACCTTTTCTTTTGCTTTTATAGGCATAGGACTTTTTATTGTATTTATTCGCAGTTTTTTTATTATGAAAAGTTGAATTGCGAATATCATTAAGAAAATCAATTTTTTTTGAATGTCTTTACATGACCTAGGAATTTTAATACTTTTGCTTTCACCTGGAATGATTTTGTCAATATTACTACTTATAACCTTTGCTGAAGGAGGATGAATTATTCAAGGTGGTAGGATTATATACGTGATTAATTAGGTAATTAATTGTGGCTGGAACATTATTATTTAATGCTTTGAAAGAGGCAATTGATGAAGAAATGGCAAATGATGTAAATGTTTGCGTTATGGGTGAAGATGTTGGTCAATATGGAGGATCTTATAAGGTAACCAAGGATTTATATGAAAAATATGGAGAGTTAAGAGTATTAGATACTCCAATTGCAGAGAATAGTTTTACTGGTATGGCTGTGGGCGCAGCAATGACTGGCTTAAGACCAATAGTAGAAGGAATGAATATGGGTTTTTTGCTTTTAGCTTTTAATCAGATATCAAATAATATGGGTATGCTTAGATATACAAGCGGCGGAAATTATAAAATACCAGCTGTAGTTCGAGGTCCTGGAGGAGTTGGGCGTCAACTTGGTGCTGAGCACAGTCAAAGACTTGAAGCCTATTTTCATGCAGTTCCTGGCATAAAGATTGTTGCATGCAGTACACCCACGAATGCTAAAGGTTTAATGAAAGCCGCTATAAGAGATGATAATCCGGTTCTATTTTTCGAACATGTTCTTCTGTACAATTTGTCTGAAGAATTACCAGAGGGTGATTATACTTGCGCTTTAGATCAGGCTGACGTTGTAAAAGAAGGTAATGATATTACTTTATTGACTTATTCAAGAATGAGACATCACTGCCTTAAAGCTGTTGAAGAATTAGAAAAAAAAGGAATATATGTTGAGTTAATCGATTTAATAAGTTTAAAACCATTTGATATGGAAACCATCTCAAAATCAATAAGAAAAACAAATAAAGTAATTATTGTTGAGGAATGTATGAAGACTGGAGGTATTGGTGCAGAATTAATTGCCTTGATAACAGAAGAGTGTTTCGATGATCTTGATGCCCGACCAATTAGATTATCTAGTCAGGATATTCCAACTCCTTATAATGGAAATCTTGAGAATTTGACAATAATCCAACCACATCAAATAGTTGAAAAAGTTGAAGATTTAATTAGTGGGAGTATATAGGCAATGAAAAGAAGGCAAGGTTGGCTTTTCTTTATTATATTTCTACTTACTTTATCTGTTTATCTATTAATAAATTATCCCTTACAGTTGGGATTGGATTTACAAGGGGGTTCTCAACTTACACTTCAAATTATTAAAGAGGAAGGTAAAGTTACAAGAGACGAACTTGAAGCAGTTAATTCGGTTATAGATAAACGAGTTAACAATTTAGGGGTTTCTGAGTCTAACTTGCAAACCCTAGGTGGTGATCAATTAATTTTAGAATTGCCTGGAGAACAAAATCCATTAGTTGCTTCAAGGGTATTAGGTAAGACCGCTTTATTAGAATTTAGAACCCAAAAAGAAGGAACATCTTCAGATTTAAAAACCCTGCAGCTACTGAGATTGAGTATTAAAGAATTAATTAAACAATATTCCACTGGAGAAAAAAGTCAATATGATGCTAATTCCTTAAAAGTTATTCAAGACGATCTTAAAGTGATAGGACAAGAATTAAATTACTCATTTACTAGTAATGATTTATATGGGAAATTAATTGAAATTAAAAAGTATGTTAATAAAGAAATTACAAATTTATTTATTAAAACAGATTTATCTGGGAAGGATCTTATAAACGCGGGAAGGAGACAAGAACAAACAAATAGTAATTGGGAAGTTTTATTAACTTTTAGTAATTCGGGAGGTGAAAAGTTTTCAGAAATTACAAAGTCAATTGCTGGTACTAATCAACTTTTGGCCATCATTTTAGATGGTGAATCAATAAGTGAAGCTAGTGTTGGTAATCAGTTTGCTAATACTGGGATTACAGGTGGATCAGCAACAATTAGCGGTAATTTTACTGCTGAAAACGCTAGAGAATTAGAAGTTCAACTTAAAGGAGGCTCATTGCCATTGCCAATTGAAATAGTAGAAACTAACACTATAGGCGCTCTGTTGGGATCCAAAAATATTTTAAAAAGTCTTTATGCGGCTATCAGTGGACTAATTTTTGTTGGTATGTTTATGATTTTTAATTATAGAATTTTAGGTTTTGTTTCAGTTCTTTCTCTAGTACTTTATGGTTTCTTTAACTTAGCCTTATATTCTTTGATTCCTGTAACTTTGACTTTACCTGGAATATCTGGTCTTATACTTAGCATTGGTATGGCTGTTGATGCAAATATCCTAATATTTGAGAGAATTAGAGAAGAATTATATGATGGTAATACTCTTACAAGATCTATTGATAGTGGTTTTCAAAGAGCTAATTCATCCATAGTTGATGGCCATATTACAACTCTTCTAAGTTGTTTTGTATTGTTTTTATTAGGAACAAATTTTGTTAAAGGTTTTGCGGCAACATTAGGTATTGGAGTCTTAATAAGCTTGTTTACCTCATTAAATTGTTCTAAAACTATTTTGAGATTTTTTACAACATATCAATCTTTAAGACAAAAAAATCTTTATCTTCCCAGGAATAATTTTTCAAATTAAATTTTTATTTCTAATTTTCTCATGAAATACAATCTTGAACTTATAAAAAATAAAAGAAAGATAATTGGGTTTTCAACTGTTCTTATATTGTTGAGTCTTTTAGGAATTTTATATTCTACTTTTAATACTTCTTATAAGAAACCTATAAAATTAGGGATGGATTTTGTTGGGGGAAATGAACTAAGAATAGAGAGAGTTTGTGAAGAAGAATGCTCTAGTTTCCCCCCTGATTCAGTTTTAGAAAAGTTAAGAGAGATCTCTAAAAATAAAAACGTTTTAAATAATATTAAATTACAATTCCAAAATAATAATAAATTAATTTCAATAAGAACCAATTATTTGAGTAACGAAGAATCAAATAATCTTATTAATAATCTTGATAATATTGTTGGGCCTCTAAATTATGAGAGTAAGAATTCAAGATTAATAGGTCCAAAGCTTGGGAAAAGATTATTAACTAATTGCGTTACTTCATTGTTAGTTTCTTTATTTGCAATATCTTTATATATAACAATTAGATTTGATAAAAAATATGCATTATTAGCACTATTAGCCTTATTCCATGATTTAGTAATTGTTTTCGGTATATTTTCCTGGCTGGGAATTATATTATCTGTCGAAGTAAATAGTTTATTTGCTGTGTCCTTGTTAACTATTGCCGGGTATTCTGTAAACGACACTGTTGTTATATTTGATAGAGTTCGTGAGAATTTAAAATCAACGAAAGAAGGTTATAACGAAACTATTCAATTATCAGTTAACGAATCATTTAGGAGAACAACTTTTACGAGTATTACAACCCTTTTCCCTTTATTAAGCATAATTTTGTTTGGATCTTACTCACTATTTTGGTTTTCTTTGGCCTTATCTTTAGGAATTATAGTTGGAAGTTATTCAAGTATTTTATTAGCTCCATCATTTTTGCTGAAGGACAAAGGTTAACCTTCTAATTTTATGAAATTAAATTACTATTTGCTAATTTTATTTAGTTTAGTTTTAATAGATCTTTCTACTGAGTTAAGAATATTATTTGATCATTTCACTTTTAGTTCATTACATTTTGCTATTGGTAAACATCCCTTAGCTTTCTTTATACTTTTTTCATATCCATATTTATATAAAAAATTAATTAAGTAGTTTTTAAATATCTTTAAATGATTCTTTGATTATAACCTGTATTACTACAGCTAATGGAAGAGATAGAATTAAGCCTAATGGACCAAAAATGAAAGTAAATCCAAATTGTGAAATTAATGTTAGGCCAGGAAGTAAGTTTGCTTTTTTCTTCATTATCGATGGCATTATTATATAACTTTCAATATTTTGAATAATTACATATGCTCCTAATACGGCCAGTGGCTTCCAAAAATTATCTAATAGTGCAATTGAGATAGGAAATATACCACTAATAACTGGGCCTATATTTGGAATTACATTAAGAACCATTGCTATTAAAGCATTTGAGACAACGTATTTGACATCTAATATAGACAAAACTATTAATGATAATAGACCTACTGATAATGAGCTTATGACCATAGAAAAGGTCCAATTCGCTAATGCAATATTGCATTTTTCCAAAATATTTCTAAATTTGTTGCGATAATTTTTTGGAATTAATAGAAGTATATTTTCTTTGTATTGTTTTGGTTCAATAGAAATCATCAAACTAACTGCTAATACGAATATTAATTTCAAAAGACCTGAACCCAGATTTCCCGCTATGTTTATTAAATTCCTAAAACTTTCTTGAATAGCTTTTGTAATAGTTGAGGCATCTGGGATGGTAACTATATTATTTATAAGACTGAAATTGTCTATAACATTCTCCGATTGTTCGCTATAAAATAGGCTATTAAATTTGTTCAGATTTGTATTAATCAAAATATTTATTTTTGATAAACCATTTGGAATATCAACTAATATTTCATTGAATTCTTTTATAAACGGAGGCAATACAAGAATAAAAATAGTAAATACTATTACTGATATAATAGTTAAGACAAGAAATAAAGAAAGCGATCGGGGAATTTTCAATCCCTTTTGCATTTGATTACATAAATTACATACAATATTTGAAATTACTAAAGAACAAATAATTAAAAGTAGAAAATCTCTTAAAGTCCATATTATTAACGAAGTGATTAAAATTACTACTAACTTGAAATATGTTGAACTATTCAATTTTCGAAATATTTTACTTCTTTTCAGAATATCCTAATCCATTTGATTTAGCATAACTATTTGCAAATCTCATAAATCTATCAAAGTCTGATGTGTTCTTCCAAATATAAACTGCTTCTAAAAATATGGGTTCTCCATCAACAAACTTTACTTTAACTTCCCTAGTTAGTATTTCACCTTCGGAATCTATCATACGCATACCTGTGATTTCACCTTCTGTAATTGAAGATAATGCCTGAGGTTTTTCGAACAAAAATAATGCTTGGCCTGTGGTGCCGTCCTTACTCCTAGTCAGTCTTATTTCAGGCACTACTGGTTCATCAGTTCCTTCATAAAATTGTATTTTTGCAGTCTTATTTGCTGACATAATATTCGATTAATAATTTTTTATCTTAAGAAATATTTTTCACATTCGTTTGTAATTATTTCATAAAACATTATTTATTAACTCTAGGATCCTTTCATCATATTCTTTGTCGGTTAAATCTAGTGTCTTTATATTTGTTTTGCCAACCTTTTCATATTCATAACACTTATCGTAATAATCTAAAACTGATCTGCAAACTAAGTCCCATTTCTCATTATTAATTGATTCAAGAGCTATTTTTGTTCTTTGTGGTCCTAATCTTTTTTTTATCCTTAATATAGATTCTTGAAGTTCCTCTTTCTTAAAAACACTATAAGTATCTATCAACTCATCTAATCTATTAGATTCGCTCCTTAAAATCTCAATTCTCCTTGAATTTTTCATCTGATTGAAGAATTCATGAGGTATTTTGCATTTACCTATATTTGCACTTTCAGCTTCTACAAAAATATTATTAGAACGTCTAAAAGAATTTAATTTTTCTGCAATCATATTTTCAAATTTTTCATTTGAAGGTTGTTCTTTCATTCCTAACCCCCCAAATGTACTTCCTCTATGACAAGCAAAACCTTCAAGATCAATAGTTTGATATTTATATTTTTCTAGTAATGATAATAACCTTGTCTTCCCTGTTCCTGTTTTTCCGCCAATAACTACAATGTTCAACTTTTTCGAAAAACTATCTAATACCCATCTTCTATAAATTTTGTATCCTCCTTTTAGTGTAACGAGATTTAATTTAAATTTTTCCAGTAACCAGGCAATACTTTGTGACCGCATACCTCCTCTAGAGCAATATATTCTGATAAACAATTCATTATCATTTTTTTTAGTAGTAGTTTTATAAGAGTCAATAATCATGAATAAATTATCAAGAAGTAATTCCGTTTTTTTTTCAAAAAATTTTAATCCCTCTATCACTGCTTTTTTTCTTCCTTCTTTTTTATAAATCGTGCCAATTATTGATCTCTCATCATTATCAAATAGTGGAATGTTAATAGAATAAGGCATGTGTCCTTTATAATATTCACCTGGGCTCCTAACATCTATAAGTGGTCCTTTAAAACTTCTAAATTTCTCTAGTTCTTTTCTTTTGAAATACATGGATAGTTTTTATTTTTTGATTGATTTTTTAAAATGAATAACAAAGAACAAGATAACTATAGTAATGCTACATTAGATCTGATAAATAAATTTGTAGATTCCAATCAAAGAAAAAGAATAAATTCATTATCTCAAATAGAATCTGAAGTCGAAAATATTTTTAATCTTGGCCCTTCAATTTTTGATATCTTTGATAATGAAGGAGATGACTGGGCTGTTGGTTGGATATTGCAAGTTTTAAAAAAATTTAAGCCTGAATTCTTTGAAAACTCTAAATTCAATAATTGGTTTAATACATATTCAGATATTGGTATTAATTATAAGGATTTGCAATTGATGTTGGTTGAGCAAAAATTTGAAGAGGCAGATAGATTAACAAGTTCCTACTTACGCAAATTAGCTGGAAAATTAGCTGAGAAACGTGGATATGTTTTCTTTAGTGAAGTTAAGAATATGTCAGGTAAAGATCTACAAACAATAGATAGATTATGGACTATTTATTCAAATGGTAGATTTGGATTCTCAATTCAAGCAAGGATATTAAAATCAGTAGGGAAAAAATATGAATTAATGTGGCCGAAAATAGGTTGGAAAAAAAATGGATTATGGACTAGATATCCTGGATCTTTTCTTTGGTCATTGGATGCTCCTGATGGACATATGCCTTTAATAAATCAACTAAGAGGAGTAAGACTTATGGACTCTATCCTAAAGCATCCTGCTATTGCAGAGAGACATAATAATATTCTTTAAATTGAGGTATTTAATAAGTTAAAATTAAGATAGTATCAAAATATTATTATGTCCTTACTTCGGGGCAAAAATATTTTAAAAAAATTTTTTAAAAGACCAAAGATTAACTGGTCAAACTACGAATTCGAATCATCATTACAGTTAAATGAATTTGTCGATCAATTATTAGAACCTATCAAAAATTCTCAATCAAGCTATCTTATAAAACTTGGTTTACATGAAGCTTTAGTTAACGCAGTAAAACATGGAAATAAATTAGATCCAAAAAAAAATATTAGAGTAAGAAGAATAATTACTCCTAATTGGTGTGTTTGGCAAATTCAAGATCAAGGTAATGGTTTAGAAATAAAAAAAAGAGACTACAAATTACCCAAAAAAATAAGTAGTGTAAATGGCCGTGGCCTATACATTATTAATGAATGTTTTGATGACATTAGATGGAGTAGTAAAGGTAATAGGCTTCAGTTGGCTTTAAAAAGGTGATTTTTACTGGGGCAAGGTTGATCTACATTAATTTCTTTTAACCATTTAATACTTTCTTCTAAATAATCAATAGTTTCCTTTTCATTACAAGAAATAATTAAGTGGCATAATCCCGCAGAAATTAGTTCTGCAGATCTTTTATATTTATTTCCTTTATCTTTATGCCATTTAGAATGATCAATTTTTAATTTGTCATTAAGACTTTGAACAAGCTGAATAGTATCTTTATCCCAATGGGTCATAAGAGTTTTTATTTACTTTACAGCAGACCATACTTTGGTCATAAAAAAGGAATTTGATTTTACATCTTTAAACCCTACATCCTCAATTTTAGAATCTATATCCTCTTTAATATAATCACAATAAAAAGGCTCATGAAAAGATTTATAGAAGCTTTCCATTACGGATGTAAAGTCAGGTGAATCACTTATTTGAATTGAATCAGCTAAAACTAATATTCCGCCAGGTTCAAGAACTCTAAAAAATTCATTTAATACTTTAGCTCTAATTATTCTAGGTAATTCATGAAATAAGTAAACACAAGAAATGCATTGAAAACTATCATTTTCAAAAGGTAATTCCTCAGCATTACCTTTTATTAACTGAATTAAATCTCCATCTAAATCTGAAATATATCTACTTGCCTCTTTTAAGTATGAATCAGATAAATCAATTCCTGTAATTTTTTCTTTAGGAAATGCGGCTCTTAATTGTTTTAATGTTCTACCTGATCCTGTAGCCACATCGAGTATTTTTATAGAACTTTTTTTTCTATCTCTAAAAAATTCAAGTCCTTCTTTTATTGGCTTAATTATTCTTCTCCTCATTGAGTCAGCACTACCATTGAAAAGTATCTCAACTTGTAGGTCGTAAATGCTAGCTGAAAAATCTGATAAATAACCATCTGTTTGATGATGAAAATTTCTCAAGTAATATTGAGGATAATTATCTTTATCAATTGATTTTGGAAGATCATCAAAGTTTTGTTTCCTGCGTCTATCCCATGTATTAGGCATATCGAGCCAAATTTTAGGATATTGAGTTAAATATCTAAGCCATGGTTCGTCAAACAATAATTTTTTGGGATAAATATTTTTTTCTGCATCATTCCAATCTTCTTCTCTTAAGATATCCATTGAATTTTGGATTTGCATTAGAAGATCTCTATCTATATCAAAATTTTCAAGCTTGGAATCAGGAAGAATAAGGTTCATTAATCTTGAACTGATCTGCTTGTGAGCGAAACCTGCAATGCTTTTACTTTGTTGTAGCGTTTTATATGCAATTTTTGAAATTGATTCCCTAGCCATTTTTCGATTTATATATCTATATTCCAACAAAAAAAAAATCAATTTGAGAATATTTTGTGATATTTCTCAAATTGATTAATTAAACTAAGGATTTCTTTTAATTATGCATCGTAATACATGAAGAATTCATGGGGATGAGGCCTTTGTCTTAGTTGTTGTACCTCTTCGTATTTTATATCGATAAAGTTATCAATAAAATCTTCAGTAAATACTCCACCAGCTAATAGATAATCCTTATCTGCTTTTAGCGCATTAAGTGAGTCATTAAGAGATGAAGGTACTGTATCAATTTTTGCAAGTTCATCAGCTGGAAGTTCAAATAAATCTACATCTACTCCATCACCAGGATCAATTTGATTTTTAATTCCATCAATACCAGCAAGCATCATTACAGAGAATGCTAAGTAAGGATTTGCAAGTGCGTCACCTGATCTGAATTCTAATCTTTTAGCTTTAGGGCTTGGTCCTGTTAAAGGTATTCTTACCGCAGCTGATCTATTACCCTCAGAATAAACTAGATTTACAGGTGCTTCGAATCCAGGAACCAATCGTTTATAACTATTAGTAGTTGGGTTAGTAAACGCTAAGAATGATGGAGCATGTTTAAGTATGCCTCCGATATACCATCTTGCTGTTTGAGATAAATTTGCATAAGATCCTTCGCCAAAGAATAGTGGCTGTCCACTCTTCCATAAACTTTGGTGAACATGCATTCCTGTTCCGTTGTCGTTAAAAACAGGTTTGGGCATAAATGTTGCTGTTTTTCCATATTTTTTTGCGACATTTCTGACAACGTATTTATAAGTCATAACGTTATCAGCAGCATTTATTAACGAATCAAATTTCATTCCAAGCTCGTGTTGGCCGGCACCAGCAACTTCATGGTGATGTTTTTCTGTGGGGATGCCTAATTCACCCATAAGAAGAAGCATCTCAGATCTGATATCTTGGGCAGTATCGTTTGGAGCTACTGGAAAATATCCTTCTTTATATTGTATTTTGTATCCTAAGTTTCCCCCTTCTTCAATTCTCCCTGTATTCCATGGGGCTTCAATAGTATCTACACTATAAAAACAACCTCCTTCTTTAGAGTCATATCTAACATCATCAAATAAAAAGAATTCTGGTTCTGGACCAAAAAATGCAGTATCTGCTATACCAGTCGAGTCTAGATATTCTAATGCTTTTTGAGCTAAAGCTCTTGGACACCTATCATAAGGTTCCCCGCTTCTTGGCTCTTGAATAGAGCAAATCATACTTAGAGTTTTATGTTTATAAAAAGGATCTATCCAAGCTGTGCTTGCATCGGGCACCATTGACATATCCGAGGCATTAATTGCTTTCCAACCTCTTATTGATGAACCATCAAATGCCAAACCTTCTGTAAAAGAATCCTCCTCTATCATGTCTGATGTAAGAGTTAAATGTTGCCATTTCCCATGAATATCAGTGAATTTTAAATCGATGAGTTCAATTCCTTCGTCTTTAATTTGACTTAAAACATCTTGAGGAGATTTAGACATAATTTTGTAATACCTTATATGAAATTAATAACTTGATGATTCTTGTTATGTATCAACGGTAACTTTTTTTAAGACTTGATGTCTTCTTTTAGTGTTTCAAGTCATAAGTTTAATAATTGTTTACCTAAATATTTAAATTGAATGAATTTCTTTAAATAAATATCGCTTATGTGACGATATTAGTTTAATTTAAAAGTAATTGAATGTAATGCTTTGACAGAAGCAAAACTTATTTCGGCTTTAAATGAAGAGAATTTATCTCATTTCTCAAAGACTTATGTTCCCTCAAGACTTTTATTAGGTCCTGGCCCTTCAAACGCACATCCAGAAGTCTTAAGCGCTCTTTCTTTGAATCCCATTGGTCACTTAGATGAAGCATATATTTCATTGATGTCTGATGTTCAACAACTTCTAAGATATACCTGGCAATGTAATAATCGTCTGACTCTTCCAATGAGTGGTACTGGAAGTGCCGCTATGGAAGCATCAATAGCTAATTTTATAGAGGAAGGAGAAAAAATTCTCATCGCTAAAAAAGGATATTTTGGAGACAGACTTGTTGATATGGCAACAAGATATAAAGCAGATGTATCTGTTATTGAAAAACCTTGGGGTGAATCCTTTTCTTATGAAGAAATCAAATATGAAATAGAAACTAAAAAACCAGCAATTTTTGCTATTGTCCATGCTGAAACATCAAGTGGTGTTTTACAACCTCTTGATGGTATTGGGGATGTATGTAGAAAAAATAACTGCTTGTTTTTAGTTGATGCAGTCACTTCTCTTGGAGCTCTAGAACTATTGATTGATGAATGGAAAATTGATCTAGCATACAGTTGTAGTCAAAAGGGATTAAGTTGTCCCCCAGGATTAAGCCCTTTTACGATGAATAAAAGAGCTGAAGAAAAACTAAGTTCAAGAAAAACAAAAGTACCTAACTGGTATTTAGATTTGTCTCTATTAAATAAATATTGGGGTTCTGATCGTGTTTACCATCATACTGCCCCTGTAAATATGAATTTTGCTATTCGTGAAGGTTTACGATTAATTGCGAATGAGGGTTTAGAAAATGTTTGGAATAGACATAATACCAACGCAAAGAAACTGTGGAATGGGTTAGAAAGTCTCGGAATGGAATTACATGTATCAGAGGATTATAGATTGCCAACTTTAACCACGGTTAAAATTCCTCCAGCAGTTGATGGTGATGGTTTTAGAAATCATCTTTTAAGAAACTTTGGAATAGAGATAGGAAATGGACTTGGAGAATTGTCTGGTAAGGTATGGCGCATAGGATTAATGGGCTTTAACTCAAGTGAGGAGAATGTTGATAGATTATTAAACCTATTTGATACTGAGTTAAAAAAATATTCTATTTTTGAGTCCTCAACTTTTTAAACCATAGCTGTAAAATCTGACTGCATTCATCTTCTAAAATACCTCCCACAATTTCCATTTTGTGATGAGCACTTTCATGTTTTGATAAGTCGATTGAGCCTCCCAATCCACCTCTTTTCTTATCGTAAGCCCCGAAAATAACTTTTCCCATCCGCGCTTGAATAAGAGCAGAGGAACACATAGTGCAAGGTTCTAGATTTGTGATAATAGTACATTCATTAAATCTCCAATCATTTTTTATTAGAGATGCCTGCCTTAGTGCCATTATCTCAGCATGACCTAATGGGTCTTTGTTTATATTCCTCCTGTTAACCCCTCTACCGATACATCTTCCTCTCTCATCTAAAATTATTGAACAGATTGGTAGCTCAACTTTCCCAATTTCTTTTGATCTTCTTAATATCGAATTCATCCACAAAGTGTAATTTGTTTTTTTTTGTTGATCTTTATTACTATTTCCATTTTCAAAAATATATCTCATTTACCAATATTGAGAATAGAATTATTAATAGATATCTTATCTGATGGCTGAAGATTTAATTAATAATAAAGATATATATTTCCCCTCATATTTAGGGACTAATGACAGATTGATTACTCTTCTGAATAGAGCAAGTCAAACTCTTTGTGACTGGTTCTCTAAAGCTGATAAAAATGGTCCTTTACCTTTTGATGAGAATTTCAAGTGCATTATGCCTAGGGAAGATGGTAACTCTGAAGAAGATTTGTTTTCTGAGATTGAATCTCTTTTGAATAATTCATTTAATCCAGTTCATCCTGGTTCACTAGCTCACCTTGATCCCCCACCTTTAATTTTCTCTATTTTGGGAGATTTAATTGCTGCTGGTTTAAATAATAATCTCCTCGCTTACGAGTTATCACCAAGTGTAACTTTGCTTGAGGAATCATTATGTAAATGGTTTGCCAAGAAAATAGGGTTTAATGATCTTTCAGGTGGAATAGCTGCTAGCGGAGGTACATTAAGTAATCTTAATGCCCTTATAGCAGCTAGAAATAATGCTGGATTAGCTACAAATCCTAATTCTGTATTACTTGTTAGTGAAGATGCTCATTCTTCCTTCGTTAAATGTATAAGAATAATGGGTCTTGATACTATAAATCTTGTCAGGATTAAAACTGATAATCAAGGTAGAATGGACATAAACGATCTCAGAAAGTCTTTAGATAAATGTACAATAGAAAATAAAAAAATATTTGCTATTGTTGCCACCCTTGGGACAACTGTAAGGGGAGCTATTGATCCTATTAAAGAAATAAGTGAAATATGCAAAGAAAGAAATATATGGCTACATATTGATGGCTCTATTGGAGGCATTTTTGCTGTAACCTCTATTCCAATAAAAGGTCTAAAAAATATTAATCAGGCAAATTCGATAACAATAAATCCGCAAAAAATCATTGGCATTACAAAGACTTCATCTTTGTTATTGGTTTCAAATATGAGTACTTTAGAAAATACTTTTAATACTGGACTACCATATATATCATCTAAAGAAAATATTATTAATAGAGGAGAAATTGGCATACAAGGTTCTAGACCTGCAGAGGTTATCAAACTATGGCTTGGGTTACGTTTTTTAGGCCTGAATGGAATAGAAAATATATTAAAATCATCAATTAAAAGAAAAGATTTTTTTATAAAAAATATTAGTAAGAATAAATTTGATATATATTCAGGTCCTCTTCATATTGTTTCATTTATACCAAAGAAACTTGAGCCAGAAGATTCTGATACATGGACTCAAACTAAAGTTAATGAACTAATTGACAATAAATTTATGCTTTCTAGACCAAAATTTAAAGGTAGATATTTTTTAAGAGTTGTAATGGGAAATTACAATACAAAGGAATCTCATATTGAAGAACTTTTGAGACTTTTAGATGCCTAACTTATGAATATGGATAGACCAAAAATTATTGCAATAGTAACAGGGTTTATATCTATAGCTATTTGTATTGCTTATTTACTCTTATTAACTATATTTGATTTCAGAACTTATCTAAATGATCAATTATCTAATTTTACATAGTAAATGGAGGCAAACTTTTATTTGATTTAAAATACTTTTTCATTTCAATTTTTGAAATAGCTTCTCTTACGAAGTTGTTTAGAATATCCTCTCTCTTACTTATTTTATAAATCTTATCTACTACTTCTTGGATTCCTCCATCTCCCCAATCTTGCCCATTTTTAAAATATTCAATCAAACTTAGTCCTACTATTCTTATTAACCAGCCTGCTGTAACTGATTGTATAGATTTAGATAATATAATTTTAGTCAAACTTGTAGCTAAAGCAGGAGAAAGAATGGCGAGACTCCCTTTTAGTATTCCTTGTTTAGCCAATGCGCTTAACAGTGAAGTCGCTAAATCTTTTGCATCTTTTTTTGTAAGCTTTATTTCATATATTTTTGATAATTCCATTATCATTTGAAGGTTTACGGAGGTAGTAGTAAGGAAATCAACAGCTGGTAATGGATTAACTAGTATTACCCCTCCTGTTATCCACATATATTTATTAATCACTTTATTTGACATTAAATATCTTTGTTCTTGAACGAAATTTTTACTTTTAATACCTAACTTATTTGAGCGAAAAAGAATATTATCCGCTAATAACTCTTCACCATTATTATCGAGCGTTTCTATTATTTCTCTAAATAAACTTCCTACCTCTGGAACTAAATTTAAAGCATCTGATTTTATATAGGGAGATTGTTTAGGTACAGCTATTGTTTGAACAACAGAAATTTTATTTTTTCTAGCGGAAGTTATAGAAATTATATTTTCTTTGATGAGGTTATTTTCATCATTAGACCTCAAATCACATTTATTTAGAACTATTATTATTTTTTTTCTTAATTTTAATAATTCTTTAATTAAATAATTTTCGTATTTATTTATGTCTTGATCTAACACAAAGAGAACTAAGTCGGAATTTGATGCTTGTATAATTGTTGCTTTTTCTCTTTCTTCTCCTAATTTAGATGGTTCAAATAAACCCGGAGTATCAACTATATTAATGTTTCTTTTTAAAATTGGGATACGAATTTTATAGCTATTTATTTGCTTTGTTGTACCTATTTTTGCAGAAGTTTGTCCGACAATATTTTTTAATAAAGATCTTGCAATGGATGTTTTTCCTGAGGAACCTGCTCCAAAAAGAGTAACTTTATAATCTCCTGTTTTTAATTGGGACTCTAGTTTGTTTTTTTGGTAATTTAAAAGTTCAACTTTTACTTTATCGTTAATTTTTTTATTAATTTTCTCGACCCCTTCCAAGCTTATCTTGGCAGCACCATATGTATTTTTGAATGAAAGTGTATTTTTTTTATTTTTATATATAACTTTATAAACTATTTTTTTAAATAATTTTTCATCAATATTATAAAATATATAAATAATTACTATTAAAAATATAAGGGTATAAATATTTACTATTCTTATAAATATCGAAAATAAAATATATAGAAATAATATTAATAATATATATTTTATATACTTTAATTTCAAGTAATTCATTTTATCGATTATTTTTAAAAATGTTATACAGTAAAAAAATGAAACCAATATTAATAGATATATCAGCAATATTAAATACTGGAAAATTTATAATATTTAAATTTATAAAATCAACAACAAAACCTTTATATATCCTATCTATACCATTCCCAATAGTTCCCCCAAGTATAAAGCTGTAAGAATATAAATCGAATGAGTTTAAAGTATTTTTCCTAAATATCAAATAAATAAGTAATATTGAAAACAAAATACTTATTAAAGATAAAAATATTCTACTACCACTAAATATGTTAAATGCCGCACCGTAATTTTTTACAAAGTCTAATTTAAATAAAAGAAAATCTTTATTAATAAATAATTTTTTATTATTAAATATTAAATATTTCGTAAATTGATCTATTAGAACAATAAAAATACTTAGAGAAAAAAAATATATTTTTGTTTGTATTTTATTAATCATTATTTACTACGTTTTAAACGTTCTATAGGTTTAATAAGTAATAAAAGCGGAAAAAGCATTAAAAAATGATATCCAATCTTACCTAATGAGTATTTCCCTAAATTATATAAAAATAAATTAAATTGACTGTAGAAAATAATTTGCATAAAATTGTAAAATATTCCAGTTAAATGCATTGTTCCTATTGCTATAAATCCATTTTTTAAAAAATTTCCAATGTTTATTTTTTTTCTATTATTTAAGTTATCAATTATATTAATTAATGGGTATAAACCTAATAGATAACCAAAATTTGGAGTTAGTAAATAACCTATCGAACCTCCCTGATGAAAGACTGGTAATACAAACAATCCTACAATTATATATATAGAAAATGCTCTGAAAACAACTTTTTTCTGAAATATAAGTGTTAATAAAATTATAGTTGGAATTTGCCATGTAATAGGCATTTCAAATGTATTACTAGATTTATCGAGAAATGGTAGTTCTATATAAACAGGTAGCATTGTTGTTATTATTAGCAATTGAAGACTCACCAGGATCTCAATTAATTTATATAAATTGAGCATGAATAAAATTCTATTTATAAACTTCGCAAGGCAACAATTGGATCTAATTTAGAAGCTCTTTTTGCGGGTAAAACACCAAAGATTAAACCTATTGATCCTGAAATGATCATGGTAGAAAAAGTTGTTGTAATTCCTACAGATGCAGGAAGTGGTGTTATCAGAGATAAAAGGAAAACACCTGATAATCCGGTTGTTGTTCCTATTAATCCTCCAATTGAAGATAAAATCAATGCCTCAATTAAAAATTGAATTAATATATCTGACTGTTTAGCTCCTATTGCTTTTCTGAGACCAATCTCTTCAGTCCTTTCGCTAACAGAAACGAGCATAATATTCATGATTCCTATGCCTCCAACCACTAAAGATACTGCTCCAATACCTGCCAATAAAAATGTAAGTCCGCTGGTTATGTTGGTAACTATATTCAATGCATCTTCTTGTGATCTAACAGCAAAGTCATCATCTCTGATTATTTTATGTCTTTGCCTTAATAAGTTAGTAATTTGAAATTTTGCTGCACTGGTTGCATTTTTATTTATCGCTTCAACACTTATAAAGCTTAAACTTACACCATATGTAGGATCCTTACCTGTAATCCTATTTACCATCGTGGTTAATGGAATATAAGCATTTTTATCTTGATTACTTCCAAATACAGCACCTTTTGGTTTTAATATTCCGATAATTTCGTAAGTATGATCTTTTATTCTAATTTTTCTTCCAAGTGATGTTGATGTATCTTTGAAAAATTCATCTTTAAGATCAGGACCTATTACTACATAACTTCTTGCACTATTAACATCATTTTCTGATAAAAATCTTCCCTTATCTACTTCAAAGCTTCTTACTTCAAGAAATTCAGGAGTTACTCCTGCAATTGATATATTTAGGCTTTTAGAATTTGATTGCACTATTTCATTAGCGGAGATTTGAGGAGCAACTTTTTTAACAGTTGGGACTTGATTACTTATTGCTACTGCGTCTTCTAAAACTAGGTTTTTAGGAAATGAAATTCCTCTTCTTCTTGTGTCATTATTTCCAGGAACAATAAATAAAACATTTGCACCTAAATTACTTAATTGGTTTTTTGCTAATGTTTGAGCACCTCTTCCAAGTCCAACAAGTGTAATAACTGATGCATTTCCTATAATGATTCCAAGCATGGTTAACGAACTTCTTAATTTGTTCGAAACTAATGTTTTTGTGGCCATGCCTAAGGCTTCTTTTATTGAGATATTCCTAGACATACTTATATTTATCTATTGCATCATCATCTTCAATTTGACCCATGTATATAACACCCTCATTAAGCTGAAGTGTAATAAGGTCGCCATTACTAATTTGATGATTATTCATATTTTCTAAATTACAAATTGTAGAAATTTTTTTATTATGTTTGTTAAAAAAAGCATAAACATCATTTACCTTTTGGTTAGTAACAATACCCGCAATATTCTTGCTCAGTGGAATATTTTTGATTAATTCCTTCGGAACAAATAATATTTCTCCTGGACAAATTAAGGACATGTCAAGATTATTTTTTATTATTCTTGCTTTACCAGTGACACCTATTTCCCCTATTGATATACCTCTCGATACAATCTTTCTTACTAAACCGACTTTTATTAAATCTGTAGAGCCGCTAATGCCAGTTAATGTGCCTGCAGTTTGAACTACTAAATCTCCTTGATTTAAGATCCCCATCTCCTGAGCAATTTGCATAGCTAAACTAAAAGTCTTTGCTGTTCTATCATCATTTTTAACTACTATGGGAGTAACTCCCCAAACAAGTTGCAATCTTCTCGCTACACTTCTCTCTGTAGTAGTTGCCAAAATAGGTGTTGGAGGTCTGAACTTACTTACATTTCGAGCCGTTGAACCTGATTTTGTTAAAGGGATTATAGCTCCTGCATCAAGCTGTCTAGCTATATTACTAACTGCTGCACTAATCGCATTTGGGATCGTACTAGGTAAGTGACTATCTATAGCTTTAAGTGGATAATCCCTTTCAATTCTTCTTGCTATCGTTGCCATCGTTTCTACTGCCTCTACAGGGTAATCGCCAACTGCAGTTTCATTTGAAAGCATTACTGCATCTGTTCCATCAAGAATTGCATTTGCAACATCACTAACTTCGGCCCTAGTTGGTCTTGGATTCGATGCCATAGAATCAAGCATTTGAGTCGCTGTAATTATTGGAATACCTAATGTATTGGCTTTTCTTATTAATTCCTTTTGTAAAAGAGGAACCTCTTCAGCAGGCATTTCTACTCCCAAATCACCTCTAGCAACCATAACTCCATCACATAATGGTAATACAGCATCAATTTGATCAATTGCTTCAAATTTCTCTATTTTTGCCACTACAGGAGTTGAATGCCCATTTTTGTTTATTAAATCTTTTATCTCGTTTATATCGGATGGATTTCTTACGAAACTTAGGGCTATCCAATCAACTCCTTCAGATAAACCGAATTTTAAATCCTCTTTATCTTTTTCTGTTAATGCTTTTACTGATAATTGAACATCTGGGAAATTAACACCTTTATTGTTTGAAAGAACGCCCCCTACAGTTACCAAGCACTCTAAAAGATTTGCTTTTATATCTACTTTTTCTACAATCATTTCTATTTTGCCATCATCTAATAGTATTCTTTTCCCTTCGCTAACTTCTTGAGAAAGTTTTTCGTAGGTTACATTTGCAATAGTATTTGTACATTCGACTTCATTCGATGTAAGTGTAAATTTATCACCTTTTTTAACTTTTACTGGACCATCTTTAAAGCGCCCTAATCTTATTTTAGGTCCTTGAAGATCTTGTAATATTCCAATATCTATTTCTAACTTTTTTGATACTTCTCTTATTGTTTTTATTCTCTCAGAATGATCCTTATGATCTCCATGTGAGAAATTTAATCTGAATGTTGTTACTCCTGCTTTAATTAAGTTTGTAATTATCTCTTCAGACTGAGTCGCAGGGCCAATAGTTGCTACTATTTTTGTTCTTCTTTTTAAATCAATATTCGACATATATAGATAATATTGCTAGATATAAATAAATTTACCATACCCAAAGTTAGTTATTTAAGTCATGGATTTTAAAACTTATCAGAAAAAAGCAAGGGAAACAGCACAATATCCAAATTTAGGCTCAAATAATATTTATCCAACTCTTGGTTTAGTTGGAGAGGCAGGTGAGGTAGCAGAAAAAGTAAAGAAAGTTATGAGAGATAAAAATGGAATATTTGATAACCAATCGAAACTAGGTATTAAAAAAGAGTTAGGAGATGTATTGTGGTATATAGCAAATCTTTGCACAGAATTAAATTTTAATTTAGAGGATGTTGCGTTACTAAACCTTGAAAAATTAAGATTAAGAGCTGCTAAAGGAAAGATAAGCGGTTCTGGGGATGATAGATAAATTCAGTTATATCCTAAGCTTGTATACTGGAGATTTGTAATTAGGTTTTGAATAACATTTAAAAGTAAAAAGGCTAATAAAGATGAAATATCAAATCCACCTATTGGAGGGATGATACCTCTAAAAATGTTTAAATAAGGATCTGTTATTGAAGTTAATGCAGATAAAACACCATTACTCCAATCAATACCAGGAAACCATGTAAGTAAAATTCTTATTATTAATATGAAAGAATAAATTGATAAAGTTTGACCCAGAACTGCGAAAATTTCAGATAACATCATCTTGTTTTGATTTAGTACATCCTAACATTTACTTATTATTGTTGCTTATTATTATGGCTTCCTATATTTGAGAGATATTCATTACTAACAGCAAAAGTTTGAAAAAACTTTTCTGATAAAGATAACCAATATGATCTACCTTCTTTTTGCTTACGTTTGACAATAAATTTTTTTTCTAATAATTCTTTAATATGATCATAAGCACCCGAACCTCGAAGAAGTATAAGATCCGATTGAAGGATCTTTTTTTTGATTGCAATTATTGCCAAAGTCCTTAATTCGGATGTCTTCAAATCAGAAGGAAGTAAATCATCAACATATTCATCAAGACTAGAATTTAGTTCGAGAGAAAAACTATTATTAACTTCATTTAATGCAATGGCTGAGTTTGGATTAGAATATTTAATTTTTAGTTCTTTAATTGCATCATTTATTAAGTTGATATCAGAGTTAGTAATTTCTGAAAGATCCTTTTTTGATAATGGTCTGCCCTTCAAATATAGAACAGCTTCAACTTTAGTAACTAGATCTATATCAGATATTTGCGTGGGATTAGAATCAGAATGATTGATTTTTATTACCGAAATCTTTCCTAATTTACCTTAAATTTAATCTGATGCACCAAGGAATAGTTTATATGTATCGTTTTGAGTCTCATCCCAGTATTTATAGCCTAGGATTCTTACAAATTTATTCCACTCTAAAATTTCATTTTTATTGATTAAAACTCCAATAACTATTTTACCTACATCAGCACCATAATACCTATAGTGAAAAACGCTTATTGTCCAATTAGATTTCATATTATTTAAGAAGTTTATTAATGCTCCAGGTCTTTCGGGAAACTCAAATCTGTATAAAAGCTCAACAAAGTTTCTGTTATCCATTTCTTTAAAATTCTTTGGTAACCTTCCACCAACCATATGTCTGAGATGATTTTTAGATAATTCATCATCACTTATGTCAATAAATGAATAATCGGAATTTCTAAATACATTTAGAAGATTTTTTTTATCATTCAACCCATAGACTTGAACTCCTACAAAGATCTGAGCATTCTTAGAATTTGACATCCTATAGCTAAATTCAGTTAAATTTCTATTATCAAGTAACTTACAAAAATTAATTAAACTCCCAGCTCGTTCAGGAATTTCAACAGCCATCATTACTTCTTTACATTCTCCAAGTTCTGCTCTTTCTGCTACAAATCTAAGCCTCTCAAAATTCATATTCGCACCACATGCAACAGCAACCATTATTCTATTTGAATAATTAGAATTTAAAATATCTTTTTTCATTCCTGCAATTGATAATGCTCCTGCAGGCTCTAGTATTGATCTTGTATCCTCAAAAACATCTTTTATAGCGGCACATATTTCATCAGTATTTACCCTAATCATCTTATCTATAAATTTTCTACCAATATCAAAAGTATTTTTGCCAATTTTTTTAACCGCGACGCCATCTGCAAATTGACCTACAGAGGGTAATTCCACAATTTTTTCTTCTTCCAAGGATTTTGTCATTGCGTCTGCGTCTTCAGGTTCTACGCCAATTATTTTTACTTCAGGCCATATTTTTTTAACATAACAAGAAATTCCTGATATCAATCCACCACCACCAACAGCAATATAAATTGCATAGGGTTTTTCCTTTAGTTGCTGTTCAAGTTCAATAGCTATAGTTCCTTGTCCTGCTATTACATCTGGATCATCAAAAGGATGAATAAAACATAAATTTCTTTCTTTGCTAATCCTTTTTGCTTCTTTGTAAGCTTCATCATAATTATCACCAAATAATATAACTTTTGCTTTTAACTTTTTCACAGCATTAACTTTTACAAGAGGTGTTGTAATGGGCATTAATATTGTCGCTTGGCAATTTAGCTTGAGAGCACTAAGAGCAACACCTTGAGCGTGATTACCAGCACTTGAAGTAATTACTCCCTGAGAAAGCTGAGAATTGGTGAGCTTACTCATTTTGTTATATGCACCTCTTACTTTGAATGAAAATACATCTTGAAGATCTTCTCTTTTTAGAAAAACTTCATTATTAAGTGTATTACTTAAATTATGAGCTTTTTCTAGGGGCGTTTTTTTTGCTACTTCATAGACTTCAGCTTGAAGTATTTTTTCAAAATAATCATTCATATATATATTTTTAGCATTAATTATTAATCTAATAAAACATTACATGATCTATTTCCAAAAAAATACTCATTTTGCACCTCGACGTTTTAGATTAGATAGATACCAATTTTTGTTAAATGCTTTTAAGTGAGTTAAGTCATCCAAATCAACTTCATGGCTTAACAATTTCACAATTAGAGGAAATTGCTTGTCAAATCAGAGAAAGACACCTTCAAGTAGTATCTACTAGCGGTGGACATCTTGGCCCTGGTTTAGGTGTAGTTGAGCTTACATTGGCTTTATATCAAACTCTTGATCTAGATTTCGACAAAGTTGTTTGGGATGTAGGACATCAAGGTTATCCTCATAAACTAATAACAGGACGTTTCAGTCAATTTGATTCCCTCAGACAACAAAATGGAGTGGCTGGATATCTAAAAAGAAGTGAAAGTAAATTTGATCATTTTGGTGCTGGACATGCAAGCACTTCTATTTCTGCTGCTTTAGGAATGGCAATTGCAAGAGACAGAAAAGGTGAGAATTATAAATGTGTTGCTGTTATTGGAGATGGAGCATTAACTGGAGGAATGGCATTAGAAGCTATAAATCATGCAGGACATTTACCAAATACCCCCTTAGTTGTTGTATTAAACGATAATGATATGTCTATTTCACCTCCAGTTGGAGCCCTTTCATCTTACTTAAATAAGGTAAGAGTTAGTCCACCCTTGCAATTTATATCCGAAAGTGTTCAAGAAAGTGTAAAAAATATTCCCTTAATTGGTAAGGATATACCAGAAGAATTGAAAAATATTAAAGGAAGCGTTAGACGATTAGCTGTGCCTAAAGTTGGTGCTGTTTTTGAAGAACTTGGATTTACATATATGGGTCCAATTGACGGTCATGATATTGGAAATTTAATTAATACTTTTAACGATGCTCATAAACTTAAAAAACCTGTGCTTGTTCATGTTGTCACAACAAAAGGGAAGGGTTATCCTTATGCAGAAGCTGACCAGGTAGGATATCATGCACAGTCTGCATTTGATCTGACTACTGGGAAATCTATTCCATCAAAGAAACCTAAGCCTGTTAGTTATAGTAAAATATTTGGTCAAACTTTATTGAAAATATGTGAACAAGATAGCAAAGTCGTTGGCATTACAGCTGCAATGGCTACAGGTACTGGTTTAGATATATTGCAAAGAAATATTCCAGACCAATATATCGATGTAGGAATAGCAGAACAACACGCAGTTACTCTTGCGGCGGGAATGTCGTGCGATGGTCTTAAACCTGTTGTAGCTATTTATAGTACTTTTCTTCAACGTGCTTTCGATCAATTAATTCATGATGTAGGGATACAAAATTTACCTGTATCATTCGTACTTGATAGAGCTGGGATAGTTGGTGCTGACGGTCCTACTCACCAAGGTCAGTACGATATCAGTTATATGAGATCTATACCTAATTTTGTATTGATGGCCCCAAAAGATGAGTCTGAATTACAAAGAATGTTAATAACTTCAATAAAATATAACGGTCCTACAGCACTAAGAATACCAAGAGGTTCAGGATTAGGTGTGGCTGTAATGGATGAGGGTTGGGAACCTTTAAATATAGGCGAAGCTGAAATACTTGAAGAAGGAGAGGATATTTTAATAATTGCTTATGGTTCAATGGTCGCATCAGCTGTCGAAACTGCAAAGATACTTAAAGATATGAACATTAATGCATGTCTTATTAATGCAAGATTTGTGAAACCTCTCGATAAAAATCTTATTATGCCTTTAGCAAGTAGGATTCAAAAAGTTGTAACTATGGAAGAAGGAACCTTAATAGGTGGATTTGGTTCCGCAATAGTTGAATTATTAAACGATAATGAAATAAATATTCCTGTATACAGAATAGGTATACCTGATGTTTTAGTTGATCATGCTTCACCTGATCAGAGTAAAGAAAAATTAGGACTTATGCCTGATCAGATGGCAGATAAAATTATAAAAAAATTTAAGTTAGATAATTAAAAATTTAATAAATAAATTTTTATAAAACACCACGTGAGGCTAATCCTAAGATTGCACCGATTCCGAAAATATGACCTAGGCAATTTGCACCTACAACTGATGCGTGACTTAAACCACCATAGAATTTTGAATTAGGTATTTCAAAACCTTCATTAGGTTTTCTTATTGTTGCTCTAGCAATTGCATAAGCAAAAACATTACATGCAATCATTACGACGGCACACTTTGGAGACCAAGAAAAAGTTGCTGGATCTGCAGCTGCAAATAATGTAGTAAACATAAAAAAATCGTTATTTTCATATATTCTCTAATACTTTTACCTAAAAAACACAAAATTGTAAAAGGTCTTAAGAGTTTTTTACTTCTAAGCTATTTAACAACTTTATAAATCCAAACAAAATGACAAAATCACTTAGAGTTAGGAAGGATTCTGCAAAGCCATGCAGGAAGTCAACCTCAACAAGGGTTTTATCATAGTAATTTAGTGTGAAGATAGATACCAATATAGTTATGAATACGAACAAAACAGTTAAGGAAAATCCTGATTTTACAAAAATATTAACAGATTTGATTTTATATAAGTAAAACAAAAATATTGCATATGGAATTATTGATACTGCGAACAATAATGTGTTATCAATGGAACCTAATTTTTCTATAAATTTAAAAAATATATCATTCATAAGTCTCTTCCTTTTTAAAAATAGTGAATGATGCGAGAGCTAATGTTGAATTACCAATAAATGTAAATATCCCTTGAAGCGATACTAATCCGTACAATACATCTTGATTATCATAGATATGCCATGTAATAGCGCACATAGCTCCTATTAAGTTCGGAACCATAGCTAAGCTTAACCAAAAAAATAAATTGTATTCTTTATATGTAGAAATTTTGTAAATAACAAAGATGGTAAATATCCATTCAATGACCGAAGAGATGTGAATTAACCAAGTACCAAATGAAAGTTCGTGCAAAATTTATATTTTTTTCTTTAGTACATTAAGTACTTCTTTGGCATGATTTATAGGTAATACACTTATCCATCTATAAGAAATTTCCCCTTCTGGAGAAATCAAAAAAGTATTTCTGTCTGAAAATGGAGGAATCCAGGAACCATATTTATCGCTAATAATTCCTTCAGGATCTGATAATAAAGTATAGTTTATAGATTTCTCGCTACAGAAACTTTCATGAGAATCTTGATTATCAGCACTAATACCAACAATTTCGGCATTATATTTTGAAAAATCTTTTTTTAATTCCGAAAAACCTTTAGCTTCAAGAGTACAACCTGCGGTAAAGTCCTTTGGATAAAAATACATAACAAGCCACTTACCTTGAAAATCATTTAATTCCCAAATATTTTTTGATTTTATGTTTTTATTAAAACCTTCTAATTGAAAGTTTGGAGCAACATCTCCAACTTCAGGAGCAAAGTCAAAGGCGATTGCAGAATTACAATTAAATAAAAAAATAAAAGATATTAAAATACTTACAACTAAATTTCGCATCAAATTTAGAATTTTTTTAAATCAACTCCATTTGATTTAGCAAATTTATCTAAACCTACTTTTTGTATAGACTTTAGTGCTTTGGTACTAATTTTAATATTCACCCATTTTTTGCCTTCTTCCCACCAAAGTCTCCTTTTTTGGAGATTAACTTGTTGCAATTTTTTTGTACGAATATGTGAGTGACTCACTGCCATCCCGTTATTAGCTTTTGCACCGGTCAGTTCGCAAACTCTTGACATATTTATTGAGTTATATCTGTAAAAATTCTAACACATAACTCAATTTGTTGAATTAAGTAATTCTGAAATTAATTCGGCATTATTATTTTGTAAATTAATTATCTGTTCTTGATCTAATCCACCAACGGAAAGCTTAGCCATATCGTAAACATGATTAGCAATTTTAGATGCCAATGGATTCTCAATAGGATCTTTTTCATCAATAATTATTTTGTTGCCTGTAATTTTATTAAGACCAACAATAAGTGGATGTTCTTTGTTAATTAAGAGCACATGATATTCAGGTAAGCCAGGCATCTTTTGTTCCATGTAAGCGCCCATATCATTAATTCTTCTCATTTGTTCTGGAAGCAAGATCATCGCTGGTGGAGCATCTTTACTTGAAAGTGACTGCACTTTAACTGTTACTTTCTCATTGTTAAGGGCCTTAACTATCGTATCTCTAAGATTATCTGTATTTGATTTGCCATCCTTATCTACAATTTCTTTAGATTCTTTATCTTCTAGTTCATTTATTTCTGAATCTACTCTTTGGAATTGATAATCTTCATTTTTACTTTCCAACCATGGAAGAAATTGTGCGTCAATTAAGGGATCTGATTTAATAACTTCTTTATTATCAGATAAACAGATATTTAATGCACTAGACTGTGCAATCAAATCTGAACAGTAAATTATTTTTTTAGAATCATTTAATTTATTTCGCTCTTTGTAATTTGCGAGAGTTGTGAAATATTTATCATTGGACTTTATGAGGGATTTATTTTCAATATATTTAGTTACGTCTTTCTCTGAATTTATTATTGTTTCGAAAATTATACTGTTATTGACTAAATCAGCAAATTTGTCATCTTCGATAGCCCCAATTTTAATAAAAGCAGAGATTGAATCCCAAATTTCTGCATAAAATTCTGGAGAATTTTTTATCAAATCCTTCAGTTTATTAGCTATTTTTTTTGAGATAAATGAGGATATAGACCTTACTTTTCTATCTGTTTGTAATGCACTTCTACTAACATTTAGAGGTATATCTGTAGAGTCAATAACGCCTCTTAGAGGTAAAAGATATTTTGGTACTATTTCTTTAATTGAATCGCTTACAAATACTTGATTGCAAAATAGTTTTATTTCTCCCTTTTCCCAATCAGCTCTACCTGACAACTTTGGAAAATACAATATCCCTTGTATGTCATATGGATAATCTGTATTTAGATGAATCCATAAAAGTGGATCTCCTTGGAAAGGATAAAGGTATTTGTATAACTCAATATAATCTTCATCTTTTAATTCACTAGGTTGTTTTCTCCAAGGAGGATTTTTCTTATTGATTGTCTCTCCCTCTAATAAAACATCTATTGGCATAAAATCACAATATTTTTTTATTAGTGATTTAATCCTTTCAGGCTCGATAAACTCTTTTTCTTCTTCAAGTAGGTGAAGAATAACATCAGTACCAATTGTCTCTCTTTCTGATACCTCTAACGTGAAATTTGGCGATCCATCACAAGACCATTTGAAAGCTTTTGATTCCCCAATTGCCGACTTAGTTAATATATCAACTCTATCTGCCACCATGAAACTTGAATAAAAACCTAGTCCAAAATGACCTATGAATTCATCATTATCTTTTTTGTATTTTGTTAGGAATTCTTCAGCACTAGAAAATGCAACTTGATTTATGTACTTCTTAATTTCTTCATCATTCATTCCAATTCCATTATCGGAAATTGTTAACGTATTTTTTTCACGGTTAATTGTTATTTTTACTTGAGCTTCCTCAGTATTCTCGCAATCACCTGCCATAGAGGCCATTCTTCTTTTACTAATTGCGTCAACACCATTACTAACAAGTTCTCTTAAAAAGATTTCATGGTCAGAATATACTGCCTTCTTGATAATTGGGAAAATATTTTCGGTATTAATACGAATTTCGCCTTTTTCCATTTAAAAAAATCAAACACTTTAAATCTTATTTCGTAAAAACTAGTTAATCAAGTTTAATTAGGAGTATTGTCCGAACAATATATGAATTTAAAAGTTAAATAAATTTTTAAAAGGTTTTATTTAACCCACAAAATCTCACTACAATTATTTTCTTTCATAATTTGATTGGCTTTAGCCAAGTCATCACATGGATTTAAATGTAAGACAGCAATATTTCCTTTTTTCTGTTGTACTTTTTGTTCATTCATACCTTTTTCTAACAAATATGAATCTTTAAACATCAATAAAATCTTCTTTTGATCTGTCTTCTCTTCCTTAATAAAATTTCTTAAAATGTCTACTGAAATTGTAAATCCAATCCCATTAAATATTTTCTCATTAGGACTAAATGATCTTACTAACTCATCATATCTTCCACCTTTTGCGATAACGCTTTTATTTTTACCATTATCCCCTATTAGTTGAAAAACTATTCCTTCATATAAATTCAAGTGAGGTTGAAAAGTGGGATCAAGTTGTAATTTCACACGATATTTATTTGATATTTTTGATAATGTTTCAAATAAAAAATATAAGTCATCTAATGTTTTACTAGTACCATATATAGTTTTTAATTTCTTTAATATTGCAATTGGCTCTCCTCGTGTGAATAAAAGATCTTTAAGAATATATTTATCATCTTCATCTATTCCTAATTTAGATAAATTATCTTGATCAAAATCAACCAGACTTTTCTTAATTTCTTCAAAATTATTATTCTTATATTTGTTCAGTATCAAGTCCATTATTTTTGTGGTGCTCACTAGTAGAAATAAATTACAACCATCCTTCAAATTAATATTATCGATTGAATCAAACAAAATATTAATAACTTCAATTTCTGGGTATTTTGTATCATATCCAATTAATTCAATTCCACTCTGCAATTTTTCTTGTAACTTAAATGAATTTTTATTATTTTGTTTTTTATCAAAAACTATTCCATTGGTGAATAATCTTATAGGTCTTTTTTTATTTATTAATCTAGTAGATGACAATTTAACAATTGATGTTGTCATTTCTGGCCTAAGACATAATGAATTACTACTTACTATTCCTACAACCTGATCTTCGTCAATAACACCATGGCCTTTTATGGTCTCTAAAGTATTAATGAATGAGGGTGAAACCTCTTCATATCCCCATAGTTTATAAATACTATTTAAATTATTTGTGATGTTCGAGTTATTTTTTACATCGACTAATTTAATTTCCTTTATATCGGTCATTTTAATATTTAACTAATTTTAGGTATAGAGATTTTTTTTAAATGGAGATACTTTATCTAGTTCATTTTTTAATTCATTCTCAAGGCTGGGAGAACAAGCTAAAATTCTTCCTGAACTTAAATTAAATTCGCCTGATGGATAATCAGAAATAATACCACCAGCCTCTTTAACAATAATAGCACCGGCCGCTAGGTCCCATACCTCCAATCCTCTTTCCCAATATCCATCTACCTTACCTGCCGCAACAAAGGCTAGATCAACTGCGGCTGCACCTCCTCTTCTAACTCCTCTAGTTTTATGTGTTAAATAACAAAATTCAGCATAATTATTATCCTCGGTCTCAAACCTGTCATAAGAGAAACCAGTTACAAGTAGACTTTCAGAAAGATTAGGGGGATTCGATACTTTAAGTTCACTATCATTGCAGAATGAACCTAAACCTATACAGGCTGAATAGAGTTCATTTAAATAAGGTACTGATATAGCACCTATTATTGGCTTATTTTTATATACAAGACCAATAGAAGTCCCAAAAAAAGGATATCCATGGGAATAATTTGTTGTACCGTCTAATGGGTCTATACACCACGTTAAATCCGAAGATTTGGTTAATTTTCCCGTTTCCTCTGCATTTATAGATATTTTTGGTGTCTCTTCTAATAAATATTCTTTTATTTTATTTTCAACTTCCAAATCTACATTGGTAACTAGATCACCCTTCCTACCTTTTGATGATATTTTCTGAATTTTATTGTAATTAACTTTTAAAATTTCATTACCAATTTGAGCGGAATTCTTGGCTATTTCATACAAAATGGATAAGTTTACTTGATTTGCAAGTTCCTCTATTTCACTTAATTCAAACATGATAGTTAATCTTCCTCAAATTCCCAAGGTGGCGCAACTCTTGTATTTCCCCTCCCAAAATATTGTCCAAATTGTAAATCATAAACTTCATCTTCATATGTAGTTTCTACCTCAAGATCTGAAGTTGCTTTAGCGACACAAAGAAGTGCATAGCCTTTGTCTTTTAAAGCCTGAGATACACCCATGGCTTCAGGTTGTTGTAAGGTACCAGATTTAATTTTAACTGCACAACTTGTACAACAACCATTTCTACATGAAAATGCGAGTTTGAAACCTTTCTTTTCAAATTCCTTAAGTATGTAATCATCACTATTAACCTGCTCTTGGTAGACCTTTCCGGTTTCCTTATTTTTAATAGTGACTGTGAAAGTCTTTTTCAAATAACTTTCCTCTAAAATGGGATGATCAAGGGTTAAAATGGTAATTCTGGGAGAGGTGGCCGAGTGGTTGAAGGCGCAGCACTGGAAATGCTGTATAGGGGCAACTTTATCGAGGGTTCGAATCCCTCTCTCTCCGTTTTATATTAGTTTATTTTGGTTAAATACATCAACACCTTTGTCTCTAAAATATCTTGTAAAATATATAGTAATCTTATAAATAAACTATAAATAATCTTTTTTATTTAAATTAAGTTGAAAATATTTGATTTTTACTATTATATGTAAATATCTAAGATAAAAATTAATTTAATTATTAGTAAATTTTGCTTTAATTTAGCGATCTAAAATCATGGGGCAAATAGTTGGAATTGATTTAGGTACTACTAACTCTGTTGTCGGAGTGATAGATGCTGGACGTCCAATTGTTATTGCAAATTCTGAGGGTTCTAGAACTACACCTTCAATAGTTGGATTTACAAAAGACAAGGAAATAGTGATAGGAGACCAAGCGAGAAGACAACTTGTTCTAAATCCTAAGAATACCTTTTATAACCTTAAGCGATTTATTGGTAGTGACTGGGATGAATTAGATGAGAATAGTATTTCTGTTCCTTATAACGTTAAGGCTAATACCAATGGAAGCGTTAGGGTTCTTAGTCCAAATACAGAAAGAGAGTATGCACCAGAAGAATTAGTGAGCTCATTGATTAGAAAATTAATTAATGATGCTGAAACTTATCTTGGAGATACTGTTGATTCTGCAGTTATTACTGTCCCTGCATACTTTAATGAATCTCAAAGGCAAGCTACAAAGGATTCTGCAATATTAGCTGGTATTAAAGTAGATAGAATCCTAAATGAACCTACTGCGGCTGCTCTAGCTTATGGTTTTGAAAAAAGTTCTTCCAATAATGTTTTAGTTTTCGATCTAGGTGGAGGAACATTTGATGTTTCATTGTTGAAAATTTCTAATGGTGTATTTGATGTTAAAGCTACTTGTGGTGATACACAGCTAGGAGGAAACAATTTTGATTCAAAAATAGTTGATTGGCTTGCAGAAAAATTTATAGCTAATCATGATATTGACCTACGAAGGGATAGACAAGCTTTGCAAAGATTAACTGAGGCTGCTGAAAAAGCTAAATGTGAATTGTCAGGATTGCAAAAAACTAAAATATCTTTACCATTTATCACAACAAGTAAAGAGGGGCCGTTACATATTGAAGAAACCTTAGATAGAAAAATATTTGAATCATTATCACAAGATTTACTTGATAGATTATTGGAGCCTGTGCAAATAGCTTTAGATGATTCTGGTTGGAACGCAGAAGATATTGATGAGGTAGTTCTTGTTGGTGGCAGCACAAGAATCCCAATGGTTCAACAATTAGTAAAAACTCTTGTTCCAAAAAAACCTTGTCAATCTGTTAATCCTGATGAAGTCGTAGCAGTTGGAGCTGCTATACAATCTGGAATTATTAGTGGTGATTTACAAGATTTACTCCTAAATGACGTTACTCCCTTATCTTTAGGTTTAGAGACAATTGGTGGTCTTATGAAGGTACTAATTCCTCGTAATACTCCAATACCAGTTAGACAATCTGATGTTTTTAGTACGTCAGAAGCTAATCAATCATCAGTTGTTGTTCAAGTACGGCAGGGAGAAAGACCTTTAGCCTCTGAAAATAAATCACTTGGTAAATTTAGACTATCAGGAATACCTCCAGCTCCAAGAGGGATACCTCAAGTCCAGGTAGCATTCGATATTGATGCTAATGGTCTTTTAGAAGTAAGTGCAACTGATAGAACTACTGGGAGAAAGCAAACAGTTACAATCTCTGGAGGTTCTAATTTAAATGAACAAGAAATAAATTCGATAATTGAAGAAGCCAAGGCAAAAGCTAATGAAGATAGAAAGAAAAGATCAGTAATTGACAGAAAAAATAGTGCTTTAACTCTTATAGCGCAAGCTGAAAGAAGACTTAGGGATGCTTCTTTAGAATTTGGCCCTTATGGCGCCGAAAGGCAGCAAAGAGCTGTTGAATTGGCCATTCAAGATGTTGAAGATTATATAGATGACGATGATCCTCAAGAATTAGAAATTTCAGTGAGTGCTCTTCAAGAAGCATTATTCGGCTTAAACAGAAAATTTGCGGCAGAAAAGAAAACTGATAGTAATCCCTTAGAGGGCATTAAAAATACATTTGGATCATTAAAGGATGAACTCTTTTCAGATGATTATTGGGATGATGATCCTTGGGATAATCAAATGAATAGAAATTATAGAAATTCGAGGTATGGTAATTCTAGGGACGATGATCCATGGGACAATGACTACTTCCTCTAAAAAAGACTATTTGTCGATTTTGGGTTTATCCCCTGATTTCGATGATAAGGAACTTAAAAAGGCCTTTCGAAGAGAAGCACGAAAATGGCATCCAGATTTAAATAAAAATGATCTTAATGCAGAAGAAAGATTTAAATTAATTAACGAAGCATACGAATATTTACGTGATCCTAATATAAGAAAAAATAGTTCGGATGAAGATATCCAGAATGATTATGAAAATAATAATTTCAAAACGGGCTTTCCTGATTTCCAAGATTATCTTGATTCATTATTTGGATATGAATACTCACAAAAAAATTACGAGGAATATGAAAATGAATCATTTGAGGAGGAATCGATAAACCCAAATAATAATGAATTTAATAATTATGAATACCCTACAACCTCTCCTGAAGAGCCACCTCCAGTTAAACTCCACCAAGATATCGAAACAATTATTGAATTAACTCCTGATGAGGCCTTAAATGGAGCTTCAATTTTAATTGAGCTTGAAGATGAAACTGTAGTAGAAGTTGATACTCCACCTTTTGCTGGAGATGGATGGCGATTAAGACTTGAAAATATTGCAAGAGGAGGTAAAGATCATTA
This sequence comes from Prochlorococcus sp. AG-347-L20, assembly GCA_003281225.1. Taxonomy (GTDB): domain Bacteria; phylum Cyanobacteriota; class Cyanobacteriia; order PCC-6307; family Cyanobiaceae; genus Prochlorococcus_A. Next base: position 35,402 of record QCCP01000005.1, read on the forward strand.
TCTACAATTAAAAGTTCAAACGGAAAGTGGTCTAAGAATTGATGGTTTAAGAGTTCTATATAAATTAGAGTTATTTCCTCATGATGCTCTTCTTGGTTGTGCAGTAGAGGTCCCTACCCTTGATGGAAATGTCACACTTCAAGTACCACCCAAATCATCTACGGGAAGAATGTTACGTTTGAAAGGGAGGGGTTTAACTTTCGAAGATAATGTAGGTGATCAATATGTTGAAATCCTGGTAGTGATACCTGCTGATATTAATGATGAGGAAATTGCTTTATATACAAGATTACAAGAATTATCACTTTCTGATTCTTAATCAAATACTATATAAATAGAAAAATCGATACTCATGAACATATTTGTTCTTTTATACAATTCAGGAACAGATAAGGAAGGAATTCATTCGATCGAACTTAAAGGAAGGACAATTGTTCTTATGTTTGAAGATAAGGATGATGCAACAAGATATTGTGGTCTTCTAGAAGCTCAAGATTTCCCTTTGCCAACGGTTGAGATGATCAACATAGAGGAAATAAAAGATTTCTGCATTAAATTAGATTATGAATACAAATTAGTAGAAAAAAATTTTGTACCTAAAACCGCAGAAGATAGGTTATTAATTTCACCACCCCAGAAAAACCTAGAAGTTGAAAATTGGGAGGAAGGCAAAAATAGTAATAAAGATAACATTGACATAAACACTATTAAGGAAAACCTTGAAAAGTTGCTTTAGCTACTAAAATGTTTATTAATTATTAAACAAATAAAACATGACAACTGCATTATTTGAAACAGAAGTTGGGAACATTAATATTGAATTTTTCTCTAACGACGCACCTAATACAGTCAAAAATTTCACGAGCCTAATTAGTGATGGTTTTTATGATGGTCTTGCATTTCACAGAGTGATTCCTGGATTTATGGCTCAGGGTGGATGTCCAAATACTCGTGATGGAGCTTCAGGTATGCCTGGAACTGGTGGGCCTGGATATAATATAAAATGTGAAATTAATTCCAATAAACATCTGAAAGGCTCACTTTCTATGGCTCATGCAGGAAAGGATACAGGTGGCAGTCAATTTTTTATAGTTTATGAACCACAGCCTCATCTCGATGGAGTTCATACTGTTTTTGGTAAGACAGATGATATGGATGTAGTGCTAAAGCTTACTAATGGTTCAAAAATTCTAAAAGCAACTTTAAAATAATAATTTAGCCTTCAAAAACAATACTAAATGTATCTTTATCTAGATTAAATTTTCTTGTAGATGAATATAAGATTTCATTATTAATAGTAAATTTAGTATTGATTAATTTGATGCTACTTTTTGGATGTAATGCCTGTTCAATGTTTCTAGAAACAATAATTCCAATCTTTGTACTATTTTCATATTTGGATAAAAACTGAATAAATAATTCTATCTTCTTTATTTCCTCATTATTAATGTTGGAATTGGTTCTATTCTGATCATGTAAAATTCTCCATACTAATTTTGGTCGGTTCCAAAACGCCAATAATCTTGGACTACTTTCAAGTTTAATCTTAATGTTTTGTTCACTACAGAATTTAATAACATTATTTTTTATTGGAACTAAATCAATAGATTTATATTTTCCGTCAAGAAAAATTGATATAAATGGATCAATATTACTGGAATTAGATTCATCATCATCAATCATGTGGCCTAACTTCGTTTTTTTAACACTCAAATATTCTGCATTATTATCGTTTGGACAAATAACTAAAGGAACTCTCTCAATAACTTCTATTCCATAACCACCTAATCCAGCAATCTTTCTAGGATTGTTGGTTAGTAATTTTAATTTTTTTATACCTAAATCAGTTAAAATTTGTGCTCCAACTCCATAATTTCTTAGATCAGCTGGAAAACCTAATTTTTCATTAGCTTCTACAGTGTCTAATCCACCATCTTGTAAACTGTAAGCTTTCAATTTATTTATTAGACCAATACCTCTGCCTTCTTGTCTCAAGTAAACAACTACTCCTTCTTCCTCCTTTTCTATTCTTGATAAAGCAGCCTCTAACTGGGGTCTACAATCACAACGTAATGATCCAAAAGCATCACCAGTTAAGCACTCTGAATGCATTCTTACTAATACAGGTTCGTTTAATTTCGATGATTTTTGTTTAACTAATGCAACGTGCTCCGAACCATCTAGTTCATTAACATATCCATAAGCTTTAAAATTACCAAAAATACTTGGAAGAACAGCATCAGATTTTCTAAATACAAATCTCTCAGTTTGAAACCGATAACTTATTAAATCAGCTATTGATATTAATTTCATGCCCCACTGTTTTGCATACTCTTTAAGTTGAGGAAGTCTTGACATAGAACCGTCAGGATTTTGTATTTCACAAATCACTCCAGCCGGATATAGACCTGACATTGCGGCAATATCTACTGCCGCTTCGGTATGACCTGCCCTTTTTAATACTCCACCTTTTTTTGCTCTTAATGGAAAAATATGTCCTGGCCTCCTTAAATCACCAGGTTTTGTATTTGGGTTTATAGCAACTTGTATTGTCTTTGCCCTGTCTTCAGCGGAAATTCCCGTAGTAACATTATGTTCAGGTCCAGCATCAATTGATACTGTAAAAGCTGTTTGATTTTCATCTGTATTTCTATCTACCATTAATGGTAAATCTAATGAATCAAGTTTTTCACCTTGCATTGCTAGGCATATAAGACCACGTCCCTCAGTAGCCATAAAATTAATTTGCTGTGGAGTTGCAAACTGAGCCGCACATATTAAATCTCCTTCATTCTCTCTTCTTTCATCATCTACAACAATTATGCATTCACCATTTCTTATAGCTGCCAACGCATCGCTGATGGGATCAAATTCAATTTTAAAAGATTCATTTATATCCAAAATTGTTCCATTATTTGATTTGGGACTTGTTTCTTTCATTATTCCTATCAATATAGAAAAATAGTGTTTTAGTTACCTTAAATTCAACACTTTATAATCCTATCTCAAAGTCTGCCAATTCAAAGAAATGAATGTTGCAATAGTAGGTGCTACTGGTTACGGCGGTATTCAAGCGGTAAATCTCTTAAAGAAAATTAAAAAATACAAAATTTCATTTTTAGGAGGCAATAAAACATCTGGATCAAAGTGGAATGATAATTTTCCTTTTATTTATCTAGATAATGATCCTTATATAGAAGAAATTTCTGTAGATAATATTTCAAAAAATGCAGATGTTGCTTTGCTTTGCTTACCAAATGGCTTATCTTCAACATTGACAAGGAAATTATTAGATCGAGGACTTAAAGTTATTGATTTATCAGCTGATTACAGATATAAGTCTTTAGATGAGTGGAAAAATGTATATTCCAAAGAAGCTACTATTTTTAAAAGGAATGATGATGATTTATGTAAAGAGGCAGTCTACGGTCTTCCTGAAATAAATAAGGAAGCCATTTCAAAAGGAAGATTAATTGCCTGTCCAGGATGCTATCCAACATCTGCTCTTATTCCATTAGTTCCTTATCTATCGCAAGGAATTATTGAAAATGAAGGAATAGTGATTGATTCTAAAAGCGGAACCTCTGGAGGAGGTCGAGAACCAAACCAAAAGCTACTCTTATCAGAATGTGGTGAAGGCTTATCAGCATATGGATTGATAAATCATAGACATACCTCAGAGATCGAGCAAGTAGCATCTATAATTTCTGGAAATAAAATTGAACTGCTTTTTACACCTCATTTGGTTCCAATTTCAAGGGGTATGCATTCGACTATATATGGGAGATTAAGAGATCCAGGATTAACTTCTGATGATTGCAGAATTCTTTTGGATAATTATTACAGAAATTTCAAAAATATTAAAGTATTACCTGTAGATACATACCCTTCAACAAAATGGGTTAAAAATACAAACCAAATTTTCCTTTCTGTTAAAGTTGATATTCGAAATGGAAGGATTATTATTTTATCTGCGATTGATAATTTGTTAAAAGGTCAGACTGGGCAAGCAATTCAAAATTTAAATATTATGTGTGGATTTTCAATGGATGAAGGTCTTGATTTAACTAATACTTTTCCATAAAATTACTTCTTATCAAAAAACCAGCTTGAGAGATTGAGTGAGGTAAAATTTTATGCTCAAGCATTTGTATCCTTTTGGAAAGTGATTCAATATCATCATCATCTCTAATTGACAATGCAGCTTGCATTATCAATGATCCACTATCTACCTCCTCTTCTACAAAATGTACTGAACAACCAGTTATTTTTGAACCATTCAATATAGAGTCCTTTATCGCAGAACCACCTTTATATGCAGGAAGTAATGAAGGGTGAATATTTATTATCTTATTCTTAAATTTATTAATAAAAAATGGAGTAACAATTTTCATCCAGCCTGCCATAACTACAAGTTCAACATCGTAATGAATTAAAGTATTCACAATTTCTAATTCAAAAGCTTCTTTTTGCAGAAAGTCTTTGCCTCTTATAATTTTGTGAGGTATTTTTTTACATTCAGCTCTTTTTATACAACCGGCTTCATCTTTGTTAGTAATTAAAACTTTTATATCTATATCTAATTCTCCTTTTTCTGAGAGATTAATTAATTCCTGAAAATTTGTTCCTTTACCAGAAGCAAGTACACCTATTTTTAATTTTGGTGAAAATCTTCTAAATTCAGATATCTCAGGCGAAATTATGTAATTAAATGATCTATCCAAATTTTTTTATTTTATTTAATGATAAATTCATATGAAATAAAAAAAACCCTCAATTTTAATTGTTTATATTCAAAAACATATTTATTTGAAGATAATAATTTAAACAAATTTAAATGATTCAAATCTATGTACTATTCGTATAGATATAATTGAATAATAAATAAAAGAAACAAATATATAAAATGAATGGAGATTTAAACTCTTGGGATAAATTTTGTAATTATCTTTGGTTTGATAAAAAATTAAATATTTGGTTAGACATAAGCAAAATTAATTTTACAAGTAAAGAGATAAAAAATTTAGAAGATAAATTTATAGATGTTTTTTCATCAATAAAAGAATTAGAAAATGGTGCAATCTCAAATATTGATGAAAATAGACAAGTTGGACATTATTGGCTTAGAAATCCATCAATTTCACCCTCTTCAAAAATAGGTGAGGAAATTAGCGCAGATATTCATTCAATCTCTGAATTTGGGAAACAAATTTTAAATGGAGATATTAAGAATAAGAATCAACAGAACTATACTGATGTTTTATGGATAGGAATTGGTGGAAGTGGTTTAGGACCATTACTTATTACAGAGTCACTGCAGAAGTGCTCTAGAGGCTTAAATTTTTCTTATATCGATAATGTTGATCCTTTTTTAATTAGCGAAAAGTTAGAAGAGTTATCTGAAAAATTATCCACAACATTATTTGTAGTAGTAAGCAAATCAGGTGGTACGCCTGAACCTAGAATTGCTATGGAAATTATTAAAAGTCATTGTGAAAATAATTATCTTGAATGGAATTCTAATGCTATAGCTATAACGATGAAAGATAGTAAATTATTTAAAAAGGCCACTTCTGAAAATTGGTTAAAAATATTTAATTTGCAAGATTGGGTTGGAGGAAGAACAAGTATTACAAGCTCTGTGGGATTACTTCCATTAGCTCTTATTAATGAAAATATATTTGAATTCATTAGAGGTGCATCATTAATGGATGATGCCACGCGTATAAGTGATTTTAAAAATAATCCCGCAGCATTATTGTCATCTGCTTGGTATTTTACTGGGGATGGCGTTGGGAAGAGAGATATGGTCGTATTACCATATAGAGATAGGTTACAGGTATTTAGTAAATATCTTCAGCAATTAGTAATGGAATCATTAGGAAAGAAATTTAATAGGAATGGTGAAGTAGTTAATCAAGGTATTTCCGTTTTTGGTAATAAAGGATCTACAGATCAGCATGCTTATGTTCAGCAACTGAGAGATGGCATTGATAATTTCTTTTGTATTTTTATTGAATTATTAGATTCTCCATCTACTAATATTTTTGATGAAAAAGAGAATCCTAAAGAATATCTTTCTGGTTTTTTGCAAGGAACCAGATCAGCACTATCTAGTGAAGACAGACAAAGTATCACTATTACTTTAGAAAAGTTAAATTGTTTTTCACTAGGGGCCTTAATTGCTTTATTTGAGAGGGCTGTATCCTTCTACGCTGAATTGGTAAATATAAATGCATATGATCAACCTGGAGTTGAAGCTGGAAAGAAAGCAGCTGCAAATATTATTGAGTATCAACAAAAAGTAAGCAATTTATTAGATGAAGGTGGAGAATATTCTATAAATGACATAACATCATTATTTGATAATTCAGTTAGTGAACCCATATTTTTTATACTTCGTGAAATGTGTTTCGGTAATGATAATTATTTAGTTAAGGGCGATTGGTCAAATCCAAATTCATTAGTTATTCAAAAAATAAATTCTTAAACAACAATATTCATAATTTTTCCTTTTACAATAATTATTTTTCTTATTTCCTTATCTTGAGTCCATTTTAAAATGTTAGGTCTTTTAAGAGTCAATTCTTTAATTTCATGATCACTCATATCATTATTAATATTTACTTTGTCTCTAACTTTTCCATTCACTTGTATTACTAGTTCATATGAATCTTCCTTTAGTGCCTCGGCATTAAATGAAGGCCAGTGTTCTAAATGTACAGATTTTTTAAATCCTATAAGATGCCATATTTCTTCTGCAATATGAGGTGCAAATGGAGCCAACAAAATACAAAATGTTTTTAAAGCATAAATTTTTAAATTATTGTTAACGTCAGTAATGGAATTTGATAATGAATTATAAAACTTCATTAGTTCTGAAATCGCAGTATTAAATTGGTTATTTAATATGTCATTTGAAATTTCTTTTATAGCGATATTCATTGACTTTATTAAACTTTTTTCTTTATCTGGATAGGAATTAGATTTACTATTTATATCTTTTGCACAATTTATATAAAGCTTCCAAATCCTGCTTAAAAATCTAAATTGTCCTTCAACATCTGTATCTCCCCATTCCAAATCTTTTTCTGGTGGTGCTTTAAACAATATAAACATTCTTGCTGTATCTGCTCCATATTTTTTAATTACTGATTCAGGGTCTATTCCATTATATTTAGACTTAGACATCTTTTCGAATAGAATTTCGAGTTTAGAATTGTCAATTGGATCTGTAGGATTTGATAAGTCAGTAATATCGGAAGGAGAAACATATTTACCAGTTTTATTGTTTTTATAGGCTGCCGCCTGAACCATACCTTGCGTTAATAGTTTTTTGAAAGGTTCATCAATTTCAAATAGTTCATTATCCCTCAAGGCTTTAGTGAAAAATCTTGCATATAACAAGTGCAATATTGCATGCTCTACCCCTCCAACATATTGATCTACAGGCAACCACTTATTGATTTCAATCTTTTCAAATGGCTTATTAGAACATTTTGAAGATGGATATCTTAAAAAATACCATGATGAACACATGAAAGTGTCCATAGTATCAGTTTCTTTTCTTGCCGCTATTCCACATTTCGGACATGTAGTATTTATCCAATTATTATTATCACCTAAAGCATTAATCTTGTTAGCCGAGATTTCTATATCTTTTGGTAAGGTAACAGGTAATTCCGATTGCTTTAATGGAACAGATCCACATTTTTTGCAATTAACTATGGGTATCGGACATCCCCAATATCTTTGTCTAGAGATTAACCAATCTCTTAAACGATATTGAATCTTATTTTCAGCCCATCCATTATTTACTCCCTCCTCTGAAATTTTTATTTTAGCAATAGTATTTTCTATGCCATTGTATTGATTTGAATTAATAAGATATCCTTTTTCTACATAAGCTTCTTCAAGTTCCTTATTTTGTTCATTTTTATCCTTTATTATTACCTGTTTAATATCAATATTATTTTTCTTAGCAAATTCAAAATCTCTTAGATCATGAGCAGGCACGCCCATAACAGCACCCGTACCGTATTCATCGAGAACATAACTTGCCACCCAAATAGGAATAGGTTCCGAATTAACTGGATTTATTGCAGTTAAGTTAGTTTTTATTCCAATTTTTTCAAGTTCATTATTTTTATTATTTTTCAAATATTGTTTAAGATTTTCTATATCTTGTACTGTTTCTTTATCAGAAATATTTTTTACTAATGAATGATTAACAGAAATTGCTAAATAAGTAACTCCAAATAAAGTATCTGGCCTTGTTGTAAATACAGTAATTTTCTCTTCTGGATTAGTATTGATATTGAATTTAATATTTGTACCAATTGACTTTCCAATCCAATTATCTTGCATTATTTTTACTCTTTCTGGCCAGTTATCTAATTTTTCTAAATCCTTCAATAACTCATCAGCATAATTAGTAATTCTTAAAAACCATTGCTTTAATAATTTTTTTTCAACTACTGCACCAGATCTCCAAGATTTACCATCTGAATCAACTTGTTCATTCGCTAGGACAGTATTATCTATAGGATCCCAATTAACTTCTGATTCCTTTTGATATACAAGACCTGCCTTGTATAACTCTAAAAATAGATATTGAGTCCAAATATAATAATTTTCATCACATGTTGCAAATTCCCTATCCCAATCAACTGATAGTCCCAAAAGCTTTAATTGTGACTTCATATGAGAAATATTTTTTTTAGTCCAGACACTTGGACTAATTCCTCTTTCAATCGCTGCATTCTCAGCAGGCAAACCAAAAGCGTCCCAACCCATTGGATGTAAAACAGATTTGCCCTTAAATCTTTGGAATCGAGCTATTAAGTCTGTAATAACATAATTCCTAACATGTCCCATATGAAGATTACCTGAAGGGTAGGGAAACATTGATAAGGCATAAAATTTATCGCTATTCTCAGTTAATTCATCGGTTTTGTATAAATTGTTTTCTGTCCATATTGACTGCCATTTTTTTTCTATTTCAGATGGATTATATAAATTGGTATCAATCTCATATTGTTTATCGGGAGAAATCACTTAATTTTTATTTGTTAAATTATTATTTTAATATCCATTGTATAAAATAGAAATAGATTGTTAAAAGGAATAATTTATAATTAAAATTTAAAAAATATTATCTACAAATGAAAAATATAACTTTTGAAAAATATCAAGGTAACGGAAATGATTTCGTAATAATAGATTCTAGAGGAAATGAATTATATAAAAATTACAAGACAAATAAAATATTTGATATAAAAAAAATTTGCAACAGGCATTTTGGTATTGGAGCAGATGGTGTGATTTTTATAGAAGAACCTAATGAAGATAATTATGCAAAAATGATAATTTTTAATTCTGATGGTTCTGAAGCACAAATGTGTGGAAACGGAATTAGGTGTTTAGTTGAGTATCTCCACGTAAATGATTCAATGAATAATAAAAATATAGAATATAAAATTGAGACTAAAGCAGGTTTAAAAATTGCAAAATATATAAATGATGAAATTACAGTAAAAATGGGAGTTCCAATTTTAGAATGTCAAAATATTCCAACAACAATTGAAAAAAAAATAAATTCAATTCCTTCACACGAATTTATTGAGAAAGATTTTAATAATACGGGTTATGCCGTAGGAATGGGAAATCCTCATTTAATATTCTTTGTAAAAGACGTTGAGTCAATTGTACTCTCCAGACTTGGTCCTATATTTGAAAAAAATGAATTATTTCCTGAAAAAACTAATGTGCATTTTTGTCAAATTTTAAATAGAGATAATATCAAAGTAAAAGTATGGGAAAGGGGTGCAGGAGCAACCTTAGCTTGTGGAACAGGTGCCTGTGCTATCCATGTAGCAGCTTATAAATTAGGTCTTTGTAATTCACAAACCATAGTAACCTTACCAGGAGGTAATCTTAAAATTGATTGGTCAAAAGACGATTGTGAAGTAATGATGACCGGTAATGCTAAAAAGGTTTTCTCAGGATCAATGTTAGTAAATTAATGGAAAATAATTTTATTTATTTAGATAATGCATCTACAACTCCATTATCTGAGAATGTTTTAAATATAATTAATTCAACTTACATGAATTATTGGCATAACCCTTCATCTACATATGAGCTAGGGATAAAATGCTCTACATATCTTGAAAAAATTAGATCTAAAATTGCTTATATATTTGAAGCAGATGCAGAGGATATAATTTTTACATCTGGTTCTTCGGAATCGACAAATATTGTATTTAATAATATTTATGAGAACTTTAATAATGGTAGGGTTGTTATTTCAAATGTTGAACATCAAGCAACAACTATTTGTGCTAATAAACTAAGAAAACAAAATTGGGATATTTACGAATGGATGGTAAATAATGATGGAATTATAAATATTTCTAATATCGAAAACATTTTAAACAATGATACTAAGCTTGTCTCAATTATTTGGGGACAAAGTGAAATTGGGACAATACAACCTGTCCAATTTATTGGTACCAAATGTGAAGAATTAAATATAATGTTTCATTTAGATGGAACTCAAATATTAAGTAATGGAATATTCAGTTGGAAAGATCTTAAATGTGATTTTTTAAGTTTATCTGCTCATAAATTTGGAGGTCCAAAAGGGATCGGTATTCTTTTAACAAAAGAAAAGTCTAGACAAATTTTAAAAAATAATGACATATCACTTACTCAGGAATTTTCAATTAGACAAGGGACACAAGCTTTGCCATTAATCGCTGGAATGTATGAATCATTAAAGAATATTAAAGGAAAAATAAAATTATATGATTACATAACTGAATTTCCTTCTAATAATATTAATAAACTCAAAAATTATTTCTTTCAAAAAATTAAGGATAATAATCATATAAAGATTACGGGTAGTATTAACCATAGACTTCCCAATCATATTTCGTTTCTACTATTAAATAAACTATTTGAGCCTATAAGGGCCTATAAGATTGTTAATTTCATGTCAGAAAATAAAATAGCCATAAGTAGTGGAAGTGCTTGTTCAAGTGCATCTGGGAAACCTAGCTCAACACTTAAAAATATTGGTTTAAAAGATGATGAACTATATTCAAATATTCGTGTTACTTTAGGTTCAATAAATAATAAGTCAGAAATAGATAAATTTTTAGAACTTATTCAAATATGTATTGAAAAATTTTAATGGAAACCAATTACAGACTACCTAAAGATTTAAATGATTCTCTTAAGAATATGGAGGATGCAATTATTCCAAGTTTATTAGATTCAAATAAAAGATTTACTATAGAATTTAATTTTGAAGGATTAAAGTTTAACAGAATTGGAATAACTATTTACAAGATATTGTCAAAAAATAATAATGTATTTATAACATTTGCTGATCAAGGTGCTGTGGCTTTGGCACAAAGAGACTATCCAGATATCAAAGATAAAATTTTTACTTTTAAATCATTTAATGAATCAAATAATATAAATAATATAGATAGTGCAATGATATCGATACTACCTCAGCCATATGATTTCGATTCATTTGAACCAATGTCTGATAATTATCAAGGTACGCATTATTCATTAAATCCAAAATTTGAAGATGCCAATATTGGAATAGGAAGTGTTATTAGAGAGCGACGTAAAAACTTTGTCAAAACATGGAAAAATATTTATTTTCTGCAACCTTTAAATAAAGCAGCTCTTATGCATATATATCCAAATAACTGGTTGCTTTTCAAAGAAGAAAATAAAAGATATTTTTTTAAAAAAGAATTTGAAATTAAACCTGACAATGAATCTATTTTTGTGAATTTATAGATTGAATGTGATAAAAAAAATTTATTCATTTTTCTTAATTGTTCTTGTATTAGTAACATCTCCTTTCTTAATAAGATATTTACTAGCAAATCAGAAAATAACTATTTTAAATAGTATTTATTTTAATTTCCCGGGAATAATTACTAAAAACAAAATATGTCCTACTTATGATGCTTTATTGAATCAAACTCTTGATGATTCTTTTAGTGTATCAATTATTAATAATAAAGGGGAAATAATAAGTTCCTACAATGATGATGTTCCAAGGTTGCCGGCATCTAATCAAAAATTATTCTCATCAGCTTATGTTTTAAGTAAATATAAATTAAATAATAATTTAAAAACTTCCTTATTTAAAAATAAAAACGATTATTTTTTACGCGGTCAAGGTGATCCAGATCTTAATTATGAACATATAATCGAACTAATTTCAAATGTTAAAGAAAATAAAATTATTAACTTTAATATTGTAGAAATTGATTCAAAATTATATTGGCCTAATGGTTGGACAAATACTGATAAACTTTACGAATATGGATCTCCAATTACATCTCTTGCAATAGAAAGTAATCACAATAAATATGATGATATTTATTCATTAAAAATTTTTATAAAAAATTATTTAAAAAATAAATTTCCAAATTCAAAAATATATATAAATTTTTTTGATTCAGAAAAAACTTTTTATTTAAAAAATATTAATGAGATAAATAAAATATATTCAACTCCAATTATTTCATTATTAACTCTAACAAATTCTGAAAGCCATAATTTTACAGCTGAATCTCTCTTTAAAAATGCCTCAAATACATGGAACGATAATGACTATATAAAATTGAAAAGATGGCTTGAAAATAAAGGCCTCCCAACAACTAAAGCATACTTTGCAGATGCTAGTGGATTGTCTCGAAAAAATAAAATTACAACAAGGTTAATTGTATTGTTTTTAGATAAAATGAGATATTTTAATGATTTTAAAGCTTATCAATCTACACTTTCAATTACTGGAGTAAGAGGAACATTAGCTAAAAGATTTGTAAATAGTGAATTGTCTGGAAAGTTTTTTGGCAAAACTGGGACTCTTTCAAATGTCTTTGCATTATCTGGCTTTTTATATAAAAATGAAAGGCCAATAATTATAAGCATTATCCAAAATTCTAATAAAATTGATAAAGAAAAAGCTTTTAAATTATTACGTGATCTGTATTACTTGAAATCTTGTTAATAAAAATATTATTTAAAATATTCTTTTAAATCTCTCTCAACAGAGGGGGGTACCATGTGATTAATTTCACCACCAAATTTTGCAACTTCTTTTACTAAAGAACTACTGAGAAAGCTATAATTTGTATTTGTTGATAAAAATATAGTTTCAATATCAATATTAAGAGATTTATTTGTATGAGCAATCTGAAGTTCATACTCAAAATCACTCATTGCTCTTAAGCCTCTAAGAATAAGATTAGCTTTTAGATCATTTGCACAATCTACAGTTAGACCAGAATAAGAAATAACTTCAATATTAGGTAAATGAGAAAGAGAATTTTTTATTTGTATTATTCTTCTTTCAAGATTAAATGTTGGTGTTTTAGAAGTATTTTCTAAAACAGCAACTACTAGATTGCCAAATATTTTTTCAGCTCTTTCTATTAAATCAATATGCCCGTTTGTTAAAGGATCGAATGTACCAGGATAAAGAATTTTCATGAATTTATTATGATCGAATAAGAAATTTAGTTAAAATAAGTTTATTAGATATATCAATTATGACATTAAATCTAGAAGCAAAAAAAATCTTATTAAGAAAAATACCTCACGGATTATTTATTTGTGGAGTTAGAGACGAAGATAAAAATGAAGTGAATGGATTTACTGCTAGTTGGGTGACTCAAGGTTCCTTCACTCCTCCATTAGTCGTAATGGCTGTTAGAGCAGAAGGTTCTAGTCATGAAATAATAAAGTCCACCAATAAGTTCTCATTAAATGTCCTCAAAAGTGATCAAAAGGATCTAGCAGCTGTTTTCTTTAAACCTCAAAAAGCATTAGGAGGCAGATTTGAATCTGTTGAATTTAATTTAGGTGAACTTGGATTGCCTATTTTAGTTGATAGTGTTGGTGGAGTTGAATGTAATGTTGTTGGAAGTGTTATTCATGGAGACCATACAGTTTTTGTAGGAGAAGTTCAATCTGCTTATTTGAATAATGATGTTGACTCTCTAAATTTATCTTCAACTGGCTGGAATTATGGAGGTTAATCTTTATATATGAGTAATTCCTCTATAGAAACAATAGATAACAAATATAATTTTAAAATTGAATATAAATTAATTAATAATAAAGAATTACTAAAATCAAGATTATCCGAAATCCCAAAGTCATCTGGGTGCTATCTTTTTAAAGATATAGATAATAATTTACTTTATATTGGTAAATCTAAAAAACTACGCAGTAGAGTAAGTAGTTATTTTAATAATTTTTCAGATTTAACTCCAAGATTAAGTTTGATGGTTCGTCAAATAACTGAGATAGAAATTATAGTCACAGATAGCGAATATGAAGCACTAAATTTAGAGTCAAATTTAATAAAAACAAACAAACCATACTTTAATATTCTTTTAAAGGATGATAAGAAATATCCATATCTTTGCATAACTTGGAGTGAAAAATATCCTCGAATATTTATTACAAGAAGAAGAAGAAATAGAAATAATTTAGATAGATATTATGGACCTTATGTAGATGTCGGATTATTAAGGAGAACATTATTTACGATAAAAAAAATATTTCCACTTAGACAAAGGCCAAGGCCAGTCTATAAAGATAGAACTTGTTTGAATTATTCAATAGGAAGATGTCCAGGGGTTTGCCAAGAAGTAATATCATCTGACGATTATAAAAAAATAATGAAACAAGTATCTATGATATTTCAAGGAAGGAATGATGACTTAGAAATATTTTTACAAAAAAAAATGTTGCAATTTTCAAATGATTTAGATTATGAAAATGCAGCAAAAATAAGGGACCAAATTTCAGGTTTAAAATTATTAACTGAATCACAAAAAATATCAATACCTGATTCTTCAATTAATAGAGATATATTTGGAATAGTTTCAGAAAAAAATGTAGCTAGTATACAAATTTTTCAAATGAGATCTGGTAAGCTTATTGGAAGAATTGGTTATAGTCAAAAATTAAATAATGAAGATGAGAATCTTATTTTACAAAAGATATTAGAAGAGCATTATATGAATGTTGAAGCCGTAGAAATACCATCAGAAATTCTTATTCAATATAATCTTCCAAAACAAGCAACCATAGAGGATTGGTTAACGGAGCTAAGAAAAAAGAAAGTAAAAATCTTAATCCCAAAAAGAAATAAAAAACATGAAACTGTAGAAATGGTTTTAAAAAATGCGAAATTGGAATTAGATAGAATATTAAATGGGATACAAGATAATGAATCATCAATTGAGGATCTTGCCCAAATACTTGAATTAAGCGAACAACCTAAAAGAATTGAAGGTTATGATATAAGCCATATACAAGGTAGTGACCCTGTAGCATCACAAGTCGTTTTTATTGATGGGATTCCTTCTAAACAGCATTATAGGAAATATAAAATTAAAGATCCAAACGTTTTTGTAGGGCATAGTGATGATTTTGCTTCGATATATGAAGTAATACATAGAAGGTTTAAAAAATGGTCAAGATTTAAAAAAAGCGGAGGGGATTTTTCAATATTAAATGATAAAACTAATAGTAAATTAGATAATGAACTTCTATCAGATTGGCCTGATTTAATAATGATTGATGGAGGAAAAGGACAGTTAAATGCAGCTATCAATGCATTAAAAGATTTAAATCTTGAGGAAGAAGTAACTATATGTTCATTAGCAAAAAAAAATGAAGAAATATTTATTCCAGGCTTTACTAAGTCTCTTGATACTGATGAAAATCAAAAAGGAGTTCTTCTATTAAGAAGGGTAAGAGATGAAGCACATAGATTTGCATTATCTTTTCATAGAGACAAAAGATCCAAGAGAATGAATAGATCTCAATTGTCCCAAATCAGTGGATTAGGACCATCAAGAATAAGAGAATTGCTTGAGCATTTTAAATCAATAGACGCGATAAGAATAGCTAGTAAAGAGGATTTATCAAAAGTTAAAGGACTTGGAAAAAATTCAGTAAATGATATATATGAATATTTTAATGAGTTATAAATATTAATTAATTTTTGAAAAATAGATTTCTTGATATTGTTAAATATAACTATATTAAAAATATATATTTTTTAAATTAATCTAGTAATTTGGCAGCTGAAGCATATCTCTGGTTTAAATCACTTCACATTATGGGTGTAATCGTTTGGTTTGCGGGACTTTTTTATTTAGTAAGACTTTTTATATACCATGAAGAATCTAAAAATATGGATAATGAATTAAAAATTGCCTTTAATAAACAATACACCTTGATGGAAAAAAGGCTAGCGAATATAATCACAACGCCTGGGATGATATTAGCTTTAAGTATGGCTATATGCATGGTTATTATGCAACCAAGTTGGTTAAGTGAGAAGTGGTTGCAAATTAAAATTTCTTTTGTTTTAGCATTAATAATTTATCATTCTTATTGTTATAAAATAATGTATTCATTACAAAATGGCACTTCAACCATTTCAGCAAAAAACCTTAGATTATTAAATGAATTGCCTACATTATTATTATTTATAATTGTACTTCTAGTTATTTTTAAAAATAATTTTCCAACTAGTGTTGCTACATGGAGCGTTGTTGGACTAATTATTTTCATGTTGGCTTCAATACAATTATATGCAAAGATTAGAAAGAAAAATGAGAATTCATTAAGTAATGAATAGGGAAGACTTAGTAAAATTAACTTCCAATATTAATAAAAATAGTTGTCCTAAAAATATTAATTTTCACTGTCATACAAAATTTAGTGATGGAAGTCTAGGACCATATGAACTTTTAGAACAAGCTTATAAAAATAACTTGAAATTTTTATCAATAACCGATCATCATACAATTAAAGCTCATGAATATATAAAAAAAAATAATATACTCAAAAATTATCCTAAAGATTCTTTTACATTAATTTCGGGAATAGAAATTAATTGTTTGATTCTAGGATGTTTAGTACATGTAATTGGATTAGGAATAGATATAAAAAGTAAATATCTAAATCCATACATCCTTGGAGAGTCACCAATAGGTAATGATTTAAATATTAAATCAGTTATTAAAGCAATAAATTTAGCTGGTGGTTTATCATTTCTTGCACATCCAGCAAGATACAGGATTCCCTTTTATAAATTAATTCCAGAGGCCAAAATACAAGGTATTGATGGAATAGAGGTTTGGTACGATTATGAACTTAATGAAGTATGGAATCCTAGTTTATTTGTATGTTCAGAAATAGATAAATTAGCAGATAAATATTCAATGCTAAAAACATGCGGAACAGATAGTCATGGACTTTCGCTATTAGGTAGATAATTCAGAATTCGTTTTTTTCAATAATTGAATCAGTATTAATAATTATGTTCTTTAAATTTTCAATGACATCTGATGAACAATTATTCCACATTTTTCTATTGACAATTTCAAGAAATCTTTGTGAAATATCTCTTAAAGCCCATGGATTATTCTCTAGAAAGAAATTCTTAAGATCCTGATCACATAACCATGATTTATAAACTTCCTCATAACACCAATCTGAGACTACTTCAGTAGAAGCATCAAAAGCATATAAGTAATCTAGTGTAGCTGAAAATTCAAACGCTCCTTTATAACCATTATCCTTCATTCCATTTATCCATTTAGGGTTAAGTATTCTTGATATAACAACTTTATTAATTTCATCTTGTAATTTTGATATTTTAGACAATCCAAATTTTGATAAATCACCATGATACATTTCAGGTAATTTACCGCTCAATTTTTTTACTGCTGAAGATAATCCGCCCTGAAACTGATAATAATCATCAGAATCTAAAATATCATGTTCCTTATTATCTTGGTTATGAACAACTAACTGCACATTTTTAAGAGCATTTTCTAATGATTTTTTATCCTCTATAGGTTCAAGATTATCACTGTAAATCCACTTACTCCAATTAAGAAAAGATTCTCCAAAATCATCAATATTATCCCAATTAGAATTTGAAATTAGTTCTTGCAGACCAGCTCCATATGAACCTGGCGCTGAACCAAATATACGATTAATTGAATCACCTTCCCTTGATGCCCTAGCAAGAGGGTTAAATTTATCGTCCTCATTAAGATTAGAAACAAGATTTATTGCTTTAGAAGTTAATTTAACTAACTGTGGAAATGCATCTCTAAACATTCCCGAAATCCTTAAAGTAACATCAACCCTTGGTCTTTCGAGAACAGATAAAGGAATGATTTCTAGATCAACTATTCTTCTTGAAGGCCCATCCCAAATAGGCTGTACTCCTAATAAATATAGTATTTGACAAATGTCTTCACCACCATTTCTCATTGTGGATGTTGCCCATACAGATATTGCTATATTTTTTAAATCTTCTCCATTATCTTGTTTGTATAAATCAAGTATTTGTGAAGCGGACTGACAACCAACACTCCATGCTGATTCAGTTGGCAGTCCTCTCGAATCAACTGAAAAGAAATTTTTACCAGTGGGTAAAGTTTCAGTTTTACCTCTCGTAGGGGCCCCAGATGGACCGCTTCTTACATATTGTCCATTTAATGAATTTATAAATGATAATTTCTCATTATATGAAGAATTAATTATTGGATATAGAATCTCATTTTTTAATAATAAAAAATACTTATTATGTATTTTTTCATTAAAGAAATAGTCTATTATTTTCTGATTTTTATATTTTTCTAGATTTTTTATATTTGTATTCTTTTTGTAAAAAAACAAATATATTAAATACTTTGCTTGTTGTTCCAAAAAATCAATAGCCATTCTAAAGTTTAAAATGTTTTTGTTGGAAAAAGTCAATAATATTTTTTTATCCTTTTCACTTAACATTTGATCATATTGATTTGTCCAAGGATTCAAATCTAGTTTTAAATGTTTTGCTATATATTGAATAAAACCAATTCGGTTGGCATTTGGTACTCTCGCAATACACAAGAATAAATTTATTTCATTTATGTCATTCTGCCGATTGCCAAAAATATGCAAACCTGTCCTAATTTGAGATTCTTTAATGTTGCAAAGAAAGGAATCAATTTCTTCTATTTGATTATTTTTATTCTTTGAAGTAATTTCGCTAAAATCTTTTTTAATTAATTCAAAAATTGATTTTTCTATTATTTCAATCCGATTAGAATTTAATAATTTTGCTTCAAAATATTCGTCTAAATAATTTTCTAATATTGAATATTTTCCATATAATTCTGACCTATCCAAAGGAGGGGTTAAATGATCAATAATTGTTGCAGCAGTTCTTCTTTTAGCTTGGGATCCTTCTCCAGGATCATTTACGATAAATGGATATATGTTTGGTATTGCCGGACAAATAATATTTGGAAAACATTTATTGCTTAAACCTATAGATTTACCAGGTAACCATTCAACAGTCCCATGTTTACCAATATGGCACATAGCATTTGCATTAAAAACTTTTTCAATCCAAAAATATTGTGCTAAATATCTATGGGGAGGTGGAAGATCGGGAGAATGAATATCTCTATCAGTGAAAGCGTCATAACCTCGTTGAGGTTGAATCAATAATGTTATTTTTCCAAATCTAATACCATTTATTGAGAAGCCTTTATTATCTAGATCGATCGCATCAGATGGTTTACCCCAACGACTAATAATAATATTTTTTGGATCAAGTTCTAAATAATTCCAATATTTTAAATATTCACTAAGTGGTAAGTAATCTAATGGTTTATTATTTTGAGATTCTATATCATTAGTTCTAGTTTTTATAAGCATGGACATTAATTCCGAAGAATCTTGAGGATAATTACAAGATCCAAGGTCATAACCTTCTTCTTTTAACCAATTAAGAATATTTATTATTGAAGATGGTGTATTTAGACCAACGCCATTACCGATTCTTCCGTTCTTTACTGGATAATTACTTATTACTAAACAAATTCTTTTATCAAAATTATTAAGTTTCTGAAGTTTCACATAATTTGTTGCAAATTTTGAAATCCATTGAATACCTACTTGATCAGCTTTGTAACTAGTTATTTCACTATATAGTGTATTTTTCTTAGAAATAATTTCTTTAAATGCTGAAGGACAGGTAGTAATTCTTCCATCAAATTCGGGAATAATTATTTGCATTAATAAATCAGATGAATTCATTCCAATAGATGAATTTAACCACTTTTTTCTGGATCTATTAGAAGAAAGAAGTTGTAAAATTGGAATTTTGAGAGAAGTAAAAATATTTGTTGAATTTTCAATTAAATCGTTATTTTTGATTTGAGATGAAGAAAATGAAGTTGTGGTAATTATTAGTTTAATATCTTCTTTTTTAAAAATGTCTATTAATTTCTTCTGAATAATATGATCTTTTAGTGTTGAAATAAAAAATGTTTTAGGAGATAGTCCGCATTTTCTTAATTGCAAGTTAAGTTTTTCGTTTACTTCAATTTCATTCGCCAAAAAAAGTGATTTATAGGATATTATTCCTATCTTTTCGCCTTTTTCATTTTTCCAATCATATAAGTAGGGATCTGCATAAAAAGTAATATTCAAAAAATCATCAGGAATTAATTTTTCATCTACAACTAAATAATTTAAACAATTAAGAAACTTTCTATAATTATCCAATCCTCCAGATCTTAGTAATCTAGAAATATTTAATGCAATATTTTTATCTATACTACTCATTTCACATAAGGAAATTTCCTGATCAATGGTACCTGATAGGATTACTAACTTCCTTTTTTTATTAACTGCTTGCCAATTTAAAAGTTGTTCAATTCCATAGTTCCATGTACTTTTATCTCCAAATATTCTAAGTACGACAACTTTTGCATAATTTATTGTTTTTAATAAATAATTATCTATTTGAGCTGAGGAATTTAAATTAGAAATTTCTAAAGCTCTTATATTATTTTTTAATGAAGCAAATTCTTTTTCTAACAATAAGTTTGATATAAGATTTAAATCAGCCTTGACACTTGTTATAAAAATAAAATCTGCAGCTGGTTGCTCAATTAAATCATCCTTATTCTTTTCATTTCCTGCTATATTTAATATCCTGTGCATTTTTATATATAAATAAGGTTTAGAATACGTAAGTAGGATAAAACAAGTTTACCTTAATTAAATAAATTTAATATGCATGAATTTCTTCCATACGCCTGGTTCGAAGGTAAATGTATACCATTTAAAGAAGCAAAAATATCAATAGCTACTCATGCACTACATTATGGTACTGCTGCATTTGGAGGAATGCGCGCGATACCTAACCCAACAAACAAAGAAGAATTCCTTTTGTTTAGAACTGATAAACATATAAAAAGATTATCTCAAAGTGCAAAGTTACTCTTAACTGAAATTTCTGAAGAATATATTTTTAAAGCCTTAGAAGAAGTTATAAAAAGAAACAAGCCAGAAAAACCTATTTATATAAGACCATTTGTATATACAAGCGATTTAGGTATAGCACCAAGGTTACACAATATTGAAACAGATTTCTTTATTTATTGTATTGAACTAGGAGATTATCTATCCCCAGATGGCGTTTCTTGTAGAATGAGTAGTTGGACAAGACAAGAAGATAGATCTCTCCCCTTAAGAGGAAAAATAAGTGGAGCATATATTACTAGTTCATTAGCCAAAACAGAAGCTAGTTTATCGGGTTTTGATGAAGCCCTTCTATTAAATTCAAGTGGTAAGGTAAGCGAAGCTAGTGGTATGAATTTATTTATTGTAAGGAATGGAGACTTAATCACTCCTGGTGTTGATCAAGATATCCTTGAGGGGATTACTAGAGCTAGTGTAATTGAATTAGCAAAATCATCTGGAATAAATGTAATTGAGAGGCCTGTTGATAAAACAGAATTATTAATAGCAGATGAAGTTTTTCTAACTGGAACAGCAGCAAAAATTACACCAGTTAAAAAAATTGAATCAACTGAATTAAATGTTGAAAGACCAATAATGAATAAATTAAAAAGTAAGCTTATAGAAATAACAGAAGGTCGTTCTCAAGACTATGATAATTGGGTAACAAGAATTTCACTGAAATAAATTAATTTTTACCTAAAAATGGAATCTTTCAGAACTTATCTAAATAGAGATGAAAAACCATTAATTATTTTTGACGGAGGTACTGGAACATCATTTCAGAACTTAAATCTTACTGCAGATGACTTTGGAGGAAAAGAATTAGAGGGATGTAATGAAAACCTTGTTTTATCATCGCCAGAGGTAGTTGAGAAGGTTCATAATTCATTTTTAGAAGCAGGTTGTCATGTTATAGAAACTAATACATTTGGAGCCTCATCAATAGTTCTTGATGAATATGATATTGCGGATAAGGCTTATGAGATAAATAAAAATGCGGCATTTATAGCAAAAAAAGCTGCTGCCAAATACTCATCAGTTGATAAACCAAGGTTTGTAGCAGGTTCAATTGGGCCAACAACTAAATTACCCACCTTAGGACATATAGATTTTGATGAATTAAAGCAATCATATAAAGAACAAATTTATGGTCTTATAGATGGAGGAGTTGATCTTCTTTTGATTGAAACTTGTCAGGATGTTTTACAAATTAAATCTGCCTTATTAGCATCAAAAGAAATTCTTGAATGTAAAAATATTGATATACCTTTAATGGTATCTATAACAATGGAAACAACAGGTACTATGCTTGTTGGATCTGATATTGCTTCTGCATTAACAATATTAGAGCCATTTAATATAGATATCCTTGGACTTAATTGTGCAACTGGCCCTGAGCAAATGAAGGAACATATTAAATATTTGTCTGAAAATTCTCCCTTCGCTATAAGCTGTATTCCCAATGCAGGTCTTCCTGAAAATATTGGTGGTGTAGCTCACTATAGATTAAAGCCAATAGAATTAAAGATGCAGTTAATGAATTTTATATATGACTTTAATGTTCAATTAATAGGTGGATGTTGTGGGACAACACCTGAACATATAAAATACCTTTCTTCAATTATCGATGAAATTATTGATAATGAAGGGACTAACAATAATGGGGAAAAAAATTCAAGTGGTTTTATTCCATCTGCCTCATCAATATATAACTCTGTGCCATATAAACAAGACAATTCAATTTTGATAGTAGGAGAAAGATTAAATGCAAGTGGATCGAAAAAGGTAAGGGAGTTATTAAATAACGACGATTGGGATGGCTTAGTTGCAATTGCCAAGCAACAACAAAAAGAAAACGCTCATGTTCTTGATGTAAATGTCGATTATGTAGGTAGAGACGGAGTGAAAGATATGAAAGAAATAACTTCAAGACTAGTTACCAATATAAATTTACCATTAATGATTGACTCTACAGATGCTGACAAAATGGAAAGTGGATTAAAGTCAGCTGGTGGTAAATGTATTATAAATTCAACCAATTACGAAGATGGCAATGAAAGGTTTGATCAAGTTCTAAATTTAGCCTTAGGGTACGGTTCAGGTCTTGTTGTCGGAACAATTGATGAAGATGGAATGGCAAGGAATTCAGAAAAAAAATATAAGATTGTCAAACGAGCGATTAATAGAACGAGAGAATGTGGTTTGTCAGATTATGAGCTATTTTTTGATCCATTAGCTCTGCCAATATCTACAGGGATAGAAGAAGATAGATTAAACGCTAAAGAAACTATTAGTGCTATATTAAAAATTCGTGAAAATTTCCCAGATATTCATATCATACTTGGGATATCAAACATAAGTTTTGGTCTTTCACCATTATCAAGAATTAATCTAAATTCAATATTTTTAGATGAATGCATTAAAGCTGGATTAGATTCTGCTATCATCGCACCAAATAAAATTTTGCCATTATCAAAAATTTCTGAAGAAACAAAAAAGCTTTGCTTAGATTTGATTTATGATAAAAGAAAATTTGAAGATGATATTTGTATTTATGATCCATTAGTAGAATTAACAAAGGCTTTTCAAGATTTATCTATTCAAGATTTCAAAAAAGCATCTTCAGAAAATAAAAACCTAACTCTTGAAGAAAGTCTGAAAAATCATATTATTGATGGAGAAAAAATAGGATTAGAGGATCAATTAAATAAAGCGTTAAAAAAATATAAACCTCTTGAAATAATTAATACCTTTTTACTAGATGGGATGAAAGTTGTAGGAGATTTATTTGGTTCAGGTCAAATGCAATTACCATTTGTACTCCAATCCGCTGAAACAATGAAATTTGCGGTTTCAATTTTAGAACCATATATGGAAACTGTAGATGAAAATATATCAAATGGAAAACTCTTAATTGCGACTGTCAAAGGCGATGTACATGATATTGGAAAAAATTTGGTAGATATAATACTTACAAATAATGGTTTTGACGTTATAAATCTTGGAATAAAGCAAGATGTTTCAGCAATTATAGATGCACAAAAGAAGCACAATGCAGATTGCATAGCTATGAGCGGATTACTTGTTAAATCAACTGCATTTATGAAAGATAATTTAGAGGCTTTTAACAATGAAGATATTAGTGTACCAGTAATATTAGGAGGCGCAGCCTTAACCCCAAAATTTGTAAATGAGGATTGTAGCAAAATATATAAAGGGAAAATATTGTACGGAAAAGATGCGTTCACTGATCTTAAATTCATGAATGAATATATGGATAATAAAAAAAAGGGTAATTGGTCAAATACAGAGGGTTTCATAAACAATGAGGGTATAAATATTAATTTAGCCTCACCAAAATCCAACTCTCAAGCTGTTAAAGAATCAATATCAATATATACCGAAACTTCCAAATTAAATTTAAAAGAAAATTTTATAAGATCTAAATTTATAAATGAAGAAGAACCAATTAAAGCTCCTTTCTTGGGAACGAAAGTCTTGAACGATGTTGATATAGATTTAAATAAATTAATTTTTTATTTAGATACAAAAGCTCTATTTAGCGGACAATGGCAAATAAAAAAAGGAAAAAACCAAAGCGTAGAAGAATACAATAACTATTTGGATTCATATGCTAAACCATTGTTAGATAAATGGTTAGAGACAATTATAGAAAAAAAACTTATTTCACCCAAAGCAGTTTATGGATATTTCAAGTGCGGGAGAAAAGATAATAGTATTTTCTTATTTGATAAGAAATCATTAAATAAAATTTCCCAATTTAATTTTCCAAGACAAAAATCTGGGAATAATCTATGCATAGCTGATTTTTATTGTGATTTGAAAAATGATAAACCGATAGATATATTTCCTATGCAGGCAGTAACCATGGGCGATATTGCTAGTGAATATTCTCAAAAATTATTTAAAGAAGATAAATATAGCGATTATTTGTTATTCCATGGACTTACTGTGCAATTAGCAGAAGCTCTAGCTGAGTATGTCCATGCATTAATTCGTATTGAATGTGGTTTTAGATCTGAAGAACCAGACAAAAATAGAGAAATACTAGCTCAAAAATATAGAGGAGCTAGATATTCTTTTGGTTATCCTGCATGTCCAAAAGTATCTGATTCAAACATACAATTATCATTGTTGGATGCAAAAAGAATAAACTTGACCATGGATGAATCTGAACAACTCCATCCAGAACAAAGTACTACAGCAATCATTTCACTACACTCAAAAGCTAAATATTTCAGCGCTTAAGCTGAATTTTTAGTTGTTTTCTAAATATTCAATAATTTCTTCCCGCAGTTCTGCCATCCTTTCATTATCACCCAGATCAAGTCCCTCACCCGCGGCATCCTGTGTTAACTCAAGATAATATGAAGCACCATCACTAGATAAAAATTCTAATGCGGAAGTTTCATCAGTATCTTTAAAAGCTTCATAAAGAGCTTTAAATGAAATGTTTTCAGTAAAGTCCCAATCCATATTGAAAAAAACCTTATTAGAATTATTACCTCCTTACCCCCCATACTCGTCAACCTTTTTTAAAGAAATGTTGGTGTTTTATTATTATTAAAAAATCTATGACCATAAATAATCAAAACCAGTTAAATGTCCTTGGAGATGAAATTGAGGTTTGTAGTTGCTCACCTATGACAGGGTGGTTCAGAGATGGATTTTGCAACTATGACAAAAATGATGGAGGGAATCATTCCATATGTTGTGTAATGGATGATAATTTCCTGAAATATAGTAAATCACAAGGTAATGATTTAATAACTCCCATGCCTATTTATTCCTTCCCAGGACTAAAGGATGGTGATCATTGGTGTATTTGTCTTGATAGGTGGAAGCAGGCATTATTAGACGGTCTTGCACCAAAAGTCATATTAGAATCAACGAATATTGTAGTCTTAGAATCAGTACCTTTGGAAAAATTGAAAGAATATCAATTTAATAAAAAGTAATTACAAGTTTATTTTTTTTTTTAAAATGATAATGATAAATTTTTTTTAAATGAGTTTAGAAATATATTGGAAAAAAGCACTAGAACAAACTCGATTATCAATTGATGATGAATCATTATATCCTCTC
Source organism: Prochlorococcus sp. AG-347-L20 (assembly GCA_003281225.1). Lineage (GTDB taxonomy): Bacteria > Cyanobacteriota > Cyanobacteriia > PCC-6307 > Cyanobiaceae > Prochlorococcus_A. Next base: position 61,892 of record QCCP01000005.1, read on the forward strand.
AAAACTGATATTATTACAAGAGATTTATATGAAAAAGACGACTTCATAATTAGAAAACTCGATACTTCAAAATTTAGTAAAAAAAAAATTTATGGTCCTAAGCAAAATCCATTTTGTCCTTGGGAAAAGATACTAGAAATTGATAAAATTGGTGATAATCATCAACTAATATTAAATAAGTACCCTGTACAAAAAGGTCATATTTTACTTATTACAAATGAATGGAAACCTCAAAATGGATGGTTAGATATTAAAGATTGGAGAGCGATCCAACAAGTTAATAAAGATACTAGTGGATTATGGTTTTTCAATAGTTCTCCAATTGCGGGAGCAAGTCAACCTCACAGGCATTTTCAACTTCTGCGTAGATCTAAAGGTGAGATATCATGCCCTAGAGAAAAGTGGTTTTTAGAGATGAACTCATATCAAGATCTAGATAGTAAGCTTAAAAAAAATATTATTGTATCCAAATTTAATTTTTTAGAAAATCCATCATGTCTTTTTGAATATTACTTAGAATTATGTAAAAAATTAGGACTTGGGGACCCTATTAGTGATAAGAAACCGATATATCCTTACAACATTTTAATAACTAATAAATGGATCGCTATTATTAAAAGAACAAATGATCATATTCATGGTTTCAGTATTAACGGTTTAGGATTTGCAGGATATCTATTAGTAACTGAAAATTCAAATATTAATTATTTAAAGAAATTTGGCCCTGAAAAACTTTTAGAAAGTTTTGTTTGAATACTAGTTAGTTACTTCAACTTCCTTATCCCTGCTTATTTGGCTTTCTAGAACTTCTATAGATGCTGTGACGGAGGCAATTTTACGTTCAAGTGAATCCTTAATATAATTGAGCATTTCTAATTTCTTATGTTGATAAAAACTCTTTTTTTCTTTAGATGACTTGAAATAACAATTAAACATTTTTTACTTTAATTATAAAAAGATACTTAATTGACTTGTGACATAGAAATAAATTGGTTTTAATTTAAAAACAATATTCCGTATGGACTTTCAATTTTTTTTGAATAAAATTAAATAAATTCCTTACTATTCTAGAAAATATTATTGAATATTCCTGAAAAATCAAATACCAAAAGAATTTCAATTGATTTACCTGAGGAACTAATATCCAGGTTTGATCAATTACGAAAAGAGTGGGGATTTAGAGCAAGAGGACCTGTAATAGAAAAGATACTTAAAGAACTTCTTCAAGAAGATGATTTACTACCTAAGAACCAACAGCAAGAAATAGACTTTAACGAGAATAAAAATAATGAAAATTTAAATATTGATGAAGATACTGCATTGGTATTAATTAAATCAGACGTAAAAAAAGAAGTTAATGAGATATCTTTGAATAAAAGATTTACAAATAACAATCAATATAAAGAAAAAGCCAACTCAAACATAAACCTTCCCAATTTTGTTGAAAAAAAAGTAAAGAATCTAAGAAGAAGTATTAATAGTGAAAAATTAAAGGAGAATATTAATGATATTCAAATTAATACAATTAATGAAACTGAATTAATAAAATGTCGAATTGAGTTAATTAGTCATTGGAAAACCTTATATGGATCAGTTCCTAATGATCATGTAGTAGAAGCTTCGATGGATTGGTTTGAAAGAGATATATGGCCAAATCTTGATGGGACTGAAAATCTACCCTTTACGTGGAGTGCCGCCAATAAATTAATGTCAGAATTATGCCCATTTTGGGTAAAGAAAAATCCATCCCTTGAAATTGTTTTATTAATGATTGGCGTTTTAGAAGACCCTTTTGCGACGTCAGATCTGATAAATAGAATACCAACACTTATGAGAAGATTTGTAAGTAGATTTAAGCGAAATAATAGATCTAATTCATTTGAAACTTTGGACTCAACAATGACAGTACATGGAGCACTTAAATTATTGAATTTATCAACATCCGCTGGATCTGCTCATACGTTCCGTAAAATTAGGGAGGCCTATAAATCAATAGCCTTAGAGACGCATCCAGATGCAGGAGGATCAACAGATCAAATGAGAAAATTAAATGAAGCGTATCAATTGCTAAAAAATCTATATAGAAATTAGTATACTAATTCTCAAGTAAGACTATTTATAAGTCTACATAATAGTCTCATATAAGATAGATGTTAATTGAATATTTCTTATTTTCATCAATTATTTTTATTCAATCTTAATAAAACATTAATGATGTATAAATGAAATGAAATTAAAGAAAAATTTACTTTTAAAAAATCCTTGTATACTACTTCTTATATGAGACTTATTATAAGTCTTAAAAATAGTCTCAAAATACTATAATAAGATAGTTTAATTTATTAATTTAGATGAATCATAAACAAACTGCCTAGGAAAAATTATAAATTGAATAATAAATCAATAAACTATGTCCTTTCAATGTCCAAGAAATTTACAAGGACTAGAAAGTATTGCTATTAAAAGGTTTTTCGTATTCCCGTACTGCCTTAAAGACAGTACTACTTATTTTGAAGCTTTTCAATGGCAGTTTGTTTATCAATACTAGGAATATCACTTAATCCATTAGCATCGAACCAAGGGGCGCTAGCCCAATCAAATCCTTCACCAAAAGTATTATCTGGTGCAGTTATATACCAGTGACATGATGCATCTGGTATGTCTACAGCACACTTTGACCAATCATCAGACCACTGAGGAACTTGTACCCAAAGCACTGAAGATAGAAGTAGAGATAGTAGATTAATCATGATCATTATCATACAACACTAATTACTTTTATAGGATTATTATTTATCTTATATAAGAATTATATATAGACTATTTTTTAGTCTCATATGAGATTAACAATACAATTAATTCCTCAATTTAGTGTTAAAACATTTTTCAACATTAGAAATGATATTTGAATGTATTGAGGTAATGTCCGAGTCAAGTAATGTTTTATCTTTATCTCTATAAGATAATCTAAATGTATAACTTATATGATCATCTCCAAATTTAGTATCTTCAAAAACATCAAGTAAATTTACATCCTCTAAGAGATTTTTTCCTGTTTTTCTTATTTGCGATGTTATTTCGCTAATTAAAAATTTCTTACTGAAAACAAAATTTATATCCCTTTCCATTTTCGGAACAATTGGGTATTGCTTATATATTGGAATCCATTTATTTTTTCTTGTACTAGCTCCCAAGAGGTTAGAAATATTTATGTTAAATAAATAAACTTTTTTTAATGATTTTTTTTCTAATATTAGTTTGGGATGTATTTCACCAAAATAACCTGCATCTTTCCCTTCAATAAGTAATTTCGCTGTTCTTCCTGGATGAAGAAAATCAATTGAATCAGTAGGTTTATCATCAATTTTAATGTTTAACGATGCTAAAGCCTCCTTTAACTTTCCTCTGGCCTGGTAATAATTAAGATCGTTATCCTTCCCCGAATCTATCCATCTTCCAAATTTTTTATTTCCATAGATCGCACCATTCAGAACTTCTTCTTGAATGAACTCAGTTTTCTTTTGAAAAACATTTCCAATTTCAAATATATAACAACTTACTTGTCCAGCTTTTATATTACGGTTAACTATCTCCAAATGTTCTTTCCAGATATTATCTCTAAGACAGCTTGTTTCTAATAACAAAGGATTAGAAATCTTTATAAGTTTTTCATCATCTTCAGGAACAAGAGAATAGCTTAGTACTTCGTTAAAACCATTTTCTATAAAACCATTTTTTACTTTTCTCAATGCCAACTGTTCTGATGACAATTTTCCTGGCTTAATTGGATTAGGAAGTTTTAAGTCGAATCTGTCATAGCCTATTAATCTAGCTATTTCTTCAATTAAATCTATTTCTCTTGTTAAATCATGCGATCTATTAGGAATTACTGCTACATCCCAGCCATATTCTTTATTCCTTAAAGTGCAACCTATGAGTGTTAATTTATCAACTATTTCATTATCAGATAAATTTCTTTTTTCAAATTGATCGTTAATTATTAATGGACCAAGAATTTTATGTATTCGATTTCTCCGTAGTTTAATAAATATATCCTCATTACTTATTAAATTTGAAGTATTAATGATTGGTGAATTAATAGAAAAATATTCTTCTAAAAGATTAATTGCTCTAGTTACTGCACTTATTGTATTTTTTGATGAAATACCTTTTTCATACCTGCTGCTAGATTCTGTTCTTATGCCTACGGCCTTGGAAGATTTTCTTATAGTAACTGGATTAAAAACAGCGCCTTCAAGGTAAATAGATGAAGTAGTATTACTTACAGAAGTCTCTAAACCGCCTATAACCCCCGCAATAGCTACCGGTTTATCACAACAAGTAATAACTGTGATATTGTCATTTAGGTCATATTCTTTACCATCTAAGCAAATAAGTCTTTCGTTATCCTTCCCTTTTCTTACAGAGAAATCTTCTGGAGAAACTTCCTTACCAATAAAGTTTGACAGTTTATCTTTATCAAACGCATGCAAAGGTTGACCTTGTTCTAAAAGAATATAATTTGTCAAATCAACTAGAAGATTAATAGATTTTATTCCTGATTTTTCTATACGGTCTTTAAGCCAATTTGGCGATAATTTCTCTCCATTTACTCCATCAATGCAGCTTATTGTATAAATGCAATTAGATTCTATAGCCTCTGGACAAAGTTTAATTCCCTTAAGTAAATGAATATCGTATTTATGGTTTAATTCTGGAAAATTTAAGGTGGATTCTAAAAGGGCAGAAATTTCACGGGCTATACCTATAACAGACATTCCATCAGGTCTATTAGCTGTAATGGCTAATTCATATATAAAATCATTTAATTGAAGCAAGTCAGACACTGGCGTGCCCAATTCATGTTTTAGGGCCAAATCTTCATCAATGATCTCTATACCTTCGCTAGAGTCCTCTAAACCCAGTTCCTGCAGTGAACAAATCATTCCTTCACTCATGACACCTCTAATTTCACTTCTTTTAATAGTTAAATCAACTGCATTTAAATTCGCGCCCACAGTAGCTACATAAACATAAATATTTGGTTTAATATTCCGCGCACCACAGATAATTTGTAAATTTTTTGAATTACCAATATCGACTTGGCAAATTGAAAGTTTGTCAGATCCTTCGTGTTTTAAAACAGATAATACCTTACCTAAAACAACACCATTTACATTTTTTGAACAATCTTCTAATGATTCAACCTCAAATCCACCAATAGACAATTTCTCAGAGAGATCTTCAGGAGTAGAAGTAATTTCTACTAAATTTTTCAACCAATTTTGAGAAACTTTCATATATATTTTTTAATCAATTGATGATAAAAGAAATGAGTATATCTTTAAAAAAGTTTGTTAAAGATGTACAATAGAAAATTATACAATAGAGTATCAATTAAAATGGCTAAAAAAGGGACAAGAGTTGTAGTGACCCTGGAATGTACCGAAGCTAGGACAAGCACAGATCCTAAGAGATCAAATGGTGTCTCAAGATATACTACTGAAAAGAATCGTAGAAATACAACAGAAAGATTAGAACTAAAAAAGTTTAATCCTCATTTAAACAGAATGACAATTCACAAAGAAATTAAGTAATCAAATCAAATTAAATCATGCCTAATTCAATTTTTAAAAAACAACTATCACCTATCAAACCTGGTGATCCTATTGACTATAAGGATGTAGAACTACTAAAAAAATTCATAACTGAGAGGGGAAAAATCTTACCAAGAAGAATGACAGGTTTAACCTCTAAGCAACAAAGAGATCTCACATTAGCTGTTAAGAGAGCAAGAATTGTAGCTCTTTTACCCTTCGTAAATCCTGAAGGATAATTTCATATTTAATATAGTTGGCGCTATAATTGATAATTCAAATATTTGAAAGATTTAACTAATTTAAAAACATATATTATTGACTCTGATGATCCACATGAGGTTGATGACGCTATTTCATTAGAAATAAAAGAAGGAAATAAAAAAAATTTATGGATACATATTACTAATCCATGCAAACTCTTTTTGCATGACTCTGATGTTGATTTAAATGCAAGAAAGAGAAATAGCAGTTTATATTTAATTGATCAATATATCCCAATGCTCCCTAAGGATATTCTTGAAAAGGCAAATCTAGCTCAAAATAAAGTTTCAGAAACTATTAGTGCATCAATAGAATTCAATGATGATGGATCAATATATAAATATGAAATTACTGAAGCAATAATAAAACCAAAATATCAATTAACATATGAAGATGCGAATGAAATATTAGAAATAGAACCTAAAGAAGAAATAGAATTAATTGAGATTAAAAATTTATTAGAAAAAAGTATTACATTCAGAAAGAAACAAGGAGCAATTATTTTTGAAAGTCCTAATAATAAAATTAAATTATATGAGGATAAAATTATACTAACTAAATTAGAGAAAACAATATCACAAATTATAGTTGCAGAATCAATGATATTAATGGGTTATGTAACAAGTTTATTTATTGATAAATATGATTTAGCGGCTGCATTTAGGATTCAAAAAACAAACTGCAAACCATCTGAAATACTTAATAGATACAAAGATAGTGATATTAAATATATAATATTAAAACAATATATGGGAAGAAGTTACATAACTACTAAACCAGGAATCCATGAATCTTTAGGCCTTAAAATGTATGTACAATGTACATCACCATTGAGAAGATATCTTGATTTAATTATTCAAAGGCAAGTCTATAACAAACTTAATAGTTACAAAGTTCTAAGTAAAGATTCAGTCTCTAAGATTATTGATTTTTCAAAAAATAGACAATTAGAGAATAATAATATATTTAAAAATGATAAATTTAATTATTTAAAATTATTTTTTAAAAATGAAAAAAAGCCTTTTTATCAAATAATATTTGTTAAGTGGATTAATCATAAAAAAAATATTGCTTTAGTTTATTTTCCAGATTATTCACTTGAAATACTTATTACTCTTTTTGTATCAATAGAAATATATAGTAATAAAATATATAAAGTTAAATATATTATAAATGATAGTAATCTTTTAGAGTTTATTTATTAATAAGATAATAAATATAATAGGTTGTTATTAGTTTAAAAAATATCTGTTAGTATTAATAAAAAAGCTTTATGACTTTTGTCATTACTACACCTTTATACTATGTTAATGATAAACCTCATTTAGGAAGTGTATATACAACAATAATTTGTGACTCAATAGCTAGGTATAAAAGGCTTGCAGGTGAAGATGTTATTTTCATCACTGGTGTTGATGAACATGGTTTGAAAATACAAAGAACAGCTAATGAAAAGGGTATTGAACCAAAATTACATTGTGATGAAATCTCAGAAGTCTTTAATAGTAATTGGAAAAATTGGAATATATCCTTTGATAAATTTATAAGAACAAGCTCAAAAAATCATGAATTTGTCGTTAATGAATTTTATGAAAGAGTAAAAGCATCAGATGATATCTATATGGGAGTTCAAAAAGGTTGGTATTGTGTAGGTTGTGAAGAATTTAAAGATAATCCAGAAAACTCATCAACATACAAGTGCCCCATACATCAAAAAAATCTAGAATGGAAAAATGAAGAGAATCTCTTTTTTCGGCTTTCAAAATATCAAAAAGAAATTGAGAAAATAATCAACGAACCTTCTTTTATAGAGCCAATAGAAAGAAAGAATGAAATTATAAATTTTGTGTCTAGAGGTTTAAAGGATTTTTCAATTTCAAGAACAAATGTCTCATGGGGAATTCCAGTCCCTGGTTACGATAACCATACCTTTTATGTATGGTTTGATGCTTTACTTGGATATGTAAGTGCCATTAGTTCTGACGCGACAGAACATTCATTGGAAAAATCAATTAGTGGAGGATGGCCAGCTGATGTTCATTTTATTGGTAAAGATATTCTGAGATTCCATGCTGTATATTGGCCCGCAATGCTCATTTCTGCCAATATGAAAGTTCCTAAAAAGGTTTTTGGGCATGGCTTTCTTACAAGAGAGGGGCAAAAAATGGGTAAAAGCTTAGGAAATGTACTCGACCCTGATTTATTGCTTACAAAATATGGAAATGATCCTGTAAGGTGGTACCTCATTAAAGACATATCACTAGGAAATGATGGGGATTTTCAAGATAAAAGATTTGTTGACATTATTAATAATGACTTAGCTAATACAATTGGTAATTTATTAAATAGAACATCATCCATGTCTAGAAAATGGTTTGATAATAAAGTTCCAAGTAATGAAAAAATTTTAGGTAAAAATAAATTAGAGATTTCTGCCAAAATTGCAGTCAAAAACTACATTTATAACTTTGATAACTACAAATTAGATCTAGCAGCTAATGAAGTCCTTAGCTTAGCAATTAATACAAATTTGTATTTGAATGATAATCAGCCATGGCTGTTAATAAAAGATAAAGATAATCTACCTCTTGTTAAACAAATTATTTATAACGTTTTAGAAAGTACCCGAATAATAGGATTGTTATTGATACCTTTATTGCCCGAATTATCTACAAAAATTAATGAGCAACTTGGTTCTATATATACAGAAGAAATTCCTTGGAAACAACAATTAAGTTGGGGATTATTAGTAAGTAACTCAAGTCTTCCTAAACCCACTCCAATCATAAATAAACTTGAGTATGAGCAACATTTATAGAATAATAATTTTTCTTCCATTATTTATGTTAGGTTGCACACCAAATGTAATTGATGAAAATAAAGTAATACAAAAAATAGAAAGTTTAGATATGACAATTTTCTCTAAAAGTGGAGATAAAATATATTCAATTAGCAGTCCAAATTCAAGTTATGACAATATTGAATTAAAATTCCAATTAAAAAAACCTATCATTAATATTCTCAATGGAGAAGAAACTAAATATATTATTACTTCAGAAGAATCTACATTATCAGACAACAATAAACTCCTGAAATTGAAAGGGAATGTTAAATTAAAAACTTTTAAAAAAGATGGGGATTTTTTGTATGCTGATAATTTTATTTGGAATATAGAAAATACTAACTATCTATTAGAGGGTAATATAAGATTTGAAAATCAAAATATCATCTTAAATTCAGGAAAAGCTATATTAGGTTCCGATAACATAATTGAATTTTTTAATCCAGTAAAATACATAATAAAAGATGAAAATAACAAAAATAAGTATGAGATAAATTCAGAAAATGCTTACTATAATTTATCTACTGAATCAGTAAGTTTTAAAGCTAAAGATAAAAGAGTAAAATCAATAATTTATTTTTAAATATTATTTTTTGAAAAAATATTATTAATTTTTTTGGACCAGTTATTTATCCATTTTTCATCAGACTTCGTAAAACACTTGGTACTCCAGCCTCCAATCAATATAAAAGCCTTATTATTTATAGGTACAACTAAGATAGATGGAATTTCGGCACAAAAATTAAAAAATTCATCTCTTCCAGGATAAAATTTAGTGTTTGCTAATGATATTAATTTCATATCTTTTATAGATCTCAGACAGGTTTCCCCAGGTTTAAAATCATTACTTGAAGTGATTCCTCTCCTCAATATATTAACGCCATCATTGTGGATTAATATTGCTGCAGCAGCTGTAGAAGTTAATATTGCTTCAGAACCCCATGCTAATTCATCAATAACTTCATCCGGCATGTTTCTATCGAAGAGAAACTTATTTTCTCCTTTTAAAGCAGACTTCTCACCAGCTAATGGTTCGAATTGTTTAAATAAAAAACCTATCAAAATAATAATTAATGAAGCTATTGCGGCTAACACTTGTGCTCTTTCAAGCTCAGGAGTGATTGTTTCTATTGAAATAAAATTTGCTATCTGAAAAATAAAAAGTATTGCACCGATTAATATTAATGATTTCCCATTGAATCCCATATTTTAAATATGTTATTTCTAATTAAATTATGCAAATATTATATTGTTTAGTAGATTTAAAAAAGCTCAAACATATGGTTTTTAATATATAATTAACCAAAACCTTTTTAAAATGAACCTCAAAATCAATAAATATTTACTTTCTCTTATTTTTACTGGATTAATTTTTATTATTATCCCCTCTACTACATACGCAAATGAAATTCCTAATATAAATAAATATTTTGGTATTACTCAACAGAAGACTGTTATAAATTACGAAAAAAGTCAGCCTTCATCTATTGATAACCCTGTAGTGGATCCAAATTTTAACACCATGAGATCAAAAGATACTGAAAGCTCAACTGCTACTTATATAGTTATAGGTTTGTTAATTGCCGCCACAATTATCCCTTTAGCAACATGGTGGTATTTCTCTAAATAATAGAGAATTTATGAATGCTAAGGATTTAAGTATTAATGAATATTCATCTTATATAGTTTTTATTACAGGTGGGACAAAGAGTGGCAAAAGTGAATTCGCGGAGCATCTTGCAAAGGGGGTAAAAAAATTATCATATGTTGCCTTATCTGAAAACAATTTGGATGATAAAGAATGGCAAGATAAAATTAATTTACATCGAAAAAGAAGGCCTAAAGATTGGAAATTAATAGAAACGACAGATTTATTAAATACATTAAGAAAAGAAGAAGGTCCATTATTAATAGATTCTATTGGCGGATTCGTTATGAAAAGTATTGGCAAGGAACAAAATGAATGGTCAACCAAAATGAATTCACTTATAAGTCACTTAATAAAAAGGAAAAGCATAACAATTATTGTTGGAGAACAAGTAGGTTGGAGTCTGGTCTCTGAATATAGAATTGGTAATACATATATTCAAAGAATCGGCGAACTTCAAAAGAGAATAACTAAAATATCAAAAGATAATTGGCTGGCTATAAACGGCAGAGCAATCAAAATAGATGAAATAAGTATTGAAATACCTACTTAAAATTGGAAGTCGCTCTTTTTGAACCTAGAATCCCACAAAATACTGGTAATATTGCCAGATCATGTGCTGCGTTTAATATACCTTTAAATCTTATAGAGCCCTTGGGTTTTAAGCTAGAAGATAAATATTTAAAAAGAGCAGGATTAGACTATTGGCCTCTAGTTACTGTTAATAAGTATGAGAATTTTGAAAATTTTTTAGCTTCAAAATCAACAAAAAGAATAATTTCTTTTAGTAAAAAAAATGGATTATATTTAAAGGATTTTAAATTTAAGCAAGATGATATTTTGCTATTTGGAAGAGAAGATTCAGGATTACCCGATTCCATTATTGATAAAAGCGACTTTTTAATATCAATATTTATGCCGAATATACAGACTGGAAACAATGATCAAAAAGGTGTTAGAAGTCTAAACCTTTCAGTAGCATGCGGAATTGCTATATATGAGGCCCACAAACAAATAAATTTTCAAAATGGTAATTAAGTACAACCAATGCCTTACAATATTCCCATGTCTCGGTAGCTCAGCTGGTTAGAGCGGCGGATTCATAGCCCGCAGGTCGCGTGTTCAAGTCACGCTCGAGACATTTTCAATACTTTTCAATTGAAGAACATAGGTGAAATTTTAATTTAATTAAACTATTAAAGACAATAATGTTTAATTCACTCAGCACAGTCCTAAATCCAAAAAAATCTAAAGTAAAATATCCAGAAGCAAGAGTTATAGTTCTTGATGACAATTTTAATACTTTTCATCATGTCGCAAATTGTCTAATAACAATTATCCCAAGCATGAGTGAACAAAGAGCATGGGATTTAACCATCAAAGTTGACAAGACAGGATCAGCAGAGGTATGGAGAGGTAATCTTGAACAGGCGGAGTTATATCATGAGCAACTATTCAGCAAAGGATTAACAATGGCTCCAATTGAGAAAACATAAAATAAGTAAGATTTATAGAAAATTTTTGGCTTATAAATTCGAATCGTTCATGGGTTAAAAGGTTTTCAAAGAATAATCAAAATAAAGATAAATTTTTTGAATATATGTTTATTGACTCTGGAAGAATACTTGGTGTTTTAGGAAATGAACCACCTCTTATGACAACCAGATAAGAACTTAAAGTTGATAAAGCTAGAGATGAATGGAGAAAGTTAATCTCTCAAGGTTGGAGGAGAACCAAACCAGTTTGGGAAGTCTATTAGTATCCAATATTGTTACTAGGATTAGTTATATAAATTATGAGATTTAGGACGTAGTTAGCGGGTAAATTTAATGGCTTCAAAAGTAACAAAGCCATTCCTTGAGTCACATTAAATTCTTTATTTTTCATAAAAAAATAAAAGTCTCATTTTAATTATAAAAAGACTGTCAAATACAAACTAGAAATACAAAAAAAAAGATATACAAGCATTTATTGATTAAGGATTTTCAATATATCTAATATCTAAAACTTATTTTAAAAAAAATATAGATTTATGATTACTTGTTATTTTTTTTAAACAAAAAAATCCACGTTATAATTAAATAAATATTTATTATTTAATATTTTTAAATACCCAATGAAGAATCTCATCTTAAGCAAAAGATCAAGAACTTTATTTGGTATTGGCATAGTTGCTATAAGTATTGGATTAATATCAAAAAAAGTAATTAACTATCCAGCCGGCGGATGTATGAAAGGTACTCAAGAAATAACCTTTAATATCTAGCCATTAATCATCTTACATTTTCCTTAATTCTTAAATCCAGTCAACTTTGATAACTCTTTTAGTGAAAGTACACCTAAAATTAGTTTTCCATTTATTTCCCAAGTGGGAAACCCTTTAATTTTTTTATCAATGCATAATTGAGTTTGACTGTTTATGCCATCTCTTGCACATTCAACTACATTAAGTTCTCTATAAGCCTGCTTTCCAAATAATTCACTTTGATCAAGGCAATTAGGACACCAATATGCTGAATATTTAACTACACCATTATCTTTAAGGTATTTTGCCAACTCGATAGATTCCCTAGTACTTTCTGAGGTGACTATAAGTTTTCTCAGATTATTTAAGTGAGAGCTATATACAATACTTGGTAAAGTAAGCAAAACTATTAGTGGCAATAATAGGCGTTTCATTTATTTACTACTTTTCCTCCATATTTTCTAACTATCTTATCAAGCAAAATTCGTATATCTTTATTTTTAAGTTTCTCTATTTGCTGAAGATTTTCAAGAAGATCACATATTTGATCCTGTGTATTTTCATTTAATTCACTTACTGCCATTTATATTTAGAGTTTTTATAATCCAATTTTAAATCAAAAGTAAATTTACATACTTATTGTATTTATATTTTTTTATTGCTATTTTTTTAAAGCGGGCTAAGGTTCATTTCTCCACGAGGATTTAGTCCGCTGAATTTTTAAAGATTCAATTTATTTTGGATCCTTCTTTAAGAAGTTGACTAGAAATATTCAAAAATATTTATCTTGCCTTAATTTCTACATTCCATTGAAAGGCATTCTCATATAAACATTAATAGTGTGACACTATTTATTCAATAATGTTGTTATTTCGCTTCATAACTTTCTTAAAATACTTAAACTCAATAAATTCATGCATCATTTTTATATTTTCAGATAATACTTTTTTATTAACTGCATATTCGTCCACATTAAGTGCAGATTTATTATTTTCAGAAAATGTTTCCTGATCAAAAGAAAAGTTTATAAAATCTCTACCATCTTTTTGATAATAAGTTTCATTTAACACACCTCGAGACCTTAACGCTTCCTCAACCAATAAACCTGTGACCTTTGACTGACTAAACTCATTAGCTGTGCACAATTTTTCAATAATTTCATGCACTTCTTCACTTGGCAAAAAACCAATTCTTTTCCTCGGAGAGGGCATAATTAAAAAAAATTAGTGTCACACTTGCACATTATAAGTGTTGCACTATATTTAATTTAAGTCAACTAATTTTGCTATGCATATTTTATTATTTCCTGTCGGATTTATTCTTTGGTATCTAGCTTATGAAGCAAAACCTATCATTAATGATGAAGTAACACTGAATTGGGAAGAAACAAATACAATTAAAAGAAATAAACTTTTAAATATAATCAACGAAAGCTTTTAAAATTTACTGTTAATCGATTTTGACCATTCCTTGTGCTTATTATCAAGATCTGAGATTAACTGTTTTTGATAAGTAAATTTGAGTTGATTTTCGTTAAGTGATTTTTTTGTTATTATCATCTCTTTAGAGAAAAAATAAGGAGTGTTAGAACTACTAATTTTTTTTTTGACTTCCATATAATGAATTCATCTATTTTTTTATATGACTTAAAAGGTTATAGTCTCAATATTTTTATATTCTTTTTACATTTCCTTCATATTTGTTTTTAGCACGTTTGTAAAAAATATTAGTTTATTAAATAATAAAGGCTATATTTAAACAAAATATATTTTTTATCATGAATCTAAAGGAGAGAGGAGTTACTGTTGGAGATTTACTAATAATAATAATAATAATCACTTCTACAATATTAATTAAATCATTTAGCAAGGATAAAAAAACAACACTTAATTATAGTAATCAAGAGCAAGTATCATATAAGAGAAATTACTATCAAAAATTTATTTGAAAAGCTTATATGAATTATTTATAAAACTCTTAATTCATTCAATTGACTATTAAGTTTCTCTTATATCAATTTAATAAATTAATAATTATCAAACAAAGAGTTTATTTAATTTAAATATTTTGATGAAATGATTTAGAACTTTCCCATTTCAAATTATCCTTTAAATCATTGAAATCATTTGATATTGAAACTAAATTCACCATTTGAAGAATTTGAGTTTTATTTAGCCTATTAATAGCGATAAGTTTATTAAGCATTTCTAAAACAGATTTATCATTAATATTCATTGGTTGTATAAAAAAACTATGATTCTTTAATTCCTATAGCTTATCTTATGATTTTAAAATTTACTTTTAAAATTTCATAATATATTTATTGACAAAAATAATAAAAATTTAAAAAAATATCAACAATAAAACTCTTACTGATATGTAAAAATCTTTAGCTCACTTTCTTATAAATTCGTTTATTGTAAAAAGAAAAAAAAATGAAAAAAAACTCCAAGAAAGAATACCTTAATAGAGATGAAGTTAATGAAATGATCGAATCCGCTTTAAGGAGGCACAATAGAAGATCTACAATAATATCTAGTGTACTTGGCTGGATTCTAATAGGAGGTTATTCGTTTGGACTTTTTCAAGCAGTTCAAAATGTCTAATTAATCTTTTCTTTAAAGCTGAACTTGCTAGATGATAAATTAATACAAGACTAAGTATTTATTATGAGGGAATATATTGAGGCAAATCTTACGGAGATAAGAAAATATTTAAAAAAACGTAAAAAGTTTACTTCAAAATTAAATAATGCTTCGATAATGAAAGAATTTAAAGAATGGAGCAAAGATCCTTTACCTGAGACAGAATCAATTTGGACTTTACCCGACTTAACGAGTAATGAAAGACTAAAAAATTTTTGTCGCTCAATTAAAAAGGAAATAAGATAAGTTTTTAACTCCCTAGTTGTATATGATTTACCTTTAAGTAAAAATAACCCGCAAATCCAACTATATTCAAAATTACAACGAAAATCCAAGCTCCAATTGGCTGATTGGAATCAAATTTTTTTATTTTAACTTTTTCCTTTAGTCTTTCAATATATTTAGCCATAATTAAAAATATCAAAAAGAATATTTCCAATTATAAAGAGTTGAATTTAAAGGAATCTTAAATAAAATAAAATTTCTTTTAATTTGAATTTCTATTGTCAAGCCTGTTAATGGGATATTTAATTAACTCCTTTTTGAGATTTTTTAAAAGTTTATTGTGATTCAAAATTGTAAATTTTCTAGTAAAGGGATAATGCCACTTCATTGAATTAAAAAAAAACTTGCTAATTCATTATTAATAAAATTATAATACTTATTACGGTCATTCAGACCATACATAATTTAAATAAGGACAAATTTTTTCATGAGCTTAAGAGTTGGCCAAGAAGCACCAGACTTTAGTGCTACAGCAGTATATGATCAAGAGTTTAAGGAGATTACACTTTCAGGTCTAAGGGGTAAATGGGTTGTTTTATTCTTTTACCCACTAGATTTTACATTTGTATGTCCTACTGAAATCACTGCATTTAGTGATAGATACCAAGATTTCTCAGCACTTAATACTGAAATACTTGGGGTATCAGTTGATAGCAAACACTGTCATTTGGCTTGGATACAAACCCCAAGAAATGAAGGTGGTATAGGTGATATTAACTATCCGTTAGTTTCTGATTTAAAAAGAGAAATTTGCCAAGCGTACAATGTCCTTAATGATGATGGAGAGGCCGATAGAGGTTTATTTCTTATCAATCCTGAAGGAGTTGTTATGCATACGACTGTTAACAAGGCTCCTGTAGGTAGAAATGTTGATGAAACACTAAGGATTCTTCAAGGTTATCAATACGTTGCGGCGAACCCAGATGAAGTATGTCCAGCAAATTGGACCCCTGGAGAGAAAACAATGCTAGAGGACCCCAAAGGTAGTAAGGAATATTTTTCTGCGCTGTAGAAGGATTAGAAACATTTAAGTAAGTATTGAGTAGTAAATAATTATAAAAAAATAAAAAATAAATATATTCAAAAAGGGGATGGCATCCTCTTTTTTAGGTTTGGGCACGATCCAATCGCTTAAATTAGTTTTATAAGATATGAAGGACCAGGTATAAAAAGTAATTTCTATGGAGACTAAGATAAAAAGATTAGTTAAATTTAAGTTATTTAAACCATAATATCTATATATATGAAACTGATCATCAACGATAATATTATTAATTTGAATATGCCAAAGATAGAGAGAAATCAAAATAAAATTTACCAATATTATTTTCTTTAAAGGAAACCTAAATTTCTTAAAAATTAATAAGATAGAAATTAAAATTATGAAAAAGCTTAACTGTGGAATATCCGGTTTTGGTACATTAATTCCTTCAAGAAATAAATTCAATATAAGATCAAAATTTATATAAATGTAATCAGCTATTAAGAAAGAGAGAAGTATTAAATTTATTGCTACTAGGAATAATAATCCTTTTCCTTTAATTATTTTTTTACTATGAATTTTATCCTTATTAAAATTATAGTATGTATAGTTTTTTAAAGAGTTTAAACTAACTAAAGATGGACATATTGCACCGCTCAAATAGTAAAGGATTGAATAAAAAGAAATATCATTAATATTTAATGAATACAAATTAAACCATTGTTTTTGTACAAATGGAAAAATAAGTAAAAATGAAAGTGTAACTAATAACTTCGTTGTATTGTTTTTAATTATCAAGAGAATATTTTTCTAATTTAAAACAATTAAATCAAACTTTCAGCAATTGAGAAGTTGTTAATTTAAAAACTTTTTTATCTATAGTTTCTTGATTTAAAAGTATATCAACTAATTTATCTAGTAGTACTCTATTTTTTTTCAATATTTTTATTGAATTATTTAATGAAATTTTAGAAATATTTATTATTTCATTATCTATTCTAGAACTAGTATTTTCTGCTATGAGAGGCTTTCTTCTAAATAAGCCATCTCCTAAATACATTTCATTATTATCAGAATCCATTGAAATTGGACCAATAATTGAAAATCCATATTTTGTAACCATTTCCCTTACGATATTTGTCGCATAAGAGATATCATTTAAAGAGCATTGTGTAATTTCACTTTTACCAAAAACTATCGTTTCTGCTGCTCTTCCAGCTAGAGCAATTTCAATTTTTGAAAATAATAATTTTTTTGAAATCAAGCCACTAGAAATTACATCTTCGTCAGGGCATATTTTTGTATATCCTCCCATAGATCCAGATCTAGGTAAGATCGTAATCTTATCGACTGATTCAATCCCATTTCTCACAGCAGATACAATCGCTCTGCCTACCTCGTTATAAGCAATAATTTTTTTCATATTTGGAGAAGTTATTAAAGAACTTCTCAGGCCAATGGTAATTTTATCAAGAGCATTTTCTATATGAAGATCACTGATTAATTTAGATTCATCTCTAGCACAGTGAATAGCACTCTCGTTCATCAAATTTGCAAGATCTGCTCCCGAAAATCCAACTGTTCTAGAAGCCCAATATCCTAAGTCAACTTCGTTTGAAAGTGGTTTGGAAAGTGAGTGAACTGAAAGAATTTTCTTTCTTCCATCTAAATCTGGGAGCATTACTTCAATTTTTCTATCAAATCTACCCGGTCTTAATAATGCTGCATCCAAAATATCTGGTCTATTTGTTGCCGCTAAAACAATAATCCCGGAATTATCAGCGAAACCATCTAATTCAGTTAGAAGTTGATTAAGGGTTTGTTCTCTTTCATCATTTCCACCTCCGATACCAGACCCTCTTTGCCTACCAATAGAGTCAATTTCATCAATGAAAATTATACAAGGAGATTTTTCCTTAGCCTTAGAGAATAGATCACGAACTCGGCTTGCTCCAACACCAACAAAAAGTTCTACAAACTCTGATGCCGATATTGAGAGAAAAGGCACACCTGATTCTCCAGCAATTGCTTTAGCTAATAATGTTTTACCTGTTCCTGGTGGGCCTATAAGAAGAACGCCTTTAGGAACTTTTGCTCCAAGATTTTCAAATTTCTTTGGTTCTTTCAAAAATGTTATTACCTCTTTTAATTCTTCAGCGGCTTCAGGGACGCCAGCTACATCATCGAATCTCGTTTCTACATCATCAATAGTTACAAATTTAGCTTGATTTTTAGTAAAACCAAAAGCTCTGGAAGCCAATTTTGATGTACTCCTCAAGATTAAGACTATAGCTAATATGAAAATCAGAAAAAGACTTATTGAAGCAAATGAATTGGCGGCGGAGGCTTCTTTTCGACTATTGTTAATAGTTAGATCGACCTTATTTTCAGTAGCCTTCTCAAGGATTAATTGATCATTATAAAGGATAGGTATTTTAAATTTATCGCCATTTTTATACAGAACATCAATTTCTCTCTGCCTAGGATAGAAAAATATTGATTCTATTTTCCCCGTCTCTATATCTTCTATTAGATCCGAATAACTTGATTTAGAATCTGAATATGAGAATTTTGATCTAAACACTAATCTTTAAAGTTATTAATAAAGCATATATGCTTATTTAAAAAATTGACGTATATAAACAAAATATACTCAAAAGTTTTGGAGATAACCAGTTAAAGGTTATATTATTATATGGAAATAAAGAAACAGAATGGCTGTACCAAAGAAGAAAAAATCAAAGAGTAAAAGGAACCAAAGACACGCTGTTTGGAAAGGTAAAGCAGCAATAGCAGCTCAAAAAGCTATATCTTTAGGTAAATCAGTTTTAACTGGGAAGGCTCAAGGATTTGTTTATCCTATTGAAGAAGAAGAAGAAGAATAGCTTTTAAGACCCTAATTTATATGCTTCAAGTATAACGGCATAAATTGCACCAATTCTTAATTTATCAACTACGGTCCATAAATAATAAAACTTTGAACCTGCGACAGGTTTAATTCTTATAATGATTTCAATAAAAACTATAATTATTGGGACCATTATCAACTCATTTTTACCTTCAGAGATAAATTTTGTAATAAAATTTGCGAACAAAAAATAACCTGTCAAAACAGAAATTAGACCAATAGATTTTGTTCTCCATGTATCACTTAGAAAGCCAAAAAATAAATTATTTAACTGGTAGGTAATTCTTGAAAAATTAGTTTTTTGCATTACTAAAAGACACTAAATAATCACTTAGAAATTTATAGTCAACATATGATTTTTTTAGTTTAGGGCCTTTTATTACATTTGCCATATTATTCTCATCACCAAGACTGTCTAAAATACAATCTAATTTAATATTTTCCTCAAGAACAATTGGAATATTTGAAGGTACAAAAATTGTAGGCAAGTTAGCTGCCAAGGAGGATTTCAATCCTGGATTGGAGTCTTCAAAAACAATTGAGTTTTTTGTCTTTATACCACTTAATTGGATTGCCTTTAAATAAGGTAATGGGTTTGGTTTCTTTAATTCAACGTCCTCACTTGAAATAATGAACTCAAAAGGGTTGAAGCCATTAAAAAGATATTCAACAAGTAGGTTGACTTGAATTCTTGAACTTGAAGTAACAATAAATTGTCTTACTTTATTTCTATGTAATTCATTTATCAATCTAAAAACACCAGTTTTTAATCTAACGCAATTTTTTTTTATAATTTCTAAATAATGAAACTGTTTTGTTTCATGAATTTTGAGAATTAAATCTTCTGAGAAATCATCATTATTAGATTTAGCGTAATAAGCAATCCTATTTTTGCCTCCATTTATCTTCAGAAGTTTTATATATTTATTAGTGTCCCAATTCCAATTGATACCAAGGTCATTAAAAGCATTATTAAAAGCAGGTAAATGGGCCTCTAATTCAGTATTTGCGATGGTACCATCTAAATCCCAATAAACACCCTCAAGATACGTCACCAAAAAGAATTTCTTTTATTTACGGTAAAATACAAGAGCAATTATTGCTGGTCCTGCTAACGCAACTACAGCCAATGGAATAAGTGTTGCCATGATTAATGAATATATTTTGTGATACTATTTTTACAAATAAATGACGATACTGTACTGATACGTAACAAGATTGAATTAAATTATGAAATCATGGACATGTATAGAAAATTGTGGAGCTTGTTGTAAATTCGATTTGGACGAAAGAGGCGATTTGGCTAACAAACTTAACAAAGAAGATTTAGCTTTGATAAATTCGATGACGGCTAAAGACGGTTGGTGTAAAAACCTGGACAGAGAAAATAGAAAATGTTTAATTTATGAAACTAGACCACATTTTTGCCGGGTAAGTGAATTTTCAACCACATTTAAAGGATATTTGAAATTCGGTGATAAATTTTTAATAGATTGCTGCAAACAACATATTTCATCCAATTATGGATACCAAAGTAAAGAGATGAAAACTTTTAGAATTGCTATTAGAGGAAAATGAATGGTAAATTAGACAACAAAGAAAACAATATAGAAAAAAGTTTTTTTTCTATATTTATAACGACTTTTACAACAATCTTTATTGCTGAACTTGGCGATAAAACTCAGATAGCCACATTAATGCTTTCTGCGGAATCGGGCAAGCCAATAATTGTTTTTCTTGGAAGTTCCCTAGCATTAATAAGCTCTAGCATAGTAGGAGTTCTTCTTGGTAAATGGGTATCAAAAAAAATATCTCCTAGCAAATTTGCTTTATCAACTGGTACTTTAATGATATTGATAAGTATATTTTTAGCTTATGAAACATTCAAAAATTATTTATAAATGATTTTAAGTTTATTACTATCAACATTTCTAACCGTTTTCATAGCTGAATTAGGTGACAAAACTCAACTGGCTACATTAACTATAAGCGGCACTTCAAATAAACCACTAGCAGTTTTTCTAGGATCTTCTTCAGCACTCGTTTTTGCAAGTTTACTAGGAGCTTTAACAGGCGGTTCTATTTCAAGTTTTTTACCCGAAGTAGTTCTTAAGTCAATAGCCTCCATTACATTTTTTATCATTGGTATAAAGCTTTTTATCAACTCTTTCACCATTGAAAAAGAAGAAAAAGAAAAGAAAGAAAATAATTAGTTTTAAGCTTGGATAATTAGGTGTAATAATAAAGTGTATACCACTAAATTAATTTATAATTTCATTTAAATCATGTTCACATCATCTTCAATAATTGATAATCTTAATCAGTCAGAGGGGTTAGAATATAAAAAATTATGCAGATTATTAAAAATAACAAAGAAATCTGATAAGGAGAAATTAGATATTGCTTTAAAAGCTCTAGAAAAACTTGAAATAATTAATAAAAATGAAGATGATGAATATACCTACATAAAAGATAATGATCATCTCGTAGCCAAAATAAGATGTAGTAGCAAAGGCTATTGCTTTGCTGTAAGAGGAAAAGACAAAGAAGATATATATATTAAAGAAAATCTACTTAACTATGCATGGAATGGAGATAAAGTTTTAGTAAGGATAATAAAAGAGGGGTATAGAAGAAGATCACCTGAGGGAATAGTTGATTGTATTCTGGAAAGATCAAATCAAATACTTCTTTCTAAAGTTGAAATAGTAAACAATGATGTATATGCAATCCCAATAGACGATAGGATCCTTTCTCAAATTAAACTTCCAAAAGAGAATAAAAAATACACTTTCAAACCAGACAATAAGAACATAGTAAAAGTTGAGATTGATAGGTTTCCCATAGGTCAAGAAGAAGGACTAGGTCATGTGATACAAGAACTAAAACTAAACAATAATGAGGAATATGATACCGATTTTGTCTTATCTAAAAGCAATATCATTAAATCAAATAATTTAAATAATATTGAATCAAAAAAAATAGAACAAAGGGAGAGAATAGACCTTACAGATAAAAATTCTTATTTATTCAAAAGTTGGAATTCTAATAATTCTCCAATGCTCCCAATGATTCAATTAGAGCAGGGAAAAGATAAAAGTACTAAATTATGGATACATACAAATAATCTTGCAGAAAGAGTAGACCTAAATAGTAAAAAATCCCTAGAAATATTATTTAAAGGCTTTGAATCATTACCCTTATTAAATGATTGGCAAAACTACCTTAGTGAAGCCATAAGAAATGATTCTGAATTTAAAGTTGGTGAAAAGAATGAAGCAATAAGCCTCTGTGTGCATTTAAATAGTGATAATGAAATAATTGATTGGTCATTCCATCTTACTTTAGTAAAATGCACCCTCATTGTGGGAAGTGATCATACTGACGCGCTTCTATCTAGAAAAAGTAAATCAAGGATAACCTCTCGAGTATTAAAACCTATAAAGGAATATATTGACGATTTAGATAAAATACTTAAAATTTCATGTTCATTCAGACAAAAACATCTTTTGGAGGGTAAGGTTGAAATTCCTGCGCCACTCAATAAAATTGAAGCATTAGAAGAATTTTTTATTCATAATCCAGCTGAATATTCAAAAGGATATTTTGAATCATTAAATAAAGAAGATTGCCAAACTTACCTTTCACCAATACTATATGAAGCTAATTTAATATGGTTCAAGCATTCAAATCAATATGGCTTAAAAAGCGCTGGACATCTCTCAAATGGAATAGATTATGTTAATGCAAATGAAATCATCAAATATTCAGAATTTATTGATAATGATATAGAGCTTAATGAAGATGGCAATTTGACATTTAGTCAAGTAATTAAATTATGTGGCGATGATAATAAAAAAAGAATCTTACATAAACTACTAATTAATGAATTTAAGGACAATGAAATAAGGTTGATATCTAAAGATCTTGATAATGATGAATCAGAAAAATTATTCATTTCTCCATGGACAATTCCTGGATTTGACTTTACTAATCTTATTAACCAGTACTGTATTTTTAATATGATAATAAATGGTAAGAAATCAAAGAAAAATAATATTGATGCAATCAATATATCGGAAAGTAATTCATTAGACCTAGTAAATTGGGATATATTTAATACATCAATTTCAAAAAATCTAGAAATATTATTTAACAAGTTTGTGATAGATAAACTTAATGAATTTAAGTACAAAGTTAACCAATATAAATCTAATATGATAAATATAAAAAAAGTAAGAAAAGCAGAAAAATTACTAGGTAATATTTATAGTGGGTTTATTTTATCAGTGCAAACATATGGTTTCTTTGTTGAGATATCAGAACTAAACGTAGAGGGTTTAGTACACGTAAGCACTCTTAATAATGATTGGTATGAATACAGGTCAAGGCAAAATCTATTGATTGGAAGAAAATCTAAAAAATCATATAAAGTTGGAGATGCAATAGAAGTAAAAATAATAAAAGTCGATATTCTTAAATATCAAATTGATTTAGAATTAACATAAATAAATTTTTCACAAAATATATTATGGGAATATTAACCAATAAAAATTTAAGATAACTTTTTATAATTATGTTTAAGAAAAAATATTTACTTTTAACTCTTTTTTTAATAATAATTTTTCAAATTTTATTATATACAAATAATAATCAGAAGACTTCATTTAGATACTTTAAATGGACCCTCCAAGAAGTAAGTATAGGTAAGTTAATCAGTATTTCGTTTTTTTCTGGTTTATTTGTAAGCACTTTATTAAATACAACAGTTACTAGTACTAGTTTCAGAAAAAAAACTTTCGAAAATGTGGAAGATGATTTTGTATCTAATAATAAAGAGGAAGAAATGGAACCAAACGTTGAGATGCCGCCACAAAGGGATATTAGAGAAACTCAACCAACAATTTCTGTTAATTACAGAGTAGTCAAAAATATGAATGATAATAATTTAAAAAAAGATCAAAGTTATTCAAATCAAGATATTAAAGATGACTGGGATAATGCTGATAATGATTGGTAGAAAAACAAATTAATTAAAAAATGTTTTTTTTAATTTATAATGAAATAAATAGTTTTTTTTATGGAAGAAAATTTAGACAAAAATAATGATGTAAATAAAGAAATATCTGACAACACTACTAAATCAAACTCAGAGGAAATAAAAGGACCTAAATCAGAAAAAGTTATCAATATGGATATAAATAATGGTGATTCTGCTACTAAAGGTAATATAAAAAGTGAAATTAATACTCCCGAAAAACCAAAAAAAGAACTACCAGTAGAGAAAAAGCCTTTCCAAGAATTTATTAACATGCACCTAATTCCTTCACTTACTGAGGAAATTAATCAAAGAGGATTAGAAATAAACAATATTAACCTCACTAACACAAATAGACCTATTGCTGGAGATAAATGTTGGGTAATAAATTGTGAAATTAAAGATACTTGTAACTTTTGGTTATCCTTTGAGAAGGATGACATTAGTTCATTAAAAAGTATTTCTTTATCAAAACCTAATCAACAACCCAGTATTATTGAATCCTTTCTTATTGACGAAAAAAGAATTACCTTAAAATTAATAATTTCAAGAGTACTTCAAAGATTGAATGGGCAAAAGTTAATAGGAGTTAATTAGAAAAACAATAACACGAAGTTAACTTTTCCCTCGAAAATACAAATCATAGTAAATAATAGTATTAATAAACCGAATAAAAAATGGCTCAATCAACTGTTGAATCAAAAAATAAAAAAGATATTAATAATGGAAAGATACCAGCAAAAGAAACAATTTTGTCCCCAAGATTCTATACAACAGACTTTGAGGCTATGGAAAATATGGATTTATCAATAAACGAGGAGGAATTGGAAGCTATTTGTGAGGAATTTAGGAAAGATTACAATAGACATCATTTTGTAAGAAATAGTGAATTTGAAGGCGCTGCAGAAAAATTAGATCCTGAGACAAGAGAGCTTTTTGTTGATTTTCTCGAGGGGAGTTGTACATCAGAATTTTCAGGTTTTTTACTTTACAAGGAACTTAGTAAGAGAATTAAAGTCAAAAACCCTCTACTTGCTGAATGTTTTGCTCATATGGCCAGAGATGAAGCAAGACATGCAGGTTTTTTAAATAAATCAATGAGTGACTTTGGACTTCAGTTAGATTTGGGTTTTTTAACAGCCAATAAAGATTACACTTATTTCCCTCCAAGAAGTATTTTTTACGCTACTTATTTATCCGAAAAAATAGGTTATTGGAGATACATAGCAATTTATAGGCATCTTGAAAAGAATCCTGATAGCAAAATTTTTCCACTATTTAATTACTTTGAAAATTGGTGTCAAGATGAAAATAGACATGGGGATTTCTTTGACGCATTAATGAAAGCACAGCCACGTACTGTTAAATCTTTAAGCCAAAAAATTACCATTGGAGGCTCTACTTTTACACACCCATTATTTGACTACTTCCATAGGTTTAGATATTTTTTGAATAATCTTCCGTTAACATCCAAGTTATGGTCTAGGTTCTTTCTATTAGCTGTATTTGCAACTATGTATGCAAGGGATTTGGGAATTAAAAAAGATTTTTACAGTTCTTTAGGTTTAGATGCCAGAGATTACG
Organism: Prochlorococcus sp. AG-347-L20; assembly: GCA_003281225.1. Classification (GTDB taxonomy): domain Bacteria; phylum Cyanobacteriota; class Cyanobacteriia; order PCC-6307; family Cyanobiaceae; genus Prochlorococcus_A. The sequence goes on from QCCP01000005.1 coordinate 87,930, forward strand.
ACCAGTTTGTTATTAATAAAACAAATGAAACTGCAGCTAGAGTTTTCCCTGTAGTAATGGACGTTTATGATCAATCTTTTTATGGAAGATTAGATAAAATAGTAGAGAATAATAAGGTTCTTACCGATATTGCAAACAGTGATGGAAATAAAGTATCTAAAACTTTTAAAAAATTACCTAAATATTTATCAAACGGTTACCAGTTATTAAGACTATACTTATTAAAACCTCTTGATAGCAAAGATTTCCAACCTTCGATTAGATAATCTTTAATACAGAGAAGATTTATAGACTCATATGCTTTCGTCACAAATCAAATCAAATGAAATCGTTTTTGGTAGTTGCAATAAAGATTTATTAGAAGAAATCATTTTCTACGGCATTGGACTTGGTGCTGATTTTGTAGAAATATTTGTAGAGAATACAGACAACGCAAGCGTGTTGGCAGAAGAAGATTTTATTACAAGTGTAAGTCCATCATTTGGAAGGGGTGCTGGCATTAGAATCTTCAAGGAAAAAAAGGATGGATTTGTAAGTACAAATGATTTAACGAAGCATGGCTTAATGAGATCGGTATCTCAGGCTATTGAGATGTTAGACATAACAGACAACAAAAGAGAAGTATTTAATGGTTTAAATAAACACAGGGACTATAGTTTATCCAAGAAAAAATGGATTAATGAAGTCCCATCTATTCATGAGATAAGTGAAAAACTACTAGTTAGCACAAAGTCTTTAAAAAAAAATAATAAAATAATAACTAGAAAAGGAAGTTACTCAAGAAATCTTCAAGAAATAATTATAGCCTCCAGTGACGGAACCTATGTTTCAGATATTAGATTGCATCAAACAGTTGGTCTCAACGTAATTGCAAGTGATGCCCAATATAGATCTAGTGGAAGTAGAAGATTTGGATCTTCAGGAATGCCTAATGAATTCAGATTATGGGAACACGAAAAAGCAGCTAATGACGTGTTTGAAAGTTCCATGAACATGTTGTATGCAGATTATGTTGATGCAGGACAAATGCCCGTTGTATTAGCTAATAAATTTGGTGGAGTTATATTCCATGAAGCCTGTGGTCATTTACTTGAAACTACTCAAATAGAGAGAGGAACAACACCATTTGAGAATAAATTGAATGAAAAAATTGCACATGAATCTGTAACAGCAATAGATGAAGGGATATCAGAAGGATCCTTCGGTTCATTATCAGTAGATGATGAAGGTATGGAACCAGAAAAATCAGTTCTTATAAAAGATGGAATTTTAAAAAAATTCATATCTGACAGGGCAGGTGAATTAAGAACCGGCCATAAAAGAACAGGAAGTGGAAGAAGACAAAATTATTCTTTTGCTGCAGCTTCAAGAATGAGAAATACTTATATAGCTAAAGGTGAGCACTCGAAAGAGGATTTAATCAATAGTATTAGTGAAGGTCTTTACTGCAAATCAATGGGTGGTGGTAGTGTAGGTGCTACTGGACAATTTAATTTTGCGGTAGAAGAAGGATATCTTATTAAGAATGGAAAATTAACTAGTCCAGTAAAGGGAGCAACACTGATCGGTGAGGCTAAAGAAGTTATGCCAAAAATATCAATGTGCGGAAATGATCTCGAATTGGCTCCTGGATTCTGTGGATCCATTAGTGGAAGTGTCAACGTAACTGTTGGCCAACCTCATATTAAGGTTGATTCAATCACTGTTGGTGGAAGATAGGATATGAATTCAAGAGAAATCACAACTCAAATCTCCAAAGCTGCAGATTTCCTAAATCTTAAAAAATGGGATTATGGAGCAAGCTTTTCTAATGATTATTCTGTGCAAGTAGATAAAGGAGAGGCTAAACAACTTAAGGCATCACAAAAGCAAATTTTAACTATAAGAGTTTGGAATCAATCTAATCTAGTTGGTATTACTACAACAAGTGATATTAGTGAATCTGGTATTAAAAAGGCTCTTAAGCAAGCAAATATAGCTTCTGATTTCGGCAATAAGAATGAATCTACAGAATTTTCACCATTAGCGAAGGATCCTATTAAAGTAAAGGAAGTTAAAAAAACAAATCCTGTTGGAATAAAAAAATTACTTACAGTTTTAAGAGAAGCTGAAGTAAAACTAATAGAAAGTCATGAATCCATAAAATCTGTTCCATATAATGGTTTATCTGAAAGCTTCTTTGAGAGAGTTTATGCAAATAGTGAGGGTGCCTTTCGAAGTTATTCCACAAGTCAAGCAGCACTTTATTTATATGCAAGAGCAGAAGAGAAAAATAAGAAGCCTCGTAGTTCAGGTTCCGTAAAACTTGGCTATGGAGCTGATGATATAGATATAGAGTCGTGTATTAAAGAGGCATCAAATAAAACAATTTCTCATTTAAATTATTCATCTATTAAAACTGATAAATATTTAATATGTTTTTCCCCAGAGTCTTTTTTAACTATCATTAACGCCTTTAGCTCAATGTTTAATGCTAGAAGCATCATAGATGGAGTGAGCTTATCTAATAAAAATTCAATTGGAGAGAAACTATCTACAGAAGCACTTAATATTTATGATGATGGCCTTCACGAAAAGAATATTTCTTCAACACCATTTGATGGAGAGGGAACCCCAACCAAAAGACTATGTCTAATTAACAGAGGGAGAATTGAAAATTTTATACATTCTGAATCAACTGCAAGAATATTTAAAACAACTCCCACTGGCCACGCTGGACTAGGATCAAAAGTATCAGTATCTCCTGATTGGATCGTAGTTGAAAAATCAGAAGAAAACATTGATCTAAAAACATCACTAGATCACTCTACTTATGATGGAGAATTTGTTTATATCGAAGAGCTAAATGCAATCCATGCAGGTGTCAGAGCAAGTCAAGGTTCATTTTCTCTTCCATTTGATGGATGGCTGTACAAAAACGGTAAAAAAATCTCAATAGAATCTGCCACAGTAGCAGGTGATATCAAATATCTTTTGAAAAATATAGTAAATATTGAATCAAGCCAGGAGGTAACAACAAGTGGAATTTCTCCACATATATGGGTAGATGAATTATCAATAACTGGTGACGCGTGAGAATTATATTCTGGGGAACACCTGAATATTCAATTCCTAGTCTTGATATTTTTATTAAATCTAAGCACGAGGTAATTGCAGTAGTTAGCCAACCGGATAAGAAGAGATCTAGGGGAAATAAATTAATAGCCTCACCTGTAAAAAAAATTGCTGAGAAAGAATCTATAAAAATTTATACTCCAGAAAAAATCAGGGACAATATAGATTTTATAAATGAACTTAAATCACTTTCTTGTGATTTATTTATTGTTATAGCTTACGGGAAAATTTTACCCAAAGAGATATTGGAAATCCCAAAATTTGGTTGTTGGAACGCACATGCTTCATTACTTCCAAGATGGCGTGGTGCCGCCCCAATTCAATGGTCCCTAATAAATGGCGATGAATTTACTGGTGTAGGAATTATGAAAATGAATGAGGGACTAGATACTGGCGACATATTGTTGCAAGAAAAAATTAAAATCAATAATAACGAAAATTTAAATACACTATCGGAAAAACTTAGTATTTTATCGGCAAAATTATTTTTAAATGCTACATCTTTAATCGAAGAAAATATTAATAATAATACTAATCCTCAATTAACAAAACAAAATACCCTTGGAAGAAAAATTACTTACGCAAGAATGATTGAAAAATCAGACTTTAAAGTTGATTGGGGTAATGAGGCAATTAAAATTTCTCAAAAAATAAAAGCATTATACCCACGAGCAAATACAAATTTTAGAGGTAAGAACCTTAAAATACTTAAAATCAAAATTTTGACTAGTGATGTTATTAAAAATGAAAAATACCTTTTCATGAGCAATTATTCAAGACCAGGTATTATTCTTGCTGTAATAAAAAATGAAGGAATTATAATTTCAACTAAAACTGATCCGATTATTTTGTTAGAAGCAAAACTTGAAGGCAAAAACATTTCTAGCAAAAAGCAATTGATTCAACAATTAAAGCCATCAGCAGGCGAATATCTCTCAGATTAAGTTTTAGATTTTTTTTTAGAGAATCCCCAAATGAAAGCAAAAAGAATCAAAAAATAAAAATAATAGTCTGGAAGAATAGATTCTTTAATTAACGTATTTAGTAAAAGTTTAATCCCAACTATTAAGATTGCAACGTAACCAGCTGTTTCTAATCTAGAAAATATATCTAGAAGTTTTAGAAAAATCCCCGATGTAAATCTTAAGGCTAATACTCCAATCACTGCTCCAAATATAATTAATATATATTGATCACTTATAGCTACTGCAGTAGTGATACTGTCTATGGAAAAAGCAAAATCAGTAATTGAAAGAAGCGCTACAACCCTTAAAAACCTAAAATTATTTTTATTATTTTCTGTCCCATTTTCAGCGTTTTCTATATCTGTATTTAAAAAAACATTAGAGAAGAATAAATAAATTAAATAAAAACCAGCAAAAACTCTAATGAGAATAAACTTTAGAAGAACATTAGATAATATGATTAGAATAATTCTAAATAATAAAGATATTGTTATACCAATATTTAAGGCTCTTGACCTTAATTCTGAACTAGCGAGGGATTTTGTAAGAGAAGCTAGTGCTACAGCATTATCTGCGGATAATAATAATTCAAGAGCAATTAATATTGGTAAAAGTGTAAAGATTTCGTACCAACTGTCTACCTGATCTAGTGTGGGTATAAAAGAATTTATTGCGACTGAATCCATCAAATATTATTCACAATCAGTATAAAATCTAATATAATAGATCGGATATTTGTAATCAAGATTGATAGTTATAAATGAGTTTAAATACTTTAGTTGATTATATTTCAAACTCACAAATTACTTCTGAATTAATAAAAAGAATTTCACAAAATAATGAATTAAATATTGTTGGTTCAAGTAGATATGCAAAATCAATAATATTAGATAGCATCGCAGAAAAGGAAGAAAAAAATATATTATTAATTTGTCCTAATGTAGAAATTGCCTACAAATGGATTGGTTATTTTGAAAGTATAAATGATAAAGCAGTTTTATATTATCCTCCAACAGAACATCTACCATACTCATCAATTAATAAATCCAAAGAGATTGAATTTAGTCAGCTTACTGTATTATCCAAATTAATAAAAAAAGAGAAAAATGAACTTAATATTGTTATATCAACTGAGAGATCACTACAACCTCATCTAATAAATAAAAACCTATTAATTGAAAATAAGTTAGATTTGCAAAAAGGAGTTCAAATCGAGATTCAAGAATTAGCAAATAAACTTACTTTGCTTGGCTATACGAAGGATAATGTAACTTCAACTGAGGGATTCTGGAGTAGGAGAGGGGAAATAATAGATATTTATCCTGTCAATAATGAGTTTCCTATAAGATTAGAATTTTTTGATAATGTAATTGAGAAAATAAGAGAATATGATCCCCATACACAGAAAACATTAGAAAGTATAAATAATATTGAAATAATACAGGCTGGATTTTATTTGCTAATAAAAGATAAGTTAAATAATTTATCTAAGAACAATCTTTTTAATTCAGAAGATATAAATAAAAATAATCTTGATCGTTATTTAGGAATCATTGAAGAAGAACCCTCAAACATAATAGATTTTATAAATAGGGAAACAATTCTTGTAATTGATGAATTAGAAGATTGTAAAAAATTTGCAAATAATTGGTATCTAGATTCAGAAAGTAATTTTGATAATTTTACTGATGAATTAAATGAGAGCCTTAAAAATAATGATATTAATTTAGAGGCCAAACCTAATTTGCATTTAAAGTTCGACGAAATATTAAATTCACTAGAAAATTTTAATTTAATAAAATTTTATGAATTTGAATCTAAAATCAATATTGATAATAGATTTTTGTTAAACGATAAAAGATTAAATTCATACTCTAAAAATGTAGGGAAATTATCCAATGATATAAATAAAAATATAAAAAATAATGAAAAAGTATGGATATTATCAGCACAACCATTGAGAACAAGGACTTTACTTTTTGAGCACGAATGTAATACAAACTTCTTAAAAAATCCCAATGATATTGTTGAAGCATATAAGTCAATTAATAATTCAACTCCTCTAATTTTAAAAAATAAGAATAATTACGAAATCGAGGGGTTTTATCTTCCGATATGGAAAGTTGTCTTGATAACAGATAAAGAATTATTTTCACAACAATCTCTTTTTAATAATGTATTCATAAGAAGAAAAAAAAGAAGTGTCAATTCAAATATAAATGTAAATAAGATCAGTCCCGGTGATTTTATAGTTCATAAAAATCATGGAATAGGAAAATTTTTAAAAATAGAAAAAATAAATATAACTGGAGATTCAAGAGATTATTTAGTCATTCAGTATCAAGATGGAAAGATAAGTGTTGCCGCTGATCAACTTGGTAGTGTTAACAGATATAGATCAAGCGGAAAAATAAAGCCGAAAATAAATAAGTTAGGAGGGACAGAATGGGAAAAAATAAAAGAAAAAAATAAGAAACAAATCAAAAAAGTTGCTGTCGATATTTTAAAACTTTATGCAAAGAGAGAAAAATTAAAGGGTTACATTTACCCAGAAGATGGTCCTTGGCAAGATGAATTAGAGGAATCATTCCCTTATCAACCAACACCTGACCAAATTACTGCTGTAGAAGAAATAAAATCTGATATGGAAAGCGATAAGCCAATGGACAGGCTAGTGTGTGGAGATGTAGGATTTGGCAAAACAGAAGTAGCTGTTAGGGCTATTTTTAAGGCTATTACATCAGGTAAACAGGTAATATTACTAGCACCTACAACAATCCTAGCTCAGCAACATTGGAGAACAATAAGTAATAGATTTTCACCTTACCCAATAAAAGTATCATTACTCAATAGATTCAAAACCGTTAATGAAAGAAAGGAAATCTATGCAGGATTGAAAAAAAACAATATTGATTTAGTTGTAGCAACGCACCAAATTTTAGGAAAAGAAATAGAAATTAAAAACTTAGGACTACTAGTTATTGATGAAGAACAAAGATTTGGAGTAAGACAAAAGGAGAAAATAAAAAAAATCAAAACCAACATAGATGTTTTAACTCTCTCGGCAACTCCAATTCCAAGAACTCTTTATATGAGCTTATCTGGACTAAGACAAATGAGCTTACTAAACACTCCTCCACCATCAAGAAGATCAATAAAAACATATTTATCTGAAATAGATATGGATGTTATAAGAACTGCAATTAATCAAGAACTTGATAGGGGAGGTCAAATTTTTTATGTTCTTCCAAGAATTTCTGATATAGATCAAGCTGTAAACAAATTAAAAAATATGTTTCCCAGCTTAAAATTTATTGTTGCTCATGGGCAAATGAACGAAACAGAGCTTGAAAATGCAATGATTGCTTTTAATAATGGAGAAGTAGATTTAATGATATGCACAACGATAATTGAAAGTGGATTAGATATCCCTAAAGTAAATACAATCATTATTGAAGATTCTCACAAATTTGGTCTTTCACAACTTTATCAACTTAGAGGAAGAGTTGGTAGAAGCGGTGTACAAGCACATGCTTGGTTATTTTATCCAAATATAAATAAAATTAATGACGGTGCAAAACAAAGATTGAAAGCGATAAAAGACTTTTCAGAACTAGGTAGTGGATACCAACTTGCAATGAAAGATATGGAAATAAGAGGTGTTGGTAGTTTACTAGGAGAAGAACAAAGTGGAAAGGTTAATGCTATTGGATATGACTTATATATAGAAATGCTCCATGAGGCTATTTCAGAAATCAGCGGGCAAGAAATACCTGAAGTTAACGACACTCAAATTGATCTGCCAATAAATGCATTTATACCTGCAACTTGGATATTAAACAGAGAAGAGAAGCTTGAAGCTTACAAATCTGTTACTGAATGTTCGAATAATGATGAATTAACTGAATTAGCTACAGACTGGGTTAATAGATATGGAAACTTACCCAAACCTGTTGAGTCTTTAATTATGATAATGAGACTAAAATTACTATCTAAAAAATGTGGTTTTAATAAGATCAAGCTCAAAAAGCCAAACATCTTCATAGAGACAAAATTAAAAAATTCTACTTTTAAAATTCTTAAAAATTCTTTAGCAAGTAGTGTTCAAAATAAATTTAATTTTAATGAAGGCGAACAATTTTCAATCATCACTATAAGGGGCTTAGGTGCAACTGAAATTCAAAATCAAATTGATCAACTAATGTTGTGGTTCGAGTCTTTTGAAAGAGAAATAAAGAATTTCAATAAAGAACTTATTAAAAGAGATTAAATTATTAAATAATTATTTAAAATCCGCGAATCAGTTTGATTTCGGTTAGGTTTATAAAAATTTATTAATTTTATGGGTGAATATATAGACGTCGGAATCCAATCTTCGATTTTACCCTTGTCAATTATTCTTTCATCAATTGTATTAGGCATATTTGCATTATTTGGAGAAGAAACAGAAAATGATGATGATGATTCTGATTCAGGAAGTGGTGGCCTAATGCAACCTATTTGAAATTATTTATAAATAATTTGTTTTGACTTTCTCTTAGAGACTTTAAATAACCTATTAAATGAACCTATCATTAAAATAAGAGCAGTAAAAGAAGATACAAAAATAAAAATCACCAAAAATATCTCATAGAGATATGAAAAGAGATCAATCAATAATAAAAAAGATTTATTAAATGTCGAAGGTAGATTTTGTAACAGCAAATTTTTATTAGGAATTAAATAATTTATATAAACTAATAAAACACTCAAAATAAACAAAAAGAAAGATTCAGTAAATAGTCTTCTTTTAGATTTTCTTCTTAAATTTAATTTTTTTTTAAAAATATATTTATCAGGTTTAATATTCAAATTTGGGATGTTTAAATCTGCCATAAATCAAAGCTCAAAGAAAAACTTGAATAACTCTGAAAAGAAATTAACCTATAGTATCGTGTTTGTATTTAAGATGCTAATTGCTCTTTATTCAGGATTAGTTAGTTCTTTTTTTTCTATATTTTCAAAAGGACTATAAAAATAAATAAAAGAAGAAGAGAATAGAATTAAAGAGCAAATTGCAAAAAACGGTGGAATAAAGAAATTGAAAAATTTAACTTTTTTATTTAACCCGAATTTTAATTTTTTTGGAATTATATTAGGTGTATCTGTTTTTTTTATTCTTACTTTTGGCGATTCATTTAACTGATCAAAACAATTTATGGTATCTGAAAGCAATGAATTACCAATCTTTAGAACTAAAGGCTTTACATTTGCTTTAGAGCTCTTGAGAACAATATTATGTATATGGAGATTATCGGCTTTAATATCGATTAATTTAGACTCATATATTGGAATTTCGTTTTTGATTAAAAGATTTGAATAAATATAAAAAGCATCCATAATAGGCCCTAAATGTTCAATTTTGCCTTCAATAAGTGGTTTATCAACTATGGTTAATTTCCATTGAGAAATTATAGATATTTGATCTATATTTTCATTATTGGAATAATCTGGCAATCCAATTATTTCGAGCCTTACTGAAGATTGATGAAATGACAATTTATTTTGCATCATATTAAAAATTGTATAAAAAATTCTTCAACTTTTGATAACCCTGATTTGAAATACAAAAAGATAAAATAAGCAAAGATTTTATTATAATCTCACCATTTTCAGCTTGATTTAAAAGCTTTTTCACTCTCATACTATCTATATTAAATCTCTCTTTAATCAACTCAATAAATCTCTTATTAAAATCATTCCAAATAATTGAATTGTCTTTAATATCTTCTTTAGATTTCAGTATCTCTCTGATATAAGGATATAAATATTTGGACATTTCAACGGTGATTTTAATTAAGGCATCGAATTCGTTTACTTTAATATTGTTGTTAACATAAGATTTTCTCAATGGATTATTATTCCTTAATTTCCAAATAGTAATTTTATTTGGCAGAACATCATTTAAATCAAGTCTATTTGATAAAGCGTAAAAGGATTGAATACCATTTAAATCAATAGTTTCTAGGATTAATAATAATAAATCCAGCTTCTCTATAGATTGCCTTGATACCTGATTTCCCTTAGTTAAAACTGTAATTGTTCTCGATTAAGATATAAGAAAATTATAACAGAATTATTAATCCATTTTTTGAAATAAAAATGAATATAACTTATCTAGTTCTTCAATAGTTAGCATTCCATAACTCCATAATAATATTGGTAATGGAGTGTTGTTTTTTATAGATAATTTTATACCAAGTTCAATAGTAGATTCATCTAAACCTAATACATTAAATAAATAAATTATCATTTCTCTTGATAAATAATTATTCATGAATTCTATTTAATACTTGAGTAAATGAGAGATTTAGTCATTTGATTAAGGACTAATTTTCTTGTAAAAAGAAATTTATTTAAAAGTAAGAATGAAAATTTCCTTATTGGATATAAAAAAACGTTTCGATTAGCAAAAATTGATATCAACGAGTCAGTTATAAAAATAGTGACAATAATATCTAAAATTCTGCTTGAAAAATACTTAAATTTAAATAATATCAATTGCAATTTAGTAATAGCAGCATTTTTATTAAAAAGATCATAAATAGTATTAACATCTCTCCAGCAGGTATTTAGACCCTGACCACCAACAGGATGAAATGTATGAAATGCATCTCCTACAAAAACTAATTTTTTAAAATTTAAAACTGGTAAATTTAAGGATAATGAAACAGGAAAAATATTAAATTCACCAATTATTTGGTCCAACTTAAATTCATTAGGCAAGATTGTTGATAAATTATCCATTAGAAAATTCTTGTCAGAATTCAACCTTTCAATTGTCTTTAATGTACTGGAAGTCCAAATTACTTGATATAAGTTTTTTTCTAAAGGTAATAATGCAAGTGGGCCTTCATTTCTAAAAATTTCATAAGCTCGTTTTTCACAATGACCTCTAAGAGAAACTTTAAAAGTTAAACAAGACTGACTATACGATTTTTTTATATCAACAAAATCTATGAATTTTTTATCAAGTGAGTTTGCTCCTGTTGAAAAGAATTGATAGTCAAATAATATTTTTTTACGTAATAATCTCTGTGGTGTTATAAAAAAAATATTTTCATAATTGTCAATCTCTTGAAAAAATACGTTCATGAGATCCGAATGTTTAACTACCCAGCCAATATTTTCGGCAGAACTTATATCATCATCTAAGTCAGAAGTTGATAAATTGGTGAAAGTAGAAGTTACGCTATCTGAAATTGAAAGGGTATCAAAGCCAAATAAAAATGGTTCTAATTTTTCCCAAAGTCTGAATTTAGATAAGATTTTTCTTGTTGAATGAGTTATTGCATAAGTTTTATCTTTATCAATTAATCTATCTTTTGTTAATAAATCAGTTAAAAAAATATTGCAATCAAATTTTGAAAGTGCAATTGAAAGTAGTAAACCAGTGGGACCTGATCCAACAATTTTAAAATTCAATTTATTTTTCATCAGTATTATATAAGCATCAACTATCTATTCAGGTAAATATAGCAAATTTCCTCAAATGCTGGTCTTAATAAATAGGGGTATTCACCAACCCATAAGTTAATTTCAGGAAGCCAAGCATCGGTCAAATAAAAATCTCTGTCAAAATTACGGTTATCAGATGTTATTAAACATCTAATACTCGAACCAACCATAATTTGACTGTGCTTATTTTCCAAAGGAAAACTTAATTTTTCCAAATAACCATCTTCATCTTCTAATTCAAGTACTAACCAAGTCCTTTTGTTTTCGATAACTTCTAATCGACCTTGCCTATTAGATTGTTCTCTTGAACTTTCAATCTTTTCTGTTTTATAGATATCTGATACATATCCATCAAATATAGAAAAAAATTTATATTTTCTTAATTGCAAGTTTTTTCTACTTGATTCAAGAATAGGGCCCCACATTATATACAAAAAGAAACCTACACATAGGAATAACCAGAAATTATTAGTTTGATCTCCAGTCGAACTAATAATTAATGAGATAAATCCACCAATTGAAGAAACTATTACTCTTTGAAGAATTTTCCTCGGATTACCCAACGCGTACTTAAATTGACTTCCTGTACCAACTGCAGGAATAAGTTTTGAAATTTGACTTGAATTAATTGGAATTATCATTTTAAAAAATCAATTTTTCAAGTCCGTAAACTAAAGTTTCATAATTACCAATTTTTTTAATAGCCTGCAAAACTCCTGGCATATATGCCTTTCTATCAATAGTGTCATGTTTAATTGTGTAAGTTTCTCCTGGAGATCCCATGATTACTAACTGATGAGCGAGTAATCCTGGCAATCGTACAGAATGTATATTGATTCCTGAATCTCTGAGCCCACCGCGTACACCTTTCAATGACTCAGACTCTTTTACTAAATTCTGATTAAATTTCTTTGGATATTCTTCAATCATTTCTGCAGTTTTTATACACGTCCCGCTAGGAGAATCAGCTTTTTGATTATGATGCATCTCAATTAATTCAATATTATCGTAAAACCTTGCAGCTACAGATGCCGCTTGCTGAAGAAGAACCATACCTACTGAAAAATTAGGAATAATTGCACAACCAACCGATGCTTTCTGAGCAAAAACAGACAAATCTTTTATTTGCGAAGGGTTTAGACCTGTAGTTCCTACTACTGGTGATACCCCATATGCAATAGCTGATCTGGTATTTTCATATACAGAATCAGGATGAGTAAAATCAACCAAAACAGGTTTGATTTTTTCACTTCTATAATTTTGACTAACGGAACATAATGTCCCTTCAAAATCATTTGAAACAAAAACATCACAATTTTTTACCTTCAATAATTCAGAAATATTTGAGCCATTGTTCTTTTTATTTATGTCGATTGCTCCAACAAGTTCACAATCTGTAGAATTTAATACAGTATTAACAACTTCGCTACCCATCCTGCCTAAAGCTCCGGAAACTAGTACTGGTATAGGTTTTTTAGAATTTTCAATCATTTTTTTAAAAAAATTTTTTTTTAAAGGTTGTTACACGCTATTTATATTGCACACAATAACGTCTTTTCATTCGTAGGCTGGTAGAAATACTTAAAGAAAATCAATGTTTACGCAGGTCCGCTCAGCAAACCGCAGAGTATCTCCTGTTGAGGATAACAAACATAAAGTTGTAATAAAAGCAGTTTATGTTGTCCTTGAGCCACAATACCAAAATTCCTTAACGGAAGCTGCAAAGTCAATAAATAAGATGAATGGCCCAATAGGTATTGACCTTAGTGGCTATCTTATCGAAGAACTTAGGAATGATAGTAATTTTGAAGATTTTAAAGAAGATATAGCTAATGCAGATATATTTGTCGCTTCTCTAATTTTCATTGAAGACCTTGCTCAAAAAGTGGTTGATGCAGTATCTCCTTTTAAAGACAAACTTAAAGCATCAATTGTTTTCCCCTCCATGCCAGAGGTAATGAGATTAAATAAGTTAGGTTCATTTAGTATGGCCCAACTTGGTCAATCTAAAAGTATTATTGGAGATTTAATAAAAAAGAAAAAAGAATCTGATGGAGCAAGTTTCCAAGATTCAATGTTGAAGTTATTAAATACACTACCTTCAATACTTAAATATCTACCAGTAGAAAAAGCTCAAGATGCGAGAACATTCATTCTGAGTTTTCAGTACTGGTTAGGTGGTACCACTGAGAACTTAAAAAACTTCTTGTTAATGATTTCTGAAAAGTACGCTGTTTCAGAAATCATAAAAGATCAAATAGAAGAATTCAAAATTCAAGACCCTGAAACATTCCCAGATTTAGGAATTTGGCATCCTCTTGCTCCTTGTATGTTTGAAAGTCTTAAAGAATATCAAAATTGGGAAAATAATAGGAAAGATATAAATCCTAAAGATAACAAAACTCCAACAATAGGCTTAGTGCTTCAAAGGAGTCATATCGTTACGGGAGATGATGCTCATTACGTTGCTGTTATTCAAGAATTGGAATACAGAGGTGCGAGAGTACTACCTATCTTCTGTGGAGGTCTAGATTTTTCTAAACCAGTTAATGAATTTTATTATGATTCCATAAATAAGGATCAACCTATAGTAGATGGAGTTGTATCTCTAACAGGATTTGCACTAGTTGGTGGGCCAGCAAGACAAGATCATCCTAAAGCTATTGAAGCACTAAAAAGGTTAAACAGACCCTATATGGTTGCACTTCCATTAGTCTTCCAAACCACACAAGAATGGGAAGATAGTGATCTAGGTTTACACCCTGTTCAGGTAGCACTTCAGATTGCGATTCCAGAGCTTGATGGTGCTATTGAACCTATTATTCTCTCAGGTCGTGATGATGCTACAGGTAAAGCGCATACTCTCCAAGATCGAGTTGATGTCATAGCTGAAAGAGCAATAAAATGGTCGACTTTAAGAGTTAAACAAAGAAAGGATAAAAAATTAGCGATCACAGTATTTAGTTTTCCACCAGACAAAGGAAATGTTGGAACGGCAGCATACTTAAATGTTTTTGGTTCAATTTATAGAGTACTTCTCGAAATGAAATCGAAAGGATATCGAATAGATGAACTTCCAAGTAATTCAAAAGAATTAATGGAAAAAGTAATTAACAACCCTGAAGCGATGGATGGCTCTCCAGAGTTAAATATTGCTCATAAAATGTCAGTAAAAGAATACGAAGAGTTCACTCCATACTCACAAAGACTTGAGGAAAATTGGGGTAAACCTCCTGGGAACCTCAATAGTGATGGACAAAACCTTCTTATTTATGGAAAACATTTTGGAAATGTTTTTATAGGAGTTCAACCTACATTCGGTTATGAAGGTGATCCCATGAGATTGCTCTATTCAAGAAGTGCTAGTCCTCATCATGGTTTTGCGGCATATTACACGTATGTAGAAAAAATCTGGGGCGCTGATGCTGTTCTTCATTTTGGAACTCACGGCTCACTTGAATTTATGCCTGGGAAGCAGATGGGAATGAGTGAAACTTGCTATCCGGACTCTCTTATTGGATCATTGCCTAATTTGTATTACTATGCCGCCAATAATCCATCTGAAGCCACAATTGCCAAGAGAAGAGGATATGCATCAACTATTAGTTATCTGACTCCTCCAGCGGAAAATGCAGGACTCTATAAAGGACTTAAAGAATTAAGTGAACTCGTTGGTTCTTATCAACAATTAAGAGAAAGTAGCAGGGGTATTCAAATTGTTAATGCAATAGTTGAGACTTCTAAACAATGTAACCTTGACAAAGATGTAGAGCTTCCTTCAAAAGACGTAGAAGAACTTTCTATAGATGAAAGAGATTTATTTGTTGGTAATGTCTATAAACAGTTGATGGAAATTGAAAGTAGATTGTTACCTTGCGGTCTTCATACTATTGGAGAAGCTCCAACAGCAGAAGAAGCTGTAGCAACACTTGTAAATATTGCATCTTTAGAGAGAGAACAAGAAGGATTAAGATCTCTTCCTGGATTACTCGCAGAATCCATCGGTCTAAATATTGAACAAATTTATGATGGCAATAATAAAGGTGAACTTAAATTTGTAGAGTTAAATGAAAAAATCATAAAGACAGCAAGAGATTCGATTTTTGCGATGGTCAACTCCTTAAAAATTGTTGATGGCAGAGTTTATTTAGAAAAATCACTTCTTTCCAAACTTTTAGATTTACTTAAAGTTTTTGGTCTAAATCTACCTACCCCTTGGCTAAGAGTCTGCAGATTAAATGGATTCAATGAAGTTCATCAGAAGGAATTAAATAAATTATTTGATTACTTACTTTTCTGTCTTGAACAGGTCTGCGCAGACAAAGAAATGGATAGCCTCATTAAAGCACTAGATGGAAATTATGTTTTACCTGGACCAGGTGGAGATCCAATAAGAAATCCAGGTGTTTTGCCGAGTGGTAAAAATATTCATGCACTTGATCCTCAATCAATCCCAACTACAGCAGCAGTAGCTGCAGCGAAGTCTGTTGTTGACAAATTAATTGAAAGACAAAAAGAGGAGCAAGGAACTTGGCCTGAAACAATAGCTTGTGTTTTATGGGGTACTGATAACATAAAAACTTACGGAGAATCACTGGCACAAATCCTATGGTTTGTTGGGGTAAAACCAAAACCAGATTCTGTTGGAAGAATTAACAAACTAGAATTAATCCCTTTACAAGAATTAGGTAGGCCAAGAATAGATGTAGTAGTTAACTGTTCAGGAGTATTTAGAGATCTATTTATTAATCAAATGGCATTAATAGATCAGGCAGTCAAATTAGCAGCTGAAGCTGATGAACCATTGGAATCTAATTTTGTAAGGAAACATTCACTAGAACAAGCAGAAAAAGAAGGCACTTCTATCAGAGAAGCATCAGCGAGAGTATTCTCTAATGCAAGTGGAAGTTATAGTTCAAATGTTAATTTAGCCGTAGAAAATTCAACATGGGAGGAAGAAAATGAATTACAAGAAATGTATTTATCTCGCAAAACATATGCTTTTAATGCCGATAATCCAGGTGAGATGAATCAAAAAAGAGAGGTATTTGAGTCAGTAATGAAAACAGCAGACGTTACATTTCAAAACCTTGATTCTTCAGAGATTTCATTAACAGATGTAAGTCATTATTTTGATTCGGATCCAACAAAGTTGATCAAGACATTAAGAGATGACGGAAAAGAACCAAGTAGCTACATAGCGGATACAACCACTTCTAATGCTCAAGTTAGAACACTTGGAGAAACTATCAGATTAGACTCAAGAACAAAACTTTTAAATCCTAAGTGGTATGAAGGTATGCTTAAATCTGGCTACGAAGGAGTTAGAGAACTTTCTAACAGACTTAATTACACTCTTGGCTGGAGTGCGACAAGTGGTCAAGTTGATAATTTTGTATATGAAGAAACTAATGAAACATTTATAAATGACGAAGTGATGAGGAAAAGATTAATGGATCTTAATCCTAATAGTTTCAGAAGAATTGTTGGAACATTGCTAGAAGTCAATGGTAGGGGATATTGGGAAACTTCAGATGAGAATATAGAACAGTTGAAAGAACTATACCAAGAGGTAGAGGATAAAATCGAAGGAGTTAAAGAATAATAAATTTTTTATTTTCTGTAAATCCT
>QCCP01000006.1 GCA_003281225.1 Prochlorococcus sp. AG-347-L20
AGCATTATCAATCTAGAGGATAATTTCAAAAATATAAACAAAAAAATGTCTCAAATAAGATCATTAATTGCTTTATCCAATCTATAAGTATGATTTGTATTTCTGAGTAATTCAAAATCCTTAAAATCAAAGCCCGGGCCAACACAACAACTTACTAAAGTAAATTCGCCTGTACTTTTTGCAGCTTGCCAATATCCAGATGGGATCATTTCTACTGGATTATTGGAATCTAAAATTAAATTTCTTATTACCTTATTATCGTTATCTAGGCACCATAAATTCAGAGGATCGCCCCTTAAATAAATCCAAATTTCATCAGCATTTTTTACTCTGTGCCAAGCACTTTTTGCATCTCTCTCCAAAAGATAATAAATTCCTGTAATAAAGTTTCTACTTTGGCCATCTTCCCTTATTAGAGAATTCTCACTCCTTACTATCTCTCTAAACCATCCACCCTCAGGATGAGGAGATAAATTGAATTGTTTAATTATTTCTATATTTTTTTTATTAGGATTCACATCACAAAAATATCTTTTAAATTTCTCTTATACTTAAAAGCCAACTGAAAATAAATCAAAATAAACTATATTTTCTAAAGAATTAAGCACAAATAACTGACAAATCCACAAAGTTTTTATTTTCATCTGCCAGTTCAGTAATGGATTTTTTCTAGAGCTTTGGAGGTTTTTAGAGGTAAAAAAATTGATATTAAATGCGACTGTTGTGAACATAATGATTTAATCCCAAATGATTTTGATAGTATAAAAATAGAAAAATGTTTTGGTAAAAAAAGTGCTTACATGATTGAAAAAGTTGTAGATGAAATTGTATTAGCCAAGGCGAGAAGAGAAAGTGATGGAACATATTCTGCGTAAGATTCGTAAATATTTATGGAGTGAAAAATCTTTTATTTACCAGTGAAAATTATCAGAAGAACCAATCGTTAAATTTTTAGTGGACATCTTATGGAACTTAAAGTGTACCGAATCACTAAACTCTTTTTCATCTGAGTAATTCATAAGATCTACAGGGTCGATGTTTTCATCGAACCATGCATCATATTCAATATGGTTTGGTTCAGCAAAATAACTCATATTCAATTGATAGCTTGCAAAAAACATATAAACGGTACATGCGATACCAAATTAACATTCTTAATTTTTAGATAATCCATATTTTTAACTTCTTCATAAAGATTAGTTGCTAAAAAGATAGGAGAAATATCTATAAATTAATGTCTTTAGATACAACCATGGTTTCTATCCATCCACACTTCACAATCAAGGATGGGAAGATGGACCAGTGCATAGCTCTTTTAGAAGAAATTTTGGCACTGACAAAAGCTAATGAACCTGACTGCCTTTTTTTTAATATCACTACATGCGGGTCAGATAAGGCTTATGTAAGAGAGGCATATAAAGATGGCTCCGCTGCTTTATTTCATCTCAAAAATATGGGACATATGATTCCCAAGCTTTTTGAAGTGTCAGATATTACTGTGCAGGTCCAAGGCCCAGCTAAGGAGATCGAACCCTTGAAGGAAATACTCCCAGACGCTGATTTCTATGAAGCAATATCTGGATTCTGATTTAGATTGTATACATTGACAGTCGATCGCTAGGGGCTTTTAGCCCCCTTTTTTATTTAGGAATTCAAAATAAATTAATCTTCCCTTTACTTATATCAAGTAGCTTTATTATCAATACAAATATTATTTTTATGGCATCAACTTTTTATATTGTTCATCATGAATTTAAGGCAGGAAAAGCTGAAAAATGGTGGGAAACAGCTTATGCGGCAATGTCACCAGGTGGTGGATGGGATGATGCGGTTGCAGCTAATAAAGAAAAAGGATTTTTTAACCATTCTGCAAATGCCGTAACTAAAACTGGTCCTGTATATTGTTTTTGGGAAGTAAAAGAGGGTATTTCTGCTGAAGATTTTCAGGAGTTTATAGACGGTCCCTTTGGTCCAGGTTTTGGACAAGATGCTCTGATGAATATCTGTAAACCAATTGACACATCATTAATGAATGGACAAACACCTTATCCACCAGTTTTTTCTTGATTATTGACAGTCGATCTAAAATAAATAGCAATTAGCTTTTTTTTATGACTATTGAAACTACTGTTTTCACCTTTAAACTTTCAAATACATATGAGGAGTGGGTAAAAATGTTTGATAGTCCAGAAATAGATGAATTTCATAAAACGGTAGGACTTACTCCTCTATATCGTGGCAAAAGTTTAATTGATCCAAAAGAAGTTATTGTTATTCATCAAGCTGAAGAAGGTGTGGCTAAGCATGTTTTTTCAGATCCTGAAACAATTAAGAAAATAGAATCTGGAGGACATATTTATAGCACAACGAAAATCACAAGTTGGGTTTCTGATTAGTCGAAAAAGTAACTATGCAAACTTATACAAGTACAATGCCAACAGGATTTCCACATAAGATCTTTAAAAAAAAATTAGGATACAGCAGAGTTTTAGGATAAGAGTATTAACTAATTAATTTGACTAAATTATTAATAAGAATCTGAGTGCTAGAGGTAACCATAGACATAGAAGAAGCATTAGTAAAAGAGTAATGGCATGGATATTTGGAATGTATTGGTCTTTAAAAATTTGTGTTTGCATGATTTATCTCGCCTTCTTAAGTTTGATTTCTCTTCTGATTAGCAAAGCAATAACTACAACACACATGTTCATTAGAAATACGTCTAATGGCATTTAATAAAAAAGTCTCTAATCAATTAATAGCAAAATTATTGATCTACGAATCAAGAAATGATTATTAATGTTTATTGGCTTAATAAAACGAATTTAAAAATTAAATTTATGCTTAAATATCTCAGTTATCTTAACTATTAAATGGCTTATTCAGAAACAAGAATAGTAATAGGCGGTTTAGCTCATGTACCTGTTCTTATTTTTATAGTCAATTTTATTAAAGGTAAGTTTGGAATTAAAACTGAAGAGACAAAAGATACTTTAGTTAAAGGAGAGCCAGTTAAAATTATTGAGGTAAAAGATACTTTAGTTAAAGAAGTAAAAGCAGAAGCTATAAAAAAAATCTCAAATAAGCTGGATAGTATTGAACAGAAGGCTGATGAGGTTTATGAAAAGGTAAAAAAGAAAAAGAAAGATAAAAAGAAGAAGAAAAAAAATAACTAAATTGAGATCCTATCAAGCATCAATACATCTTGGGCTTGAATTGTATCTCTCTTATCTTCGTCTTCGGGATCTTTGTAAGATTCAATTTCAGCTTGAATTTTTCTCTTGTAAACTCCTTTGATATAGTCCATTTCTCTTTTGTCTTTGTCCAGAATTGAGAATGGTGATCTTTTTAAGTTCATAACTTTCTCCTAAATAAATAAATTTAATCAGCTCCAGTTTTTATCAGATTCAACAAAACTATCCAATGTTTGCTGATTCCTGATTTCTTCCTCAAGAAGTTCTTCTTCTGATCTTTTTTCAATCTCAGATTTATAATCTTCTTTTTGTGTGAATTTGGTAGACATTTGCTTATGACGACTACATCTATGTTCTAACTAGTTTGAGAAGCCATTCGACGAATAAATATGTACGGTTTGAGGTACTCCCATATACGGATAAAGGATCAACAATTGAATTTAAATATGGGTAAAGTGTAAAGAAATTTTGATCAATTTTTGCCTTTAAGAATCATAAATAAAGGTAGACCGATAAGCATCATACTTCCATCAATTAATAAAAAAGTATTCAGGTTCATTTATCCATTCCTTCGGGTGTATCCCAATTAAGGGGCATCCCTTTTTTTACTGGTTCTTTTTTCATATCATCCTTCTCTTTTTTGATTTTGTTGTAGTAAGCCAATTCCTCTGGATCATCAGAACCAAGACCATAATTCATGGTCGCTGCAAGATAAATTCGGTGCATACGGTATGACGATAGTGGCATTAATAAAGACAAGCTATGTTAAATATATTTGAATTTTAATAAAAATGCTGATCTACGAGATCTCAGTTATATTAAGCAATTGCTCAAGTGCCCTCGTCGGGACTTGAACCCGAGACCTCTCCCTTACCAAGGGAGTGCTCTACCGCTGAGCTACAAGGGCAATTTTAAAGTGGGCCGGGTTGGATTTGAACCAACGTAGGCAGAGCCAGCGGATTTACAGTCCGCCCCCTTTAACCACTCGGGCACCGACCCCCACTATTTGAACTTATCAGTTAATGGACACTTTGTGTGAAATTATTTTGGTTTTTTTGTTTCTTTCTAGATAGCATTTGTAAAGAAAAGACTTTATTGATTATGAATATTTTATTGATAAATGGACCAAATCTAAATCTTTTGGGCACTAGAGAACCTGAAATATATGGTAATAAAACATTGATTGATATAGAAAAAGATTTAACTAAAGTTGCTAAAGAAAAAAGTATTAATCTTGAATGTTTTCAAAGTAATCACGAAGGAGAAATAGTAGATAAAATTCAGGAGTCTGTAAAAAGTATCCAAGGTATTCTTATAAATGCTGGTGCTTTTACTCATACCTCGATTTCTATTCGTGATGCTTTAATTGGATCGAAAATTCCTTTTGTAGAGTTACATATTTCAAATATTTTCAGTAGAGAAGATTTTCGTAAAGAATCTTTTCTTACAGATAAAGCTATAGGAATTATTAGTGGATTCGGCATATCAAGTTATTCCTTAGCTCTTGAAGGAATCATTGGATATTTGAGTATTAAAGATTAAATGTTAGTCGATTTTAAAAGGCCCACTTCTCATATTAAATATTTATCGTCATTTACCTCAGATGAGTGGATCAAACTCGCATTATCTAATCCAATAGATATTCTTATTGACCATGCTCATTGTGAAAAAAAAGCTGCAGGAGTAGCTATGCAATTGATGTTTAGATATCCATCAGAACCAAATCTGGCAGAAGTTTTAAGTCCAATAGCGAGAGAGGAATTAGAGCATTTTGAAAAAATACTTTATTTTTTAAAGGATCTTGGACATTCTCTTGAGTCCTTAAAACCGCCTCCATATGGAGCTGAATTGTCCAAGAATATAAGAAAGGAAGAGCCCAATAGAATGCTTGATAGTTTCTTAATAGCAGGACTTATTGAAGCAAGAAGTCATGAAAGATTAAGCTTGCTTGCACTGAATTATGAAGATAAATCGTTTAAATCCCTTTATGAGTCTCTGCTAGAGAGTGAGGCAAGACATTTTGGAGTTTACTGGAAACTAGCGCAAACTAAATTCTCTAAAAATCAAACTTTCAAAAGGTTAGAGGAATTGTCTGAAATTGAGTCAGCAATACTGGCTGAAACTTTTATATTGCCAAGGGTACATAGCTAAAGTTAATAAAATATAAATGATAATAAAAAAGTTCTTAAGTTTGCTTAATCCATATAAAACTGATTTACCAACATTCACCATCGTTGGTGTAGGACCTGGAGATCCATCGCTTTTAACAATTGCTGCTGTGGATGCAATAAAAAAAGCGAAAGTTATAGTTTTCCCAATATCAGATGATAATAAAAAGAGTTTTGCTGCGGAAATAGTCAAGAAATACACCAAATTTAAAAAAAATATACCTATTATTTTTCCAATGGCCAGGAAGGATTTTGATCCAGATGAAATATGGTCTAATGCTGTAGAAAAAATTGTGAAATTTATACAAAATGGCGAATCAGTTGTTTTACTTTGTCTTGGAGATACTTCACTATTTGCAAGTTCTTCTAATATCTTGAGGTTAATAAAAAATAATCATGCTGAAATTATTACCAAAACCATACCTGGTATTTCCTCTATTTCAGCAGCAGCAGCTTTGAATGATTTTGATTTGGTAAAAAAAGGCGAGACATTGATCATCAAAGAATGCTCCTCTTCAGAATCTGAATTAACAACCCTAATTAGGGAAAGTAAGGCAAATAGAAGAACGGTATTGGCCATTATGAAAGTTGGCAAAAGATGGAATTTAGTTAGGGAAATTTTGAAAAAAGAGGATATCATCAATACAACATTAATAGCTTTAAGTGTTGGAATGCCTGATCAAATTATTCAATATGCATCACAATATAAAAAGGGATTTATGCCTTATTTTTCTTTAATTTTGATAAGGTTTGATTAATGTATAAAAAAGAAAAATTAGTTGAAAATCAATTTACATGGCCAATATGTAAAAAACTATTATTTCTTATTCTTGAAGATAAGGTTAGTGATGTATTTGTGTGTGAATTAGTTTGGGAAAGACTTTTTTATATTAAAGAACCATCTATAAATGATTGGGCCTTTAGCCCATTAACTCCTTCTTATTGGTCAGAAAAATTTGAAAAAGCTCCTCAAATCATTTCAGAGCGACCAGCCTCAGTACATTTGACTCGATCAATTCCAAAAGAATATAAACAGGGATTGAAAAATTTTCTTAATTTTAAAGGTTATAAGATTAATGAACTCTATCCAAGAAGAACTAGAAGAGCGACGGCAGTAAATTGGTTAATTTATTGGGCGACTGAAAATGATTTTTTTTCAGAAGATAATGGATTAATGCCAAGTCCAAGTTCACCTCCGGCTAATCCAGTTAAAGGACATTTTGGCGATCCAGAAATTAAATAAGTTTTTTTGAATAAGGTAAATGATTCTATTAAAGGTATAGTTGTAATGGATACTACTTTCTTTGGAGAGAAGAATTGATTCTTCCTACAATAGCAATTATCGGAAGACCGAATGTTGGGAAATCTACCTTAGTTAATCGTCTTTGCCAAAGTAATGATGCAATAGTATTTGATAAACCTGGTGTTACAAGAGATAGAACTTATCAAAATGCTTCATGGGGAGGTAAGGAATTTCAAATAGTAGATACTGGAGGTTTAGTTTTTGATGACGATAGTGAATTTCTCCCAGAGATAAGGACACAAGTCTTCTTGGCTCTAGAAGAGGCTTCACTAGCTTTACTGGTGGTAGATGGAAATCAAGGCGTGACTGATGGTGATTTATCAATAGCAAAATGGTTAAGAAACTCAAGTTGTAAAACAATTGTGGCTGTTAATAAATGCGAATCGACTACTTTAGGAATATCCCTAGCTTCAGAGTTCTGGAAATTAGGATTGGGCGAACCTAACCCTGTTTCAGCTATTCATGGTTCAGGTACTGGAGATCTTTTAGATCTCGTTATTGGCAAACTTCCTGAAAATAATATCCAGGATGATGAAGAAAAGATAATGATGTCAATTATTGGTAGGCCTAATGTTGGTAAATCTAGTTTGTTAAATTCAATCTGCGGAGAAAAAAGAGCAATAGTTAGTGATATTAGTGGCACGACAACTGATTCAATAGACACGCTTATTAAAAAAGGCGATAATCATTGGAAAATTATTGATACTGCAGGGATTAGAAGAAAGAAAAATGTTAAATATGGCACTGAATTCTTTGGTATTAATAGGGCTTTTAAATCTATAGATAGAAGTGATGTTTGTGTTTTAGTTATAGATGCTGTAGATGGAGTAACTGATCAAGACCAGAAGCTGGCTGGGCGAATAGAAGAACAAGGTAGAGCTTGTATAATTGTTGTTAATAAATGGGATCTTGTAGAAAAAAATAGTTCAACAATTTATCAAGTAGAAAAAGAACTTAGATCTAAACTCTATTTTTTACACTGGTCAAAAATGATTTTTATATCTGCCCTAACTGGTCAAAGGGTTGATAATATTTTTGAGCATGCTCTTAATGCTGTAAATCAACATAGAAGAAGAGTTACAACATCTGTAGTTAATGAAGTACTAAAAGAATCAATCAGTTGGAAAAGTCCTCCAACGAAGAGAAGCGGCAAGCAAGGTAGGCTTTATTACGGTACTCAAGTAAAGAACAAACCTCCCACATTTACTCTTTTTGTAAATGACCCTAAATTATTCGGAATAACTTATAGAAGATATATTGAAAAACAAATTAGAGTAAATTTAGGCTTTGAAGGCACACCCCTCATTTTACTTTGGAGAGGAAAACAGCAAAGAGCTTTAAATAAAGAAGTCGAAAGAGAAAATATTGAGTTAATTCAAAAAGATTAATGAATTTGCTAACCAAATTTTCTGTTGGTCAATACGTTCATGGCAATAGAAGTTGGCTAAGAATTATAGATAGTAGATTAAAAATAATTATCGTAATGATATTTTTAATCACTCCAATCTGGGCAGGTCCAGTATGGAGATTGAGTTTAGTTGGTTTTTTATTATTAATTACTTTTTTAAGTTTATTGCCATCTAGAGTATGGTGGCGATCATTATTTTTTCTCTCATGTTTGTCACTATTAATTGGATGTATATCAATTCTTGCCTCGTCTGATATTCAATCTCTTGATGGCTACTTAAGAAATCCCAATGAGTTGCAAGTAGTATTGGAAAGCCCAAAAGAATGGAATATTTTGCAAATTCCTTCGCAGAAGATATGGTTTATTAATTTTGGTCCCTACAACTTATCAAGAAAAGCTTTTGAACTTGGAATAAAAACCTCCACTTTGATATTTACCGTTATTCATAGTGTGAATTTGATGCTTTTAACCACATTGCAGGAGGACATTGTATGGGGCTTAAGTTGGTTTATGTATCCATTAAGAAAGATTGGATTGCCAACTAATAAGTGGCTTTTTCAGTTGTTAATTGCATTACGTTTTATTCCTCTAGTGCAGGAAGAACTTCAAAATATCATTAAATCAGTGTCAGTTAGATCAATAAATTTTCGAAATTTAGGACTAAAGAAATCCTTTAGTGTTTTATTAATCTTAGTGGAAAGGTTATTTCAAAATATATTTCTGAGAATTGATCATGGAGCAGAATCATTACTCTCAAAGAAAAAAATTATTATAAAAACCAACAGATTTAGAACTCTTTATCCTTCAAAATCTCTCAATGTAATTGTTAATACATTATCGATTTGTTTTATTTGCATAGCAATTTTTCTTAGAAAACTGTATGGTGCATTATAAATAACACAATATTTAGGTTTGAGTTCTGAGCGTTATTTAAACCATCCAACATTTGGCATGTTATACCAAGTATCTCCTGGAAATGATGGGAGAGATATTTATGCGACTTTATACGCTCAAAAAATGTTTTTCTTGGTAGAAGTTCGACAGAGAGAAGTTTTTTTTGAAGTTATACCTTATTTAGATGCCCGTAATCAAGCCGAATTAAATCTTCAAAAGGCTAGAAGAAAAGGATCTGAAGAACTATCTAAATGGGAGAATTTATTTAAGCAAACTTTCTTATAAAAGGTGAACCCTGCAAATTATTTAAAAATAAAAAATAAAATACCATCAAATGTAAACATTCTTGCGGTAAGTAAAGGATTCAAAAGTCAAGAAATCAAGATCATTCAAAATATAGGTCAGAACGATTTTGGTGAAAGTAAGGTTCAAGAGGCGTTTGAAAAACAATTAACATTAAAAGATCTTAAACAAATAAATTGGCACTTTATTGGAAGAATACAAAGTAATAAAATAAGAAAAATAGTTCAAAATTTTAAATATATTCATTCAGTAGATTCATTTGAAAAGTTGCAAAAGATTTCTAATATTTCACGTGAAGAGAAGAAAAATCCATTAATAATGTTGCAGGTTAAGTTAAGTGATGACCCTACTAAAGGAGGCTTTAATCCTGAATTTTTAATTTTGAAATGGAGAGAAATTCAAGATTTGAAAAATATTTCATTAACCGGTTTGATGACTATCAATCCTAAAGGACTTAGCCCTAAAGAAAATTTAGGATTGTTCAAAAAATGTCGTGCTCTCGCTGATTCCCTGCAACTACCAGATTGTTCCATGGGGATGTCAGGTGACTGGGAGGAAGCTATTGACGCTGGATCAACTTGGTTAAGATTAGGATCATTGATTTTTGGAGGCAGATCCTAGTTAGTTATTTTTTATAAAAATCTTATCTATAAACTTGCAGTAAAGTTCAACTAACGTTATTTAAGTATAGGTAGTTTATTCATTTAAAAAATGAATCTATTACTTAAGGTTCTTAAACCTTAGTAATCAATTTCAAGAGGATTTAAAAGGTGTCACTTATTTCTAGATTAAAGGCAGTTGTAGCAGGGGATGAGTATCTCGATGATGATTTTGATGAGTTGGATTATGCTTCAGAGGATGAATTAAATGATATTAATAATTTCAAACAAAATCCAAAGAATGCAAATGCCCTTGCAAATTCCAATCCATTTGATTTTATGAATAACAACAGATCATCAAAAGTAGTTGGTATGCCTGGAATCTCAAATTCATCCTCAGAAGTAAGCTTAATGGAACCAAGAAGTTTTGATGAGATGCCTCAAGCTATACAAGCATTAAGAGAGAGAAAAACTGTAATTCTCAATTTAACTATGATGGATCCTGATCAAGCTCAAAGAGCTGTTGATTTTATTGCTGGGGGCACATATGCAATTGATGGACATCAAGAGAGAGTCGGTGAAAGTATTTTTCTTTTTGCTCCAAGTTGTGTAAATGTAACTAGTTCTTCCCCAGAAGAAGCTTCTCCTTCTTCTGTGTCTACAGAAAACACACCACAATATAGTTTGGGCAAAAATACTACTCCTGAACCAGCATGGGGTAATTCTAAATTAAGTGCTTATTCATGATTAATCTGTGACAGATAAAATAGCGATTATTGGTTTTGGAAATATTGCAAGTGCTATAGTTACCCCTCTATTAGATAACAAATTAATTCAGCCAGAGAATGTTTTTTGTGTTGTTAATACAGAAAAAAGTTTAGAAAACATAAAAAAAAATTATAAACACAAAATAAACGTTTATAAATCAGGCTCTAAAGAGTCAAAAATAATTTGGGATTGTCAATATAAACTTCTTTCGATAAAACCCCAACAATTAAAAGATATAAGTGAAGCCCATCAGATAAAAAATAAGAACAATTTAATAGTTTCAATTCTTGCGGGGGTTTCAATAAATAAACTCACTCAAAAGTTTCCTAATCATAAATGTGTGAGAGTTGTTACAAATATTCCAATAACTATTGGAAAAGGTTTAACTGGAATTTCTTGGGGTGAAGAAATTACAGAAGATCAGAAACAATTTACAAAAAAATTATTTGAAAATACTAGTAAGATTTATGAATTTACTGAAGATTACCTTGATATATTTTTAGCTTTAACTTCATCAGGTCCCGCAATTATTGCTTTGATCATAGAAGCATTAAGTGATGGAGGATTAAGCGGGGGATTACCAAAAAAAATTTCAGAGGAACTTGTTATGGAAATGATACTGGGGACTATTTTTTTAATAAAGGAAAATAAACTTACTACTTCTGAGCTTAAAAATTTAGTAACATCTCCAGGTGGAACAACTATCTCTGCCTTAAGGGTTTTAGAAAAAAAGAGTGTAAGGTCAGCATTAATTGAATCAATAGTTTCAGCTAGTAATCGAAGTAAAGAGTTTCGTTAGTTTTTTCAATTATCTTTTAAGTTCATATAAACTTTTTCAAGTGAATTTATATTTTTAGTAATTGTGTATCTCTCAAGTACACGTTCTCTAGCTTTTTCTCCAAGATCTTTTGTAAATGAAGGGTGTTCTACAAGAATTGGGATTATAGTTTTTAATTGTGCAGCCACATTATCAGTTGAAATTACTATTCCTGCTCCGTTATCTAAAACTTCACCATCCGCTCCAGCATCTGTAGCTACACAAGCAGTACCAGCCGACATTGCCTCTAAAAGTGATAATGATAAACCTTCTACTAAGCTTGGCAAGAAAAATACTTCTGCTATTTGCATTATTGCTATCCTAGTTTCTAAATCTAATTCGGCACCCCACCAAATTAATTTCTCATTACCAAGGTTAGAAAAACTATTTTCAAGTGTTGGCTTCATTGGTCCATCCCCAACAATAACTAATTTGCAATTTTGAGTTCTTGTTTGGCGCCAAGAACGTAAAAGTGCCTCTATATTTTTTTCATTTGCGATCCTTCCCATGTATAAAAAGATTCTTTCATTTCCAAGTTTGTTTTTAACCTGATTATATTTTTTACTTTTTTCGCAAAAAGGTTTCCAAATATTTTCATCAACTCCGTTTGGAATAATTATTTGTTTTTCTTTAGGTACTCCTAATTTCTCAAGAACATTTTTTTGAGGTTCAGAAAAAATAATTATTCTATCGAACTTTGCTAAAGAGGGAGCATAAAGTTGATACGTTAATTGTTGTGTGCTCGCAGTTAGATTTCTATTTTTTGCATCAAATGGTGGATGAAATGTTCCTATAAGAGGAACATTAATTTTATTACAAAGCTCTGGAAGTCTAAAGTCTAAAGGAGATAAAGTTAGGCTTGCATGTACTATGTCAGGTTTTAATCTTTCCAATGATAGCCTTAGCTCTTTTTCTGCCCTTGGCGAGGGTATTGTATAAACTTGAGATTTAATTAAATATGGGAGACTTACATCAGGATCATTCGCAAGAAATAATGGTTTTGATGAATTTGAACTAGAGGGATTATCGAAATGAATAAAACTAATTTTATGTCCTCTAGCCTTTAATTCCTTAGTAGTTAAATTACCGTAAGTTACATTTCCACAAAAAGGGGATTTTTTCCCCAACCAGGCAATATGAACCACATTAATTGAATTAACTATTTATAAAGTTAACAGGCAAAGGGGCCATGATCATATTTTTTAAATTTTTTAATGCTTCATGAAAATGCTAACTATATATTTCTCTCAACATTTTTAGTGAAGATAGATCCTTCTCTAATTGAGTAGAGATCCATGTCTCAATAATGAATAATATTTTAAGCCAGACTTTTTTTGGACCCAACAACTCTCCATTAGATTTTATTGGTAATTCTGGGAAAAGAAGTCTCTGTAATAGAGCAACTTCAGATGCATTTATTTTTAGGTTACTTTGAGGATCTTCTATGGATGAAAACCCTTCACTTGGCAAATAATAACAACTCCATTCCCAATTTCCTAAAGGTGGAATAATAGGTTCTCCAGTTTTACAACAATGATGAATTGGTAAATTAATACCCCCGATGGCTAATAGATGGATTAAAGATTGAATACTCATCGAGAGCATTTTAATATCTTCTTCTTGAGACTCTTTATATAAATAAATCCTATCAAGATGTGCAAGAACGCAAGATAAATAGTCTTGTTGCTTGTCATTATTACCTACTAATAAAAATGTTAATTCAGTTATTGCTTGTGCGGCTGCAAGACATTCAATATTTTTACCTAGGCCAGAATAGCTTTTTAATATTTTAATTTGACGTACAGATTTAAGATTTCTTCTTCCAAAAATCTGCAGACTTAAATATGTTAAAGGAGTAGCTGCGGCAAGACTACTTTTAGGACGCCTAGCACCAGGTGCCGCTAATCTAACAATCCCTTGCTCATCGGTAAGGATAGTTATTAATCTATCATTCTCGCCTAATGGAGAAGCTTTAATACAGAGACCTTTTAGTCTGCACTCACCAGAACCAGACATTTAAATAACGTTTACTTCTTCAAAAATTTCACAAAAATTGGAAGTGCCCACGCAACTAATTCCATTATCAAATAAATCAATTACTTGCGTCAGATTTTTTACACCACCTACAACTTTGATTTGATTTTGTGATCCTGTTATTTTTAGTATTTCGGTGACATCATTAGATGTAAGAGGAGACCCAAACCCGTCCCCGAATTGAAAATTTTTTATTCCTAATTCCAAACATATTTCTATCGCATTTATAAAAACTTCTTCTTTTAGTTTTGATTTATTTATTATTATTGATACTGGTAATCCAGATAATTTAACTTGCTCAATTTCAGCAGCGAAAGTTTCTAAATTTCTTTTGGATAAATTTATAAAGTTTGGGATATATTCAATTCCTTTTGCACCCTTATCTTTTGCAAAACAAACTAATTCTTCAATAAATGAGATTGGTAAATCTGCTAAAGGGTAAGAAATAAGTGCGTTTATATCCGCACTGTAATTACCCAAACAGTTTTTAAGATCAGTTAAATAATTTAGTGAAGTAGAAATATTTTTGATATTGTATTTTCTTATCAAATCGCAATTCATACAGAAATCTTCCCAGGATAGATAAGGGTTAATAATTATCGCATGAATTTTCTCGTTTAATTCATATTCAATATTGGGCATTTAAAACTTATTTAGATTGAATCAGTCCATAACCTCCATGATTCCTTTTATATATAACTTGAAGTTCATTATTTTTTTTATTTCGAAAAACATAAAAATCATGATCAATTAGATCTAATTGTTTTCTTGCTTCTTCTGATGAAATTGGAGTCATTTCAAAGTATTTATTTTTAATAGATGGTTCAGGCAGACTTGCTTCAGTTCCTTCTTCAAATAAAGCTTTATCTAAAAAACTTGATTCCATACTTTCAATTGGTAAAGAATCTTTATTTTTAAATTGTTTATTATGAATTGTTTTATTGTTTCTTTCTTTATATTTACGTAATTTTCTACAAAGTTTATTTGAAACTAAATCAATGCTTGAGTATAGATTTTCAGTTTTTTCTTCAGCTCTTATTACGGTACCATTTGCAAAAATAGTAACTTCTGCAGTTTGAAACGAGACTCTTGGGTTCTTTTCAATTGAAAGGTGTATGTCAGCTTCTTTAACGATATCCTTATAGTGATGTGTTGCTTTTTCTATCTTTGCCTCAGTATATTCTTTTAATGCTCCAGTGAGCTCAAGATTCTTTCCATGGATTAAAATTTTCATAACAAATCTAAAAATATTTACTTACTTTCTAAATCTACTTAAATATGGAAAATAGAACAGCAATAATTAAACAACCTGATAATATTTCTTCTTTTAATGATGTTTATAAATTACAAAAAGAATATCAGGAGGCATTGATTTTAGACAATTCTAATCCTGACTTTATTTGGATAGGGGAGCATCAACTCTGTTATACGTTAGGTAGAGGATCTAATTACGATAATTTACTATTTTCTTTGGATGATGATAAATATGATGTTTTTAAGATTAATAGAGGTGGTGAGGTTACTTGTCATATGCCTGGACAATTAGTAACTTACTTGGTTTTAGATTTGAAAAATTTTAATAAAGATTTAAATTGGTATTTGAGAAAAATTGAAGAAATTATTATAAAAATTCTTGGAACTTTTAATATAAATTGTCATTCAAGAGATGGTTTCACTGGTGTTTGGATAGGAAATAAGAAAATTGCATCAATTGGAATTGGTTGTAAAAGATGGATAACAATAAATGGATTTTCAATCAATATTGACTGCGAATTAGAAAACTTTAATAAAATTGTTCCTTGCGGGATAGAAAATTGTCTTATGGCAAATATGATTGATTACAACAAAAATTTAAATATTCAAGAAGTCAAGAGAATTGTTAAAAAAATCATTCAAGAAGAATTTAATTTTGATTTTGTATCAAAATAGAAATTAAAATTTCAAAATAAATTTAGTATGGGTGATTTAGCATACTGGCCTTCAGCCAAACTTCTTTCTAAAAAAGATAAATTTGCTAAAAATAGAGATTTTATTAAGAACCTTGATCATATAGATCAAATTTGGGAAAAATTAAAATTTAAATGTGGTGATACTTTAGCTGTTTGCGATTTAAGAGGGAAATACAAAGAAAAATTTTCTTATTCTGAGCTGGCTGATTTAATAACAAAAGTCTCTTTTTCTTTTAAAAATTATGGTTTGGCAAAAGGGGATGTAGTTACTGTAATATCTGAAAATTCTCCAAGATGGCTACTAGTTGATCAAGGCTTAATGCGCCTAGGAGCTATAAATGCAGTGAGAGGTATTAATTCTCCTTCAGTAGAATTAGACTATATTATTGCGCACTCTAATTCAGTAGGTCTAATAGTTCAATCTAAGGAGATTTGGCTAAAGTTAAACAACAAAGAAGAATTAAAAAAAAGGCTGAAATTTATAATCAATTTAGAAGATGAACAATTTGAAAGTTTAATAAGTTGGAGTAAATTTATAAGTTCAGTAGAAAAAGAAAATTCACAAAATAATAATCTTGAAAAATTTAATCCAGAAATAGATGACGTCGCTACTATTCTTTACACTTCTGGGACAACAGGAAAACCTAAAGGTGTGCCTTTGACTCATGCAAATTTTTTACATCAGATAATCAATTTAGCCTATATCGCTGATCCAGAACCAGGAACCTCTGTATTAAGCGTTTTGCCTATATGGCATTCTTATGAGAGGAGTGCTGAATACTTCTTTTTTTCATGCGGTTGTTCTCAATACTATACAATTCCAAAATTTCTTAAAGATGATATTACACAAGTAAAACCTGTTGTCATGGCTACTGTACCGAGACTATGGGAAGCAATACATGATGGTTTTTTTCAGGCGTTGAAAAAAATGCCTTCCAAAAAGCAAAAACTTATTAAGTTTTTGATAAGTAATAGTTCAGTTTTCAAAAGAAGTCTAAGAAAGATAAGAAATTTAGATATCAATCAAACAACTTTTAAATCAAAAATCCCCTTACTTGGTTCTGT
Source organism: Prochlorococcus sp. AG-347-L20 (assembly GCA_003281225.1). Taxonomy (GTDB): domain Bacteria; phylum Cyanobacteriota; class Cyanobacteriia; order PCC-6307; family Cyanobiaceae; genus Prochlorococcus_A. Next base: position 16,503 of record QCCP01000006.1, read on the forward strand.
TATTGGCCGATATCCTTTACATAAATTGTCTACTATTTTTTTATGGCCGAATATTCTTAGACAATTATGCGGAGAAAAACTGAAATTTCCCATTAACGGCGGAGGTGCATTGCCAGAACATGTGGATCTTTTTTTTGAATCTTTAGGTGTAGATGTTTTGGTGGGATATGGCCTCACAGAAACTAGTCCAGTATTAACTTGTAGGAGAAGAGAATTAAATGTTAGAGGATCATCCGGTCAGCCCCTAGCATTTACTGAAATCAAAATAGTGAATGATGATAAAAAAAAGATTCTGAAGTTCAGAGAAGTCGGAAAAATTCTTGCCAAAGGACCACAAGTAATGAAAGGTTATCTTAATAATGAATTGGCTACAAAAGATGTTTTATCTGAGGATGGTTGGTTTGATACTGGCGATTTAGGTTTCTTAATACCAAATGGTTCTCTTTTTATAACAGGAAGAGCCAAGGACACAATAGTTCTTTCAAGTGGTGAAAATATAGAGCCGAATCCGCTTGAGACCGAAATCCTTAGTTCTGAATTTATTAATCAGATTCAACTAGTAGGACAAGACAAGAAATGTTTAACAGCCCTTGTAGTGCCTAATGTCGAACTGGTTAAAAACAAGTTTTTGGAAGAAGACCTTTTGCAATTAAACCTGAATAAAAATATTGGTACATTTTTTAAATCACAAATTAATAATTTGCTGAAAAGTCGATTAGGAGCAAGATCTGAAGAACAAATATTAGATTGTTATTTTGTGGATGCCTTTACTCTAGAAAATGGGTTGTTAACGCAAACTCTTAAACAAAAAAGAAAAGAAATAGAAAAAAAGTATTCATTACAAATAGAAAATATGTATGAAAACAAATTTAGTAAGAAAATTTGATTTGTTCTATCTATATTGAAAGGGTAATTTAATTTTTTATGGAAACAAAAAACTCAATATCTATAAAGCGCTCAATAGCTATTAAAGCTGTAGTTACACCGACTTGGAAGGAAGATGCTGAAAAAGAATTAAGTAAAGCAATCTCAAACATTGACCAGCAATTATCTCAACTTGAGCAGGAGGGGCAGCAAATAGTAAATAATATTAGATCCCAATCGGTTAATCCTCTTGATCCAAGAGTTCAAGAACAGGTTAGTCAGGTGCAACAACAAGTCGCTGTGAAACGAAATGAAATTGAAGAACAAAAAAGGAATCTTCTGCAACAACAAAGTCAAGTTCGCGAATTAAAAATGGACGAAATTGTTGATCAAGGGCAAGTGGATAGTTTCTGTGATGTCACTGTGGGAGACAATCTTGTTGAAAAAATGCAAGTATCGATTACGGTTAAGGATGGAGTCATTCAATCTATAGATAATAATTAAAGAGAAGATTTAGTATTTTTGATAAATATAAGTAAATCTTAATTTCGAAAAGTTTTAAATTCTAATCGATCTAAATTATTACTTTCTTAAGTTATAAGAGTTCCCACTGTGAACATGATTTCGTATAATTAGAACAAGAGTTTAAAGGGTTCTTAACCATAAAAACTTTAGGAAGTTTGGTAGAAATCCCTTGAAACTTATGCAATAACAATTTTCTTATGTCTCACGAAATATTCATGCCTGCCTTGAGTTCTACTATGACGGAGGGCAAGATTGTGGAATGGTTGAAAAATCCAGGAGATAAAGTTGAAAGAGGTGAATCTGTCTTGGTTGTTGAATCTGACAAGGCAGATATGGATGTTGAATCTTTTCAAGATGGATATCTTGCGGCTGTTTTAATGCCTGCTGGCAGCACTGCACCAGTAGGAGAGACTATCGGTCTTATTGTAGAAAATGAGGATGAGATAGCTTCTGTTCAAGAACAAAATAAAGGAAAGCAACCCGAAGTTTCTAGTTCGGATCAACTTGAATTGGTAAGCAATAAAACTGAAGAAAAACCTGTGGTTCAAAGTGAAATTGTTGAAAAACAAGAAAAAGAAGTCGTATTAATGAGTGAAAAGGCTGCCTCATCTTTTAATAGTGATCAAATAAATGCTGCTACGAGTAATGTTTCTTCGAGGGTGATTGCATCTCCAAGAGCTAAAAAACTTGCCTCTCAAATGGGTGTTGATTTAGCGAAGGTTCATGGATCCGGACCTCACGGAAGGATTCAAGCCGATGATATTTTAAAAGCTAATGGCCAACCAGTCTCTATACCATGGATAGGTGAAGGTGATTCTCCTGCAAGTATACCTGGTGCAAATTTGGGAGTTGAAAGTAAACCAGAAACTCCAGGAAATAGTTTTGGTAATCCTGGAGAAACAGTTCAATTTAATACTCTTCAAAAAGCGGTAAATAAAAATATGGAATCTAGTTTAGATGTGCCATGTTTTAGGGTGGGTTATTCCATTAACACAGATAAATTAGATAATTTCTACAAAAAAGTAAAACAGAACGGAGTTACTATGACTGCTTTACTAGTAAAGGCAGTTGCAAAGACACTAAAGAAACATCCTCAAGTTAACTCAAGTTTTTCAGAGAATGGAATTTCTTATCCAGAAAATATAAATATTGCTGTTGCTGTTGCGATGGAAGATGGTGGACTAATAACTCCAGTTTTAAAAGAACCATGCAATACTGATTTATTTGAATTGTCTAGGGCATGGAAAGATCTCGTAAAAAGATCAAGATCAAAACAATTAGAACCTGATGAATACTCAACGGGAACCTTCACTTTATCTAACCTTGGGATGTTTGGAGTTGATAGATTTGACGCAATTCTTCCTCCAGGTACCGGTGCTATTTTAGCCATAGCATCATCCAAACCAACCGTTGTTGCTAATAGTGATGGTTCAATATCTGTTAAAAAAATAATGCAAGTAAATCTAACAGCTGATCATAGAGTGATCTATGGAGCTGATGGAGCTTCATTCTTAAAAGACTTGGCTTCCCTAATTGAAGAAGAGCCAGAGACTCTTGTCTCCTAAATTTAATTGATTTCTCAAATTAATAATGAAGAAAGAGATTATAAGCTTGAAGCTTATGATTATTTACTTGATCCTTCATTAATTGCTAGTAAACCTTCTGCAATTAGGCATGAATCAAGATTGATGATAGTTAGAAATAGTTTTTTAGAAGAAGACTGTTTAACTAATAAATTTACCAAGAATCTTTTAGATGAATTTAGAGAAGGGGATCTTGTAATTGTAAATAATACTAAAGTTATGAAAGCTAGGTTAAAGGTTGAATTAGAAAATAAGACATTAGTCGAATTATTAGTTTTAGAAAGATCCTATGAAAGTGTTTGGTTATGTTTGGCAAAGCCAGCAAAAAAGTTAAAAATAAATAGAAAATTAAAATTAAAATCTCCATTAGCACAAGATATTAATTTTATTGTTGATGGAGTTGATGAAGAAACTGGAGGGAGATTTATTAAATTTCCGGAAAATATAACTTGTCTCAATTCAATGAATGAACTTCTTGATAAATACGGGGAAATCCCTCTTCCTCCTTATATAAAAAATTCCGAAGAAGAATCTTTTCATGAGAATAGTTATCAAACTGAGTATGCAACTAATCCAGGGGCCGTAGCCGCGCCAACTGCTGGTTTACACTTAAGCAAAAGTCTTATTTCCAATCTAAAAAAAAAAGGAGTAATAATTTTACCGATAACTTTGCACGTGGGCTATGGAACATTCAAACCAATTGATCAAGAAGATCTAAGTGATTTAAAACTTCATAAAGAATGGGTAAGCGTTAATAAGGAAGTAGTGGAGGAAATTAAAAGAATAAAAAAAACAGATAGAAGAATTATTGCTATTGGGACAACTAGCGTAAGAGCTCTTGAAAGTTGTTATTCGCACGAAAGTAATGACTTTTTTCCTATAGCTAAATACGTAGATTTAGTAATTAAGCCAGGTTATAAATTTAAGGTAGTTGATGGATTATTAACTAATTTTCATCTCCCTAAAAGTTCATTATTACTTTTAGTAAGTGCAATGATTGGTAGAGAAAGATTATTAGATCTGTATAAAAAAGCCATAAAAGAAAAATTTAGATTCTTCTCTTATGGCGATGCGATGTATATTTCACCAGATTCACTACTGGAGAAAAAATAGATTTAGGCTTTGACTGGTTCTTGAATGATTCCGCTTGGAACTTCAGTAAACATAATTGATGATAAATACCTCTCTGCTAAATCAGGTAGAACAACTACAATTGTCTTCCCAGCATATTCATCTTGTTCAGCTAATCTAACAGCGGCGGCGGCGGCGGCTCCACAAGATATTCCTACTAATAAACCTTCCTCTTTAGCTAACCTAAGAGCCATCTCAATTGATTCGTCATTTGTTACTTGTTCGACCTTATCAACAATTGATAAGTCAAGGTTCTTAGGAATAAATCCTGCTCCAATTCCTTGGATTTTATGTGGTCCGGATTTAACCTCTTCTCCATTCATTGTCTGTGTAATAACAGGACTGTGTGATGGTTCTACAGCTACAGAAGTAATATTCTTGCCCTTCTCTTGCTTAATGTATCTTGAAACTCCTGTAATTGTGCCGCCAGTTCCAACCCCTGCAACTAGGACATCAATTTCACCATCGCAATCATCCCAGATTTCTGGTCCAGTAGTTTTGAAATGAATTTCAGGGTTTGCTGGATTATCAAATTGACCTGGCATGAAATATTGAGAAGGATTACTTTCTGCAATTTCTTTAGCCTTAGCTATTGCTCCAGGCATACCTTTAGATGCCTCTGTTAAAACAATTTCAGCACCCAACACTGCCATAACCCTTCTTCTTTCAATTGACATGGATTCTGGCATTGTAAGGATCAGTTTATAACCTCTTGCTGAAGCAGTAAAAGCTAGAGCAATGCCTGTATTTCCAGAAGTTGGCTCAACAATAGTTTTGTCTTTTGTAAGTTTCCCACTTTTCTCGGCATCCCAGATCATGTTTGCGCCAATCCTACATTTGACACTATAAGCGGGGTTTCTACCTTCAATTTTTGCAAGTACTGTGGCTTTCGCGTTTTTAGTAACTGATTTTAATTTTACTAATGGAGTGTTTCCAATAGCAAAACTGTTGTCCTCATAAATTTTTGCCATTTACATATTGAGAAAATATATATTAATACTAACTATTTTTCAGAAAAAGAGTATATAAGTTTCTATACGGTAAATACTAGGAATTTAGAAATTATTTAGTGCTTCAGAAAAGGTTTTCCATAATTGATCTTGGTCTTCTAATCCAACTGATACTCTAATAAGGTGCGACGGTATACCAAAACTTTCAGCCCAATCCAACTCGTCATAATGAGCTAGTAAAACATAAGGACAAACTAGAGTAAATTTTGTACCTAAACTAGGTCCTTTAGATACTTTTAGAGAATCATAAAATTTTTTAGCTTTGTTCAATCCTCCATTTAATTCAAACGATAATAAGCAGCCGTATCCCCCATAAGTAGTTAGTAAAGAATTAAAATTTGGACAATTTTCAGGATGGAAAATATTTTTAATCTCGCTATGAGTCTCTAATCTTTTTTTTAATTCTAAACATGCTTTATTTTGTTCAAAAACTCTTTGTTTTACATCTCTACTAACTTTCTCTAGATAAACTATATCTCCATCGGAAAGTATTGGAATATTAATCTCGTTTAATGCATTTCTAAACTGATCAATCCATTTGCTTTTTGGATTTAGTATTAATGATCCGGCAAGAATATCACCACTTCCTGAAAAAATTTTTGTAAGTGAAGTAAAAACTATATCTGCATGTTCTATGGAATTTATATTTAAATTCGAACCAATTGTATCGTCAACAATTAACGGAATATTTAGCTTTTTTGCAATTTTTGAAATTTTTTTAATGTTTACACATTTGAGCATTGGATTACTTGGAAGTTCAATAATTAATGCTGATGGATTTATTCTTTTGATTTCTAATTCAATATCCGCGCAATTTTCTTCTGTAATTAACTTTGCTCCGTGAAAGATTTTCATTGGTAATTTAAGTACATCTACATATGGAAAACCAACTTGGAGTGTTGGTTTAGCTGGAAATAATTTATATATGATTTCTAATGATGTATGCAATGCAGACATTCCAGATGAAGTTAAGTGAATATCATTAGAGTCAATTTTTGTAGATTTAGAAATCCTATTTTTTATTCTTTGATAACATTCATTTACGTAAGATTTTGGAGGGCAATCTTCAAGGCCTAGTTCTATAGCGGCAGCTCTTGAAGATAGACCAAGACCAGTATGTTGCCAAAAATATTTTGCATAAATACTTCCTTCTTTTTCAGTTATTAAGAAAGCTAAATTATTTCTTTTTTCTATTAACGAGAATTGTTCAGAAGTATTTCTATCAATGTATTTTTTAGCTTTAAAAGCTATGCTTTCATTCGGATATGGCCAGATACTTTTATTGTTGTAGTAATTTTGCTTTTTTACTTTTTCGCATAATCTTTTCACTATGGGGTTTAGCCCGAATCGTGGGTAAATAGACTTCAATAAATTCATGCATTCTTGATCTTTTTCCTCGTAATTTATTACATCATTCCAAGTTGGTAATGCTACAGAAACCGCATGAATACTATCAGGAATTGCATATCCCAATTCTAAATTTTTCCATATAGGTTTTTTAATTAAATCTCTCAATTTTCAGAATTTATTTAAAGCAAATAAAATGTCCGAGATTAAATCTTTTGTATCTTCACATCCAATTGATAATCTGACAAGAGCATCATCTATCCCTAGTAGATTTTTTGTTTTGTCATCAACAGAAGCATGAGTCATCGTTGCAGGGTGACAAATTAAACTTTCAACTCCTCCAAGGCTTTCTGCTAGAGAGAAATATTTGAGAGATTTGCAAAATTTAAAAGTATCCTCTTTATTTAAATTTAATTTTAGGGTGATCATTGAACCTCCAGATTCCATTTGCGATTTTGCTAAATTAAATTGGGGATGTTCTTGATTAAAAGGGTAAATTACTTTACAGATAATTTTATGATTACCTAATTCTTCAGAAATAAATTCTGCACTTTTAGTTTGTTGTTCGATTCTCAAAGGAAGAGTTTTTACTCCTCTCGTAATGAGCCAACTATCAAAAGGAGATGGTTGAAGCCCGAGAGCTTTTTGAGAGAAAAGCATCTTACTATTCCATTCCTCATTATTTGTAAGTACTGCTCCGCCAAGTGCGTCACTATGCCCATTAATGAATTTTGTGGTGCTTACAACCGATAGTGTTGCACCAAGGTCCAATGGTTTTTGAATAAGCGCTGTAGAAAATGTGTTGTCTACAACTACTGGTATTTCGAGTTTATTCGCTTCATCACAAATCGTCTTAATATCAAGTACCTTCAAAAGTGGATTAGTTGGACTTTCTAGCCATATCAAGGTTGGCTCGAAGTTTGAAATCTTTTTGATATTATTTTCATTTGTAAAATCTGTGTATAAAACTTCTAGCCCAAATTTCTTGAAAACTTTTTCGAACATCCTCACTGTACAACCATAGAGATTTGACTCGCAGAGTATCTTGTCACCTGATTTTAGTGTTGATGAAATTGCAGTTACCGCGCTAATCCCAGATCCAAAAACTGTACAGTATTTAGAATCTTCTATTGATTTAAGGATGTTTTCTAGAATTCTAAAGTTTGGATTGCCTGATCTGGTGTAGTCGAAATTATCTTTATTTCCATGTTTGAAAGTAGATGTAGAAAAAATAGGAGGCATAACGCATCCAGTTTCTTCTGCAAATGTTTCCCCATGGTGAATAGATAGGGTCTTAAAACCTGGCTTTTTTATATTATTTTCCTTATTTCCCATTATTTTTAAAAATAAGAATTAAATTAAATCTCTCTTTTAAAAAAGAGAGATTTAATAATCCAAAGAAAAGTAGTATTAAACTTTTCTTGAATAATATTCAACAACTAGTAGTTCGTTTATTTCAAGAGCCACCCACTCTCTATCACACTTTCCATTTATTTTCCCCGTTAATTTAGGTTTGTCTAAATCAAGATGAGGTGGTACGTTTGCTAAACCAGGGAATTCTATATTACCTTCTACAAGTTTTTTGCTTGCTTTGTTTTCTTTAATTCCGATTACATCGCCTGATTTGCATTGATAACCGGCAATATCAAGAACCTTTCCATTAACGGTTACATGGCCATGATTCACTAATTGTCTTGAGCCTGGAATGGTACCTCCAAAACCTAATCTAAAACAAACATTATCAAGTCTGTTTTCTAAAAGTCTTAGTAGGTTAGTTCCTGTAGATCCTTCTTGAGCTCTAGCTTTTTTTACATAACGTACTAGTTGTTTTTCAGAAACTCCATAATTAAACCTAAGTTTCTGCTTTTCTTCTAAACGAATTGCATATTCTGATCGCTTGCGACGGGCTTGGCCGTGCTGACCTGGAGGATTAGACTTCTTTGAAGCTTTCCTAGTGAGACCTGGTAGTTCTCCCAAGCGACGCGTAACCCTTAATCTGGGACCGCGGTATCTTGACATAATTTTAAATTAAATAGAAATTTGCAATAAATTGGATAATTGATTAAATTCAATTAAACTAATTACTACTTGAAATATTATTTTACATCATTAAAGTGGGCAAAACTATTAATAAATCAATTACTTCTATACTTCTTTTTATGATTTCGTTTTATCAAAAGTGGTTTTCTCCTTTTTTCGGACCAAGATGCAGATTTATTCCAAGTTGTAGCTCTTATGGATATGAGGCAATTACTAAACATGGTCCTTGGAAGGGAGGGTGGTTAACTTTAAGAAGATTAAGCAGGTGTCATCCTTTAACTCCCTGTGGATGTGACCCTGTGCCTGACTAAATGAATGAAAATATTTATTTTTGTTAGGCAGGGATGTTGCCTTTGCGATTCATTAAAAAACAAACTGGCAAAAATAAATCTTAATGAGTTATTCCCTAATCTAGAGGAGTTTAAAGAAATTGATATTGATAGGGTCGATTTATATAAAGATAAATATAAAAAATATGATTATGAAGTACCTGTTATTGCTGTTGAAGGAATTAGGTCAGAGGAGATTATAGAATTGCCTCGCATTTCTCCAAGATTAAAAGATGATCAATTAAAGAATTGGTTTCAAAAAAATATTAGTACCATTCTGGAGAAATAATTTTTTTATATGAGATCCATAAAATTACATAAACTTTTAGATTTGGTAGGAATTATTCCTTCATTAGATTTAATCGATCATGAAATCAATAATATTTCTTTTAACTCTAAAGAAGTACAAAAAGGAACTTTATTTTTAGGTATGCCTGGTTTAAATGTTGATGGAGGAAAATATTGTATTGAGGCAATTGAAAATGGCGCGGAGGCTGCCATTATTGGGTCTGCTGCAAAAGAGAAAATTGGATCTATTGATCGAGAAAGGATTTTGGTTATAGAGGATAATCTAGATTATATTTTTGGTCAAATAGTCGCTGAGTTTTGGAATAGGCCTTCAAGAAAACTTAAACTTATTGGTGTTACTGGTACAAATGGAAAAACGACAATTACTTTTTTATTGGAATATCTTTTAAAAAAATTAGGGAAAAAGACTGCATTATTTGGAACTTTGCTCAATAGATGGCCTGGCTTCTCAGAAGTGGCTTCTCATACAACTGATTTCGCCGATAAACTTCAAAAGAAATTAAATGCTGCTGTTGAGGTGGAATCTGAATTCGCGATACTAGAGGTAAGTTCTCATTCTATTGCCCAAAACAGGATATCAGGATGCGAATTCGAGGCGGCTATTTTTACTAATTTAACTCAAGATCATCTTGATTATCACTCGGATATGGAATCATATTTTCAAACAAAAAGAAAATTATTTTTCCCACCTTACTTAAAAGAAAAAGATGGAATTTGTGTATTAAATCATGATGACCATTGGATATCTAAATTATCATCTGATCTTAAAAAAAGATCTTCATTAGTCTCTACAAAGATTACTGAAAGTGAATTTGAAAATGATGATTTTTTTTTCGTAACAGATAAAAAATTTACTGAAAATGGCTCAACCTGCATTTTTCATACACCTAGGGAAAAAATTCAACTTTTTGTTCCACTTGTTGGTGAATTTAATTTAATGAATGCGATTCAAGCAATAACAATTTTGTATAAACTTAATTTCTCCCTAAAAGATTTATCAAAGTTAATACAATCTTTCCCTGGCGCTCCTGGGCGAATGGAGAAAATAGAAATTGATAATGATGACGTTTCAAGATCACTTCCAACAGTAATTGTTGATTATGCCCACACGCCTGATGGATTAAAAAAAGTTTTGCAATCAATTAAAAAACTTTGTACGGGGAAACTAATAACTGTTTTTGGCTGTGGTGGAGATCGAGACCGTAGTAAAAGGCCTTTAATGGGATCAATAGCTGAAGAGTTTTCTGATCAACTTTTTATAACTTCAGATAATCCAAGATCAGAAGAACCCCAAAAGATAGTAAATGATATTTTGATGGGTATAAAAAAAAGAGAAAAAATAACAATTGAAATTGATAGATTTAAAGCAATAAATGAATCTATTAAATTTGCCAATAAAAAAGATATTGTTTTAATTGCAGGAAAAGGACATGAAGACTACCAAATTCTCAATGATAAAGTTATTAATTTTGATGATAGAAAAATAGCTTCTAAATTATTAAAAGAAAAAAAATAAGTCTCAATAAAATTTCCTAATCAAATAAGAAAGATTTTACGCAAATCACAAGAAAAGTTTCTTAGAATCATATGTAATTATTCTTAACAAAATGAAAGGCTTAGCCTTAGTTGTAGGCGCAGGTGGAATTGGAACACAACTAGCTAAAGATCTGAATGAAAGTGAAAAAGATTTGGATGTTGTTTTGTGTGGAAGAAAAAGTGAATTTAATCCTTTTTGGGAATTAGATATAGAGGATTCTCAATCCCTTTTGCAGTTGAAAAATAAAATATCAAATCATCCTTCAAAATTAAGGCTAGTTGTTAATGCTACAGGTAGACTTCATAGTGATTCTCTTCAACCAGAAAAAAGATTACAACATCTTGATAAAAAAAATATGATGGAAAGTTTTTCAATAAATGCCTTTTCTCCTATTTTATTAGCTAAAGCGATTGAAGAATTTATACCAAAAGATTTTAATTTTAATTTTGCAAGTATAAGTGCAAGAGTTGGTAGCATTGGAGATAATCAAACTGGAGGTTGGTATTCATATAGAGCTGCAAAATCTGCGCAAAATCAGTTTTTTAAATCTTTAAGTATTGAATGGGCTAGACGTTTCCCAAAGGCTGCTATCACATTGCTTCATCCAGGAACAGTAGATACTGATTTATCTAGACCTTTTCATAAATTTGTTCCAGAACATAAATTATTTAGTAGAGAAAAATCCTCCCAATTCCTGATCAATATTATTAAAAATCAATCACCAGAATCTACAGGAAAATTTATTGCATGGGACAATTCGGAGATACCTTGGTAAACAAATTTTTTTTATATCAATAGATCTTTAAGTCAATATTTTTTTTATTTCTTTAGCAAGTAAATCAATCTCAGCTTCAGTAGTTATTTGATGTATGCATGCTCTAAACCATTTTGGATCTTCTAAAACTCTAATCCAAATTTTCTTTTCTCCAAGTTTCTTCACAAATTCATCCTTATCTTCAATATTTTCGATATTAAAACTAACAATCCCATTTAAATATTTTTTTTCTAAAACTAATTCAACACCCTTTAATTGATTTAATTCATCCCAAAGTTTTCCACTTAATTTTTTGATATTTTTGTTTTTTTCTTTTTCATGGCAGTCTTTATCCAAAAGATCTAAAGAATTCCGAAGCCCAGCAAGTAAAGGAATACAAGAGGTAGCTATTTCAAATTTCCTTGCATCATCATGAAAAAGATTATCTGAAGGCTCATAAATGCCTTGTTCTTTTTTTAATGATTTCCAACCAATTATTGTTGGATCTGTTTCATGAATAAATCTATCTGAGACATAAATGGCTCCAAGTCCTTCTGGTCCACATGCCCATTTATGAGAAGTTATTGAATATAAATCAGAATAAAAAACTTCTTTTTCAATATTTATGTGCCCAAAGGTTTGAGCACCATCAACGAGTAAATAAGAATCTTCTCGATTTTTTTTTAATTCGATAGAAATTTGTTTTAAAGGAATTTTATATCCAAAGTTCCATAAGATATGAGAAATAATTAGGATCTTAGTCTTACGATTTAGATTTTTCAAAATCTCTAAAATTATATTTTCTTCGTTTAGATTTTTAATTTTTTGAATTGGCAAAATTTTGAATATTAATTTATTTCTTCTGCAAAATTCTCGACTTGCAGCTACTACTCCAGGATGTTCACAGTCACTTATTAATAACTCTTCTCCCTTTTCTACTTTTATTCCCCAAAAGGGCAAAATCATACCGGAAGAAATGTTTTCGGTTAAAGCTACATTCTTTGAATTGACACCTAATTTTTGAGCAATTATTCTTTTTGTGGTCAATATTTCTTTGTAAATAAAAGGCCACATATCATTGGTAAATGGTCCTAAATCTTGGATAATTTCCCAAGTTTTAACTATTGCTTCTAGAGAAGATTTTGGTAATGGTCCTTGACCACCATAGTTGAAATAATACTTATTTTTTAATGCGGGTATTTGATCTCTTAGATTATTTCTCATAGAAATTTGTAGTATATTTTCAACTCTTGAATTTTTTTAAATATTGCCCACTAAAGTTACTGTTCTAAATTCAATATCCTCAATTTCTTTCCAAGGTTCAGCACTCCTTTCTGCAAATTTTAAATTTTTAAATCCTAGTTCTTTAAAATCACTTATAAACTCTGGCTCATACCATGCTCCACTAATACATCCTGTCCATAGATCATGATCATTTTGCAATCTTAAAGGAACTTTTTTGTTAGAGACGATATCGCTAATTGCAATTCTTCCATTATCGTTTAAAACTCTTTTTATGTTATTTAGAAGGTTATTTCTAGATTCTGGACTTACCAAGTTTAAAACGCAATTACTTAAAATAATATCTACTGATTTATCTGCGATTAATGGATTTAAATCTTTATCTAATTCATCAAGTTTTTCAATTGAACCTTCTAGAAATTCTGTATTGTTGAAACCTATATTTTTTGTAACTTCTTTAGAGGCTGATCTAGATAAAGAAAGCATGTCAGGATTCTGATCAACTCCAATAACTTTCCCTTCTTTTCCAACAATTTGGGCACAAATGAAAGCATTTTTGCCGCTACCACTTCCAAGATCTAAGACAATATCATTTTTTTGAACATATTTTGTTGGATCACCACATCCATAGTCTCTTTCTATAACCTCTTGAGGAATTGCTTCAAGTAAAACAGGATCAAACCCAACTGGTGTACAAAGACAACTTTCTTTTTCTTGCGCGGCTGAGCCATATCTTTCTTGAATCGCATCTTTATGATCGAATTGATTAGTTGCTTTATTAGACGTGTTTGTATTACAGCAACTTTCAGACATATTTTTAAAAGAACTCTTGACAAATATAGCCAAAAAAAAAGCCCCTGAAAAAGGGCTTTTAATTTTTTTAATTAAATTATTTAGTGTAATTAACACCTCTGTAATTTAATTCTGCTTTTTCATTACTTAAAGAAGCGTCATCCATTCTGTTGGTGTATACGTTTCTTCTGTAGGTAAGTTCAACAAGTTCCTTTTTAGCAACTTCTTTGTTTTGAACGTAGTTTTTACCTCTGTAAGTTAAAGTAGTCATGTTTCGATGTGACAACACGGCCATCCCCCGTTCCATGGTATGACTCGAACTGCGCCCTCGAATGAGGGTGAACGAAAAAGTAGCGGTTGCTACCAAAACTATTATAAGCGTATTATTTTACGGTTGTCTAGCTTTTACAAATAGAAACGAAGATTTAATGTTTTTTTAATTATTATCTTAGGTAAATTTTTTTATAAATAGTCTCTAAAAGGGTTTATGTTTATATTTGGTTTAATCTTCATGTAACTATTTATTTATGACAGGTTTTTTATATTTCTTGGGAAATACTTTAAGGTGGCCAGTATTGAAGCCAAAAGAATTTTTTTCACTACATGCTTATTTTTCAATTATTTATTTGATAACTTTTACTTTAAGTAAATATGATGTAAGCCAGTCAAATTTAGTTTTTACTTTAGGAATTCTTGCACCTCTTTTAATCGCTATTGGTCAAGGGCTTCCAATTGATTGCCTTGATATGGAATCATCTTTGCTGAAGGAATTAAAAACTAAATAATATATATTTCAGTTAAAAATTTTTATAAAACCTGGACAACTTCGCTTATTTCAGGAATCATTTCTTTTAACTTTCTTTCAATACCCATTTTTAGAGTCATAGTGCTACTTGGGCAACTACCACATGCACCTTGAAGTCTGACTTTGACAATTGGACCATCTATTTCTGCAATCTCTACATTACCTCCATCAGAAATTAAAAAAGGTCTTAGCTCGTCAAGGACTTTTTCTACATTTTCGTTTGTCAGCGAGAGTGTTTCAGTACTCATAATATTGGATTAACTTTATAATAAGCCTAGAAAGAAATCTGATTAATTGCAAAAAAGATAATTTTCTGTTGTGACTTCATCTAAAAATCCCACTAATGACAATAGCTACTTTGATGCAGTATTAGTAGGAGCAGGGATAATGAGCAGTACTTTAGCCCTACTAATTTCAGAAGTTTTACCAGATATAAAGTTTCTTATTATAGAAAAATTAAATGCTCCAGGAAGTGAAAGTACTGGCGCTTTTAATAATGCAGGTACAGGACATGCGGCTAATTGCGAATTAAACTATACCCCTTTAGATGAAAAAGGAAATCTAAAAATAGATAAAGCACTCTCAATAAATCGTTCTTTTGAAACATCTATGTCTTTATGGGCCTCATTGTATGAAGCAGGGAAAATTGATATTAAAAAGTTTCTAAAATTTATTCCTCATATTAGCTTTGTAACTGGTCAGGAAAATATTTCTTTTTTAAAAAAAAGATTTCAGAAAATGACAGAAAATCCTGAATTTATCGATATGGAATTTTCTACATCTTTTGATGAAATTTCATCATGGGCTCCTCTAATAACAAAAGATAGGAATCAATCTAGTAATATTGCTGCTACCAAAATAGGTAGAGGAACTGATATTAATTTTGAGGCTTTAACTAAAGAATATTTGTCATTAGTTTCTTTAAACAAAAATGTTGAAATTAGATACAAAACAGAATTAGTAGATTTAAATAAAATTGATAAAAAACAATGGGAACTAGAAATTAGTTCAGAAGGTAGAAAAACTTCAATTAGAACTGGCTATGTTTTTCTTGGTGCTGGTGGAAAAACAATTAATTATTTACAAAAATCAAAAATTCCAGAAGCAAAAAGTTATGGTGGATTTCCTGTTAGTGGTAAATGGCTTATTTGCGAGAAAAAAGATCTAACAGAAAAACATAACTCAAAAGTTTATGGTAGGGCTGATATTGGCTCCCCACCAATGTCTGTGCCTCATTTAGATACCAGATGGATTGACAATAAAAAACTTCTTTTATATGGCCCTTTTGCTGGATTTACAACAAAATTTTTAAAGCAAAGTTCATACTTTGACTTATTTAGTTCAATTAAAAAGAATAATATTTTTTCTATGTTAGACGTTGGTTTCAAAAACAATGATTTAATTAATTACCTAATATCACAATCATTAAAGAACCATAACTCAAGAGTTGAAAATTTAAAAAATATGATGCCATCAGCTAATGCGTCAGATTGGTATTTAAAGAATGCTGGTCAAAGAGTCCAAATAATTAAAAAAACTGCAACTGGTGGTTCTTTGAAATTTGGAACGGAGATTGTAAATTCATCTGATGGATCATTATCTGCTTTGTTGGGAGCTTCTCCGGGAGCAAGTACTGCGGTTTCAATTATGGTTGAGGTTCTAGAAAAATCTGTTTTATTTTCAAACGATAAGTATAATCTTCAGAAAAAAATAAATGACTTAATTTATCCAGAATTATCAGTCTCTGAAAATTACAGTACCTCTATAAAAAACATTAAAAAAAGAAATAATTCCATTTTTGGTTTCCATCCATAATTCTAATTAGCTAATATTAATCAAGATGTAATAAGAGGAGAATTTTTATTTCTATATGACTGATATATCGGTTTCAAAAATTAGAAATTTCTGCATAATCGCTCATATTGATCATGGTAAATCTACCCTTGCAGATAGGTTGCTTCAAGATACTGGGACTGTGCAACAAAGGGATATGCAAGAACAATTTTTGGACAGTATGGATCTTGAAAGAGAGAGAGGAATTACTATCAAGTTACAGGCCGCTAGGATGAAATATAAAGCTGACGATTCCAAAGAATATGTTTTGAACTTAATAGATACTCCAGGCCATGTTGATTTCTCTTATGAGGTTAGTAGATCTCTTCAAGCTTGTGAAGGCGCTTTAC
Organism: Prochlorococcus sp. AG-347-L20; assembly: GCA_003281225.1. GTDB lineage: Bacteria > Cyanobacteriota > Cyanobacteriia > PCC-6307 > Cyanobiaceae > Prochlorococcus_A. The sequence goes on from QCCP01000006.1 coordinate 32,954, forward strand.
TCGTTGTTGATGCAAGTCAAGGAGTAGAAGCTCAAACCTTAGCTAATGTTTATCTTGCCTTAGAAAATAATCTTGAAATAATTCCTGTTTTAAATAAAGTTGATTTACCAGGTGCTGATGCTGAAAAAATAAAACAAGAAATAGAGGAAATTATTGGACTCGATACATCTAATGCAATAAATTGTTCAGCAAAAACTGGAGTTGGTATCAAAGATATTTTGGAAGCAATTGTAAGAAGAATTCCTCCTCCTCAAGATGAAATTAAACTACCTACAAAGGCACTGATTTTTGATTCTTATTATGATCCATACAGAGGAGTTATTGTTTATTTCAGGGTGATATCTGGGTCTCTTAATAAGAGAGAAAAGATATTATTAATGGCAAGTAAGAAAAATTATGAACTAGATGAGATAGGGATAATGGCGCCTGATCAGCAGCAAGTTGATGAATTACATGCAGGAGAAGTTGGTTATTTAGCTGCTTCTATAAAATCAGTTGCTGATGCGAGAGTGGGAGATACGATTACTCTTTTAAATTCACCTGCCAATGATCCTTTGCCTGGATATAAGACAGCAAATCCTATGGTTTTTTGTGGCTTATTCCCGACTGATGCTGATCAATTCCCAGATTTAAGAGTATCACTAGAAAAATTACAATTATCTGATGCGGCTTTAAAATATGAGCCCGAAACCAGTAGCGCAATGGGCTTCGGATTTAGGTGCGGATTCCTAGGACTTCTTCATATGGAGATTGTTCAAGAAAGATTAGAAAGAGAATATGATTTGGATCTAATCGTAACGGCACCATCAGTTATTTATAAAGTTAATTTAAATCAGCAGGAACATATCTTTATTGATAATCCTTCTACAATTCCTGATCCACAACTTAGAGAATCAATAGAAGAGCCTTATGTGAAAATGGAAATTTATGCTCCCAATGAATTTAATGGAACATTAATGGGTTTATGTCAGGAAAGAAGGGGAGTATTTTTAGATATGAAATACATAACAACAGATCGAGTTACCTTGATTTATGAAATTCCATTAGCAGAAGTTGTTACAGATTTCTTTGATCAAATGAAAAGTAGAACCCAAGGTTATGCATCAATGGAATATCATTTGATTGGCTATAGAAAAAATGACCTTGTTAGATTAGATGTTTTAATAAATTCAGAAAGAGCAGATCCATTAACTTCTATTGTTCATAAAGATAAGGCTTATGGAATTGGCAGAAGTTTAGTTGAGAAATTAAAAGAACTTATTCCAAAACAACAATTTAAAATACCTATTCAAGCGTCAATCGGTAGCAGAATTATTGCAAGTGAAAGCATAAGTGCTTTGCGAAAAGATGTTTTATCTAAATGTTATGGAGGGGATATTTCTAGGAAAAAGAAACTTTTAAAGAAACAAGCCAAAGGTAAAAAGAGGATGAAGGCAATGGGTAAAGTTGAAGTTCCCCAAGAAGCATTTATGGCAGTCTTGAAATTAAACCAGTAATTTCTCTTAATTTAAAATTTTAGCTATTTATTTTTAAAAGAATTGGGTATATTTCATTTATATCTTTAAGAAAAGATTTTGGATATTAACTCATTTAATCGTGTCGGCGCAAATATAAGAAAAGCTGGATTTTTTATTGTACTTTTTTATCTTCTTGTTGTTTTAATAATGAAATTTTTAGAGGCCAATAATTTTTTTGGCTATTCATTTTCAATGTTAAGCAATGATATCTTTGCCCCTCCTTCTCTTAATCATTTTTGTGGCACAGATAGATTAGGAAGAGATGTTTGCTTAAGAACTTTGCAAGGATCATCATTAGCTATAGAAGTTGTATTCTTAGCTATTCTTTTTTCATTAAGTTTGGGTTTGCCATTGGGATTATTAAGTGGGTATTTTGGTGGTTTTTTTGATAAATGCTTATCACTAATAATGGATACTATTTTTTCAATACCTGTAATTTTGCTTTCAGTTGTTGTGGCTTTTGTATTGGGTAAGGGTATCCTTAACGCGGCTTTGGCATTGTGTATTGTTTACTCTCCTCAATATTTTAGATTAATCAGAAATCAGACAATATTGGTTAAATCCGAAACTTATGTGGAGGCAGCTCAAGTTGCAGGAGCTGATGTTAAAAAAATTATTTTTAAATATATTCTCCCAAATGTAATAACACCATTGCCTATTCTGCTTACCCTAAATGCTGCAGATGCTGTTTTGGTATTAGGAAGTTTAGGATTTTTAGGCCTTGGCGTTCCTGCAGATGTCCCAGAGTGGGGAAGTGATTTAAATCTGGCTCTTGCCGCTTTACCTACAGGTATCTGGTGGACGGCTTTGTTCCCAGGTTTGGCAATGTTTTTTTTAGTTTTAGGTCTTTCTTTTATAGGAGAGGACCTTGAAGAAATTTTTGATAGTCAAAATTCTGAATAAATTTAGTTATACGTAATAGGATCAAGTTCTCCTTGATCATTCAACTTTGGATATTCTCTAGCTGATTTTTTATACACCGCAGCTAATTCTGGGTAACACCATTCAAAAAGTGTTTTTTGATATTCATCCATATTTAACCCTTCTCCATTATCGGGCAATATACCTTTATTTTTTCTTTGGCGAACAGCTTCAAATAATAATATAGAAGCAGCAACTGAAACATTCAGAGATTGAACCATACCTCTCATAGGTATAAAAATTGATTGATCAACCATTGATATAAGTTCATTACTTAGTCCCCATTTTTCTGCTCCTAAAACAAAACATGTATTTTGAGAATAATCAAAATTTCTATAATCTACTGAGTCACTATTAAGAGTCGTTCCATATAATTTAAAACCCTTATTCTTTAAATCAGATATTGCCGTGACAGTGTTTTCATGATTATTCAGCTTTACCCATTTTTGACTTCCTTGAGCGGTACTATTAAAAGTCTTAACGGCATTTGTTTTGCTAATAAAATTTGCTTCGAAAACTCCTGCAGCATCACATGTCCTTAATATCGCAGATAAATTATGTGGTTTATTTACATCCTCAACTAAAACAGTCAAGTTTTTCATTCTGCAATCTAAAACACTTTTGATTCGTTCAAATCTTCTTGGCAAAATTGACATTTATAATTTTTTCACACCTTTAAATTATATTCAAAAAATATTGATTACCTATTAAATCTCTTGGTTTATAATATTTTGGTAGTTTAAGTTAACTCAATGGCATACATAGAATGGGACTATACAGTAATAACAAGTATGGTAGAAAAACAAGGGTGGGAATTACCTGATCGTGAATCGGAAGAATGGAATAAATTTAACGATGAATTAGGAGAAAAAATGAGAGGTGTTGGACTTATTTTTGAAAAATATTGTAAATTTACTCCTGACGTAGGAGAAGGAGTTCATCTTCTAGATGACTGATCATCAATTGTTTTAAACCATTGATGTATCCCTTAATCAATGGCTTATTAATTAATAAGATAATATAATTTCACTAAATTAGAACTGGCAATTATTAAGGCTTTATAAAGCTTGTACTCAAAAAAAATTTTTTTATTCCACAAAAAAGTTATTTAATTTCTATATTTGAATAAAAATATGAAAAATAAATTAACTTTTTTATTCGATGGTGGTTGTCCACTTTGTTTGAGAGAAACAAATTTTCTTAAAAAAAGAGATACCTTAAATCAAATTTCATTTATAGATATTAATAGTAAGGATTATGATCGAAGTCTTTTTAATGACATCTCATATTCAGAAGCTATGTCAAACCTCCATGGGATTATTGAAAATGGTGAAATTATTAGGGGACTAGATGTACTTGCATATTCTTATGAATTAGTTGGTTTAGGTTGGGTTTATTATCCCTTGAAGATTAAGCTCTTATCTCCATTATTGAGATTGGTTTACAGATATTGGGCAAAATATAGACTTCAAATTACAGGTAGATCCGATATTGAAAAACTTTGTACCTCACAATGTGAACAATAAATATGGAAATTATCGACATAGACAGAATAATAGAAATGTGTTGGGAAGATAGAACACCCTTTGAAGCTATCGAGTATCAATTTGGTTTAAAAGAGGAAGATGCGATAAAAATTATGCGTCAAAATCTTAAACCCAAATCTTTCAAAGTCTGGAGAAAGAGAGTTTCGGGAAGAAATACAAAACATATGGCCCTTAAAGATTCAACTAGATTTAAATCTACTCATAAAAGAAAATTATAAATTTTGAAAAATCTTTCTACTAAAACTTGTCCTGTTTGCAATAGGCCGTTTGAGTGGCGTAAAAAATGGAAAAACTGTTGGGATGATGTTATCTACTGTTCAAAAAGATGCAGTAACAGGAAGTCGCAAAGATGAAACAAGTATCAATTATTTTCCCGAATCAACTTTTTAGAGAAAGCCCAATCTTAAAAATAAATTGTGAAGTTTTGATTTTGGAAGACTCATTATTTTTTGGAAATGATAAATTTCATAAATTAATTAACCATAAAAATAAGTTAGTTTTTCATAGAGCATCTATGCTTGCTTATAAAAATTATTTAGAAGTATCTGGCTTTAAAGTTTTATATATCGAAAACAAGAATAATGTTTCTACAGTTGATTACTTATCGGAATGTATTAAAAATAAATATCAGAAAATAAATCTCATTGACCCTCATGATTTTTTAATAATGAAAAGGATTAATAATTTTGTTGAAAGTAATAATTTAGCTTTAAATATTTTACCTTCTCCTATGTTTATGAGCAGTGAAGATTTAAAAGATTTATTTGCATCAAATACAAAAAAACCTCTTATGGGGAGATTTTATGAGAATCAAAGAAAGAGCCAAAAGATATTAGTTAATCCTGATGATACACCTGAAGGTGGTAAATGGAGTTTCGATGAAATGAACAGAAAAAAATTACCAAAAAAAATAAATATACCCGATACACCTAAATTACAAAAAAATAAATTTGTAGTTAATGCAGAAAGGTCATTAGCCAATTTTAATATTGAGTTTATTGGAGAAAGTAATAACTTTTTATATCCAACTAATTTTGAAGAGGCAGATGAATGGTTAAATGATTTTTTTAAACATAGATTTTTCTTATTTGGAAATTATGAGGATGCTATTTCTAAAGAAAATTCTTTTTTATGGCACAGTTTACTTTCTCCTCTTTTAAATAGCGGCTTATTAACCCCAAATGTTGTAGTAAATAAAGCATTACTTTTTGCAAAAAATAATAATGTTCCTATTAACTCTTTAGAGGGTTTTATTCGTCAAATTATTGGATGGAGAGAATTTATTTGCCTTGTCTATAAAAAGTACGGAACAAAGATGCGAAATAGTAATTTTTGGAATTTTGAAGATAAGCCAATTCCAAAATCTTTTTATCAAGGAAATACAGGAATTGAACCAGTAGACGTTGTTATAAAAAATATTATTAAATTTGGTTATTGTCATCATATTGAGCGGCTAATGATTGTTGGCAATTTTATGCTTCTATGTAGAATTCACCCCAACCAAGTTTATAAATGGTTTATGGAAATGTTTATTGATTCCTATGATTGGGTTATGGTCCCAAATGTTTACGGAATGAGTCAGTTTAGTGATGGTGGTATCTTTTCAACAAAGCCATATATATCAAGCTCTAATTATGTAAAAAAAATGTCTAATTTTAAAAGTGGCCCATGGTGTGAAATATGGGACGGCTTATTTTGGAAATTTATTAAAGATAATGAAAGCTTTTTTAGAAAGCAATATCGTCTGGCAATGTTAACGAGAAATCTCGATAAAATGTCAGAAGAAAAATTAAATAATCACTTAAAAACGGCCGATAAATTTTTAAGAGATATTCAATAAATTAAGAGTAATAACCTACAGTTGTCTTTGAAAAATTAAAAGAATATTATGTTATGAAGAAATATTAAGTACGGATGTTAGCTTAGAAAAAATTAGATTTATCTAATGGAAATTGGAACACTTTTTTTAAAAAGTAATTCGACGGGAATTCTTACTTTTTCTGAATTAGATTGGATAACTACCCATCAATCTAATTTCACCAGGTTGGAGGAATCCATAGCAATTAAATTAGGCAGAATGCTTGATTCAGGATCTATCAATATTGGTTGCCGTTTGAAATCTTGAATAAGTTTTTATTTTAATAATGAAGTATCAAAAAGAGAAAAAAATATTTTTTCGGGAAAGAATCCATTCTTTAAATATCTTTCTTTTTTTAGGATTTAATCTTTCACTTATTTCTATCTTAGGTTTTATTTGGTTTAATTCTGCAATTGAAAAAGTAGTTTAAATTTTTGAATTTTTTGTATATTAAAGTTATCTTTAAAAAATTAATTATATTTTGAGCATAGGATATTTACAAAGAAAGGCAGCTTGGGAAATTTTATTAAAAGTTAGTTCTGGTGATTTTTCTGATCATGCTCTTGAAAAGGTTTTAAAAAATTATCAATTTAATCCTCTTGATATAGCTTTTATTACGGAATTATCTTTTGGATGCATAAGGTATAGAAAATTTCTTGATCTTTGGACAGATCATACATCAAAAATTACTCATAAAAAACAGCCTCCAAAGTTAAGATGGCTTCTACATATAGGTTTATATCAACTATTGAAAATGGATAAAATCCCATTTTCTGCTGCTATTTCTACCACAGTAGAAGTAGCTAAAAAAACAGATTTAAATGGTTTAGCGGGAACTGTAAATGCGATATTGAGAAATGCATCAAGAAAATTAGAACAAAAAATCTTTCCGGAATTATCTTCTGATAGAAAAGAAAGAATTTCATATCTTGAATCATTTCCATTATGGCTTGTGAAGGATCTTTATAAATGGGTCGGTAATAGTGAGGGTGAAAATATCATTAAGGCATTTAATAAAAAACCATCAATTGATTTGAGAATTAACCAATTAAAAACTAATTTAGATAATTTTTTGAAAGTACTTCATGAAAATAAAATTGATGCTGAAATTATAAAAGATTTACATAATGGAATTACTTTAAAATCTAATCCAAGATCTATAAAAAATTTACCAGGATATAGTGATGGACTTTGGACAATTCAAGATAGATCTTCTCAGTGGATAGCACCTCTCTTAAATCCAAAAGCAGGTGAAAAGATTTTAGATGCTTGTGCAGCTCCAGGAAGTAAGTCTACCCACCTTGCAGAATTAACAAATGATAGTGCTGAAATCATTGCAGTAGATAGATCAGCAAAAAGATTGAAAATACTGCAATCAAATTTAGAAAGGTTAAATTTGAAATCTGTTAATACCCTTAAGGCTGATGCTACGAGTTTAATTGAATTAAATCCTAAGTTTATATCTTATTTTGATAAGATTTTATTAGATGCTCCATGTTCAGGAATTGGAACTCTTTCCAGGAATCCAGATTCTAGATGGTCTTTAAGTAAAGAAAAAATAAAATCTTTAACTTTATTACAGGAAAAACTTTTGGAGAGTATTTTCCCTCTTTTGAAAAAAGATGGAACTTTAGTTTATTCAACTTGTACTATTTGTCCCGATGAAAATAATCTATTAATTGAAAGATTTATTGAAAAAAACAAAACTTTAAAATTGGTTAGCCAAAAGCAAATTTTACCTAGCTTGGATTATCCTGGTGATGGATTTTATTCTGCAATAATTTCTTATAAATATTAAAAATATAGTTTATTTTTTAATTGGAATTTTATAAATTTCAGATATGAACTTCTTCCATAAATAAGCTGCATTCCCACTAGATAATTCAGATTCCTTGTTATCGTCGTAACCTATCCAGATCCCTGTTGTAAGGTTATCAATGGAACCAATAAACCAAAGATCTTTATTTCCATCAGATGTTCCTGTTTTCCCATAAATTTTCTTTCCTTTTATAAAAGCTGCTTTTGAAGTTCCTTCTTTTACAGATTTTTCAAGAAGTTTATTTATTTTATTGTTTATTTTTAAATCTAATATTTTCTTGGAAATAGATTTATTTTCCCAAATAGGTTGTTTTTTAAATGATTCTATTTTTTCTATGATTTCAGGGCTTTGAATCTTCCCATTATTGTTTATAGCAGAATATGCATTTGTGATGTTTAAAAGATTATCTCCATAGGCGCCAATGGCTAATGATGGGAATTCCTCAAACTCTTGCTCGTAACCTAGTCCAAATGAATTCGCTAAATTAATAATATTTTTTAAGCCGATTTTTTTTGTTATTGATATTGGAACGATATTTGATGAACTTTTAAATGATTCAATCATAGATATTGAACCTCTATATTCTTCTGAAAAATTTTTTGGACAATAACTTTCCCAGCATCTTGGTAAGTCTTCAAATTTATCTCTTAATTTTATACCTTCTATTAATGCAGCAGTATAAGGAATTATTTTAAAAGTAGAACCTAAAGGTCTTACAGATGTAATTACTCTATTATATTCATTAATTGACGGATTTTTGCTGGTTATCATTGTCCTGATTAGTCCTGTGTTTGATTCAATTGATAAAAGAGCAAACTCAAGTTCTTTAGGCCCAGCATATCTTGATATTTTTTGGGCTTTTTCTTGCCAATCTTTGTTGATAGAAGATTTAATTCTTAAAAACTTATAATCATTTTTGTTATCAATTTTTTTATCTGTTTCCTGAAGAATAAAATTTATTAGTAATTTATCATCTAAAAAATTATCAGCTTTTTGGTAATTTAACTTTATTTTCTCTTTAATAGCTTTATTCTTATCCGCAAGAGAAATATATCCATCAATATACATTGATTCAAGGACTTTATTTCTATTTTTAATAGCTAGTTCTATATTTTGATAAGGTGAATAAATTGATGGAGCTGGAGCTAATCCTGCAATTAATGAGATCTCTGATAATGTCAATTCTTCTATAAGTTTTCCGAAATAAATTTGGGAAGCCTCGTTAAATCCGTATGCTCCTGATCCTAAATAAATATTATTTAAATATAATTTTAAGATTTGATTCTTGTCATATCTAAATTCAAGTATGAGTGATAAAAAAATTTCTTTTATTTTTCTTTGAAAACTTAAATCATTATTTAAAAAAAGTAATCTGGCGACTTGTTGAGTAATCGTACTTCCTCCCTCTTTCACATAACCACTTCTAATATTTTGAATAAGAGCACGTGAAATACTTTTTAAATCTATTCCATTATGTTTATAAAATCTCTTATCTTCAGAAGAAATAAAAGAATGTTTAATTAAAAATGGAATTTTATTTTTACTATTATCTATTTCAAATTTGCGGCTTAATTTGCTTAATATCTTATTATCAGAAGATGATATTACATAAGAATAATTTGTTATCCTAGAACCTTTCTTTTTAGATAAATCAAATTTTAATGTATTAGATATTAAACTAAAAATGTAAAAAGATATTCCAGAAAAAATTAATATTGGAATTATTAAAACAAAAGATTTGGATTTAATCTTTTGCACCTTAAGCAACTAAAAAACTATGTCCAATTGCTAAAGCTGTAACTAACATTCCAGTTATAAGGAATGGTTGGGCACTTGCTTGATATTTGACATCAAACTTTAAAGGATCTCTTAGTAACCACATGTCTTGAAATGTAATTTGCGGTATTACTAATAAAACTAAAATTACAGAGGCTAAATGTTGGCCAATAATGACTAATACTACAACCATTGCTAGTTGAAAAATGTCAATCAGTCCCGCACTTATTCTACTTGCATTTTTAATTCCAAATACTACTGGTAAAGAATTCAATCCTAACTTTGAGTCTCCTTCAACACTTTTGAAATCATTAATAACAGCAATCCCAAGCCCTGAGAGGCTATAAGCAAGTGTTAGTATCGCCGTCACGATAGTTAATTTCCCAAACAAGGCTTGTCCTGCCCACCAAGGTAAAGCTATATAAGATGCTCCTAATGCATAATTTCCAAGCCAACCATTCTGTTTTAATTTTAGTGGTGGAGCAGAATATATATAACTAATAAAGGAACCTCCTAATGCCAAAAGTAAGACGGAGGGGAAGCTGTGCTTAGCATATAAATCTAATAGAAAAGCAACTATTAAACCCGCTATAAGTAATACCCAGATTTGTATTTTTACATCTTTAATTGAAATTTTGCCAGAAGGAATTGGTCTATTTGGTTCGTTAATTGCATCAATTTCTTTATCGAAGAAATCATTTATGGTTTGTGTATAACCTGCCAGAAGTGGCCCACTCATTAACATACATGCTAGTGAAGCTAAAACATTACTTAATGTCCATTCAAAATTTCCACTTGCGGCTGCTCCACAAATAACCCCCCATATCAAAGGGATCCACGTAATTGGCTTCATTAACTGTATACGAAGTTTCCATATACTTGAAGTTTCAGATGCACCCTTAATTCCTAATAGTTGTTTTGGATCATTCACTTTACTCTTTAACCTTTCTCAATTTCTTCTGGGAAAAACCAGTTTTGCTCACCATTCTGAAATTTTGCGGTGATTCCAATACTCCTGCCGTCTGTCATCTTATAGCCTGTTATTACGGCTTTAGGATTTGAGGATATTTGATCTATTAATTTCGCTGGTAGTCTATCTTTTACTTTGTTAATGTTAATTTTGATTTTACTACCGATTTTGGGTAATAATTTTGTTTCAGCCATAAGAGGTAAAATGGAAGCTATTATGCAAGATTAACAGCATTTGGACAATTTTTAATAAAATGGTAGCTCTTCGTTTAATTCCTTGTTTAGATGTCGCATATGGCAGAGTCGTTAAAGGTGTAAATTTTGTTAACTTGAGAGATTCAGGTGATCCTGTTGAATTGGCTTGTAGATATTCTGATGAAGGCGCAGATGAATTGGTATTTTTAGATATTAGAGCAAGTGTGGAAAATAGGAATACATTAGTTGACCTTGTTTCTAGAACAGCAAAATCAGTAAAAATCCCTTTTACAGTAGGAGGAGGCATAGATTCTGTTTCTTCTATTAATGATCTTTTAAGAGCAGGAGCGGATAAAGTGAGTTTGAATTCCTCAGCCGTAAGAAATCCTGATTTAATTTCTGAAAGTTCTAGAGAATTTGGTACTCAATGTATCGTCATAGCAATTGATGCTCGAAGAAAAGTTGATAAGGTTGGTGAGTGGGAGGTATATGTAAAAGGAGGGCGAGAAAATACTGGTATAGATGTATTAAGTTGGGCAAAGAAGGTTGAGGAATTAGGCGCGGGGGAAATATTGCTTACTTCAATGGATGGTGATGGAACACAGAATGGATATGATTTGAATTTGACAGAATCTGTTGCAAATATTGTTGATATCCCAGTAATTGCATCCGGAGGTGCAGGCTCTCTAGCAGATATCTATGATGTTTTTAAAGAAGGCAGGGCATCAGCAGCACTCTTAGCATCATTACTACATGATAAAAAACTTACTTTAAAAGAAATAAAAACTTTCCTTCTCGAAAAAAAACTTCCAATTAGACCATATGAATAAAAAATCTAATTTAATCTAAAAAAGAAATAAGTTTAAAATTTAAAAATGAAATTCACAAAAACTATCGAAGTCAAAAATATATTTAATAAAATTTCTTATAAATATGACTTTTTAAATAATTTATTAAGTTTTGGGATGCACAGATTATGGAAAAGGAAATTAGTTAATTTATTGGAACCTTTAAATGGTGAAGATTGGGCTGATTTATGCTGTGGAACTGGAGATTTAGCATTCTTAATTTCTGAGAGAGTTAGTCCAATGGGGTCAATTACTGGAATTGACAGTGCAGAGGATATCTTAAATATTGCAAAGAAAAAATCAGAGATAAAAAAAAATAAATTTATTAAGTGGGAAATTCAAGATGTATTAGAAATTAATGATTATTCAAAAAATTTTGATGGGATTTGCATGTCATATGGACTAAGAAACTTGAATGATGTTGAAGAAGGAATAAAAAAGGTTTTTTATCTTTTGAAGGATAAAGGAAGGGCAGGATTTTTGGACTTTAATCACTCAACAAAAAGTTCTTTATCCAATATTTTTCAGAAAATTTATTTGAGATTTATTGTAGTAACCATTTCGCAGCTATTTAATTTAGGTCCAGAGTATGCATATATTGAAAAAAGTATTAGAAATTTTCCAATGAAAAATGAGCTTATAAATATTGCTGAGGAAGTTGGATTTAAAAAAGCTGAATATAGGACTATCTTGTGGGGGCAAATGGGGATACTAATTTTAACTAAATAGAGAATTTAGTTATTTATTTTTCTCCAACAAAAAGAACACTTTCCCCATCTTTTGATTTCCCCCTCAGGAGTAGGCGAATTACAGAGAGTACAAATGCACATATTATTTTGATGGATTCTGCTTGGATGCTTTGCCCAAACTATTTTTGCATTAGAAGCTTTGATATTTTTATTTTTAATTTCATAATTTTGTATTATTTTTATTTCATTCAAAGTTATTCCAATTTTCTCGATTCTCTCTTTTAATTTATGCTTGTTGTAGATTAAAGCTTGGCGCCACTGTGGATGATTTACTGCAATAATAAGTATTTTTTTTTCAATATTTAATGGTTTGCATTCTTGAAATAGTTCCAAACCGATTAAATTCTTCCAGTTTTCGTTGATTTTAGAAAGTTTATCTAAGTCACCCCATGATTTTTTGAAATTTTCAAGACAATTTTTTAATGGATGTGGATTCCTTCTAATCACTATTGGCAAATACTTTTTGTCCAATTTGTAAAATTTACTTATTAAGACTAAAGTTAATCTAATCTTCAAAAAGATGCTCGTTGTTTTAATTAAGAATTTGTGAAAGTTATTGGATCTGCATCTAAGACAGTTTTTTACTTAAAAAAAATTCAGGGTCAATATCCAACCTGGAGACTTCTTTACAAAATAAAATGTAAAAGTACTGAAAATGAGCTTACAAACTTGCTCGGATATTCTGAAATAAAAAAAAATCAGCCAGTAGCGATAATCGCAAGAGAACAGTTATCAGGGTTTGGCCAAAACTCAAAAACTTGGGTTTCTCCAAAAGGCGGGATTTGGTTGAGTGCAGCTTACCCAATATTTTCAAGAGAATTCGCATGTCAAATATTCAATTTGTCTTTAGGTATAAAGTTATGTGAAATGCTTAGACAAGAGAATATAAATGTTTGTTTGAAATGGCCAAATGATATTTTTTTTGGTTCAAAAAAGTTGATTGGATTTTTACCAAGAGTGATAACAAGAGGCAAAGAAATTATCTATGCAAGAGTAGGACTTGGCATGAATGTTTTAAATTACACTCCATCAGAAGGTATTTCCTTATCAAAAGTACTTCAAACTAAGAATATTAATCAACATTATTGGACAGCCAAAGTTCTTAAAGCTTTTTATGATTCAATTGAATGTAATAAGGAGAAAGAATATGTGATTAAGTCTGCAAATAAGTTTCTTACTAAAAGTTTTTTACCTAGTGGTTATTGTCCTAATACATGGAAAATTAAAGATATTGATTTCAATGGGAATTTAAGAATTGAAAATGAAACTCAACTGAAGGTAATTAGAAGGTTTTGATTTTAATTAACTTTTAATTCAACTATTCTTCCATCCTTAAATTTGGCAATTTTTTTTGCGCGATTTGCAACTTCATCTTCATGTGTAACTAAAACTATAGTTATTCCAGATTCATGCAGTTTGTCAAAAAGATCTAATACATCTTCAGTGGTTTTTGAATCTAGTGCTCCAGTAGGTTCGTCTGCTAGCAAAATTGAAGGGTTATTGATAATAGCCCTCGCAATAGCAACTCGTTGTTGTTGACCTCCGGATAATTGGTTTGGACGATTATTTATTCTTTCTGAAAGGCCAACTTTTTTTAAGGCATCCTTACCTCGCTCTAATCTTTTTTCAGGATCAATACCAGCATAAATCATCGGCAAAGTTACGTTTTCAAGTGCGGTTGCGTCTGAAAGAAGATGAAATTGTTGAAAAACGAAGCCTAATTTTTGGTTACGTATTTCCGCGAGCTCATCATCAGATAAATTCTCAACAGGAATACCATTTAATTTATAAATACCTTCAGATGGTCTATCTAGACATCCAATAATATTCATAGCTGTACTTTTGCCTGAGCCACTAGCCCCCATTACTGCTAAATAATCACCTTTATAAATTTCTAAGTTTATGCTGTCTAAGGCTTTAACAGTTAGATCCTCTTTCCCATATGTTTTAGAAATATTTTCTAAACTCGCGACTTTTTTAGACATTTATTGAAGAATTCTTCTAGGAAATATTGTTTGCTGTAGCAATAATATCTTGTAAGAAAGGAGTTTCTGAAACTGCTGTATTAGCTAATTTAAAAAGAGGATTAGAAAGGATTCCTCCAAGAGCAGTCACTGCCACGCAAGTATAAAGTGCAATTCTCAAAGGAGGTAATCCTACAATTCCCCAATTAATTTCAGGATATGATTTGACTATTTCTGAAGCTTCCTGTGGTTCTTTAACTACCATCATTTTTATCACTGAAATGTAGTAATAAATAGATATTACTGAAGTTACTAATCCAACTATTACTAATAGATATTGATGATTTGCCCAACCTGCAAAGAACAAGTATATTTTTCCAAAAAATCCCAACATTGGAGGTAAACCTCCAAGAGATAGAAGACAGAGGCTTAAGCCTAATGTAATGAGAGGATCTTTTTGGTAAAGTCCTGAATAATCAAGAATTCTGTCAGAACCAGTTCTTAGTGAGAAAAGTATTACACAAGAAAATGCACCCAAATTCATAAACAAATATGCAGCCAAATATAAAACAGCTGCTGATAAACCGTCTTGTGTGCTAGATATTATGCCAATCATTACAAATCCTGCTTGTCCAATAGAGCTGTAAGCTAGCATCCTTTTCATTGAGGTTTGAGCTAGAGCTACCACATTCCCTAAAGCCATACTTAATATGGCCAAAATGGTAAATAAAAGTTTCCATTCTTCGTCAAAAGAAGAGAAAGTTGTGCTTAATATTCTTATTGCAAATGCAAAGCCTGCTGTTTTTGAACCAACAGATAAGAAAGCTACTACAGGCGTAGGTGAACCCTCATATACATCAGGGGTCCATTGATGAAAGGGAACAGCAGCAATTTTAAATGCAACTGTTGATAAGACAAATACAAGAGCTAGTGAAGTAATGAAGGATGGCTTATTTATAATCTCTAAGCCTATTGTCGCTAAGTTTGTTGAACCACTTAATCCATAAAGAAAAGAGGATCCATACAAATAAACAGCAGCAGCGGCTGATCCAACAAGAAGATATTTTAAGGCCGCTTCTGAACTTCTTGGATCTCTCTTGAGGTAACCAGAAAGTAAGTAGCTTGCTACAGATAAAGTTTCCAGAGATATAAATACACTAATAAGGTCAGTAGATCCACACAAAAGCATTGCCCCAAGGGTGGCTGAAAGAACTATTGCCGCAAACTCGCCAATAGGGCTACCACTTTGTTCTGTATACCGCCAACTTATAAGTAAAGATACCAAGGTTGATAAAGATATTATTGCTCTAAATGCGATTGCTAAATTATCTGAATTAAAGGACCCAAGGAATGCGCTTTCTACCGGATTACTCCATTGCAATGCCAAACTAACAAGAGAGCTTCCAATTGATAAATAGCAAATTATTGGTGCCCATTTTGATGCAGTTTTTTCTCCAGCTAAATCTACAAGAAGTGTTCCAACAATACCTAGTAAAATAAAAGCCTCTGGAATAATGGCTTGAGCATTTAAATTAATTGTAAAGATTTCGTTGGGCACTTTATTAAATTGGATTAAATTAGATGTTTGATTGTAAGGGTCTAAGAGTTAATCTTAACTTAATTATAATTTGTGGGTATGATTTTTGAAATTTTAAGGAGAAATTACTTGAAAAAGCTTCAATTAATCATAATATGCCTTAACTGAACAAAAAAACCAATTTTTGAAATAAACCTTGGATCACACACTTGTTATTGTTGAAAGTCCCACCAAAGCAAAAACTATAAGAAAGTTTTTGCCCTCTAATTATGAAGTTCTCGCTTCAATGGGACACGTAAGAGATCTTCCAAAAGGAGCTGCTGAAATACCTGCTGCGGTTAAAAAGGAAAAATGGTCAAGGATAGGAGTTAATACAACAGAGGATTTTGAACCACTTTATATAGTTCCAAAAGATAAGAAAAAGGTTGTTAAAGAGTTGAAAGATGCATTGAAAGGCGCGACTCAGCTATTACTGGCAACTGATGAAGATAGAGAGGGAGAGAGTATTAGCTGGCACCTCTTGCAAATACTTAAGCCTAAAATACCAACTAAGAGAATGGTTTTTCATGAAATTACGAAAAAGGCAATTAATAAAGCTTTAGACCAAACAAGAGAAATTGATATGGAACTTGTTCAGGCTCAAGAAACAAGAAGAATCTTGGACAGGCTTTTTGGATATGAATTATCTCCTTTACTTTGGAAGAAGGTAGCTCCCCGACTATCTGCTGGTCGTGTTCAATCAGTTTCTGTAAGACTTCTTGTTAGGAGAGAGAGAGAAAGAAGATCCTTTAAAAAAGCTAGTTACTGGGGGATTAAAGCTTCCCTAGTAAAAGATAATATTACTTTCGAAACTAAATTATTCAGTTTAAACGGTCAAAGAATTTCTAACGGCTCCGATTTCGACGAACAAACCGGTAGATTAAAAGAAGGAAACAAATCTTTTATAATTGGAGAAGAACAAGTAAATGATTTATTGAAGACTTTTTCCTCAGAGGATTGGTTAGTCTCAAAAATCGAAAAAAAACCATCCACTCGTAAGCCAGTTCCTCCATTTACAACTAGCACATTACAACAAGAAGCAAATAGGAAGCTTCGTTTGTCTGCAAGAGAAACTATGAGATGTGCACAAGGGCTATATGAGAGAGGGTTCATAACATATATGAGAACTGATTCAGTTCATCTCTCCGAACAAGCCACAAGAGCTGCTAGAGAATGTGTCAGTTCTATGTATGGAAAAGAATATTTATCTAACTCTCCAAGACAATTTAATTCAACTGCAAGAAATGCTCAAGAAGCACACGAAGCTATTAGGCCTGCAGGTGAGATATTTAAAACACCAAAGGAAACTAATCTAACTGGTAGAGACTTATCACTTTACGATTTAATTTGGAAAAGAACTGTAGCTAGTCAAATGGCGGAAGCCAGGTTAACAATGATTAATGCTGAAATTAGCGTAGGGGATGGATTATTTAAATCAAGCGGGAAAAGTATTGATTTCGCAGGATTCTTCAGAGCTTATGTCGAGGGAAGTGATGACCCAAGTTCATCCCTTGAACAACAAGAAATTATTCTCCCAAACTTAACAACTGGAACATGTCTTGAAGTTACTAATAAGGAATCTACTTTTCATGAAACTAAACCTCCTGCAAGGTATACAGAGGCTGCATTAGTTAAAGTTCTTGAAAAAGAAGGGATTGGAAGACCTTCTACCTATGCCAGCATTATTGGGACCATAGTTGATAGAGGTTATGCGAATATATCTTCCAATACTTTGGCTCCAACTTTTACAGCTTTTGCTGTTACTGCTCTATTAGAAGAACATTTTCCTGATCTGGTTGATACTACTTTTACTGCAAAAATGGAATCTTCATTGGATGAAATATCTTCAGGCAATCTTGAGTGGCTACCATACCTCGAAACTTTCTATAAAGGTAAAAATGGTTTGGAGGTAAAGGTTCAGAAAACAGAGGGGGATATTGATGGTAAAGCTTATAGACAAGTTGATTTCGAAGACCTTCCTTGCGTAGTCAGAATAGGCTCTAACGGACCTTGGCTAGAGGGTACAAAAATTGATGAATCTGGTAATGAAATTCAGGCTAAAGGTAATCTTCCAATGGATATTACTCCTGGAGATTTAGACATAAAACAAGTTGATCAAATCTTAAGTGGCCCATCGGATATTGGAACTGATCCAAAAACTGGGGAAAAAGTCTTTTTAAGATTTGGCCCTTATGGACCTTACGTTCAATTGGGAAATAATGATCAAGATAAAGCTAAACCAAGAAGAGCTTCATTACCCAAAGAGTTGAAAACTGATGATCTAACTCTAGATGAGGCTCTTGTACTTTTAAGTTTGCCAAGATTGTTAGGAGTTCATCCTGAAGGAGGAGTTGTTGAGGCTGATAGAGGAAGATTTGGCCCGTATATCAAATGGATTAAAAATGAAAATGAATCTGAAAACAGATCCTTAAAGAAAGAGGATGATGTTTTTACAGTTGATATAGAACGAGCATTGGAAATTCTTGCGATGCCAAAAATGGGTAGAGGAGGTCAAGAGGTACTTAAAGACTTTGGAAAACCGAAAGAATTTAAAGAAAAAATTCAAATATTAAATGGAAGATATGGCGTATATTTAAAATGTGGCAAAATTAATGCTTCGATTGCCAAAGATACTGATATAGAAAAATTTACCATAGATGACGCAGTATCTCTTTTAGAAGAAAAACTAAAAGATAAAAAAGGCGTAATTTTAAAAAAAACAAAGATTAGTAATAAAAAAACTATAAGGAAAAAGAAAAGTTAGAAAAAATATGATTTTAAAAAAAAAAGAATTTTTTTTATTAATTTTTTTAATTTTGTTGCAATCATGCTCTGGAGGGAGGATTGGAAATTTTCTTGAAAGTAGTTTTAATGATTTAGAAAAAACTAGCAAAAATCAAGATTTACAAAATAACTTATTAAATAAAAAGGATATAAATTTAGAAAAAGAAAACAAAAAATTTGATGATAAAAAAAATAAAAAAATCAAAAAAGTAGAACAGCCAAAAAAAATCGTTCCAAAAAATAAAAAAATTAAAAAATTAGAAAAGCTAAAAAATGTTCCTGAAAGTAAAAACGATATAAATTTAAAAAAAGAAAACAAAAAATTTGATGACAAAAAAAATAAAAAAATTAAGAATCTCCCAAAAAAAAGAAAAATTGAGCTTCAATCTTACAAAATAATATTCATTTTAAAAGATGTAGATCCAAAAGATCCCACGGAAGAGTTAAGTTCCATATTGAGTAATTCTGAGGTAAATTTTGAAATAGAAAAGATTGAACGTATTTTAGATTCAAAAAATAAAAGTATGAATAAAAATTAATTAAAAATATTCAACAAAAAATGAAAACAAAAACAAAAACAGAAGCATTAAATATTGTCGAGACCTCTTATCTAGCATCTCTTTCGTCTTTATTATGGGTTGCATTATATTATCTGCCAATTGGGGGAGCTTTATTAAGGTTGATTTTACCCCTCCCAATGATCCTGTTGCACTTGAGAAGAGGAACTAAAATTGCATTGGAAGGACTTTTAATACAATTTCTACTTTTATTCATAATTATGGGTCCTGTTAGAGGAACTTTATTTTTATTTCCTTATGGGATCTTGGCTTTTTGGTTAGGTTGGTGTTGGTTTAAAGAAAAGAGTTGGAAACTTAGTTTAACTGGGGGAGTTGTTATTGGAACCCTTGGCTTCTTACTAAGAGTAATAGCATTATCTACCTTGGTTGGAGATAATCTTTGGGTGTTAATTACTAGAGCTAGTTATGGTCTAATAGAAAAGTTTATTGGATTATTTAATTTACCTTTATATCCCTCAATTGTGAGTATACAATTAGGTGCAATTTTATTAATCATTTTTCAAGAGATAGTTTATGTTTTAACTGTACATGTAGTTGCCTATTCTCTGTTTCCTAGATTTAAATTAACCATCCCAGATCCTCCAAGATTGTTAAATAGCTTAGTTGATTTTAAGAATTAAAAAAAAGTAAGAATGTACAGTAAAGAATTAGGGATAAATTTTTTTGGTAATGAATCCAATAAAAAAAGACAACTTAACAAGATAGAAATACTGAAAAATAATATTAAAAATTTAAAAATATTTCTCATAATTGCTGGCACTAATACATCTCAAATACCAGGAATTTCCGCAGCAGGTATTAATGCAAAATCAAGGAGAATAACTGCGCTCGCAGATGCCGAATTTTTGCTTGCGGGTGCTTCAAAAGATCATAAATATAAATTGCCTCTTCTCAATGCAGGAGTAACTCCGGCCCTAATTAGTCATGTTTGTTCAAAGCTTATAAATATTTATCCAATTATTGTTCCTCTGGGAATAGGAGCAAAGCCTTATTTTAATCATTTGGTTGTAGAAGATAGAAATTTGGGCCCATCAAATTGTCTTACTACTGGTAAATCGATGACTAAAGAGAGAGTTTTAAATCTCTATAAAAAAGGTCTTGGGATAGGAAAATCCTTAAAACAACCAGTTTTAATTTCTGAATCTGTGCCGGGAGGTACCACAACTGCTCAGGCAGTAATGGAAGCTTTTGGTTTGCAGGTATCTAATTTAGTAGGGAGCAGTTTATTTAAAGCTCCAAGGGAACTAAGGAGACAAGTAGTTAAAAGAGGACTTCTCAATGCAAATTTCAATGCTGATTTCGACTCTTTTGATGTTGTCGCGGCGGTAGGTGATCCTTTCCAAGCTTTCTCAATGGGTCTATTAATTGGTGCCAGGTTAGCAAAACAACCTGTAATATTGTCTGGAGGAAGTCAGATGTTAGCGGTCATTTTGCTTGTATTAGAATTTTTAGATAAAAAAAATAAAGATGAATTTATTGAAGATGTTTTTGTTGCGACAACTGGGTGGCTTGTGAAAGATAATTCTCTAAATGATTTAGTAAATCTAATTAATGAAAAATATGATGTCAAATTATTAGGTTTAGCCAGTCCTTTAAATTTTAAATCTTCAAAATACAAAGAATTGAGGGATTATGAATTAGGTCATGTAAAAGAAGGTGTAGGTGCTGGTGGAATATCATTGCTTGCTTTCTTAGATGGATTTAAAAATGAAGAAATAGTTTCATTGTGTCAACAAAATCTGGAAATGATGAAGGGCCTAAGTCAAATTTCTTTAGAGAAGGATTGCTGAATGTTTTCAAAATTTGTATCCAGAAGAGGATTTTTAAATTGTGGTAAGCTTTCGCTTTTATTTTTCTTAAACTCTTGCAGTAATATACCTAATAAAGTAAAAATTGCATTACAAAATTCTTTTTATCCAGAATCTTTTAAAGATACGATTCCAAAAGATTGGAAGCAGGAAAAAATTAATTTTGAAAATATTCGGCTACAAAAAAATAGAAACACAATTCTCAATTCTGACTTTACTTTAATAAATGATGGATGGATATCTAGTATAGATTTTTCAGAATTTGAAAAAATAAATGAATATGCACTGTTCAAAAATTTGGATAAGAGATCGATAGATTTTTTGGGAAGTTTTAATCAAAATCAAAGGAGTAAATTATTTCCTATTGGCGTAGTACCCTATACAATTATCATTAAAAATAATAAAGACTTAATAAATTCAGCCAGAACATCTTGGGATTTTCTTCTTTCTAAAAAATTAACTGGAAAAATAATTTTTCCACAAAGTCCCAGAATAATATTGTCAATTGCTAAAAAAATTAATACATCTAATTCTTTAAAAAAACTCAAAAGCCAAGCAATGATATTTGATGATAAAAATATGCTCAATTGGTTGATTAATTCTGATGCTTGTGTCGCAATAGTTCCTTATAGTCTTTGTTCAAAATATTTAAAAATAGATCCAAGGCTTTCTTTAGTTTTTCCAAGCCAAGGCGTACCTTTGATGTGGCATTTTCTACTTAGTCGATCAAATCTAAATAATGCAATATTAATTCAATGGATTAAATCTTTAGAAAATAAATCAATAGTAGATAAATTAGTAAGCCAGGGTTGGTATCTTCCATTCAATAGTGATTATTTGCAAAGTAAATATAAATCTGAAATGTTCCCCACCTCAGGACCTTCTGAGAAATGTTGGCAAAATAGTTGGTCTTTCCCTGTCTTAACAAATGAACAAAAAATTAATCTTAAAAATATCTGGAATGACTCCTTATCCCCATAATCTTTTTGTAGGATTTTCAATTAATAAGTTATGAGTTTCCTTTAATAAATTTGGGATGTCTAATTTACTAGGACATCTAGGAACACATTCATTACATTCTTGACAAAATGAGGAATTTTTTTCTTCCCACCAGTGGCCAGCTTTTCCTATTAAATTGTATCTTTCTTTTGAAAATTCTGATTGGCCATAACCAATAGATATATTTCTTAAACGAAGTATTTCTGGAATAGGCACTTCATTTGGACATGGAAGACAAGATCTACATTGTTCACATTTGGTTGAGTTTAATCTTTCATTAGAAACTTCCTCAATTTTATTCAGGGCGCTTTTTTCAAGTTTTGTAAGCTTCTCTGATGAGTTTCTAAGTTTATTCGCAAATTCAAAATCTTTTTTGTTTGTCGCCCCCAAGGATAAAGTTGTAATGCCTTTTGCTAGCAGAAATCGATACGCTAATTCTAATGGATGAAAAGGCTTAGAGGCCTCTATCAAAATATCACTTGGAGAATACAATCTACCGCCTTTATCAGCAGGTGATATTGCTAAAACTCCCATACCTTTTTTTATAGCTTTCTCTGCTAAAGCAATCTTAGATTGATCTAAATAATGTAAATGAAGACTACAAAAAGTAAAAACATCACAATTAATTGCATCTTTAATTAGTGAATAACTTCCGTGAGAACTAAAACCAACTTGATCAACTAGTTCCTTCTCAAGTATCCAAGATATGAATTTCTTACCCTCTCCAGCAAGAACCCAATCTAAATGTTGTTTTAAGTTGAGTCCGTGAATTGCAAGATTATTAATTTTCTCACGATTTAAATTTTTAAGAGATTTTTTAAAATTATTTTTTAAAAAGTCAAAATCACCCTTTGGTAAAACTTTGGAAGTAATAACCCAATTCTTTTCTTTTATATTCTCTTCTATTGCTAATTTTTTTATTGAATTTCCAATAAGTGATTCAGCATCACCATAAGAGGGTGCTGTTTCTATGTGGTTAATTCCTACATAATATGCATTTTTTATTATGCTATACATTTTTGCGAGACTTTCAGTTGCTCGCATTGTCCCTAAGGTGAATAAGCTCACTTTCGCCCCTCTACCAAATGATCTTTTTTGTGAATTTATAATCATCTAAATATGATCAATTTCTTTTTATTTATTCTTTAATTTATTTATAGTTGAAAATCATTTAAAGTAAATTAAAGTAAATACAAAATTTTGCAAAAATATTTTTCTTAAATCTATGTTTACAGGAATAATTCAATCAGTTGGAAAACTAAGAAAAGAAAAAAATTTTTTAGAAATTGAAATTCTAGATAATTTATTTGACATGGCAATCGGTGATAGCATAGCTGTTGATGGAATTTGTTTGACAGTTAAAGAGATTTTTCAAAATAAATTCACTGTTGATGTTAGTGAGGAGACATTAAAAAAAACAACTTTAGGAGTAAAGTCGAACCTGAATCAGATTGTTAATTTGGAGCCCGCTCTTAGAGTGTCTGACCGTCTAGGAGGACATATAGTCAGTGGACATGTTGATGGCCTTGGAACAGTTGAGAATATAGAAAAATTAGAGAAATCATGGCTTTTATCTATAAAGTGGAAAAATAATAATTTTTCGAAATATGTAGTTAATAAAGGCAGTATTTGTGTCAATGGTATAAGTCTTACAATTGCAAAATATGAGCAGGAAGGAGAAATATTTACTATTGCGATAATTCCTCATACTTGGCATAACACAAATCTGAATAAATTAAATGTCGGTGACAGCGTAAACCTTGAGGCAGATGCACTAATTAAATATGTAGAGAAATTACTTTTATTTAATAAAAATAATAATCAAGATTTATCTTCAAATAATATTTCTTCGGAATGGCTTAAAGAAAACGGTTGGTAAAATATATTTTTTAATTTAATGGAATTAGATAAATTGTTTTTGACTCTTTTTTAAGATCGATTTTAAATTCCTGACCAGGTTCTAGACCTAATTTTTTGGTGTAAGCATTACCAATTAATAGGTTTCCATTGCCATGAACTTTGGTTTTGAATTCTGTTTGTCTGCCTCTTGAAGCTCTATTACCATTTTTCCCCTGACGACCATTTCCTATTTTGTAACCCCTAGCTTCGATAAGCGCCCTATAAAAACTTTTTCTTAAAATTCTTCCGCTAGGACCAACGTACCCACAACCTTTTGCTATCTCTTCTTCAGATTTTTTACTTAATAATTTTGCTTTTTCAAGAAGTTCTTTTCCTTCAAGCATTATCTGACAAATTTCTAATTATATATTCTTACTAAAAAGGAGAACTGTGGCAATATAAATTAATAAAAAATATATTTAATTTTTTAAATTTGGTTTTTTATAAAAGATATAAGATAATAAATAAAATAACCCATATTCCATCTACAAAATGCCAGTACAATTCAACAGCTTCCAATGGGAACATATTTTGACTAGTTAATCTTCCACCATTGATTCTTGATTGCCAAGCGATAATTAAAATCATTAAAGTGCCTAAAGTGACATGTAATCCATGAAAACCAGTAAGAGCATAAAAAGTACTTGCGAATAAGTTATCGGTTAATCCAAAAGGCAAATGAAAATATTCAAATAATTGACATATTAAAAATATAATTCCAAGAAAAGCAGTAATAAATAACCATTTTTGGGAATCAGAGTTGTTATCTTTTAAAAGTGCTTTGCCTGCTTTATGGAAAGTTGCACTACTAACAAGTAACAAAATTGTATTGAGTGTAGGTATTGGTAGTTCTAATTCATAAATAGCACCATCAGGTAATGGATTAACTGCTTTATAAGTTAAATAAGCAGCAAAGAATCCAGCAAAAGTCATTCCGTCCGCAATTAGGAAAGTTATAAGACCAAACATTCTGAAGTCTTCATGTGTTTCTTTAACTTCAGAATTATTTTTTTGAATTTCTTTTGAGCTATCCAGAGTTGTCATATGATTTTATTTGCCTTCAGAAAATTGTTTACCATAACCATAAGGTTCTTCAACTAACGGGGCTTCTCCTTCCCAATTTTCAACTGGAGGTGGAGAAGATGTTAACCATTCAGGTGTAAGAGCATTCCAAGGGTTATCTCCAGCAACTATTCCATCTCTCAAACTAAGGAAAACATTAATTAAAAAAGGAATTGTGCTTATTGCCATCAAAAGAGCACCAAGACTACTAATTTGATTGACGAACTGGAATTGAGGATCATATTCTGCAACTCTTCTAGGCATTCCAT
This sequence comes from Prochlorococcus sp. AG-347-L20, assembly GCA_003281225.1. GTDB lineage: Bacteria > Cyanobacteriota > Cyanobacteriia > PCC-6307 > Cyanobiaceae > Prochlorococcus_A. The sequence goes on from QCCP01000006.1 coordinate 58,092, forward strand.
TTAAACCGAGCCAATGTTGAGGGGCAAAGCACAAGTTAAATCCAATGAAGGTGATGATAAAATGTAAAATTCCCAATTTTTCACTCAGCATTTTTCCAGTTACTTTGGGGAACCAATGATATATCGATGAGAAAATAATAAAAACAGTCCCCCCATAAACTATGTAGTGAAAATGGGCTACAACGAAATATGTATCATGAACGTGAATATCAAAAGGGACCTGTGCCAAAGCAACTCCTGTAATACCTCCAAAAACAAAATTTATAATAAATCCGCAAGAGAATAACATTGCGCTATTGATGGAAATTTTACCTCCCCATAATGTTGCAACCCAATTGAAAAATTTTATCCCTGTTGGAACAGCAATAAATGCTGTCGCGATAGTAAAGAACAATCTCATCCAAGGAGGCGTTCCACTTGTAAACATGTGATGAGCCCAAACAACTAAACCTAAAACAACTATCCCCATTATTGAAAAAACCATTGTTGTATATCCAAAAAGTGGTTTTCTAGCATGTACAGGAAGTATTTCACTTACTAAACCAAATGCAGGAAGTACCATAATGTAAACAGCTGGATGAGAATAAAACCAAAATAAATGCTGATAGACTACGACATTACCACCTAAAACAGGATTGAAAAACCCTGTATTAGCGATGATATCAAAGCTAAGTAGGATTAAAGTTCCTGCTAAAACAGGAGTTGATAAAACAACTAATAGACTTGTGCCAAGCATTGCCCAGCAATACATTGGCAATTGCATGAGTTTTAATCCCGGCCTTCTTAATTTAATAATGGTGGCGATAAAGTTTATGCCACCAAAGATAGAACTCCCTCCAAGTAAAAGAACGCTCAGAATCCAAATTATTTGACCTGATTGAGGAGTAGTTATGCTTAAGGGCGGATAAGCCGTCCATCCGGCCTGAGCAGCGCCTTCTACAAAATAGCTTGCTACAAGCATCAAACCAGAAGGAGGAATTAACCAAAAAGCTACAGCATTTAACCGCGGGAATGCCATATCTCTTGCACCTACATAGAATGGGATTAAATAATTTCCAAAAGCACCGTTGACTACAGGCACTATCCAAAGGAATATCATTATTGTTCCATGCAGGGTTAAAACTTGGTTATAAACATCTCTTGGCATAAAATCAGACATTGGACTAGCCAGTTCAATTCTTATAGCGCTCGCCAAGGTTCCTCCTATTAAGTAGAAAAGAAAACCGCAGACTAAGTATTGTATCCCGATTACTTTATGATCAAGGCTAAAACTAAAGTATCTAAGCCAACCTTTAGGTTGAAGGCTTTCATTATTAGTTTTTTGTGGATCAATTGATATTGTCATAAATTTACCTCTGGTTTTTTATTTTTGTTAAACCATTCGTTGTAATCGGATTCTTCTTCAACAATTATGGAGGCTCTCATTCCTCCATGATATGGGCCACATAATTCTGCGCAAATTATCGGATATTTTCCTACTTTCGTAGGAGTGAAATTTAGAATAGTAGGTTGCCCAGGAATAATATCCTGTTTAATTCTGAACTCTGGCACCCAAAAAGCATGAATGACATCTTTGGATTCCATCTTCATTGATACTTTTTGATCAACAGGTACGTGTAGTTCTCCTGATATGAAATTGCCCTTGGGATAATTGAATAGAAATGCAAATTGCATAGCTGAAACTTCAATTGATAAATTATTTATTGCTATTTCATTATCAGAAGTTTGACTTATTCCAGCCCATATTTTTTCAGAATTAGAACTCATCATTTCGTGGTTATGATTTAGTTCTTTCATCCCTCCCATTCGATCGTAGATGTTGTAGCTATATAAACCTATTAACAAAACAATTATTGAAGGAATAATTGTCCATACAATTTCTAAGCTTAAATTTCCCTCTAAAGCTATACCATCTCCTATTTGATCATTCCTTTTCCTAAACTTAAATAAGCTATAAATAACAGCTATTGTCATTCCTATAAAAATAATTAATCCAATGATGAAAAGAATTTTAAAAAGTTCATCGTAAATTGGTGCATTAATACTTGCTTCCGCTGGGAGCAAATTTACATTAAAACCAATCCAAAAAGATATAGCAAAAACGAGTGAAATAATTAGTATTAAATAAATGTTTTTATTTAACAATTGTTCTCTAAAAATCTGTATTTATATTCTCAAGATATTCAATTTTTTTAATCCTGCATCCTTTGTTAAAAGAAAAACATTTAAATTCACAACTTCTTAAGATTTATGAAATAAAAGGCGTATTATTAATAACTTTTTAGAGTTAATTGTCAGGAAAAAAAGATTAAATTAGTAAATTATTTTTTAAATTAAACATATTAATTTTTAATTAATGTTTGGTTTTTGAATCTAATTTATTATGCAAAATAATAGGTTTTATCCATTTGATTAATAACCAATTATATAAATCAAAATATCTGACAATTTTTAAAAGGTTGGGAAGTCATAGTGTTTTTGCACTTATCGCACTAATCGTAATTGGAGGTGCTACTAGAGTCATGGAGGCAGGACTTGCCTGTCCAGATTGGCCATTATGCTATGGATCTTTTTTGCCTTTTAAACATATGAACCTAAGAGTATTTCTAGAGTGGGTTCATCGTCTAGATGCTTTTCTGGTTGGAATATTAATTCTTTTTAAATTTGCGCTTTCAATTATTTGGAAAAATGAAATTCCAAATTGGTTACCTAAAACTTATTCATTATTACTTTTTCTCGTTATTGTCCAAGGATCCTTTGGGGCTTTAACAGTAATAAACCTGCTTGATTCATATACTGTTACTGGCCATCTCTTAATAGCTTTTCTACTTCTCATTACAACAATTTCAATAAATCAAAATTTAGAAAATTACGACATTGAAGAGCCATTAATCTGGTGGAGATTATTATTTTTTATTCCTCTTTTACTTACTCTGATTCAATCTTTTATTGGCGTAAGGCTTTCATCAACCTGGTCAGCCCATATTTGCTTATCTTTTAATAAACAATGTCTAATTCTAAATACACATAAATTATTTGCTTTTCCAATTGCTTTCTCAATTTTATTGATTATTGCTATTGCAATTTATAAGAGAAGTTTGCTTAAGGAAAATTGGAAATATCTCACAACACTTATTTTTCTCTTGTTTTCCCAAATTACTTTGGGTGTTTTAAGTCTTAAAACAAATTTAAATGAACCCATTTTTATTATCGGTCATCAACTTAACACCTCTTTATTTATTGCGATATTAACAACATTAATTTTTAGAAATCCTTTAACCAAAAAAGATCTAAACCACTCCCTTAATCCTCAAACGGTCGGTATCAACTCATGAACAGTAGTAACTTAGAAAACTTGAACTATAAATCTTCAATTAGGGATGAAGTTGTACCTTCAAGAAAAAGATTAACTTTGCCGCCTTGGCTTGAAGTAGCAAAACCTAGATTAATCCCACTTTTACTGGCCACAACTTTGGGAGGAATGGCTTTAACTGAAGAATGGCCTTTGTCTTCACCGAAACTTATCTGCACTTTAGGAGGAGGCGCTTTGGCAGCAGCTGCAGCAGGAGCTCTTAATTGCTTATGGGAAATGGAATTAGATAAAAGGATGACAAGAACTAGCAAAAGAGCCTTGCCAGCAGGAAAGTTGTCATCTGAGACTGTATTTTTAGCCGCCGTATCATGTACTTTGGCGGCTTCGATGCTTTTAGTAAGTGGTGTAAATTATTTGGCTGCGGGTTTAACTCTTCTTGGTTTATTTAGCTACGTAATTTTATATACAGTTATTTTGAAACCTCGTACAACAAAAAATATTGTTTTCGGAGGAGTTGCTGGTGCAATACCGCCCTTAGTTGGAGCGTCTGCTGCCACAGGGCATGTAGGTCTTAGTGGTTGGTGGTTGTTTGGTCTAGTAATATTATGGACCCCAGCTCATTTTTGGGCACTTGCAATTTTGTTGAAGGATGATTACGCATCTGTTGGTATTCCTATGCTCCCTTCTGTTAAAGGATCTGTTTTTACTGCTAAAGCGATTTCTCGTTACGGATGGGCAACAGTTTTAATGAGTATTATGGGAGTCTTTGCTTTACCTGAAGGGGGTCTTTTATATGGAATTATGTTATTGCCATTTAATGGAAGACTTTTGCAATTAATAAATGAATTAAAGAAATCTCCTGATGATCTTTCAAGAGCAAAGTCTCTTTTTAGGTGGTCTATTCTCTACATGTTTGGCATTTGTCTTTTGTTATTAATTTCCAGAACCCAACTATCCGTAGAATTTGAGCAGCAATCTATGCAAATATTTTTATCTATTGTATCCCTACTTAGTAATTAAATTAGATGTAAAATGTTTTTTAAGTAAATAGTAAGTTTGATGAATTATATAAAAGTAAAAGGGCTCTCAAAATCTTATTCAGATATCAATGCATTAAAAAATTTATCGATGGAAATTGAAGCTGGCACATTATTCGGAATACTTGGTCCAAATGGTGCTGGCAAATCAACACTAATAAAAATACTCGCTACTTTAATAGAGCCTGATAGTGGAGAAGTTTTTATAAATAATATTAATCTGATAAAAAATTCAAGGAAAATTAGAGAATTAATTGGTTATGTTGCTCAAGACATTGCACTTGATAAAATATTAACTGGACGAGAGCTTTTGGATTTTCAATCAGATTTATATCACATCAACAAAAATAAAAAATTTGAAAGGATAAATAAATTAATAGATCAATTAGAAATGAATGATTGGATTGATCGTAAGTGCGGAACTTATTCAGGGGGAATGAAAAGAAGAATAGATCTGGCAGCTGGACTTTTACATTTACCCCAAGTATTAATTTTGGATGAACCTACAGTTGGCTTAGATATTGAAAGTAGAAATATTATATGGCAACTTTTGAAAGATTTGAGAAATAATGGAATGACCATTATTTTAAGTAGTCACTATCTTGATGAAATAGATAAATTGGCAGACAGATTAGTGATAATTGATGATGGAAGAGTTATAGCAAAAGGGACTCCTGCAGAGCTCAAAAATAAATTAGGAGGAGATAGAGTAACTTTGAAAGTAAGAGAATTTAGTAATCAGGAAGAAGCAAATAATATATCTAAAATTTTATCTTCAATAGATGGAATTAGTCAGATTATTATTAATGAATCTCAAGGATTCTCGATAAATTTCGTAGCAGATAAGCAAAAAGATTTACTTACGAAGCTAAAAGTGGAATTGGCCTTCTCAAAGTTTGAAATTTTTTCTCTTACCCAAAGTCAGCCAAGCTTGGATGATGTATATCTTCAGGCAACTGGGAAAACATTATTGGATGCTGAAATTTCTATGGCAGGGAAAAGAGACCTAAAAAAAGAATCAAAGCAATCCATGCGTTAAAAAAATTTTTTGGTTAACTAACTATAATGAATAGTAATTACTGCTAATTATGGAATTACAACAGTATAATTTATTTTTTTTATATCAAGAAACATTTGCCTTAACAAAGAGATTATTTATTCAATTAAAAAGAAGACCATCAACTCTTTTAGCAGGAATATTACAACCAATAATTTGGCTTTTTTTATTTGGGGCATTATTCTCTAAAGCTCCTGAAGGTTTTTTACCAGGTGTTGATTCTTATGGGAATTTTTTAGGAGCAGGACTTATTGTTTTTACTGCTTTTAGTGGAGCCCTAAACTCTGGTCTTCCTTTAATGTTTGATAGAGAGTTTGGATTTCTTAATAGATTACTTGTGGCTCCTTTAACCAGTAGATTATCCATAGTTTTATCTTCTTTTTTTTACATAACAATCTTGAGTTTTGTTCAGAGTATTGTAATAATGATTGTTTCATACATTTTGGGTTATGGATGGCCCAACTTATATGGTTTAGGAATTGTATTTACAACACTAATTTTATTAGTTCTTTTTGTGACATCAATAAGTTTATGTTTAGCGTTTGTTTTGCCGGGACATATTGAATTAATCGCTCTTATATTCGTAATAAATTTACCTCTTCTATTTGCGAGTACTGCTTTAGCTCCAATCTCTTTTATGCCAAATTGGCTGGGCTGGTTAGCTTCATTAAATCCATTAACTTTTGCTATTGAACCTATTAGGACTGCCTATACACAAACTATGGATTTAGAATTAGTGGCTTTACATGCCCCATATGGTGATTTAACTTGTAAGAGTTGTATCTCAATTTTATTTTCTTTAACAGTTTTTTCCTTGATTATTATAAGGCCTCTGTTAAATAGAAAGTTAAATTAGAAATTTTATGCTTTTAAAAAATCATTTAATAGAAGTTTTTAAACAAGCCTCTTTAGAAAATAATTCTTTGCTAAAAGAAAATGTTGTTCTTAAGTGGGTCCATAGATTTGGGATTGATTCATTAAATGATTTATTAATCCATAGTTCACTACAAAAAGAAAATCAGCGTGAAGAAGAAAATCAAGAACATATATCTTTAATTGATGAAGTGCATGAAGAAAATCAAGAACAAATTAAGCTTGAATTATCAAAAACTTATGAAAATATTGAAAAAACAAAGATGGAATCAAATGGCCTGGAAACTGCTAGCAGCAATGAAATATCTATCAAAAATCAAAATTCTAATAAAATAAATCAATTTACTGAAACCCCAAAATTACCCCTACCTTATATTAAAAATTTAAGAAAGTGGATTAACAACGATAAAAAAGCAAGTTAGCTTTTACATCATACCTGGCATTCCCATGCCCCCCATACCTGGCATTCCCATGCCCCCCATACCTGGCATTCCCATGCCACCCATACCCGGCATTCCCATGCCACCCATACCCGGCATTCCCATGCCACCCATACCTCCCATTGGATCTCCACCAGGTCCTCCAGGGGCTGCTACTTCAGGCTCTGGAATGTCTGCCATCGCAACTTCTGTTGTGAGGAGCATAGCTGCAATAGATACTGAATCTTGAAGAGCTAATCTTATTACTTTGGTTGGATCTAATATTCCTGAATCTTTTAAATCCTCATATTTTCCTGAATTAGCATTAAAGCCTTTGTTAAGTCTTTTAATTTCAGCGACAACTACATCTCCATTAAAACCAGCATTTTTTGCGATCTGTTTGGTGGGTTCCAAAAGGGCTTCTTTGACTATATTTATCCCTGTTCTTAAATCATCTGAAGATGTTTCACTTAAATTTAAAAGGTCAACTGATATTTCAATTAAAGTTTGTCCTCCTCCAGAAACAACACCCTCTTCAATAGCGGCTTTCGTAGCATTAAGGGAATCTTCGATTCTCAACTTTTTATACTTCATCTCTGTTTCTGTAGCAGCTCCTACTTTTATAAGAGCTACTCCTCCTGCTAGTTTGGCTATCCTTTCATTGATTTTATCCTGATCATACTCAGATTCAGTTATATTAACTTCTCTCTTTAATTTCTCTACTCGTGCTTTAACTAAATCTTTAGTGTCTTCGAAGGCAACAATTGTAGTTTTGTCCTTTGTGATAGTTATTTTTTTTGCTTTACCTAAATCATTAATCGATACTTTATCAATTGTCATCGATTTATCTTCGCTAATTAACTTAGCCCCTGTAAGAATTGCAATATCTTCAAGGGCAGCTTTTCTTCTCTCACCAAATAAGGGAGCTCTTACGGAAGCTACATTTAAAACCCCACTATTCTTATTCAAAACCAGAGTGGTTAAAGCCTCTCCTTCGATATCTTCAGCAAGAATTAGAAAAGGTGAACCTGACTTCTGAATTTCTTCAAGTATTGGAACTAGATCAACTAAAGTTGAGATTTTTTGATCAGTTATTAATATTTTAGGGTTTTCAAGTTCACAAACTTGTCTTTCTTGGTCTGTTACGAAATATGGAGAACTATAACCTCTATCAAAAGACATTCCTTCAGTTATATCTAATTCTGTTTCTAGTGATTGAGATTCTTCAACAGTTATTACACCATCTGAAGTAACAATATCCATTGCTTTCGAAATTATAGATCCAATTTCTTCATCACCTCCAGCACTAACTGTTGCAACTTTTTGGATATCAGAACCACTTAATGAAATACTTTTAGAACTTAATTTTTCTAAGACAAAAGCTAGGCCTGCCTCCATACCTTTTTTTAACTCCATAGGGTTGGCGCCAGAAGCAATATTTTTTAATCCTTCCTGAACCATCTTCTGAGCCAGAATGGTTGCTGTTGTTGTTCCATCACCAGCACTCTCTTTTGTCTTGGATGCGACTTGTTCTATTAATTTTGCACCTAAATTAGAAATAGGGTTTTCAATCTCTATTTCTTTAGCAACTGTAGATCCATCTCTTACTATATCTGGCGAACCAAATTTCTTTTCTATAACAACGTTTTTTGCTTTTGGCCCAATAGTAACCTTTACTGCATTAGCTACGAAATTTACACCTTTTTCTAGCGCTTCTCTTGATTCATTAGAAAAACTTAACTGCTTAGCCATGTTTATTTGATCTTTAATCTTATTCTAATCTCCCATAGAATCATTTTTAAGGGATATTTAATTAAGTGGGGAAAGCCGAATTTCTTTTAATAAGACATACAAATTAACTCAAATAAGAGTATGTTTAAGTTATGGAAGAAACAAATAATCTTATTTTTACTCTTACCGCAATTCTTGCGATTGCTATGACACTAATCTACTTTCCTTTAAGATTTTTCTTGACATTAACTGCTAGAAGTCGAAGACTAAAACTTTTACAAAAAATTAGAAGATTAAGAGATGAATTGGGCCAGCCTTATGAAAGTACATAATTAAATACTCATACCCCCGTCAATACTTATTGTTTGCCCTGTGATGTAACTTCCTGCGTCACTTGAAACTAAGAATGACACTAAGTTTGCAATTTGATTACAACTTCCTAATTTCCCTAAAGGAATAACTTTAAGAATCTCTTCAGTATTAAGTTTTTCAGTCATCTCTGTTTCTATGAAACCTGGTGCAATTGCATTTACGTTTATACCTCTTGAAGCAAATTCTTTAGCGCAAGTTTTGGTAAATCCAATAACTCCAGCTTTGGCTGCAGAATAATTTGCTTGCCCTGGATTACCAATTATTCCAACAACAGATGAAATATTTACGATGCTACCACTTCTTTTTTTCATCATGAATTTTGAAGCATATTTTGTACAAAGAAAAACTCCTTTTAAGTTTGTATTTAGTACGTCATCCCATTGTTCCGATTTCATTCTCATCAATAGTCCATCTCTTGTAATACCAGCATTATTAATGAGTATATCAATGGTGCCATTAATTTTGATTATTTCTTCAAAAGCTAAACTGACAGAATCTTCTTTTGAAACATCAAATTTTAATTTATGAGCTTTACCTCCCGAATTTTTTATTGAATTTACAACTTCTTCAGCTTTTTCATCAGAAGAAGAGTAATTAATAAAAACTTCTGCTCCTAAGCGACTTAGTTCTAAAGCTATTTCTTTACCAATTCCTCTGCTAGCTCCAGTGATTAAAGCAACTTTGCCTGATAATGAATCTGTATTGGACATTATGAAATTTTATAATTTTCAATCGTAGTACTATTTGTGTAAAGATATTGCTTTTATTTATAATTGTCTAGAAAATATTAAAACCTTGTATTGTGCACTTTTTAATACCAGCTGCAGGGAGCGGTAGCAGAATGAAAGCTGGAAAAAATAAATTACTTATTGATTTAGAGGGCGAGTCTTTGATTTATTGGACACTTAAATCTATATTTTCTGCAAGTTCAACAAATTGGGTTGGCATAATTGGGCAACCAAAAGATAAAAAATTATTATTAAATTCAGCAAAGGATTTTGCCCATAAAGTTCATTGGATTAATGGTGGTGATACTAGACAACAGTCAGTTTTTAATGGTTTAAAAGCGCTACCAAAAGATGCTGAAAAAGTTTTAATACATGATGGTGCTAGATGTCTAATTAATCCTGAATTGATAGACCTTTGTGCCAAGCAATTAGACGAAAATGAAGCTGTAATTTTGGCTACTAAGGTAATTGATACAATAAAGATTGTCGATAATGAAGGTTTTATTAAAGAAACACCAGATAGAAATTATTTATGGGCAGCTCAAACTCCTCAGGGCTTTTTAGTAAATAGATTAAAAAAAGCTCATGAGATGGCTATTGATAAAAACTGGAAAGTCACAGATGATGCTTCACTATTCGAAATGCTTAATTGGAAAGTAAAAGTTATTGAAGGAACTTATTCAAATATAAAGATTACATCCCCTATAGATTTGAAAATAGCAAAACTTTTTGTGAAGAACTCCTAGTTAAAAAGGTTTATCGATACTAAGAATGCCATTATCACCATTTAAGGTTGCTTCATACCCTAATGGGATGCATGCATTCCCTGAGATGTGGCCTATTGGGAGATCAAAAAGAATAGGAAAATCAAACTCTTGAAGTCTTTCAATAATGCAGTTTTTTAGTAAATCTTTCCATTTAAGGTCGCAGGAATCATTAGAGAAACTTCCGAATCCAATACCCGCAATTTCAGAAATTGTTTTAGTCATCCTGAGGTAAGTCAACATTCGATCAATTTTATAAATATCTTCATTAATGTCTTCAAAAATTATTATTTTCCCTTTGCAATCTGGAAAGTGATTAGTCCCAATTAAAAAAGTAGCAATAGTTAAGTTAGAAACTATAATCTCTCCTTTCGCTTTTCCACCTCTTAGAGGAATTCCTATTATGTCCTCAACATATCCCTCAAAAAGTAAATTTCTTAATCTCTCAAGACTCCACTCTGGTTCTTTGAAAAGGCTAGTAACCATGGGCCCATGGATAGAACCTATAAATCCTTGAGAATATTTAGATAGTAGTAAAGAACATGTATCTGAGAATCCAAGCATCAAACCATGCTGCCAAGAAGGTTCTTTTTCTAAAAGTCTTGCTGAACCCCAGCCTCCTTTTGCAAAAATGATTAGCTTACTATTTTGTGCTTTTTCCAGTTCTTCAAATCTAGTTAGATCATCACCTGCAAAATAACTAAATTTTTTTGATAGAGAATTATTTTCATTAATTTCCAAGCCCCAGTTTTTTAAGATTTCTATGCCTTTTTGAAAATTTTCTTCTTCATCAATAAAGGAGCCGGGAGCTAAAATATCTATTAGATCACCTTTTTTTAATTTAAAAACCATTTTTAGAATTTATGAGGCGATAATAATTCCTAATAAAAGGATTCCTCCATAAATTGATTGATTTTTGAAGTGATTCCCAATATTTTTTATTGATTGCTTTTCCTCGGGAAATACCTTTAGTATGTCTCGCTGCATTAAGATTGCCGTTGTAAGCCAAATTGGCCAAAAAATAAAATTCATTTGATTAATAAATCCGCATAATGCTAGAAAAATAGAAGTTAATAAATAACAAATTTGAATAGTTATTCTTGTATTGTTCTGGAGGTTAACAGCGGAACTATTTATTCCAATTTTGATATCATATTTTTTATCTGCTAAAGCATAAATTGTGTCAAAGCCAAAAGTCCAAAAAATAGTTGCTAGCCAGCAAAACAATAAAACAATACTATTTAAATTGCCTTCATTTGCAGCCCAGGGAATTAAGACAGCAAAACCCCAGCATATGGATAATATTAATTGAGGATATTTAAACCATCTTTTGGCAGAAGGATAAATTAAAATAATAGGTAAAGCTAAAAAAGCAAGTGAAATTGAGAGGATTCTGCCAGGTTGAGGTAGTGACAAAGTTAAAAAGAAACTACATAAAATTAAAAAGAAAAGAATTGCATAAGCCGTTTTAAGACCGATTTTATTTGAAGCTAGAGGTCTATTTTTTGTCCTGAAAACTCTTTTATCAATATTTTTGTCCCAAATATCATTAACTACGCATCCTAATCCACTTACTAGTAGCCCTCCCAGGATTATTCTTAGCAACATTAAAAATGTTGGATTAGCCTCTGGGGTTAAATATAAACTCCATCCAGCAGGAATAAGTAAGATCATTCTTCCAGTCGGCTTATTCCACCTTAATAATTCAAAAAAAGTACTTAATTTAATTTGTTGATTTTTATTTTGCATACGACCTATTGTATATTTCATAACTTTAAATAATCTTACTAGGATTAAATGTTTTCTATTATTTAATAATCAATCTTGGGTATATTTATTAATGGATTAAAGATATCAGTATCTTATAAAAGAAATGATACAGAAAAAAGATTTAAGATATTTTCAAGAAAAGCAAATTTTAGTAGCTTCTATAGATATTGGAACTAACTCTACACATCTCTTGGTAGCGGAAATTAATCTAGAATTAAAATCATTTTCAATAAAATTCACTGATAAATCAACCACTCGTCTTGGAGAAAGAGATGAGGAGGGTAATCTTACTGAAGAATCAATCCAAAGAGCATTAGTTACTCTTAAGCGATTTAAGGAATATTGTAGAAGTAATGGAGTAAAACAAATAGTAACAGCAGCAACAAGTGCAGTTAGGGAAGCTCCAAATGGTCAAGATTTTATTAGAAGAGTTCTTGATGAAACTGATATTCAAATTGAAATGATAAGTGGTTCTGAGGAAGCCAGATTAATTTACCTTGGTGTTCTTTCTGGGATGGCTTTTGAAGATCAGTCTTTTGTAATCATAGATATTGGAGGAGGATCTACAGAATTAATACTTGCAGATAAAAAAGATGCTATAGCTCTTACCAGTTCGAGAATTGGTGCGGTAAGACTTAAAAATGATTTTTTAAATCAAGAGTCTATAAATTCAGAAAGATCGAGTTTTCTAACAACTTTTATTAAAGGATCTTTAGAACCATCTGTTCGAAAAATAAAGAGTAGATCTAAGGGAGATAAGCCTTTATCTATGATTGCAACCAGTGGCACTGCAACCTCATTAGGAAATTTGATTTCAGATGATTTGGGAGAATCTAAACAAAAGTTGCATGGTTATAAATTTAAAAGGGAAAATTTACAAAATGTATTGGAAAAACTAATTAAATTGCCAGTCTCGGAAATCAAGAAAATACCTACATTAAGTGAGAGAAGAGCAGAAATAATTATTCCAGGAGCATTGATATTAAACACCGCAATGGAGATGTTGAACTTTGATGAATTAATAATAAGTGAGAGGGCGCTTCGAGAGGGTTTGGTTGTAGATTGGATGCTTCGTAAAGGGATAATTAAAAATGAGTTAAATATTCAAGGCAATATTAGAAAAACAACTATAATTCATCAGGCCAGAAAGTTTGGAGTAGATAATACAAGAGCTGAGAAAGTTATTGATATGGCCTTTCAAATCTATGATCAGACTAAAAATATCTTTCATAGCGATAATGACCCTAAAGCTAAAGAACTTCTTTGGGCAGCTTCTAATCTTTATAATTGTGGGAAATATGTGAATGTTGGTTCATATCACAAACACTCTTGGTACTTAATAAAAAATTGTGAATTGTTGGGATATTCTGAAGCAGAAACAAATATTATCGCTTCAATTGCTAGGTACCATAGAAAGACTCTACCCAAGAAAAGACATGAGTCTTGGCAAAATTTAATATCCAAAGAAGATAAAACATTAGTTCTTGAAATGTCATTAATCCTGAGACTAGCAGCAGCTCTTGATCAAAGACCTGACAAGGTGATCTCCTCAGTTCAAATAAAATTGCAGGAAAATAATCTTACATTTCAACTTTTACCTTTAGATAGAAATCATGATCTTCTTCTTGAAAAATGGAACTTAGGATTATGCCGTAATGTAATAAAAGAACTAAAGAATTTGGAATTAAAAGTTATTTAGTTTTTTTAATAAGTTCTTGTTTTGGAGTTTGATTCTGAGAAGAATCTGAAAATAAATTGAAAATTAAGGACGAGGCGATTAGTCCGAGAAAGCCTGAAATTAAAATAAATATTAGGAATCCTAGTGGGTTAAAGTTGTTAGATTGCCTAGATTTATAATTTTTTTTGGAAACTTCTTCAACTATTTCTTCAATTTTCACTTCTTTCCTCTCTGTCTTGAATTCATCCATTAAAAATTCTGTATCAAGTTTTAGCTTCTGTGAAATCCTTCTAATCATTGCTTTGATAAATACTTTTTCAGGTAGTTTTTCTTCATTACCTTCCTCTATGGCTTCAAGTTGATGAGCTCCAATTTTTAAATCAGAAGCCAAATCTTCAATTGATTGATTTTTACTTAACCTAGCCTCTTTAATGAAATTTCCGATTCTCTTTAAAGAGGAATCTCCTCCTTTATTGTTGATTCCCGAAACAGTTTTTATTTCTTTCAAAGTAAATAAATTTTTACTAATTATAGTAATTAATATTTTTCTATCAACTTTAAGATTATTTATTCCTAAAGAGATGCTTATAAGATGGATTATAAAGATTAGATCTTTTTTGAGAATTACTTATTGCTGGGCTAATTATATAAATGGTTGTTCTAATAAGTTTTTTCTCAATAGAAAATTTTTCCATATCCTTTAATTCTATTAATGATGTCCAACCATCATCCCAAGATACTCTAAATCCAACAATCACTTTAGTCTCTGGAGGGTAAAACTTTAATAGAGTGTCTTGAGATCTTTTCACATGCCTAGCACTTAGATATAGACATATAGAGGAATTGTGTTTCGCAAGATTTTTCAGAGATTCTTTTTCGGGCATCCCTGTTCGACCTCCTGCTCTAGTTAAAATTATTGTTTGCGTTACGTCAGGGATGGTTAACTCAGATTCATGATATGCTGCAGCTACTTGAAAAGCACTTACTCCAGGAACAACCTCGATTTCAATTTTTTCGTTTTTTAAAATTTCGATTTGCTCTCTAATTGCTCCAAAAAGGCAAGGGTCTCCATCATGCAACCTTACAACAGTTTTCCCTGCCTTAAATTTTTCTATCATAATTGAGGTGATTTGCTCTAAGTTAAGTGAACTCGTTTTTATTTTTTCAGAACCTTCTTTAGCAGAATCTAAAATCTTTTCAGGAATTAGAGAATCAGTCCAAATAATGACATCTGCAATTTTTATCTTTTTTAATGCTTTTAAAGTTAATAATTCTGGATCACCTGGACCAACACCAATAAAGGATATTTTGTTATCCATTCTTTCTATTTTTCCCACTATATGTTCTCAATCTTAAAAAAAATATTCCAATTAATCCAGAAGAAAATAGAAAAATACTTATAAATTGAGCCATTCTTATACCGCCATCACAGAAAGGTGGAAGTCCACCAATGCATAGTGGGTCAGTTCTTAAACCTTCAATCCAGAATCTTCCAAAGCTATAACTTATTAAATAAAGACAGCTAATAAAGCCAGGCCTGAAAAAATCTGTTTTATTTTGTTTATTAAAGATAATAATAAGGACGATGAAAATCAAAAGATTCCACAATGACTCATAGAGAAATGTAGGATGAAAAAATTCATAATTAATAAATTCTAAAGGCCTATTTTGGATAGGTATAAATAATTTCCAAGGCAAAATTGTAGGAACTCCAAAGGCTTCATTATTGAAAAAATTTCCCCACCTTCCTATTGATTGTCCAAGAATAATCGAGGGTATTAATATATCTATAAAGGTTTTTAAATTAATTTTTTTCGACTTACAGAAATAGATAATAGATATTAATCCTCCAATTAGACCTCCATGGATTGCTATGCCTCCTTCCCAAACCGCAAGAAAAGAAGGTATTTGAATGATGTTATTGAAAAGTTCAAAAGAAGTAAAAAATTTCTCTCCGCTATATTGCTTCCACTCAAAAATTACGTAATAAGTTCTAGCTCCAATTATTGAAGAGATTATTAATGATGGAAGTATTTCACTAATGTACTCTGGGTTAATATTTCTTGCCTTTGCAAGTTTTTTAGAGACAAATACCCCTATTAAAACTGAAACAGAAATAAGAAGTCCGTACCATCTAATAGTTATAAATCCTAAATTTAAAAAAGTTTCTCCTGGAGATTGTATAAAAGCTTGAAATATAAGCATTTAGAGAAAGTTAGATGCCCTCTGCTGCTTGCACTTTTTCTACTTGTTTTTTCTTTAATACTAAAAGTATTTGTGTTAAGCCTACACCAATGAAGAATGCAATCAATCCTATAACTCTATAAGGGCTCTGAAGTACAACCTCAGCATCTAATTGCCCAAAGCCACCAACGTTGGGATCATTAGTAAGAGGGTCGCCCACATTAATTTTGTCCTGCGCTTTTACGATAAGTTGAGGACCAACAGGCACTGCTTCAGTAGTTATTTCACCATTATCGTTTTCTATATTGACTTGATAGCTACCATCTTCAATTGTTTCTATTGAATTTATAATTCCTGAGGTGGAAGAAGTGAATACTACATTATTGCTCTTGTCTCCAGTTGGATATACCTGACCTCTGCCTCTATTTCCTCCAATATGTAACGAGTATTTCCCATAGTGATATTCTTTATTAGTGGATGGGTCAGGGGAAAGTACAGGGAAAACGATTTCTTTATTGGTATCGCCAGGTAAAGGTCCGACAATAATGATATTATCTTTTTCTTCACTGTAGTTAGTGAAATAAACCCCTTCTGTTTCCTCTTTTATTTCTTCGGTCCATCTTTCTTGTGGAGCAAGTTTAAAGCCATCAGGAAGCATTACAACAGCACCAACTTGTAATGGGACTTCCGAACCATCAGCTCCTATCTCTTTTAAATCATTTTTGTAGGGTATTTTGACTACAGCTTTGAAAACACTGTCTGCTCCAACAGATTGTGGAACCTCTGCAATTGTAGGCATCTGAGCTAGATGACAATTTGCACAGACTATCTTACCTGTGGCTTCTCTTGGGGATTCGTAGTTTTGCTGAGCCCAAAATGGATAAGCAAAACTGATCTCTGGATAAAATACAATGCTTGAAATGAAAAGCAGAGTAAAGATAAATAAACTTGTTTTTTTCATGATTTGATTTTTAAGACCTTTCATTTTTTTATGCCCACCATGGATTTTCATTAGTTCTAAAGTCAGTTTCTGACCATTGTTTGACGAGTACAGCATCATCTTCAATATCGACATGAGCTAGAGCTAAAGATAAAGGCGCAGGCCCTCTTACTACCTTCCCGTTAGTATCGTACTGACTGCCATGACAAGGACATATGAATTTATTAGCACCACTATCCCATGGGACAACACAACCTAAATGAGTACAAATTGCATTTAAACCAAATTCTCCTATTTCCCCACCCTCATTAACTATTAGATAAGTTGGATCTCCCTTTAGACCCTGAACTAGACTTCTGTCTCCTGCTTGATGGGTAGCTAACCAACCTGTCTTAGTTATTGGATTCCCTAATTCATCTTTAGCAGAAGTTCCACCTCCACCACCGCCTGCTCTTAAAGGCATGAAATAATTCGCTACAGGGTAAAGGGCTCCTAAAGCTACACCAGTTGCAGTACCAAATGTAAGAAGATTCATAAATTGCCTTCGACCCATAGAAGGGACATCATTGGAACTTAATTGAGTCATTCGCTACTTGGTTCTGTTATTTATTAGTTATTATGGAGCAAATTGTTCAATTTCTGTTGCAAATAGATAGGACTTTTAATAATTTAAAGTAAAAGTTTAGGAAGTCTTAATTAATTGATTTAAATGAACCCATTGCTAGTAGATGAAGTTATACATTATTTGATTCATCGCTGGGGAAAAAAATATGATTTTAGACTCTTTAGAAGAGGAAAATTCGTTTATTTTCAAATGATGTGGGGATTTCTTGGACAGGAATCATTCCCTTTAAGTGAAGATGAATATAAAAAATCGATAGCTGATAAAATCGAGATTTTAAATAGATGTGGATATTCAGAAGAGGTAAGGGAATGGTTAAAGAAAGTCAACGCTAAGCCAAGGCTAGGTAGAGCTGTCAGCTTGCAATTAGATCTCAATGAGAAGATGAAAGAGTTTTTGACTTAAGATTTTCTGATAAGTAAGTTAATCCAGTACCCACAAAAAATAAAAACACAATCGATATAGATAGCAATGACATAGTCAATGGGTCAGTTGAAGGGGTAATCACTGCAGATAATATTGCAGAGGAAATTACAACTATCTTCCAATTCGAAATCATTTTTTCTGTTGTGATTATTCCAAGAGAACCAAGAATAAATTGTAATACTGGCAATTGAAAAGCTATTGCAGTACTAGACATTAATAAGAGAACAAAATCAAAATATCTTTCTATAGACCAAGTTGGTTCAACAATATCAGCACCGAAACTAATGAAGAAATTTATTGCTGCAGGGACTAATATCCACCATGAAAAAATTAATCCTAAAAAAAACAGAAGACCTGAACCAAAAACTGCAGGCAAGATAAGGCTTTTTTCATGTTTTGTTAAACCAGGAGAAATGAATAATATTATTTGATAAAAAATATAAGGCATAGAAACTATCAATCCGCTGTAACCTGCAACTTTAATAGCTACAAATAAAAACTCTCCTGGAGCAAGTTGTAGTAAATGAATATCACCAGCTGGAATTTCTAAAAAAGATATCAATGGCTTTATGATGAGAAAACTAAAGAATATTGAAATAAGTATTGAATAAATTGAGTTTAGTATCCTTTGACGAAGCTCCTCTAAATGATCACTAAAAGTCATCGAATCTGATAATTTATTTTCGCTTTGACCTGTACCTCTCATTATTATTTGATAAAAATTGTGTAAGAAAAAGGTTTAAAACTATTATTGTCAAAGTTCAATTTATTTTTCGATAAACTTAATTATTTGCTTAATTTAGGATTTGTTGGATCTGGTAATAAGAAAGGAGGGGCATCATTTAAAGATGATTCACCATAAGTTTCATATTCTCTATATCCACCCATTTTCCCATTTGTTTTCATTAACGCGCTTACAAAGGCAAGTAATAAGAAAACAGTAGGAGCTCCAATTATTAATGCAGCACCAAATATATATCCAACAATAAATTCTGGAAAACTATGATTTCCTAAAAATTCATGAGTGCCTAAAAGAAAATCAAACATTTAGATTTAAAAAATTTTTTTTATTATAAACTAAATTACTGTTTTAAGATTTTTTTTAATGTAATCTTCTCCTCTTGTAGGATTTCCCCAAATAATTTCTCCATTTTTAAAGGAAACGCAACCCGGTCCTCCGTTTTTGATTTTTTGCAAATCTTTAATCTTTACTAAATTAATTGGAACTTTAATGTTTCTTTTTGCCTTACTAAATAAAGCAGCTAAATCTGCAGCTATTTGAAGATCTTGTTCAGATGCCACTTGAGATGAAGACTTCAAAACTACATGACTGCCTGGTGATTCCTGTGCATGAAACCATAAATCGCCTTTTTTTGAGAACTTAAAGCTTATTAAATCATTTTGCCTCATATTTCGCCCTACTTGAAGCTTCAATCCTGTGGGAGTGTCAACTTGAATTGGTGAAGACTCTATCTCATATGTACTTTTCTGATCTTCTCTTTGCTTCTTGATATTGATATTAAACTCGTTGCAAATTTCTTCCATAATTTCTTCTAGTAGTTTGATTCTCATAAAAAGTTTTTCATGATTTAAAGAATTTAAATTTTCTAGAAGCGTAGTGAATTCGTCTAATCTCTCTATATTTGTTTTGTAAATACTTAACCTTTCTTTTACTAATTCTCTAGATCTCTTTAGTTTTTTTGATTTTTTATATAGTTTTTGTCCCTTTATAATGTCTTGTTTTTTAATTTCATGTGAAGCGAATATATTATCAGCTTTTTCTTTATATATCTCGTAGTTTTCTGATTTTATCAGAAGATCATATTGAATATTTAAATTCTTTTTTTCAGTATTGGTCTGTTTAAAAATTATCCCTTCAATTTTCTTTTTCAATAATTGAAGTTTTTTTTGTTTCAAATGATAATCATAATAATTCTCTAAGCTTGTGCATAAATCTATTTTATTTTCGCAATTAATTTCCTTATCAAAAAACCAAACGCAATAAAAATCTTTGTTGAATGTAGAAAAGTTAAAGTTATTGTTTTTAAACCTGTTTATCCAAATCTTCCAATTTTTAAATATCTCCTTTAAGTCTGAGTTGCTAATGAAATCAATATTTTTTTCCATTATTGCTGAATTAACAGTTGCGCTAAAAACCTCTAATTGTTTTGTGAGGATAGGGCTTACTCCTTGATAGGTATTTATTAAACAGTATTTTAAAGACTCAGGTACTATTGAAATTGAGTCTTTCCATGATTGAAAAGACTCATCTTCTCTAGGTTGTTTTTTGAGATTGACTGGAGGGCCAGAATAAATCGATCCTGTTGAAATTGTTCTAAAACTAGATTGACTTGATTTAATTTGTTTACCAACGGCAATTATTTTATGTTTATTATCCAGATAAAAAATATTACTATGTTTTCCCATTAATTCAAAAATTAAATACTTATTAATTTCATCTCCAGGTTTTTTCGCAAAACTAAATTTTATAACTCTCTCGAAATCATCTTGATCAATCGAAATTAAAGCCATATACTTTAATCCGTATCTTATTTGTTTAGAAAGTGTGCTTTCTCTCCCAATCTTTTCTGGCTTATTTATCTTTAGTATTCTTGGAGAGTCTCCATTCCATGAAACTTCTAACCATGTTTGAGAATCAACTCCTCTGAAACATAATTGAATTGTATTAGGCTCTGGTTGTTGGGCAGTCTCAAACTTTGTAGGTAAGATGTTCTTTGTCAAATAATGCAAGACAGATCTAATAGATGTAATATCCATTATCTGTGGAACACCTTTTTGCATTATTCCTTTTTAATTCACAAGATGTTTATCTTACTGTAAAAAATTTAATATGAAAAATCAAAAAAAACTTATTATCCTTACTGGACCCAGCGGGGTAGGTAAAGGAACAGTTGTTAAAGAAATATTAGGTAAAGAAAAAAATTTTTGGCTTTCGATATCTGCAACTACTAGAGAACCTAGAGAGGGAGAGAAGGACGGAGAAAATTATTATTTCTTAAATCAAGAAAAGTTTAAAGAAATGATTGAACAAAACCTTTTCCTTGAATGGGCTCAATTTGCTGGAAACTACTATGGAACGCCTTTGTGTTCTGTTAATGAGAAAATAAAAAAGGGATTTACCGTACTACTTGAGATTGAAGTAGAGGGTGCAAGGCAAATAAAAAATAAGTTTCCTAATTCAACGTCAATATTTTTACTTCCTCCGGATAAAGAAGAGTTAGAGAGAAGAATAAGAAATAGAGGTACAGAAGAAGAAGAGGCAATTAAAAAAAGACTCTCAAGGGCTAATTATGAGATTTCAGTATCAAATGAATTTGATTTTGCATTAACAAATCACAATGTTGATGAAACGGCAAAAAAAATAATCAAGTTAATAAAAACTTGATTATTTTCTATTTATCAACTCATTGGATGGAATAATAAATCTGGGAAAAACCTATTAAATTCAATAATTATTCCAGCTGTAAGGCTTAGCCAAATTGCTGCTACTACTGGAGCAGATCTGACAAATTTTGTGTTTAGAATTTTGAACATTTGTTTTATGAAAGTTTTTTAGGATGTTTAGCGAGGACCATTAAGTGTAATATTTTTATCTTTCTCTCTTAAATCTCCATTTCTACCTTGTTTATTAGCAAGAAGAGGCCATTGGGCTCCTTTTACAAGACATTTTTTGGCTAAGTCTAGGTCAATAATGATCTCAAGATCTGCTGGATTCTTAGTCTTTTTTGATTCAATTAGATACTCTCTTCCTGACCAACCTATAATTCCAGCAATATAAATGAACAGTACGCCCGGAATAAGTAAATCTCCTTCATGACCTCTATTTAAAAGGGCTCCCCATGGCTCAAGAGGAGGTCCAATTATTAAATGTGGAAGACCATCATCTCCGCATGATGCTTTTCCGTATCTTTCAAATCTTGCAATGTCTTTTTGAGTAGTTGCAGAATTTGCTCTCTCAATGAATTTAGGATTTTCAGAGCATTTTGTGAGGGCTGAAGCAGTATATTCAGTGCTAGCTCTATCTGCGTTTAAGGCAGGACCATTGGCAGCTAGAGCAATTGGAGTAATTCCGAGGAACAGAAAAACTGAGGTTATGATTGAAAAAAAGAATTTCATAAGTTGCAATCTTTAATTCCTTATAGTGTGTTAAGTAAGAAATTAATATTAAAATAGAACAAGTTGAATCAAAAATGCATAAAGTTTTAGCTATTGAAACAAGTTGTGATGAGACATCTGTCTCAATAGTTTCTAATATTGGCGATACTTTCAGAATACATTCAAATATAATTGCCTCTCAAATTGAAGATCATTCAAAATGGGGAGGAGTTGTGCCTGAACTTGCAGCTAGAAAGCATTTAGAGTCATTACCTTTTGTTTTAGATAAGGCTTTAGAAGAATCAAAAATCAAAATTGAGGAAGTCGATTATATTGCATCAACTGTAGCTCCTGGATTAGTTGGTTGTTTACGCGTTGGCTCCATAACCGCAAGATCACTTTGCATGTTACATTCAAAACCATTTTTGGGGATTCATCATTTGGAGGGACATTTATCTTCAATTCTCTTTTCAGAAAACTATCCAAAGAAATCCTTTCTTACATTACTTGTTAGCGGAGGCCATACTGAATTGATAAAGGTTGATGAAAGAAGGAGAATGCAAAGACTTGGGAAAAGTTTTGATGATGCTGCTGGAGAAGCCTTTGACAAAGTTGGCAGACTATTAGGTCTTAGTTATCCAGGAGGACCGGCAATTGAAAAGATTGCTAAAAATGGGGACCCAATGAAATTTAATTTACCAAAATGTAGGATTTCTGATAAAAAAGGTGGATTTCTTAAATATGATTTCTCTTTTAGTGGTCTAAAAACTGCCGTATTAAGATTAGTTGAGAGAATAAATTTGGATGGGAAGAAGGTTCCAATTCCTGATATTGCTGCGAGTTTTGAGCGAGTTGTAGCAGAGGTCTTGGTAGAGAGAACATTAAAATGCGCAGATGATCATGGTTTGGATAATGTTGTTGTGGTTGGGGGAGTGGCAGCTAACACTACATTAAGAAAAATGATTATTAGTGAAGCTTGGAAAAAATCCATTAAAGTTCATTTAGCTCCTCTTAATCTTTGTACAGATAATGCTGCAATGATTGGAGCGGCGGCGTTGTTCAGGATCAAATTTAAGGATCATTTAAGTTCCCTTAAATTAGGTGTCGCAGGAAGACTTTCAATTGAACAAGCAAATACCCTTTATGAAGAAAATCCTCCTTTCTAACTTCAATGAACAAACAACCTAAAATCGAGATTAAAGAAACAAAAAACTTCGTTGATAAAAAGGAACTAAATTTGTGGAAAAGAGGTTTTACCCCTCAAGCTGAAATATGGAATGGAAGGATGGCAACTGTTGGAATAGGAATTATTTTTATAATTATTGCTTTAATAAGCCAGTTTTCTTAATAGAAATAAAATTCATTTTCTTAAAAGTAGTTTTGAAAGATTTAAAAAAAAATACTCTTGTTCAGCCGATGAGTTAAATTAAAAAGTATTGTATTTATTGGACTTGAGATAAGATTATTGATTTAATCAAAATAATTAATATTTTTATTATTTATATTTTTATATGACGCCTGAAAGGCTTGGATTACTTTGGGGGATAACTGTATTTGCAGGTGCTTGCGCTCGATTATTTTCTTCTTTTACAGGATTCCCAAGTGTTGTTATTTTATTGCTTTCTGGATTATTCATCGGAAGATCAGGATTAGGATTTGTTGAGCCTTTAGATCTCGGGCAAGGGCTTGAAACTATTGTGGGGCTTTTGGTCTGTTTGGTTCTTTTTGAAGGGGGATTAAATTTAAAACTGCCAGAAGGGAATATAAGAAATACTGTTTTGAAAATTTCATTGGTAAGACTTTTTATTTCATTATCAGCTGGAATTTTTATTGCTCATTGGCTGGCTGGCCTCTCATGGCAAGTCGCAGGAATATATAGTGCCATAGTTCTAGCTACTGGACCAACAGTTGTCTCTCCGCTAGTGGAACAAATAAAATTAGCTTCCCCACTCTCGGAAGTTTTAAAAGCTGAGGGGTTGTTGCTTGAACCAATTGGAGCGGTACTAGCATTACTACTTTTAGAACTAACTTTAGGTGACCTCCGTGGGATTAACGATGTATTTATAGCATTAATGCAAAGATTAGGGGGAGGAGTCTTAATCGGATTAAGCGCAGGATGGTTACTATCAGAAATTTTAAAAAAAATAAAAACTGAAGCCTCATTTGGTATTGAGCTTCAAGTTACCCTTGGATTTATTTTCCTTGTGTATGGTATTTGCGAATATTTTTTACCGGAATCAGGCTTGCCGGCTTCTGTCGCTGCAGGTTTTGTTGTAGGCAAAAGAGAAGTTGTAGATAAGGAGAGATTGGATAATCTAATAGGTGAATTAGCTCAATTAGCAATAACAGTTCTTTTCCCTCTTTTGGCCGCTGACGTTTCTTGGGGTGAATTAAGTCCGCTCGGCTGGGGAGGGCTTGTTTGCGTTTTTATGTTGATGGTAATTGTTCGCCCAATCTCTATTTGGATAGCAACAACGGGGAAAGAATTGAACTTAAAAGAAAAAATATTTTTAGCCTGGTTAGCCCCAAGAGGGATTGTTACTGCAGCTGTAGCTTCTCTTTTTTCTATCAGATTAGAGCAGGCTGGTATCCTTGGGGCTGGCCGTCTCCAAGGTTTAGTTTTTCTTACTATTTTGATGACAGTAGGAATACAAGGACTTTCGGCTAAACCTTTGGCAAATAGACTTGAATTAGGCCAAAAAAATAATTTTGATTGATTAAAGACATCTTTCAATTCGAGTTCTATCAGTTTTACTCTCTGCGAAAAGCTCCCAACTTTGAATTAAATCTGGCCCACTGAGAGATCCAAAAAAGGCTACTCTTAATGATTTCATTAATATCCCTTTTTTAATATTATGCTTTTTTGAGATTTCGTTAATTATTTCTTTGGCTTTCTCTTTATTTAGTTTTATAGTATTCAGTTCAATTAAATATTTTAAGATTAGTTTAAGAGATAATATGCTATCCCTGTTTTCTAGAAAATCTTGACCTTCTTTTTGAATTGTAGGTATTAAGAAAAATGGTTTTGATTGATCAATTGAATCTTTTATAAGAGTCATAGAGTCTCTAATTAAAATTGCTAATTTATAAGCCCATTCTTGAGATGGCGCCTCCCAACCATTGTCATCCCAGTATTTCTTCATGATCTCAATTAACTTTATTGATTCCATATTTTTTATATATTGAGAATTAATCCAGTTGAGTTTTTCCCAACTGAATTTGGCTCCAGCTTTATTTATTTCTGATAAGTCAAAAATTTTAGATATCTCTTCAAGTGAAAGTATTTCTTTATCTGCAGATTTTGGAGACCAACCTAAAAAGGCCATATAGTTCGATAAGGCCTCAGGTAAATATCCCATTTCTCTAAATTCGTCAATTGAAGTAACGCAATCTCTCTTAGATAATTTTTTCCCTTCGCTATTTAGTATTAAGGGTGTATGCGAAAAAGTTGGCAAATTAAAATTTAATGCTTTATAAATCAATATTTGTTTTGCAGTGTTCGAGATATGGTCTTCACCTCTTACTACATGAGTAATATTCATGAAATTATCATCAACTACAACTGCAAGATTATACAAAGGATCTCCAATCTCATATCCTTTAGCCCTTCTTGACAAAACTAAATCACCGCCCAAATCCTTCCCTTGCCATTTGATTTCACCTCTTATCTGATCTACCCATTTAATTTCAATTTTTTCATCAATCTTAAACCTTATTACTGAAGTCCTCCCTTGGGATATGAATCTTTCTATTTCTTCTTTTGAAAGACTTCTGTGTCTATTATCATGCTTTGGAGGTAATCCTTTCTTTTTTTGTTCTTCTCGTAATTCAGATATTTCATCTTCTGTTGTAAAGCACCTATATGCAACTCCACATTCTAATAGCTTTTTGATATGACTTTTGTGAATCGAAATTCGGTCACTTTGCTTTATAGGTTCTTCATCCCATTTAAGTCCAAGCCATTTCAAGCCCTCTAATATATTTTTTGTATATTCAGATTTAGATCGAAGAAGATCTGTATCTTCTATTCTGATGAGAAATTTTCCGCCTATTTTTTGTGCATACAACCAGTTGAATAGAGCTGTTCGAGCTGTCCCAATATGAAATAAACCCGTTGGACTCGGGGCTAGTCTTAAACGTTTCTCCAAATTTCTTTTAGAAAAAACGGGACCGACGGGATTCGAACCCGCAACTTCCGCCGTGACAGGGCGGTGCTCTAACCAGTTGAACTACGGTCCCAGAGTTTTGTTCTAAATTTATTTAGAACTTCATTCTTAAAATTATCAGATCATAATACTTAATTAATGGGGTTGTAATAAAAAAAATTTATTAATTTGAGGATTTACAGAAATAATTAGTTTTTTAACTGCTTTAGTACAAACAACTATTTATTTTTGAGGTCTAAAACCAGCAGGTTCTATCAACCTAACTTGATTGCCTCTAGCAGTAAATTCTCTGCCTTGGTCACTTTGTACGACAACTCTCCCACCAGACTTAACTCTGATAACTCTTGCACGAACCCATCCTAAAGCAGCTGATTCGAGGACTTTAACTACGTCCCCAGGTTGAAGATCTAACTCCATCTTATGAAAAAATGATTTACATAATGTTGATCAAACGCGTCGTGGAGGACTTGAACCCCCGACATCAGGTTTTGGAGACCTGCGTTCTACCAACTGAACTAACGACGCATTTAAATGATTATAAGCGTCTTTGTGACCAATAAGTTGATTAATTTACAACTTTATCGATCAAAGCGTTGTTTTACGCGAGTAGCTTTTCCTACTCTATCTCTCAGATAGAATAACTTAGCCCTTCTTACTTTACCTCTACGTTCAACTTTTAGAGAGGCAACCTGTGGACTATGTAGCATAAATACTCTTTCAACACCTATACCCTGAAAAATTCTTCTAACTGTAATAGTCTGGTTGATACCTCCATGCCTTTTTGCTATGACAACGCCTTCGTAAGGTTGGACTCTTTCTTTATTACCTTCTGTAATTTTTACTCCAACTTTAACTGTGTCCCCAACATATATTTCAGGTAATTCTTTTTTTAATTGTTCATTCTCAAATTCCTTAATAAGATTGGATGCGCTTAAGGTTTGCGTATTCTCAGAAACCGTATTTTTTTCTTTTTGTTCAACTGCTACATCTACTGATGCTTCAGCTTTGATACTGGTTTCTAATTCCTTCTCTTGTTTCTCTTTGGCCATTTTGGTCTTTATTGTCCTACAAGTTCTATATCTTAACCTTTTGACTCGCCTTTAGTAACCTTTTTGGTAAATGAAATTGTTTTTGAAAACATTTGGAATCCTGTTACGAGCATCCATAAAACTCCAAGGGAATTCAATATTACGTATATAAGTTCTCCATTATCTCCAAGCCATTCGCCCTCATGGAGAGACATTAACCAATGAACTTGTTCTCTAGAGTAACCTAGTAAATCTTTTGAAACCCTATAAAGAAGGCCAGTAATTGAAGATATAAATAATGGAAGAAAAACCCAAGGCGCCAAAGCCTTATGAAATTGCCTAGAATTAAATAAAGTTTTCATTTTTGTTTCTTTTCCATTGTTATTGATAGATTTAAGGTAGCCAAGACCATAAAGGCTATTTTGAAGATATTTACCTATTACTATTATTTATTCCAATGAGACATTTTGCAGATCTTTTGTTAAATAAAAATAATTCCAAAGCTAATGATCAAGTTCCTTTTATTCAGAGGAGAAGAGGAATCGAAATAAAGTCTTCACGTGAAATAAATTTGATGAAAAAATCTAGCAGAATTGTAGCAACTGTTTTGAGGGAAATTAATGACTTAATTAAACCTGGAATGAGTACAAAAGATTTAGATGATTTCGCAGAAAAGAGGATAAAAAGTTTTGGAGCTGTGCCAAGTTTCAAGGGCTACCATGGATTCCCTTCTAGTATTTGTTCTAGTATCAATAATGAGGTTGTTCATGGAATACCAAATAAAAATAAAATAATTAAGAATGGTGACTTGGTTAAAATTGATACAGGGGCATATTTAGATGGTTTCCATGGAGATAGTTGTATATCAATTTGTGTAGGAGAAGTTAGTCCAAAGGCCCAAAAACTTAGCGATATAGCTTATAAAGCATTGTATGCGGGACTTTCGAAAATCAAGGCAGGGAATACACTTCTAGATGTGGCTGGGGAAATCGAAGACATTGTTGTAAAAAATGGCTTTAGTGTTGTTGAAGACTATACAGGTCATGGGGTTGGAAGAAATCTTCATGAAGAACCATCAGTATTTAATTTTCGGACCAAAGAATTGCCCAACGTTGTCCTTCGTGAGGGAATGACATTAGCTGTAGAACCTATCGTTAATGAAGGGACTAAATTTTGCAAAACATTAAATGATAGATGGACCGTAATAACAAAAGATGGGAAATTATCGGCCCAATGGGAGCATACAATAGTTGTTTTAAAAGATGGTATTGAAATATTGACAGATAGAGATTTCTAGCTACTAAGATTTGTACTTATAGATTATTTGGCAATACAAAAAATTAAAAAATTCTTTCAATGGGAAAAGTATGTAAGTTAAAGGGTTTGGACTAATTATTATTAAGTAATTTTTTGAATTGGCTAAATCATACATTTTTTCAGAAACAAATTTTGGACTCATTATTCCAATAGGATTTAGTTCTGATTTAAAAGGCCCTAAGATGATTTTTTTAATTATTAATTTTTTCTTTGTATCTTTGTCCAAAAGATTTTTTTTGAAAGAAACTAATTTACCGATAAGGGATTTACTAATCTCATATGACGGATTTAGGGCTGGTAAAATTTCTGCTTCAGATGTATTTATCCAAATCTCTTTTTTTATTAAAGAAGCATTGGTTAGAGCAACATCTTCAAATAAATTTAAAAATTTAAATTTGCTTAATGCATTTATTTCTATCGAGTTTTCATAATTAGAATTTTCTCTACTCAAATCATAGATACCATGGTTCAAAATTAAAATATCTATCTTTTCTAATTGTTTTTTTAATGACGACTCCTTTCCACATTCCCATTTAATCCATTCATTTGGAGATTCAAGATTTGTTTCATAATTACTTTTACTATGAGTAAATCCAATCACTTTATATCCTTTTTTACGAAACAATTTTGTTAACTCTTTCCCTAGCGCACCTGAGGCCCCGGTAATTCCTACAGTTTTTTCGTTTTTTGTTGAATTTATCATTTTGCTTAATTTTTATGAGATAGCAATGAATTAAAATAAATTTACCAAAAAAAAATTATTTATTTTTATTTGATTAAAACTCATAAAAAAATATTTGTTTAGTTCTGAAAAAAATATTATCTTGAACTTATGGATAAATAATTTTACTAATTATGAGCGATATATTATTAATTGGTTCATGTGAGCCATTTAGTGGTAAGTCTGCAATGGTTCTTGGAATAGCAAAAAGACTTTTACAGGAGAAAAAAAAAGTACGTATAGGTAAACCGCTAGCAACATGTATTGAACTTACTAATCTTCCTTCAATGTCCTATGAAGGATTAATAGATGATGATGTTAAGTTTATTGGATCTACATTAAATATCGAAGAGGAAAATTTAATTTCTTCGGTAGGATTATTGGATAATATTTCAGCTGAAAAAAGAATCTTTAATAAAGATTTACTTCCAGGAAAAGGGTTTGATCAAATTGAAGGTTTGGTTAATGATGATTTTGAAGGCCTGAATATTTTAGAGGCTGCTGGAAGTCTTCATGAAGGTATGATTTATGGCTTAAGTCTCCCACAACTAGCTAAGAATTTAGATGCTGAAGTTTTAATTGTGAATTTATGGGAAGATTGTAAAAGCGTGGATGCATTACTTGATGCGAAGAAACAATTAGGTGAAAAATTGGCTGGAGTCGTATTGAACGGAGTTTTGCCGCAAGAAGTCGAAAAAGTTAAAAATGAAATAATACCTTCTCTTAAAGAACTGGATATTGAAGTGTTTGGTGTGATGCCTAAATCACCACTTCTTAGAAGTGTCACTGTCGGTGAGCTTGTAAGAAGACTAGATGCCCAAGTAATTTGTTGCCCTGAAAAAGATCAATTACTTGTTGAAACATTAAGTATTGGTGCAATGGGGGTAAATTCTGCAATGGAATTTTTCAGGAGAAGACGAAATATGGCTGTAGTTACTGGTGCTGATAGAACTGATATACAACTTGCTGCTTTGGAGGCTTCGACTCAATGTCTAATTTTAACTGGTTTAGGAGATCCTTTGTCACAATTGATTCATAGAGCGGAGGAATTGGAAGTACCAATTTTAAAGGTGGAATTAGATACTCTTTCCTCCGTAGAGATTATTGAACAAGCTTTTGGCCATGTCAGAATACATGAATCAATTAAAGCATCTTATGCTATTCAATTAGTCCAAGAGCATGTAAATCTAAAAAGAATTCTAGAAAAGATTGATTTTCCCTGCAATTTTTCAGATAAATGCTAATTTCAAATAAAGTAACTATATTATTTTGAGTCGCTCTTTAGATCTGCCAGCAACTGAAGGCGTGGATGCCTTAGCTCAAGAACTTGCAAAACTCCAAGATAATGGGAAGAGGAGAATTGCTTTTTTGGGCAGTAGACACGTACCAGTTGTCGACATCCACTTAATTGAGTTGATAGCAAGGTCGTTAGCAGAGGAAGGACATAATATCCTTACTTCTGGATCTCAAGGTGTCAATGCAGCTGTTATTCGAGCCGTCTTGGATATTAATCCATCATTATTAACTGTCCTATTACCCCAAAGTCTTGATAGACAAATACCGGAAATAAAGGATCAACTTGAAAGGGTTATGCATTTGGTTGAAAAAAGTGAAAATGATGAATTACCTTTGCCACTTGCAAGCAGTCTTTGTAATCAGGAAATTATTACTAGGTGCGATCAATTAATTTGCTTTGCCTTTCACGATAGTGAAACTTTGCTAAATAGTTGTAGGTGTGCTGAAGAAATGGGAAAAATGGTTAGTTTGTTATTTTTTGATTAAAATAACCCATTTCCCCTTATTAAAATATGATTTATGCTAAAAATATTTAGCGTTTAATAATTTACTATGGCAGAAAGTTTTTCATTTGATGTAGTTTCTGATTTTGATAGACAAGAATTAGTGAACACTTTGGATCAAGTAAAAAGGGAAATTGCTCAGCGTTACGATCTGAAGGGAACAGACACCTCAGTTGAATTGGATAAAGAAAATATTTTTATACTCACCAATAGTGAACTAACCTTAAATGCTGTCAATGACATAATTAGACAAAAGGCAATAAAAAGAAACCTGACTCTAAAAATATTTGACTACGGTGAAATTGAAATGGTTAGTGGCAACAGAATTAAACAGACAATTTTATTAAAACAAGGAATTAAACAAGAAATTGCAAAAAAAATCAGTAAAAATATTAGAGATCAAATAAAAAAAATTAATGTCAGTATCCATGGAGAAACACTCAGAGTTGCTAGTAAAAGCAAAAATGATCTTCAATTAGCAATTAAGCTCGTTAGTGAGTTGGAAGAGTCTTTGAACATTCCTCTAAAAGCTAATAACTTTAGATAAGATCTTTATTAGGATTATTTTTAAATATGGCAGATAATTCAGAATCTCTCATTAAATCATTGATCAAGAAAGTAAAACAATATCCTCGTTTTTCAAAAGAAGAAATAGAGAAATTTTGTTGG
>QCCP01000007.1 GCA_003281225.1 Prochlorococcus sp. AG-347-L20
TCTTACTTTTTATCTTTTTACTCCCATATTGGTTTCATATCAAACGAAATAAATCAAGTGCTTGGATACTTCTTGGGATAACAAAAGACAAATTCTTGAAAAACTTTTTCCATTTTTCTCAAGGTATTTTATTTGCTTTAGTTTTAATAATTCTAATTCTGGTACCACTATTGCAAAAAAATTATATTTCTTGGATAGGTGAATTCTCTCCAATAATATTGTTAAATTCTATTTTACTGGGATTAGGTGTTGGATTCGCAGAGGAAATAATTTTTAGAGGCTGGTTACTAGAAGAATTAAAATTTGAATATGGTACAAAAATATCAATTGCTTTACAAGCTATAATTTTTAGCTTAGTTCATAATTTATCAAATGAGATCTTTTGGAACATAGTAGGATTACGATTGGGATTTATTTTACTTGGGATATTTCTATCATTAGTAAAAATTAGAGATAAAGGTTCTTTATGGAATTGCATAGGAATTCATGGAGGACTAGTGGGAATTTGGTTTTTATTAAATAACGGATTAATAGAATTCAAAGAAAATACACCTTCTTTTTTAGCAGGGCCTTTTACACAAAATATTCCAAACCCAATCGGAAGCTTTAGTGCAATTTTAATATTACTTTTATTATGTATTTTTTATACCGTGCAATCAAAAAAGATTTTTACTAGACGTATTAATTAGATATAAATACCGATTGATTTTTGATTAGTAATTGTCAGATTAAAATAAAGCTTAATATTCATATGAACTTTGATGCAGGAATAAGATTTATTGTGTTTTTAATAATTTTTGGAGTTACAAACTATCTAATGATGTTGAGAAGATATGAAAACAACGTCAAAAAAAAGAAATATTTGCAACGGGAAAAAATTTCCAAGCTATACCCTAAAGGTTCATTTATTTTCTGAAATTAAAAAAAATTTTGTAGAATTTGCTCACCATTTTTTATTAGTTTTTTGCCAACCTTCATTTAACAATTTTTGCCATAATAATCTCGCTTCTTCAATAACAATTTTTTTTCTAGTTTTCATTAATGGAGGATTTTCTCCATGAATTCCCATAATAATTCCTTCTTCAATAAACATATAATCAATAGATTTATCAGAATAATCTCTATCTTTGTAGAAACGCATCACCCCTACAAAATTAGAGTCAATTAACCAGAAATCATTAGTTGAATTCAATAAACCAAAATAAAATTAAATTTATCACATGATTTGATTGCAATCTGCGAGGAAAAAATTTATTTAGTTTATTCATATTTGATATATTTTTTCTTTTTGTCGACTTTTTTTCAATTCGCCGCGTTTTTTCTTAACCTCAACTCTTTTCTTTTGTGATGCTTTAGTAGGTTGTGTAGATTTTCTCAATTTAAATGGTTTATTTAAAGCATTTTTTATGATTGAACTAAATTTTATTAAAGCTAGCTGCCTATTTAATAATTGATTTCTGTGTTCTTGAACCGCTAAACGCAAGCTATTATTTACTAATTTGTTTTTCAAGTTTCTTTTAAGAATTTCTTTCTGATAATCATTTAATACTTTGGAATCTTCTAAATCAAAAATAATCTCTACTCTGCTTTCAATTTTATTTACATTTTGCCCTCCAGGACCGGAGGATCTGGAAAATCGCCATTTAATTTCGTTGGATGGGATTACTAATGTTTTAGTAATTTTTAAATCCATTTTTAGTTCTTTTTGATTTAAATTTTTAGAAGCATCTCCTTAATACTTTAAAACATACCTTAAAATTTGATCGGTAAATACTGGGCGGTTATGTTATGTAAACCGAAATTCGGTGTATTTGCCGTATCAATATCTTCGGTATTTATCCTTTCATATTCCAAAGAATTATCAGATATTGAATTTGTACTAATTCAAAGGTCACTTATGTATTCAATGTTTGATCTTCTTTTTGAAACACCTTCATATCGCCCTGTATATGTTATTTCCGATAGTGAAATGAAGGAGTTAAAGAAAAACCAACATCAAGAAGAGCTTGATGAAATTACAACACAAAAAGTAAGACTTGAAGATGCTTTTAAAGCTCAACTAAAACATCTTGAAGAGAGAGAAAAAGAAGTAAAAAAACAACTTAAAGTACTCTCAGTCTCAAAAGATAAATAATTTATTTTTAGAGAAATTACTTTTTTCAAAGACGGTTAAAAACCGTCTTTTTTTAATTCTTCTGATTTTAAGGTATCTATTAAATCCACAGATTTTAAAAATATTTTCCATAATTAAAATATGAATAACAATAAAGAAAAAATAAGAATGTTCTTACCCTTTAGTTGGGTAATTTGTGCAGCTATATCTTTTGCTTATATAAATTCACATTTAATAAATACCTAACATAAATGTCTTACCCCTCAAGAGACGAAATACTTGCATCTTCAAAAGGATGGGTAGCATCTTTTTTGAATTTTCTTCCTGGTTTAGGATCAGGTTACTTATATCAAAGAAGATGGAAACCCTATTTTTTTACCATCACTGCTAGTACTGCATGGTTCGCTTTAGGTATTTTTTTACAAGGTGATTCAGAACCTTCTCAAAATGAACAAATAATTGGGATTTCTGGTCTTTTTTTCATATCAATAGTTACAGTTATCGAAGCCAACTTGGCTTTCAAAAAAGCAAGTAATAAAACAAAAGCTGAAAAAGAGAAAATAATAACCTCTAACAAAAAAGGATGGTTTAAATAATTTAAAAAATTAGATCTAAATAAATACTTTGTTAGTTCTCAATTTTTTTTAATTTAAGTAAAAATTACCATATATAAATTTCAAGATAATTTAAAAATTTTTAGTTATAAAAAAACAAAATTTCTTTTTCTTTGAGACCTTCCCATCCCGAGTCTATTAATAATTGATTCAATGTTTCTTTATCAAAATGCTTAGAACCCGTTTTGACGCATCTATTTCTCATTGATTTTTTAACACCACTCCTTTTTCTTTTATTCTCCTTATCCATAATTCTATTGTACAGATCAAGCATTTTTTGAGGGATTGGAGTACCGTCAAGATCCACTCCATTTTGAATAGCAAGATCAACAGCCTGCATTCCTATTTTCTTCATATAGTTAAAAAAGCTGAAACTATAATAAAACAAAACTTATTAATCTAAAATTCTTTGAATAATAATTTATTGATTTTGAATTTCCTTAAGTACTCTAATAGCCTCTTTAATGTGTTCAGGACCATTCAATAAATCTCTAAAAATATGCCTAACTGTCCCTTTGCGATCAATAACGTAAGTTACCCTACCATCCATAAAACCTAATACTTTAGGAACTTTAAAAGTTTTCCTAAGAGAGTCATTCGTATCACAAAGTAATGGATATTGTAATTTATTTTTATTAGCAAATGCCAAATGACTTGAGGTACTTCCATTACTTACTCCCCAAACTTGTGCGCCTAATACTTTAAATAAGTCATATTTATCTCTAAATCCGCAAACTTCTATAGTGCAACCCGGCGTATCATCTTTTGGATAAAAAAACAAAACAAGGGGATTTTTTAAACCCTTATTTGATCTTTTAACTCCATTTTGATCCAGTAAAGAAAATTCTGGAATTTTATCTCCAATCTGCACAATAATTCTTATAAAATTCCATATTAGAGGTTAATATGTTTTTTTTGTGGCCTTGAAGTAAATAACTGATATTAAAGTCAGTTTTTTTGTTTAATAAGATACTAAAAAATTATTGAAATAAACTAGGGTGAATTTAACTATGGTAAATTTATTAATTCAATAATATGGAATTAATAATTTATATTTTTTTATTTCTTATTCTTTTTTTGGGAGTTATTTTTAATTTAAAAATAACTAATTATAAAAAAGTTAAAGAAATAAGAAGCAAAGCTAAAGATTATTCAAAAAAGAATAATTAAAATTATAGTGCTAAATTTAAAATTCAATTTTTTCATTTGGAGTAAATACCGAGCAATATTTTTTTACTAGATCCTTTGGCTGACTAATGAAAGAATTTTTTAATTTTAGTTTTTCTATAGCCTCATTAGCATTAATCTCACCGAGACGATATCTTGCACACGTATCCAATACTTTAAACATTTTTGTGGTAACGGCTTCAGCTGGATAAATTAGAAAGAATAGATAAAAAACAACAAATAAGTACTTCATTTTTTTTTAAGAAGGTAGATATTTAGCGAATAGTTTCAATAATTTAGAAAAGATTAAAATCTAATAGAATAATCTATTATGGATTGAATGTAGGATTTCTATAAAATAATAATAAAAGAAATTAAGATAAAATAAGTGATAGTAATAAATTATCTCGGTGAAAATGAGAAAATTAATAGACAAACATAAAACTCTTATAAATTGGTACCAAAAAAAATTCAAATTGAGTGATTATCAATTACTTTGGTTAGTTTTCTTTAAAGGAGTATTAATAACAATAATATTTTTCAAAATTTTTTAATATTAAAAAAGCTCTTCCGAGAATGAAATTTTCACATGATTTGACTATATTTAATAGTAGATTTCCTAATTAGTTAAATAGTTATCAGTTATGAATATTTTTGGTGTAGGTTTGCCTGAAGTTACTGTAATACTTATCTTAGCTCTTTTAATTTTTGGTCCAAAAAAGCTTCCAGAATTAGGGAAACAGCTTGGTAAAACTTTGAAAAGTCTTAAAAAAGCATCGAATGAATTTCAAAATGAAATCGACCAAGTTATGAACGAAGAAGATAAAGATGAATCTCCTAAATCTATAGAAAGCAATCAAACCAATGAAATTAATCAAGAAAAAATAGATTCAGAAAACAGCAAAAAATAATATCTTGGATAGGCCCATAACCCCCATAGACGAATTTGAAAGAGCATTAGATAAAGCAGCTCTTACTAAAGAAGAATATGAATTAATAGACTACATCCGCTATACAAGTGTTTTTACACAACCTAGTCTTATTAAAGATTTAAAAAGGCCATCAAAACCTCCTCTTTTGTCAGTTCTATGTCAAATTTGCAGAAAAATTGGTTCGGAGATGCCAGATCATTTCAAAAAAGTAATTGAGTGGTCAATCGAAATAAGTGATCACAATACAAAATGGGATGCTCATTTAATTTGCGCAGAAGCATTAAATATAGACAAAATCCCATTAAGTCCTATTCATGGAACAACTTTATTTGATGTTCTTGTTGTACACAAAGAATTATTTCTTGGATTTGATTAAATTAATCATCTAAAGGCACAGAATCAGTATCTATAACTTCCGAATAATCATAATTATTTATTTTATTTTCAATCCAGTTATTTATATAACTAACTAAAGGTAATGAACCTCTAAAAATAAAAATAGAGGTAGGCAAAGCGCTTAATAATCCGACTACAGGACTTTTAAAAAGTAATCTTCCGGCTTTTATGTTAAATAAAATAATAAGCGCTGAGGGGACTATAACTTTAACTACTGTTTTGAGCGCCTCAAGCCAACCGACACGATATATCCACCATATTAAAATTATGCCAACTATATATAGGAATAAGTAAGTCATAAAAATAGTATAATGATTATCTATTTATCTTGTTCTTGCTAAGAAAAAGATTTCATAAATTTCTTTAAAATCAATCAATCAAATTCTAGTAATGAGTTTTTCTGAAATAAGAAAATTTTTAATTAAGATGCAATCTGATGAAGAATTAAAAAAGCAGGTTACGACATCCTCTACAGCAGATGATGTAGCCTTAATAGGTCAACGCTTAGGTTATGACTTTTCAGGAGATGATCTCTTAAGATTTAATGGACAAAAAGTTGATAAAGTTACCGTAAGAAAGGTAGATCATCCAGGAGAATACCACTAAATTAAGACTTAACCCATATTGCAAGCCCTCCGCCTCTGCCTCGAGCACACAACCAATTATCTTTAGTACTAATTCCTACAAGTGAGAAAAAAGGCATTCTTTTATCTTCTGGTTTTTTTAATTCCTTATTAAATATAGGAAAACTACTAATACTAATTTTTAATTCTTCAAAATAGAAAGCCAATAAAGGTCTAATCCCTTTTAATTCTGCGTTGCCTATAAAAGTGATATTTAATAATCCGAAATTAATTGAATTTTTTATTTCATAATTTATTTGATCCTCTTTATTTTTACTTTTCAGTTCGAGTCTTGCCGACAATACTTGGAGAATCGAACTGGGTATATTTTTGATTTCATCTGACTCCTTTCCCCATACATACTTAAACTTCCATATTCCTAACAATTCCTCATGTGCAATTCCGCTACCATTTTTTTGGGAATTTTTTTCTAATAGTTTTATCTCATTAATATCAGGAAATTGTTTCATAATAGATTTTAATCTAAGAATCAAATACTAAGATAACTCTATAAAAAATGTTCTTTGTTAAAAATATCTCCAAAAAGATTTCTTTATTTCAAAATATTTCCAAAAAAATAATTTTATGGCACACATAAGGAACAAGATCTCGTTATTATGTTTACATAAAGTAACTAAATTAATGGATTTTATTTCTAAAAGTCAAGGATACATCCCTCTAAAAGCAGTCCCTTACATATTTTTCTTAGCTGTTGTACTAAGTATTACAACTTCAACTAATACATTTGTCTAAAACTAGTTAGTTGTGCGAGAAGCGTAAAGTAAATATTTAATGGAAAAGTACGATGTTGTAATAGTAGGTAGTGGAATAGGAGGATTATGTTGTGGTTCGATTCTCGCTTTATCAGGCAAAAAAGTTCTTATATGTGAAGCTCATAGCCAGCCAGGTGGTGTTGCCCACAGTTTTAAAAGAAATGGTTACACTTTCGAATCAGGTCCTTCCTTGTGGAGTGGAATAGGTAAATGGCCGACAACTAATCCCCTAGGGCAAATTCTTAAATTACTTGATGAAGAAGTTGAACTATTTCAATACAAAGGTTGGCAAGTAATTGTCCCAGAAGGCAATTTTAATCTTGATGTAGGGGAAGAACCTTTTAAACAAACAATTAAAACTTTGAGAGGTGAGAATTCTGTTAAAGAATGGGAATCATTTATTTCCGGAATAAAACCTCTTAGTCAAATAATAAATGAAATTCCTTTACTCTCTTTTTCTCCCGAATCAATAAATTTCTTAGATCTAATAAATTTAACACCAAAATTTTTACCTAATATCAATCAAATACCAAAAATTAATAAAGGCTTTGGGAATTTAGTAAATAATCATCTAGAGGATCCTTTTCTCAGAAATTGGGTTGATTTATTGAGCTTTTTGATAAGTGGTATGTCAATGAATGATACAAATACAGCTGCGATGGCTACTTTATTTAACGAATGGTTTGAACCAAATTCATACCTTGAATACCCCAAAGGAGGTAGTGAATCTATCGTAAAAGCCCTAATTAATGGATTTAAAAAAAATGAAGGAGAATTAATTCTTTCTTCGAGAGTAAAGACAATTAACTTCAATAAAAATTTAGCTACAGGTATAACTCTTAATAATGGTTCTAGTTATAGTTGTGAATCTGTTGTCACCAACACTGATGTTTGGAATTTAAAAAAGTTAATTCCAAATGAAATTTCAAAAAGATGGAATACAAAAGTTTTGAACCCTAATAAATGTGATTCTTTCCTTCATATACATCTAGGTTTTGATGCTGATGGGCTTGAAAATTTGCCAATACATGCGATACATGTTGATGATTGGGAAAAAGGTATAACCGCAGAAAGAAATATAGCTGTATTTTCAATCCCATCTGTTTTAGATAAAAATATGGCCCCTGAAGGAAAACATGTTCTTCATGGATATACTCCGGCAAATGAACCTTGGGAAATTTGGGAAAACCTAAATCCAAAGGAATTAGAATATAGAAATTTGAAAGAAGAAAGATGTTCAATATTCCTTAATTCAGTGCGAAAATTCATCCCTGATATAGATGAAAGGATTGATTTAAAGATGCTAGGAACCCCAATCACTCATAAAAAATTTACCAATACCTATTGCGGTAGTTACGGCCCTGCATTATCTGCAGCAAAAGGTCTTTTCCCAGGATGCAAAACTCCAGTGAAAAATTTATTTACTTGCGGTGCAAGTACATTTCCAGGTATTGGAATTCCTGCTGTTTCAGCAAGTGGCGCTTACGCAGCTGAGCAAATTATTGGTAAAAAAGAATTTAAAACTCTTCTTAAGAAAATAAATTTATGAATCAAGTTCTTTTTTTAACTCTACAAATACTTAGTTAAGAAATAAGAATAAAGAAAGCAAAAACGTTCAATAATGATAATCTTTATCTGAACATAAACTTAACTTATAACTCTTATATGTTTTTCTTATCAATTCCTCAAGCCTGGCATTTAGTTGGCACTTGGTCAGAACAACTTCCAAACGAGTCAAATCTTATAGGAATGGGCCAAACAGAATTAATGATGACTTTACATTCAATATTCGTTCCTCTCTTACTTGTAATTTCATATTACCTATTCAATAGACTTAATAAAAACGAATCAAAGAAAATTAAAGGATGATCGTTTAAGGTTTATTTAGCTGAACTTCTTCTAACTACTTTTCTGCCTGTAGAAGTATCAACTCCGCTTGAATCTTTAGTTTGTAAATTAGTTTCAACATTATCAACATCACTTTTATCCATTTCTGCGCAAACACCAACTACCATGGCAGCTTGCATTTGATCTGGTAAATCTCCAATAGTTAATAAGGCCTTTAAAACTAATTGAAGTCGAGTTTGCCGATCTATTTCAGGTCTTAGTTTTTTTACGGTATTCCAAAGTTCTTGGGTAACTTCTTTTAAAAGTTCTCGATCTACAGCCAAATTAAATCCTTCTTGTATTTCTTCTAATCTAACAAAAAATTGGATCTCGTAAAATAATATTCAATAAAAAGATTGTTAGTTGATATTTTTCTATCCGAATACAAGTTGCATTTGTTGATGCAATTCATACTTATCTTGCAAAAGTTCATCTTTTTCAATCTTTTTGAGAGTAAAAGTTCTATAAAATTTTTTTTGAATCTTTATTGGAGTATTTTCAAACTTTGCATTTTTGCTTATTAGAGAATTCCACTCTTTTGAATTAAAAGGGGCATAAGGAGAAGATGAAATCACTTTCATATCTTAATAATACATCTGTACTAATATTAGTACATTTTTACTATAGTGCAACAGCTGTGTCCACTTATCTTAATTTCAAAGTATCCTTATGAATGGATTGATTTTTATTATCTAATTTGTAGTATTTATAAGTTTTATAAATGAATAAACGTATCATTAGTAACTTATTGATCCCTTTTTTTAGTGTCTTAAGACTTTTCTTGCTTAAAAACCATTTAACATGGTTATTTTGTTGAAATTAACATTGACAAGATATATTTAGTAATCCTTCCTATAAAAAGAATAATGAATTGATCAAAAATGCTTCTTAGTAATTCAAAAAGACTAAAAATCCAAGGAATAATTAAAAGAATTGCTCAAGATAAATCAATTACATTAGAAGAAAGGATATTTGTTGAGAAATTTGCACACCATAATTCGACAATTTCTCTTTGGCTGAAAAAAGCTAACAGCTTTAGAAGGAATGGTACAAAAATGAGTGGGGGGATTGATAACCTTCTGCAATCATTTGGGATAGATGGGCTAGATAAAGAAAATCATTTCAACCCTAATGAAGATGATATATCGGATTGGTTTGGCGGTGCTCCTGGTTGGTTAAGGAGAAGCTAAATCCATTAATTATTCAATTTACCCAGGCTATCTTACACAAATATATACTCATAAAAGATATAAATACCCAAAAAACCCATGGTATAAATTTAATGGGCACTAAATATTTTTTTGAAAAGGTTTTCATATTTATTTTTCTTTTAGATTATTTCTTCCTTACCGTTTTTGAAAATAGGTTTAATTGCTCTATTTATAAATTAAACAATATTCGAAACCTCAAAGATATTAAATTACTGTAAGCAGATAAGTTAATCGACCTTAATCATCAAAATTTAAGCAACTTTATTTTCGATGTTCCTTGAAAAATTTACTATTTTTGCATCATCATGGTCTGAATCATTCCAATATTTTATAAGTCTTTCTAATTCATCAATCCTCTTTTTGGCATTTGCAATTTTTTCAGTAATTGTCATATAAAAATTTTATCTATCCAATTAATGCATGAAAAAAAAATATTTCAATGGAAGTAACAATTTTTAGAATACAAATATTAATTTTTAGTTAATTACTTCAATACATTATGGCTCTCGAGCGACTGAGTAATTATACTTAAAGAAAAACTAAATTTATGAAGAAATTAAATTCTTTGATTTTGAATAGTACAGTTAACTTCTTAGACTTCATATACTCTGGTAGGTCTTTACAAAGATTTTGGGTTTTAGAAGTTATAGCTAGATCACCTTATTTTGCATTTCTTTCAGTTCTTCATTTTAAAGAATCCTTAGGAATTAAAAATGAGAAAACAATGATTTTAATGAAAGAACATTTTTATCAAGCTATTAACGAAACTGAGCATCTTAAAGAAATGGAGAAAAGAGGAGGAGATAGGTTCTGGATTGATAGATTTTTTGCGAGACACCTTGTGCTTGTCTATTACTGGGTCATGGTTTTTTACTATTTCCTCTCTCCAGCTAATGCTTATGATGTCAATATAAAAATCGAAGAACATGCATTTGAAACTTATT
Organism: Prochlorococcus sp. AG-347-L20; assembly: GCA_003281225.1. GTDB lineage: Bacteria > Cyanobacteriota > Cyanobacteriia > PCC-6307 > Cyanobiaceae > Prochlorococcus_A. The sequence goes on from QCCP01000007.1 coordinate 10,661, forward strand.
CCAAATATTTAATAGAAAATCCAAATGATCAAAAAATAAAAGAAATTGCTCAAGATGAATTAAATCATGTCCAAGAACTTAACGAAGCTTTGTCAATGCTTACTAAAGTTTAGATTAGTGCTGAGAAATCTATTAGCAATATTGAGAGCATCACCGCAGAAGAAATTAATCCTAGACTAATCATCAATGAGACATAACCTTTTTTTCTAGGCAATTTATTAAAAGATATTCCAATAATTAATATCATTATTAATGAGAAAAAAATTATAATTTTTTCATTTACTAAATTGATATGTATAACTAAATTTTTTTCTTCAAAAAATTTGAGAAATTCAGATAAAGCTAATTCTTCTTCTATTTTCTTAAAATAGTCAAATGAGCTTATAAAAGCAGAACTTAATAAAGATAATGCAACTAGTGCAGTAACTGGTTTTGTTAACCTGTTAATTGTTCTGTTAAAACTTGCTAATAAAATAAGAATAAATAAAGAAGTTACTAAAGGTATTAAAGGTATAAGAGTTTTTGAATTTATGAAATTTCCCACGAAAAAAAATATGTATCTAACTTAAAATTTTATAATATTTTGATGCGTTATTTTATTAAATAAGATTTTTTAAAATCTTAAATGTAATTAGTACCTATTGCATTCTGTGTAAATTGATACCAAAATTTAATTAGTATTGAAAAATAAAATGTTAGCCATTTCCGAAATTATTATTGCAAGTGCTATCTTCCTAGGAATTGTATATTGGGAAGTTAAATTCCTTTATACCAAAACTACTGTAGCGAAATAACTTCACTCAAAACAGGAAAATTAAAAACGTAGAAAATTTAAATAAAATTTAAGAATTTAAGTTGACAAAAAAAGCTCTAAATATGAGAGAATAAACACAAATATTTAGCCCCTCTAATGAGCGAAGTCCAAAATCCCAATACTAACTCAACTCAGCAACAGCAACAGCAACAGCAACAATCCTATTCAGACAGAAAAATTAATTCTGCTGAGAGCGAGCGACTTTATCTTGAGATGAAAGAAGCTTGGCTTTAAGTTTAATTCGTGTTTGAAATAATATTTTTATAAATTTTTTAAAATTTTCTTTTAATTTTGAAGTAATCAATACTTTTTTATTTTCTATACCCTTTAAATTTTGTTTAACCGCAATACTATTTCTTGAGAAAACTAAAGCAGTTAGAAAAAATTAACGGAAGACTCGCAATGGGAGGGTTGATATATTTAGTTTTTACAAAATTAGTTTCCAACCGTGCCGACATATTAGACCAGCTTAAATCTTATTTAATTTAAGAAATGAAGTGGAAATATTATCCTGGAATATTTCTTTCTATATAAGCGTCAGTTAAAGCTAGAATTAATCCCAATAATGTTGAAAATATTGCAATTTCAGTTGATTCCATTTGATTTTTGAATTACCCCTAGTTTGCTAAATAATTTAAAGCTCAGCAACAAAACCAATAACTTGCTATAGTACGTATATACTATTAATTATTTATTGTGAGCTCAGCAACTCCTGAGTTTCTTTTTGTTAGGCCTGGTGATTATGTCGCAATTAAAAAAGAAAATTGCGAAGATACCAAAGAGAAGAATGAAAATTATTGGGTCGGTCAAGTTATCGACTGTATTGGAGGAGCTAGAAATCCAAATTCATGGACCTTGTTTCAAGTTACCAATATTGACAATGGAGAGATCACTATAATTAACGCCGATATTGTAGAAAAAATTTTGAAACCTTCTGGAAATTAATCTTAATCAAACAAACTTCTTTCAGTAATACAGAAACAAAAGGGGAAATAAACGATTTAAAGAAAATCACCCCAGTTCCAAGCAGGCAAGTCCGTATACTTGATTCATAGGGCAGGGAGGTTGAATGCCTTTATACATTCTGTAAGTTTTTGATATTTCCTCAAATCCCAAACTTGATAAAAGATAATTCGCATAAGGGTTCAGATTAGAGCAATCCAATAAGATTTGAGCATCTAAATCACCAACTAACTCCCTTATTAATAATTCAGCAAGTGGTGGAGTATCCGCTAAAAGGGGGCCAATTCTCCAGCCTTGATCATTATCCTCCAATACACAAGGTCTTATCCTGCCAAATCCATGGCACATCCCATTATTATCGACAATTGCACTGACATTACCATGAGAATTTTTCAACCAATCATTTAGAAAATGTGGTCTCGGACTAGGTTCTCTTTGATCATCATAAATTAAGACTGCTTCAGAGGAAATTTTATGTCCCGGGACAACTTTAAAAGAATGAAATTGATCTTTATAGAAATTTCTCAATGGCAAATCTTGAGAACCATTTAATTTCCATCGATTTGTAATGGAAGATTTTCTAAACCCCCACTTTGCGTAATCATTTAATCTATCTGGGGCAGCCTCAAGACCAATACAATCAACATTTTTCAAATATTCGAGGGCATGTTGCCATAATTTCACTCCATATCCATTATTTCTGAATTCTTTTTTAACGATAAATAAACCTATAAAACCATACGAGGAATTATATTTTATACACGCAATAGAGCCTATAGGATTATTATTTAGACAAGCTACCCATACCCCTTGTTCATCTGTATTTCTATAAATTGATAAATCATCCATTCCAGGAGAAAATCCTTCTAACCTTGCCCAGTTTGTAACTTCTGGAATTTCATTTATAGATATCAATCTAATTGAAAAATTTTCCCTCATAGAAATATACTAACCAAGAAAAATTTGAATTTTTAAAGGCAATATTAATAAATTTCATTATTTCTCATAAATCATTCACTTTGATTTAATTGCCTAAAAACCTGAGTTATTTAAAATTTATCCTCTGATATATTTAATACTATTCAAAGGTAAAAAATGAAAATTTCTGATAAATTTCATTTAGAAGACATTTATAAATTAAAAAATACAGTTCTCACTGGTAAAACTGAAGATATAAAATGGCGGATCCATCATATCAATATAGTTTCTAAACTTTTGGATGAAAATAAAAAAGAGATAATTAAATCACTTTTTGTTGATCTCGGTAAATCTGAAATTGAAGGGCTTTCAGAAATCCTTTTAGTGAAAGAAGAAATTTCACTTATAAAAAAGAAACTCAATTCTTGGATGCGTCCAAAAAAGATTGATACACCTTTTTATCTATTTCCATCATCCTCCCAAGTTATTTATGAACCTCTTGGGTGTGTCTTAATTCTTGGTCCCTACAATTATCCATTACTTTATATTTTAAAGCCATTGGTAAATATTTTCTCAGCAGGAAATACTGCAGTTATAAAACCATCAGAGAAATGTCCTGCGACCTCAAAACTTATTAAAAAGCTTACTTCCAAATATTTCCATAAGGATGTCCTTATGACAGTAGAGGGTGATAATAAACTATCCATAAAATTAATTGAACAAAATTTTGACCACATTTTTTTTACAGGAAGTACTGAAACTGGAAAATCTATAATGAAATTAGCTTCAAAAAACTTAACTCCATTAACACTTGAGTTAAGCGGAACAAATCCTGTAATTGTTTTTAAGAATGCAAATTTAGAAGTGGCTGCAAAAAGAATTGTTTGGGGCAAATTTTTTAATTCTGGTCAATCCTGCATGGCTCCGAATCATATCTTTGTAGATAAAGAAATTGAAAATATTTTTATAGAAAAATTAAAGAAATACATAGTAAGTTTTTACGGAGATAATCCAATTATTTCCGAAAACTTATCAAAACTAGAGAAAAAGCAATATATATCAACTGTAGAAATTCTTAAACAATATAAAAAAGAAAAAAGAATTTTATTTGGGGGGGGTTTTAGTAAAAAAAAGTTGAAAATATCTCCTACAATCCTGAGAACTAAGTTAAATGAAACAGATATTTTGCAAAAAGAACTATTCAGTTCACTGCTTCCAGTAATTGCGATCAATGATAAGGAATCAGCTTTAAAACAGATTAGTCAAACATCAAAACCCTTAGCAATCTACTTATTTGGAGGCAATAAAAAAATCCATAATCATATTTCAAAAGTAACCAGCTCAGGAACAATTTGTATAAATGATGTGATGTTACCAGTCCTTATTCCAAATTTACCGTTTGGAGGCGTTGGGCAAAGTGGTATTGGTAAATTTCATGGTGAAGAGGGGTTTCGCAATTTTTCAAATCAAAAATCTATTACTTTTAAAGGTTTTTTATTTGATTTAAATCTGCGGTATCCTCCCTACGAAAGAGTAAAGAAATTTTTAAAGTTTATTTTTCAGGTTTAAATTACTTAAATTGTTTTCAAAAACCTAGCGATTTTAAATTTAAAGATTATCTTTAAATAAATAGTGAGTTTTATGAAATTTACATTTTTAATAATTGCCATATTTATTAATTTTTTTAATCACTCGTTGATAAAATCAGAAGAAAAAATATTTTCAGCAAAAAATAAAATTGAGAATATTGCTAAAAAAGAATCAATTACTGAAGAAAAAACTGAATTAAAAAAAATTCATATTGTAAAAAGTGGAGATACAATATCAAGTATTTCAAAATTCTATTCGATAAATAAAGATTTAATTATTAAATTGAATAACTTAAAAGATGAAAATTATATCTTTGTTGGCCAAAATCTTATTATTTCTGAATCTAATGAAAATATTACAAAACAATCTAATTTAATAAATAATTATCATATTGTTCAAACTGGTGAAAATCTTACCGAGATATCGAATAAATATAATTTAAAAGTAATCGATCTGATAGAGATTAATAATCTCAATAATCCTGATTCAATAAAAGTTGGTCAAAAGCTCATAATAAGAAAAAAGAACATTATTAATTCAGAAAATCATGAAACAACTGAAAATAAAAAAAATAATGACTTACTTGATTTAGATAAAAAAATTTATGGTCCTATAATTATCGAAAGTCAATCAAATAAAGATATTAAGGGTAGAAAAGTTTTCAACGTGCTAAATCAAGAAAATAAAAAACTGATTCTTTCAATCAATTGTGATACAGATGAATTAGATGTAAGAATACCTGGCAGAAAATGGATGGGAAGTAAGCCTCCTAAAGAAAAATTCGAAAATAATTTAATAAATGATTTTTGTTAAAACTTTTAATTAATATGTGTGAATAATTTGTCTAAGAATATTAATGATGGGTTATTCTACAAAAAGTTAAATTAATAGTAATGGCAATTTCAAGAGGAGATCTCGTAAGAGTAAAAAGACCAGAATCATATTGGTATAATGAAATTGGTAAAGTAGCTTCAGTTGATACTTCAGGGATTAAATATAATTGTGTAGTCAGATTCGATAAAGTAAATTACGCTGGGATAAGCGGAACTGACGGTGGAGCAAATACAAACAATTTCGCTGAAAGTGAATTAGAAAAAGCTTAAATAATTGCCTGAATTACCCGAAGTAGAAACTGTTCGCAGAGGTTTAGAGCAAAAACTTAATAACTTTATTATTAAAAAAGTAGAAGTCTGTAGGGATTCAACAGTTGCATTCCCGAAAAACAAAGAAGAATTCATCAAAGGACTTCATAATTCACTTATTTATAAATGGAATAGAAGAGGAAAATATTTAATTGCTAAATTAAAAAAAGTTCAAAATGAGAATACTCAATTTCCTCTAGAAAATTCACAAAATAACGGATTTCTTGTAGTTCATTTAAGAATGACTGGATATTTCAAATTTATTGAAAACTCAACTAATCCTTGTAAACATACAAGAATAAGATTTTTCGATAAAAATAATAATGAGCTTAGATACGTTGACGTAAGAAGTTTTGGTCAAATGTGGTGGATTAGTAAAGGCCTATCGCCTAACAAAATAATTAAAGGATTAGGTTCATTAGGACCGGAACCATTTTCTAAAGAATTTGATGCAAATTATCTTAAGAAAGTCATTTCAAAAAGAACGAAATCCATAAAAGCTATTTTACTAGATCAAACAATAGTGGCAGGGATAGGTAATATTTATGCTGATGAAAGTTTATACTCTGCTGGCATCTCACCTTTTAGGGAAGCTCGAACAATAAAGAAGAAAGAGTTAATCAAGCTCAAAGAATCAATTGTTACTGTATTAAAAAAAAGTATAGGTTCTGGGGGGACGACATTTAGTGATTTTAGGGACTTGGAAGGAGAGAATGGGAATTTTGGTTTACAGACAAATGTCTATAGGAGAACTGGAAAAGAATGTCGTAAATGTGGAAATTTAATTGAAAGACAAAAAATTACTGGAAGAAGTACCCATTGGTGTCCTAAATGCCAAAAATAAAAAAGGGCTTACTCTTCTTGAGTAAACCCTTTAAATATTTTTACCTGGCATTGAGCTATTTTCTCAAGGGGCTACCCCCTAAATATTTTCGCCGCTGATGCGTTTCACAACCGAGTTCGAGATGGATCGGAGTGGTTCCACATCGCCATGAACACCAGGATAGTGTGAACCTTGAGAACTGCATAGAAAATCATATAAATTAAAAACAATAAATTAAGTTTATTTGGTCAAGCCCTCGGTCTATTAGTACTCCTCCGCTGCACTTGTTACCAAGCTTCCACGTAGAGCCTATCAACGGGTGTTCTTCCCGTGACCTTACTGGCTTAAGCCATGGCAATACTCATCTTGAGGTGGGCTTCCCACTTAGATGCTTTCAGCGGTTATCCACTCCACACATGGCTACCCAGCGTTTACCGTTGGCACGATAACTGGCACACCAGAGGTGCGTTCCTCCCGGTCCTCTCGTACTAGGGAGAAATCCTCTCAATATTCCTGCGCATACACCGGATATGGACCGAACTGTCTCACGACGTTCTGAACCCAGCTCGCGTACCGCTTTAATGGGCGAACAGCCCAACCCTTGGGACCGACTTCAGCCCCAGGTTGCGATGAGCCGACATCGAGGTGCCAAACCTCCCCGTCGATGTGAACTCTTGGGGGAGATCAGCCTGTTATCCCTAGAGTAACTTTTATCCGTTGAGCGACGGCCCTTCCACGCAGAACCGTCGGATCACTAAAACCGACTTTCGTCCCTGTTCGACTTGTAGGTCTCACAGTCAAGCTCCCTTCTGCTTTTGCACTCAACGACTGATTTCCAACCAGCCTGAGGGAACCTTTGTGCGCCTCCGTTACCTTTTAGGAGGCGACCGCCCCAGTCAAACTGCCCATCAGATACTGTCCGCTTCCCGGATAACGGGTAAGCGTTAGAACTCTAGCTCTAAAAGAGTGGTATCTCACCGATGACTCAATAGTACCCACAAGCACTATTTCAACGTCTCCCACCTATTCTGCGCATTCAGAGCCCGAGCACAATATCAAACTACAGTAAAGCTTCATAGGGTCTTTCTGTCCGGGTGTATGTAGTCCGCATCTTCACAGACAATTCTATTTCGCCGAGCCTCTCTCCGAGACAGCGCGCAAATCGTTACACCTTTCGTGCGGGTCGGAACTTACCCGACAAGGAATTTCGCTACCTTAGGACCGTTATAGTTACGGCCGCCGTTCACCGGGGCTTCAGTCGCCAGCTTCACTAAAAGCTAACCAGCTTCCTTAACCTTCCGGCACTGGGCAGGTGTCAGCCCCCATACATCGTCTTGCGACTTAGCGGAGACCTGTGTTTTTGGTAAACAGTCGCTTGCGCCTCTTCACTGCGACCAGCTCTCGCTGGCACCCCTTCTCCCGAAGTTACGGGGCCATTTTGCCGAGTTCCTTAGAGAGAGTTATCTCGCGCCCCTCGGTATTCTCTACCACCCCACCTGTGTCGGTTTCGGGTACTGGCATTTGTGTTTTAACGAGTATAGGGCTTTTCTTGGAAGCATGACATCACCAACTTCGCTACCGTAGTAGCTCGTACTCACGCCTTAGCTCAAGATGTTTTCTCCATCTCTCAAAGCCTCGAACGCTTGAACCAGTAACCAACATCTGGCCTGGTTAGCCTTCTCCGTCCCCCTTCTCAAAACACAACTGGTACAGGAATATTGACCTGTTATCCATCGACTACGCCTTTCGGCCTCGCCTTAGGTCCAGACTAACCCTCCGCGGACGAGCCTGCCGGAGGAACCCTTAGGGTTTCGGGGCATGGGATTCTCACCCATGTTTTCGCTACTCAAGCCGACATTCTCACTTCTATGCTGTCCACGTCCGCTTACGCTAACGCTTCACCCTACATAGAACGCTCCCCTACCATAAATAAATTTATCCGCAGCTTCGGTATAACGCTTAGCCCCGTTCATTTTCGGCGCAGGATCGCTCGACCAGTGAGCTATTACGCACTCCTTTGAGGATGGCTGCTTCTAGGCAAACCTCCTGGTTGTCTGGGCAATCCCACCTCCTTTATCACTTAGCGTTAATTTTGGGACCTTAGCTGGCGGTCTGGGCTGTTTCCCTCTTGACTATGGAGCTTATCCCCCACAGTCTGACTGCCTAGTTACACACAGGGTATTCAGAGTTCATATCGATTTGGTACCGCTTTCGCAGCCCGCACCGAAATGGTTGCTTTACCCCCCTGCTGGAGCACTAGACGCTACGCCTCAACGTATTTCGGGGAGAACCAGCTAGCTCCTGGTTCGATTGGCATTTCACCCCTAACCACAGCTCATCCGCTGAATTTTCAACTTCAGTCGGTTCGGACCTCCACTTGGTATCACCCAAGCTTCATCCTGGCCATGGTTAGATCACCAGGGTTCGGGTCTATAAACACTGACAAACGCCCTATTAAGACTCGCTTTCGCTGTGGCTCCACCATTTCCGGTTTAACCCGCCAGTGCCTATAAGTCGCCGGCTCATTCTTCAACAGGCACACGGTCACCCGATTAGTCGGGCTCCCATTGCTTGTAAGCTCACGGTTTCATGTTCTATTTCACTCCCCTCCCGGGGTTCTTTTCACCTTTCCCTCGCGGTACTGTTTCACTATCGGTCACACAGTAGTACTTAGCCTTACGAGGTGGTCCTCGCAGATTCACACGGAATTCCACGTGCTCCGTGCTACTCGGGATACAGCTAGGTCAACTTATCTTTCGATTACGGGGCTTTCACCCTCTGTGGCACGCCATTCAAACGTTTCTTCTAGACTTGTTGATCCATATTGCTGTCCCACAACCCCGATAGTCAAGACTATCGGTTTGGGCTGTTCCCCGTTCGCTCGCCGCTACTGAGGGAGTCGTTATTTACTTTCTCTTCCTCCAGCTACTAAGATGTTTCAGTTCGCTGGGTTAGCTCGCACCAACCTATATATTCAGTTGGCCGTACATGGGGTTGCCCCATTCGGAAATTCCCGGATCAAAGTGTGCTTCCAACTCCCCGAGACTTATCGCAGGTAACCACGTCCTTCATCGCCTCTGTGTGCCTAGGTATCCTCCGTGAGCCCTTTGTAGCTTGACCAATAACTTCAAATTTGAAGCATCAGCTTAATAGAATTGTTATTAATGCATTCGCACAAATAATAAATCTGCATCATTAAAGATGCTTATTGTCTTTAAAAAATAATCTATGCAGTTGTCAAGGTTCTCTGAAAACAATGAAATTAATTCAATGAGTCCAGCATCTTAATGCTTTCATTAGGAAGCTAGATTCGTTCAGAATTTGATCACAACTCAAAAAATTTCCTTTTATACAGATTATGGAAGAGGTGGTGATCAGTGGAGGTAAGCGGACTCGAACCGCTGACATCCTGCTTGCAAAGCAGGCGCTCTACCAACTGAGCTATACCCCCAACATAGAGATATGGGCCATCCTGGACTTGAACCAGGGACCTCACCCTTATCAGGGGTGCGCTCTAACCACCTGAGCTAATGGCCCAGGAAAAAAAATGGGTGTGACCTAGAAAAACTTAGGAAATGAAATTCTTAATTAATTAAAAACGTGAGATACCGATCGACCTAAGGTGACAAAATAATAATATTAAACATTTTGTTGTCTCCCTGTTAGGAGGTGATCCAGCCGCACCTTCCGGTACGGCTACCTTGTTACGACTTCACCCCAGTCATTAGCCCCACCTTCGGCGTCCTCCTCCACAAGGGTTGGAGTAACGACTTCGGGCATGGCCAACTTCCATGGTGTGACGGGCGGTGTGTACAAGGCCCGGGAACGTATTCACCGCAGTATGCTGACCTGCGATTACTAGCGATTCCTACTTCACGTAGGCGAGTTGCAGCCTACGATCTGAACTGAGCCACGGTTTATGGGATTTGCTAGCTCTCGCGAGTTTGCTGCCCTTTGTCCGTAGCATTGTAGTACGTGTGTAGCCCAGGGTGTAAGGGGCATGATGACTTGACGTCATCCACACCTTCCTCCGGTTTATCACCGGCGGTCTTTCTAGAGTGCCCAACTAAATGCTGGCAACTAAAAACGTGGGTTGCGCTCGTTGCGGGACTTAACCCAACATCTCACGACACGAGCTGACGACAGCCATGCACCACCTGTCACTGCATTCCCGAAGGCACCCTCAAATTTCTAAGAGGTTCGCAGGATGTCAAACCCTGGTAAGGTTCTTCGCGTTGCATCGAATTAAACCACATACTCCACCGCTTGTGCGGGCCCCCGTCAATTCCTTTGAGTTTCACACTTGCGTGCGTACTCCCCAGGCGGAACACTTAACGCGTTAGCTACGACACCGAAGGGGTCGATTCCCCCGACACCTAGTGTTCATCGTTTACGGCCAGGACTACAGGGGTATCTAATCCCTTTCGCTCCCCTGGCTTTCGTCCATGAGCGTCAGTAATGGCCCAGCAGAGCGCCTTCGCCACTGGTGTTCTTCCCGATATCTACGCATTTCACCGCTACACCGGGAATTCCCTCTGCCCCTACCATACTCAAGCCTTTCAGTTTCCACTGCCATGATGGAGTTAAGCTCCACGCTTTAACAGCAGACTTGAAAAGCCGCCTGCGGACGCTTTACGCCCAATAATTCCGGATAACGCTTGCCACTCCCGTATTACCGCGGCTGCTGGCACGGAATTAGCCGTGGCTTATTCCTCAAGTACCGTCATATCTTCTTCCTTGAGAAAAGAGGTTTACAGCCCAGAGGCCTTCATCCCTCACGCGGCGTTGCTCCGTCAGGCTTTCGCCCATTGCGGAAAATTCCCCACTGCTGCCTCCCGTAGGAGTCTGGGCCGTGTCTCAGTCCCAGTGTGGCTGATCATCCTCTCAGACCAGCTACTGATCGAAGCCTTGGTGGGCCATTACCTCACCAACTAGCTAATCAGACGCGAGCTCATCCTCAGGCGAAATTCATTTCACCAGTAGGCATATGGGGTATTAGCGGTCGTTTCCAACCGTTATCCCCCTCCTGAGGGCAGATTCTCACGCGTTACTCACCCGTCCGCCACTAACCCGAAGGTTCGTTCGACTTGCATGTGTTAAGCACGCCGCCAGCGTTCATCCTGAGCCAGGATCAAACTCTCCGTTGTGTTCAAATCCTTTTGTAGATAAATCTACTCAAATTGAATTGCTTTACCCAAATAAAAACTTCAGTTTATTTATTTAGTTTCAGCCTCCTTAAAGTTTAAGGATTACATTGAGTGCACATTAGAAAAATTCCAAAGTGACTTTCCAAGATCTCAGATCCGTTTACATCAAAGCCAAAAGTTAGCAATTGATGACAATTTATATATATTTGACGGGACCTCACACCTTTATTGCATTTACATCTTGGAGTAACCAAAAATAGATTTAGTTATTCTTGACGCAATAAAAGCATCAGTTCCTAAGTTTTTAAATTTTCTAGGTGCAGAGTTAAGCAACTAGTGAATAACTCATTTGAAGGGGAAACCCTTCTTCTGGCTAGAAATAAAGATCGAAATCAAATCTCTAGAAAATTCATTAATTTACCCAAAATCAGATTTAAGGTAATTGGTTGAATATTGCAAAAAAAATATTTCTGCCCAGAAGAAAATACTAAACCATCCCACTGTAATTGTGCAACCTTTTATACAAAAATTTTTTATTAATTTTTTATTTGTTCAAAGTCTCTTTAAACAACTAGGCTTAAATAAAGGGAAATAAATGAAATGGCAGAAAGATTTAGTCAAAAAAATTTAAGAGTTCGGCCAAGTTCCGATGAAGAGAAAATTGTAACAAATGCAAAAAAACACTTCGAAAAGACTTTGGTTGAAATCTCAGGCGAATTAGTAGGAAGCGTTGCTGCACTAGAACACCCAACAAAAAATAAAAAATTAAATTATGGAGAAATATTTTTAAGAGACAATGTTCCTGTAATGATTTACCTCATAACTCAGAAACGGTACGACATTGTCAAAAAATTTCTAACTGTGTGTCTTGAATTACAAAGCGCTAATTACCAAACACGTGGGGTATTTCCTACTAGTTTCATTGAAGAGAATGGAAAGCTCATTGGAGACTATGGTCAGAGATCAATAGGGAGGATTACTTCAGCTGATGCAAGTTTATGGTGGCCCATTTTATGTTGGTATTATGTGAATAAAAGTGGCGATTATGCCTTCGGAAAAAGTCAAAGTGTTCAAAGAGGTATTCAACTTCTACTAGATCTAGTTCTACATCCAACATTTGAGGGTACTCCAGTACTTTTTGTTCCAGATTGCGCATTTATGATTGATAGACCTATGGATGTATGGGGAGCACCCCTAGAAGTTGAAGTTTTACTTCATGGATGTTTAAAAAGTTGTATAAACTTAATGGAATTAAGTAGAGCAGATCATGTTAGTAGACTTTTAGACCAAAGACTTATTCTTACAAATCAATGGGTTAAGGATTTAGGAAGTTTTCTTTTAAAACATTATTGGGTTACTAGCCAAACAATGCAAATTTTAAGAAGAAGGCCAACTGAGCAATATGGAGATGATCAACACTTCAATGAATTTAACGTTCAACCTCAAGTAGTTCCCTCATGGCTACAAGATTGGTTAGAGAATAGAGGTGGTTACTTAATAGGAAATATTAGGACAGGAAGGCCAGACTTTCGATTTTATAGTTTAGGGAATTCTTTAGCATGTATGTTCGGAGTGCTGCCTCCTGAAGAGCAAAGAGCTTTATTTAGATTAGTTTTACATAACAGACAGCATTTGATGGCTCAAATGCCGATGAGGATTTGTCATCCTCATATGGATGTTGAAGAATGGCAAAACAAAACTGGATCGGATCCAAAGAATTGGCCTTGGAGCTACCATAACGGTGGTCATTGGCCAAGTTTACTTTGGTTTTTTGGAGCAGCTGTTTTATTGCATCAAAAAAATTATGGTTCTGATGATGTGATTCTCATGGAAGAAATGAAATCTTTAATAGAGGAATCATATTGGTGTCAACTTAATCAATTACCTAAACAAGAATGGGCAGAATATTTTGATGGCCCTACAGGTACCTGGGTTGGACAACAATCAAGAACATATCAAACTTGGACAATTGTTGGTTTTTTGTTAATGAATCATTTTCTAAGAAATGAGTATAACGATTTAGATATGTTTAAAATTTAATCCTAAAATAATCCTAAAGTAAGTGATTTATCAATTGGCAAACAAGCTCCAATACCTAGATATATTGTTAGAAAAGTTCCGAACAAGAAAACAGACATTGCTATTGGTCTTCTAAATGGATTAGAGAATTTATTAACGTTTTCAATAAAGGGTAAAATCATTAGTCCAAGTGGGATTAATGTTTGAAGTGCGATACCCAAAAGTTTATTGGGAACTACCCTAAGTATTTGAAAAACTGGATAGAGGTACCATTCAGGAAGTATTTCTAGGGGGGTTGCAAAGGGATTAGCTTTGTCTCCCAACATTGCAGGATCAAGAACTGCTAATCCCACTACGCAGGCAATAGTTCCTAAAATAACTACTGGGAATATATATAGTAAATCATTTGGCCAAGCTGGTTCACCATAATAATTGTGGCCCATACCTTTAGCTAACTTTGCTCTCAATTTTGGATCTGAAAGATCTGGTTTTTTTAACGTAGACATATGGAGAACTAATAATATTGTAAGTATAGGAGTTTATAAGGGACCTGAAATACCCTGTTTACGAATCATTAAAAAGTGCATCAACATGAAAACTGCTAATGACCATGGCAATACAAAAGTATGAAGACTGTAAAATCTGGTTAAAGTGGATTGTCCAACACTTTCTCCGCCTCTAAGAAGTTCAACCATAAAGTCACCAATTACTGGTATTGCAGCAGGAACACCTGAAACAATCTTAACTGCCCAATAACCCACTTGATCCCAAGGTAGGGAGTATCCTGTCACTCCAAAAGCAACAGTTATAACTGCCATAACAACACCTGTAACCCAAGTTAATTCTCTTGGCCTTTTAAAACCTCCGGTGAGATAAACCCTAAAAACATGAAGGATTAACATCAAAACCATCATTGATGCACTCCATCTATGCACAGATCTTATTAACCATCCAAAACTCACATCTGTCATTAAATAACTAACTGAACTATATGCTTGTGTAACTGTTGGCTTATAGTAAAAAGTCATTGCAAAACCTGTTGCAAATTGAATTAGGAAGCATACTAAAGTTATGCCTCCTAAACAATAAAAAATATTTACGTGAGGGGGTACGTACTTGGAAGTTACGTCGTCAGTTATGTCTTGAATTTCAAGCCTTTCTTGAAACCAATCATAAACAGATGAAGAATTCGCCATCCAAAAAAAAATTAGCTTTGATATAAAGAGCTTACTTAAAATTCTTATACTTGGTGTTAACACTTAACCCAATGAATTCATCTTTTAACAAACTTTTAACATTCAAAACTGTGATCACTGTGTCAATGATCATCGTTTTTTCTATCAATTTTTTGTTGATGGAAAGAGTGGATGCTCTCAGTGATAGCAGGCAATTAGTACTTGATGCTTGGACCTTGGTAAACGAAGGTTTTTATGATCCAGATAAGTTTGATGAAATCCAATGGAAAAAAATTAGACAAAAAACATTGCAGAAACAAATTGAAACAAGTGAAGAGGCTTATTCTGCAATTGAAGACATGTTAAGGCCACTAGACGATCCCTACACGAGAGTTTTACGCCCAAAAGATTATGAATTATTAAAATCAAGTAATTTTGGGAGTGAAATTAATGGTGTTGGGCTTCAATTAGGTGAAGATGATGACAATAAAGTTAGGGTAATTTCTACTCTTGGGGGTTCTCCGGCTGAAGAAGCTGGAATAGTAAGCGGGGACTTGATAGAGAAAGTGGATGGAATCTCATCAGAAAAATTAGGGCTTGCAAGTACCGCCTCTAAGTTAAGAGGTGAATCAGGGACAAAAGTTTTAGTTGAAGTATCTTCAGAATCAGGAGAAATTAGGGAAGTCGATCTAGAAAGGAGATCAGTAGACCTCAGACCAGTTAGAACAAAAAGATTAAGAGACGATTCTCACACAATAGGGTATTTAAGGATCACTCAATTCAGCGAAAGCGTACCCAAAAAAGTTGAAGAGGCACTTCAAGAATTAAAAGAGAAAGAAGTGGAGGGCTTGATCTTGGATCTTAGAAATAATTCAGGGGGACTAGTAAGCTCGGGCATAGCAGTCGCAGACTCATTATTGAGTGAGAAACCTGTAGTCGAGACAAAAGATAGAAATGGAATCAAAGATGCAATTATTTCTCAAAAAGAGACATCTTTTGATGGACCAATGGTGACTTTAGTAAATAAAGGTACTGCAAGTGCCAGTGAAATACTTGCTGGTTCTTTACAAGATAATGAGAGGTCAATTCTTATGGGAGAACAAACATATGGGAAAGGTTTAATTCAATCCCTAAAAAGTTTGGGAGAAGATAGTGGAATTGCTATAACTGTGGCTAGTTACTTAACCCCCAAAGGTAATAATATTCAAGGCCAAGGTATGACTCCTGACAAATTACTTGATCTACCGGATGCAAGTGATTATGGAAGTACTGATGATAAATGGGTGAGGAATGCAGAATTATTTCTTGGGTCGCTTTTAGAAAAAGAAGAAGTTTCAGTTCAAACAATTGAATTAAACAATGAAGAAATTAAATCTTTTAATGGCTAAAGATTGAAAATAAAAAATCTTAAAAATATGAGTATTAAAAGAATTTTTCATGACCCAATTCATAAAGAAATAGTATTTGATGCAGGAAAGCCAGAAGAACTAATGATTATGGAATTAATTGATACTGTTCCTTTTCAAAGACTAAGAAGAATAAAACAACTTGGAGCCGCATCATTATTGTTTCATGGTGCAGAATCGAGTAGGTTTACTCACTCAATTGGTGTTTTTTGCATAGCCAGAAAAATTTATAGAAGATTAATTGAAAGTAAATCTTCATTTTGTGAAAATAAATTTGTACTTTATGGAGCAGCTTTACTACATGATTTAGGTCATGGACCTTTAAGCCATACCAGTGAAACAATATTCAAACATAATCACGAACAATGGTCTGAAAACTTAGTAAGAAATTATTCTCCAATAAATTCTATCCTCAAAAAGTATGACAACAAATTACCCGGAAAAATTAGTGAATTATTTCAATCAAAACAACTATTTTCAAAACCACTCAAAACATTGATAAGTAGTGAGATAGATTGCGATCGTCTCGATTACCTTTTACGTGATAGTTACAACACAGGCACTAATTATGGCCTAATAGATTTAGAGAGAATAATTTCAGCTCTCACCTTTACACCTGATGGAAATATCGGAATCAAACCAAAAGGAGTGATCGCTATTGAGCATTTCCTTGTACTTAGAAACTTGATGTATAAAACAATCTACAATCACAGGATAAACGAAATCTCAACATGGATTCTTGAAAAAATATTACATACAATAAAAAATAATTACAAAAAGAATATTTGGTTAGATAATTCTCTACATAAATTGATTTTTTCACCTTCAAAGGTTGATTTTGATGATTTCATAAGAAATGATGATGTAACCTTTTATTACCATTTGATTAGATGGAAAGATGAATCTTTTGAACCACTTTCTACACTGTGCAAAATGTTTATTGACAGAGATTTGTTAAAGGCATCAGACATAAGTTTTTTAAGTAAGGTAAATAGATTAAAAATCCTCGCATTTGCCTCAAAATTATGTCAGAAGAATGGTTATGATTCAGATATTTTTTGCGGAATTAAGGAAAGGTCTTTTAAAGGTTTTGAATCTAATAATGCACTAAAAATATGGGACGGCACTTATCAAAGCGCATTAGAAAATAGTTCTGCATTAATAAAAACTTTAATGAGATCTGAGGAAACCTCTTTTATTATTTATCCAGATGTGATCAAAAGTGAAATTAAATATGAAATTTCATTATTAAAAAACAATTCCTAGATTTAACTCAATGGACATAGTTTTAAAAAGCACTAAAAGTAAATATTTAGAAATTTTTTCTTTGTTAGATTTAGATGATATCCATAAAACTTTCAAAAGGTTTTCTACCATCAAGGAACCTTTAGAAGCAAAAATTTTCGCAGTCAATGAGTCAATAAGTTCTCACCAATTATTAAAATTAAAAAATCATTTTGACAAATTTAATATTTGTTCCTTATGCGTTTACTCAAATAATAGAGATACAATATTAAGTGGTAAGTCTTTAAAAATAGATTCAGATTTTATAAAAGAGCAAGAGATTAAAAATAAGTTACTATTATGGAATTCAAAAAAGAAAGACGATTTTCTTCATGAAGGAACAGTACGATCAGGTGAAAGAATATCTTCAAATGGAAACCTATGTATTATTGGAGATGTTAATCCAGGAGCAATAGTTTCCGCTAAGAAAAATATTTACGTTTGGGGCAAATTACTAGGGATCGCATTCGCAGGGAAAAGTGGAAATAAAAATGCCTCTATTGCATCACTTTATCTAAACCCTTTACAGTTAAGAATTGCAGATGTGATAGCTATTGGACCCAAGGATAAGCCTAAAAATTGTTATCCAGAAATTGCGGTAATAGATAAACAAACGATAATTATCAAACCACACTTAATCGAAAATAAAAATTAATCAATAATTTGCAATAATTTAATTCAAACTAAATAAATTTAAGAATTACTTAATCTTTAAAATATTTAACTTTCTGCAAGTGGCTTTATTATTTGTAAAATCTTTAAAATCGTGAGGAAAAATACCCGCACAATATTAATTTGTTCAGGCAAGGGAGGGGTTGGTAAAACAACTTTAACTGCAAACCTAGGAATAGCACTTGCTAACAGCGGCGCAACAACTGCTGTATTAGATGCTGATTTTGGTTTAAGAAATTTAGATCTTCTTTTAGGATTAGAAAATCGCATCATTTATACGGCTCAAGATGTTCTAGACAAGAATTGTCGTCTTGACCAAGCATTGGTTAGACATAAAAAGGAACCTAATCTTGCTCTTCTACCTGCTGGAGATCCAAGGATGTTGGATTGGATGAAGCCCGAAGATATGAAAAAAATTAGTGAGCTACTAAGTGAGAAATTTGATTTTGTTTTAGTAGATTGTCCTGCTGGTGTAGAAGATGGCTTTAAAAATGCTCTTGCAGCCTGTAAAGAAGCTATTGTTGTTACTAACCCAGAATTATCTGCAGTGCGAGATGCGGATAGAGTAATAGGGATTCTTAATACTTCAGATATTGATCCTATCCAACTTGTAATCAATAGAGTTCGCCCTAACATGATGGCTAGTCAAGAAATGTTATCTATCGAAGATGTTCAAGGAATCCTTTCTTTGCCTTTGTTAGGTATTGTTTTAGAAGATGAACAAGTAATAATAAGTACAAATAGAGGAGAGCCACTGACTCTTTCAGATGGTAGATCTCCTGCAAAAAAGTGTTATTTGAATGTTTCTCAAAGACTTACAAATAAAGATGTCCCAATTATCGATCCCAAAAAAGAAGGCAAAAGTCTTAAAGATAAATTCATGAGATTAATGCAAACAAAGGTTTTTTAAAATGATGACTCTCAGAGATCTTATAAATAAATTACTAGGCAGAGAAACGTCTAGTGCAAATACAGCTAGAGAAAGATTACAACTGGTACTTGCTCATGACAGAGTTGATATGAGTTCCTTAACCACTGATCTTTTAGATAAAATGAGGAAAGAGATTCTTGATGTTGTTGCTAAATATGTTGAGATTGATTTTGAGGAGGTGGCAGTAAGTTTAGAGACTGAAGATAGAATGACTGCATTAGTTGCCAATCTACCTATTAAAAGAACTATTTCAGGAGAAATAAAATTCAAAAAAACTGATAAAACTGATAAAACTGATAAAGATATCAAAAAGTAATAAATTTAAAAAAAGCTAAAAAAATACTGATAATTGACCCTTCCTAATTGTAAGATAAAGAAATTGCCGGCTTAGCTCAGCGGTAGAGCAGCGCTTTTGTAAAGCGAAGGTCATCAGTTCAAATCTGTTAGCCGGCATTTTAAATTATTTAATTCTGTTCAATATTCTTTGCTGAAAATAAAAAGACTAAACCTATCAGACCAATAATAGGAAACAATCTTATTTCGAGAACATACTCTAAAAAAGATGCAAGGGGTTCAAATATCCAATAAGTAAAAAATTGAATTAATAAAACAAAAAATAATAATAAAAACACTAATATAATTCCCTAACTAATACTTCTCCTTCTCGAATTAGTCTCCAATCTCCACTTTTCTTCCAATATATAATAGTACTAGCTTTTCCACTTCTTTTTCCCCAGGGGATAGGGCCCAAAATTTTTAGAGAAGGGAAATCTAGAGCGATACCTTCAACTGTAGTTGATCCTTTAAAACCTGAAATATTTGCACTTGAAGTTAATAATGGGCCTGTTTCTCTCATTAGAGATTGAGCCATATATGAATTTGGAATCCTCAAACCAATAGTAAGATCGTTGCTTGTGAGGATTGTAGTCTGCTTTTCTGAAGCAGGAAGAACCATTGTCAGAGCTCCTGGCCAATATTTTGAAGCTATATTTTCGTAATCTTCTTTAGCTGATTCGTGTACATAATCAATTATTTGTTTATGGTTTGAACCCATAAGAATTAAGGGTTTATCTCTATCTCTTTTTTTAAACTTATAAATAATATTTGAAAATTTTGGCAAGCATCCAATTGCAGGTAATGTGTCAGTTGGGAAGATTATGGGTAAACCACTTTCAAGAGTCCTCAAAGCGGATTTGCAGTCTACTAAATTCATTTAGTTTATGAACCTGTAATAATTTATTTATATCTTCCAATGGTAAACCTACCAATCCCTGAAAGATCTTTCACAATTTCTATTGATGTAAATTTATTTTTAATAAGAAGTTTTTTTACTTTTTCGCCTTGATCAAAATGATTCTCTAAAATTAGCCAACCCTTCTCTTTTAAAAATAATGGTGCTTTTTGTATTATTTCCCTAATGTGTTTTAAACCATCTTCGCCGCCTAATAAAGCAACTTTTGGTTCGAAATTTTTAACTTCTTTTGGTAATTTTTCGTAGGTATCTTTAGGTATATATGGCGGGTTTGAAATAGCAAGGTCTATTTTTCCTTTAAAATTCCCAAGAGGTGACCACCAATTTCCACAATAAAATTTCAAATTCGATTGTTTGGAAGAATTTGTAAAATTTTCTATGGCTATTTCTAATGCGTCTTGATCTATATCAGTTGCTACTCCATTGCTCAATGGATAAGCCAATGCCAACGCAATACTTATAGCTCCTGATCCAGTTCCTAATTCAGCAAAAAATAATTTCTCAGACTTTCTTCGAAATATATTGAATACAATATCTAATATGAGCTCTGTCTCTGGTCTGGGAATAAGTACTTTGTTTGTAACTTTTAATTTTAATTCTCTCCAAAACGTTATTCCACAAAGATATTGAATTGGGCAAGATTTTAACAAATGATCATCCCAAACGGATTCCAAAAACTCTAACTTTTTTTTAAGATGTAAGATTCCGTGAGGATTTATGGTAATTAAATTTATATCACTTTTTGATACGCCACCAACGCAGTCAAGTAAAACAGCAAAAGATTGTTGATCGCCTCCTCTAGAGAGTTGTTTTTTTTTCCAAATTAAAAATTCTTCTGCAGAAATGCTAAGCATTTATTAAAGCTTTAGCGTTTTGGCCCAAGCCTACCTTTACTAGAGTCAGAGTAGAAGCTTGATTTTTCTCCATCTTGAGTAGAAATAAATAGACCTATAAGGAATATTGTTGGCACCCCTACAAATAAAAGACTAGCTACGAATCCAAAGTTTGTTGTTTCCATTTAATAAGTAGTTCTATGATTAGGTAATAAGACTATAGACGTATAACTTAGGATAAAGTGGAAAAATAAACAAATTTTATAAACTGATTAACAGTCTTAAACAATTTAGCGAGGTAATTTTTTATTTTCACTAATTTTTTTTAGTTCTTCCAAATTTGAGGGGGGGGATTGTGGTTTTGTTAAAATTACTGAAGATGATTTTATCAATGTTTGGCATGCAAGTCGCCAATTTTCAGGCCTATTTTTGAGTTTTTCTTCTTCAACAGATGTGAGAGGGCTTAAAGAATTTTTGTTTCCACCTTCAACTGAAATAAAACAAGTACTACATTGTCCTGCCCCACCACAATTTCCTAAAATACCTTTGAGTCCATAAAGTTGTAAGTTTTCTTTCATCACCAATTCTCTTAAATTTTCACCGGGATTACATTGAACTTCTAAATCCTCACGGATAAATCTGATAGTTGCCATTTTTTTTAGTTATTTTTCTTATTTTGGCGTTTTACTTTGAGAATTGTGACCAAAATATTAACAATTTTTAGCTAAAAAATCCTTGCAAACTCTGTCCTGCAAATTGATTTGCCCAATTTTTGCAAGAAAATAAATTTATTTACAAAAATCCCTGAAAGACTAAAAAACCCTTACTATCGTGATGTTTAGCTGTTTATTCAGCATAGTTACTAGAAATTAACCGATGGGATTGCCTTGGTATCGAGTTCACACGGTAGTTATTAATGACCCAGGTCGACTACTCGCTGTGCATCTTATGCATACTGCATTATTAGCCGGCTGGGCCGGTTCTATGGCACTTTATGAATTAGCCATTTTTGATCCTTCTGATGCTGTTCTCAATCCAATGTGGAGACAGGGGATGTACGTTATGCCTTTCATGGCAAGACTTGGTATCACAAGTAGTTGGAACGGATGGGATATTACGGGTGCTACAGGAGTTGATCCTGGATTCTGGAGTTTTGAGGGTGTGGCAGCAGCACACATAGTGTTTAGTGGACTATTAATGTTGGCTTCCATATGGCACTGGACATACTGGGATTTGGATCTATGGGAAGATTCAAGAACTGGTGAGCCTGCTCTTGATTTGCCAAGAATATTCGGAATTCATCTTCTCCTAGCTGGACTTACATGTTTTGGTTTTGGAGCTTTTCATTGCGCAAACGTAGGGATTTGGGTTTCTGATCCTTATGGTTTAACTGGTCATGTAGAGCCTGTAGCCCCTTCTTGGGGAGTAGAAGGATTTAACCCCTTTAATCCAGGAGGAATTGTTGCTAATCATATCGCTGCAGGACTTATGGGGATTATTGGGGGAATTTTTCACATTACCAATAGACCTGGAGAAAGACTTTATAGAGCATTAAAACTTGGAAGTCTTGAAGGGGTTCTAGCTAGTGCTCTAGCTGCTGTTTTATTTGTTTCTTTCGTTGTTGCAGGAACAATGTGGTACGGTTCAGCGACAACTCCTGTCGAATTATTTGGTCCTACCCGATATCAATGGGATTCCGGCTATTTCAAGACCGAAATAAATAGGAGGGTTCAAGCTGCTATAGATGATGGCGCCACGAAAGAAGAGGCATATGCATCTATTCCAGAGAAACTAGCCTTCTACGATTATGTTGGCAATAGTCCTGCAAAAGGAGGTCTATTCAGAGTTGGAGCTCTCGTTAATGGTGATGGTTTGCCAACTGGTTGGCAAGGTCATATTGCTTTTCAAGACAAAGAAGGTAACGAATTAGAAGTTAGAAGAATACCTAATTTCTTTGAAAACTTTCCTGTCATCCTTGAAGACAAAGAAGGTAATGTAAGAGCAGACATTCCATTTAGAAGAGCTGAAGCAAAGTATTCATTTGAACAGACTGGAATTACTGCAACTATCTATGGTGGAGACCTTAATGGTCAAACATTTACTGATCCTGCAGTAGTTAAAAGATTAGCAAGAAAGGCTCAACTTGGAGAAGCATTCAAGTTTGACAGAGAGACTTATAAATCTGACGGTGTATTCCGAAGCTCCCCTAGAGCGTGGTTTACATATGCTCATTTATGTTTCGGATTGCTATTTTTGTTTGGTCACTGGTGGCACGCTTCAAGAACTCTTTACAGAAATTCCTTTGCTGGTATCGATGCTGAGATTGGAGATCAAGTTGAATTTGGTTTATTCAAGAAGCTTGGCGACGAAACCACAAGAAGAATCCCAGGAAGGGTTTAAACTAAACTTTATTACTTAATATTATGGAAGCTTTCGCTTACGTCCTTATTCTAACTCTCGCAGTTGTAACCTTATTCTTTGCTGTCGCTTTTAGAGACCCACCTAAGTTTGATAGAAAATGAATCAAGTAAAAAACCTCTTAAATAAGAGGTTTTTTACTTTTCATAATTAGAATGTTACTCTACTATTAGAGTTGAAGTGCATCTTATTTCACCACATGCAGTGTCCAACCTGTCAAAACACAGATAGCAGAGTTTTGGAATCAAGATCTGCTGATAGTGGTAAAAGTGTTCGGAGAAGAAGAGAGTGCTTAAATTGCAGCTTTAGATTTACAACTTATGAAAGAGTGGAATCAATGCCAGTTTCAGTTATAAAGAAAGACGGTGGTAGAGAATTATTTGATAAACAAAAATTATTTACGGGTATATCAAGAGCATGCGAAAAGACCAACTTCAGTAGTGAAGCAATTATTAATTTCGTAGATGGAATTGAATCACAAATCGTTCAAGACTCCAATAAAGATATTAAATCTTCACAAATAGGAGAATTAATACTTAAAAATCTTAGGAAAGAAAACGAAGTCGCCTATATAAGATACGCCTCAGTTTATAGAAAATTTAATGGGGTAAAAGATTTTATTTCTACTCTTGAATCTCTAAAGGGAAGTTCAAAAAATCAATTAGCTTCAATTTCATAAAATTCAGCATCTTAAAGTGTAGAATACATATCACAAATGTTTTTGCTATTGGTTTGCAGGCTAGTAGCATTCCTTTCTAACTACCTTAGGTAGTCTGCGATAGAACAAATGAACGAAAATTCTTCCCAAACCATTAAAGAACTTTCTGAGGATCAAGAAATTAAAAATTCGTCTGAGTTAGATAATGATTCAGCATCTCAAAATGAGGAAGATTTATCATTCGAGCAGAGAGATATACCTTCAGCAGATTCTTCCTCTAGCAGAACAAATTCGGATTTTGAAAACGCAGGATTCACACAAGAAGAATTCGCATCACTTTTGGGTAAGTATGACTATAATTTTAAACCGGGTGATTTAGTTAAAGGTACCGTTTTTGCTCTAGAGCCCAAAGGGGCCATGATAGATATAGGGGCAAAAACAGCCGCTTTTATGCCGGTTCAGGAGGTTTCAATAAATAGAGTTGAAGGACTTAATGATGTTTTACAACCTTCAGAAAGTAGAGAATTTTTCATAATGAGCGAGGAAAATGAAGATGGGCAATTAGCCCTCTCCATAAGAAGAATTGAATATCAGAGAGCATGGGAAAGGGTTAGACAACTCCAAAAAGAAGATGCAACTATATATTCTGAAGTTTTTGCAACAAACAGAGGAGGAGCTCTTGTTAGGGTAGAAGGCTTGAGAGGTTTTATCCCAGGCTCTCATATTAGTGCTCGAAAAATTAAAGATGACTTAGAAGGTGAATATTTACCTTTAAAATTTCTTGAAGTGGATGAAGAGAGAAATAGATTAGTATTAAGTCATAGAAGAGCTTTGGTTGAGAAAAAAATGAACCGACTTGAGGTAGGCGAAGTTGTTGTTGGTTCTGTAAAAGGTATTAAACCTTATGGAGCCTTTATTGATATTGGTGGAGTTAGTGGTCTATTGCACATTTCTGAGATTAGTCATGAACATATTGAGACTCCTCATAATGTTTTAAATGTGAATGACCAAATGAAAGTTATGATAATTGACCTTGATTCAGAAAGAGGACGAATCTCATTATCTACTAAAGCACTTGAACCTGAACCAGGCGACATGCTTACTGACCCTCAAAAAGTTTTTAGTAAAGCTGAAGAAATGGCTGCTAAATACAAACAAATGTTATTTGAACAAACTGACGAGAACGAAGGGATCCCCACAGCTTCAGCTGAAACAGTATAACTTCACTTATTTATTTTGTGCACGAATATTAGAACTTAAGCCTCATTATTCTTATACAATTATTTTTAATTAACAATAATTGATTTGTAACGATAATCTAATTTAGGATATTTCCTAATTCCAAAATTATTTGTAAATGAGTGATTTCATTTTCACTTCAGAATCCGTAACTGAAGGTCATCCTGACAAAATATGTGATCAAATTAGTGACGCCGTTTTAGACGCTTTGTTAACAGAAGATCCAGAAAGCAGAGTTGCATGCGAAACTGTTGTAAATACGGGTCTTTGTTTACTTACTGGAGAAATAACTTCAAAAGCAAAAGTCGATTATATAAAACTTGTTAGAAATGTAATTAAAGAAATTGGATATGAGGGCTATCGAGCAGGTGGTTTTGACGCAAATAGTTGTGCAGTTTTAGTAGCACTTGACGAGCAATCACCAGATATTTCTCAAGGTGTAAACGAAGCAGATGATGTTAACGATGATTTGGAAGATAATACCGGTGCTGGCGACCAAGGCATAATGTTCGGCTATGCATGCGATGAGACGCCTGAATTAATGCCCTTACCGATTAGCTTGGCTCATAGATTAGCCATTCAACTTTCTAAGGTAAGGCACGAAAACGTGCTTAATTATCTACTCCCTGATGGTAAAACTCAAGTAAGTATTGATTATAAAAATGGAGTACCACTATCGATTAATACCATTTTAATTTCAACTCAACATAATCCTGAAATAGATGGTATGACAAATGAAGAAGAAATTCGTCAAAGAATAAAAGAAGATTTATGGAAGAATGTTGTAATTCCTGCTACTGAAGATTTAGAAATCAAACCAAACATTCATACAACAAGATTTCTAGTAAATCCCACTGGCAAATTTGTCATAGGGGGGCCTCAAGGTGATGCCGGACTTACTGGCAGAAAAATTATAGTAGATACTTATGGGGGTTACGCAAGACACGGAGGAGGGGCATTTTCGGGTAAAGATCCCACAAAAGTGGATAGATCAGCTGCTTATGCAGCGCGTTATGTAGCTAAAAGTATAGTTAAGGCAAAATTAGCAAAAAAGGCAGAAGTACAATTAAGTTATGCAATTGGAGTTGCAAAACCGATTTCCATTCTTGTTGAAACTTTTGATACAGGCGTTATTTCACAAGCTAATTTGACTGAGCTCATAAATAAGTACTTTGATTTAAGACCAGCAGCAATTATAAAAGAATTTGATCTAAGAAATCTACCTAAAAAAATGGGTGGTACATTTTTCAGAAAGACTGCATCCTATGGACATTTTGGTAGAAGAGATCTAGATCTCCCTTGGGAAAAGGTAGAAGAAAAAGCAGACCAATTAGCGGAGGCTTCCAAAGTATTTTTATAAAAATATTAATTCTATGCCTGATAATTTTTATGGGGGGTTAGATTTTGGAACTAGTGGCGCAAGAATATCTATAATAAATTTTCATAAAAAATTGATATATTCAAATTCAGTTCCTTATTTATGTAGCTTTAAAAATCCAAATTCTTGGATCAATTCTTGTGAAAAACTCTTGGGATGTCTACCTATTGAGGTAAAAAGTAACCTTCAAAAATTAGCTATATCTGGCACATCAGGAACTTTAACTGCATCAAATTTACGAGGAGAGCCAATAGGAGAAGCAATATCTTATGACCAAGCATGTAATGAACATAAGATCATTCTTGAATCATTAACTTCTGGAGAAGATCATCTGCGAACTCCATACAGTAGTCTTGCAAAAGCATTAAAACTAATAGATAAATATGGGACAAATATACTTTTACGACATCAATCTGATTGGATCACTGGTTGGTTTTTAAAAGATTGGACTTATGGAGAAGAAGGTAATAATCTAAAACTTGGTTGGGATTTAAAAAAAGAATCATGGCCAAAAAGCTATCTCAACACTTCATGGGGAAAATGCCTGCCTCAAATAATAAAAAGTGGGAAAATTATTGGACAAGTGAATTTTGATTTAGCAGAGAGATTTAACTTGAATGAGAAATTAATATTAATCTCAGGCACTACTGATTCTAATGCAAGTGTAATAGCTTCAGGCTTAGGTAAAGAAGATGGTCTCACAGTTCTAGGAACAACTATTGTAGTTAAGAAAATTATTGATAATCCTATAAAAAAACAAGGAATTACAAACCATAGAGTAAACGGCAATTGGATATGTGGAGGAGCATCAAACGCAGGCTGTGGTATATTGTCACAGTTTTTCTCTGATTTAGAAATAAAAGAGCTCAGTCGACAAATAAATCCATCAAAAAACACTTCTTTAAATCTTTTACCTCTTAATAGTAAAGGAGAAAGATTTCCTGTTAACGATTCTAATTTAAAGCCGATACTTGGTCCAAGGCCAGTAAGCGACTCACTTTATTTACATGCATTATTCGAGGGTCTAGCTAAGATCGAATTGAAAGGATGGGAAAAGCTAGGCGAACTAACAGGTTCACTTCCAAAAAAAATTATTACTATTGGTGGAGGTTCAAAAAACCCTCAGTGGAGAAAAATAAGAGAAAATATTATCAATATACCAATAGTTTCATGTAAAAAAACTACTTCGTTTGGTACAGCCTTGTTAGCGATGAACTCAAAATAAAAGTTTTTTTTAGATATTTGATGAAGATATAAAATTTTTAATTAAAAGGGTTTCACAAACTACACATCTTAATTTAAAGTATATAGGTTAGAGCCGGGATAGCTCAGTTGGTAGAGCAGGCGACTGAAAATCGCCGTGTCCCCAGTTCAAATCTGGGTCCTGGCACCTTTAAACCCTGTCTATGACAGGGTTTTAATGTTTTAAGGTTGGAGCACACATGGAGTACACTAAGAGCATCTGAGAGACTCATACATATACACCTGCCAAGAAATTTTAGGTATTGATTTTAATTAAGCAGCAAGATAAGGAGGTTTGATTGGAACTAATGAATATTTTCTAATTTTTTTCTTAATTTTTGAAGTTCAATTTCCCTTGTTTTTCGAAAATCATCATGTTTTGGATTTAACTTTATTGCTTCATCGAAGTCTTTTATCGCTCTTTCATAATATTTTAATTTTGACTTTGCAAGTCCGCGGTAGTAGTAAGCATCATAATTATTTGGATCGAACCTTATTGCTTTATTGAAGTCATCTATTGCTTCTTCATATTTCTCTAAAAAATACTTTGCCTCCCCGCGATTAGAGTAGGCAAGATCATATTTTGGATTTAACTTTATTGCTTCTGTATAGTCATCTATTGCTTCTTTATATCTCTCTAATTTTAACTTTGCATCCCCGCGATTAAGGTAGGCAAGATCATATTTTGGATCCAATCTTATTGCTTCTGTATAGTCATCTATTGCTTCTTCATATTTCCTTAAGTAATACTTTGAATTACCACGATTATTGTAGGCAATATCATTTTTTGGATCCAATCTTATTGCTTCTGTATAGTCATCTATTGCTTCTTCATTTTTATCTAAGTAATACTTTGCATTACCACGATTATGGTAGGCAATATCATATTTTGGATCCAATCTTATTGCTTCTGTATAGTCATCTATCGCTTCTTCATATTTATCTAAGAAATATTTTGCTTCCCCACGATTATTGAAGGCAGCATAATATTTTGGATTTAAATTTATTGCTTTTGTATAATCATCTATTGCTTCTTCATATTTATCTAAAAAATACTTTGCATTACCACGATTATTGTAGGCACCATCATATTTTGGATTTAAATTTATTGCTTTTGTAAAATTTTTGATTGCATTTTGATAATTATTTTGGTCAGACATTATTAATCCTAAACCTAAAAATGCTAATTCTTTTTGGACGTGGTTTTCTATAACTTTTTGAAAATCTTCCTTAGCACTTTCATACTTATTTAAATATCGAAAAGATAAACCTCTCAATAAAAGCAGTAATTCATTGTTTGTTCGCAATCTACCAGAATTTTTAAAACTTCTAATAACTTCTTCATAGTTGGGGGTTTTAGAATTGAATAAAACAACACCTTTTAAGAAATGAAGAAGCGGTGAAATATCTTCAAAAAGAGGGTTCTTAATTGCGAGATTAATTGGTTCTAGCGATTCTTCGAAATTATTATTTTTGATAAATTTAATTATTAATTCTAAAATTTTAAATTCTTTGGTAAGATCATCTCTCTGACTCTCTTCAAACATTATAATTGCATCACAACAATCTTCATACGCTGATTGAAGATCCTCGTTTGAAATTTTCGGAATGAAAAGTGCTTTCTCTGTCTTGAGATAAACAGACCCCTTAATATCTTTCTCTACATCTATTAATCTGATATCAGCAAAATTTCTATATAAGTCTGGTGTTTTATCAGATCTATCATTAGCACGTCTTATATTTTTATTTGAAGGTTCAAGATTATCCATTTCTTCAAAATAAGTCCTTAAAAGTACTTTAACATAAAAATATATAATTTTATTATAGAAAATAAATATTTTAGGGATTTCTTTGTTTTATTACCCTATTATGCATTATTATCTTTCATGT
Organism: Prochlorococcus sp. AG-347-L20; assembly: GCA_003281225.1. GTDB lineage: Bacteria > Cyanobacteriota > Cyanobacteriia > PCC-6307 > Cyanobiaceae > Prochlorococcus_A. The sequence goes on from QCCP01000007.1 coordinate 40,455, forward strand.
AAAAAGGACTTTTATATCAAAAAAACGTTGATATACTTGTAAAAATTAGAATAAGTCCTTATAGTGGACTTTAAGTATCAATTAATTTATGACTGAGAAAATTAATAAAGATCAAAGAGCAAATCAAGTAAAGGTTACTTTAAACAATGAAGAAAAAAAAATATTAGATAAACTTGTAGAATTGAAAGATTCTAGTAAGGCAAAAGTTTTTCAAAGTCTTCTGAATGAATATGGTATCAAAGAAATAAGTAAGTATTCAAATGATTTTGACCTTGTAAAAGCAATCGATAATCCAGTGACTATTACAGAAATTGATCAACTTCCAAATATTCTAAAAGAAATCAAAAATGCTAAAACTGTTGCTTTTATAATTGCAAATGATAGATTTGATAACATATTTATTCAAAGGTTAATAGATTTTTTAACCGGCATTGCTTTTTCAAATGATGTTGAAATTTTAAATGTTGGGGGAATGCTAGCAACAATGAGAAAAAAAGATATGCCAAAAAATAAAAAAGTAGATGAATATATTATTAAAAAAAGGAAGGAAGTAAACTCTTTTATATCTCAATTAGATGAATTAAAACAAATTGGAGATATTAAAAATCCTAATCAGAAATCTATAGAAGGTAGTAAATAAAGGTTCCTGACAAGATTAATTTGAGTTTTTAGTAATATAAAAAGTTGGTGCATTAATAAAATCTAATAGTAAATACTCCTAAAAATAGAAAAATAGGTTGACATATTTTCTTTTTGCGTCTATGGTCCTTACAAGTACTTTAAGTCCTTTAAGGTACTCCATACAATTTACCTTTAAAATTATGAATTTTCCAAAAGAAGTTTCAACTCCTAAGAGTCTTTTTAATAAAAAATATTCTTCTGGTGCTGTTATAACGTACTCAATAATGCTAAGTACAAAAACAAGAAAAAAAAGTTAGTTCATATTAAAGACTGTCTAAGTGAATTAAAAACACAAGAACTAATTGCACAACATAAACCTTTAGAAACAAACAAAACAAACAATCTAAAATGAATAATTTCAGAAAAAACTATAGTAGCAACCTAGACAATAGGAATTTGCGATCAGACTTCACAAAAAGAAAAACATACAAAAGGCAGGATTTAAATAATATCCTTGTTCAGATTGTTAAAAAAACTAATTGATAAAGACGATTTGAAGATTCTGCTGAAATTTCACAAACCATAAAAAAATTTACAAAATTACCACTTAATTTAAAAAAAAATGGAAAAACATAATCACATTGAATGTCCTAATTGCGGTACTTCATTCGAATTAAATAAAGATAATTTCGCTAATATACTTTCTCAAGTAAAAGAAATAGAGATTGATAGACAAGTATCAGAAAAAGTAAGAATTCTAAAAGACAAATTAGATAGTGAATCTAAACTTGCTATTAATAAAGCAAAATCTGAAACTAAAGAATCAGTTGAAAAGTTAGAAAAAGCGTTAGGACTCGAACAACTTAAGAACCAAGAGCAACTTAAAGGTCAAAAAGATCAAATTAATTTGGCAGTTGCACAAAGTAAAAACGAATATGAAAAGTCAATTAATAAGATTAATTTTGATAAAAATGCCACTATCGATAAGTTAGAAAAAGCATTAGGACTCGAACAACTTAAGAACCAAGAGCAACTTAAAGGTCAAAAAGATCAAATTAATTTGGCAGTTGCACAAATTAAAAACGAATATGAAAAGTCAATTAATAAGATTAATTTTGATAAAAATGCCACTATCGATAAGTTAGAAAAAGCATTAGGACTCGAACAACTTAAGAACCAAGAGCAACTTAAAGGTCAAAAAGATCAAATTAATTTGGCAGTTGCACAAATTAAAAACGAATATGAAAAGTCAATTAATAAAACTAATATCGATACAAAAGAAACTATTGAAAAATTAGGAAAAGAAATAGAAATCTTAAAACTCAAGAACCAAGAGCAACTTAAAAATCAATCCACTCAAATAGAACTTGAGAGAGAAAGAACAAAGAATATCTTTGAAAAAGATAAAGATCAAAAAATTGAGAAGATTTCTTCTCAGTACAAGCAAGAGATAGACCTTTTAGAAGAAGAAATTGCAAGACTGAAAGATTTTCAATCAAAATTATCCACAAAAATGATTGGAGAAACACTTGAACAGCATTGTCAAATGGTATTTGATCTAAGACAACAAGATGGATGTTTTCCAAATGCAGAATTATCAAAAGATAATAATGTTGTAAATGGTACTAAAGGAGATTTTATTTTTAAAGATTACGACGAAGATGGTAATGAAATTATCTCAGTAATGCTAGAAATGAAGAATCAAAGTGAGATCGGTAATATTAAAAAGAAAAATTCAGATCATTATTCAAAATTAGAGAAAGACAGAACTAATAAAAATTGTGATTATTCAGTTCTTGTTTCTAACTTAGAACCAGACAGTGAATATTTTAATCGAGGGATAGTAAAAGTACCAGAATTTCAAAATATGTATGTTGTTAGACCTAATTCATTATTAATTCTTCTATCATTAATCACTTCTTTTGCAAGAAAGTCATTAGATGATAAGCGTGAAATTAAAAAACTCAAAAATATGAATATAGACTTGTCAAATTTTGAGGATAATCTTATTAAGGCAAAAGATGCATTCCAAATTAACACTGATAGAGTAAAAGGGAACATTGCTAAATCAATTTTAGAATTAGACAAAATTATTTCTCTACTAGAAAAACACAAGTCAACACTTCAAAAAATTGACTCTAATTTTCAGATTGCTAACAAAAAAGCACAGGCAATTTCAATACCAAAACTAACGTTCAAAAATACTTTTATGCAGAAAGTATTTAAGAAAATTAGGGAAGAAAAGAAAAATGCAGAATAAAAATTTATTAATATCAATAATTTGTCATTTCATTATTGAGAGTAAAAAATCAGGAGAAATAGGTTCTCCTGATAATGAACCTCTTCTTAAAGAGGAAGTCGTTAGTTATCTGGATGAAATCCTAGGTAAGAAATATGCAAATATTCATTCACTGTTAAAGAGTAATGATTATGAATCAAGTAAAGAATTCAAACCTATAGGGTTTATTCACTTTTAAATATAAATTTCTTAAATGTATAAAAGATGCGATTTATTTTATTTATCTGGATCTTTTCGACTTTTCTGATCCCAGTCTTCTCGATCCAGAAGGAAGTTAATAGTAAAAAATTAAAATCTTGTTACGTCTGGGCAAGCAGATTTTTAACTATTAAAGATAAAACTTACAGCAATGAAAAATTAAAAAAATACATAAACATCTGTATAGATAATTATCAATTACTACTGAAGTACTATAACCAAAATTAAATTATGAAAATTCAAAGAGATCAATTAAGACGTTTGCAATATTTACAAGAAGATATGGCAAAAAATTTCACTGACAAATATAGGGTAAGTGGAGAAACTTACTGGACATGTGTTGAAACTCTCGCTTTCGCAAAACTGGCGGTATTGAGTGGAAAGGTAAAGACAAAAGTTGACTTTTAGGAAAAAAAATAAATTTTCTTAATATTAATATTTTCTCGAATAAACAAATATTTGAAAAACAAAATAACAATTTGATTTATTTTAAAATGCAACAAAAATTACCAACAATTTCATTAAATGAAGATCAGATCGCACTAGCGAAATGGATTTCATCTGGATTAAATATCAATGAAGTCAGAAATTTAAAAGGGGATGCATCCTATTTACTAAATAATATGATTGCAAAATTTATTAGTGCCTCCCCTACATACCATCTATCAAAAAAAACTGTTATTTCTTTGCAAGCAAATAAAATTAACTTGCAAAAGAGATATAAAAGAAGTCGATTTTATGGAAAATCGAAATCCCCTTCTTATGTATATGAACATTCCGTACCCTGCTCTTTAGTTCGCAAAGAGTTAATGAAAGTAAAAAAAGACTTCGAGAGTCATTTAAAGGTACTTATCCAGGCAGGACCAGTAGTGATGATTACTCGTGAAGAAGATGAAAAGTTAAATTATTACGGTTTAAAAAGTGTTATGCCACAAGGATGGGAATGGGGATATGACACCTTTGATCGCTATAAAAAAGCAGGGATTGAGATTTCGAGCAAGATGCTTTTAGTAGAGGGTTCAATATGTAGATAGTTAATTAGCATTTTAGTTCTTGATGAAGTAATGAAATCTTAAAAGTGTACTCCATTAATCAATTTCAAGAAATTTAATTTGCACCCTTTTCTAAATTTGCTTATATAAGTCTCCATCGGAAGTTTAATATGAGTTATTCAAAAGGAAAACAATTAAAACTCAAAGGCATTAGTATAAGTAAGGATTAAGAGGATATGAAAAAGTTAGCGACCATAATGCCAACAACTTTTGAAAATATAGAAAAAAGTTGATCGATATATAAAATTCTCTCTCAATAATGAACTAAAGTAAGAATTTAATGAGTCTCCTAAATCAAGAATCAGATTCAAAAAAAAGGACTTATGCTCCAATAGAGAAAGAAGAAAGAAGAAAGATTTGGAGAAATTAATTTGAATAAACTTTCAGAATTTCAATCTCTTATTGAAGCAAGTAAAGCGTTAGATAAAAGTGGTGCAAAATTAATTGCATTAGATTTTTTAGATAGAGCATTAGCAATTGATTTGCCATTTTCTAAAGAACGAATAGTAGAGGTTTATAAACTTCGCGGGAAAATAAGATTTTCAATGGATCATATAAATCAATCAATCAATGATTTCTCTTATGCAATTGCAATAGATCCTCAAAATACAGAATTATATTATTGGAGAGGAATGTTGTATTACATATTAAATCAACTTAATGAGTCATTAGAAGATTTTAAGGTTGGAGTCGATTTTGAACCTTTTAGAGATCTAACTAAAACATTAATGAATAAATTAAGACAAAAAATTAAAACTCAATTGTGATAAATAAATTTTTTCAATTTAATGATTACTTTGAGTTGGCACAGATATTACATGACTGTACTGCCTTCCAGATATCAATAGAATATTTAGATAAATCAATTGAATTAAGCACTTATTTGCCGATAAATAAAAATCGTCTTGTTAATGTATACGAATTAAGAGGTAATTCAAACATTCGTATTGGTAATTATTGGGAGTCAATAAGTGATTTTTCTAATGCAATTAAAATTGATCCTAATGATTCGATTTTATATTTCTGGAGAGGATTTGCATATGAATCTCTTGAAGAGTATCCAAAAGCGGTGAAAGATCTCAAAATATCACACCAGTTAGATCCAGATTTTGGATTATCAAAGATTCTTTTGGATCATATGGAGGAAAAAGATTTTTGAACAGATATTTGGAATCAATTATTGATTACTCTAGGGCGATAGAATTAGATCCTAAAAATTCATATTTATATTTTAGTAGAGGAATGTCATACAAATACTTAGGTCAAAAGGAAGAAGCATTAAAAGATCTTAAGATGTCACAACTTTTAGATCCATATTTTGATTTACCAAAAATTATTATTGATTTCCTAGAAAAATAAGAAAATATCCATAAGTCCTAATCGTATTTCCTCATCTTGCTGCTTAATTAAAATCAATACCTAGAATTGCCTAAAAACTTTGCTTTAAAGGTTAAAAATAATTAGATTAAATATTAATTTTCTTTCCATACTTGAAGCATTCATCCTATATTTTGTACTCCGTCGGAGAACCTGAAAGCGAACAGAAAAATAACAAGAATTTGTTGAAATGGAGTACACCGCATGGAGTACACAATATTTAAATCTGCGAGAATCCCCTCTATAACTGAATTTTTACGACTCAAATACCTAATTCAAATCTGGGTCCTGGCACCTTTAAAACCCCTTTATAGAAGGGGTTTTGTATTTTATATATATGTATAAACTTAATTTTTAATTTCTAAAATTTTAAATTTTTAGTTATCCAATCTGCATACTTGACTAATCACACCCAAAATCAGCTCATCTCCATTTGGATCTTGCCAATCAGCGAAATCATTGAAATTGTTATTTACTTCATATGTAGAGACATCAACGTCTCTGAATGATTTTTCAAAACAATTTATATCCATTGTATAAAGAATATCCTTTGTTATTTCACTTTTTGTTTTGGGAATAAATTTACTCAATATTCTCACAGACCCGTCTTCATTCCTTTTTATACTTTGCCTATCCCATAACTGTTCACCATATTCACTTTTAGGGACCCCAACCCATTCATGAGGCAAAGCATCTGATTTTTTTATTGAAATACAAAAGGAAACAATAATTGAAAGGGCTAAATAAATGATATTTCTAAAAAATATTGAATTGAATTTATTCTTAGAATCAATCATGACCATATATGAAATACAAAAATCTTTTATGGGGTGAAATATTAGATTAAAAATTTGTAAAAAATTTTATTGATTAGTATTTCTATTATAGATAGAATCAAATATTAAAATTAAGAATTTACTTCCAATAAATTTATTAGAAAAATAATGAATAAGATTCAGAAATTTCTCTCAGTAGTTTTTTTCATTGCAATATTTGTTGTATTGATTTATTTAATCCAAAATTATGGGATTGAACCCTTAAGGAACAAAATAGAAAGTATGGGGATTTGGGCTCCTTTTGGAATATTCATCCTTAGAGGAGTAAGTATTATTTTACCTGCCCTTCCAAGTTCTGCTTATTCTCTGCTAGCTGGTTCATTACTAGGATTTCAAAAAGGTTACATAACTATAATCTTTTCTGATATCGTTTTTTGTCAAGCTGCTTTCTTTATTGCGAGAAATTATGGTCGGGTTCCTGTACGTAATTTAGTAGGCCCAAAAGCAATGCAAAAGATTGAAAGTTTTAATCAAAACCAGCTAGAAGAAAATTTCTTTCTTATGACAGGTTTACTAATGACTGGCCTTTTTGATTTTCTTAGCTACGCAATTGGTATTGGAGGAACTCGCTGGAAAATATTTACTCCAGCATTATTAATAAGTCTTCTAATTAGCGACTCTATACTTGTAGCAGTAGGAGCTGGAGTTAGCCAGGGAGCAGGATTATTTCTAGGGATTGCTCTATTGGGAATGTTTGCTTTAGCGACTATTTCAGGATTGGCAAAAAATAAAATGCCTAAATAACAAAACAGTTGATAATTCTGTAATCAAAGAAGAAAGATATGACATTTTCGCAAACAATAACTATATAAATAATGATTCATGCAAGAATAGAAATCGATTAATTTTTAAAGTTATTAGATGACTCCATTTAGACCAACTTCATATGATCGCCCTGGAGAACAAATATCAACTACTCCTTCTGGATTAAAAGTAACTTCTGCAAAGAGATTAATGGTGGATTCAATGGTAAGAATGATACAAAAAGCAGAAAATCATTCCGTAGAAGATAAACTTGACGAAGAATCTAACAATAATTAATCAATTCATTGATAAAAGTATAGGAGAGTGGAAATCTATTAGAAGTACTCACACTTTAGCTTTTCAGGAATTTGAAAACTCAACTAGTAGAATATATATAAAACATATCAACAAAAAAAATAAAAAAGTCGTTGAAATTTTTAAAAATTATAAATTTAGTTTAAACCTAGAGAGCATAGCCATTTCTATAAAATGGCAAGCTTTTAGTGATTGGGAAGAAGATAATATGAGTGAGGAAGATGAAACTATTCTGATTTTTTTACCCAAAGATGAAAATTCAGGAATTGTTTTAAGAAATAAAGGTTATGCAGAATCCTTTATTTCATCATCCAATTATTTTGTTGATGAACAAAATAATTTACACATTAAAACTATTTATAAATCAAAAGTTTCCGAAGAAAGAATTTCCTTTTTATCCACTCATATAAGATCTAGATTTTCTACTATTAGAAATCTGGAAAATAACTCAGTTATACAGACTTCCCATACTTCAGAGATAAGGAATTTAGCTAGTTTAAAAGATTAATTATCCTTTCAAATTGAAACTCTGTTTCAGATATTAATTTAGGAAGAAAGCCTTTGTTTCCACGTATATTATTAACTGTTGAATTCAAATCAGAGATAGTTGCATCTCGCATTAATTCAAAAACCCTTCTTGCATTTCTTAAAGGTACCCCAAGAGCAAGATAAGTATTTTTAAGATCCTTCAAACAACTTTTTTCTAAAACTGATTCGTCATTGGAAATTAAAAGATAAGTAACAATCCTCAGGATTATTTCTCCATCTCTTAAACAAACGGACATCTTGTTAGTTGTATTTAAAGATATTTTTGAATTAAGTGAATCTTGATTTTCGCAAATCATTGCTGTTACAGCGTCTGCTGCGATTGCATGTGAATTATTGGTTATTGAGGTTATTGCATCTAATCTTGAGTTTGCACTATTAATAAATTCTTTTATATTGCTTAAATCATTTAATTTCTTATCGGCTGACAATAGTTGATTATTCTTTGAAATTGACATTCCTAAAGTAAAAATTTAGATACCGATCTTAAGAATAATACAAAGCTAGTAAAAACAACTCAATTTCAAACTTAACGCAACGCTTCTTAATTAATAACTTCATTCCAAAGTTATAGTTGAAATAATTCAAATAAAAAAATTTTTTCCGCTAATATAAAATTACATTTTTAATAAAGTTTTGGATCATCAGGATTTAAAATTATCAAAGAAACTTATTTCCTCATATAAAAAGAGATTGGAGAAAGAAATTCTAGACAGAAGTCTGAAATTAAAGATGCCTCAAAATAAATTTGAAGAAATAATTAATAACAATAATGAACTTATAAATTTAAAAAAAGCGTTAGAAGATCTAGAAACGGATTCTGAATCTCATAGTAAAGTCTGATTTTTGAAAAACCCTTCCAAAAGTGCCACAAACCAACAATTTCCTTTTTAAGTCCCTAAACAATCAACAACTTCTAGCAGTAAAACATGTTTATGGACCTCTATTAGTTGTAGCAGGTGCAGGTAGCGGAAAAACTAAGGCTCTTACTCACAGAATTGCAAACCTTATTGAAGGTAACTCTATAGATCCCTATAACATTCTCGCAGTCACTTTCACTAACAAAGCTGCTAAAGAAATGAAAGCAAGATTAGAGGTTCTTCTAGCCCAAGAATTAGCTTTTAATCAATTTGGTCAGCCTTGGACAACGCTTAAAGAAATTGATCAAAATCAATTAAGAACAAACGTTCACCAAGAGAGGCTTCAGAACCTTTGGATCGGTACTTTCCATTCCTTATTTTCAAGACTTCTGAGATACGATATTGAAAAATATACTGATCCAGAAGGCCTAAAATGGACAAGGCAATTTTCAATTTATGATGAAACAGATTCTCAAACATTAGTAAAAGAAATTATCAGTCAAGATATGAATCTTGACCCAAAAAGATATGATCCCAAAAAGATTAAAAGATTAATAAGTAATGCTAAAAATCAATGCCTAACCTCTAATGATCTTTTAGAAAAAGCAGATAATAATTTTGATAAAACAGTTGCAGAAGCCTACAAGAGATATAGGATTTCGCTCTCAAAAAATAATTCTTTAGACTTTGATGATCTTCTACTTTTACCTGTATTCTTATTAAGGCAAAATGATATAGTCAGAGATTACTGGCACAAAAGATTTAAACATATTTTAGTTGACGAATATCAAGATACTAATAGAACACAATATGAACTTATAAAATTAATTACGGCTGGAAATACTGAACCAAAAAAATTCTTCAATTGGGAAGATCGTTCAATTTTTGTGGTTGGGGATGCTGATCAAAGTATTTATAGTTTCAGAGCAGCTGACTTCAGAATTTTAATTGGTTTTCAAGAAGATTTTAAAACTTCAATCAACGACGATACAAAATCATCTTTGATTAAATTAGAAGATAATTATAGGTCATCTTCCAATATCCTTGATGCTGCAAACTCACTAATTGAAAACAACTCTGAAAGAATTGACAAAGTTTTAAAGGCTACTAAAGAAAAAGGGGAACTTTTAACGTTACTCAGCTGTGATGATGAAATTTCCGAGGCAGAAGCAATTACCAATAAAATAAAATCACTCAATAATTATAATCAAAACCCAATTTGGAAAAATTTTGCAATTTTATATCGAACCAGAGCTCAGTCGAGAGTATTAGAAGAATCTCTTGTAAGGTGGCGCATTCCTTATACAATTTTCGGAGGATTGCGTTTTTATGATAGAAGAGAAATTAAAGATGCAATAGCATATTTGAAAGTTCTGGTTAATTCTTCAGATAACGTTAGTCTTTTACGAATCATAAATGTTCCTAGAAGAGGGATTGGTAAGACTACTATTCAAAAACTTAATGAACTATCTAATAGGTTAAATATCCCATTATGGGAGGTTCTTAATGATAAGCAAAGTCTTGAAGAAACAATAGGCCGATCATCAAAAGGAATTAATAAATTTACTGAAATTATGAATGATCTACTGTGTTACATAGAAAATTCAGGTCCCGCTCAACTACTACAACTTATATTAGAAAAAAGTGGTTATTTAAGTGACTTGCTCTCTAGTGGGACTGAAGAATCTGAAGATAGAAGAAATAACTTACAAGAACTAATTAATGCAGCTACTCAATATGAAGAAGAAACAGAAAGTGGAGATGTAGAGGGATTTCTTTCTACAGCAGCCTTAACAACTGATAATGATACGAAGAAAAATAATCCTAACTCTGTAACTCTCATGACTCTGCATAATAGTAAAGGTTTAGAATTTCAAAATGTTTTTATAACTGGGCTAGAACAAGGTCTCTTCCCTAGCCATAGATCAATAGATACTCCCTCACTTCTTGAAGAGGAAAGAAGATTATGCTATGTAGGTATTACTAGAGCTAAAGAAAGAGTTTTCTTAAGTCATGCCAGAGAAAGAAGATTGTGGGGTGGAATGCGTGAAGCAACAATTCCTTCAATATTTCTTTCAGAAATACCTGAAGATTTAATGGATGGCGAATTACCACAAACTGGTGGTGCTTCAATTAGAAGAGATTGGCATCTTGATCGTTTAACCAGAGTTGATCGAAACAATCCAAATGAATTTGTTAACAAACCCATAAATGCAGTAAGGAAATTATATTCGGGTCCCAGTAAAGGGAAAAGCTGGATAGTTGGAGATATGCTAATTCACTCAAAGTTTGGGAAAGGTGAAATCATTCATATTTTTGGGAGTGGGGAAAAAATATCTTTAGCAGTAAAATTTGGTGATAAAGGAAGTAAAATTTTAGATCCAAGATTAGCTCCAATTCGTTATGTAAGTTAAAACTCATGAACGATATCTCTGATTACATCCAAGGGGAATTAATCAAAACTCCATTTAATTTATATAACCTAATTGCTAAATACATAGAATCTAATAACAATACTAAAGTAGCTTTTGTCGGCGGTTATTTAAGAGATTTATTAATTAGTAAATTCCACAAAAAATCGTTTTCTAAACCTGTAGATATTGATCTTGTTATTGAAGGATCCTCTATTTCTCTCGCAAAATTTATTAAAAAAAATATTGTAAATGTAGATTTATGTTTAATAAAGGAATTTAATTTATACAACACTGTAGAAATAAATATTAATGACTATAAAATTGATATTGCATCTGCAAGAAAAGAAATTTATTCTGCTCCTGGCTTAAATCCCACAGTAAATAAAAGTACTATTGATGAGGATCTTAAGAGGAGAGATTTTACTATAAATTCAATAGCCTTCGAGGTCTCGACAAGGAAAATCTATGATTTTTATGGAGGAATTTCTGATATAAAAAGTAAAAAATTGAACTTACTTCACAGTAATAGTATTTCAGATGATCCAAGTAGATTAATTAGATGTGCAAAATATGCTTCAAGGTTAGATTTCAATATTTCAAATAATTCCCTCAAACAATCTCAAGAAACAGTTAGACAATGGCCATGGAAAAGTTCAGAAACTCATCAGAAAATGATTTACCCTCCTGCACTAGGCATACGAATAAGGATGGAACTAGCTGAAATATGCAAACACGATAATTTGACTAATGTGATTTCGATAATTCATAAATGGGAAATTATCTCAATCTTAAATGAAAATATTAAAGTCGATAAAAGATTTTTAAGAGGACTAAATTGGATTAAGAAGTTAAAGGGAAATTATATGCTTTACTTATTAAAAGATTCAGAAGATTTAGAAAAAGCATGTCAAAGATTTTTGGTAAATAATAGCGAGATAAAAATAATAGAAGATTATATAAATATCAAAAAGATATTAAATACAAACCAAAAAAATTTCAATCATTTTTCTCCATCAAGTTGGACCGAATTTATTGAAGATAGAAACCTTAATGATGAGACAGTCAAATTATTAATTTGTGATGGAGGACCATACTGGCGAAAATTGTTTAAATGGTTATTTATTTACAAATTCATAAAATCAAAAAAAGATGGAGAAACATTAAAAAAAGAAGGATGGGCCCCAGGGAAGGAGATGGGAAAGGAAATCAAAAGATTAAGATATTTGGAAATTGACAAATTAAATAGAAATTAATTACATTTTTACAACCTCTCCAACCTTGAACCATTTATCCTTTAGAACATTTTCATATTTACGATTACAACTAATCAATAAGGGGCCACATGTTTGAGGATCTAATAGTAATGATATTCTCTCGTTAAAAGTCTCTTGATCTAATGAATTTTCGTTTAAAAAATTAATTATTCTTTTTTGCTTATTTACTTTATAAATTTTGTCAAAAATTTCTTTATTAGATTCAAAGAAAGTACTTTTAACATCTTTTCTTATTAAATCAAATACTCCAGGATAAGCTTTAAATGCAAATAAATCTAATAAAACTTTTAGTGGCTCAAGATTATTTCTTTGCCTATATAAATTAGATGATTCAACCATTTCTTTAAGATGTCCAATAAATCCATATCCAGTAATGTCAGTCGCAGCATTGACTAATGATTCTTTAAATTGATTTTGAAAAAGATAAATTTCATCAATCAAATATTGCTGACTCTTTACTAAATTATTAATTACTTCAGAAGAACTACCTAGCATATTAATATTTTGCATTTGACCGGCAAAGAAAATCCCAACGCCCAGAGGTCTAGACATCATGAGAATATCTCCAATATTCATTCCAGATTTTAGCCATGGTTTTGCTCCATTTTTTAAAATACCTTGAACTGTTAAAGAAATATCTATTCCTAATGAATAAGGTTTATTTACTAAACTTCTTGCCTCGAAAGTATGGCCTCCAAGTAATTCACCTCTATGATCCTCAACTGTTGATTTAATACCTTGAAGTGATTGAGAAAAGAGGTAACTTTGAAATTCCCTTTCAACTTTTGGTAATGCAATTAAAGCCTGCGCGGATGAAAGTTTTGCTCCGCATGCCCACAAATCTGAGCAAGCATGCAAAGTAGTAATTTTTGCATTAAGCCAAGGATCACTTACCAAAGCAGGAAATCCATCTAAACTTTGCAAGATAATATCTTGACCATTTTGATATATCTCAACTGAATCTTCAGGTGATAAGGCAAAAGAATTTAAATTAGAATTTATTAATGATTTATTCAAAACAAACTGAGGAATTTTAGCTGCACATCCTCTGCAATCATTCAATGAAATATTTTTTTCACTACTCTTCATAATTACCCTTTTTGATCTGAACTTTTTAATAAAGTTGAGATCAATTTTATGCTTTAAAATCCAAAAAATAAAAGAAGGGCCGAAAACAAAATTGCGATAAATAGCAAAAGCCTTTGCATGATGGCTTGGAAATATATTTACTATTTGCAATCCGATCTTTTGAGGAAACCACTTTTTTAATGATCTCCCTTCTATATCTTTTTTTAGATTTTGTACTAATGTATTTACAACTTTTACTGCAAAAACTCCCGATGCTGGTCTTTTTGCTGAACCTACAACTGCGCAATCACCGACAGCAAAGATTCCAGAAAAACTTTTTATCTGTAAATTCTGATTTGTAATTATTCTGCCATAAGAATCCGAATCTAATAATTTTTTTTGTGACCATAATGGAGATGTGTTTCCAGTACATAAAAGAATCTTGCCATAATCAAAATTAAGTTTTTCAACTAAATCAATATTGGAATTCCGTAAACTTTTTAGAATTGTATTATTAATTTTTCTTGAATCACATAATAGTTTTAAAGGTCTATCTCCCCATCTTTTTCTTAAAGCATAAGATACTTCAATTGCAGCAAGGCCACTCCCAACAATTACAAATGGAAGTTCATTAACTGAATCAAAAATGTCCTCTTTTAATATTGAGTCATAAGCCCTTAAAAAAGGTTTAATTGAAAAAGCATTTCGATTTTTAACCAGTGATTCAAATTCTTTTGGAACAATTGTTTGACTTCCATAATTAAGCACCAACTTTGAATAATTAATTGAAGGTCTATTACTTAAAACAATTTTCTTTAAATTGAAATCAATATCCTTTACTTCTTCTTCTATAAAAGATACTTTTGCATTTTTTGCTAAAGATTTTATATCAATTAAACTCTCTTCTAAAGTGATTGATTTTGAAATCACCGATGGGAAAGTAGCCGAATAAACCAAATGAGAATCTCTAGATATAATTGAAACAGGAATTTCTGGCATTAATTTCGGAAACATTAACCATTTCTTCAATAAAGAAACATTTGAGTGTCCTCCTCCAATTAGTACCAGATGATTAAAAGCCATTTACATCACTATGAATAAAGAACATTTATTACCAATTGAAAAATCAAGATTAGGAGTGATTGGTGGAAGTGGATTTTATTCAATGGATCAAATAGAGTACTTAAGAGAACTAGAAATCAATACTCCCTATGGTAAACCTTCTGATTCAATAAAAGTATATAATCTTGGAAACCTAGAGATAGCATTTATTCCTAGACATGGCAGAACACATTGTTTAAATCCTTCTGAAATCCCTTACAAAGCTAATATTTGGGCTCTAAGATCAATAGGAGTAAGATGGATTATTGCACCATCAGCAGTTGGTTCATTACAAGAACAGATAAGGCCACTTGATATAGTGGTTCCAGATCAATTTATAGACCGGACAAAAAATAGACCTGCAACCTTCTTTAACGAGGGAGCTGTTGCTCACGTAACTATGGGAGATCCCTTCTGCACAAATTTATCACGTATATTAAGTGAAATCGGAGAAAAAAATATTCCTGGCGGTAGACAATTGCATAGAGGGGGTACCTATCTAGCAATGGAAGGTCCCGCTTTCTCAACTAGAGCAGAATCTAATTTATATAGGAGTTGGGGATGTTCAATAATTGGAATGACGAACCACACAGAAGCAAGATTAGCTAAAGAAGCTGAAATAGCTTACTCCTCCTTATCTATGGTTACTGATTATGATTGCTGGCATCAAACTCATCAAGAAGTTTCTGTAGAGATGGTTTTGGATAATCTTAGATCAAATACTGAAGTGGCCAATAAAATAATATTCGAAGTAGCTAAATTAATTGAAAAAGAAAGACCAAAAAGCAAATCTCATTTTTCATTAAAAGATGGATTGATAACCCAAAAAGAAAATATCCCAAGCTCCACAAAAGAGAAACTAAGGATATTTACTGATTCTTATTAGGCTGTTTGATATAAGTGATTATCAGGTTAAAGTAAGGGTTTGTTAGCCTCCAGCTCCAACCCCTTGGTATGAACCATAGAAAAATATACCTAAAACGAAGATAACTGCAATTCCACCTGCTGTAGCAACAAGCCATAGAGGAAGAGTTCCTTCAGTCCATCTTCTTTCCCATGCAACTGCTGGTCTACCGTCGGGAAGTCTATCTGGAATTCTTCCATCAGGTCCTTTTAATTTACTCATAGTTTTAATTTAGTTGAAAAAGTAACTGGAAAATAAAATTCCCAATACAAAGACTGATAGTAAGCCTAAATAAAGGCTTGTACGATTAAGTTCAACTGGAACTTTGTTAGGATTTTCGTTTACTTGCATGATAGTTAAATTTATCGGGCTACGAATTGCATAGCGGCAATGGAACCCAAAAAGAATACTGATGGAATAGCTAAAGCGTGAACTGCTAGCCAACGAACAGTAAATATAGGATAAACGCGGACTTCCGCAGCCTGCATTGGAGCTTGAGAATTAGACATAGTTATTTTGTTCTTAAATCAAGTTGGGACTTCGCATCAAATCTTTGTGTTACAACAGGAGCTTTTGCTTCAGATGCCTGAAAATAACTATCCGGACGAGGAGTACCGAAAGCGTCGTAAGCCAAGCCTGTGTATACAAATAAGAAGCCTGCTATAAAAATAGCTGGTAATGTTACTGCATGAATAATCCAGTACCTAATACTGGTAATTATTTCAAAAAATGGGCGTTCACCCGTTGAACCTGCGGCCATAATCACAAATGTTTACCATACGATCTTACAGTGTAAAATCATAAGTTCGCGAAGAAATTAACAGCTTGGTTACAGACAGTTGTTAAATTCATCCAAAATTAAGATTTTTTTTATTATTTTCTTAAGTTATTACAGGTTTAGCCATTCCATTTAAGAATGTAACCACGCTCGCCAAGTATGAATCCTTTTTGATTATCTAAAGACTCCTTATCAAGAAAAACTATTTTTATATAGTTAGTAGGCAATGCAGAAGCAAGAGGGTCCGAATTCCAAGTTTCACCTTGATCTTTACTTACTATTAATGTGCCATTACCACCGCCAGCCCATATGTCACCATTTGGATCCCATCCCATATCTAGATAATTATAACCATTAAGAATAGGAATAATAGGCTTTGACCAACTTTCTAGATTATTAGAATCTTCATTAAATCTAATTTCCGCACCTCTTGAAAGCATCCATAAACTTCCTTCTGGATTGAAACCAATGCTTTGCACTCTTTTACTACTTGCTCTTTGGTGAGCAATCCAAGTATTGCTATCACTATCAAGAGTAGAGAAGAAATTTCCAAGACTACTTACACTCACATAATCACCGCTAGATGTTCTTCTTAAATCTCTTATACCTCCCTGTTCCGATGGGTCTGATACTTTTGCCTCCCATGTTTCACCGCTATTGGAAGTTTCATAAATAGCTGCTGAGGTTGTCGCCAATTGAGCAACTCCTTCATCGATAGTAGTAACTAAGAAAGGCTGGCCTGGTAACTTCCCAAGTGAAAGCCTAGTCCAATTTTTACCTTCATCGAAAGTATGCATTACGAGAGAGGGTTGTCCTATTAACCAACCTTCAGAACCCTTGAAATCAATATCGAGAAGGCGAAAATTCTCTTCAGCAGAAATATCTAATGATCTTTTTTCCCATGTTTCACCACCATCAGTAGATTCCATAATCAATCTATTTGAGCCTACTAAAAACCCATGATTATCATCTATAAAGTCAACATCTAAAGCATTAGCCTGATCTTCAAACTGAATTGTTTTCCAAGGGCTGCTTTCATTCATCTTGACACCGGTAGATGAACAACTGCTTAAGACAAAACAGAGAACTATAGATAAAAGAAGATTAGGAATACTGGTAAAAAAATTTTTCATTTAATTATATTAATGCAAAGAGTACAAAGAAAGGAACATAGCAGCAGCAAACGCCAACCCTCCAAAAATCAAAATATTTTTTTGTCCAGGAGGTAAACTATTAAACCCAAATCCATAAACTAAATTCTCTTCAAATCCACTAGGTTTTGCTCTAGATCCAATATCCTTATAAAAATTTTTACCAGCTCGACAAACAGGGCAAGCAAAAGTATTCCCATCCAACTCTGAAAAAGGCGTATTTTTCGGTATGTTTAATTTTTTATTCCCTTCAGACGGATCATAAATATATCCACAACTTCTACATTCGAATCTATTTTGTTCTAAATTAAGGGTAGGTTGTACAACATTTACTCCTGAGGGATTTTCAGGAAGTTTTTCTTTCTCAAAGTCTTCAACTATTTTGTTTTCCTCAGAGGCTGGTTGAATGTTTTCACTCACGGTTTATTATTGTTCTTTAAGAACTTTAAAAGATTTTGCTTAATTAAGCGACTTTTATTCAAAATTAATTTTTTAAGATGTTTTTATTAACTGGCTATGAATACTTTTTAGGTTTCCTTCTGATTGCAGCAGCTGTTCCAGTATTAGCTCTAGTTACTAATCTCATCGTTGCCCCAAAAGGCAGAACAGGAGAAAGAAAACTTACATATGAATCTGGAATGGAGCCTATTGGAGGAGCATGGATTCAATTTAATATTCGTTATTACATGTTTGCCTTGGTTTTCGTTATATTTGATGTTGAAACAGTATTCCTTTATCCTTGGGCTGTAGCTTTCAATAGATTAGGCTTATTAGCTTTTATTGAGGCTTTAATCTTCATTGCAATACTTGTTATTGCCCTGGCATACGCATGGAGAAAAGGTGCTTTAGAATGGAGTTAAAAAATTGAATCCACAATTATCCCCAAAAGCAATAAGAGAAATTCGAGAAGGTACTTGCAACCCTCTTGGTGCGCCCCAAGTTACTACAGATTTAAGCGAAAATATTATATTGACAAGCTTAGACGATCTTCATAATTGGGCTAGACTAAGCAGTCTATGGCCTCTCTTGTACGGAACAGCTTGTTGTTTTATAGAATTTGCTGCCTTAATCGGATCTAGATTTGATTTTGATAGATTTGGATTAGTACCTAGAAGCTCGCCAAGGCAAGCAGATTTGCTAATAGTTGCAGGAACAGTAACTATGAAGATGGCTCCAGCCCTAGTGAGACTTTATGAACAAATGCCTGAACCAAAATATGTTATTGCGATGGGTGCTTGCACAATCACAGGGGGAATGTTCAGCGCTGATTCTACAACTGCTGTAAGAGGTGTTGATAAATTGATTCCAGTTGATTTATACCTTCCAGGATGTCCACCAAGACCAGAAGCAATTTTTGATGCCGTAATCAAATTAAGAAAAAAAGTTGGTAACGAATCAATCTTAGAGCGCACAAAAACTGAACAGACCCACAGATACATAACATCTGATCACGAAATGAATCTTGTTTTCTCAGAAAATACAGGAGAATATCTAAACAAAACTTCAGCTAACGCTATTCCTTCCTCCAAAAAAGAAAAAATATCTGAACTACCTGAGAAGAACGAAAAAGCTGAAATTATTGATACTGCAGAAAATTAATGGAAAAAGACGGTTTAGCCAAATCCTCAGATACTTCAATAGAAAAAGAAGGCTTTATAAGCCAATCTTTGTTTAAAGATGGAATTCCAAATCAATCTTTACCTGATGATCACATAGGAATTGAAAACATTTCTGTGGAACCTAACAAATTATACGAAGCAGTATCTGCCTTGAGAAATTACGGTTTCAACTACCTCCAATGTCAAGGAGGATATGATGAAGGACCAGGCAAAAATCTTGTAAGTTTCTACCATTTTATTACTGTTGATGATTTACAAAAAATCGAAAAAATTAAAGAAGTCAGATTAAAAGTTTTCTTAAAAAGAGATTCTGATTTATCAATTCCTAGTTTGTATAAAATTTTTAAAGGAAGTGATTGGCAAGAAAGAGAAACTTTTGACATGTATGGAATAAATTATATTGATCATCCCAACCCCAAAAGACTATTAATGCCTGAAGATTGGAGAGGATGGCCATTAAGAAAAGATTATATTCAGCCAGATTTCTATGAACTTCAAGATGCTTATTAATTTAATTTTTTTAATTTGCGGTAAATAAACATAACTGCTCTTGCTAATCTCCTTGGATCATGCCTAAGAGTTGGAGTTATCCTTTTTGAATATAACGGTGCTTGCAAAACGTAATAACCCTCAGATAATAATTTTCCTTTATTGCATTGGACAGGCTCTGCCCCTCTACTTTCGTAATAGTCTACCAATGGAGACTTTTCAAATTGAATCTGAGATAAGATTGAGTTAAAAATTCGAGTATTAACTCCAAAATTTGATAATTGTTTTTCTATTGCTTTGATATGTTGATAGACATCAAGTCCATCTGTTTCTCCTGGCTGAGTCATCAAATTACTTATGTAAATTTTTGGAGCATTACTTTGCAATAAGGCATCTACTATCTCTGGTACTAAAAGATTAGGCAATAAAGAAGTGTATAAACTACCTGGGCCAAGAACAATTAAATCAGCTTCTTTTATGGATTCGAGAGCACTTGGAAGAGCTGAAGGATTTTCTGGTAGGTAACCAATCCTCGAAATTAATTTTTTAGATTTACTGATATTGCTTTCACCAAAAATTTTTTCACCATCTTCTAATTCGGCCCATAACATAACATCAATATTTGTTGCGGGTAAAACTTGACCTTGTACCGCCAAAACCTTGCTAGAGGCTTGAACTGCTTTTTCTAAACTGCCTGTAATTGTTGTTAAAGCTGACAAAAATAGATTACCAAAACTATGACCTTCCAGACCACTTCCTCCTGAAAATCTGTATTGAAATAACCTAGTTAAAGTGGGTTCTTCGTTTGATAAGGCTGCCAAGCAATTTCTAATATCTCCTGGAGGTTGCACACCTAGTTGTTTTCTAAGAATTCCACTACTTCCACCATCATCGGATACAGTTACGATTGCTGTAATATTACTACTGTAATTCTTTAAGCCTTTCAGTAGAGTAGACAAACCTGTACCTCCACCAATTGCAACAATATTTGGGCCTCTGTTTAATTTACTTTTAACTCTTAATGCATCAACTAGAAATGTATTTTTTTCTGGAACAAGTGCTTTTTGAATAGAATTAATACTTCTATTTTGTCCAATACCAATCAACAATAGTCCAACAACAAAAATCAGTGGTCCCATTAATGAAACAGGCAATATACTTGTTAAACCTGTCATTACCCCAAAAAAGATTTCAATAAGCCAATAGAGCGGTCTTAAATTTGTCCAAATTACCAAGCCTAATAATGTAGTCAAAAATCCTATCGCAGATGTAAGCATCCATCTTTTTATTACCAATCCTGGTAAAAGCCAACTCAAAATTCTTAAGATTTTACTCAACAAGACAAAATTAGACTTTTTAAAATTTTTATAGTACCTTCTTAACCTCTTTTTACGCTTATTCTTCATTTAAAAAACCTCTTAAATTATTTTTCTCAAATTTAAAAACTATATAGAATCATTATAAATCAAATTCATACATCCTTTTTTTATTTCTAAAAATAGGCAAAATGGAATAATAGATGTTTTTTATATAAGTTTTGAAAAAATCAAAGCATGCAGTTGAAACGAAAAACCTCTCAATAAGCTGGGGAGAAGTTAATGTGCTAAATAAAATAAATTTTGAACTTAATGACGGAGAGAAATTAGCAATTGTTGGCCCCTCAGGTTCTGGTAAATCAACTATATTAAAAATATTAGCAGGACTCATTTTACCTACCAAAGGAGAATTAAGAATATTTGGTGAGAAGCAAACATATTTGCGATTAGATCAAAATAATCCTCCTGATGTAAGACTAGTTTTTCAAAACCCGGCTTTATTAGGATCTCTAACTATTGAAGAAAATGTAGGTTTTCTCCTTAAAAGAAATAAAAACCTATCGAAAAAGTTAATTCATGAAATAGTACTTGAATGCTTAGCTGAAGTAGGATTATTTAATATTGAGAACAAACTTCCAAATGAATTAAGTGGAGGCATGCAAAAAAGAGTGAGTTTTGCTAGGGCATTAATTACTGATCAAACTCTTAATGCAAAGTCGAAACCTTTATTACTTTTTGATGAACCAACTGCCGGCCTTGATCCTATTGCCTCATCAAGAATTGAAGATTTAATTAATAAGACAAATGATAAAGCTAGCGGATCATCTATTGTGGTTAGCCATGTTCTTAGTACTATAGAGAGAACTTCAGATAAAGTTTTAATGCTTTATGGAGGCAAATTTAGATGGGCAGGCTCAATTGATGAATTTAAAGAGAGTAAAGATCCCTATGTATTTCAATTTAGGCATGGGAAACTTGATGGTCCAATGCAACCCAAAGACTTTTAGAAATTATGCGTAGAAGCTTACGAGATTCAATAGTTGGGTTTTCCTTATTAGGGGGAATTTTAATATTCACATTTTTTTCTTTCTGGCTCAGAGGAGTAAGATTATCCTCAAAAAATTGGTACCTCTTCGCTGAATTCAATAATGCAAGCGGTTTATCAAAAAAATCTCCAGTTACTTACAGAGGAATCTTAGTTGGATCGATAGAAGATATCTTGTTCACGAATGAATCAATTAAAGCAAAAATAGTTTTAAATAATCCTGAAATTATTCTTCCAAGGCCAGCATTTGCAAGGGTAGTTACAAATTCTTTCCTTGGAGGAGATGTTCAAGTTGCTTTAGAAACTAGTGACAAGACAATTCCTAAAAACATTGCACAACCTATATCCGAAAAATGCGATACCAAATTAATTATTTGTCAGGGGGACACTATCACAGGTAAGCAACTATCAAGTCTTTCCAATATAACTAATAGAATAAGCCAACTTTTAAAAGAAACAAATCAAGAAAATTTAATTGAGAACGTCCTCAACTCAATTGATCAATTTGACAAAACACAAGAAAATCTTGATGAATTGATTTATTTATCGAAAAAAGAAATAGAAAGAGTTGAACCTCTAATAAAAGAAATTACAATTGCTGCTAACCATTTGAATAACATTTTGTCTACTATCGATGACAAAGAAACCCTTAATGACATTAAAGTTACAATAAATGCTGCTAGGTCTATTTCAACCAAAATAGATGATATGAGCGATGATTTTAAAAAATTAACTCAAGATAAAGAATTAACCAAATCTATAAGAGATTTAACGATTGGACTTTCAAAATTCCTTAACGAAATTTATCCATAAGAAATATTTAAAATTCATTTATAGCATTTAAAGCCATAGCTGCGATTGCTTTATCTGTAGCTTTTGGCAGTTGAACATATTTCCCTTGAGCTGCCTCTGCTAATTCTTTACCAAATCCACTTGCAATAAATTTTCTTTCTGTATCAATTATCAAAAGTTTTATCCCAAGCATGGGATATTTTGCTGCAATATCAAGAACCTCTTGCTTTAAATTTGCATTTGTATTTTTGTTTTCTTCAACCTCATTTTGTCCTAGAGATAATCCTAATGGAACATTTCCTCTTCCATCGGTAATTCCAACAACAATAACTTGACCTATATCTCCTGTAGAAAGAGCATTTTTTGCTACTTTTGCTGATTGCGTTAGTCCATGAGCTAAAGGCGATCCACCTCCGCAAGGCATTGTTTCAAGCCTTCTTTTCGCTGCTGTTATTGATCTTGTTGGAGGCAAAAGAACTTCTGCCTGATTTCCTCTAAAGGGAATCAGGGCAACTTCATCTCTATTCTCATATGCCTCAGTCAAAAGTCTGATAACTGCACCTTTAGCACTTTGCATTCTATTAAGAGCCATAGAACCACTAGCATCAACAAGAAAAATGACTAAAGCACCGGCCTTTTTTTGAAGAAGCTTTGCCCTAAAATCATTCTCTTCAATAACTATTGATTTCTTAGGGTTTCTTAATCTTCGTGATTTTTGATAAGGAGCCGCGGCTCGCAAAGTCGCATCCACCGCAATTCTTTTTACTTTACCTCTTGGAATAATAGGTTTTACATATCTTCCCCTACTGTCACTAAATATTACTGATCTACTTCCACTATTTCCTGCTTTTGCTTTGGCTGATGAAAAAAGTAATAAATCAGGATCAACCATACATGCCTCAGGATCTAAAATGAATTCTTCAGGTATTTCAGGAGTAGATTCTTCTTCTCCATCAGAATTATCTTCTTTTTGTTCTTGATCTTGCTCATCATCATTTTCATTAGCCTCAGGTTCAGACTCTTCATTGTTTGATTGAGGTGGAGGCGGGGGACTCTGATCCTCTGGAGGGGGGGGTTGAATATCATCATCTTCAGGGGGAATTTGCATTGCTCGTGGAAGAATAACTAACCTAACTGCAACTTTTAGGTCTTCAGAATTTACATTCTCATCGCCTCGAAGAGCGGCATTAGCCTTTGCTACTTTTACTGCAAATAATTCTGACCTATGACCTTCTACTCCTCCTCTAAGAGCCTCATTAACTAAATAGGTTATTTGCTCTTTTGTTATCTTGACATCCTTTAACCATTGTCTTGCCAAAATTAATTGAGTAGATAAATTATCAGATGCTTCAGACCATTTTTCTGAAAATTTAATATTATTTTCTGCATGCGATAAAACAGATTTTGTAATCTCAACTCTTTGAGCATTATCAATAGATTGATCTGCGGAAAGCACTATGGCAAAACGATCTAAAACATGATCTCTTAGAGCACCTTCTTCAGGATTATAAGTTGCTATTAAAAGTGACTTACAAGGATGAGAAAGGCTTAAACCATCTCTTTCAATATTATTTTTCTCTCTTCCTGTTGCTTCAAGAATTAAATTTACAATGCCATCATCCAATAAATTTATATCGTCTACATAAAGAACACCTCTATGAGCCTCTGCTAAAATTCCGGGCTGAAAAACTTGTTCCCCCGTACTTAATGATGCGGCAACGTCAATTGATCCAACAAGCCTATCTTCAGTTATGCCAATGGGAACTTGAATAAATGGAGCCTCTCTTACTTTTTTCGGCATTTCTTCAATTTGATTCAAATAATCACTTCCAATTACCTCCTCCAACAATTTATTAGTACTAATATCCCATTCCTCTGGTTTATCTGGATCTAGGTTCCTACCAATAGGTCTTAATGAAGTTCCACTATTTTTCTCAGTTAGCTTTTCCAGTATTAATTCATTATCTAATACTTCTATTGGAGGAAGTAAAGTATGTAAACCCCTTGCTAATACTGACTTACCAGTACCTCTTCCGCCAGCAATAATCACTCCACCTAAACTGGGATCAACTGCTGCTAAAAGTAAAGATAATTTCAATAAGCTATGACCGGTAATTGCGGCCAAAGGGAAAGCTCTAAAAGAATCCTTTGACTTCATTAAATCTTTTATTTCTCCTTTTTCTTTTAACTCGGGGTTCAAAATCACTTTAAAAATGCCTGATATAGAATTTATCCAATAACTTTGTTTTTTGTAGTGGAATTATCAAATCTTAATATCAAAAATGGACTATGTATATCCCTCGGAGCAAATATTGATAGTAAATTCGGAAGCCCTCTCGAGTCACTATTAATTTGCAAACCAAAAATAGAGGAAATAATTAATGACTGGGGAGATAGTTCCAACGAAAAAAAAGAAGAGAAAAGCGAATTTCATGCAAACTTTTTTTGGTCTTCAATTTATGAGACATTACCTCATGGTGTTGAAAATGAGCAACCAAATTATTTAAATACTATATTACTTATAAAAAGTAATTCTTTCCCTAAACCATCAAATAAAAACGCGAAATTACTTTTAAAAGAGCTAAAAAAGTTAGAGAGATTTTTCGGACGAGAAGAGACGCCAAAGGGTAAGAAATGGCTATCAAGATGTCTCGATTTAGATATTCTTTGGTGGGAAGATTTTCATACAGTTGACGAGGAATTAACATTACCTCACCCTAGATTCATGAATCGTAATTTCGTTATTACACCACTATCTGAAATCTTAAGCAGAAGCCAAAAAATCAAAAAGTTTGACGACCCAAAATGGTCTATTAAATGATTTACAAAACCAAAAAATAACTGTTAGGATTTTTTTATTTACAGTAATGAGTGATAATCTTTATTCCAAAAAATCAATTATTAAAGAAAGAATATCTGAGTTGAAAACAAAGAAATTTAGATTTGAAATAAATAGAATTCAACTTCCAAATGGACACGAAGGCGAATATGGTCAAATAATATTCCCTAATGCTGCATTAGCAGTGCCAATTACGGCTGATAATAAAGTTATACTTCTACGTCAATATAGATTTGCAGTATCAAGGTATTTATTAGAATTCCCAGCTGGTACGTTAGAAATAGGCGAAACACCTATTAATTCAATAAAAAGAGAAATTCAAGAAGAGACTGGATTTAGTGCAGAAAAATGGGATAGACTAGGATCTCTAGTTAATGCTCCTGGATATTCAGATGAAGTGATTCATTTATTTCTTGCTCGAGAGTTAAGCAAATTAAATTCCGAGGTTAAAGGAGACTTAGATGAAGATATAGAAGTATTAATGATGGATCCCGAAGAACTAGATAACCTTATCTCCAGTGGAGATGAAATACTTGATGCTAAAACTGTTACTGCCTGGTTTAGAGCAAAACAATTTTTAGATAAATTATGAATAATCCAAGAATACTTTTTTGGCATAGAAAGGATCTAAGAATATTTGATAATCAAGCTTTAATGAGGGCATTTTCATTATCAAATGCTATTACTGCAACTTATGTATTTGATAAAAATTACTCACACGATTTCAATTCGAATTCAAGAGCTTGGTTTCTAGGAAATTCGCTTCAAGAATTAGGAAATAATTGGAAAAAAATGGGTAGTAGATTAGTTATGGAAGAAGGAGATCCGTTATTAATAATTCCTCAATTAGCAAAGAAAATAGATGCTAAATTTGTTTTTTGGAATAGATCAATTGAACCTTATGAGATTAATCGCGATTTACAAATAAAAAAAAATTTAAAAGAACAAAATATTCAAATTGTTGAGACATGGGATCACTTATTGGTAGAACCTTTAAAAATATTTTCAGGGAATAACAATCCTTATTCCGTTTATGGACCTTTTTATAAAAACCTTAAATCAAAAATGAATTTATTAGGTTCATATGAACAGGATAAAGTTGTTTTCCAGTTTAAAGATATAGATAATAAACTCAAAAAAAATAAGGCAATAAATTCATCTGATTCGGTTCTAGAGAAATTTATCAAAAATATCAAATTTCCTGGTTCGAATATTTGTCCATGTAGACCTGGAGAGAATGCTGCCGAAACATTATTAGAAAACTTCATTAACGAGAAAAAAATATATTCTTATAATTCTGCAAGAGATTTTCCTTCCCATAATGGGACATCATTTTTAAGTGCATCTCTCAGATTCGGCACCATCAGCATTAGAAAAGTTTGGAACGCCACATTAAATTTAAATTCAGATTTTGCAAGTCAAGAAAATTACCTATCAATTGAAACTTGGCAAAAAGAACTTGTTTGGCGTGAATTTTATCAACATTGCTTATTCCATTTCCCAGAGCTAGAGAAAGGTCCATATAGAAAAAAATGGGATCACTTTCAATGGCAAAACAATAATGAATGGTTTCAACATTGGAGCAACGGAGAGACCGGAGTACCTATAGTTGATGCTGCAATGCGTCAACTAAATAGTACCGGCTGGATGCATAACAGATGTAGGATGATAGTGGCTTCATTTCTGGTAAAAGATCTTATATGCAATTGGCAAATGGGTGAGAAAAAATTTATGGAGACGTTGGTTGATGGAGACTTAGCTGCCAATAATGGGGGGTGGCAGTGGAGCGCCAGTAGTGGTATGGATCCAAAACCACTTAGAATTTTTAATCCATATACCCAAGCAAAAAAATTTGATCCTATTTGCGAATATATAAAATATTGGATTCCTGAATTATATAAAGTATCAAATTCAGAATTATTAAATGGGGAGATATCTAATTTAGAAAAAAATAATTATTCCAGCCCTATTGTCAATCACAACATACAACAAAGATTATTTAAATCACTTTATGCTGAAATTTGAATTTCCTCTATACAATTCTTTAAAACTTTATTTAAATTTTCTGCTACATAAACTTGCTCTTCATAAGAAATTTCAGGAAACATCGGAAGACTAAGAACTTCTGTACAAATTCTCTCTGTATTTATGAGTTTTGTTCTAGAAAAATTTTTATTTTTGTATGCTATTTGTGCATGTATTGGAATTGGATAATAAATAATTGAATTGATACCTTTTTCAAAAAGTTGTTGTTTTACCAAATTCCTTAAGGAATAGTATTTTTTGCAATCACTATCAAATATATTTGAAAAATCTTCATTTAAACAATATTTATCGTTTCTTAATTTGATGACAAATTGATTCCAAGAATGTGAAATTGAATCAGAGCTGATTTTTGGAAAACTAATAAATGGATTTTTTTCTAATAAAGCAAGGTAATTTTTAGCAATTTTTTGGCGATTATTAATCCACTTAGAAATATATTTAATTTTAATGTTTAATACGGCAGCTTGAATGGTATCAAGTCTGCTGTTATATCCAATTTGGGTATGGTGATATCTTATTGGACTACCATGAACAGCCAATTCTCTAATTTTTTTGGCAATCATCTGATCTGAAGTTGTTACTGCTCCACCATCTCCAGCAGCTCCTAAATTTTTAGTAGGGAAAAAGCTAAAACAACCTATATCACCGATACTACCAACTTTGGAATTTTCCCACATTGTGCATGTTGCCTGAGCACAATCTTCGATTACTTTTAAGTCATATTTGTTGGCCAAAGATTTTATTGAGGTCATATTCACTGCATTCCCGAATAGATGAACTGGCATAATTGCCTTGGTATTAGAATTTATTTCTTGTTCTATTAGTTCAATATTAATGAGAAAAGTTTCTGGATCTATATCTACCAAAACAGGATTAGCACCAACTGCACTAATAGCCTCTGCAGTCGCAAAAAAGCTAAAAGATGAGGTAATAACTTCATCACCCACACCAATGTCTAGTGCGCGCAACGCTAATACTAAAGCATCAGTTCCACTATTACATCCAATAGTATTTTCAACACCAATCAGATTAGAAAAACTCTCCTCAAATTTGGCAATTTCTTGTCCTCCAATATACTGACCCCCTTTTAAAACTTTAGAAACCTCACCCTCAATTTCTAAGCCAATTTCTTGGTACTGCCTATTTAAAGTAAATGGAGGTATCTGCATAGTGAATATATTAACCCTAAACCATATTTCTATGGGTAAATAAAAATTTTAATTTATTTAAACCAACTTGGTTCTTTACCAGGAGTCCACTTAATATTGCAACCTAAAGAAGGCATCTGATTTGAAGGATAAGAATTATCTTGATTCAAATCTTTTACAGCAGAGCGCAAATCTTTTCCAGACAGAGGGATATTATTACCTGGTCTACTATCGTCTAATTGGCCATGATAAAACAATAAAAAATCACCATCTCCTTCATTTGAAAAAAGATAAAAATCTGGGGTGCAAGCCGCTTTTAATTCCTTAGCAAAATTTTGATTTTCATCATATAGATAAGGAAAACTCCATCCCTGAGAATGTGCTTGAAATCTCAAATTTTTAGGAGAATCTGAAGGATGAGTGAGAATATCATTACTAGAGATTGCAACTGTTTGAACTGTATTCTCAATTTCTTTACTTAAGGTGGTAATTTGATTCTCAATATATTTAACAAATGGGCAATGAGCACAAATAAACATTAAAAGTAGATGCCGATTATCTAGATTATGAGAATTAAAATATACATTATTTGAAGAGTTAGCATTTAACATTTCGAAATTAGGCAATTGAAAACCTAGTTCCAAAACCATAGAATTTGTCCTGACCATGTTTAAGTTGAATATTCTTTCATATTTGAAAATTATTGTATATTTTGCAGTAATCCGTAAAGATAGGTACTTTTATATAGGAGAATATATAGAAATAGTAAATAAAATGCTTCTAAATCTAACTGGCAAAAAAATTCTTGTTACTGGAATTGCCAACAATCGTTCAATAGCATGGGGTATTGCTCAACAACTTTCAAAAGCTGGCGCAGAACTTGGAATCACATATTTGCCTGATGATAAGGGAAGATTCGAATCTAAAGTTAGAGAACTAACGAAACCTTTAAACCCATCGTTATTTTTGCCTCTTGATGTTCAAAATCCAGCTCAAATAGAAGAAATCTTTCAAAATATAAAAAATAATTGGGGGCAAATTGACGGATTAGTTCACTGCTTAGCATTTGCAGGACGTGACGAATTAATTGGAGATTATAGTGCTACCACTTCAGAGGGTTTTGATAGGGCTCTTAATATAAGTGCTTACTCATTAGCACCTTTATGTAAAGCAGCAAAACCACTTTTTAGTGATGGTGCTGGCGTTGTCTCATTAACTTATTTAGGATCAGAAAGGGCAATTCCTAACTACAACGTGATGGGAGTTGCTAAAGCAGCTTTAGAAGCTTCAGTCAGATATCTTTCTGCAGAACTTGGTCCAGAAAAACAAGTAAGAGTTAATGCTATAAGTGCTGGACCCATAAGAACACTTGCGAGTTCTGCTATAGGTGGCATTTTAGATATGATTCACAATGTTGAAGAAAAAGCTCCTTTGCGCAGAACGGTCACACAAACAGAAGTAGGTAATACTGCTGCTTTTTTATTAAGTGATCTCTCTAGCGGCATTTCAGGCCAAACAATTTATGTTGATGCGGGTTACTGCATTAATGGAATGTAAACTAAGTTTTTTGTATAAAAATGTCATTTCTAAGGCAATCTGAAATAAAAAGAAAAACGAATGAAACAGATATTTCTATATTTGTAAACTTAGATGGCAATGGTATTTCTGAGATTGATACCGGGATACCATTCTTAGATCATATGCTTCATCAAATATCGAGTCATGGTTTGTTCGATTTAAAAATAAAAGCAATTGGAGATACTCATATTGATGATCATCATACAAATGAAGATGTAGGAATCGCATTAGGCAAAGCATTTTCAAAAGCCTTGGGAGAAAGAAAAGGAATAAGCAGATTTGGACATTTCTTTGCCCCATTAGATGAAGCATTAGTTCAAGTCACTTTAGACTGCTCTGGTAGACCGCATCTATCTTATGATCTTCAATTAAAAGCCCCTAGAATAGGAAATTATGATACTGAACTAGTAAGAGAATTTTTTATTGCCTTTGTAAATAACAGCGGTATTACACTGCATATTAATCAAATACGAGGAACTAATTCACATCACATAGTTGAGGCGTGCTTTAAAGCTTTTTCAAGAGCAATGAGAATGGCTACCGAGATAGATCCAAGAAGATCTGATTCAATTCCAAGCAGTAAAGGAATGTTAGAAAAACAATAAAATAGGAATTTTTTCGAATCAGCCACAATTCAGTTGAATTTTGGCGAAGATAGACAAAGTGATTATTATGTTGTGACTAATTTACAAGATAAAAAAATTGATAAATCTAATATTTTTAAAAAAGAAGATTGGTCAAGTGCTTATCAAAATGTAGAAAAGGAGCTAACTAAAGAGCCTCTAAAAATTAGCAAAGGTAATAATATTAAAAATTTAAATGGAACATTATTAAGAAATGGACCAGGAATATTAGAGAGAGGTGGACAATGGGTACATCATCCATTTGATGGTGATGGGATGATAACATCCATAAAATTCGAAAACGGTCAGCCATTCTTAACAAATAGATTTGTTAAAACTAAAGGCTATTTGGAAGAAGAAAAAATAGATAAATTTATTTATAGAGGTGTTTTTGGAACACAAAAAAATGGAGGAATTTTAAATAATGTATTAGATCTAAAATTCAAGAATATCGCTAATACACATGTCATTAAATTAGGAGATGAAATTCTCGCTTTATGGGAAGCAGCAGGTCCACATGCAATGGATCCTGATAGTCTTGAGACTATTGGTTTAACATCATTAAGAGGAGTTCTCAAGCCCAACGAAGCATTTAGTGCTCATCCCAAAACAGACCTAAACTCAAATGCATCTTCAGAACTTTTAGTCACTTTTGGAGTACAAACTGGGCCAAAAAGTACTATAAGATTAATGGAATTTGATAATGCTGGTACAAATTCTGGAGAGCTCATCTTTGACAGAAAAGATACCTTTAATGGCTTTGCATTCCTTCATGATTTCGCAATAACAACTAATTGGGCAATATTTTTACAGAATGCTATTGATTTCAATCCTCTTCCATTTGTAATGGGTCAAAGAGGAGCAGCACAATGTCTAAAGTCAAACCCAAATAAAAAGGCAAAGTTTTTTATCATCCCCAGAGAAAGTGGATTATTTAGAGGACAACCTTCTTTAACAATAGATGCTCCAGAAGGATTCGTTTTTCATCATGTAAACGCATTTGAAAAAGATTCCAAAATCGTATTAGATAGTATTTTTTATGATGATTTCCCATCAGTTGGTCCAGACGAGAACTTTAGGGATATTGACTTTGATAAATATCCAGAGGGAAAACTGAAAAGATCAATTATCGATCTAAAGACAAAAACTTGTGAACTTGAAACTTTCAGTGAACAATGTTGTGAATTTGCTGTTGTTAATCCTAAAAACTTAGGATTAAAAGCAACTTTTAGTTGGATGGCAAGCACATCTCAAAAACTGGGGAACGCTCCACTTCAAGCAATAAAAAAAATAAATTTAACTTCTAAGGAAGAAATTTATTGGTCAGCAGGTCCAAGTGGATTTGTTAGTGAACCAATTATGGTTCCATCAGATAACTCTTCAAAAGAAGATGAGGGATTTTTATTTATACTTCTATGGAACGGAGAAAGAAGAGGAAGCGATTTAGTGATATTAGACGCAAAAGACTTAAAAGAATTAGCTGTTTATGAATTACCCATTGCAATTCCTCATGGCCTTCATGGATCTTGGGTTAATTGAATTTAAGAAAAAATTTCAATTAAATCTGGAATAATTTTTTTTAATGCTTTACCTCTATGACTACAAGAGTCTTTAATATCATTATTCATTTCTGCGAAAGTTAATCTGGTAGAACTCTCCTCAAAAATTGGGTCATACCCAAAACCACTTTTTCCTCTGGGGTTTAAAATAATATTGCCATTACATTTGGCCTCAGATTCAATAATCACTTCACCATTTGGGGAACAAACACAAATATTTGCAATAAAGAAAGCACTTCTATTTTGAACTCCATCAAGTTCTCTTAAAACTCGTTCAATTCTCTTCTGATCATTTTCTGCATATCTAGATGAGTAAATGCCAGGCTTACCACCTAGAGCTTCAATACAAATTCCTGAATCATCTGCTATTGAAAAATTATTCGTTTTTCTCGAAACTTCACTCGCTTTTTTAATTGCATTATCTCTAAATGTCAGTCCATCCTCTTCAACTTCTAATGATTCTGGCTGGAGTAACAATTTACAATTAACTCCAACAAGCAATTTCTTATATTCTTCAATTTTACCTTTATTCTTACTTGCTAAAAATAAATTTTTCATCCTTATTTTCCTGCCAAATTTATAAATTCTTGACCCCACTCTAATACCTCAATTAGATAAGATTCTTTTGGTGCTTCACAATATAACCTTAAAAGAGGTTCCGTTCCTGAAAACCTAAAAAGAAGCCAAAAATTTTTATCAATTCTCAACTTTATTCCATCGATCTTTGAGATACTTTTTAACTTGTGATTATTAATATTCTCAGGAATATTATCTATGATAAATTCTTTTACGTTATTTTTTTCTGACTGATTTGGAAATTTAATATCAATTCTTTTATAAAAACTTGGCCCAAAATCTTCTTGAATTTCATCTAAGGTTTCATATAAATATTGAGATTTTTCAGCAATTCCATTTAATAATACCATCGCTGCATATAGAGCATCTCTTTCAGGCATAAAGTCACCAAAACCTACTCCCCCAGATTCCTCTCCTCCAATAAATATTTTTTCTTTAATCATTTTTTCAGCAATATATTTAAAGCCAACTGGAAGTTCAAAAACATCTCTATTTTGACTCTCTGATATATTTTTAATAATATCTGAACCACTAACAGTCTTTAAAACTGGATAAGAATTATTTTTAATTTCGCCCAAATAGCTAATAAAGTATGGTAGTAAATCTTGAGTACTACAGTATCTTCCTTTTTCATCAATTGTCGCAATTCTATCACCATCACCATCAAATATAATTCCTAAAGTTTTCACTTCATTTGTTGAATTTTGCATTAGTGTTTGTTTTAGATTATCTGTATAATTCAAAAGAGGTTCAGGAGGGTTTCCTCCAAAAAAAGGATCAGCATCTTTCCTGATTTCTGAAATAACTTCTAAATCATTAGAAGCAAAAATCTCAGCCATACAATTTGCAGCTGAACCATGCATAGAATCTACAAAAATTCTCAATTTCATTTTTTTTAATCTCTTGGAAATATAGTCAATATCAAAAAGAGATTTAATTCTATCTAAATGAAATTTCTTAATATCTACCAATTGATTAATACCATCTATTTTTTCAATTGAATTTCCAAGGATTAATCTTTTTTCAACTTCACTTGTAAAAGATTCGTCAACAGAACATCCATTAAAGCTCTTTATTTTCAGACCTAGCCAATTATATGGATTATGACTTGCTGTAATTACTAACGCTCCAAGACAACCGACTTCTTTGACATAGAAACTACAAGACGGTGTTGTCACAAAGCTATCAGATAAGATCGGTTCGAAACCACATCCTCTTACAAAAGGCACTATTTGCTTGGCGAATTCAGAAGCCATAAATCTACGATCATATCCAATAATAATTTTCTTTGAATTAACTTCTTTATAGTACTGATAATGCAACTCCTGACATGAAGCGACAACAACTCTTGAAAGATTGGACAGGTTAAAGTCAAAACCAATAATTCCTCTCCAACCATCAGTTCCAAATGTTATCTTATCTAATTTGTCAGCTTTCAAATTTCAAATTTCCTTGATTTCTTTTAATTATCTATACTAATTTATATGAGTAAATTTTAAAACCGCCCTTAAAAAATAATTTGAATTCTCTTCATTTAAAAAGTTTTACAAGATGCAAAAGAAAAGCATGGCTTGATTTTAAGGGTAAAAAATCTTATGAAGTTTGGTCTCCCCATAAAGCAATAGATAAAATTAATCAGTTTCAAATTTTCTCTGAATTTTGTAATGGTGAAATATATACAGGATTAAAAGCCTGTGAGAATGGTTATCAAGGGGTAATTGGATTAAAAATCAAAGGAAATCTTTTCCAAAATATAAACGCAGAGATACTTCCACAATTACTTTTAAAGACAAAAGGTAAAAGTAAATGGGGACAATATAAATATTTACCTGCTGTTTATAAGTTAGGCCACAAAACAACTAAAGAACATTTATTCGACTTAGCTTTTTGTTCTATGCTTTTGGAATCTTTTCAAGAATCTAAAATTGAGAAAGGATTAGTAATTTCAACTTTTTATAAAAAAGTTAAAGTTGAAGAAATTTATGTAAATAAAAAATTAAGAAAAAAAGTATTAAATGTTTTATTAGATTTGAATGAATGCTTGGAGGGATTTATACCAGAAATAACTCAAGATAGAAAAAAATGTACTATTTGTTCCTGGCAAAAATTTTGTGACAAAGAAGCAAAAGAAAATGGATATCTAACAGATATAGATGGAATAGGGTCCAAAACTGCCTCTTTACTCAAAGAAAATGGAATAACTAATACCCAAACATTAGCTTCGTACAGCGAAAAACAACTTGGAGAGAAATTATCTAAATTCAAAGATCAGAAGTATGAAAAAGCATCCATATTTGTAAAGCAAGCACAAGCATATATCTCTGGAGAACCATATTTCATTTCTAATAAAAATAATACGGAAGATCTATTTGAAAAAATATGTTCGGGATTTTATATATTTGATATTGAGTCAAATCCAGATGAAAAGCATGATTTTTTATATGGATTTTTAAAAGTAAATAATTTGTCTATAAAAAAAGAAGATCTGATTTATGAACCAATCTTAAATCTTAAAAACAATAAAGGAGAATCTTACAGGCAAATTATTGAAATACTTTTTTCACACAAGGAATGGCCAGTCTTACATTACGGAGAAACTGAAAAAATATCAATAATTAATATTGCTAAAGAACTCAATTTTAGTTTTGAAGAAATTCATTCACTTTCCTCCAGATTTATTGACCTACATACCTTAATAAGAAAGTCTTGGATATTACCACTCAAAAACTATGGCTTAAAAAATGTTTCTAATTGGCTTGGATTTGAATGGGCGCAGAAAAATGTAAGTGGCTCTAAAGCACTTTATTGGTGGATTCAATATCAAATTACAGAAAACCAAATATTTTTAAAGAAAATTATCCAATATAACAAAGATGATTGTTTTGCTACTCTACAAATTGCAGAATATTTAATCAAAAATCGATTAAAGAAAAATTGATCCTACAGATTTATTTATAATAATTTTTCCAAAAATTTCTGAAAAAAAATAACTTCCTTCCTCTAAATATTTTCTTTTTATCATAGCTAATCCTTTTATTTGAGAATCTAATTTTAAAAAACTAGTGATTTTGCCTACAGAAATATCCTTGGCAGAATTTATATATAAATTTTTATCTTCTAAGTCTAAATTCAAATTAGATTCAATTGATTTCCAAATTCTTATTTCCTGTTTTAAGGAAGAAACATTTTTTATTTTTGACATTGTTTCTTGTCCTAAATAACAACCTTTATTAAAATCTATAAGATCTTGTAATCCAAGCTCAAGAGGATTATTTTTCCCGTTTATTTCCATTTCTAATGAGGGTATTGCCTGATTAATCTTCCAAAGTTTTAAATCATTGGGATTTAGTAAATTTAGTTTATTTTTATACATTTCAAATTCTTTATCTTCTGTTTTGAAGAAAATAGGCTGGTAAGTTCTCCATGAACTAGATTCATCAATTTCCTGAATTCTATTTATCAAGGAAGGTTCACTCAGAAGTACATCGTCCGCTGGAAAAATAATTTGATTAAAGTAATCAATTATTTCATTTGTGTTACCCGCCAAGATAATTACTTCTAAGCTTCTTTCTAAAAAAATAATTTCAATTAATGACCTTAGAACTCCATTTGGAGTTAACCAACAAGTTTTGATAACTTTATTTTCTGAATAAAGAATATTACCAGTTGTTATTCCATTCAAAAATTTTCTGGCATCTTTTCCAGTAATTGAAAAACAATCAAATTTTTCAAGCCAAAACTTTTTTTTTATATCTTGCATTTTGAAATAATTATAAAAAGTCTTTTATTGTAAAAAGACTCTTTAATTTAACATTTTCATCTTCAAGCGCTTCTAATCCCCCTTCTTGCCTATCAACTATAGACAAAACTTCCTCAACAACATAATTGTTTTCTCTTAATTTTTTTATAGCTTTTATTACTGAACCAGCAGTTGTAACAACATCCTCTAAGACAGTTACCAAAGTTCCTTCTTCTAATATAGGGCCCTCTATTCCAGCTTTGGTACCGTATTTTTTGATTTCTTTCCTAATTATTAAACCATCAAGGTCTAGTCCATTCAAAGCTGCTTTAACAATTAATCCACTTACTATAGGGTCTGCACCTAATGTCAATCCTGCTACAGCTTTTGACCTTGAGTCCTTTAAATCTAAAAATAATTCACTTATTAATTTTAAGCCTTCTCCATTTAATGACACTGGTTTACAGTTCAAGTAATGACTGCTTTGTTTTCCTGAAGATAAAGTAAAGTTTCCTTTTTTGTAAGATTTTTCAATTAACTGTTTTAACAATTTTGCTTTATTTAAATCATACTTATCCGAAAATTTGCCCATTAGTAAAAGTTTAATTTATATTTAAAGATTAGAAGAAAAAAAAGAAATCTCACAAAAACTTCCTAATGAGGTGTTCTTTGAAATATTATTTTTATATTGTATATTGAAATTCAATGTAATTAAAATTACATAAATTACCTTGGGGGTGTAGCAATCTGGTGAATGCACCAAACTCATAATTTGGCTAAGGCGAGTTCGATCCTCGCCACCCCCATTATTCATTTGTCATTGAATGAAAATAACTCTACTTTTATTTCTTTTATTTTTACCAGCCTTTTTCGCAGCGAGTGAACTCTCTTTTTTTATTAATAAGGCCAAGTAAAGTTTTAAGGTTAATAGATGAAAAAAAGAAGGGAGCATTTGCAATTTTAAAAATTCAAAAACGCTTTAGATCTTCATTAATTGCTTCTCAATTTGGAGTGACAATTTCATTAATTGCAATTGGATGGCTAAGCAATAACCTGGCTAATGATTATTGGAAAAGAAACATTTTATCAAATAGATTTTATGATCTTCTATTATTTTTATTTGTTGTTTTAGTTGTTACTCTTGTTTCTGGATTAATTCCAAAAGCTTTAGTAATTAACAATCCAGAATCTGCTGCATTAAAGTTAACTACAATATTCGATGCCGTAAGAAAAGCCATGAATCCTATTGTGAAAACAATAGAATTCTTTGCTAGCGCCTGTTTAGGCTTGTTTAATTTAAATAACAAATGGGATTCTTTAAACTCGGGTTTATCTGCTGGAGAATTAGAAACTCTCATAGAAACAGATAATGTAACAGGTTTAAAACCAGATGAGAAGAATATTCTTGAAGGAGTTTTTGCTTTAAAAGATACACAGGTTAAAGAAGTGATGATTCCAAGATCTGAAATGGTAACTTTGCCAAAAAATATAACCTTTTCAGAACTTATGAAACAAGTCGATAAAACTCGACATGCTCGCTTCTTTGTGATTGATGAGTCTTTAGATGATGTATTAGGTGTATTAGATTTGCGTTATCTGGCTAAGCCAATATCAAAAGGTGAAATGGAAGCCGATACATTACTAGAGCCATTCCTTTTACCAGTAACAAAAATAATAGAAACATGTTCACTAGCAGAAATATTTCCAATAGTAAGAGACTACAATCCGTTCTTACTAGTAGTTGATGAACACGGTGGGACAGAGGGACTCATAACTGCAGCTGATCTAAATGGCGAAATAGTTGGAGAGGAAATGCTCAATAATAGAATTTATTCAGATATGAGAATGTTAGATAATTTCTCTAAAAAATGGTCAATAGCGGGAAAATCAGAAATTATAGATATCAATAAAAAGTTAGGATGTTCTATTCCAGAAGGGGCAGACTATCATACCCTTGCTGGATTTCTGCTAGAAAAATTTCAAATGGTTCCAAAGATTGGCGATGTTTTAGATTTTAGTAACATTAAATTTGAAGTTATTTCTATGTCAGGTCCAAAAATTGATCGTGTTAAAATTATTCTTCCTAAAAGCTAAATGTGGCTTCCTATAGAGGATAATGATAATTAATATATGGATTTGAAATTATGCAACCAACCTCATCACCAGTAAAGGTTGGAGTCATAGGTATAGGGAATATGGGTTGGCATCATGCACGAGTACTAAGTTTGCTCAAAGATGCAAATCTCATTGGAGTTGCAGATCCAAATGAAGAGAGAGGCAAATTAGCTATTGAGCAATTCCAATGTGAATGGTTCAAAGACTATAAAGACTTAATTCCAAAAGTTGATGCTATCTGTGTCGCTGTCCCAACACTACTTCATCAACAAGTAGGACTAGATTGTCTTAATGGAGGTACTAACGTTCTCATTGAAAAACCAATTGCAGCTAATGAGTTAGAAGCAAAATCTTTAATAGAGGCTGCTAATGCAAGTAACTGTCTATTACAAGTTGGGCATATTGAAAGATTTAATCCTGCTTTTAGAGAATTAAATAAAATAGTTCACAATGAAGAAATTGTTGTTTTGGAAGCAAGAAGACATAGTCCTCATGCAGATAGAGCAAATGATGTATCTGTAGTAATGGATTTAATGATCCATGACATTGATCTAATTTTAGAACTCGTCAACTCCAAAATACAAAAATTAGCGGCAGTTGGAGGCAGAAATAGTGAAGGATTAATAGATTATGTCAATGCTACTTTGGTTTTTAAAAATAATGTTATTGCAAGTTTGACTGCAAGTAAAATGAGTCACAAAAAAATTAGGAGTTTAAGTGCTCACTGCCAAAATGGACTAGTAGAAACTGATTTTTTAAATCACTCTCTTCAAATCCATAGAAAGTCTCATGAATCATACACTGCAGAACATGGAGAATTAGTTTATAGAAATGACGGATATGTTGAAGAAGTTAGCACAACCTCCATTGAGCCTCTTTATGCAGAACTGGAACATTTTCTTAAGTGCGTTCAGGGCAAAGAAATACCTGAGGTGGATGGTGAGCAAGCCTCAAGAGCATTAAAAATTGCTGATTTTATAGAGAGTGCAGTAGAAAATTCCGGAGATGCGATTTTACTTGAAAATCCAGTCTAATACTAACAATCTAAACTAAAATAATTTTATTTAAATCCAACAGCAGCTTGCCAAACAAACACCAATAAAAAGAAAAATAAAGGAATAAGTGGAAGAACATCAACGGTTGGAGCAAAGGCCTTATAAGCCTCGGGCAATTCAGCGAATGTATTAAATAGAATGAGCACCTTTTTGATAATTTAGTTAATTATGATAAGACGTTACCACGTATGGTGAGCAATAGAGGATGTTTTCCAAGGAGCGAAATCATTTGTAAAACAATTATCTCTAATTGCAGTAGAAATTGCATTGGTAAATCTTATTAAGTGAGCAATATTATGCAAACTTATGAGAGTTAGGCCTAATATTTCGTCATTTCTAATTAGATGATGCAAATATGCTCGAGAATAGGATTTACAGGTTTCGCATTTACAAGTTTTGTCAATCGGAGAAAAGTCATTTTTAAATCGAGCATTTCGCAAATTCAATCTTTCATCATTAAAAAATGCAGTCCCATGTCTCCCTAGTCTTGTAGGCAAAACACAGTCAAATATATCGAATCCATTAGCAACAGCTAGAGAAATTTCTTTTAAGGAGCCAATTCCCATTAAATATCTTGGTTTATTTATTGGTAAGAATTTCGGGACGTAATTAATTACACTATGTATTTCTTCGACTGCCTCGCCAACACTTACACCTCCCACTGCTATTCCAGGAAGATCAAAAGAACTTGTATATTTTGCACTGTATTCTCTCAATCTCGGATACTTTCCACCTTGAACTATACCGAATAATGCTTGATTGGATTTCTGATGAGTCTCAACACATTTTTGCAACCATGAATGAGTTCTTTGTAAAGAGTCCTCAATATCATTTTCGTTAGCTGTATGCGGAGGACAATGATCAAAAGCCATCGCGACATCCGATCCAAGATCCATTTGAATCTGTATTACTTTTTCAGGTGATAAAAAAACATGACTACCATCTCTTGGATTTTTAAATTCCACGCCTTTATCAGAAATATTATTTAATTTGGCCAAACTAAAAACTTGATATCCTCCTGAATCAGTAAGAATAGGCTTCGGCCAATTCATGAACTTATGTATTCCGCCAGATTCTTTAACTAGTTTTTCTCCAGGTTGTAAATGAAGATGAAAGGTATTTGAAAGAATCATTTCTGATCCTGTAGAGGCTAACTGCTTAGATGAAATTCCTTTAACCGTTGCCAAAGTACCCACAGGCATAAATTTTGGTGTGTTTACCTGACCATTTGGTGTATGAAATATGCCAGTTCTTGCCGCTGTATTACTGCAATTCGATGTAATTTCAAATTCAAACACGATAATTTATAAAATTTTTTGATCCTTTTTCATTAATTTACCCTATTATTTAATATTGAATCTATTTTTATCTCATCAAAAAATATTTAATAAAAAATTTGGCAGGATCTTGGATTTTCTATACAACATTTCCAAAGATACCTTTAATTAATCCCGAATTTAAAAATATTGCACAATTTGCCCCGCCTTTAGGATTTTTGATTGGAACAATACAGAGTTATATTTTCCTTTTTTTAACAACAAACTCTTGGTCAATTTATGCATCTGCATTAATTTGTTTGGCTTCAGGATATTTAATTACTGGTGGTCTACATATTGATGGTTTAATGGATACTTTCGATGGTATTTTTGCGGGTAAAAAGAAACGTTTAAAAGCAATGAAAGACAGTAAAGTTGGTTCCTTTGGCGTTCAAGCTTTAGTTTTTATAACTTTAATTCAAACTGCTTGCATACTAAAAATTCAAAACCTAGTAATTTTTGTTTTACCTATATGCTTATTTTGGGGAAGATTTTCAAATTTATTTTTTATAGAAAAGTTTAAATATATGAGTTATAAGAAAAAATCTGTAAGTCACAAAAAGTTTTGGAATGGATTAAAAAAAGAATCTTTGATCTCCATTATTTTTCTTTTAATTTTCATTGCATACCAATTT
Source organism: Prochlorococcus sp. AG-347-L20 (assembly GCA_003281225.1). Taxonomy (GTDB): domain Bacteria; phylum Cyanobacteriota; class Cyanobacteriia; order PCC-6307; family Cyanobiaceae; genus Prochlorococcus_A. The sequence goes on from QCCP01000007.1 coordinate 82,483, forward strand.
GTTTCAATTACATCCCAAGCAATATTAATTAAATTTTTAATTCTTATTTTGATTGGTATTTTTCTAAGCTATTGTATCCCAAACATACTGGGTAATAAAATTGGAGGCTTCAACGGAGATGCCTGCGGTGCAAGTGTTGTTCTAGTTGAAACTGCAATGTTATTTATACATGCAATTCTTTTATAGGTAGTTCTAAATAAAAAATATTTTTCTTCTTAAGATTTTTTGATTTCTTAGTATTATCTACCGAGTTATTTTCCAGCAATCTCAAATCTCCTCCAATTTGTTTTGCTAATTTCCTCGCCAAGAAAAGTCCCACACCAGTGCCATCCTTCTTTTTAGCGGCAGATCCTCTAAAACCTTTTTCAAAAATTTTCTCGTTTTCATTTTTGGTTATTTTTTTACCATCATCAAATATACAGAGTCCATTACTCGTAATTGCGAGCCCAATTTCAGCATCTTTTTGGGCATATTTAAACGCATTTTCTAATAGATTTGCCACAATTTCAGCAATTACAGCATATTTTGCCTTTAATGGCGAAATAGTCCAATCTGGCCAAAGAGAAGGTTCAGTCCAATCTCTATTCTCTAAATCCGCATTAGCTTTACCCCTTTCTAATATTGGCCTTAATAAACTCTGAACAGTTATTACCTTTTTATTATCTAAATTTGGTGGTAATAATAATCTTTCCTCTCCAATTCCCAGAGGAAGTTGAATAGATGAATTTAATTGAGCAAAAGAATCCATATATTGATTAATTTGTTTTTGCTCTATTATCATGCGTTCGACTATTTCAATAGAATCATCATCTGAACCAAGTCTTTTTATTAATAATTTTGCATATGTCCTAATAGCAGCTAATGGATTCCTTAATTGATGAATTATGACATTGACCTGATTTTTTAAATAATTGACTTCTTCATTTTTATTTTGACGTTCTAATTCAATAGAGACGCATTTAGCTAAAGATATTGAAAGCGCTTTTAATCTAGAATCGAGAGATACTGGCCAATTCCCCCCTTTCAAATCAGTTTCTACCCTAAGGACACCAAGTAGAATATCGTTTTCTTGTAGCGGGTACCATCTTCTATTAGGCGATGAAACCTTCAGGGAAGGATCATCTTCTATTGAAGTAAGTAGCCTATCAATTTGTGGCCATTGACCAATCACTTCAAAAGATGCTTTTGTTCCTTGCTTAGCTGAAGCAAGATACATAACTAAATTAGTCACGCCCATTGAGCAACCAAAACTCTCTAGCTGTTTTAAAATTAGTTCTTCAAATTTTTTTGAAAGATTCATAATTAATGAAATTTTGAGAAATTTTTTAAAAAAAACTTGAAAAAGGGCTTGTAAAATATGAAAAAAGTATTAAGATATATAAAGAGGTCTGACTTTAGCCAGCCTTAAATATGAATATTTAATCATATTTTAAGCTACATCAGGGGTTGATGGGTCCTCTATGTAATTTGAAGTGAATTTAAAATCACATATATAAGATTAGTAAAAATAAATTAAGACTAATCTCATTGATAATTTCAGGAGTACCAATCAATGTCAAAAAAAAGAAAAAGAATCAGCAGAAGAAGATTGGCTGGCCAAAGAGTAATGGCACATGTACCTATTTATCATATCGAAACTGGCAAACATAAACCAGTTACAGCAGCAAGAAGATTCATTGCTGAAAATGGTCTTTCTGCCCCTTCAGTTTTCAATGTCAGAAGAAATGAACACACCACCGATAGATTTTTTTGGGGTGAAAAAGGATTATTTAGCGCCCAATATGCTGAAGAAAATCATTTTCTATTTCCATCACTAAAAATTGTAGTTGAAGGAATTGGTGAAGAAAAAATATTTGAGGGTCTAGAACTTACTGCAGATGATTGGGAAGAGATTGAAGAATATGAATATGCTTTTGTTTAAAAAATATTTTTTATATTTGAACTTATAAAATTAATTAAATTTGAATCAATTTGATGAAAACCATTGAATTCTAATAATTCACAAAATTTAGAAGACTTACTCTTTACCTTTTCATAAATAGTCCTAGAAGCATCTACAGGCACAACTTCATCAAATAAACCATGACTAATTATCAATGGTGAGAATTTTTCTCCTAGGACCCAATTGGGGTGAGGATAACCACTACAAGCAACAATTAATCCAAAATTTAACTTAAATCCCGCATCAATTGCCATTGCCGCCCCTTGAGAGAAACCCAACAAAATCGTTTTTCTTAGTGGAATCTGATCAGTATCAAATTTTTTTAATGTAACTAAAAGTTTATTTACTTCAACCTCAGCTCCATTCCAATCATGTGGGTATAATCCATACCACTGTCTTCCTTGACCGCTTGGGTGTAATCCAGGAGCTCTCAATGAAATTACCTCAAAATCAAGATTTATTTTTTCAGTCATCTCCTTTCCAAATGTTAAAAGGTCATCTGAATCAGCTCCCCAACCATGCATCAAAATAATTCTATGAGTTGCAGTTTGAGAGCTAATCGAGACAAATTCATGATTGATAGCATATTTCATGTTTATATTCTTAAGTAAGTAAACTTTCCCATAATGTCTCCATTAGCTTTAGTAAGT
>QCCP01000008.1 GCA_003281225.1 Prochlorococcus sp. AG-347-L20
AAAATATGACCACTCGTAATGTGGTCAAATAGTGGTCAAGAATTTATTTTTAATTAATTTAAATCTTTTATAAGGACGTAATTAATCGTTTAATTTAGTATTAAATATCCATATTACTCAAGAAGTTTATTTCTGATATCCTCTTCTCTTTTTGCATTTTTAACAATTATTTTTTGTTCCTCATTTAATTCTTTTAGAGGTACTTTAGAGATTTGTAAATTATTATCATCATCCATGCTTACTACACAATTAAATTGAAATAAGGGGTCAAGTAATGGAAAATCACTTCTTTGATGTGCGCCCCTACTCTCATTTCTTTGTAAAGCTGAAACAACTGTGGCTTTTGCACTAAACAAAGAAGATTGTAAATCAAAAATCAATGCTAGATCTTCGCAATTAAATTGATCGATTCTTACATCAACATCACTAAGTTTTGTTTTGATACTTTCAATTTTTGATAACCCCTCTAGAAGTAATGTCTCATTTTTAATCACCCCACAATATTTCCACATTATTAATCGCAATTCATTTTGAAGAGGCCTCACTAATTCATTACCTTTTTTAATAAACTTATTAATATTTTCATGGGCAATGGCAATGGCTTTATTTGATCTAATTTGCTGATCTATATTTTTTGAATATTTTGAAGCCGCAATACCAGCACGTCTCCCAAATATAATAATTTCTGCTAAAGAATTACCACCCAAACGATTAGCTCCATGAAGTCCTCCTGCAACTTCACCAGCCGCAAAAAGACCCTCTACAGAGGTAGATAAATCCATTGGATTAACTAAAATTCCACCCATAGAATAGTGAGCAGTTGGTGCAACTTCCATTGGTGATTTTGAAATATCAAGCATTTGGGCTTCAAGAAATTGTCTGTATATGCTTGGCAGTTTTTCAATAATGAAATCTTTACTTTTATGGCTTATATCAAGAAAAACACCCCCATTTTTTGTTCCTCTGCCTTCAATTATTTCTGTATAGTTAGCAATTGCTACTTTATCTCTTGTAGATAATTCCATCCTTTTCGGATCATATTCTTTCATAAATCTTTCGCCTTTATTATTTATTAACTTTCCACCCTCACCTCTTACCGCTTCTGTAACCAAAGTTCCCTCAATTTCTTCGGGTAAGACCATTCCCGATGGATGGAATTGTACCATTTCCATATCTATTAATTCACATCCTCCTTTTAGACTTAAATAATAACCATCACCTGTATTTTCATTTTTTCTAGATGAACTTTTTTTCCATAATCTTGTATGCCCTCCTGTACATAAAATAACTGCATCTGCTAAGTGCACAGTCCTCTCTGAAGTAGACAAATTAAATGACATTGCTCCAAAGCAGGTATTTTCCCTAATCAATAATTCAGTTACATATTGATTGTCATAAATAGGAATCTTTAAATCATCTGATTTTTTTAAGAGAGTTTTTAAAATTGACAATCCGGTAAAATCCCCTGAATAACAAGTTCTGCGATATTTGTGCGCACCAAAAAATCTTTGATCAAGTTCACCATTTTTTAATTTTGCAAAGTTAGCCCCCCATTTATCTATTTCTTTTACTAAAGTTGGTGATTCTTTAGCCATTATTTCAACCTTTAAAGGATCACCAATGCCATAACCCTCTAAATAAGTATCAATAAAATGCTGTTCCCATGAGTCTTCTTTATCTAAGTTGCCTAAAGCTGCATTTATGCCTCCTGCGGCTAAGACGGTATGAGCATCTGTCTTCGGTCTTTTTCCTAGAATACATACATCGAGACCAGATTTTTTAATTTCAATAGCAGATCTTAAACCAGCTCCACCGCATCCAATCACGAGAACATTTGATATCTGAGTGAGATGTTCTTTAACGATCAATTTTAAGTTAATTTATTAATTTAATCTTAACGCTTTGCTTTCGAAAGTTATAAATAATTTTAATATTTTAAATGTGGTCAAATAGTGGGCAAATGTTGCTTAATTTGTCTAAACAAACTGCGGATTACTTAGCAAAAAATTAATTATAGCTTTTAAACCTAGTGATGCACTAAAGCTGTTAAGTGCTTTAGGAGCACTAGTTCGCAGGTTCGAATCCTGTCGCCCCGACTCTTAAAAACTAACTCATACTGGCTAGCTAGTTACTCAGAATCGCTTTTTTATTGTGAGAATTCGCATCATTCTTTTGATGTCAATTTGAGATTTTCTTAAAATTTCAGTTCTCCAAAAATTTATTTTTTGAAAGTCGATCTACAATAAGGGACAATTATTTCCTTTTTTAATGTTAAGTACTCAAGCCATAGAAAATTTAATTAATGGTTATGCAACCAGTGAAGATTCTTCTTTTCTAATACCGAATGCAACTGAAGATTTTATGGCTATAAGGCCAAGTGGAAATCCAATCTCTGCGCAGGGATTAGTTGGAATGTTTGATAGTAAAGACTTAGTTGCAGAATCCTCAGAACTAATCAAAACCCACAAAATTGAAATTTACGGTGAAATAGCATACGCGGTTTTCACTTTGAATGAAATCTTCAGTTATAAAGGAAATCAAAATAAAGATCTTTCAACTTACACTTGCATTTTTAAAAATGAAAATGGTACATGGAAATATGCCTGGATGCAAAGATCACAAGGAACTACTGATATGAAATCTTGGGAATAAATAAAACGCTTACTACTTGCACCGCAGGTCAATTAAGGCTTGGTTATCCTGAATCAATAATCCCTGAAGAAATACCTTTTTGATTAATGTTGCGAATTCTTCCGTTACCGATTTTTATTTGCATTTATCTATTCTCTTGGTGGAGTTGTAAAAAAAATATTATCGCTAGTGATAAGCAACTAAAACCTTGCATTGATTGGGCATATATAAAAAATTTACCTCTCCCACCAAAACCTTCTTTTGTAGAGTTTTATATTGTTTATGTCTCTTCTTTTTTTAAATTTCCCTTTGGGATAATTATTCAACAACTACCTTTTGCGAAGAAAGTAAGATATTACGAAAGAGAAATGAAATTAATATTTGATAAATGGAATCTAGAAAAAATTAAAAAAATAATTAACTAATTTATTGATATGTCTGGAGTAAAGATATATAAATTCCTATTAATACAAATATTGCTACACCTATTCCCATAACTGTAGTGGGTTGATTATTCCAAAAATTACTCAGAAATTACATTGATTGGGAAGTTTAAATTTTTTTAGCTCTATTAGCTCTATTCATAACTTTTCTCAAAATATTATTTTTAATTGATAAATCAGAAATACAATAAAGAGTTAAAAACAAAACTACTTTTGCAAAAAATGAGATTTGCATAATAAAAATAACTCTACACCTAATAAAAGCAAATTTCATTAAAACTGCCAATTTTTTGAAGACCTTATAGGAGGTATTTTTAAAAGTTGAATACGAAAGACTGAAGAAAAAACAAATGCAACAAGATCAACAGTCTTAGCGTTCGTAGAAGCTCCTGTTAGATATAAGATAGAGTTAATATAAAGAGACTTATGAAGGAATTAGAAGAAAATACTATCGAACAAATAAGAACTCTTCTTAATTATTTAGAGCAAACAGATCTATTAAAAAACAAGGAAATTCTTAGATGCTTAGACGTAATAGCAAGAGAGTATGGCGGAGAAGTAGTTGACAAAAATTAAATGGCAAATCCAGATCAAAAAACAATATTGCTAAAACAAGCTTATGACGAACTAAAGGCAATTTGCACCAAGTTCCAAGACCAATCTGGAGCTACAGATATGGAAGTAAAAACTTTGCTTCGAGAACTTGCGAGGGTTTATGAAAAAGATATGGATGACAACTATGACATAGATTGGGAAGTTTAAATAAGTTTATTTGATATTCTTTTGCTATAAATTAATTGAGGCCAAACCTCATCAGCACACTCTACGTTTGCTACAAGACATAAATTGATTCTATATAGTTGCGAGTCGATTTAATAACCCTTTCAGTAGTTGGAATTTCTGGAAGGGTTTCTTGTTACTGATATTTATTTAGTAAATGGTTATAAATTACCAACAATACTATTACCCCAGCCATTCCATAAATTGCATGGAATGGATCGTGATGATTCTGCCAAAGTTCCTTTAAAAATCCCTTCAATACTTCATATCCAATGCCCCATGAGAATAACACCCATAAGATTTTTCTCTAATTAATTTGCATAATTTCTTACAACTGGTAATTTTAGTGGGCTTCAATAAATTCAAATGCAAGATCAAAAAATTGAAAAGATAGCAGCTTTAGCAGTAAACATAACTAAGGTGCTGGTAATAATTTATCTAGGCTTCGTAGAAGTATTTAAAATTGCCAAATTACTTCGAGAGCAGTTAGATGCTGAATTTGATATTTCTCGAAAATGGGCTTCACAAAATTATTCAATTCTAAAAAAACGACTAGCGGAAAGAAAAGTAGCGGGAGTTCTAGAAAATTAGTAAGCGTTTTATTTACGCAACAAGTTTGATCGAATATACGGTATCCTTACAATTATTTTTTTTATCCCATTCCTTTGCGAAAGGAGATTCCATCTCTGCACCTAGTTTTTCTAAGTCGGTACAGTTCATTAATAAATGAGATTTGTGTTCATTCACTTTTACAAACTCATAATCAGTTACAAACTCCTTACACATTTCTTCAAGAAATAATGTTGTTACATCATTTTTAAATTCATCAAATGTACAGCTAAAAGTTGAAATTATGAGAGTGTTCATAAAAAAAAGGAGCTAATTGCCCCTTATTGTAGATCGACTGTCAATCTCTATCTATGAGTAGACTTTGGCAACTATTGGACCAGCTTCTTCATCAGTAAATACAGGTGTAGTTTCCCAATTGAGAAATTCACCCCATTCAGCGGCATGTTGATATATTGCCTTTGGATCATTAGTCTTTAAAACTATCCAACCCTCTAAAGAACCTGGTGCGTGATATCTTCCAATCATCTCAACTCCAGGATAATCTCCTCCACCACCAAGAAATTTTTCTGCACCTTTTTGATGATATCCGGCCTTAAATGACCAATGCTGAACATAAAGCATTTTATTTTTTAATTTTTATTGGCTTTCTATTACTAGCAAAAAAAATAATTTCTGAAAATAAATAGTTTTAATTGCCCATTTTGAAAGATACATTATTGAAACCATTAATTTAGAGTACAGGTCATATTTACGATTCAACTGTTATTTCAAGCTACTTTTAAGTTAAATTCAAACTAAAATAAGAGAAAGTTAGCACCTTTTTATGCTGTTTCTAATTTCTTATAAATTCACTGATGCAAACGCCCAAGACAAGGGATCCAAAATGTTAAAAGAATGGTACGACAAAGGAGGGCCACAAAATAGACCAGAGGCTTATGACGTTAAATCTTGGATTTTCTTACCTCAACATGGCAATGGTTACTCTGTTGTAGATGCTGATTCTTTAGAAACTATTTGGAAACAGTGGAGTCCTTGGAGAGAGTTATTGGAATTCACTATTGAACCTTGTGCGGATTTAGATCAAACAGTAGCTCTATATTGTTAATGAAACACTTTTTACTTGTATAAAATATAAGACTTAGCAATTATGTAGCGATTCAAAAAATAATGCTTATTTAACCTATTTAGCCTTTTTATTTTTTAATATATAAGAAATCAAACTCTTAAATAATAATGAATAAATTTAAAGACAACTTTTCAAGTGAAAGCTTTTATCCAGATAGTAATTATTATCTTGACCAAGATAATGCTACTAAAGAGGACCAACTTACAGAAGAACAAAAATCCAACATAAGTGGGAGTTTTGAATGGCCAAACACCTATTGGTTCATTGCTGAAAGAACAAATGGAAGGCTTGCAATGATAGGTTTCATGGCTGTCATTATTAACTATGCCTTGTTTGGATGGATAGCTTACCCCATCCTTTAAATTAGTAAGTCTAATTTTGACAAAAATGATTTAGATAAACCTGGAACACATTGCCTTCAATATGTTGTTTTTCATGCAACTCTATTAGCTATTTCTTTTGGGCAATTAACTTAAACTTCCAATTACTTTTATTGCCTTTTGATTATTCATATGTTTTTGAGGAGTTTTCGAGTAATCTATTTAATTCTAAGAGTTCTTTTTTAGTCAGTTCTCTATACTTTCCTGTTGGCACGTCTAAGTTAATATTCATAATTCTTACACGCTTTAATGATCGAACTCTATATCCTAAGGCCTCACACATTCTTCTAATCTGACGGTTAAGTCCTTGCGTGAGTATTATTTTAAAATTTCTTGCACCCAATTGTTTTACGAAACAATTTTTAGTTATTGTGTCTAATATTTGAACTCCATTACTCATACTTTGAATAAAGTCGCTATTAATAGGACGATTAACTTTTACAATATATTCTTTTTCATGATTATTTCTTGCCCTGAGTATTTTATTTACGATATCTCCATCATTAGTTAAGAAAATCAATCCCTCACTGAGCTTATCTAATCTTCCGATGGGGAAAATTCTTTTAGGATATTTAATGAAATCTATTACATTATTGGGTTCTACTTTTCTATCTGTTGTGCAAACAATTCCTACAGGTTTATTAAAGGCTAAGTATATGTTTTTTTGTCTCTTTGATTTTTCTATTCTTTGACCTTTAACTTCAACTTGGTCACTATCTTCTACTTTAGTTCCAATTTCTGGAATTTTGCCATTAATAGTTACCTTTCCTTCTAGGATTAATCTATCTGCTTCTCTTCTAGAACAATAACCTACTTCACTTAAATATTTATTTATTCGGGTAGCCATTTTGGATCTTTCATTTTTATCTGCACTAAAAATTAATTTACTAATCTCCTAATATTTTAGATCGGGTGTCAATTTTAGTTAATATTCTCATTATTGAATTTCAGATTATTTTCATTAGTAATTTATAACGCACAGATATAACTCCCTTTTTAATTCCAATTTTTTTCAATTTTCCTCCATCCCTTAGAAAGTAATCTTTCATAGATTTCTCTAGCTAAATCTATTTCAACAGAAACTGTATTTGTCATTACTGGTGGTTTGTTTCCTAACACCCCCACTATTTTTCCAGTATCTATAAACATATATTCAAAAACTCCATCAATACTCTTATCGTTTTTCATAAATCTTTTAACTTCTGACCTATTTGAATTAATCAACCAATAAGATTTAGCCATTAATCTAACCTTGAAATTAGTGAGCGTTCCATTTAAAACAAACTCATTTGATCAGTTTCTTTTTTCTTTACATCCTCTACTAGCCAACCATCAGGGGGCCAACTCATCATGATTGCAAATAATCCTCTTATTTCATCTGCATTTTTAACTTGCTCTGTCCATTGTTCCTCATATCCATTAGGAACGATCACAGGCATGCGGTGATGTAAAGGTTTAATTAAATCATTTGGTTCAGTTGTTAAAACGCAGCAACTCTCAAGTTCTGCTCCATCTGGTGAGGTCCACTTACTCCAAATTCCGCCCAACCAAAAAGTCTCATAATTCGCTTTTCGAACACGATATTTTTTTTCAAAAAAACCGCTCGCAGGTATTAGGCACCTTTTATTTTTCCAACTTCCACTAAATAATTTTTTTTCTTCTACAGTTTCTGATCTTGCATTAAATGGTCTTGGTCTCTTTTTATCAAATGGGTCTTTCGCCCAAGGGGAAATAAAGCCCCATTTCATAAAAGTAGTTTTAATTCTTCCTTCGTTTTTAATTACAAGAACAGGATCATTAGGTCTTATTAGACTTTGAGTTTCATATTTAGAATCAAGTCCACTTGGATAGTCTTGTTTCAAAACCTTTGGCAACTTCTCAAATTTAGTTTTCAGCTCAAACCTTCCGCACATTGATTTTTAAAATATTTTTAAAACTCACTTAAAAAAAACAGTAAATTTACCTTATTTTAGATCTACTTTCAGTTTTCTCAAATAAAAAACAATTTTTTGATCGTAGAATTTTTTTTATCCAAATAATTAAAAGAAAATATAGATATTAAAAAAGCTTCCTCAAATTTAATTTAAATGATTCAAACTTAATTTATGACAGACCCTATTCTTTATTTATCTATGTTATTAGGACTTGGAGGAGTTTATGTATTAATCTCTTCCTTCCATGATGATGACGATGGTGATGATGATGGAGAAAAATATATTTATAATCTCGAACAAACTTATTTAGCGAGATAGTTGATTTGTTTATAAAAAAATTACCTACAAAAAGTTTCTTTCAAAAACAGGCTACCACTGAAAATAGTTTTAAAGGAGTAATGGAAATATTGTCTTTTATTTACGAAAAACAACCTGCTCATTATATTAATTTTTAAATTAGGTTGTTGGTCCTCTATCCGTATATGTTTGTGCCTTAAACCGTACATTTTTATTAGTCGATTGATAAGCATGCCTAGTTAGAACTTAGTGGTAACGGAGATTAATTAAATGCCTTCAACGCCAATAAAATCTTGTAATAAATATGTGTTGAGTTACAAAGATTCAACTAACAAGACACATGAAGTTGGCTTCTACGCTCGCGATGCATACGATTGCCTAATGCTTGCGAGAGAATTCAACACTTACGTACATGACAATCCAGGATCTGTAATCAGAATCCAACAAAAATTTTGAACAATTTAATTATGAATTTAAAAAGATCACCATTCGCAATTCAAGATAAAAATGCTAGAGATCTTGATAATGCAAAAGATTATCCAACAATTGCAGATTTAATTAGAGAACAGACAGAACCACAAGATTACGCTAATACAGTTCACTATCGGAGAGATTTAGACTCTCTCGGTTAATTTACGAGAATGGCTATTTACTAATTTCTAAAAATTAACGATTATAATTGATGTGATTTGTGATCCATTCATAAGATAATATTTTCTTCCTCAAGTTTCTTTTTAAGCTCTATTGGCATATATGCAATATCTTTTTTTATTGCATTAATGGCATCTCTATACTTTTCGGGTTCAGCTAAAAGCATTTTTATTAAATTGTATTGACTTTCAATTTCTTCAGAAGAGAATTTTCCCATAAAAAATATGTACTACCCTTTTATATTAAATCAACAGTCAAACACTAAAAAGATTATTTATTAGTTAGAGGCTGCCGCAATTTCTTTATGGACGGAGAGAAATTCTTTATCTGTTAGAACTGGTGTAACTTCAATTTCTACGCCAAAATTATCGACCCAGATACTACTCCATTTCCAAATATTCTGATGGTTTGAAGATTCAACTATTGCCCAACCATTAGCTCCCTCAGGATTTACTACTCGATTAAGAACTTTAAACCCATCAAATTCATCACCTGCGCATCCTCCTTCCACAAAACCTGCAAAAGCTTCAGCCCCTTGCATATGACTTTCTTGATCTGGAAATTGCCAGTGTACGATGTAAGTTTGCATGAATAAAATTATTTTTTTAATTATTAATTATCAAATTTAAAAATTAAATAAAAAGTCTTTAAACACTAATTAAAAACTCATTAACCCAAGGGCAAGAAAACAAAAAAAAAGACTCTTACGAGCCTAGGTGATGGGGACTCCTATAATGACAAATTAAACAGAAACAAACAACCCCATCAATAGGTAATTTTAAATACTTACAAACACCATATGTAGTGCTAAGATTTTAAAAAGGCCGGGTGATGGGGATTATCCCGCTTTTTGATTGGGGCGAAGCTAACGCCCTTTTTTTATGGAAAAATTTACTTTAATCAATAAAGCCAGATCGAGGATTAAAGTATTTGAACCTTTTGAAGATAGTTCTAAGAACTCTTATATGGTTAATGCAATTTTAATCTCTTATGGTTGCGTTTTTAAGCGATCAAGTAAGCCAGTTATGAAAGGCTCTAGGGTTGAATCTATCGAAGAAGCGAGAAACGAATATAAAAAACTTTTAGAACAAGGGTGGGAAAAAACTTATAGATTCACTAGTTTTTTTTTTAAAAAATGGTGAATAGGTACTTTACCTAAAATTTGACATTATTAAAAATTAATTGCTAGATAAGCTTCAGGATGGAAGATTGAACATGAAAAATGAAATTTATTCAAATATTAAAGATTCAGATGCTTTGAAAAGTTTTTTTGAATGTATAACTTCTTGTAGCATCAATAGTGAGGGAGTAGATTGCACAACAGCATGTTATGTAAAACATTTAGAACCAAACAATATTGATTATCCTTTAAAATTTTCATAAGCAAAGCTTATTAACAATTTTAAATTTCATTGATGTTATTCCCACCTCCTCAAGTTATTTTTGGTCTATTGCTTTTATCTATAGCAGTAGTTCTTATCTGGGATATTAGATACAATCCTTTTGGAGAAGACGAAGACGGAATTTAATCTTCAACTAGGAAGCTGATTTGTAGGTGGTGCGTGAAATTGCCGTTTCTTTCTTTTGAGTCTTTTGTAAGCGACTAAAGAGCCTAATAATAATAATAATGTAAAAGCTATTGAGTTAATCATATCAAGTAGTTTTATATATATAAAAACAAATATGTTCTAAATATCAATGACTAAAGTTATTTTTTCAAAAAGTGTTTTATTATGGGCTAATTTTTAATATTTAGCTTTTTTCATTAGGTACCTAAAACAATTAAAAGAAAATGCTTATCTGACCAAAAGTAATTGCTATGTAATAGGAATCACTTTTTCTTATTTCTCATTTGATATTGCAGAACAGCTTTAAGATGTTGTACTTCTTTTTCTAAAGTTTCAATTCTTTTTTCTAGTTCTTCATTAGTTGCCATATTTTTTTTAGATAAATTCCTTAATATTTATAATATTAAAAAAGCGATTTATTACGCATGGTAAATGTCTAATAAGTAATAGAACCTATTGATGTGCATAATCTCTATAGATAAATTATGCAGAGTATAAATTTAGGGCTAATTTATGAGTGGAGATTATGAGACACTAGAAATCAATCAACCTAAAATTACATATTTTCATAAAAGATCCGAAAGTAATACAGAATGGTTAGATGAATTAATCAACCAAATTGAAGATATGAAAAACAATATCTCCAAATCTGCTTAATGACAGAAAAAGAGTTGAAGGAATTAGAGAAATTTGCGAAAGAAAATGGATACAATGACGAGCTAAAAGATATATATTTAAGAGAAGTTATTGACAGAAATAAAGAATACGAATGAGATCAAATTTTCGACCAAATATTCGACTAGCTACAAACATTCTTTTAGTTATTGGTACTTTTGCTATTGCTTTAAAGATCGCTCCAATAGCAGTGGTATATCAGGAAAAAAATTTATGTATTAAATATTTAAAACATCAAATAGATCGAGACGAACTTATCAAAAGACTAAAAATAGTTAAACAAGCAAATCCATCTAGTATTTGTGACTCTATCCTCAAAAGTTAAAAATGCTTATTATTCTTAGAAATTTTAAATTTTTTATTTTTTTATTTCTCTTATCTCTAAATTTCAATAATTATTCTCTTTCACATATGAGGGGTACATTTCTTTCTGAGGAGGAAGCTGAAAAAAGGGCTTTAGAACTTGGTTGCGAAGGAATACATAAGAACCAGGATAAATGGATGCCATGCAAAAACGAGAAAGAATTACATATTTTTTTGAGGAAATAGATGGAAAGATTAAAAACCAATAAAAGAAAAATTCACAGAAAAATAACCGCAATTTCAGCAATCCCCTTACTAATTACTATTGTATCTGGGACTATTTATAGTATTCTTCAACCATTAGGAGTAGATGCTTTTTGGTTAATAAAATGGCATACGGGTAATTTTGGCATTATTAATTTACAACCTTTTTACTCTATATTTCTTGGTATAGCTTCAATAATCTCAATAATATCTGGCGTTAAACTATTACAAAAAGAATCTTAGATATATTCTAAGCCAAGCCAAAATCTAACTAATTAATACTATTTGCGCCACCACTTACTAAGAAAATTATCGCTCCTAATGCCATTGTTGCTACACCCATATAAGGATATTTCTTAATTCTTGATTTAGTAATTGGAAGCCATGAAATGTATCTATCAGATTTATTTAATTCATTTTTTTGTCTAGGTGGCAATCCTAATTCTTCTCTTCTTTTAGCTTCGCCCATAATCTTAAATTTGTTTATGTATCAATATTAAAAATTATGTTCAACACCTGCGAGTTAACTTTTTAAAACAAAGGTCATTTATAAATAAACAAATTATTTAAAATTTATTTAGCCTTCTTTAAATATAGATTCTTTGTATTTGCCTGATCTGATGTAAATAACAAAATTAAGATAGTTCCAACTAGAAATGAAAAAATCATTGTCAAACCAACAACTTCAACCATTTCACTAGGCAGATAATTTAGAAACATTAATGAATAGATCTCTTATCTTAAACTTAGCAATTGTATTTTTTATGTAAAGTAAGTATTCCTCATTAAATTTCAAAAAGAACTTTCTGAGACTTTTTAATCTTTATTTATTTTTATTTGCGGGATAAATCTACTTCTGGCCGATCACAATTTTCTTACTTAGCTATTCCTATTTTCTTAAGCAATTTCAGGTAAGGCAAGGCCCAATTACCAAAGGTAAAAGAGATTGTCGTATTTTTTGTTGTTGGTAATAATGTTTTAGAACGTGTAGAGGCTAATTTAGAAAATATCTTAATTGTCTCTGCTTCAAGATTATCCATATAGAATTTTTTTTGAACACCTCGATCTTTCTTTTGGGGCAAATAATTTTCTATAAACCATAAAACTTGATCTAAATTTGATTTATTGGGTGAGATTTTAATTTGTTTATTTTTATTTTTAAACATATTTATTTACCTCTTAATTACTGAGTTAAATTTGCCATTTATATAATTTAAATCAATAGTAAAAGCATCAAAATTATGTTCTTTTTAACAATCGATATTCGAAAAAATAAATTAATAATTACGTTGTTTTTATAAAAATAAAAAAAGAGGGATAAAACCCCCTTTATGGATCAGTTTCAAAAAAGAATTTAATTTTTTGAGTCTTTCAATTTCATTTCTTTTTGTGTTTTCCTCATTCTTTCTTCAAAGACGGATCTTCTGTATGGAGTAACTTCTCCACTTCTAGTTGCCAAAATTTGGGCTTCATATAGCCTATTGGCTCTTTTGATTTTTTCTCTTATTTGTAAGAGGTTATTCATGGTCTTTTGCAGTTAATGAGAATCCCGTTCCCTACTCCCATATCATGCGTCCAGAGATATAAACTTGGATGAACGTTAATGAACGATAACATCTTCAAAAAAATTTCGCGAGAGTAATTTTTACTAATTTTTCTCAAAAAATAAACATCGCAAAAATAGTATAAATAAGCTTTTAAGAATAAGTAAATTAAGATAAGAAAATTGTTTGCGACCCATCATTATTATCCTGAATCATTATTTTTTTATTTGGGAAAATATCTGATAATATTCTTTTCAAATTTGAATTATCTGAAGGAATTAAATTACTCATATTTTTTGAATTAATTTTCCAATTTTCATCTACAAATAGTTCTTTATCATCACCTTTTTTATTCTCCAGTGATGTCTTTTTTAGAATCTTAAGTAAAAGTTCTGAATCATAATCTTTAAATTCTTCAGGGCTCTCTTTTAAATTTTCAATCATTATTTAGAAATCTAATGTTTCTAAATCTTGCATGAGAAATTTGAAGAATACAAGGTATTAATTACCTAAAAATTTCTCTCAAGATAAAAAATCCGGATTCAATTATAGTAATTTTCTTTAGAAAATTTAATTCTAAAATAGCCAAAGAATGATATTTAAAAAGATTAATTAATCATTTACACCATTTATTTACTTGTTAAGTTGTAATTAAGGTATTCAGAAAAGATGCAAAGAGTAATTAACAAAAAAATTAGACTTTTAAGATGGTTAAACTCAGGCATGATACTACCATTTATAATTATGGCTGCATCCTCATCAATTATTCTTTATGGTGTTTTATTTATCCTAATAAAATAATTTTCTAACTTAAGCAGCTAAGTTTTCCTCAGATTTAGACATTATCATTGCAGCTTTTTTTAATAAACTAACTACTTCTTTTCTTCCTACTGCATTATCAGCTTGACGCATTATTTCAGCATATTTTTTATTTATTTTTTTCATAAATAGTTTTAATTTAATCTAAAATTACAGCACTTCAAGATGGTGTCAATCGTAAATAATTATCATCTATTATTTTTTCATCATTCATTACACATTTATTTTTGATAATTTAATATCTTTAAAAATTTTTTAAACAATGGTTACAAAGAGTCATCAATGTCAAAATTCACAATCCACATAATTAAGCAATATTAAAGGATTTGAAAACATAAAATAAACCTCCTATTAGGATAACTATGGCAGCTCCATAAAACAGAAAAGGGATAATTGGATATTTATATAGTGTAGACCTAACTTTTTGCTGTATGGCTTTTTTATCGAGTTGGGGCAACTTTATGTCTCCATTTTTTTCTCTAGGCGGAATACCTAAATTTCTTCTTCTTTTTGCCTCTCCCATAATTAATACTGAGGTATGCCAATACATTTTAAATAATTGTTATCAGCTAAATCTAAAATTTGATTCCATTCTTCATGAGATGTTTCCAAATGATTTTTAAAATCTTTTTCAAATTTAAAAATACATCTTTTTTCTACATTTTCTGGAGAATTATAATTTCTTTAAAAAGTAATACTCAAATAACATAATGATGAAAAAAATATAATTACTTTAGCAATTCTAAAACTATTCATATCCAAGATGATTCTTCCATACTTGAGAAATTAACTTTATGACTTTTTATCCATTCACTATTTGCTTGAACAAACTTTTCAATATTTCCCTCTGGAGCCTGATGTATACAAATTACTTTTTTAGGATCATCTTTACTCAATCCTCTAAATAGTGGTTTGATATCAAATTCAGAATGTCTTAGATCTGTTTCTTTACTATCAAAAATTTTTACCCATTCTTTAAATGTACTTTCAATTTTAAAAGAAATTACGGTTGTTATTTTTCTAGACATTAAAGAATAAGATATTTTTTTTATATTAAAAGGTATGTCAAATATTCTTAATTATTGAAACCATCTAATTTTGAAAACAAAATAACTCTAAGATAAAAAATTGTATATTAATCTTTTAAGTAATTTTCAATAGAACTTTAAAAGAAAAATAATATAATTTTAGTTATCCTAAAAATTAAAGATTTGATCTTA
This sequence comes from Prochlorococcus sp. AG-347-L20, assembly GCA_003281225.1. Classification (GTDB taxonomy): domain Bacteria; phylum Cyanobacteriota; class Cyanobacteriia; order PCC-6307; family Cyanobiaceae; genus Prochlorococcus_A. Next base: position 15,206 of record QCCP01000008.1, read on the forward strand.
GAAATACTTAATTAAAAGGTGTAATGTTATTAGTAGGAGCTATTAATAGGATTTCAAAAACTATCCCAGTTATGGCAATTGGTAAAACCCAAATACCAATAAATCTATGATCAAAAAATCTCAAATGATCTTCACCCTTAAAAACATTCCTCAAAGCAGTAAATAGTGTTTCTGGTTGTTTATATGATGGACCATTTTTAGAGGGAGAATATGGTTTAACAAAAGCGGATGAGGAAGAGAACTTTGCAAACTTTCTAATGAAATAAATTGGCAAAACCCATATAGCAACAAATCTTCCTCCTAACCATTGCCTAGCATTAGGAAGGGCATACTCTTTTATAGATTTATTCTCTGGCATCCCAGATTCTAAATCTCTATAAATATTTTCTAAAGTATCTTTTTTATTTAATTCATTAATCATTAAATTCACCTATAGATGAGATAAATTCTCTAAAATTTAAATATTTAATAAAAATATTCCTAACTACTAAAATAACTAAAACGTAGTTAAGAATATTTTTGTTGGCTAGGTTCATAAAGACGGATTGTAAACCGTTGCAGATGCGCCAAATATCTACATATTCTTTATAAATAAAAAACTTTTTTTTTAAAAGTAAATAATATACAAAGGCATAGATATTTTTTAATTGAAAGAGTTTATATTTGATACTGAAGATTAACCTTATATTATTTTCTTTTCTAAAAATATTTAAACCTCATTTTCTAAGATTGCGAAAAAGAAAATGAGGTTAAAGGGAGGTTCTCATTACAAACCGTACTTATCAAAGCTAGCGGCTAGTAGATTGCCCTAATATCTACTTTTATATTTATATAATGATTTTCTTAATTTAGAAAGATTAATTTTATACAAATAAGTGTTTTATATTTTATGTAATTTTTATTTAGGAAAAGCTAATTAAGGCACTTACTATTCTTATTGAAAGATGAAAAAAAGCGTAAAGAGAAACTGCAAAAAATAAATACTGTTCTATTGGAATCATGACAATTTAATAAATAAAAATAAATGAATTTAATTTAATTTTTTGTTAAAAAGATATTTTCCAAAATATAACTTTGCTCTACTGATTGATTTTTTAAAGTCATTTTTTTTGACAAATTATCATCAGGCAATTTAAAAGCTCCCCATTTCCTGAGCCAAAATAAAGTATAGAAAAAGGCAATTACGAAGGGGGCTCCAACAATAAAGAATCTTATATCCATCAAATTACCAAATTAATAAGATTTGAACTGCATTGCCAAAATTGCTCCAAGAAAGAAAACAGTTGGAATTCCTAAAGCGTTTACAGCTGCAGTTCTTACTGTAAACACAGGATAACCTTCTGTTGGTCTGCCTTTATCTGGAATTAGTGCAGAATCTTCCCATACTTGATAGTTTTTGAAAGGAGCAACTCCCTTCTTTGGTAGTCCAAGTGGTGTCAATCTAAATACATCCCATCTACCTAACCAAAAAACTGTAAATATCCAAGAAAATACTATTGGTGTAATAACAAGTAAAACTCTAAAATCCATTTTTATAAAGTAATAATAAATTTGGTAATTATTTTGACCTTTTAAAATTAATAATTGATTAAATCATTAACTTATATTTATATAAAAACACTTAATAACATTATTTTTAATCATTAATCACAACTAATTATGATTAATTGATTTTTTTTAAGTATATTTTTTAAATAAAAATATTTGAATATTTAGTTTGATGTAGATTTAATTTAATTAGAAAATTAAAAAAAAATATGGAAAATTTTAGATTTTTACTTTTTGGAATCTCAGGAGTAAGCGTTGTTTTTTGGGTTGCAGTAATAACATTGTGGCATACTTATATGTTCCCAAAATTCTTTAATGAAGATAAAGGTTTAAATTCAGTTATCAATCAAGAATTGAATGTCTCAACCGACCCCATTTTAGGCAACTTGGTTAAAAGTAGCAATTTCAAAAGTAGGGATAAATATTCAATGAAAAATTTTGTTGTGGCAGATTTTTCATCAAGCAATAATTTCACATTAAATAAACTCTATACAACGGTAATGATTGGAGTAACATTTGCAAGTTTTATATTTCTCACTTATGGATTAAGTAGCTCTATTACATCGATTAGTTAAATGGATTCTATATATGTAATTGTTTTCTTAATTTGCTTCCTTTATTTTATTTTCGACTCTTTAAAAAATACAGGTATCAAATAAATTGCTAATGTTTTTTACCCTTCAATAAAATTTTTCTCCTTATATAAAAGAAAACTAATGTAGTTATTATCATCACCGGGGGATGAATTGAGATTGAATTAAGATATTCATAATAACTAAAGTTTTCCAAATCCTTAAAAACAAACTCTTAAAAATATATCCTTTTTTCCAATCTCAAATTGATATAAATAAATCATTCTCATGTATAAAATGTTTATTTAATTTATATATTTATTTAAAGTTTTTGATAAATAAAGATTTTTAAATAGGATGATAATCTAATCTTTCTCTTAAAAGAACTCAAAGTAAGTAAAAACTAATTAGTAAATAATTCTCTATCTGGGTTTATAATTTTTTAATCTATATATTTACAATAATCAAATGATTAGTTCTTTTAATTTAAAAGATTTGCCTATTAAGGATTTGGTTATCTCAGGGTTAATAATATTTATTATGTCGACAATTATTGCCAATATTTATGACCCATTATTAGGAATAACTTATGCATTTGGTAATATACTCACTCTTACTTTTTTGAGTTGGTTATACAAAGAGACTTGGAGTGATCCAAGGAAATAAATCTAATTAAGAAAAAAGATAAATTAAAAACTACTTCTGTATTTTTAATTTTGAAGAATACTTTAAATTAACAATGTACGTTGCAAGAAGAGAAAGTATCAAAAAAAATAATAAGCTTTCCAAGGTAGATTGGGGCATAACCATGAGTAGTACCAAAAATGATATATCTTTAAAGAAACGAATTCTGAAAAAAAATCAACCCTTTCATTATTTTTTATTCTTAAACTTATAAATTTAATTTGTCTTATAAAATCTCTGAGATTAAATTTGATTTAAATTTAAAAAATATTTTTCTGCCCTCCTAAAGGCTTTTATTGCACCTTTATAATCATGACTTTTTAATTTTTCCTTACTTTTTTGTTCCAGCATTTTTACTATTTCATTCCTCTTTATTTCATCTATTTTCAGCTTATGATCAAAAATAAGATCAAATTTTGAGGAATACAATCTAGATAATTCTTCTCTATATTTTTCAATGATTTTTTCATCACAAGATTTGGATTTCAATATTGCATTAGCCTTCATTTTGTCATCTATTGCCCCTTTAAAGTTTCCTAGTTTAAATTTCTTTTCACTTGATCTAGTTAGATTAATAATATTTACTAATATCAATTCATTAGAATCTTTCATTTATTTATCTGACCTTAGGTTAATGCTATCAGAATAAAGAAAAAACAACTTATTTTTTTAATACTCAAATAATTAAATCATTAACCAATAACAAGTCCTTTTTCAAGAAGTAAATCGAAAACCTCCACACTTTTCGTTTTCCCAAATTTGGGGGGCTTATGTAAATCTAATATTTCAGCAAGGCACATAATCCAATAAGTATCTTTTTTTAAATTTAGACCTTCGCAAATATGGGTGGGGGCCGATTTAAAGCAACCAAAATCTGTTGATATATTTATGTTCATGATTTGAGTTTCAAGTTCCAGACTTAAAAGTTCTATTTCTTGCTCAGAAAGTGATGTCCCAAAAGAATATGATTCAATTAAAAGTTGATAATTCATAAATGATTTATTTTTCAAGAAATCCATCGAGTTATTTTTGTCCCCGCATAAATATGCCCTGAATCTTCAACAATAGGTTTTGTTTCAGGATTCATAAAAATATCGTATAGAACATTTTCTGGTCCTTGAAAAATTACAGTTGCCCTTTGAGGATCATCTAATGATTTACCAATATAAAATGTTTTAACTCCCATTTCTTTAAACATCGACTGCTGATCCTCAGCATTCATATGAGATTCATATTGTTCGAACGTATTACTAAGTTGAAAATCTAGAATAGTCGTTTCAATGGTCATAGCAGTAATAAGATGTTTTTTAGATTTTAAATCTATTTGCAAAAAAATAATTCAATAAAGATTAGTTTTTATTAAGCAATGTATTAACTAATTTTTATTTATGGGTTATAAATCAACTATAAAAAACAGATTTTAATTTTGGACTCAAAAATTTCTTTAAGAGAACAATGGACTAGTAAGTTGGGATTCATTCTTGCGGCTGCTGGTAGCGCAGTAGGTCTTGGTAACCTTTGGGGTTTCGCCTACAGAGCCTCTCAAGGTGGAGGTGCTGCTTTTGTACTTTTATACATACTAATCGTTTTAGTTGTATGCCTTCCGGTATTTGTTGCTGAAATGGCTTTAGGAAGAAACGCTACTGCCAGCACATTGCTTGCACCAGTAAAGTTAGCTGGGAAAAATTGGTATCCATTAGGAATTCTTTTCTTTATAGCTCCCTTGGGAATAGCATCATATTATTCAGTCATAATGGGGTGGACCGCAGATACCTTGTTCCATTCATTATTTTTTGGATTACCAAAAAATTTAAGTGAAGCAGAAGCTTTCTTTGGCTCAATTAGTAGTGGTAGCAGTGTTTTATTGGGGCACCTATTAAGTCTTGTTCTTACAGCCATAATAGTTTCATCAGGGATAAAAAAAGGAATCGAAAAGGTAACACGATTCTTTATGCCTATACTTTTTATAATTCTTCTATCGCTAGCAATATGGGCCACTTCACTTTCAGGCGCATGGGAAGGATACAAAACATTTTTGTTTAAGTTTGACTTTGATGAATTGAGGAACCCTCAAACAATAAGAAATGCTTTTACACAAGCTTTCTTTTCTTTAAGTTTAGGAATTGGAGTTATGGTAACTTATGCTTCATATTTAAATAAAAAGAGTAATCTTCCAAAACTAAGTGTTGGAGTTGCATCATTGGATACTTTGGTGGGTCTTATGGCAGGACTTATTACTTTTCCTATTGTTTTAACATTTGGTTTAAGTGATGCTATTTCTGAATCGACAGTTGGTGCATTATTTATATCAATTCCTACGGGACTTGGTTCATATGGAGCGGTTGGGAGAATTGTAGCTGTTGCATTTTTTGCACTAGCTTATATTGCAGCAATAACTTCCTCTGTTTCATTATTGGAAGTTCCAGTTTCCTCTTTAATGGATAAATTTGGTTTAAAAAGAGAAAAATCTGTTTGGCTGATAACTCTTTTCCTATTCTTAGCAGGCATTCCTTCTGCATTGAACTTAAACATTCTTGGAACTATTGATTCGATTTTTGGAGGGGTATTACTTATCTTTGGTGGATTCTTGGTTACTTTCTTTATGGGATGGGTAGTACCTGGAAAGTTTAATGAAGAACTCAGTGATTCAAAAGTAGGAATCAAAACTACACGTTATTTGAAATTCATGACAAGATGGGTTGCGCCCCCAATTATTGGTTTTGGACTATTTATTAGTGTGTTTGATTTGCTGAAAGGCTGGGTAAGTTAAAATATATTAAAAATAATAATGTATAAAATTGAATAAATTTACTGCAATATAGTGCAAAAATAGGGGGAGGGGTACAAGTCAAAAAAAGATTAATTATTTTAACTTTTTTGCATTATTTTTGAGGAAACTCAAAAAAATACTTGTCAATAATTAAGTAATTGCAATGCTTATTATTTAAAAAATTGATATGAAGGCTAAGTGCTTTGTTTTATTTTTAAAGTCTAAATATTTTTCTAAAGAAAAATTTTACTGCGAAACCTTTTTTAGTAAATATTAAATTTTAACTTCTATTTAATCTCAAACTTATCGGCAAAAACCATCCCTAATAGAATCTATATAAAATATATTCAGGTATTCAATTTTAAGAAATTAGAGAGCCTTCAAGAATAGATAACAAATTTGATGTCAAACAAATCTGATTCATTAAAAGGAAAGCTTACAGAAAATTTTTCTGAATTTTCTCAACTATCTGACTATTCTTTTATGGATTCTCTTAAAGCAGATCCTCAATCAACAAAAGATGGGCATGATCATAAACCGCGTTCAGTATATTCGGGTCATTACGTACCAGTTGTTCCAACTGCTATTCCAGAACCAGAATATATTTCCCATAGCAACAAACTTTTTAAGGAACTAAGGCTAAGTTCAGAACTTGCTAAAGACAAGAATTTTTGTCGTTTTTTCTCAGGTGATATTTCTGTTGCTAATTATCCAATGAGTCCTGTTGGTTGGGCAACAGGTTATGCATTATCAATTTACGGGACTGAATATACCCAGCAATGTCCCTTTGGCACTGGGAATGGTTATGGCGATGGCAGAGCAATTTCTGTTTTTGAAGGTTTATTCCATGGGAAAAGAATGGAAATGCAACTTAAAGGAGGAGGTCCAACTCCCTACTGTCGTGGAGCAGATGGTAGAGCTGTCTTAAGGTCTAGCGTACGAGAATTTCTCGCACAAGAATTAATGGATGCCTTGGGAATCCCTACCTCAAGATCTTTAACACTTTATGTCTCACGTTCAGAAATAGTTAGAAGACCGTGGTATTCCAAAGGGTCCAGATATTTTGAACCTGATATCATGATTGATAATCAAGCGGCAATTACTACGAGAGTCGCTCCATCTTTTTTACGTGTAGGCCAGATTGAACTTTTTGCAAGACGAGTTCGTAATAATGCGCATGATGAGGCCCTCAATGAACTAAAGATGATAGTTCAACATCTAATTGATAGAAATTATAAAGATGAAATTGAACATGAGATTTCAATTGAAAGTAAAGTAATAAAACTTGCTTCTTTATACAGATCAAGACTTATCTCACTTATAGCCAACTGGATGAGAGTTGGGTATTGCCAGGGTAATTTCAATAGTGATAATTGTGCTGCTGGAGGTTATACCTTGGATTATGGCCCCTTTGGATTCTGTGAATTATTTGATCCAAGATTTCAGCCATGGACGGGTGGAGGTGAACATTTCTCATTTTTTAACCAGCCTTCTGCAGCGGCAATCAACTTTAAAACATTCTGTTCATCTCTTAGTCCGTTACTTTCACAAAGCAAACAAGATCAAGAAAAGTTAGATCAAATCGAAAAAGACTTTTCTGAATTAATGAATAAGGAATTGATGAAAATGTGGGCAAACAAGCTTGGTTTAGAACATTACAACGAAACTCTAATAAATGAATTTTTTAATCTCATGGTCATTTCAAAAGCAGACTATACAATTTTGTTCCGTAAACTGTCTGAAATACCTGATAACTTAGATTCTTTAAAAGACTGTTTCTATTTACCAATTAATGACGAGCTCACTAATAGGTGGGAAGTATGGCTTGAAAACTGGCAATCAGTCTTGAAGAAAGAGGGAAATATTAAAGCAAAATCGGCATCAATGAAATCCCTTAATCCAGTCTATACTTGGCGCGAATGGATGGTCGTTCCCGCATATGAAGAAGCTGAAAAGGGAAATTACAAAAAAATAAAAGAGTTACAGGATGTCTTTAGCAATCCATATGTAGAACAATCCCCAGAAATAGATCAAAAATATAATCGACTAAAGCCAAGCCAGTATTTTAACTATGGAGGAGTATCTCATTACAGTTGTTCTTCATAAAAGTTCAATCCTCATACTAATAGAACAACGTTGAGAAAAATCTTATTTATTTATGGCCGTAGGCATTCCAACTACTGATACAACTCCCACATGAAGTATGGCCGACTTCTTTCCAACATTTTTCACATAGTGTGGTGCCCCATTATTACTCTCTATAAATGCATCGCCTGCTTTAAAGAAATTAATTTCTTCACCCCTCACATGCTTTAATCTTCCTCTGGTGACATGAATCAACATTGGGGAAGGATGAGTATGAATTGGAGTTTTCAACCCAACTGGAATTTTTACTTTTAAGAGTCTTAATTCAGGTTTACCCTCAAGATAATTAAAATTTTTACCACTTAGTCCTTTTGAACTTTGAATAATAGGTATAACTTCAATCTTTTCTTCAGCAAGAGAAGGTTGTGGTAAAGCTAAAGTCCCAATAAAAAGGAAACAAAATGGAATAAATGTTTTTATTTTCATTAGATATTTGAGTTTTACTAATAATAGGTAGTTTGCAAAAATAATAAACTAATTTATTTTTTATATAACTTTTCTAATTGTTTAATTTCCTCTCTTAAATCCTTACCTCTCTTATTTAATTTATTATTTTTAATAACTATTGGGATAATCCACCAGGCTTGAAGACCTAAAAAGATAAATACAAGGATCAATAATTCAAAATTACCAGGTTGCATTTGATAAATAACCCTTCTTTGTTAATAACATTATTCTAAAAGTTATTAAACATTCATGAGATTTAGAATTTTTCTAGGCCACCTCTAATTCAATATTAAGTTCAATTCCCTTTGAAATGATTGCTTCTTTAAATTCTATAAGTTTGGAAATTATTCTTTGCTTCTCAGGATCAGTTTTGTGGATATCATCTACAACTTCCTGCATTGCAAGTGTTACTTTTTGTAGTTTGATTTCTAGATCTTCCCTGTAATTCATAAGCTAAAAGAAATTATCTTATTTATTAAAAAACAAAATAATTATTAGTAAATAAGTACTTAACCTTAAAAGGATTGACAGCAAAACAAGGAGGATATAATTTATAGTACAAACGTATTAATAGTCAACCAGCCGATTAAAGGTAAAGTATGGAGCCTAAGTACTCATTTGGTTGTAGCACTAGCAAACCAAACGGATGCCTACTAAATCCCGAAGGCAGCAGAATGATCTTTTTCGAAGAATGCAAAAATTCTCCTAAACCTAATTTAAAAATTCATACTCATCTTTTCTACACAAATCACCTTGGAGAACCTGGAGGGTACAAATCCTCTGAAAAACTCAACATAGATTCAGCATGGGAAAAGTGGCACGAACTTCACCAAAAAGGATGGACAGAAGTATCCCATAATTACGGATAAGTGATCCTGCCAAGAAAAAGTACTTATGTTTTTATGAGCTTAAGAGTTTCCTAAAATATGGAATTCGGTATCAAAAATAAATAATCAATATTTATTGACATTTGTATAAGAGGAAACATTAAATTGTCTAAAATCTCATAAGAATAAATGAATAAAAATTAATATGCAATATTATTTAAATGATAAAAAATTAAATAAGATTGAAAAGCAAAAGGCGGAGAAAGATGGTCTGAAAATTTTTGAAGAATTAGACGATTATGCTCTTAAAGGGTGGGAAGAGATGGATGAAGTAGATTTGCAAATGCGCTTAAAGTGGTATGGCCTTTTTTGGAGACCAAAAACTCCTGGAAGATTTATGATGAGGCTTAGAGTTCCCAATGGAATTTTAAACTCTAATCAGTTGAGAGTAATCGCTTCAATAGTTGCTAGATACGGAGAAGACGGTTCTGCAGATATAACAACTAGGCAAAATATTCAATTAAGGGGGGTTTTGATAAATGATCTGCCAGATATTATTAAAAGACTTAGAGAGGTTGATATTACATCCGTTCAGTCTGGAATGGATAACCCAAGGAATGTTACTGGCAATCCACTAGCGGGAATTGATCCTGCAGAAATTATAGATACAAGAAAATATACTTCTGAATTAGAAAATTACTTAACAAATTCTGGTAATGGCAACCCCGAATTCTCGAATTTACCAAGGAAGTGGAATACTGCAGTTGCAGGAGCAAAAGATAATTTTCTTCTACACAATGATCTTATCTTTCATCCTGTTTTTAAAAATGGAATATTAGGCTTTGGTGTCTGGGTAGGAGGAATTTTATCAGCAACTTTGAATGCTTATGCTATACCTCTAGATGTCTGGGTAGAAGAAAAAGATATATGCAAAATAACTGGAATTATTTGTTCCCTTTGGCGAGATAATGGGGATAGATTTCTAAGAAATAAGGGAAGATTTAGATATTATTTGAACTCTATAGGTATCGAAAAATTTAGAGAACTTGTAGAAGAAAAATTTGGAACTTTATCGAACGATCCAGGCTCAATTTTCAACGAAAAACAAAGAAGTTTATTTGGTATTAATAAACAAAAACAGAATAATCTTTACTTTGCTGGATTACATGTTCCGGTAGGAAGATTATGTGTAGAAGACATACAAGAAATTGCAAGATTAAGTGAAAAATATGGACAGAGTGAAGTAAGACTAACCGAAGATCAAAATCTAATTATTGTTGGCCTGAAAGATAATATTTTAGAAGAATTTGGTAATGAAGAAATTATTAATAAATTCAAATTAAATCCATCCCATTTTTCAGCGAGTACTGTTTCATGTACAGGGAGTAGTTATTGTAGCTTTGCTCTTGCAAATACCAAAGATATAGCAAGGAATATTTCTGAAAAATTAGATCGAGAACTTGAATTATCAGAGGAGGTTAAAATCCATTGGACAGGTTGTCCAAATAATTGTGGACAAGCTCATATGGGTGGTATTGGCATGACTGGTACAAAGGTAAAAAAAGAGGGAGGAGGAACTGAGGATGGATATAATGTCAGTATTGGAGGAAGACAAGATCACCTGCAAACATTAGGTGAAACCGAATTTAAAAAAGTTAGTAAACATGAAATTTATAATTTAATCAAAGAAATTTTAATCAACAAGTTTAATGCAAAGTTAAAAACCTAAAATATATTAATGAGCAAAAGTGAATCTGAAATATTAGAAGTTTTAAATGGATTAGGTTCAAAAAAATTAGATCTTGATATTCTTTTTTCCTACTATTCATTGAAATTATCTTTTGAGATTCGCAAAGTTATTTCGGAAAAAATAGGAATGCAAGAAAGAAAAGGCTATTTTTTACTTGAAAAGATGATAAAAAAATTTGGCCTTAAAGTTGAATTTATTGAGGCCCTTAAATTAACAAATGAAAAAGATGCAAAAGATCTTTTACTAAAAAATCTTTATCAAAATAATAAGTTAAATATTCACATAATTAATGCTTTAGAGCCCTGGGGAGGAGAAATCGAACTTACATTAATAAGAGAAATATTCGATATTTGCGAAATAGATTTTTGGATTGCAGGTCTTAATATTCTTCATTTCAAAGCTCATCAATTAACTGATCAAATATTATTATCTTTTATTGATCAAATAAAAATTTACGATGATTTCAAAATCAACTACAAGATAATCTCTATTTTAAAAAGAAGAGAAAGCGAAATAGTTTGTAAATTACTTTATAAATATTCTTTAAATAAAGAATTAGAAATCGCTAAATATGCAATTTTTTCTTTAGGGAGCATTTGGAATGATAATAGTTTTGAACAATTATCAAAATTAGAAAATGAGATAAAAGATCCTTCTCTACTTAAATGCATAAAAAATCAAAAATTGATCTCAAATCAATTTCTAATAAATAAATAAACTAGAGAATTATTTTTTTAACTTATCAATGAGATTTATTAAATTACAAGGTTTTGTATTTTGATTAAGTTGATAAGAAATTATATCTTGCCAACCTGTCATAACAGCATCCTTAGATCCTGGCAAAACGAATAAAAATTTACCATTTGCAGACCCCGCAATACACCTACTTTGTAAAGTACTAGTTCCTATCTTTTTAAATGATAAAAATCTAAAAGTCTCCCCAAAACCATCAATCTCTTTATCTAATAAAGGTCTAATAGCTTCAGGAGTAACGTCCCTAGCTGTAATTCCTGTACCACCTGTAGTTATAATCACATCAATATTTGGATCTGAGATCCAATCGCTTGTATATTTTCTAATTAAATAAATATCATCTTTGCAAATTATCTTATCAACGACATTGTGTCCTGATCTCTCGGCCTCGTTAAGGAGATAATTTCCACTCTCATCATTTTTTGTGTTACGAGTATCAGAAACAGTAAGCAAAGCTATAGAAACCACTTAAAATTAAACCATTAGTTACTAGATCACTATAGATGGAAAGTGAAAAATCTAACAAAATTAAGGTGGTTTTATTATCTAGTGTCGCTGAAGATCTAGGATGGAATGAAAAATTTCTTACAATTGAAGGGTCTCAAATGAAGGTTTTTTCTGTATGGAATTTAATTAATTCTAATTTACCGCAAGATAATATTATCGTTTCTATTAATCAAGAAATTACAGATATGGATGCGATGATTAATCCGGATGATGAGGTGGCATTTATGCCAATGTTTACCGGTGGATAATTTAAGAATAAAATTTAAAATCCTAGAAGAGACTTTTAACCCTTATAAAGAATTCGAACTTTGGGAAAAGGTAAATAAAAATTCAGCAAACTCATTTTTTATTGGGAGAGTAAGGCCCTTTGATCAATTTGGAAATGATTTAAAGAAACTAGAAATTGTTCATTATAAAGGAATGACCGAAAATTATATTAAAAAATATTTAATGAAAATTTCTGAAAAACAGGATGATTTATGTATTTTTCTCTTGCACAGGATAGGTTTCATTTACCCTAACGAGCCTATTATTTTAATAGCAGTGAGTGCTAATCATAGAGGCATTGCAAATAAATATCTCCAAGAAATACTTGAATTTACAAAATACAAAATTCCTTTTTGGAAAAAAGAATGGACTTTCAAAGGATCCTCATGGGTAAAAAAGAATACTGACTTAGGCTTTGAATTATAAAAAATTATTTTTTAAAAGTTGTGCCCATAATAAATTTCCTTTTTGACAAAAATCAATTTCAGAGGGTATTTCTATTAATAAATCTGAATTAGATATTGAACTAATCTTTGATGAGGATTGTTCTTCAGAAATATCTGCAATTAATTCACCTTCTTCATTAACGATAAGTTTTCCTCTAAGCAATTCAGGTCTCCCTTTTCTTCTTTTCAAATCAGAATTCAGCTTAACCTTAATCCTAAGAGGGAATTCAATATTAGTAATTCCTTCAAGTTTCTGAAGTGCGGGCCAAACAAGTTGGATAAAAGTAATAGCTGCTGAAGCGGGATTCCCAGGTAATCCAAAATAAGGAATTTTTTTGTTTATCAATCCAAAAGCGAAGGGTTTTCCTGGCTTTAAAAATAGTTTCCAAAATTTAATCTCTCCTATCTCGTTAATAATATCTTTTAAAAAATCTTTTTTACCCACTGATATCCCACCAACTGAAATAACCACATCATTAAATTCAGAAATATTTCTAAGAGAATTTTTAATATTTTGATAATTATCTTTTTCTATATGAATTTCATTAATTTCAAATCCAAGATTTTTTGCGATTGATTTTATCAAAATACTATTACTTTCCCATATTTCTCCTTTTTTTCTTGCAGATCCTGATTTGATAAGTTCATCTCCAGTAATTAGTAAACCTAATTTAGAAAATTTACTAACTTTTATAGTTTTTATCCCACAACTTGCTAATTTACTTAAAATCCCAGGTGTAATCTTTACCCCTTTCTTGATTAATATTTCACCTTTAAATACTTGATCATTTTTTTCTCTAATCCAAGAGTTATTAGATGATGTTTCTTTTTTAACAATATACTCATTTCCGTTTAAAAATTCTAAAGAAACTTGTTCTTGAGGTATCACAGAAAAACAATTATCTGGCACAAATGAACCTGTGCTAATAGTTACAGCTTCACCTTTTTTAAGAAGATCATTAAATGGCTTTCCGGGGAAAGACTCTCCAACAATTTTCCATTTATTCACTTTAGTTGATTCTCCTAACGCATATCCATCCATAACTGATGATCTATAACCTGGTATATCTTCCTCAGATAAGATTTCCTCCATAGAAACTTTTCCAAGTGCTTCGTCTAAGTTGATCTCTTCCTTATGTAAAATTGCATTATTCACTATTAAAGTATCTATCTCTTCCAAGATTTTTTTAATAGCATCGTTTAAATAAAGACCCTGATTATTGATATCAATTCCCATTATTGTGAGTACTTAACTTCTTTTTAATATTCCATTTTTACCACCTTTTTTTTCTAAAAGGCGAATATTATCAATAGTCATAAAAGGATCTAAAGCTTTAAGCATGTCATATAGAGTGAGAAGACCAATTGAAACTGATGTAAGAGCCTCCATCTCAACACCTGTTTTAGAATGAGATTTGCAAAAAGCAATAATTTTAATTGCTTTAATTGATTCACAAATTTCAAAATCAATTGAGATTTTATTCAATGATAAATTATGACAGAGAGGAATAAGTTCTGAGGTTTTTTTTGCACCATTTATTGCAGAAAATCTAGCCGCCGCAAAAATATCACCTTTTTTAATTTTTTCATTTTTTATTTTTTCTAATATTTCTTTGTTTAAATTAATATATCCTTCTGCTAAAGCCTCTCTTTTAGTTTCTACTTTATCTGAAATATCAACTATGTTCATTTCTCCCCTTGCATTAATATGAGTTAAAGATTTATCCATTTTTATTTAGCAATTTATCCAATAATACAAAAAATAAAATTTTTGATAAAGCTAATATCAATTTTTTATACTTAGCATTAATTTATTAATAAAATATCAATTTAATTTTGGTTAAGAGTCAATCAAATCATTATTTTAATTTCGAGGATGATTTTATTAAAGACTTAAGATGCATTCCTCTCTGTGTAAGAAGGAAACTTGATTTAATTGGAATAAAATTAAAACTTACTCATTGGCAAGATTTTAATTTAATTGAAAAAAATAAGATAGTTGATTGGCCAGATTCAAAAAACGATCTCATTGATTTAAAAACTTTTTTAAAAGAAATTACATCTAATTCAAAATATGGAGAAGCAAAAGAAATAGAAATTTCAATTAATCAACCTTGGCAAAATAAAAATAAAGTTCCTGACCAAGTTTTAAAATCGGCACTAGCGAGGGGAATTAATATTTCAGTTAAAAAATGGAGAAATTTAAACGAATTAGATAGATTTGCTTTTTGCAAATTAGTTAGACCAAGTCATGAACACAACAATTTGGATAGAGCATTTGATGAGATTCTGAAATAAGATTATTGCCTAGTTTGGAATAATTATTACTGAGCATGCTTTTAATTCCGGTTGTTTTGATATCGGGCATGACTTTTCATGCATCAAAGAGTTTACTTCACACATATTTTTTTGACTAAAACCCCAATGCATTGGTAAAAAAACTGTACCTGCTTTAATTTTGTCAGTAATCTGAACTTTTGCTTGAACTTCCCCTCTTTTAGATTTAATTTTTACTATTTCTTCATTTTTGATTTTTAAAGATAAAGCATCTTTAGAATTAATTTCCAATAACGGTTCTGGATTCTTTTTTGTAAGTTTTTGAACTTTAGAAGTTCTTGTCATTGTATGCCATTGACTTAGATATCTTCCAATTGTCAAAATTAGTGGGAACTCATCTGAAGGGGGTTCAGCCAACCCAATAGGATCATCAATACAAAAATTTGCTTTGCCAGTCTCAGTTGGGAAATAACCATCTTCATACAATCTTTTTGAAGATGTACTAGGTACGCTGCCTTTAGGATAAGGCCATTGTTGAGGACCATGATTTTTTAATAATTGATATGATAATCCGCTCATATCGCATAATCTTTTTGTAGTAGTTTTTAAAAATTCATCATAAACTTCCGATGAAGATTCATATTCAAATTGTTTGAAATAGCCTATCTTCTGTCCTAATTCAGCAAATATTTGCCAATCTGGTTTTGAATTTTTATTCGATTCTCTGAAAGATGGGCAAAGGGTTACTCTCCTTTCTGAATTTGTCATAACACCATCTTTTTCGCTCCATTGAGCTGCGGGCAATACTAGATGAGCATATTTAATTGATTCACTTTGTTCATAAGATTCGTTGAGGATAATTAAAGGACATTTTAAAAGTGCTTTTTTTACAAAGTTTAAATTAGGCATGCTAACCAAAGGGTTCGTAGCTGCAATCCACCAAATTTTCACAGATCCTTTTTTTATAGCTTCTATTTGTTCAAATGCAGATAGACCCTGTTTTGCAGATATCTTTCCCTCAGGGAACCCCCATATTTTTTCAATTTCATTCCTATCTATTTTATTTTTTACAAACCTATATCCTGGAAGAAGGTGAGATAGTCCTCCTGCTTCTCTCCCACCCATAGCGTTTGGTTGGCCAGTTAAGGAAAAAGGACCAGAACCTTCTTTGCCTATTTGGCCGGTCATTAAATGAAGATTTATTAGCCCATTTACTGCTGCTGTACCCTCTTGCCTTTGATTCAAACCCATCGACCAAAGACTTAGAACATTTTTGCTTTCTCCCCATAATTTTGCAATATCAATAATTGTTTTCTCCGATATATTGCAAATTTCACTTATTTTTTTTAAATCCCATTTTTGTATGTGTTTTACAAAATCAAGATAGCTTTCGGTCGACTTATCAATGAAATTTTGATCAGTTAATTGATTCTTATAAAGATAATTCGCAATCCCAATAAATAAAAATAGATCTGTTCCAGAAGAAATTTGTAAATAAAAATCTGCTATGGATGAAGTTTCAGTTTCTCTTGGATCAATTACTATTACTTTTAAATTATCATTTAGATTTCTTTTACGTTTTTTAATTCGATCAAAAAGAACGGGATGACATTCTGCAGTATTTGTCCCTATTAATAAAATTAAAGAGCAATGATCAATATCTTCATAACAACAAGGTGGGCCATCAGAGCCAAAACTTCTGTTATATCCAGCTACTGCTGAGCTCATACATAGTCTTGAATTAGCATCAAAATTATTTGTGCCTATTGCTCCCTTGAGAAGCTTTTGGGCTACGTAATAATCTTCAGTATGAAATTGACCTGAACCATACATAGCTATTGAATCAGGTCCATAATTTTTTATAGAACTCAAAATATTTTCTTTCAGAATTTCGTATGATTTGTCCCAGGAAATTTCTTTAAATTCTTCATTCAAATTTTCCCTATAAAGTGGTTCTTTTAATCTCCCGTCTTTTAAAGTCTCACATACTGTTGCTCCTTTTACGCACAATTTACCTTGAGTTGAAGGACTATCCCTATCTCCACTTACTAACCATTTATCATCAGAAACCGAACTTTTAGGCTTCATTTTTAAACCACATCCAACACCGCAATATGGGCATTGACTTTTAGCAAAATTCATAAAATTTCTTTTATAAATATCTAAAAAGTTATTGGTTAAACATAATTTTCAGCTTTTTCTCCTTCATAAGCATCCGCGAATGATCCTTGAGGTTCCTTTAAAAAGAAATAACAGAAGAATCCAACTATTAATCCTGCTATACCTAAAACTTGGAAGAAGGCACTATTTGAAGCGGCAATTATTTCTGGAGAAGGATCTTTGCCTCCACCCATCCATAAAGGTAAAAGGCTATAAATATTTAAATAAGTTACCGCACCAACATTTCCATAAGCCCCAACCAATCCAGCTATTTGTCCTGTTACTCTTTTTTTAACTAAGGGTACTAAAGCAAAAGTTGAACCTTCTCCAGATTGTACAAAAAATGAACAAAGCATCGTTAAAAATACAGCCATAAGAATTCCTGCTGATCCTGTAAAAGTTCCAGGTTTTATTAAAGACATCAATAGATATCCAAACCCTAATCCCATAGTTAGGAATCCCATTGTATTTTTTCTATTGCCTGTTCTGTCAGATATCAATCCTCCGGCAGGTCTAGCTATTAAATTCACAAATGCATAACATGATGCAAGAATTCCGGCTACAGCTTTAGGTAAATCAAATGTAAATTCAAAGAAACTAGGAAGCATTGAAACTACTGCCAATTCTGATCCAAAATTTACGATGTATGTTAATTCTAAGATCGCTACTTGTTTGAATTCATATCTATCTTCTTTAGGGTAAATTTTAGTTCCATTTAATAGTTCAATATTCGTTCTTATAATTCCCCAAGTTTGGAAAATAAACCAAGCAAGGACTGCGATTAAGGCTATTGGATAAGTAGATGAAGTAAGGAAACCTACTTTTTGAAGTCTCCAACATAGGACTGAAAGAATTGCTGCGAATGGGACATTCATTCCAATTAAACCCCAGAAATCTCTTACGCTCGTTACTTCTAAACCAGCTGTTTTTGCAGGCCTTTGATAAGGTTTTCCTGGAGGTGTATCAGTCACACTAAAGAAATAAATAATTCCATAAACGAAAGAAATAATTCCTGTAAGAGCAATAGCTCCCCTCCAATTAAGTACAGCTCCAGTAGGTAACTCAAACCCTCCTGAAAAAGACAAGAATCCAGCTACGGCAACAAGAGAAAGAGCAGAAAAGGCAGATCCAAAATTCCCCCATCCTCCATATATTCCCTCAGCCAAACCAATTTCTTTCGGAGGGAACCACTCAGAGACCATTCTTATTCCGATAACAAAACCTGCTCCTACTATTGATAAAAGCAATCTAGCAATAACAAGTTGATTGAAGTCTTGAGCACTAGCAAATAATAAACATGGCACGACAGAAAATATCAAAATTGTTGAGTAAGTTTTTCTTGGGCCAAATTTATCCAATAACATTCCAATCAAAACTCTTGCAGGGATAGTCAAAGCGACATTACATATTGCTACTGTTCTAATTTGAGCAACAGATAAACCTAAATCGGCTTTAACAGTAGTTGCAAGAGGAGCGAGGTTAAACCAAACAACAAAAGTAAGGAAAAAAGCAAACCAGGTGAGGTGAAGAGTTCTATATCTGCCATTTAAAGACCAAACGTCACTTAACATGAAAATTTTCGAGATTAATTTTTAAGCAATTTATATTTCGATCAATGCATTCATTTGTATTATTTAATACGAAATCTAGTTTTTAAGAAATACAACTTTTTTAAAAGGCTAGAATTAATAGTCAGCACTAATAAAATCAAAGTTGGGGAAAATTAGCAATCTGATTATTGGTATTATCCGATACATAAAGTACTCGTGGAAAAATATTGCCTAAGTTATGGAAATAAAACTTAAAAAATTTAAAGCATTCATTTTGGCTGGTGGCAAGAGTTCAAGGATGGGATCTGATAAAGCACTAATTAAACATCATGAAGGAGGAAATTGGCTGACTCACAAAATAAAAATATTAAATAACCTTAATTTAGAGACTTTTGTAATAACAAATTATACTTCTCATTTAAAGGAAGATGATAAGAGCAATAATGTTGAGTTTATTTCAGATGCCCAACCCTTTGATGGACCATTAACTTGTATAGAACAAATTTTTTCATCTTTTAAAAAAACTACTAAAAATATCCTAATTGTCCCAGTCGATATGCCTAATTTGAATACAAAATTAATTTATTCACTTTTTAAATCATGGGAAGAAAATCAAAATTTTGCGTTAATATCCCATGATGGAATTTTTGCACAACCATTATTCGGAATTTATCCCATCAATGAAGAAAATCATTTTAAATTAAAAAGAAAATTATCCTCTGGGAAGAAAAATTTTCTCGGATGGGTTGATCAAATTCCCCATAAATATTTCTATGCAAAAAATGGGGATTTAATTAATATAAATTCCAAGAGAGAATTCTTAAATATGAATAATGGGATTTAAGCAATTGGAGGATAATAGAAAAAGAAAGTTAAAAGTTTTAAGGTTATCTCTTAAACAAAATTGCAATTTTTCGTGTATTTACTGTAAGCCTGAGAACTATAGTTTGGAGGTTTTAAATATTGAACAATTTAAAAAGTTAATTTTAGTCAGTTGTCGATTAGGGGTAAATTCTTTAAGAATCACTGGAGGAGAACCTTTATTGAGTTCTCAATTAGATGAACTTCTTTATGAAATTAAATCGCAAAGATTAGAAGAATCAAATCCAGTATCTAATTTACAGGATATTTCTCTAACCACAAATGGATATTTGCTCTCTAAGAAAAAAGCTAATGAGCTTTTTCAAAATGGTTTAGACCGTATAACCGTAAGTTTAGATGCGATTGATCCTGATATTTTTTCAAACATGATCGGAGAGGAAAATAAAATTATTGGCAAAGAAAAATTATTTACTGTCCTTGAAGGAATAGATCATGCAATTAATGCTGGATTTAATCCAAAGGCGGGGAAATTAAAAATAAATGCAGTTATAAAAAAAGAGATTAATGATAATCAAATTTTTGAATTAGTTGATTTTGCAAAAAAAAGGTCTATAGAAATTCGTTTCATTGAGTATATGGACGTAGGGATATCTAATAATTGGCAGCCATCAGATGTTTTTTTCTCTGAAAGAATTATTAGGCTATTAAAGAAGAAACATCGATTAAAAGACTACGGAAGAAAGGAGGGACAAACTGCTAATAGATGGTACATGAGTGATTCAAATAGTTTTGTAAGTACAATCTCTTCAATAAGTAATCCTTTTTGTTCAGACTGTAATAGATTGAGGATAACTAGCGATGGTTATGCTTATACATGTCTTTTTTCTAATGAAGGTATAAATCTAAACCCATGGTTGTCTCTACCAATTAATCTCCATGAATTGGAAAATAAAATCAAGAGCATTTGGGAAGCTAGAGAAGATAACTATAGTGAAGATCGATTTGAAGTATTAGAGGAAACAACTGACAAAAATCAAAAAATTCATCCATCAATGTCATATCTTGGGGGATAAAAAATTATTTAGTATAAATAACAACATCATATATTCTTAATTCGAGGGAAATTAACTTCAAATTTATATTCTTGGATGCGTTTAGCGATCTTACTTGGTTTTATTTTTGGGGTAACTCACGGAACTGTTGTTTCCGAAAGTTATTCTGCAAACAATTATGAAAATAATCAATTATTTTTTAATCAAAAAAATTCAAATATATTTTCTTCACTTTAAAATTTAATTTCTTATTTTTTAATAAGTTTTTGTATTGACATTAACATCTTGTAAATTAAACTATACTTATAGTTAAAATGTAGCGTAGACTACATAAACGTTCATCTCGTTTTACGAGCCGCATTAAGATTGAAGCCAAGGAACGGGGACTTCAGTCAAAAATGAAATTTAGTCACATAACTATTATGTCTAATAACGTATCTACCTCAGTAAGTAGTAACAATATTACTGCTGTATTTGCAGGTTTTCTTGGGGCATTTATTGTTGGTTCTCTTGGAGTCCAACTTGTAAGAACCCAAAAGCCTTCTTTTCAATCTCAACCATTAAAAGTTCAACCAGTTATCGCTCATCAATCAACTTTATGGGCAGCTTTAGGAGAACAAGATACTCCTATTGTTAAAAATAAAGTTTCTAAGGCAAAAACTACAGGAGTTGTCCCTGTTATAGGTTCTGAAGCAACTCTTTGGGCTCCTCTAGGTTTAGGTAATTAGTAAATTAGGTCTTTTAATAAAAAAAGGGGGTTTTTAACCCCCTTTTTTTATTAATTGCATTAAAAAGATGATTAAAAAACTTTAAATCCAATTCATGGATAACTATAAATTAAATCAGGGTTTGAAAACAATGTAATCGTAGATACCAACAGCTTTTTAAATAATTGATTATAAATTAAAACACAAGTTAATCCGTTCAAATTTGTTGACTCTGAGGTTTTAACCGTTGACTCCTTATCTACTTCTAGTTGTGACTCGCTAGTTTCAAGATTCAAAACGGAATTTACAAAGCTTAAATTATGGAAAAAAAAATTGCAAAGAAATACGCCGATCTTATAGTCCAGGCTAATAATTCAACTGGCAGAAAAGAAGCTTTGTCATTTATTAAACAAGCAACAAAATTAAAAACCAAACTTGATCAATACGAAATGATGTAGTCTCTTAATATCTAAAGGATATTAAAGATGAGGTAGAAACTAGCTCCTTTTTTTTTATCTTGCTATACAAATACTAAAAGATGATTTAACTTCTCTGCTTTAAAAAAATAACGTGGAATTAACTGAGCTAATTAAGGATTACGTTGCTACAGAATTATTATCCAGTATTGAAATTGATTTTCTTGAAGGAGAATTATGGGAAACCACTCAACATATTGCAGAAATAAATACAGTTATCAAAGCTCCAAAAAATATATGCAAAAAATTGGGACTAGATGAAAAATCCTGCTGGCAATTATGTTGTGCCGCCGTTCTTGACTCCTCAAGACCATTAAAAAATGGACAAAATAGAGTAGATGATTTTAAAAAATTAATTAATCGATATGAAATTAGCTACATATAAACTAAAGACTCAATGATACGTTTACTTATTGCATCAATTCTTTTTTTCCTACCATTAGGAGGTTTTGCTGATGAAAAGCAAAGAGAGATTGAGAATGAAGCTATAAATCTTGTTATTAAAAAATATGGAAAAGGCTTAGAAAATAGATTAAAAGGAACGGGAGTAACTCCCAGTTATCGAAGTTGGTATGAAAATGATTGTTTTGTAAGTATTGCAGCAGGTACATACCAAGAAGATACTTGGTCGGCAATGAAGTGGTTTAGCGTTAATGTCTGTTCTGAATCAGCTGAAATAATGGAAAGTGAATGAAGTTAATAAGACGCGTATTAGTTTTGCAGCATTTAGAAATAGAGGGGCCAGGTCTTTTTGAACAATTTGCTAAAGAAAGAGATTTGAAAATCGAAATTATTCGTTTAGATAATAAAAATGCTCTGCCTCAAACAAAAAAAGGTGACTTAATTCTAATTATGGGTGGACCAATGGGAGTTAAAGATATTGGAAGCGACAAATATCCCTGGCTCAAGTTAGAAAGAGATTTTATAAAAAAAGAATTAGAAAATGAGAGACCTATAGTCGGTATTTGCTTAGGTGCTCAGTTGCTTGCGAGTGCTGCTGGGGGAGATGTAGAAATTCTTAAAGATGGATCACCTCCAAAAGCATTACCAGAAATTGGATGGTCTCAAATTTTTATTAATAAATCAAATAAAGACTTTAAAGCACTGTTTGAAGACCCTTTTCATGTACTGCATTGGCATGGAGATAGGATTTTATTACCTAATAAAGCAGTACTCATTGCTAGTAGTGCACGTTGTAAGGAACAGTTTTTTAGGATTGGTAATTTTGCTTACGGATTACAATTCCATATAGAGACGACGGGGGGAATGATAGATAACTGGATTAAAGAAGATAAAGAGTTTATCCTTAAAGGATTAGGCTTAAATGGTCAGGAAATTTTAAAAGAAGAGAATAAAAAATATATTGATAAAACTTTTTCAAGAAGAAAGCTTTTAATAAGAAGATTATTTGAATTATTAGATAATTAAAAAGGGCATAATCCAGTAAAAAGGGCTTGATAAAGCCCTGAAAAATTAAAAAAGGATTTTTATTAGAAAATACCTGGAAGAATTTGACCAGTAAAATAGTAGGCTCCTACAAGAGCAAACATTCCAAGCATTGCTGCTTTACCATTAAGCTTTTCAGCTTTTTCGGTCATGATTTTTTTTGCGAATTCCATAATAAAGTGAAATAAATTATATCTAAAAACTAATTATTCAAATTTCAGAATGATGTAGTTTTTTCTACCAAATTGAAATCTTTACTAAGGATTTAAAAATAAATACTTAACAAAAATTGAACTCTCAATAGTTTTCGAGCCAATCTGTAAAGCTTAGCAAGCCTAAAAAACAACTATTTATATATACACGTTACATTTTTGTAACAGTAATGTAGTAAATATCTTGAAAATAACTTAATTTCGGCTTAATACTTTACATTTGTTAATAGTAGTGTTACATTAATTAACAATTACACAACTTTAATGGCTAATTCAAACGTTACTACTGAATCAGGTGGCAGACAGAATATGTTTCCTACTGAGACACGTCCTTACATAGATGAGTCTGTTTCTTACGACAGCTACCCACAAAATGCAGAAAAAGTTAATGGTCGTTGGGCAATGATTGGCCTTGTTGCGTTAGTAGGTGCTTACGTTTCAACCGGACAAATTATTCCTGGCATTTTTTAATGAGTCCACTTTCAGGTTTCTTAGCCGTAATTGTATTCTTTACAGCCATCCTCGTTGCTTATTTAACCAAGCAATTTCAAAACGAAAATTTAAACTATTCATCTTCTAATCAAATGAAAAACACAAACAAAAAAGTCAAAACTATCGAAAAAGAAAAAGTTGTTGCTGAAACTCTTAACGGCAGATTCGCAATGCTTGGATTAATTGCTGCTGTTGGAGCATACCTAACAACAGGTCAAATAATTCCTGGTTTCGTTTAAAAACCTACTATTTACATTTCTACAAATCAGAAAAATGGAAAATTCAAAAACAACTTATTGGCAAAACGCCGAGAGAACTAATGGAAGAATGGCAATGATGGGCTTATTTGCATTAGTTGTAAATTATGGCTTATTCGGATGGATAATCCCAGGAATTTTTTAAAATGAATTTAGGCTTACTTTTTCTTAAAGTAAATACTTTAGGAGTTATAACTCTTTCTGAACTTGATTGGATAACTAACCATCAATCTGAATTTTCAAGGTTAGATATGGCTTTAGTTATTAAGATCGGCCGTCTTATGGATTCTGGAGTAGTAGAAATTGATAATAGATTGCCTGTTTAATTTTTAAAAAATTATCGTCATGAGTGTTTGTCAATAGGGATACTGACAAACACTTTTTTTATGAGAAAAAATATTTGTAGAAAAAGAGATTGTTTCTTAGCTAAAAACAATCTCTCAATTACCTAATTCTTACGTGAAAATTTCAAGTAAGCTTTCAGATCTTAACTGATTTGTTTTTATAGTAAATCCGTAAAAATGCTTTTGTAATTTATTTTTTTAAACCACCTCTTTTTATCCAAAGGAACCATGTAACCCAAATAGGAGGGAGGAATCTTATTAAAAAAGAAATTTTATACATATAAAATGGGGCATTTTCACTTTGAAATAAATTCATCAAAAAGGAAGATATAGTTACCCAAAGTAAAATTATTAATATATTTACTCCCAACAAAGCGAACTTATTTTGTTTGAATATTTTTGGCATAAGTTTATTTTTTTATATTCTTAATTTTAAATAACCTTGGGAAATAAATTATACATTTTCAAAAAAACTTTAAATTTAAAATCCATATCCAAATAAAAAAAATACTAAATTTTAATCCCTCTCCAAATAATATTCCGTAAGTAATAGGAGGCGAAAATATTAAAAAAAGAATAGAGAATAAACTAAATAAAGCAAATGATCCTCTTAAAAAATAATTCTTTCTTTTTGTTCTTCTTAGATTTTTTAAGGTATTCCACTCCCATTGAATAAGCCTGTAGAACTTTTCTGATAATAAAAATAAATACTTCATTAATATTATTAATTTCTATCGGCTTTTCTTATTTATAAAATTAATTTCACCTGTTAGCAATAAACCTTATCCCCTTCTTCAGAAAGATAGTAAATTTTATTTTCTGAACTTACGAAGAAAGTTAATCCCTTATATTGTGATCTTTTAAATTTATCTAATCTAAGTTTGTGTAAATCCCAATTATCAGTACTTATGTCAGGATTAAATTCTTGTTCTTTTAAGAAAGGTACATAAGTTGGACTAATTGTTGTTTTTTGGGCTAACCCTTTATTTCGTTTTGAATAAAAAAGTAATAAAAATAAAAGTACAAAAAAAAGAATTAATAATATATTTGTCATTGTCAATTTTTCTAATTTGAAAAAACTTTATTTGGAGAATCAAGAACTTTTCACAATAAATTTCTTAGTAAGTAAAAAATCCTATTTTTATATTCTTGTATTTTTGAATACTTATCAAGGGGTTACCTAAATCAGATTATAAAGTGAGTCGCATTTTCAACATGACTCAAAATTCCATGAATACTCCTTATGCAAAAAGAGTAGCTGAAAAATTTAGAGAGGCTCAAAACTATTTAAAAACTAATGGTTTTAGTAGATCAACTAAACATTTACTGGAAGATATTGAAAATTCTGTTGAAAAATAATGCCAATACCTCCTCACTTACCACAACTACAATATGGCTACGATGATGGCTTTACAACCATTGTTTTTGGGTTAATAGGAAGTTGCTTAGGATGTATCTTAATTTTATTAATTTCATTTTTTGAATTTAAATTCAAAAAGCAAAATAGTAAGCCTTAAGAGACTTACTAAACGTTAAATAAGAACTCCATTACATCACCTTCGTTAACAATATATTCCTTACCTTCACTTCTTAAAAGACCTTTAGTTTTTGCATTGGCAATTGAACCTGAATCAATTAAATTTTGATACGAAATAGTCTGAGCTCTTATAAATCCTTTTTCAAAATCAGTATGAATTACTCCTGCTGCCTGTGGCGCAGTCATCCCATCTTTTATTGTCCAAGCTTTTGTCTCCTTTTCTCCGGTAGTGAAATAAGTTTTTAATCCCAATAATTTATATGTCGATCTAATTAAAGAACTTAATCCCCCTTCTTCTACTCCTAAGCCAATAAGGTAGTCTTTTTTATCTTCTGGTTCTAACTCTATTAATTCAGATTCGACTTGCGCTGATATTTTTATACATTCTGTATTTTCATTGCATGCAAAACTCTGAACTGTTGATGAAAAATCATTACCTTCAGCTAAATCATTTTCATTCAAATTAGTTGCGTAAATAATTGGTTTAGCCGTAAGGAAGCCTAATTGCTTAATTATTAAATTTTCTTCTTCATTCAAAGATATTGATCTAACTGAAAGGCCTTTCTCTAGCTCTTCTTCAATTTTTTCTAGTAAGGTATCTTCTTTAGCTGCCTCTTTACTAGTTCTAACCTGTTTTTTAATTCTTTCTCTTCTTTTTTGGAGTTGAGATAAATCAGCTAAATTCAATTCCAGATTAATTATCTCAATGTCATCCAGGGGATCTACCTTTCCAGAAACATGAATTACATCACTATCTTCAAAGCATCTTACAACATGAACTATTGCATCAACCTCCCTAATATTTGATAAAAATTTATTCCCCAAACCTTCGCCTTTACTAGCTCCTTTTACTAGTCCTGCGATATCTACAAATTCAATTTTTGTTGGAATAATATTTTGGCTAGAACTTAAATTACCTAACTCTTGCAACCTTTGATCTGGGACTGAGACTATGCCTTTATTAGGTTCTATAGTACAAAAGGGAAAATTAGCAGCTTGGGCCTTAGCATTTTCTACAAGTGCATTAAATAGAGTTGATTTTCCAACATTTGGTAATCCAATAATACCTGCTTTTAACATTTGAAAAAACTTATGGAAAAATTATCAAGAAAACATCTTCTAGTAATATAGTATTTACTTAACCAATCTTGGATAAGTTAATTATAATCGTTTTGATTATTTATTTAGTTCCTAAATATTCTCTACTTCTGCTTTTAAAAAGAAATGTTTGATTTAATAAAAAAAAATATGAATCTAAGAAGTGGAATTATATTGCTTTCTCTAGCTATATTTTTCGTTTTTATAACCAATTCCTTCAAGAAAAATAAGTCAAAAGATATTTCTGATTTTGTAGTTCAAGTTGAAAAAGGAATCCTCTCAGATTCAATTAATACTAG
This sequence comes from Prochlorococcus sp. AG-347-L20, assembly GCA_003281225.1. Classification (GTDB taxonomy): domain Bacteria; phylum Cyanobacteriota; class Cyanobacteriia; order PCC-6307; family Cyanobiaceae; genus Prochlorococcus_A. Next base: position 42,651 of record QCCP01000008.1, read on the forward strand.
TGGTGAAGTAAAAGCAATAAGGACAAGCAATATTGGGCCTCGGAAGCAAGGCGTAATAAAAGAAATCAAAGTAGATGAGGGCGATCTTGTAAAAAAAGATCAGGTTTTAGCTTCTCTTGATGATGAAGACTTTATCTATAAAATTGAAGAACTTGAATTAAATGTAGAAAAACAAAAATCTGAATTTTTAAGAAGGGAATATTTATATCAAGAAGGCGCGGTAAGTAAAGAAGACTATGAAAGTTATAAAAATAACTACAACATTAGTAGCGTAAAGCTTAATGATGCAAAAGCTGAAAAAAGTTTCTATCTAATTAAAGCTCCTTATGGAGGAAAAATAACTGCAAAATATGCTGAGATAGGATCTTATGTCACACCAAGTACAAACTTAAGTTCAGACCCTAAAACCAAAAACTTTATTTTTGAACTATCAGAGGGCCTAGAAATTGTTGCTAAAGTTCCTGAGAGTGACATTGGCAGAATAAAAATAGGTCAAGAAGCCTCAGTAAGAATTGAGGCTTATCCCTCAAAAAAATATAGTGCCCTAGTTAAAAAAATAGCTACAAGAGCTGTAAAAGATAACAATGTAACCTCATTCGAAGTAACTTTAAATTTTAAAGATATTTTTGAAGAAATTAAAATTGGAATGACTGCAGATCTTGAATTTAGAGTCGAAGGTAATGAAGAAAAAATCTTAGTACCAACAGTTTCTATTGTCACTGAAAAAGGTGAAAAAGGAATTTTGAAAGTTGATAAAAACAATTCTCCCATATTTGAAAAAATCGAAATTGGTATTAGCAGTGGAAATAAAACTTCAGTCATTAATGGATTAGAACCTGGAGAGCAAATCTTTATTGATATTCCACCTTGGGCTAAGAAGAGAAAATGAGTTTAAAATCTGAAAACTCTAAAAAACCAATTTTACTTTTAGTCGATGGCCACTCTCTTGCTTTTAGAAGCTTCTATGCATTTAGCAAAGGGATTGATGGAGGTTTAACTACCAAAGAGGGATTTCCAACAAGTGTCACTTATGGATTCCTAAAAAGTCTTCTGGATAATTGCAAAAATATTAGTCCTGAGGGTGTTTGTATTACGTTTGATACCGAAAAACCAACTTTCAGACATGAATTAGATCCAAATTATAAGGCCAATAGAGATGTGGCACCAGATGTTTTTTTTCAGGATATTGAACAACTAGAAATCATCTTAGAAGAAAGCCTTAATTTACCAATTTTTAAATCTCCAGGATACGAAGCAGATGATCTCCTAGGCACAATTGCAAATGATGCTTCATCTAAAGGATGGTGCGTGAATATTCTTTCTGGAGATAGGGACTTATTTCAATTAGTAGATGATCAAAAAGATATTTATGTACTTTATATGGGTGGTGGTCCATATGCGAAAAGTGGAAATCCAACTCTTATGAATGAAAATGGGGTAAAAGAAAAATTAGGTGTTGCGCCAGAAAGAGTAGTTGATCTTAAAGCCCTAACTGGTGATAGTTCTGATAATATTCCAGGTATTAAAGGGGTAGGTCCAAAAACTGCAATTAATCTACTAAAAGAGAACGACACGCTTGATGGAATCTATCAGGCTTTGGACAAGATTCAGCAGAACAACGATAAGAAATATAAAGGATTTATCAAAGGTTCAGTTATAGAAAAGCTAAGAAACGATAAACATAATGCTTTTCTTTCCAGGGATTTAGCAAAAATAAATACTGAGGTGCCTTTAATTTTAAGTAATGGTTATGAATTAAAAAATATAAATCAAGAACTACTTTCAGAGTCACTGAAAAAATTAGAACTATCAACACTACTTAGACAAATTGATATTTTCAATTCAACTTTCAGCAAAGGTGGTTTTGACAAAAATAGTGTAGCTAAAGAGGAGGAGAAGGCACCAAAAGTCGCAGGCAATAATGAATTAGAAAATAGTGAAAATAAAATCCCTAAAATCAACGTAACTGTTGTAAATGATTTCGAATTACTTGATAAATTAATTCAAAGATTAGACAAGACTAATCAAATAGTTTCTTTAGATACAGAGACCAATAGTTTGAATCCAATCGATGCGGAACTTGTTGGGATAGGGTTATGTCTTGGAGAAGAAAATGATGATTTATTTTATATACCTCTTGGTCATCAAACAAAAAAGGAGACCTCCAATCAATTATCAATAGAAGATGTTTTCTCAAAGCTAAGAAATTGGATAGAAGATCCAAAAAAAGAAAAGGCACTCCAAAATTCAAAATTTGATAGGCAAATATTTTTTAATCATGGACTTGATCTTAAAGGCGTAACCTTTGACACCTTGTTAGCAGACTACCTTCTTAATAATCAGGAGAAACATGGGTTAAGTGAAATTAGTTTTAGATTATTTGGATTTAAGCCTCCTTCATTTAAGGAGACAGTTGGAAAAAATAAAGACTTTTCATTGGTTGATATTGATGAAGCAAGTATTTACTGCGGTTATGATGTTTTTCTAACTTTTAAGATTGTCAAAATTTTTAAAGAAAGTTTTTCAAAGGAAAAAGATGAATTAATCAAATTGTTCGAAGAAATCGAGTTGCCTTTAGAGCCGATATTGTCCCAAATGGAAATGAATGGCATAACCATCGACATCCCTTATTTGGATAAACTCTCAAAAGAATTAAAAAGCACCTTAGAAGATATTGAAAATAAAGTTTATGAGTTAGCAGAGGAGAGTTTCAATCTATCTTCACCAAAACAACTTGGTGAGATCTTGTTTGAAAAATTAAATTTGGATAAGAAAAAATCACGTAAAACAAAAACAGGATGGAGTACAGATGCAGTAGTTCTGGAAAGATTAGTCGACGAACATGAAATAATCCAACATTTAATAAAACATAGAACTCTTAGCAAATTACTTAGCACCTATATTGATGCTCTTCCAAATCTTATTAACGAAAAGACAGGAAGAGTTCATACAAACTTTAATCAAGCGGCTACAGCGACTGGGAGACTAAGTAGTAGCAATCCTAATCTTCAGAATATCCCGGTTAGGACTGAATTTAGTAGGAGAATCAGAAAAGCATTCTTGCCTGAAAAAAATTGGAAACTTTTATCAGCTGATTATTCTCAGATCGAATTAAGAATACTCGCTCACTTAGCGGATGAAGAAATACTAATAAATGCATTTCATAAAAATGATGACATTCATTCTTTGACTGCAAGATTAATTTTTGAGAAAGAGGAAATTTCTTCTGATGAGAGGAGAGTTGGGAAAACAATAAATTTCGGAGTTATCTATGGTATGGGGATAAAAAAGTTTGCCCGTTCAACAGGAGTAAGTACTCCAGAAGCAAAAGAATTCCTAATAAAATACAAAGAAAGATATTCAAAAATTTTCAAATTTCTTGAACTTCAAGAAAGGCTTGCCTTATCAAAAGGTTATGTAAAAACAATTTTTGGTCGAAAAAGAGAATTTAAGTTTGATAAAAATGGACTTGGAAGACTACTAGGAAAAGATCCTTACGAAATTGACTTGCAATCCGCAAGAAGAGCTGGCATGGAAGCACAGTCACTAAGAGCCGCCGCCAATGCCCCAATTCAGGGTTCAAGTGCAGATATTATTAAAATTGCAATGGTTCAACTAAATAAAAAATTCATAGAAATGAATGTTCCAGTAAAGATGCTTTTACAAGTACATGATGAATTATTGTTTGAAGTTGAACCAGATTTTTTGGAAATTACGACGAAATTAGTAAAGAAGACTATGGAAGATTGTGTAAAATTAAATGTGCCTCTTTTAGTTGATATTGGAATTGGAGACAATTGGATGGAGACAAAATAAACCTTATGAAATACTTATTTTAAGATGATCAAACTTTTTAATACTTTAAGCAAAAAAGTTGAGGTTTTTAAGCCTATTGATGATGTAGTAAAAATTTATTGTTGTGGGGTAACTGTTTATGATTTATGTCATCTTGGTCATGCCAGAAGTTATATCGCTTGGGATGTATTGAGAAGATTTTTAATTTACAGTGATTTCAAAGTGAAGTATGTCCAAAATTTTACAGATATTGATGACAAGATCTTAAAAAGAGCGAAAGAAGAAAGCAGTTCAATGAAGGAAGTATCTGAAAAAAATATCATTGAATTTCATAAAGATATGGATTCTTTAGGGATAATGCGTCCGGATAGCATGCCAAGAGCAACGAATCATATATGCAATATCTGCTCCTTCATAACAATCCTTGAGGATAAAGGTTATGCATACTCCAGGGATGGAGATGTTTATTATTCTGTTTTCAAAAATAAAAATTATGGAAAGCTAAGTAATCAAAATTTACAAGAACAAAATATCAATCAGCAAGGAAGAATGGTTAATGAAGAAAATAGTAAAAAACTTAATCCGCAAGATTTTGCGCTATGGAAAAAAGCCAAAGATGATGAACCATTTTTTGATTCGCCATGGGGTAAAGGTAGGCCAGGATGGCATATTGAATGTTCGGCAATGGTTAAAGATGAATTAGGAGATACTATCGATATCCATTTAGGTGGTTCTGATTTGATTTTTCCACATCATGAGAATGAAATCGCCCAATCAGAAGCAGCCAATGGTAAAAAGCTAGCGAACTATTGGTTACACAATGGGATGGTCAATGTAAATGGACAAAAGATGAGTAAATCCCTTAAAAATTTTAAAACTATCAGAGAGCTAATTAATTCAGGTATAAGCCCTATGACTTTGCGATATTTTGTGATGACTGTGAATTATAGAAAACCACTTGATTTTACTGATGAATCTTTAAGGAGTGCTTCAGAAGCTTGGAAAAACATTAATGTAGCCCTTTCTTTTTTGGACCTTACAAAAGATGCTTTTAAATCTATTGATAAGAATGAATCTATCGAAGACGAATATAAAGAGAAAATAAGCTTTGAATTATCTCAAAAAAAGCTTAAATTTTCTGAGGCTCTAGGAAATGACCTTAATACAGCAGGTGCTATTGCAATTATTTACGATTTAGCAAAACCATTAAAAAACTTTTTAAACCAATTTCAAAGGATCGAAGGTTTTAAAATAGACCTAAATGAAAAATTCTTTCTACTTGAGAATTTTAAAACTCTTGAAAAGTTGACTGAGGTACTTGGTCTTAAAAAAGAGGTTTTAGTAAAAGAAAGTAAAATAAAAGAAGAAGAAATATCAATGCTTATTAATGAAAGATTGAAAGCAAAAAAAGAAAAGAATTATACGAAGGCCGATGAAATTAGGAATTTGTTAAAAGAAAAAGGTATTGAACTTATTGATCAATCAAAGGAAATAACAACATGGATAAGGGTCTAAATTTTAAGAAAAAAACCAATTTGAAATTTTTGTTTTTTAAATACACCTTTAAATGGGAAGATATTAGAAATATCAGAGAAAATTGAAATACATTACTGTGCTCGGTTCTACTGGTTCAATTGGGACTCAAACTCTCGAAATAGCTAGTGAGCAACCTGATAAGTTTAAAGCCGTAGCTCTTTCGGCAGGAAGAAATATTAATTTATTAACAGAACAAGTTAAAACACATAAACCAGAAGTAGTTGCGATTGAGGATGAAAATCTTATAGAAGATTTAAAAGATAATATTAATAACTTAGATTTGGATAGTACTCCCTTGGTTTTGAGTGGCAAGGAGGGGATTAACGCTGTTGCGGCATGGGATAAGGCAGATACTGTGGTTACAGGGATAGTAGGATGTGCAGGCTTAATTCCAACAATGTCAGCAATTAATGCGGGGAAAAATATTGCACTTGCTAACAAAGAAACTTTAATTGCGGCAGGACCAATTGTTATTCCTGCATTAAAGAAAAATAATAGTAGGCTTTTACCTGCTGATTCAGAACATTCTGCTATCTTTCAATGTTTACAAGGATTACCCAATTATGAAAATGCAGATTTTTCAACAGGAGAGATACCTAAAGGTTTAAAAGCTATACATTTAACAGCTTCTGGTGGTGCTTTCAGAGATTGGGCCGTTGAGGATTTAAAACATGTCACAGTGGAAGATGCAACTTCACATCCTAATTGGGATATGGGAAAAAAAATAACTGTAGATTCTGCAACTCTTATGAATAAAGGATTAGAAGTTATAGAAGCTCACTATTTATTTGGGACCTCTTACGAAAATATCGAAATAGTTATCCACCCTCAAAGCATTATTCATTCAATGATTGAGATGGAAGATTCTTCAGTATTAGCTCAATTAGGTTGGCCAGATATGAAACTACCCATTTTATATGCGATGAGTTGGCCTGAAAGATTTAAAACAAATTGGAAAAGATTAAACCTTAGTGAAATTGGAAAATTAACTTTTAAAGAGCCAGACGAGTTTAAATATCCATGCATGGGACTTGCCTATGCCGCAGGAAAATCTTCTGGGACTATGCCTGCAGTCTTAAATGCTGCTAATGAAATGGCTGTTGAACAATTCCTTAAAGAAAAAATTTCTTTTCAAGAAATTCCAACATTTATAAGTAAAGCTTGTGAATCACATAAGGAGAATTTGAATTTGAGTCCCGAATTGGAGGATATTCTTGAAGTAGACAATTGGGCCAGACTTTTTGTTGAGCAAGAAATTAAAAAAGGAAAAAAATACGTAAGTATTGGATAAAAGTGAATATTAAAAAGCATCTTCTACTATGCGCAACACCCACAAAACAGAAATGCTTTAAAGGCAATGAAGGTCAAAAAACATGGGAATGCCTGAAAAAGACTTTAAAAAAATTTGAGAATGATCCCTGTACAAAAAACGTTCATATATTAAGATCAAAAGCTGACTGTTTAAGGATATGTAAGAACGGCCCAATTCTTCTTGTTTGGCCTGATGGTATTTGGTACGAGAAAGTTTCTCCAGAAAAAATTTCAGAAATTTTTACCTCACACATTATTAACGACAAGCCAATAGAAAAATGGATTTTTAAAAAAACCCCATTTTTAAATAGTCCTAGATACTTATAAACCAGTTCTTTACGACTTCGTCTGACCAGCAACCATTAATCGAGTGAAAACCATTATGACCTCCTTTTTCAGTTATGAGAATAGTAAATTTATCAATAAGTTCTTTTCTTAAATTTAAAGTATCCTTATATGGAACCCAAGGATCATCTTTGGCATGAATGAAAAGCATTTTAGGTAATTTTTTTATTGAGTTTTGGATTCTAAATATTGGAGATGCTTTAACATAATAATCTTCTAAAGAATCAAATCCCCAACTTGGAGCTGTAAATTTCTGATCAAATTCCCTTATACTTTTTAAAGCTCTAATTTTTTTTCTTAATTTCTTATTATTAAGAATTATGCCTTCATCATTAAATCCTTCCCATAACTGATTTTTTAAGCTATGAAGTAACCATTTTTGGTATATATAATTTCTAGATTTTTCAATACAGAGACTGCATGATGATAAATCTAAAGGGCTACTCACGCAGGCTAGGCCATCTAAAAGTTTTTCTTCTTTGTTTTCATCGTAATCTAAGCAGGCATTTAAAAGAATTGTTCCACCTAAAGATAATCCAACTCCGTAAATTGGAAGATTATTCATCTTAATGAGATCTTTAAACTCTAAATTAATAAATTTTTTAAAATAATTAATTGCTGAAATAACATCACTGGAGCATCTAGCACAATAATTTCCTTTAGCTAAATATCTCGCAGATCCAGATCCTCTCAGATTTAATTTAAGAACTCCAAAACCATTATTTGCTAATTTCCTAGAGATTCTTCTTAAACCAAACCGTTTAGTTGAGCCCCCTAAACCATGCGTAACGATTGCAAAACCCCTAAGTGAGTCTAAGTTTTCAGGTAGTTCTAAAAACCCTAGAAGATAATCAAATTCAAATTTTTTAGAAAGAATTTTATTAATCGGAAAGAATATTTTTTTATTTTTTTTTGATTTACCAAGATCAATAACAAAAGTATCTCTCAAAGTTTGTAAGTCGCCACCTATCCAAGGTAAGACTTCCCGAAATGGCTTATTTTTTAAGTAATCTGAAAAACTAAAATATATACTATTATTTCTCCCCAACTCCAAGATCCTTTAATTCTCCAATCAAATCATTCAATACCTTTTTTGCATCACCAAAGACCATTGAGGTATTTGGCAGATCAAATAAATCATTTTTTATTCCGGAGTAACCTGCACTCATACCACGTTTAATTACAAATACCGTTCTTGCTTCCTGCACGTCAAGAACTGGCATGCCATATAAAGGAGAAGAGCTATCATTTTTAGCTTGAGGATTAACCACATCATTTGCTCCTAAAACTAAAACAACATCCGTTGCTGGAAAATCAGGATTTACAACGTCCATCTCTTTAAGTTGTTCGTAAGGAACATCTGCTTCTGCTAGAAGTACATTCATATGTCCAGGCATCCTCCCTGCTACAGGATGAATTGCGTAAACAACTTCAATACCATTTTGCTCTAGTTTTTTTGTCACTTCCCTTAAAGTATGTTGAGCTTGAGCTACTGCCAGACCATAACCAGGAACAATAATTACCTTGTTGGCCGCCTCTAAAGTCAATGCGCATTCTTCAACACTGCAAGAAGTTATATTTGTATATTCTCCTGAACCAGAAGAGGATGTACTTTGTGCCGATAAAGATCCTCCAAAAAGAACTGAGACCAATGATCTATTCATACCCTTGCACATTACTTGAGTAAGTATTAGACCTGCCGCTCCAACCATTGCGCCTGCTACTATCAAAAGCTGACTATCTACAACGAAACCTGCTGCTGCCGCTGCAATCCCTGAATAGCTATTTAATAAAGATATAACGACTGGCATATCAGCTCCACCAATTGGCAAAGTAACTCCAATACCTAATAAAGAAGAAACTATAACTAAAAGCCAAATAGAACTTGTATTGCCGTTTATCAAATCAAAAAAGGCTATCAAGGAAGCAACTGCAAAAACAATATTTACAAAATGTCTAACTTTGCTCTGAGTCCATCCTGGAGTTGACAACCAACCCTGTAACTTTGCCATCGCCACAATTGAACCTGTAAAAGTTATGGCACCAACAAATATAGAAACAGATATTGAAACTTCGTTAATCAGTGACTTAAAAAAATCAAGATTTTCTAAACTATTAGAAATAGGGAAAATAGCTACTCCTAGGGCCACCAAAAGTGATGACATTCCCCCACAACCATTGAACAATGCCACTGTTTCAGGCATGGAGGTCATAGGTACTTTTTTTGCAAGAATTGCTCCGAATAAACTACCTATTATTGATCCAATTATTATCCAAATCCAAGACTGAATAGCAATTCCAGAAGTGCCTAAATAATAAGAAAGTAATCCTACTACTGATAGCGACATTGCAAATGCAGCTAATCTATTGGCATCCCTTGCTGATTTTACTTTTGACAATCCTTTTATTCCCAAAGCCAGTAAAAGTACTGCTAGAAGGTCAATAACGAATTTAATGATTACAGGTAGATTCATTTTAAAAATTACTTCTTATTTGATGGTTTACGACTAAACATCGCGAGCATTCGATCAGTTACAAAGAAACCGCCTACAACGTTGAAAAGAGCAAATCCAAGAGAAACTGAACCAATGATTAAAAGTGGTACGTTACCTTCTGCTTTTACAATTAAAGTCAAGGCTGCAAGCATTGTTATTCCCGAAATTGCATTTGCTCCACTCATTAGAGGTGTGTGAAGAGTAGGAGGAACTTTTCCAATTAACTCGAGGCCTAATAAACTACCTAGTAAAAGAACCCAAAGAAGACTTATAAAAGACATAATTTTAAAACCTCAATTTTCAAAAACTTTATTTTGAAGAACAACTCCTTCATCGCTTAATAAACATCCAGAAATGAGTTCATCCTCTTTATCTAATTTAATTAGACCATCTTTTATAAATGGTGTAATCAAAGATGTTAAGTTTTTAGCATAAAGTGAACTTGCATCATAAGGAACTGAAGAGGGTAATTCCCCCGCTCCTATTAGTTTTACCCCATCTTTGATAATAGTTTCATTTGATTTTGTTCCTTCGCAGTTCCCTCCCTGAGAAACTGCTAAATCAATAACTACTGCTCCAGGCCTCATTTTTTTAATCATGGGTGAGTCTATTAAAACAGGGGCCTTTTTACCTAGAACTTGCGCAGTACATATAGCAACATCAGCTTCAGATAAATATTTAGTTAAAGTTGCCTTCTGTTTTGAGAGGAATTCAGGTGTTACAGCTTTTGCATAACCTCCTGCCTCTCCTGGCTTTTCCTCAATTTCAGGAAGTTCTATAAATCTTGCTCCGAGGGACTCTACTTGTTCTTTAACAGCAGGTCTAATATCAGATACAAATACTATTGCTCCAAGTCTTTTTGCTGTCGCAACTGCCTGTAATCCTGCAACGCCTCCACCAAGAACCACTACTTTGGCAGGTTGGACTGTCCCAGCTGCAGTCATAAGCATTGGGAAATATCTATCTAACTCACTTGCAGCCAAAAGAACTGCTTTGTATCCAGCAATATTGGCCTGTGAAGAAAGAACATCAGAAGATTGAGCTCTACTAATTCTCGGAAGCAACTCTAGTGATAAAGCTGAAATCTTATTACTATTTATAATCCTTAGAAGCTCCTTATTACCATATGGGTTAAGAAGACCGAGAAGAACAGCGCCTTTCTTTAACTTAGTTAAATTATCCTCTGATGGAGTTTGAACACAAAATATTAAGTCAGCTTCACCCCAAATTTTTTGATCTAAGTTGTTTATTATTGTTCCGCCCGATTCTTCATATGATAAGTCACTAAATCCTGATAATTTCCCTGCTGAACTTTCAATATAAACATCACATCCAAGGCTTTTTAATTTCTTTACCGCTTCTGGTGTAGCTGAAACTCTCCTTTCACCAGAGCTTGTTTCGGAAGGAATAAGTATCTTTGTCAATTTATTTATTTTTTTAACATACTAAATATAAATTGAAGAAAGTCAAAAGTCTTGGATTTTTGTTAAAAATATATTTTCTTTTTTATAAAAAATAGCTATCTAGAATATATAAGTACTAAATAATCCAATGAGTATAAAAGCAATCGAATGTCCTGATGGAGTGTGCCACAGTCATCATGGTGGTCATGCTGTTCCAAGGCAAGCTATGCAGAAAAATCTAGAAAAGCATGGTAAAGACTGGTGCGAGAAATTAGCAGAGAGAATTTATGAAATGTCAGTTGATACTTATTCACAGACAGTCATGCCCAGTCTCCACTCGGCAGGTTGGCAAAGAAGACATTTAGATTGGGAATTTAAGCTGGCAGAAAATGATTCTGAACCTGATGAAGCTCTTGTTGAAGGAATTATTAATGCCACAGAAAGCTTTCTAAGGAGTAGTGAGGTTCATCGATTATTTATTCAAGAATTAGTTCAGGGCACATTCGAGGAAGCAAATGATAAAAAAATAATTTCTAAAGCAATAAAATCTATCATTGAAGAAGAAATTGTTAGTTCACTAAGAGAAAAGAAAGAGACTCTTTTAAAGAAAATATCCGCAAAATTAATATCAGAAGAAAAAGTTAGCGAGGAACTTGCAATAAATTCAGCTAAAGAAGGTTTTGAGGAAGTTGAAAGGCTACTTGCAAATCACAGCGAGGCAGTCTAACTCTATTTCTTTATATTTTCTTTATAATTCCCCCCAAAATGGGCTCAAATATAAATTAAAGATTAAATTATTGTTTGGAAATACAAAGTTGTAACTTATTAGACAATACATAGGTTATCTGATGTGTTTATCTATATACAACTTAAATCTTTCAATGGACGATTTCGTTAGAAAAAGGATCGACATAGCGACCTGTTGGGCAACCAATAGAATTTCTGCAATGGATACTTTAGAAAGGTATGAAGACAGTTATGCAATCGCAGAAGAATTTAGAGAGTGGATATTACATATTGGAGAAAATAACGAAAATTTAAAAGATTCTGTTTTAAACTTCCCAAATGAATTAAAAAAGTTATTAGACCAAAAAGTCAACGATTGAGTAATAAATCTATCGAGTGAAATCCGCCCTACATTATTTGGGGTAGTTTACTATCATTAATAGTGAAATTAGCAAATAAATGGAAAATAAAGAGAAGATCTCAAACATAGAAAATGTTGTAATTATAGGTTCGGGACCTGCTGGTTTCACTGCTGCAATATATGCCGCACGAGCAAATCTTCAACCATTACTTGTAACAGGATTTAATTCTGGTGGAATTCCAGGTGGGCAATTAATGACTACAACATTTGTTGAAAATTATCCAGGTTTCCCAGATGGAGTACTGGGGCCTGAATTGATGGATCTAATGAAGGCTCAAGCAGAAAGATGGGGCACTAATTTATACGAAAGTGATGTGGTCTCAATTAATACCGATTCACATCCCTTTGAATTAAAAACTTTAGAAGGAACTATAAAATCAAACTCAATTATTATTGCAACTGGAGCAAGTGCAAATAGATTAGGCGTAATTAATGAAGATAAATTCTGGAGTAAAGGAATAAGTGCTTGTGCAATATGTGATGGAGCCACCCCACAATTTAGAGATGAAGAATTAGCTGTTATTGGAGGGGGCGACTCTGCATGTGAAGAAGCAGCATATCTCACAAAGTATGGAAGCAAAGTGCATTTGATTGTTCGATCAGAAAAATTAAGGGCTAGCGCAGCAATGGTTGACAGAGTAAAAGCTAATCCAAAGATAGAAATTCATTGGAATACAAAAGTTGATAAAGCGGATGGTACTGAATGGCTTGAGAGAATAGAAACTATTCACTCTCAAGAAGGTAAAGGGGAAATCAATATAAAAGGTCTTTTTTACGCGATAGGGCACACACCTAATACGAAATTCTTGGGCAACAAAATTGATTTAGATAATAAAGGCTACATTGCTTGCAAATCAGGAAGGCCGGAAACATCAATTGAAGGCATCTTCGCTGCAGGTGATGTTGTTGATTCTGAGTGGAGACAAGGAGTTACCGCTGCAGGAACTGGATGCATGGCAGCATTAGCTACTGAAAGATGGCTAGCTGAGAAAAACTTAGCAAAAACTATAGTCAGAGAAACACCAGAACCAGAAAAAAAGCTTAATTCATCAGATTTTAATGAAGAAGAAGTTAATGAAGATACTTTCGATTCAAATTCTGAATGGCAAAAAGGCAGTTATGCATTAAGGAAACTTTATCACGAGAGTAAAAAACCTATCTTAGTAATTTTTAGTTCCCCTAGCTGCGGTCCATGTCATGTTTTGAAACCTCAGTTAAAAAGGGTAATTAAAGAACTTGATGGTGCAGTTCTTGGCGTTGAAATAGATATTGATAAAGATCAAGATATTGCGAAACAAGCTGGTATTAATGGCACACCAACAGTTCAACTTTTTAAAGAAAAATTATTAAAAAAACAATGGCAAGGTGTTAAACAAAGAAGTGAGTTTAAAGAAGCGATAAAAAATATTATCTAAAGTAACTTTTTATTTATTATTTCTCTTGGGATTATTTTTATTAGTAGTAGGTCTAGCACCGCCTGCATTCCTCTCTCTATAAGTTATCCTCCCTCTAGAAAGATCATAAGGACTTATCTCAACTAACACTTTGTCCCCAGCTAATAATTTAATTCTAAATTTAGTCAATTTACCTGCAGCTCTACATAAACATTGATGTCCTTCAGGTTGTTCTAAGGTAACCAAATAAAATCCATTTCCCTGCTCTTTTTCTATTACACCTGAAGTTTCAATCATTAATTAATATTCTACTAATTACATATTATCAGAAAAAGATTGGCCAAAATTGATTCAAAAAAAATTACATACGTAAAAATATGCAATTAAATTCAAATTGAAAATTTAATTTCATTAATTATTTGAAGTTGTCCATAGTAAAAATTTGCTTTCGCAATTTTTTCAGAATCTTCTAATTGATCAAAAAAAACAAACCCAAGGCTTTCCCATAATGAAGATCCGCAAACATTATTCAATTCATTTTTTGCTTCTTTTGCAAAATTATCTAGTTTTCGTTCAAGGTTTTTAGACTTAGAAACAGACATAGGTCAATAATATTTATAATAGTACAAATATACTATCTGATTCTAAAATTGCAATATTAAAAAGGTAATCTCTTTTTTTCTTCAATATTAAGATCTGCTTCCATTTCCCTTAATCTTTTAAGTATTTGTTGATAGTACTCCTTTATATAACTCTCTAGTGAGGTCATATCCTCTTTTTTAAGTTCCAATATTTCATAAGTTTTGCTCATGTCAGCATCTAATGATTCACCACTACTAGTTACTTCAGCAAAAGCCAATCGCTCAGCAACATTAAGAGAATCTTGGAAAAAGGAAACTACTTTTTGAGTGACACTAATAAGGAAGGGGGAAACCCTAAAAATTTTCGCCTTTTTTTCACTAAATTTTTCACATAAAGATATAACTTCATTTGAATCCCATGCTTTGGGGCCTACTAATGGCAATGATGTTCTGTGAGTTTTGGGATTATTTACTGCAGATACAACAACTTTCGCCATATCTTGAGTATTCATATAAGCAATTTTAGTTGGAGTCCCACTCATCCACACTGCTTGACTATCCAAGATTGGTATTGCGAATTGACCAATAACTCCTTGCATAAAAGCTGCACATTTGAAGATTGTATAGTCTAAACCAGATTTTTCAAGAAGTTTTTCAGTACAAAATTTAATGTCCATTAAAGGAACATTTCTAAACTTTTCTGTTAAGAGGATAGAAAGGAATATTACCCTTTTTACGTTTAAAGATTCGCAAGCATTGAACAAGTTAAGTTTTCCATCCCAATCAATTTCATAAATACTTTTAGGATCATCTGGCCTACTAGTCGCTGCATCAATAACTACTTCAATATCTTGCAATGCATATTCGATATCAGAAGAATTTAATAAATTACCTTTTGTTAGCTCACAACCCCATTCTTGTAGAAAGGAAGCTTTTCTTGGATTTCTTACAAAGCATCTTACTTCATGTCCCTCTTCTATAGCTTGCTTTGCTATTTGTCTACCAAGTGTCCCTGTTGCTCCCACTAAAAGAATCTTCATACTTAAGATTTACTTAACTTTAAGACCATAACTCAAATTGTGATGTATCCGTGAGAATCAGTCTCCCTGAAACTTTAATAACAAAGCACCACCAACTAATCCTATTGGTATGAGTATCCAAAAAACTGCTGCAATACTAAAAATTTCTTTAGCCATAGTAAAATTGAATCATTACTATAATTTACATTCAAAATACATTTATTTGTTAAAAATGTAGATAATTCAAATATCTTGAAAATTTTTAATATATGAATAATAATTTTAAAAAAAATATAAACATTCCTAATTACTGGAATTGGAATGGTTTTAAAATTTGTTGGAGTGTTACAGGCGAAGAAAATGAGATTCCAATTATCTTTCTTCATGGATTTGGAGCAAGTCGAAAACATTGGAGAAACAATTTAGAGTATTTTGCGAAAAAGAATTTTGCCTCTTATTCTTTGGATTTAATAGGATTTGGGGATTCAGATCAACCTGGGATTAGACAAATTGGAAAATTAAATAATGAGATTTGGTGTGATCAAGTGAAAGACTTTATTGCACAGGTAATAAGACCAAAGAATTCTGGGAAAGTAATTCTTATTGGCAATTCCCTTGGATCACTAGTTGCTTTAACATGTGCTGTTTCATTAGAGGATCAGATTGCATCTGTTATTGCATCCCCTTTGCCAGATCAAATTCAAGAAAATAAAAAGTCCATAACTAAAAATCCATCATTTAAGAAATTTCAAGATAGATTCATAACAATATTTTTTTTGTTTTTCCCTTTGGAGATTATTTTATTTTTAATAACTAAATTAGGGGTTATTAAACTGGGACTAAATTCTGCCTATTTCAAAAAAGATAATATTGATCGCGAACTAATAGATTTGGTAACAAAACCAGTTTTAAGGAGAACTTCAGCTAGATCATTAAGAGCAATGTGTATTGGAATGTCTTCTAGAGATGAAAAATTGAAAACTTCTCACCTTTTGAGAAAACTTAGCGCCTCAAAAAAAGTTCCTTTTTTATTGATTTGGGGCGAAAAAGATAATTTCATACCTTTGTTTGTTGGTAAAAAGATTGCAAATTTCCATAGATGGGTAAAATTAAAAATAGTATCCAATTCAGGGCATTGTATCCATGATGAAGACCCTTTAGTATTCAATAGAATTTCTTATGAATGGATTAGAGATTTAAAAACCTTTTAAAATATGAAACATACATTATCAGTTCTTGTAGAAGATGAATCTGGAGCCTTGAGTAGAATCTCAGGTCTCTTCGCTAGAAGGGGATTCAACATAGATAGCCTTGCAGTAGGACCTGCAGAATCTAAAGGAATTTCAAGGTTAACAATGGTAGTAGAGGGTGATGATGAAACTCTTCAACAAATGACTAAGCAACTTAATAAGTTATTTAATGTTCTAGGAGTTGTAGATTTTACTAATCTCGCAGCTGTTGAAAGGGAATTGATGTTACTAAAAGTTTCATCGAAAGAAGATACTAGGAGTAATATCCTTGATATAGTGCAGATTTTCCGTGCAAAAGTTGTTGATGTATCAGATATGGCCTTAACTCTCGAAGTAGTTGGAGATCCTGGGAAGTTAGTTGCTCTAGAGAAATTACTCGAGCCATACGGCATCCTTGAAATAGCGAGAACTGGTAAGGTAGCTCTTAAACGCTCTTCAGGAGTTAATACAGAAATGTTGAAAATAAATAAATATTCTCTAGAAATTTAATTAGATATCTGGACTGCCTTGATGTAGTCTTCTTTATTGATTTTTTCGAGTACGTCTAATCCTTTAATAATCTTTCCAAAAATCGAATATCTTCCATCTAGTTCTGGGATCTTAGTAGTTACAAAAAAAAATTCAGTAGATGAAGACTTATTCTTACCGCTTTTAACCATAGCGATTGATCCACTATCAAAAGTATTTACTAAATTTACTGTTTCACTAGGATTTTTTATTTGATAGTTATATCTTGGTTTTATTTCTTCTTTAAATTTTATTTCTAAAGGTATTGTTGGACTTGTCTTATTCATGTTTTGTTTTCGTTCTATATAAGATTTACTTTCTGGATTAATGCCTCCATGTATAAACCTTATTTGGGGATAATTTATTATTTTATAAAATTTTTTATTTTCATAAATATTATTGTCTATGTTTTCCAGAAAATTTGATACTGTTACTGGATTATCTTTACCAAATAATTTTACCTCAAAATCACCTTTTGAAGTTTTAAAATTAACTACTTTATTACTCTGAATACAACTAAATTTAAGTTTTTGGCAGTAATAATTTGGATCAATCTTACTTTTATAACTACAAGCTTGAACCAAAAACAAAACCTGTATAAAAGATAATGTTTTTAAAAAATATTTTTTTTTTATTTTAGGCCCTCCAAATTAACATCTAAAAATTTAGCTAGACGAGCTCCTTCTTCTTCAACCTGAAGCAGTGGTTTTAGTTCACCTGCTCCGCTTAAAGGGAGAGGTTTTTTTCTACCTTTTAATACTAAGGCAATTCTTCTTCTAGGATTAAATCCCTCACTTATATCCAACTTAACAGATTTAATTTCATCAAAATTTAATTTAACTTCAATATCTTTAAATAATCCCTTTCTTTTTATTTCTACAGATTTTGAGGATTTATCAAAATAATTACTTCCTGAACCAAAGTTTATGTAAACCAAATACCACAAGTAAAAATTTAATAAATTAGCTATTACTCCGTATGCTCCCATTATTATTCCTTGAGGGATAAACAACAAAGTTGAAGGATTTCCTAAAGGTAATAAATCCCTTCCTGTGTAGCTAGATATAGAGGCCAAAAGAAAACCAATACCCCCAATTGTTAGCATTCCTCCAATGATATAATTTGATATTTTTCTTGATCCACCAATTTTTTGTTCGATTTTATCGAATGACGTGAGGTCTGAATTCATTTTTATCTTTTTTTAGAGCCTAATTCAGATAATTTAACAAACTAAGGGAGTATTCTTACCTAATTTTTAATAAAAAAGTCAGGAAAGCTTTACAAGGCATTTCAGATATACAAATATTTCCCCACTTTACTCTCAATCTTTGTTACAGTCACTGCGTATCCCGAAGCTAAAAACGATTTCTCATGACGATCGCAGTTGGTAGCGCCCCACAAAGAGGATGGTTTGATGTCCTCGATGATTGGTTGAAGCGCGACCGCTTTGTATTTATTGGTTGGTCCGGACTACTTCTACTTCCTTGTGCATATCTTGCTATAGGTGGTTGGTTCGTCGGAACAACATTTGTTACCTCTTGGTACACACATGGAGTTGCAAGCTCATACCTTGAAGGTTGTAACTTTTTAACAGCAGCTGTAAGCACCCCTGGTGATGCCATGGGTCACAGTCTTCTATTTTTATGGGGTCCTGAAGCCCAAGGTAGTTTCGTAAGATGGCTACAACTTGGTGGACTTTGGAACTTCGTTGCATTACATGGAGTATTTGGCCTAATTGGTTTTATGCTTCGTCAGTTTGAAATTGCTGGCCTTGTTGGAATTAGACCATACAACGCTTTAGCATTCTCAGCAGTAATTGCAGTATTTACAAGTATTTTCCTTATTTATCCTTTAGGACAGCATAGTTGGTTCTTCGCACCTTCATTCGGTGTTGCAGCAATCTTCCGTTACATTCTGTTCATTCAAGGTTTTCACAATATTACTTTAAATCCATTTCACATGATGGGTGTTGCTGGAATTCTTGGTGGTGCTTTACTTTGTGCTATCCATGGAGCTACAGTTCAAAACACTTTATATGAAGATACAAGTATTTATACAGATGGTAAGGTTCAAAGTTCAACATTTAGAGCTTTTGACCCAACTCAAGAAGAAGAAACTTATTCAATGATTACAGCAAACAGATTCTGGAGTCAAATCTTCGGTATTGCTTTCTCAAACAAGCGTTTCTTACATTTCTTGATGCTATTTGTACCTGTTATGGGTATGTGGACATCTTCAATTGGTATTGTAGGTTTAGCACTAAACTTAAGAGCTTATGATTTCGTAAGCCAAGAAATCCGTGCAGCAGAAGATCCAGAATTTGAAACTTTCTATACAAAAAATATACTTTTGAACGAAGGTATGCGAGCATGGATGTCTTCTGTGGATCAACCACACGAAAACTTTGTATTCCCTGAGGAGGTTCTTCCACGTGGAAACGCCCTTTAATAATTTATTAAGAGCTCCAAACCAAAGTATTGAGGAAACTGGTTATGCCTGGTATGTAGGTAACGCTAGACTAATCAATTTATCTGGACGTTTATTAGGAGCTCACATTGCTCACTCTGGACTAATAGTTTTTTGGGCAGGAGCAATGATGCTCTTTGAGGTTAATCATTTTACTTTTGATAAGCCAATGTGGGAGCAAGGTTTAATCTGTATGCCACACGTTGCAATGTTTGGCTATGGAATAGGTCCTGGTGGTGAAGTTACTGATATCATGCCTTTCTTCCAAGCTGGTGTGGTTCACTTGATAGCTTCCGCTGTTCTTGGTTTTGGTGGTATTTACCATTCATTAGCAGGTCCAGAAAAACTTGAAGAAGATTTTCCATTTTTCTCCACCGATTGGAGAGATAAGAATCAAATGACAAACATTCTTGGTTATCATTTGATTGTTTTAGGTGTAGGTGCATTAGCATGGTCAGTAAACTGGTGTTTTATTGGTGGTGCATATGACACATGGGCACCTGGTGGTGGTGAAGTCAGACTTGTAAACCCAACTTTAGATCCAAGAGTTATTCTTGGTTATCTATTCAGGTCTCCATGGGGAGGAGCTGGTTCAATAATCGGTGTCAACTCCATTGAAGATATTGTTGGTGGACATGTTTACGTGGGTATTACTGCAATTATTGGAGGAATATTCCATATCTTTACTAAACCCTTTGGATGGGCAAGAAGAGCATTCATATGGAACGGTGAAGGACTATTAAGTTATGCTCTTGGTGGAATTTGTGTAGCAAGTTTTATTGCTTCAACGTTCATCTGGTTTAACAACACTGCTTACCCTTCAGAATTTTATGGCCCAACAAATGCTGAAGCTTCACAGGCTCAAAGCTTTACTTTCCTAGTGAGAGATCAAAGAATTGGCGCTAACGTAGGTTCAACAATGGGACCAACAGGTCTAGGTAAGTATCTCATGAGATCTCCTACTGGTGAAATTATATTTGGTGGTGAAACAATGAGATTTTGGGATTTCAGAGGGCCATGGTTAGAGCCTTTAAGAGGACCTAATGGATTGAGCCTTGAAAAAATCCAAAATGATATTCAGCCTTGGCAGGTAAGAAGAGCAGCTGAATATATGACTCATGCTCCAAACGCTTCTATCAACTCTGTTGGTGGAATCATTACAGAGCCTAATGCTGTTAACTTCGTTAACTTAAGACAATGGTTAGCTGCAGCTCAATTCTTCCTAGGATGGTTTACATTCATTGGTCATCTCTGGCATGCTGGACGTGCTAGAGCAGCCGCTGCTGGTTTCGAAAAAGGAATCGACAGAAAGAGTGAACCAGCTCTAGAAATGCCTGATTTAGATTAATTTCTATCTCAACTAAAAAAGCCCTATCTCTAGATAGGGTTTTTTTTTGCTCAATTTTATTATCTATATAAATTTTCTCTAAGCCATGGCAAACTTAAACCCATTACATTACTGAAGCAACCCTCTATTTTTTCTATATATTTACCGCCTATACCTTCCAAGGCGAATCCTCCGGCGCAGTATAAAGGTTCATTTGTATCTACATAACTCTTGATTTCCCAATCCTCCAAATTAGAAAAATAAACTTTTGAACTTACAGTTTTTTTTATTATTTCAGTCATTTTAAAAATTTTGGGAGTTGAATCAAAATTCCCAATTATTAGGGTATGACCAGTATGTAAAAATCCAAATTCTCCAGACATTTCTTTCCATCTAATGAATGCTTCCTCTTTATTAGATGGCTTTCCATAAGCTTCTCCTTTAAATTCAAAAATTGAATCGCACCCAAGTATTTCCAATGGACCATAATTAAATTCTTCGGGCAATGATATGTTTTGAATATTTTCAGATAAACTATTAGCCTTTTGAAAAGATAATTCCAAAGCTAAATTAAATATATTCTTTTCTTGAATAGTAGTTTCATCAAAATCACTTGATATTTGGATAAATTCGATTTGACAATTTTCTAGTAATTTCTTTCTAGATTGAGAAGCAGAGGCTAGAATTAACACAAATTTTTTACCAAATTATAATTCAATTTAATAATTAATAAATTTTAAAATTAATATAAATTACTAATGGAGTTAGAAGCAAAATTACATGAAATAAAGAGACCAATAATGGTCCTAGGCACCTCCAGTGGGGCGGGGAAATCATTAACTGTTACTGCTATTTGCAGGATTCTTAAAAATTTAGGAGAAGAACCAATACCTTTTAAAGGACAAAATATGAGTAACAACGCTTGGGTTGATTGGGAAGGTGGAGAGATGGCATATTCACAAGCACTTCAAGCTTTTGCTTGTGGGATTAATCCCTCTGCAGAGATGAATCCCATTTTATTAAAACCACAAGGAAACTCAATAAGCGAGGTGATTCACCTTGGCAAAAGCATAGGGACCACAACCGCACAAAATTACTATAAAGATTGGTTTGATCCAGGCTGGGAAGTAATTAAAAAAAGTTTAAAGTCGATTTACGAAGAGAATCCAAATTGCCGTTTAATTATCGAAGGAGCTGGAAGTCCGGTAGAGATGAATTTAATACATAGAGATCTGACTAATTTAAGAGTTGCTAAATATTTAAATGCAAATTGCATTTTGGTTACTGATATTGAAAGGGGAGGCGTATTTGCACAAATAATTGGTACTCTTGAATTAATGAAGCCTGAAGAAAAGAAGCTTATTAAAGGAATTATTATAAATAGATTCAGAGGAGACCTTTCATTATTTGAAGATGGGAAGAAATGGATAGAGAATAAGACTCAAATCCCTGTTATTGGAGTTATTCCATGGTTAAATGATTCATTTCCTCCAGAGGATTCTTTAGATTTAATAGAGAAAAAATCACTTTCTAAAAATCCTGAAATCAAAGTTGGAATTATAAAATTACCATCTATTAGTAACTTCTCGGATTTTGATCCACTAGAAAATGAAGAAACAATATTTATTGAATGGATAAGAAAATCACAAAACCTAAGTAAGTATGACTTCATTATTCTGCCTGGCAGTAAACAAACTATTAAAGATCAAATATTTCTTGAAAATTCTGGCTTATCTAAGGATATAAGGGACTATTCAAAAAACGAAGGAAATATTATTGGAATATGTGGGGGTTTACAAATGTTAGGGACTACACTGGAAGATCCTTATTTTAAAGAGGGTTCCAAAAATTATTCCGAACAAAAAATTAAAGGTATTGGATTACTTCCATTAAAAACGACTTTCTTCAAAAAAAAATTAACACGTCAAATCAACTCTAAATCTATATGGCCGTGCCAATCAGAAATTAACGGATTTGAAATTCATAATGGTCAAACTGTATTAGATGACATCCAAAGTTCATTAAAGATTAATCCTATTTTTGAAGATTCAGACCTAGGTTGGTACAAAGAAAATAATAAAGGTGGAACTATTGCTGGAACATATATTCATGGGATCTTTGAAAATGACAGTTGGAGAGTGCAATATATTAATTTAATAAGGAAGAGTAAAAATTTACCAATATTAAATAAAAAATCAATATCTTATAAAGAGAAGAGAAAATCCATTATTGATAATCTTGCGAATGAATTCCACAAATATTTAAATCTCAAATCATTCTTAAGTTGAAAAAAGCAAAAAATATAAAAGTAATATGGCCAAACAATAAAGAAACATTTGTTTCAGAGGGAGATGACTGGTTTTCCTCTGCTGAAAAAGCAGGTTTAGAAATCCCTACTGGCTGCCTAACAGGAAGTTGTGGAGCCTGTGAAATAGATGTAAATGGTGAAACAGTAAGGGCTTGTATAAGTGAAATTAAAAATAATAAAAAATGTACGTTACGGGTTTCTTTTACTACAGACCCTTTTTGGGAAAAATAAATTTCACTAAACATTACCTAATAATTAGACAAAGGGAAATATAGTAAAAAAATGATCCAAAAAATGTGTTTATTAGAATAAACTTCTTTTTAATTTTTGAAGAGGCAATAATATAGCTACCCAAAACATGAGGTAGGATTGGGAAAGATCTAATGATTAAAATATAAAAAGATCTAAAAGTAATATTGTCAAAAAATTGATAAAGATTATTTTTTTCTGGATTTTTTAAAAATAATATATTTCTAGAAAATTTAAATTTAATTTTCCTCATAATAAAAACTTGAATTACACTTAAAATGGTTAAAACAGGAGAAAAGAACAAAACATAATTCAACCCAAAATTTTTTATTAAGATAAAGTCAAAAATAATTGATAATGGGAGGCCTAAAAATATAGAAAATATATTTAAAGCAATCAAATATCTGTATTGAATATTATTAAATAGGGACTCAACATCATAGGTATACTTAAATATTAGAGCAAAAAAATAAACCCCTAAATATGTAAAAAATATTTTAAAAATTACTGATTTAAAATTTAAATCTTTTTTATTCATATTAGATGACTATTAAGAATGATTATCAAAAACGTAGAGGGCAAAAACATCTTTTTCCTACAGGTGAAATTATAAGACCAAACAGGAATTATTTAGAAAGTAACTTATTTTATCCACTTTCAAATTTTTCATAGGGAATCCTTTGAACTATACAGAAAAATAAACAGAAGTAATTAATCTCATAAAAAAAAGACCCTATAATGGGCCCTTTTATGAATTTACTAAATCAAGTGTTTCCTTGTTTCCATTGTTTCAGTAAATCCACTCCTTCACACACTATAAAAAATATTCCATTCAATTCTATTTTTTGGAGTAGAAGAATGAAATGTTACTTAACTGTCACATATGCCAGTTTTCCATCTCTGGACATATAGCTAAAACATAACCTAATACGGAGAAAGGGGGATTACTTATTAGAGATTAACGCGTGAAGAGTTTATTAATGTGCATAACTTACTCTGAAAAGGCATAAATTATCTAAAGTATTATTTACTATTTCTTTTCCCAAAATGGATAAAGGTTTGCAAAAGATTTTGAATATCTTGAATTTATATTACCTCTAGTAAACTTTGCAATGAGAACTTGTTGGGTGGTCTATGCATTCTTGTTCCCAATAATCTTGTCTTGGATCTTTTGGAAGTTGATAATTAAAATCATGCATTTTCCAAATATCTGAAGTTGCGTTTCTAAGGGCAGTGAATGGAGTAGCGAGTTTCATACAACCTCCTTTATCTCTACCTCTTAATTATCCTCCTTTTTAATTGTAATTAATAGAGTATTAATACCCTAGTATTAGTCCTTTGTGGTTGTCAAAACTATCTTTCTCCATATATCAGGAGTATAAATAATTCAGGAGTTAAAAGCACTTCATCGGCTTTGTAAACAACGAGGTGCATATACTCGAAGAGGGCGAATAAAGTCTCTATTATTTTATTTTTGGGATTTATAGAAACTACTAATTAACGGAAAGGGTTGTATTCGAACCTGCGACCTAGTACCCAAAGTAAACTAGCTCGACAATATAAAAGTTTTTGATAATTGCACAATTGAATTAAATTTGGAAAAGATATTCAAAGTTAAACTAAAAGATTAGTGATAGTATGATTCACAACAATTAAATTTAAAACCGCAATTTTTTCTTTGTTTGTAATGGAGAATGAAAACATATTCGAGAAAAATATTATTCAGGAAAGGATAAAATCATGGGCAGAGAAGTTAATTGATCTTTCTGGAAAAAACGATTTAATAAGCTACAGAAATGCAAAAACAATATCAATAACTCCTTCTAAAAAGGTTGTAGATAAATTATTAGATGGAACATCAGTTAAAATTGGGGAAATAATTGACTTAGAAGATAAAGATCAAAAAAAAGGAGCAATTGGAGTAGTAAAAAAAGCTATTGAGAACTTTGAAGATTACGGGATTGAAGTTCTCAGATTAATTTCTGGATTTGTTTCATGGGAATCAGATGTTAATAATCCATACGCACCATTAATTACTTACTCAATATCAATAGAAAACCCCAGCCAGTCTTTAAAAAATATAGAAATATCACTTACAGATGTTGTCCCTGAAATTAATACAGCTTTAGTTCTTCATCTAAATAAAAAATGCCAAGCTGACATAAGTATTGAAAAGCTTGAAGAGATTCAAGAAGAAGGGGAAGAGGTTTTAGTAAAAACCTTTTTAGAAATGTGTCCCAAAGAAATTGGTATTAAATTAAAAGACGGTTTTGCAATAAAGAATCTTCAATATCAACAGTTTCCTATGGTTAATGACCTCTTATCCTCGGTGGAAGTTTTTAGCAGTAATACCTTGGTTGCCGCCTTAGCAGGAGATGAAGACTCAAAACAAAAGTTAAGAGAACATATTACAGAAGTTCCGGTTGACGAACCTGATTACACACCTCCAAAAAAGGAGTTTATTGTTCTTGATGCAGACTCAAGTCAAGAGTGGGCAATAAATTCCGCACTTAGAGGACAGAATCTTGTTATTGAGGGACCACCTGGAACTGGGAAAAGTCAAACAATCACAAATCTAATATCTAGTTTTATTGCTAAAGGGAAAAGCGTACTATTTGTTGCTGAAAAAAGGCCTGCTATAGATGCAGTAAAAAAAAGAATAATTAAGGTTGGATTGCAAGATTGTTTATTAGATCTCCATTCAATAAAGCAAATCAAAAGTAGACCAGCAGATCCTTTTGTTAAAGAATTAGAAAACTTGAGTAATGTTCCAAAAGTAGATGACTATACCAATGAAAATAATTTAATTAAATCTAGAAATATTCTCGTATCCAGAAGCGAAGCAATTTTAAAAAAAGTTGCTCCTTGGAATTGTAGTTATCTAGACATAATAAATTATGGTTTTGATAATGAATTCGCAGAACATTCTTATGATCTTGAAATTAAGGAGATAAATAAACTAATCCCAGTTAATTTTGATGAAATCAGATCAACTCTTGACGAAATTATTAAATTATCCTCTGAACAATTATTAGTTTCTAGTTTTCCTATTTCAGAAAAAATCAGAAATAGAACATTAAATAGTACATCTCAAATTCAAGAACTTTTTAAAGTAATAGATACTCTCGACCCTCTAGTAAAAAAGACGAATACTTGGATTCTTAAACAAAGCAATAATTACCGTGAGAATGTAGATACGCCTCAAAAGATATTAGATTTATTAAGTAATTTCAAGCAAATAAAATCAAATAATATAATCTCACTTTCTACAGAAGAATCTATTCTTCCAATTGAATCGATAAAAAAAATTCTAAAAATTCAGAGAAGAAAGTTCATTTTAAGATTTTGCCAATTTCTTTTTGACAAAGAATACAGATCGTCATTATCAGAATTAAAACCTTTATTTTTAAAAGGTGTTAAAAAGGATAATTTTAATATCAAAGATGCTTGTAAAACTCTAATAAGTAAAGACTTCTTTAGTAGAAATAAAATCACTATAAATATTTTAAATATTCCAGATAATCTTGGAAATAATATTAGAGAGATAATTAAAGAATTAAGAGGCCTTAATTTATTTATTAATTCCCCTTTAAATAATCATTCTTATATTGATGAATTAAAAGATCAATTGGATGAATTAAATTCCTTAAGAGAGAAGCTTCCCAATTCAATAAAAATAACAAAAGCTTTAAATCAATTAGAAGCTATTGGATTAAAAAGGGATTGTTTAATAGAGCAAATCCTAAAAGATATAATAGACGGCTTTTCCTCAACAACTATTTATCAACAAATCATTAGTTCATGGGCTGATAAGGTTGAAGAAATTGTAAGAATTAATCAAGATGCCCTTTCAATATCTTCAAGAGAATTTTTAGATGAAACTGTAGAAACATTTAGGCAATCTGATGCTACTCATATTGAACAGACTGGACAAAGAATTAGAAGAATAGTTGCAGAGAATGCTCATAAAATAAGAACTGATTCACCAGATGCCTTACAAATACTTATTCAAGAATCCAAAAGAAGAAAGAAAAAATCAGCCAGAAAACTTTTCACTGAAATACCAGATCTTTTAAAGTCCTTAAAACCATGTTGGGCTATGAGTCCTCTAGTTGTCTCTCAATTATTACCAGCAAATGAACCATTTTTTGATGTAGTTATTTTTGATGAAGCGAGTCAAATTGAACCTGAAGGAGCAATAACTTCATTAGTAAGAGCAAAGCAAGCAATTGTTGCTGGAGATTCAAAACAGTTATCTCCAACAAAAACTTCATTCTTTTCTCAAAATCTTGATGAAGATATTGGATATGAAGAAGATAAAGATGAACCATTTGATAATGTTTCTGAAACAGAATCCTTACTTGAAGCAGTAAAAACTGCACTTCCTGCAGTCCATGGGACAAAAACTTTATTATGGCATTATCGTTCCGAAGATGAAAGATTAATAGCCTTTTCAAATAGGCATAAAGATCTTTACAGAAGTAGGCTTATAACTGCTCCATCAGTAACAGAAAAATCACCATTTGTTTATCACCAAGTTGAAGGGGATTTTAAAGATATTTCAGGAAAATGTCCCAAAGCTGAAATCGAAAAAACAGTAAATTTAGCTATAGATCATTTAAAAAATAATCCGAACGAAAGTTTAGGAGTTATAGCACTTGGATCTTCTCATGCGATGTGTCTTGATAAAGAATTCAAAAGGCAATCAGAAAATTTAAGTCTGCAACTATGGCCCGATAATAAACCCGAGGAGAAATTTATTATTAGGCATCTTGAGAATGTTCAGGGAGATGAGCGAGATGTTATTTTCCTTTCAACAGGTTATGGTCCTAGAAAGAATGACTCGATAAGACTCGATTTTGGACCGATCAATATGGATAAAAATCTCTTTGGATTGAGGAGATTAAATGTGGCAACTACAAGATCAAGAAAAAGATTAGAAGTTGTTTCAACAATAGACCCTTACAAATATGATGATAATAAATTAAACAAAATTGGTCTCAAAGCTTTTATACAGTATTTGAGATTTGTAAAAAGTGGTGGTGAAGATATGGGCGACTTGGTAATTGAAAAAACTCCTATGAATTCTTTTGAAAAAGATGTTTATGATACCCTCCTTAAAGAAGGGATTGGACTAGTTCCTCAATATGGTGTGTCTGGCTATAGACTTGATTTTGCTGTTCAACATCCAGAAGAAAAAGGCAAATTCATATTAGCAATAGAAGCTGATGGAGCCACATATCATTCCAATGAAACTGCAAGAGATAGGGACAGAATAAGACAGTCTCATTTAGAAAGATTAGGTTGGAAGTTTCACAGAATCTGGGGACCTTCATGGGCAAAAAGAAAAGAAGAGGAAATTGAAAAAGTTCTATCAGTTATTGATGATGCGATTAAATCAGGAAAGGTATTTAATAAATCAAATAATAAAATTAAAAAAAAAAAAGATAAGTTAATACTGCCTCGAAGGAAAGGTAAAAAGCCCTACTTACCCTTTTATGAAAATATCAATCAATATGGAGATGAACTAACAAAATATATTCTTTGGATATGTTCTGATGACTTACTTCATTCAGATGAACAAATATTTGAAGAAATCTTTAACGAATTACCTTATACGAAAAGAGGTAACAGAATCAGAAGAGTAATTGGTGAGAAAATTAAATATTTAAGATCTAAAAAGCTTATAAGATAGATTGAAAATTGATTTAGAATATTTAAAGTATCCAAAATCCATTAAGTATTCTTAGTAAATGGTTGATTAGGTAGAACTAATAAAATTAAATCAAGAAAATTTCAAAATATTATTAATATAACCATGGCTTTATTAATGAAATCAATGTTCTTGATAAAATTTTTTTGTGGCTTTCAATTAAGCCAACTAATCTAGCATTCCTTAATGAAAAACTTTATTATTTTATTGATATTTTTAGGTTTTGTCCCCTCAACTTATGCTTTAACATTGAAGAGATATATCTTTGAAAAAACTGATTTAGGTCAGAAATTTATGGTTAAGGATCATGAATTATCAGTTATCTATGAAGAAAATATAAGCATTTCAGAAATAGCTCAGAATATAACAGTAAAAATATTCAGTCCTTCTGGTCGAGGTTCTGGAGTAATCGTTGGACATGACGATGCAACTGATGAATATTTAGTTCTCACTTCATGGCACGTAATCCAAGATTTTAAAAATGGTGATGAAATTGATATTCAAACTATTGATCAAAAAATGCATTCCTACAAAGAGAATTCTATAAAAAAAATTGAGAATGTAGATTTAGCTCTAATAATTTTTCAAAGTAATCAGAATTATAAAATATCGAAGATTGGAAATATAAATGATGTAAAAATGGGTGATGAGATTTTTGTTTTTGGTTATCCTTTGCCTAATAAAACAGTAAACAAAAGATTAGGGAGACTTCAACCAGGTCAAGTTACTGCCATTTCAAATATTTCGATTGAAGACGGATATCAGCTTCTATATACAAATAAAACATTGCCTGGAATGAGTGGAGGACCTGTTTTATCTCCTGATGGTAAGTTAATTGCTATCCACGGCAGATCAGAAGTTGATGAGAGATTTAATTATGAAGATAAGTTGATTTCTACAGGCACAAATATGGCTGTACCAATAAGTTATTATGAAAATTTTTTGAATAATATAAAAACATTAAAAACTACAACTGATTTGGAAAGAGCTGATAACTATTTAATCAAAGCATACCAACTAAGAGACTACAGCGAGAAATCTATTGAGATGCTTAAATTTGCGAAAAAATCAATAAATTTAAAACCCACCGCTCTTGGTTATGCCTTGCTTGGCAGAGCAAAAGCAAATTTGAGCGATTATAAATCTGCTAAGGATGAATTTAATAAAGCATTAGAATTGGACCCTAATAATCAGATTGCTATAGCTAGCAAAGTGAAAACAAATATATTTAGTTTCAAAAATATGATTGAAGCCAAAGAAAATCTCAAGTTTCATGATAAATTAATTGAGTTAAATCCTAATGATTTTGATCTTTTAATAAATAGATCTTCAATAAGGCAGCTTTCTGGGAATATAGATGGAGCTTTAAATGACTTAAGTAGAAGTGAACAATTAATAAAGAAAGCTAGAATGTATTGTAAAGAGCTAAAAAAACAACTTAAAGAAAAAAATTTAGAGATAAGATTTTCTGGGTATACTTTTGGCACTCCTGAATTAAATGCCGAAAAAAAAGCAATAGAAATTAAACTCGACAAAAATAACTGTTACGGTCCTAAACTTAGTAATAGAAAATTAATAACAATTTATTCACGTATTGGTAATACAGAATTCCTAAGAGGAAATACACCTAAAGCATGTAATTTTTGGGAAAAAGTATCATCAATGCAATCTCCTCCATTACTTAGACTACCAGAAACTGAAGGTTATAGATTTGCCTTATCCCTAAAAAATATTTCAGAGATAACTGATAAAAAGGTTTACAGCATATATGGCTGGGAAACATATAATAAGGAGGTTTCAAATGTTGAAAAAGAATTTATAAGAAAAATAGATAAAGATATGCCTTTATATTTCCAAAGATCTGTTGAATTATATGAATCTGATATGAAAGGAATAACTACAAATAAAATGATTTATAAACATTGTTTATGAATTTTTGCGATATTGAGAGTAATTTTAAATATTTAAAAACAAAAGAGGCTTTTAATCTGATGATCAAAAATTTTTTAAAAGGAACTGATGATAGGTTCATAAATATTTTTTAAAAAAATATAAATTAAAGTTTTTACATTTAAGGAAGTAATGATTCGATTTCTAGAACGAATAACAATAAAAATATTTTCAATCCTATTTCTACTTGCTTTAGTTTTGTCTTAATTAATATTCTATATAAATATAGGAAACTCTAGACTTATTGTTATAACTTATCGGAGTGACAGGCTTAGAAACTGCGACCAAATGTTATCAAAGCATAGACTAACTTTTGCCTTTTCAATTCATTAGGCATTAAAATCCATTTCATTTATAAAACTAATAGTAATTGAAAATAATATTATTCTAATTTTTATTTTGATCTATAAAGACTTTATACTCTTAACTTTAGTAATCTAAATTTTTTGAATTTAGATTTATTATATCTGCGTATAGTAAAAAAAATTTATCAGAAACTATTTAAAGAGCCAGAACAATGAGTAAGTGTATATATTTTTTAAATAAAAAATGTCACAGTCCAAAAGAAAACAATTACTAAATTGGATCAAATCTCATCCAGATTTGGATCACATTCGAAAATTAGCTAATCAAACAAAAGTCCAATACAATAGGAATGAAAAAGATCCTACGCAAAGAATAAGAGTTTATAACAGGGCTAAATATAAAACTAGAAAATCTTTATTTAGTAACCTTTCAGAAATTTTCTGGGTACCGGGAAGAAATTTAAGAGGTAAAGCTTACTCAGATCCAAATCTCGATCAACAACTTAATCAAACAGCCTCAATAATGAGTCTTTCGACAATTTGGGATTTTATCTGTACATCGCCAGTAATTTATTATTTTGCAAAGGGTTCAGGACTATTTGTCTTACCTTTATCTGCTGCTTATGCATTATTGCTTCTAGTAATGTCAAACAAAGCAGGAGAATTTGCAATGAATAGAAATAAGGATAGTAATAGAACTGCTTCTTTTCTTTTGTTAGTATTTTTCACTTTATCATTTATTAAAACTCTTATGTCTGGAGTTGGTATTGATTTAGTAAGTAGATCAGGTGAAATTAAAAATTTAGCTGCTAAAGAATACTTAGAAAATAAATCTATGGTAAATACCAAATCTAAAAAAGCTTATGGTGCATTATTTGAAAGTGTAAGTAATAAATGTGATGAACTTAGTTTAAAACAGTCCAAACTAGATCTTAACAAAGGCGCGCAAAGGCGACTTTTCAATTACTGGGAAGACCAAATGTATAAAAAACCTTCAGAAATGCCTGTAGGAACTCCAAAATCATTAATAGATGAACATCGCACAAAATTTGGTTTTTGTACTCAGAAAGACTTAATTAATTCGTTTATTGGCAAAAATGATTTTGCTTTTGATAATGCCTTAAAGGCAAAGAATGAGGTTAAAGATAGCCTTACTCCAATTTCTTATTTATACTCTTTTAATAGAAACCAATATTATAATTTATTCAAAGGAAGTCCATTATTGGGTTCAGAATCCAACTTAAAGAAATACAACGATACCTTTAAAAGCACTAATATAAACTTCCGTATTGATTGCCCAGATGAAGAAATTAATTGTCTTGGAAAAGTTAGATGGACAGATCCAGGTATGGCTATTAATCAAGCTTCTAAACAGTTTTATAGAAAAATAGCTGCTAAAGACTTTCAAAGTTTAGGATTTTCATTTGTTGGATTTATCATCTCAATTCTATTAAGTATTACTGCTGTAGTTCTTCTTTATTCATCATCAATAAATATGAAAGTAAGGGCCTCGAGATCAAGTTATATTCTTGCTTTAAGAAATAAAATATTTACTGAATTAGAGGATGAAGAACAAGATGAAAATGAAAAAGATAATAATGCAAAGGAAGGGGGTAAATAAATATATGTATTAAATTTAAAAAGATAATCAAAAAATATTTCCCTTAATTCAAGGGGAGTTATGAAAGGAACAAAACATTAAAAATAAAATAATGATTAATTCTTATAAATCATGCTTCTTCCAATTTACTATTTTTTTAAAGGACTAAAACCTATGGACATCGATTCAAAAATTAACACTAAAATTGTTTGGTTATTACGAAACTGCGATTTAAAAGATCGAAAAGAGGTCAATAAAATCTGGGAAGATGACCTTATTAGGCTCTATTTGCAGGAGGTTATTCATACAGGTAATACCTATTATGAACCTCATCAACAAGAGCTATATAAGGCATTCCAACATGCAGAAGGAAATTTCGAACCTTAAATAATTTTAAAATTACTTTAATCATTTTTATGAATAAAAAAAAACTAATTATTAAATTCGTGGGGATATTTTTTTTAACATCCCCTCAATTCACTTTTGCATCAGAAAAAGAAATTGATCAATTGAGTTATACTAGAGAATGTAATTCTTGTAATTTAGAAAGATTAAATCTATCTGGGAAAGATCTTTCATTCAGCTCTCTAGATAATTCAAATTTAAGTAAAGCAAATATTTCAAAAGCAAATTTGAATGAGACTAGCTTAAAAAGCTCTAATCTAGAGAATGCTAATCTTGAATCAGTAAATTTGTCTGGTGCAGATATATCAAATTCAAAATTTTATAAAGCAAATTTATATGGTTCTGATTTATCTTTTGTAAATGCTACCGATTCAAATTTTCATTCAGCAAAAGTCAATAATTCAAAATTAGATGAATCAAATTTTTACAATTCAAATTTAAATAAGGTTGATCTATCAAATTCAAATTTGATATTGTCTAATTTATCAAAAACCAATATAAGAAAAGCAAATTTAAGAAGAACGAATTTAGAAGAGTCAAATTTGTCTTATGCTGATTTGTCTTATACTGATTTATCCCATTCAAATTTAATAGGAGCAAATTTATCACATAGTAAGATTTATAAAAGCAATTTAATCAATGCTAATTTATCTTATACTGACCTTATTGATGCTGATTTAATATATTCTGATCTAGAGGGCACTAATTTAGAATATGCAAATTTGTCGGGAGC
Organism: Prochlorococcus sp. AG-347-L20; assembly: GCA_003281225.1. Classification (GTDB taxonomy): domain Bacteria; phylum Cyanobacteriota; class Cyanobacteriia; order PCC-6307; family Cyanobiaceae; genus Prochlorococcus_A. The sequence continues at coordinate 76,490 of QCCP01000008.1, forward strand.
AAATTTAACTGGGAGTAATCTTGAAAAGAGTTCTTTGATAGGGACAAATTTAAATAAGGTAATTTTATGTAAAACAATTATGCCATGGGGAAAAGATGATTCAGGGTGTTAAAGTTCAAATATTAAGCTTAAATTTTAAAAATATAACTCCAAATTTTTTTAAAAATTAAAAAAAATTACTAATTTCCAAAAACATCATTAACACTAATAAAAATACGTTCGAAAGTCTCATTAAGAAAATCTGGTTTAGGTAATTTTGTATCAGTCGCATTTGCAAGGGCAATGATTGGATTGATATTCTCTTGAAAATAGCCAATAATAAATTTACAAGGATTATTGAATTTATCATCAGTTAAACAAACTACAGATTTATTATTGCTTCTCCCAGTTGTTAAAAAAGCGTATGAAATATTATTGTTTATCATCTTAATTTCTGAGCAATTTAAATTATTCAAAATAATATTATTATCATTTTTTAGAGTTTCAAACATTTTTATTGTTACATTTGAAAAATCATTATTAAGGCATTTCTCATTTAAATTTGAGCTTACAATAGGACCCATCTTTAAGTCATTAATTTTTTCATTATTTACAATTGTAGTTTCCTTTATAGCTAATCTTGTATTGACAAAATTTTTACCAAGAAAAATTCCTATAATAATTAAAAAGAGTAAAGATAATGAAGTAGTATTTTTCTTATTTAAAGAAATAAAATTTGAATTCTTATTTAATCCAATTCTTGGTAAAGAATTTTTATTAAAGAATTTTAAATAACTGAATAAAATATCAACTCCTCCTTCAAATTCGGAAATTGGAGCACTAATAGTGCTACCTCTTGAAAAATTATTCCTAATATATTTGATGAAATTTGAACCAGTCAGAATCCCAGGAAAATGTACAATATTATTCTCATCATCGACTTGCGCAACTAATATAATTTGAGGAGCAGTATACGCACTTTTCCAAATATCTAAAGGAATGTTTACCTCTTCTGCTCCAAGACCACATAAAGCAATCTGAATATGTAAATCATTTATGGTTAAAGACTTTTTATATTTGTTTTGTTTTTTTATTTTTATTTCTTTATTAATATCCCTATCCTTAATAACTTGTTTTAAAGCCTCAATTGATAATTCCCAATGACTTAAAGATAAATTAAAATCCAATAAAACTGACTCTTCTGGATATGTAATGTATTCTTTACTTGGAATTTGATTATTAGAATTTTCTAATTCATAATCAAAACTATTATCATCTTTTATTGACTTATTAATATTATTGTTTTTATTCATAAATATCCTTTAGAAGTAAGTAATTCATTTACATGCATCGCAATAAGAAGCTTTGGACCCTTTTTGGGATTTACATACCTCATAATACTATTAAAAACTAAATTATATCTATCAGAATCATCGAAAATAGTTTGGCTAGGCTTTTTATTTGATTTAAAAGAATTTGATAAAATGAGAGCCAATTCAATATCAAATAGTTTAGACATTTTATAAATTTTATTGAAATTATCAACAAAATTTTTTGAATTATTTTTATTTAGATAAGTAATTTTTTGAAAATTATCTATTATTTCATTTGAAGTGCAAAAAGCTATATTTTGACATTGATACGTTTTCGATAATGTTGATTTTGATATTTTTGTTTTTAATGAAATAGTATCAAATTCCCTTTTTTTTGATAATTCAATCCAAGCTTTTAAGATCTCTGGACTATTAGTAAACTGTTTTTCAGTTTCTTCAAAAACTTTTTTTGTATTTGAAAAAGAGACTTTTTCAATAAAGATTTTAATAAAAGAATCAATATCACTCAGTTTATTTTTATTTTTTTCTTTTGATACTTCCTTTAAATAATTACTCATAGAGGCAAAATCGTCCTTTGATTTATTCTCATTGGCTACTGATGTTAAATTTCTTTTATTAAATTTATCTAGTGATTCAACTTTTATTTTTTCACCGGATTCAATTCTTATACATAAAGCCATTTTCTCAAGAATTTTCTGAATAAATTCTGCATTAAAATTAATATATTCGGAATGATGATCTGGATTTAATTTCAATAAAAAATCTTTATCTGGTCTCCAACCTGTATCTCTTCTATTAATTCTTCTATAAATTTCTTTTGCTTTAGGATAATAAAATTGATAATTTTTAAAAATTGATTCTATAGTTTTTTCAACATTAAATTTTTCAAAATTTACATCTTTTTGAAAATCAAAAAATATATCTTTACTTCCATATTTATTCCAAGATTTCATCATTTTTGTTATCGAGGTATCGTAAATTAGTGCCCAATCCGTAATCACCCTTTGTCCGTGTGGTCTAAGAATAGCAGCTATCTCAGGGTCTCTATTAATTAAAAATCTTGTCCAATATGATATGGAAGAATCATTCTTTGATTCATAAGATTGAATTACATGCAGGCTGAAAGGATGTATCCTAGCTTTTTTGATAGAAAATATTTTATAAAGTTCTTCAATAAGCATATAATTAAATTCTCTTTTTTCTTTCCCTTTCTTTTTTTTTAAGGATAAATATCTATTCCCAGGGTCTTCCATGAAGATGGACAAGAGATCCATGAAAGTAACATTTGTATTATTTTCATACCATATAGATTTTATATTCGCCAATATTGCGTGACTTACCCTACATCTTAATAAAAGTAATGAATCTATATTTTTCTTATTATTTAAACAATAATTTTTTATTTTCATATCAAAAACTTCTCTATTTTTTGTTTGGATTAAAATTTTTTGAATATCAAAATCTTTTGCAAATAATTGTTCTTTTATTTCATATTTAAATGTTGATGTTTCAAGATAGTTTAAGTTTGTTTTACTAATTTCAGATTCATTTAATTTTATTCTCACGAGAGTTTTATATAAATTATCCAACTTTAAGGAAATATTCTTTACCATGATAGCAAAAAATTAGTTTTAAAAAAACTGGAATTCAAATTCAAATAAGAAATAAAAATTTTTATCAGAACAATTTTAATATATATTCTTATTAATTAATGAATTTTAAAAAACAAATTTTATCTTATCCAAATTTTATAGATAAAGAAAAAATTATTAAAGAACATATTAGTCTTAGATTTGTAAAATATTTTTTATTAACTATATTTAATTTGAATTTCATATTAAATGCAAATCTAAGAGCAAATGAAAATTTTAAGACAGAAATTGATGCTATTATCATGTTGATGGAAGATTTCAAAAAGCGTAATTTAAATAATCAAAATTTAAAAATTAGTTATTATTTAGAAAAAAAACTTGATGACTGTAATGTAATAATAAAAGTTAAAAAAACAGTAACGGAAAAAATAAGAGAAGATAAAAAAATTAAAACATATTATGTTGATTCATGTTTAAAGGTAATAAAGTAGTTAAAAATGAATCAATACTTAAATCCTGAACAATAAACAAATAGAATATGAATACAAATGAAAAAAAAAAAGAAAAGTAAAAAAAAGTCAAACTATAGCAAAATACCTAAGAAGATATCTGACTCAGAACTTAAAAAAATTATCTCAGATAATAAGCAAAGAGATATAAAGAATATTGATGATTTAGATCCAATCAAAACTATAAAGAATTATGAAAAAGAAATTCATAGTTTCATAGAAATTAATCTAAAAGAAAAAGATTTCCCTTGGATATTTTTTAAGAAAACTGTTCTATTTCTTATATCAGAATTAATTAAACCACATGATCATTTAATTGAAAATATAAATTCTTTTGATTCTGAAAAATTAGAAACCTACATTAAAGATAAATCTACTTTAGTCATTGCCTTAAATTTAATAAAAAATGTTTATGTTGGGAAATATGATATTTAAAATAAAAAATCTTTGGAAACTAAATTAAAAGTCAGAACAATAAATTAATAGTTATTTTTTAAATTATGAAATTATCAATGTTAACAATTTTATTTATTTTTGTCTCACCAATTAATGCTCACGATTATTATTCTAGTTATAGAGAAAATAATAAATGTTATGCGAAAATTTATAAAGAGAAATATATACCTGGTTCAATAGCAAATCCAGGATATATAAGAAAATGGACAGAGACTATTAGAATTCCTTGTGCTCAGCACAAAATTAAAACTTCTAATATAGGCTTTGAAAGTAATGATTATAGAAAAACAATAAAAGATAAATTTAACAATTTTAATTCTTGGATTAATAGCAGATTAGCAGATTGGAAATCTCGCGAATCTAAAAATTATTAAAATTATCTTATAACTATATTTAAAATATAAATTATCTTTAAAAATCTTTTATAAAATTGTCTTCTTAAAATTTGATTTTTTATACTAAAAAAAATTTTTAATTACTATTGTATCTGCTTTTAAAAGGCTTTTCTTTCATGAAAATTATTAAGCTACATAATCTTTATATTCATTAAAATTTGATAGGAATTTAAATATTTAAGATTTATTATACG
>QCCP01000009.1 GCA_003281225.1 Prochlorococcus sp. AG-347-L20
TTGATAATTTCAGGAAAAGGCAGTCTAGGGATCAGGACGATTTAAAAATCCAACTTGTTTCAAAGACTTTAACTGCAATACTTCCTATTGTTGATAATTTTGAAAGAGCAAGACAACAACTTAAACCAGAAAGTGAAGAAGCTCAAGCTCTTCATAGAAGTTATCAAGGATTGTATAAACAACTTGTAGAAGTTTTAAAACAACAGGGAGTGTCACCCATGAGAGTTGTTGGTCAGCAATTTGATCCAAACTTGCATGAAGCCGTATTAAGAGAACCTAGTGAAGAGTTTGAAGAGGATTTTATTATTGAAGAATTGCAACGTGGATATCATCTAGAAGGTAAGGTTTTGAGACATGCATTGGTTAAGGTTTCTATGGGACCAGGTAAACAAAATTCACAACAGGAAGTAGAAAAGGATACAGTTGAAGGGGATGCTAACTCAGAGGTAAATACTTCTGAAGATGTATAAATTCCAAATTCTTATTTGAGCATTATCTAATGGCTGATTTTTACCAAATACTTGGAGTTTCAAGAGATGCTGATGCGGATACCTTAAAAAGGGCTTATAGAAAATTAGCAAGACAATACCATCCTGATGTTAATAAAGAACCTGGTGCGGAAGATAAATTTAAAGAAATTGGTAAGGCTTATGAAGCATTAGCTGATCCTGAAACTAGAGCAAGATATGACCAATTTGGAGAAGCAGGCCTTGGGGGTGCAGCTGGAATGCCTGATATGGGAGATATGGGTGGCTTCGCAGATTTATTTGAAACTTTTTTTAATGGCTTTGGGGGGCAAAATCCACAAGGAGGAAGAACACAAAGAAGAGGCCCTCAACAAGGAGATGATCTAAGGTATGACCTTAATATTGACTTTAAAGATGCAATTTTTGGCCAACAAAGAGAAATTAAAATTCCTCATTTGGAGACATGTGAAGTCTGTAGGGGAACAGGTGCAAAACCAGGAACAGGACCCAAAACTTGTTCAACATGTGGTGGAAGTGGACAAGTTAGAAGAGCTACAAGAACACCTTTTGGTAATTTCACACAAGTAGCTGAATGTCCTTCATGTAATGGGGCTGGCCAGATAATTGCAGATCCATGTGTAACTTGCGGTGGTAATGGCGTAAAGCAAGTCAGAAAAAAATTAAGAATTAATATTCCGGCAGGAGTTGATACTGGCACAAAATTAAGAGTTTCCGGCGAGGGAAATGTTGGTTTGAGAGGGGGCCCACCTGGAGACCTTTATGTTTTTATAAAGGTTAAGAATGATTCAAAACTTAAAAGAGATGGTGTAACTATTTATTCAGAAATAGCAGTGAGTTATTTACAGGCTATTTTAGGTGACACTGTAAAAATCACCACAGTTGATGGAGACGTTAATTTAAACATTCCAAGTGGTACGCAACCAAATACAACTCTTTCACTCGAGAATAAAGGGGTACCTAGACTTGGAAATCCGGTAGCGAGAGGAAATCATGAAGTTTTAGTAAAAGTAAAATTACCAACTCGTATAACCGACTCAGAACGAGAGCTGTTAGAGGGTTTAGCTTCTCAATATTCAGATAAAAATATTAATTCCAGTAGTGGACTGTTTAGTAAATTATTTGGTAAAGAATCTTAATGACTTCCTTAAAGCATTTGGATCTTAAATCTGTTCCATGTCCTTTAAATGTTGTCAAAATTAAATTGGCTTTGGAGAAGTTATCTAAAAATGAACAACTTATTGTTGAACTAGATAAAGGTGAACCAGAAGAAATGGTATTAAACAATTTAAAAGAGATGGGATGTTTATTTAAACAAATCAAAGAAAATGAAAAATTTATAAAAATAAAAATATTGAATGAAAACTAATAGTAAATATTTAGGTTTAGTTACGAAAAAATTTAATGACTTTTTTTTGGTTGATTTAAAAAATCAAGAAAACTCTGGAAATAGCCAGAAATTTTTATGTAAGGTTAAGAAGTCTATAAATTTCAAGGATCAATTAATTTATGTTGGAGACGAAGTAGAGATTGAAAAAATTGACTTTAAAACTAAACGCGCAGTAATAACAAGTCTAATAAAAAGAAAAAACCTTTTAGTTAGACCCTCGGTTGCAAATATTTCTAACATATACGTTACTTTTTCCGTTGAAGAACCAGAGTTAAATTTATCTCAAGTTAATAGGTTTTTGATATCAGCAGAATCAATGGGAGTTGAAGTCTCATTAGTTTTGACAAAGTGTGATTTAATTTCTGATAAAAGAAGATCATATTTACTTGATAAATTTGAGAAATGGGGTTACAAAGCAATAACTTTAAATTTACAAAAATCTGATTGCTTTAAAAATTTATTAGCTGAGTTAAAGCAAAAAGAATGTTCAATTTTTATGGGCCCATCCGGAGTTGGTAAAACTACTTTGCTAAATATGATTATTCCAGGTCTTCAAAATAGTACTGCTCCAGTTTCTAATAAAATTAAGAGAGGAAAAAATACTACTCGAAATGTTGAGTTATTTTCTTTGTCGAATCAAAGTTTTATTGTGGATACTCCTGGTTTTAATATGCAACCTCTAGAGGTTGATATTAAGTTTTTACCAAATCTTTATTCAGAAATATATAAACAGGTAATCGAAGAAGGAATTAAGTGTAAATTTCGTAATTGCTTACATTTAAACGATGAGGGATGTAATTTAAATAAATCCTTCGAAAGATATTCTTTTTATAGAGAAATGATTGATTCTTCTAAGATTCACTATTATCAAAACCAGGAAGATTAAGATTTAATCCACCAGTCAAATCATTCATCTTTTCTTTCATAGTTGTAGTTGATAATTCATGAGCTTTTTGAATAGCTTGAAGAATATTTTGCTCTATTTGTTCTTTATTTGAATTTAAGATATTTTCTTGTACTTCTACCTTTAAAGGAAGTTGGTTTCCACTTATCCAGACCTTTATCATATCATCATCACTTTTGCCTTCAATCTCCATATTTTCAAGTTCATCTTGTAATTTTTGAGCATCTTGCTGAATTTGTTTAGCTTTTTTAAAAGCTTCTGTAAGTTGTCCAAAGTTAGGAAGTCCAAAACCCGCCATTTTGTAAAAACGTTTCTTTAGTTAGGATAGTCAAAACCAATCATTCTTACTTCCGGTTGCAAATAAATCCCTTTGTTTTGTAGTACTTTTTGTTGAATTACTGTTATTAATTCATAAATATCTTTTGAACTTGCTGATGAAGTGTTAATTATAAAATTTGAATGAATTGTAGAAATTTCAGCACCGCCAATTTTAAATCCCTTTAAACCCAAATCATCAATTAATTTTGCTGCATAATTATTTTCAGGATTTTTAAAAACACTACCAAAGCTTGGCTGATGATATGGTTGTGTTTCTGTTTTTAATTTAAGGTTATTTTTGGTTGTTTGAATTAATTTTTCTAGATTTCCATTAGGTTCAAAATGTAATCTTGCACTAATAATTGTTAATTCGTTTTTTTGAAAAGAGCTAAATCTATACTCAAAATTGATATCTTTTTTTGCAATTTCAAGTTTTTCATGAGTTTTATTATTTATAACTTTTACGGAAATAAGATTTTTTGCTAGCGATAAATTACTTGTGCCAGCATTCATATAAATTGCTCCTCCCAATGTTCCGGGAATTCCGACAGCCCATTCACCTCCTTGTAATCCATTTTTAGCAAGAGAATTAGATAATGTTGGGAGCATTACACCTGCTTCCGCTTCAACAATTCCTGAAAATGACTCTATTTTTAGAGATTTCAATTTTTTTGTACAAACAACTAGGCCTTTTATGAAAATATTATTTATTAAAAGATTTGAACCTGCGCCAATTATTTGACATCTTTGTTTGTTTAAATTAGCCCATTTTATTAGATATGAAAGTTCTTCAACGTTTCTTGGCTCAGCAAAATATTCAGCTACTCCTCCCACTTTAATAGTTGTATAACTACTTAAATTACATTTTTCAGAAAAAATTTTTTTATTCATAAATTAATTATTTATTTTAATTATATTTTTCACTTAAAATTGACCATAAATTATGACAATCACCTGCTCCCATATTCAAAATTAAATCACCTTTTTGAGTTAATTTGTAAAAATTCTTTGTAACTTCATAATAATTATTTATGTAAATAACATTTTTATTTTTTTTATAAATCAGATCAGTGATAATTTTCGAAGTAATTTTATCTTCGTTTCCCTCTCCTGCTCCATAAATACTGGTTACATAAATTACATCTGCTTTTGATAATTCTTCAGCGAATTCTTCAGTAAATTGCTTTACTCGAGAGTATCTATGAGGTTGAAATATAGCTATTAATCTACTTTTTTGACATTCATTATTATGTTTTTGCTGAATGAATAATCTTCCTAATTTAATCGTTTCTTTTATTTCGTTTGGGTGATGTGCATAATCATCATATAAACTTCTTTCATCTATTTGACCTCTGAATTCAAATCTTTTTTTTGGGAGTTTCAGATATTTTATATTTTTCTTAATTTCTATAAAATCTACACCTATCATTCTTGAAGCTGCTATTGCTGCGGTAATATTAGATAGATTGTGTAATCCTGGAATTGGAATATTCAAACTACTAATAAAATTTTCATTTTCATAATATTTTCCAATTGTATACTTTGAATTAATTTCAGTCGGAATTATTGCATAAGCTACGTTTTTAGCCGTAGTGTTTGACCACTTACAATTAGAATAAAAATTATTTCTTGAGATTTCACAATCAAAATTAAGTAGTAATTTTTTAGAGTTTTCAGCAAAACTTTTAAAAGAAGATATGACTTCACTTAAATTAGAAAAGTGATCGCAATGATCATAATCAATGTTATTTATTATTCCGATATCAGACTTATATTTGTTAATTGTCCCATCAGATTCATCAACTTCAGCCACTAAGAATTTTGTATTTTCTAAATGACAATTAGAGTTGTAAATAGGAATTATTCCTCCAGTTATTGTAGAAGAATTACGTGTACATAACTCAAGTATTGTAGAAAGAAATGTACTGGTTGATGTTTTTCCGTGGCTGCCGGCTACCGCCAATGTAGTATAAGTTTTCATTAGCATTGCGAGTATCTCTGAACGATGTTTTATTGATAAATTTTTTTCTCTGCAGTACAATAATTCTTCATTTTCTGGCTTGATCGCGGAGCTTACAACAAAATTAATCAATTTGTTGGTAAATTTTGAAATAACAAATTTAATATTTTGTTGAATTTGAGAAGTAAAGATTACTGCACCTAATTTCTCCAATTTTTTAGTTTCATCGTTTTTAACTAAATCAGATCCTGAAACTGAACAACCTTTTTTGAGTAAACCTATTGCTAACGCTGACATTCCAATACCTCCAATCCCAATAAAATGAAAATGACTTTTCAACAGTAATTTTTTATCCAATGTTTATCTTTTACTTAAATCAAAATAACTTCTAGGTAAAATTTTGCTATTTTTTCTTAAAAAAAATGTTTTTTTTTCTTGAATTAATACAAAACTAGACTTATTTGCTTAATAAATCAAAAAAACCTTACGTTATTGCACAAAATTCAGTATGATCAGCAACTTAGGTTAATCATTTAGAAATTATTAGTTATGACTTTGCGTGTTGCAATTAACGGCTTTGGCAGAATTGGTCGAAACTTTATGCGTTGTTGGCTTAGTAGAGGGGCTTACACCAATATTGAAGTAGTTGGAATTAACGTTACTTCAGATCCTAAGACTAATGCTCATCTATTAAAGTATGACTCAGTTCTTGGTCAACTTGATGGCGTTGATATTCAATATACTGATGATACTTTTGTAATTAATAACAAGACAATTAAATGTTTCTCTGATAGAAACCCAATGAATCTCCCATGGAAAGACTGGGGTGTAGATTTGGTTATTGAATCTACTGGAGTATTTAATACAGATGTAGGTGCAAGTAAGCACTTAGAGGTAGGCGCAAAAAAAGTCATCTTGACTGCTCCTGGTAAAGGTGATGGCGTTGGTACTTATGTAGTTGGAGTCAATGCTGATACTTATAAACATAAAGATTATGATATTTTGAGTAATGCTAGTTGTACAACGAACTGTTTAGCTCCAGTAGTTAAAGTTTTAGACCAAACTTTTGGGATTAAAAAAGGCTTGATGACTACAATTCATAGTTATACAGGGGATCAAAGAATTTTAGATAATAGTCATAGAGATCTAAGAAGGGCTAGAGCTGCTGCTACAAACATCGTTCCTACTTCTACAGGAGCTGCAAAAGCAGTAGCTCTGGTTTACCCAGAAATGAAAGGCAAATTAACAGGAATTGCAATGAGAGTTCCAACTCCTAACGTTTCAGCAGTAGATTTCGTTTTTGAATCTTCTAAATCTGTCACAGCTGAAGAAGTCAATAATACTATCAAGGAAGCATCTCTAAGCTCAATGAAAGGCATTATTAAGTATGGAGATGAACCATTGGTGTCAAGCGATTATGCAGGTACTAATGAATCATCTATTGTTGATAGTGACCTTACCATGTGTATCGGAGATAACCTTGTAAAGGTGCTCGCATGGTATGACAATGAGTGGGGTTATAGTCAAAGAGTTGTAGATTTAGCAGAGATTGTTGCAAAAAATTGGGAATAATTAAAAGTGCTTGAAAGGTCTTTTACTTAATAATTTGTTTTTGTTATTATCTTTAAATTCTATTGATGGTTCACCATCAGCAAAAAAACCAATCTCGTTAATATCTTTATCAAGTTTAGATAAATTCTTCGCCCATTTTTTTGGTAAGGAGAAGACTAATTCGTAATCTTCACCTCCAAAAAAATAATACTCGTCCCATTTATCTCCTATTGGCCAATCTTTATCTTTGGGTATTTTTTCATAATTAATAATTGCTTTGCATTTGCTAGCACTTGCTAAGTCTTGTAAAGCTTGAAATAGACCATCACTGCTATCAGTACATCCTATTCTCTTAATTTTTTTATTTGAGCGAGTTTTTATAAGATTTTTTAGAAAATTTGGGTAAATTTTAGGGCGACAAAAATGTTCAATCGATTTACTGATTAATCTTTTATCAAGAGAAATATCATTATCTAAATAAATTTTATTTTTAATTAAAAATCCTAGTTTGCTAAGACCATGAATTCCTGTAGTTAAAATTACATCTCCCGGTTTACATGCGTTTCTTCGTAATTCAAGTTCACCTTGAATCCCAAAGGCAGTAATTGATATGGCTTTTTGATTCCCTTTTGAGCAATCTCCTCCAAGAATTATGCCGCCATATTCTTTTAAAGCTTTATTTATTCCTTTATATAACTCTTCAACCCAAATCCACTCAGTTCTAGAAGGTAGAACTAGGTTTATTGTAATACCAATAGTTTTCTTGCTTCCACTGGATAATAAGTCAGAGATGTTACTAACAACTGCTTTCCACCCAAGGTCCAAAGGACAAATGGTAGTTTCATTGAAATGAACATTTTCCACCAAAGAATCAGTATTAACAAGTAAATTTTCATTTTTAGTTTTGATTAAAGCGCAATCATCTGAAATTTGGTTTTTAGGCATAAACTTTCCTAGCCTATGAATTAATTCTTTTTCCCCTATATCTTCTAATATTTCTTTATGCATTTAATTTGAGGTTTTCAATCCCTTCTAAAACATCAATTGAAATAATTGTGTCATCTTTAGTAAGCTCTCCTAATACATCAAATCCATCTACAACGTAACCAAAGGCAGCATTCCTCCCGTCAATTAAATTGCGACCTGCTGGATTTAATTCTGCTTCATATAAAAAGAAGAAAAATTGCGATGAGCCATCATCAACTGCGGTATTTGAATGGGACCATCCTAGAGTTCCAAGTGTTGCAAAAGGTAATGTTGGCGTCTCTGTGTAAAGACCTAAATCTTCAAAAGTTTGATTATAAAAAGTATCTTGTTCATCAGGAATTCTAATTTCTAAGGGAACGTGACGTTCTTCGTTTGTTTCAGGATCTATGTAACCAATATCTTCACCAATTGGATCACCTGTTTGCAGTACAAAAAATTCTTCTGCTCTGTTGATAGGTAAATCTTTGTAGAAGTTCTTTGAAGATAAATCTATAAATGCTCCCGCTGTAAGTGGGGCGTTAAATCCATCCACAATTGCTTCCATATCTCCTTTGGAGGTTTTTATATTGACTTTTGCTCTGCCCAGTAATCGTGGTAAATTATCAAATTCTTGGGGGATAGAGTATGGAAATTCATTTGGTAAAAAATATTCTTCTAATCCACCTATTTTACCTAAGGCATCTCTTCGGGCCGCTATAAATGAGTATTTATCCTTTGATTTAGAGTAATCTTGAAGACTATCAAAATTTTCTTTAAGCTCTAAAAAAGTTTTTTCAGCAATTTTCTTTTTATCGTTTGGTAATTCTTGAATAATTTTACTCTGGTATTTTTTTAGTAAAGATTGACATTTTGTAACAGTTTTCGTAAGAGCGGGCCATCTTCCTCCTCTTACAAGGTCACTAGTTTCTTCCAATTTGTGTTGAAGTTCTTGTAATTCAACTTGCTTGATAGGGAGGGCGTTTCTGAGGATTGCGCTAGGGTCTTTTACTGCATTTCCAGTAGGTAAATCAGCTAGTACTTGAATCGGTTTTAAGAGAAAAATCTGTAAAATTACAATAGATAGAATTAAGAAAAGTTTGTTCTGATTTGATAAGAATTTTTGCATAGCACTCTTGCAGGTTTATGATCCTTGGGGATGTAATACAGGAATGATTTCCAGTAACGATTTTCGCACAGGTACTACCATCGAATTGGATGGACAAGTTTGGCGCGTTGTAGAATTTCTACATGTCAAGCCTGGCAAGGGTTCTGCTTTCGTGCGAACAAAATTAAAATCAGTTCAAAGCGGCAACGTGGTTGAAAAAACTTTTCGAGCCGGAGAATCAGTACAGCAGGCTATCCTTGAGAAGTCTAACCTGCAGCATACTTATGTGGAGTCTGGCGATTATGTTTTTATGGACATGACAAGTTTTGAAGAGACAAGACTCACCTCTGAACAAATCGGTAAAGGTGCAAAGTATTTGAAAGAGGGGATGGAGGTTAATGTAATTTTTCATAATGGTAAAGTTCTAGAAGTCGAACTTCCAATATCTATCACTTTGAAAGTTACTGAAACTGATCCAGGAGTTAAAGGAGATACTGCTAGTGGGGGCACTAAACCAGCTATTCTAGAAACAGGTGCTCAAGTTATGGTTCCTTTATTTATTTCTGTGGGAGAAATGATTAAAGTTGATACTCGTAATGACAGTTATCTTGGACGTGAAAATTAATGACTATGAAATTAGATCATGATGACTTAAATCGCTTAATAGAGAAAATCTCTACAAGTGACATACAAGAGTTCTCGCTTGAGGGAGAGGATTTTAAACTTGAAATAAAAAGGAATGTATTTGATCAGAACCAAGCTGTTAAAAATTTAGTTTCTAATACTTCATTTGATAAGCAAACAATTGCTAATCAAAAAACTATTAATGACAATATTTCTATTGTTAATGACCCTGAAGCACCTCAGGTGGCGCCCCCGGGGCGTTCTGATCTAACTGAAATTACTTCTCCTATGGTTGGTACATTTTATAGGGCTGCGGCGCCTGGTGAGGAGCCATTCGTCGAAGTAGGTAATAACGTTAAGGTCGGTCAAACCATTTGTATTTTGGAGGCAATGAAGTTAATGAATGAAATTGAATCTGAATTTAATGCTGAAATAGTAGAGATCCTTGTTGAAAATGGAACACCAGTTGAATTTGGCCAAGTTTTAATGCGTGTTAAGCAGTCTTGAATTGTGAGTCATTTCTACGGCAGCCTTAATAGCCTCAATCATGCTTTGAGATTGAGCAATTCCTTTGCCAGCAATATCAAATCCCGTTCCATGATCAGGAGATGTTCTTATAAAAGGTAAACCGATTGTGGTATTGACTGAGTAATTAAGAGCTATTATTTTCATTGGTATTAAACCTTGATCATGATACATAGCAAGAATGCCATCATGCTTTTCAGCATTTTTGTTATTCCAAGCTTTTACAGAAGTATTCCAGCAACTATCTGGTGATAAAGGGCCAAATAATTCAATACCTCTATTTTTTTTATTCCATGTAATTAATGCATCATTGAGCCAATCTTTCTCTTCATGACCTAAAATTCCCTCTTCACCGGCGTGAGGGTTTAATCCTGCTACTTTTAAAGTTGGTTTATCGGTATAGGTATTACAAAAATCTTTGAAAAGATCCAATTTAGAGTGGATTAATTCTTTAGTTAATTTCTTGGGAACCTCAGAAAGGGCTATGTGGGTTGTAGCTAATAAAGTATTAAATCTCCAACCTGTAATTGGTGATTTAGCTGTGAATAACATGCCAACGTTTTTTACTCCACATGATTTTGCTAGTACTTCGGTTTGACCAGAGAAGTAATGCCCTGCTAGAGACCATGATTTCTTGCAAATTGGTCCTGTTACTAGTGCTGAATTAGGAGATTGTTTTACAATTTCTATTGCTTTTTTTAAATATTGGAAACTTGAATCACCGTAATTTGATTTAGGGTCATTATTTGATGGACAAATTTTGATGTCCTGTATTTTTAAATTTTTTGGATTTGCAAGGTTTTCTAATCCTAAGGATCTAAGATGTTCATATATATTTTGTAGGTTTTTTTTTGATCCAACTAATTCGAATTCAATATTTTCTGGAATCTCATTAGAATAAAGTGCTTTTAAGATTATTTCGGGTCCAATACCTGACTCATCTCCTACGCTTAATACGACCTTTAACGGTTTATTTGTATTTTGAAAATTCATAAAAAGTTTCAGATTTATTTTTTTAACTATTTAGATAGCAATTTTTTAAGCCTATTTTATAGTTTTTATAAATTAGTTTATATCCAAGTGTTTCGCATAAAAGTTTATTAGAAACTCTTCTATTTTCCATCCAAAAAGATTGAGCAATTGGTGATAATTCCTCTTTTGCATCCTCAAACAATATTGGCTTTGGCATTGTTAAACCAAGTAAATCGTAGCAATATTGAATTACCTCTATCTGAGAACAGGGCTCATCATCTGCAATATTAATAATCTGGTAAAACTTTAAGGAATCTTTGTTTTGCAATAGATAGATAATTGCATTTGCAATATCAGCGACATGAATTCTCGAAAATACCTGTTTTTCTTTTAATATGACGCGAATTTTTTTATTTTTTATTGCTTCAAAAGTGGATCTTCCAGGTCCATAAATACCTGGTAACCTAAAAATTTGTACAGGTAAACCAGATTCAATCCATTCTTTTTCACAATTTAATCTTTTATAACTTCGTTTTTGAAATGGGTTTGGTTCATTAATTTCAGAAACCCAATCACCCTTGGTGTTTCCATAAACTCCTGTTGTAGATAAATAGCCAACCCACTCTAGGGATAAACTTTTTAGTTTATTTTTAAGACTTTTCAATACTGGATCATTTCCATTTTTGTCGGGAGGTATGCAACTAAGAATATGCGTCACTCCATCAAAAATTTCTTTATCAGGAATGACCTCGTGTTCACTGTTGAAAATAAAACTATTTGGATCTTTGCTTGCAGATCTTGTGCTTGTTAAAACAGTGCAACCAAATTTTCTAATAGTTTTTGCAAAAAAACTACCGCTGAAACCACATCCCAAGATTAAAAATTTATTTTTATTTCCGAGTATATTTGCAGGTTTCTTCATGCTAGGTTAAAGTAGTACATATGTATTAATTAATGATGAAGACAGCTTTTGAGTCCGATTTAAAATCAAAAACTTTCTGTATTTGCAAAAGTTACCCCCTTCTTGTAGAGAAAGAAATAAGTTTAGTTAGTTTTAAATTCTACCAAAAGTTATTTGTCTTTCTTATTTCATTTTCGACAATTTTAATAATCCCAGAATCGCCAAAAGAATTGGAAAATATATGTGAGAATTATAACTCTAGAAAAATTTGTAATGTTTGGTAGTCAAGCTGCTTTATATTCTGATTTATCTTTTATGTAATTTTTATTTTTTACCTTAGAATTTGGATTAGCCCATTGCAGTAATCTGATAGCTAATCTTAAATCTCCTTCTAACCAAGCTCTTATAGCCATTGCTCTTCGTGGATCATAAAATTTTTGCCTTCTATACCAATACAAAGCATTTTCATCTGATTTATCCCCATTACATGAAAGACATGCAGGGACACAATTTTCTGTTGTACTTAAGCCTCCCTGGCTTTGTGGTATTACATGGTCAATAGATTCAGATGGTTTTCCACAATATATACAACTTTTTCCTGTAAACTTATGAATGGATTTTCGCCATTGTCTTAATCTGAACTTAGGACACAAATCCTCTAAAAACACCGCATCATTAATATGCATTCAGAATATTTAGTTAAATAAATAATCGCTTGAATATAATAAAAGTCAACATTATGTTTTTGCTTTTTAGCCTATATTTGCAGTAAAAATATGATTTAGTGTGTTTAGATACAAAAAAGTATTTATTGAATCTAGAAAAAATTATTATCTTTTGGAAATCTTAATTAATAACTATATCTATCAAGTGTTTCATCAGTAAATTCTTCAGAAATTTCGTTATTAGTTTCTTCTAATTCTTTTTCTAATTCTTTTCTTTTATTTTCTCTATCTTCTGCTTCTTTTTCTTTTCTTTTTGCTTCTTTTTCTAAATCTCGTATTAGTTGTCTATTGGGATGAAGTTTATCTAAATATTCAACGCAATAACTAAATTTTTCTTTTTCTCTTATAACTGTTTCAGTAATTTGGGCTGCTGCATTTTTAGGTGAAACTTTGAAAATTCCGCCCTTTTGTTTTTTTATATATGAATAAGCTGCATCCCAACTGCTTTCATGGTCATTTCCGGCATCTCTCATAGAACAAAAAATTTCTGCTCCAAATGAACTTGCATTTACTTTTGACGTGATAAGAGTTAAAGGGGTGCAAATTCCAAACGCTAAAAGTATTATTTTTTTATTCTTTAATCTTCGCATTAGGCTTTTATCTTTTATTTTAAAATATCTATTATTATCGATATGTCTATATAAATTTAAGATTTAATTACTCCAAATATATTCAAGCATTTCACAATTAAAGGGAGAATTAAAAGCACAGTAATTAATCTTACAGCGTGAAGAGTTGCTACAGCAGCTCCCACTCCGTATTCAGACCCTACAAGACTCATACCGCTAATGCCTCCTGGTGCTGCACCTAGAATTGTTGTTATAACATCTATATTAAGTAATCTGCTGGTCCATAATCCAATTGCTAATCCTGTAATAACTAAAGTAAAAGTTATTAAAATAGCAGGTCTCCATAAACTTTGAAGATCAACCATTGATTCTTTAGTTAAAGATGTACCAATAACTGTTCCAATTCCAATTTCTAAAATTGTCCTTGTGCCAATTGGCCACTCTGCTATATCGACTTTACCACTGATGCTTAAAATGCTTGCGCCTATAAGAGCTCCTGCAAGAGGTGCCGCTGGAATTCCAGTTTTTAAAGCTAAAGCTCCAAAAATCACACCTGCAATCAGATAATAAATTAGGTTTATGTTTGGCATAAATTTGAGGGATGTTTGGACATAATATTAGAAAAATATTTTTTTGCTTGGGTTTATTTTCAAATTAGATTTTTGTTTTACTCTCGTAATGTCCCCTTTTGTTGGCATAATATTAATTAAAGAATGTATTTTTATGTCTTCACAAATTTCATACAAAGATAATAAAAACCGCATAAAGAAAAAATTATCTTTTTTTGAGGGTGGCCACCAACTCGAAAAATTAGAGTTTGCTCTTGCAATAGCTCAAACCAACGGTGATGAAAAAAAATCAATCTTTCTTAGAAAAAAGATTGTTGAATTAGGGGGAAATGTTGAAGAGCCAGGTACCTAACTTAATTTCCCTCTAGATATTTTGATGCAACAATTAATGCTTCACCAGCTTGTTGGGCTGAAATTTTACCGAGGGATAGAAGTGTATTACTTATAGCAGAAACTACCGAAATAATATCTCTATCATTGATATAACCCAAGTGCCCCACTCTGAATATTTTCCCCTTCAAATGATCTTGACCACCGGCAAGTAAAATATCAAAATTATTTTTTATTATTTTTCTAAATTCTTCAGCATCAATTCCTTCAGTTTTTATTGCAGTAATTGAAGGACTTAAATATTTTTCATCAGCAAATAATTTTAGATTTAAAGCCTTTACTGCATTGCTCATCGCTAATTTGTGTTTTTTGTGTCTTAGGAAAATGTTATCTAAGCCTTCTTCTCTCATCATTTTTAAAGCTTCATCTAAAGCAAAAACTAAATTAACTGCTGGAGTGTATGGATTACTGTTACTTAAAAGACTTTTTCTATAGGATTTTAAATTTAAATAAAATTTTGGTAAATTAGATTTTTCTACAGCTTCCCATGCTTTTTTGCTCATTGATACAAAGCTAAGCCCTGGGGGTATCATATATCCCTTTTGTGATCCTGAAGCAACAATATCTAATTTCCATTCATCTACTGGTACATTACAAGCTCCAAGACTTGTAACGCAGTCAACAATTGATAAAGCTGTGTTGTGCGCGCGAATATATGAACTAATAGTCTCTAGATCATTAATTACACCTGTTGAGGTTTCAGAATGAGTTAAAATAACCGCCTTTATTTCTTTTTGTTTATCTTCCTCTAATACCTTTTTGAATTCTTCTGGATTAAGTGGAGTGCCCCATTCGGAATCAATTTTTATTACTTCCAGACCAAATTCTTTAGCAACTTTGACCCATCTTTCGCCAAATTTTCCATTTTCTCCACAAATTACTTTATCTCCTCTACTTAAGGTATTTATTATTCCAGCCTCCATTGCGGCAGTCCCACTACCAGTGATTGTTAGAACATCATTTTTAGTTTGATGAAGCCACTGTAAATTTTTAGTTGTACTCTCTACAAGATCTTGAAATTCTTTACTGCGATGGCCTATTGGATGCTTACTTAATGCTTGTAAAACTTTTTCTGGAACTGGTGTAGGCCCAGGAATCATCAATGATAATTTTTGTTGTATGGCCACTTTTTATTAAATAGGTCATTCTTAGATTAGTTCTCATTATATATTTTTCAATTACTTGATTTGAAAAAAGGATTTTCTTTACCTTTGTGGGTTGCTGGAGCTGCTAGGGCAGCATTAAAAAAACTAGTAGGGTTACCATTTGAAAATTATGAACTGATAAAAATTCCTAATGAAAAAAAAGAAATAAAAATCGAGATTCATTCTGTTGGCTTACTTAAAGATGACTCGCATGCATTAGGAATTACCTTTGCAAAGTCTGGTTTAGATCTTGACATTACACAAAACTTAGAGATATGGACAATAGCCTCTTTAGAAAAAATTTCTTTTAATGATCCTGTTCAAACAATACCAATAAATATTATTGCAGGATCTGGTGTAGGCATAAAAGAAGATACATCACAGATATGCATTTCTAATTTTGCCAAAGAAGTTTTATATGAAAATTTATTAGATAGTATTCCTGCCGGCTTTAATTTGAAATTAGAAATTATTTTCCCAAATGGAGCGTTTTTAGCAGAAAGAACTAGTAATAAGTCATTTGGAATTGTTAATGGATTATCTATTATTGGTACTTCTGCTGAGACTTATTCGAGTGCTTCGCCTGATCAATTAGAAGAGGCTAAAAATAATCTAGCAAAGTTAATTCAAAAAGACTTTAAAGGGGAAGTTGTATTTGTTATTGGGGAAAATGGGTTACATTTGACCAAAACTCATAATGTTAACTTGCCAATTATCAAAATTGGAAATTGGATAGGACCATTATTAGTTGATGCTGCGATAAAAAAAGTTAAAACTGTAATTCTTTTTGGTTATCACGGGAAATTAATTAAATTAGCAGGCGGTATTTTTCATACACATAATCATTTAGCTGATGCAAGAATTGAGATTCTTGTTTATTTAGCTGTTCAAGAAAAGTTACCATCTGAAATAATAGTTGAATTATCTCAGTTAGATAATCTTGAGAATGCATTACAATTTCTTGAAAGATTTAATAAATCTTTAGCTGATAAATTATTCAAGAATTTATCAAATACGATCGAAAAGCGTTCTTTTAATTATGTAAATAGGTATGTAAAAACCAATATGGAAATCGCATCAATCATTTTTGATAGAAAAAGGAAAATTAGGTGGGCTGGAATTAATGGTAATAAGTATATTTCTTATTTTCAATGAGATTAATTTGTGATTCATTATGCTTTTGTAAATAAATTGAGTTAACTTTTATACATGAGTCAAACAATTTTAAAAAAAGAACGAGACCCATCAATATTAATTTTGGATTTCGGATCTCAATATTCTGAATTGATTGCAAGAAGAATTAGAGAAACTAATGTTTTTTCTCTTGTAGTAAGCAATTACATTTCAATTAAGGAAATTAAAAGTATTAACCCTAAAGGGATTATTTTGAGTGGAGGCCCAAATTCTGTATATGAACAAAATGCGCCTAAGTGTGATGAAAAAATTTTTCATTTAGGAATCCCTATTCTTGGCATATGCTATGGAATGCAATTAATGGTTAAAGAACTTGGAGGATCTGTTATCTCAGCAACCAAAAGAGCTGAATATGGTAGAGCACCAATAAATATAGACCAAGAATCTGACCTCCTTTCTGATGTAGAAGATAAATCTATTATGTGGATGAGTCATGGCGATTCTATTAATTGTTTGCCTGATGGATTTAAAAAAATTGCTCATACCGAGAACACACTCCATGCAGCAGTTTCAAATGATGTAAAGAAATTATTTGGCGTACAATTTCATCCTGAAGTTATTCATTCAGAGTTTGGGATGACGGTAATTAAAAATTTCGTTTATAAAATTTCTTGTTGTGCGGCTGATTGGACAACCGAAACCTATATAGAGGAAACTATTCCCAGGATAAGAGAGCAAGTTGGTAATAAAAAAGTTTTGCTTGCCTTATCTGGAGGAGTTGATTCCTCAACTCTTGCATTTCTTCTTAACAAAGCTATTGGAAATCAGCTTACATGTATGTTTATAGACCAAGGTTTCATGAGAAAAGGTGAACCAGAATTTTTAATGGATTTTTTTGATAAGAAATTTCACATAAAAGTTGAATATATTAATGCAAGGGAAAGGTTTATTGCCAAATTAAAAGATATTACTGATCCAGAACAAAAAAGAAAAATTATAGGTGAAGAATTTATTAGAGTATTTGAGGAAGAGAGCAATAGATTGGGACCTTTTCAGTATTTAGCCCAAGGTACTCTTTATCCTGATGTTATTGAAAGTGCTGGGACTAATATTGATCCTAAAACAGGAGAAAGAATAGCTGTAAAAATAAAGAGTCATCATAATGTGGGTGGATTGCCAAAAGATTTACAATTTAAATTAGTTGAGCCATTAAGAAAACTTTTTAAGGATGAAGTCCGAAAAGTGGGAGCTGCTTTAGGTTTGCCGGATGAAATTATAAAAAGGCATCCATTCCCAGGACCAGGACTAGCTATAAGAATTTTGGGAGAGGTGAATAATGAAAAACTTGATTGTTTAAGAGATGCAGACTGGATAGTAAGAGATGAAATTAAAAAAGCAGGTCTTTACAATGATATTTGGCAAGCTTTTGCAGTATTGCTACCTGTAAAAACAGTAGGAGTTATGGGTGATAAAAGGACTTATGCATGGCCAATAGTTTTGCGTTGTGTATCTAGTGAAGATGGTATGACAGCTGATTGGTCAAAAATTCCTTTTCATATTTTGGAGAGGATTGCAAATAGAATAGTAAACGAAGTAAGTTCAGTTAATAGAGTTGTTTATGATATTACAAGCAAACCTCCTGGAACTATTGAATGGGAATAAAAAATAGATTAAGACCCATGTCATAGTCAAGAAAACAACATCACACGTGAATCACACGTGATTTTTTGACTACCTTTTTGTAAGGATTTTCAAGCACACATCACACAAACATCACACGTGGAAAAAGTTACTTTACTTTTAATTCAGGAATGAAAATGATAATGGTCTAGTTAACAATTAAAGAAGGACGATGAGCTGTATTTAAGAATTCCATATTCTTTTGAAATTTTATTAAAGTAATTACTGAAAAGATCAAGTGGTATTCCAAGGCCTACACCTGAGCGACTGCTTGTGTTGCTGTATTCTTCTGACATACCATGTATCGCAAAAATACCACCATAAAATCCCGTAAATTCTATTGTTTTTTCAAATGTTGGAACCCCTCCACAACTTCTTTGACCAAATACTCCACCTCCGCTCATCCCTGGAACAGTAGAAGAAGCCTCATACACGGCTTCATAACCTTGTTGATTACCTTTAGCTCTTGTTAACATTTTTAAGCTTGATGTTCTAAAAACAGGAATATTTAATGCTTTTGTTGGTAGAGATACTCCCCCAATTATTGGTTTTCCAAGAATTTGCCATTCATTATCGCACTCTAAATAACCTTGATATCCGTCGTTAAATACATCAATATTTCTAATTGAACAAAAATCAAAATCTGGTTTATAAACTAATTTTTTTAAAATATAAGCAACGGGAAATTTAGTATCACTTTCAAAAACCCCAAGAGCTAAATCATAACCTTCAAATTCCTTAGGGTAAATAAATTTTTTTAGTTTAATCTTATTTCTTTCATCAGTTACTGAATATATCCAATATTCTTCATTTTTAATGGGTTGACTTTGTGCTATATGCCTAGTTGTTATGAATAAATACTGATTTCCTTTCCTCCCAATTATTACTCCAGAACCAGAAGATCCTGGAGTATCAATTCCTATAGAAACTGCTCTACTATATTTTTCCAGATAAGCTTTTTTATCTAATCCTTTAGGATGTTTTGGCCATGATTTGTATGCGAGGACAGGTGAGACATAACTTACTAAAAAGAAAAAAAGAATAATTTGTAATTTTAGGAATTTATGCATCTAGAATTAGAACGAATTAGTTTTAATTAATTAAATACTAATAATTTATGAGATTTAAAATGTAATGACCGATATTATTAAATTAAGTAGATCTACAGTTGAGAAATATCTTAGTTGTCCAAGATGTTGTGTTTTGGATAAAAAATATCAAATAAAACCGCCATCACTACCATTCACCTTAAATATAGCTGTAGATAATTTATGTAAAAATGAATTTGATTATTATAGAAATATTCAGGAGCCGCATCCTTTATTTATTAAAAATGGAATTGATGCTGTGCCTTTCAAACATAAAGATTTAGAACGTTGGAGAAGTAATTTTCAAGGGATAAGATATAAGTCAATTGAACACAACTATGACTTTGGTGGAGCTGTAGATGATATTTGGCAAAAAAAAGATGGTCATCTTATTATTGTTGATGTAAAAGCAACATCCAGAAATAATTTTGATTGGTTTGAGACTTTTAATAAATACGAATATGCAAAAGCTTATAAAAGACAGTTAGAAATGTACCAGTGGTTGTTTAAAAAAAACGGTTTTCAAGTGGCTAAAGAAGCTTATCTTTTATATTTCAATGGAAGGAAAAATGAAGAATTATTTAATAACCAATTAAATTTTGACGTACATCTAATTAAATTAGACTGTTCTACTGCATGGGTAGAAAATAAGATAATTGATACGGTTAATTTATTACGTTCGGATGTTTTTCCAAAACCTTCTTTAAATTGCGAATACTGTAATTATTTAAAGAAGCGTTGGCAATTATCAATAACTTAATATTCATGGGATAATTTTTTTATATTTCTGGAAAAATAGTGAATAAAAGATAATCTTTAATTAGAATATTAATTTAGACCTTTGATAAAATCGAAAAATTCTGAAAGAAAAATAACTAATCATCTTCAACAAGATGTAGTCAAAGTATCTGGTAAAACAATTTTTATTAATCCTTTTCTATATTGGCGGAGATTTGATGAAAATACTAATAGATGGCTCAGAGAGCCTGGTCAAATGTCAGAGGATCAAATTTCACCAAATAGAAATCGTTTTTATCCAGAAATAGAGTGGACTGATTTAAGTCATGAGCAAAAGCTCATAAAAGATGCAACTGTTGAGATGTTTTTAAAAACTCTTGAATTGATAAGTACATTTCATCCTCATCTTAGTTCTGGTCAATTATTAGAAGTGGAAAGAAAAATGGCGATTATAAAAAAGATTCCCTTCGAAAAGTGGGTAACAAAATCTTTCGCCAAAAAAGCTAAATTATTAGAAAATGAAAAAAGAAAATTTCAAAGAGAAAGATTTTTTAGTAGCTGGAGAGAATGGTTTAGCCTTGTAAATACTCAACAAGCAATTATGCCGTTAATCGTCACAATATTTATTTCTGCATTTATTGGATGGTCTTTAGGGATATCAAAGAATAGTTGTAATCCTTACTTTGAACAAAATATAAATCAATTAAATTAATTTGTTTTTGATATTTTTAAAGTATCTAAGTTAATATAATTTTGAAAAAATAAATTTCTTATTTAAGATTATATTAAAAGGAATAATTGTTTAAATAAGGAAAAATTTTATGAGTGGAGATATGAATTCAAATAATATTGAAAAGGATGATTTTAATGTGAAAACTGAACATGGTCATTATAAAGATTTAATCGTAAAACTTAAAGAAATAAAATCAACTATTGCTTTATTGGAAAAAACAATATTTAAATAAATTTTATATTTTTGATAAAAACAAGTCCTAATAAAAACCTTTTTTCATTAAACAGACAACCTCTAGTCTTACTTATTTTTTCTTCTGTTTCTTTTTTATTAATACTATTTAGGTTAATTTTTTTACAACTTTTAAATTATGAATCTTTTAAGAAGATGTCAGATGAGAATAGGATCAGACTTATTGCTTCACAGCCAATACGAGGAAGAATACTTGATAAAAATGGTTATGTTTTAGCAGATAGTAGAGTTAAATATTCTTTAATAATAAAGCCTCAATCTGTTAATAAAAGCAATTGGGGAAAACATAAATCAAGTATTTCTAACTTGTTAAATATTGATAGTGACGTAATTCAAAAAAAATACTCTGATGGTCTTAAAAATCAGAAACTTTCAGTAATTATTCTTGAGGATTTAAATGAAGATCAATTAATAAAATTTAAGGAGAATGAAGGGAATTTAATAAGTTTTGAAATAGCTACCAAATTAATTAGAAATTATCCTTATAAATCCCTTGCTGCCCATGTAATTGGGTATACTCAGCCAATTACTGAATTAGAATATAAATTCTTAGCTAAGAATGGTTATAAATTAAATGACTTAATTGGTAGAACTGGAATTGAATATGTTTATGAGGATTATATAAGAGGTGAATGGGGTGGAGAAATGGTTGAAGTTAATTCATTAGGAAAATTTCAAAGATCATTGGGTATAAAACCTCCAGTACAAGGTAATGATATTGAACTAACAATCGACCTTAATCTGCAATTAATTGCTGAGGAAGTTCTTAAAGATAAAAAAGCTGGAGCCATAATAGTAATGGATCCAAGAGATGGTGCTATAAGAGCAATGACGAGTAAACCTACATTTGATTTAAATTTTTTCTCAAAGGATTTTAAACCTGAGGAAGAATATAATAAACTTTTTAATTCTCCTGAAAAACCTTTATTTAATAGAGCATTAAATGCCTACGATCCAGGAAGCGTCTGGAAAATTGTAACGGCTTTAGCTGGCTTGGAAAGTGGAAAATTCCCCAGAGAAACCATGTTAGATACTAAACCATGTATAACTTATGGGAGCCAATGTTTTAGAGAGCATAATGATTTAGGCTTTGGGTTAATAGGTTATGAAGATGCTTTAAGAGTTTCAAGTAATACATTTTTTTATCAAGTAGGTTATGGAGTAGGAGTAGATGAAATTCATAAGGTCTCACGAAAACTTGGTTTTAATTCTTTATCTGGAATTGAAATTTCTGAACAAGAAAATATAGGATTAGTAGCTAGCAGTGAATGGGCCAAAGAAGGTAGGGGATGGGGGCAACCAGGAAGAACCCCTTGGGTCCCAGAGGATATTGCGAGTATGTCTATCGGACAAATGGTTGTTCAAGTAACTCCGATTCAAATAGCTAGAGCATATGCAGCGATTGCTAATGGAGGTTATTTAGTTACTCCACATTTGACCAAAAAATATAGAGAATCTTTGTCTGATAAATCAAAAATTAGACTTGATATTGATCCTAATCATATCCAGTTACTAAAAAATGGTTTACGAAAAGTTGTTGAATCTGGAACAGGTGTAGGAATTAATACTGGAGTCACTAATCTGCCCCCAGTTTCTGGTAAAACGGGAACCGCTGAAGATTGGAAGACTGGTTTGGATCATGCTTGGTTTGTATGTTTCACTCCATCAGAGGAGAGTGAATTACTAGTTGTTGCTTTTGCCCAAAATACACCAGGTGGCGGGTCAGTTCATGCACTTCCTATGGCTAAAGAAATTTTAAAAGTTTGGAATAAAAATAATTGATAAGAAGTTTTTAATTACAAATTTTTATGTTTTTATTTTTTTCATTTGTAAAAGTCTTTGAATAATATCTTCAATAGTTTTTGTATCTATCGGTTTACTATACGAGGACAAAAGTTGTCTCCCTAATACCTGACTTCCTAAATGCACTAATTGAATGCGTAATGAGGTGAGTAACTCTAAACCTATTCCACCAGAGAATGTAGCAATTGCGATTGGTTGACCATTAAATAAATTCCTAAAGTCATCTCCTGAAATAGATAACCAAGCTATAAAGTTTGAGAGAATAGGGGGAATAGAACCATTATATTCAGGAGCACAAATTACCCACTTTTCTATTGCGAAAAGCTTTTTTTTTAATTCTTCTATTACAACTGGGATATTATCTTTGCTATGAATTCTTGGATTAAATAATGGAATATCAAGAGTAGTAAGATCTAATATCTCAGAACTTATTTTTAGTTCATTGCTTTTTTCAAGGAATTTTTCAGAAAGTTCTAGATTCTTGCCACAACTAGCAGTAATGATTATAAGATCTTTTGATTCAGTCATACATTAGATAAATAAATTTAATAGCTAGCACCAGTTTTACGGTGATGAACTGCTGTCAGACTATCGGATTTTAGTATATTACCGTGTAGTACTTCAGCGTATATTACCCAATGATCTCCACATTCCATTCTCTCTTTTACTGAAGCGTCTAACCACGCTAAAGATTCAGGAATGATTATTTGTTCATTAGGAGTTAATTCAATATCTAAACCTTCAAATCTATCTTCGCCTGGTGCAAAGGGTTTTGTGAATCTTTTCAAGGGTTCTTTAAAATCTTTTTCACTAAGAATATTTAATGCGAATGAATCTCCTATTTGCAGAAGAGACTCTACCGATCTATCTTTTGCTACTGCAATACTTAATCCCGGAGGAGAAAAACTTGCTTGACTAACCCATGATGCAAGCATAGCTCCTTTAATATTATTCTCATCTTTGCCTTTAGAGGCAGTTAGAACGCAGAGTGAGCCAATTACTCTTCCAAGGGCTTGTAGCTTTGGATCCGTTTTGCTTGTAATCATTCCAGTATCAGACTTTCTAGGTTTTTTCTTTGCTTTTTTTATAATTTTTCTTCCAAAATGAGTTCCTATTTCTTCTAGCTCTTTAATCTTTGGTTTATTTGGACTGAATTTAATTCTTATAGGGTCAAAACTAAACTTAAAACCACCGTCTTTTAATTTTGTTTCAAGTAAATCTATAGCTTCACCGCTCCAGCCAAAACTGCCAAAAATTCCCACTGGCTTATCTCTATTGCCCTCTGCCAACAATGTTCCTAGTGCACTAACTATTGGAGTTGGGGCGTGACCACCCAATGTGGGTGAGCCAATTAAAAATCCATCAGCATTTTGGATAGATTTTACAAGTACATCATTAGGTGTAAATTCACAATTAATACTTTCAACTTCTACAGAGGTTCTATTTATCCCTTTAGCTAATGCATCACCTATTGAGGCTGTATTTCCATATGCACTTGCATATATCAGAGCGATCCTAGGGTTATTTGTTGAGAGATTTTCTCCCCATCTAATATAGTCATTCAAAAAGCTTTTTAAGCTATATTCGATCGCGGGACCATGTAATGGTGCAATAGTTTTTATGTCATAATCTGCAATTTTTTCAGTTATTGATACTACTTGATTAGACATTGGTGCCATTAAGCAATCATAAAAATGTTTCCTATCATTTTCTGTACTAACTCGATTTGTTTCAGACCAATATTTAGATGCAATGTGTGCAGAGAAAATTTTTTCACTAAGAAGTATTTCTTGATTACGTTCATAAATTATCAAGCCACCAGGCCAACGTGCTGTCGGAATAGGAATTAACTCTAGTGAAATATTATCTAATTCTAAATTAAGTTCTTTTTTAATTATGTTTATTTCAGGTAATTGAATTTCAATAAAGTTATCTAAGGTAGGATTTCTTTGATTCCACAGTTCGCTAATAAGTTTATAACCTGGATTAGAGCAAGTAATTGTTGTGTTTTGAAATTGGGTACTTATATTTTTTATAGTTTCAATAATTTGGGGATTAATATGACCAGAAATGAAGTTGATTTTATCTAATTTAAATTGATCGCAAAACTTAGAAATTATTTTATTCAATGAATTTAAATATTGTTTCTCAGGTGGATGAATAATAAAAAGTTCTTCATTACTTCTAATGAAAAAAGTATTAAAAGAAGTTCCTTTTTCAAGGTTAAATTCTAGTTCAAATCTTTCTTTATTTTGGTCTAAGAATCTTACACAAGAAAAATTTTCGGTAATTTCAAATTCTGATAAGTTTTGATTTTCTGCAAGTAAGCCTATATTAATATCTGACATTTTAAAGACTTATTTTTTAATAGTGATTAGCAACTTTTCTGTGATGAACTGCTGTCTTGCATGATAAGTCAGAAACATTACCATTTTCAACAATTCCGTAAATTATCCAATGATCTGGAGTCTCTAGCCTTGAACTAACTTTACAATCTAAAAAGGCGAGTGAATCTGAAAGAACTGGTCCGCCTTCAGCGATGTTGCTAATTACATCTACATCTGCAAATCTATCAGCTCCAGGGGCAAATCTTTTTAAAAAATGTCTGAACATTTTTTGATAGTTATCTTCTCTCAGAATATTCACAACAAAACCTTTACCAACTTGCATATATGATTCAATAGCTCTATCTTTTGCTACTGCGACTGTAATACCTGGTGGAGAAAAGCTTGCTTGACTAACCCAACTTGCGACCATTGCACTTTGTCTAAATGTAGAACCTTGCCCTTGGCTTGCTGTAACTACATATAATCCACCACTTAATCTCCCTAATGCTTTATCTAAATTTGAATCAAGGCTCTTCATAGAGGCAATATTCTTCTTTTTATTGATCAATTGACCCAAGTCAGTTCCAGCTTCTTCGAATTGTTGATAAACAATGGGATCCGGAATATTTTTAACCCTTAAGGGAGAGAAAGCTTCTTTTTGACCAAGTTCTCTTAATTTATTTGCTAAGGAATCTATTGGTTCATCATTTCCACCAAATGCATCATAAACTGCAGTAAATTGTTTTGGCTTTAGTGCTGCAAATAAAGTACCGAGAGATTCTTTTAATTCATTATCTGAGTCAACTGGCCATGTGGGAATGACTACTGCTTTTGATTCGGCAATTAAACTTGTTAATTCTTGCGGATCAGAAGATCTTAAATCAATTAACTGAACCTGGGCATCTGCTTTGCTAATTCCATGAGATATCGCTTGACTTAGTCGATCACAATAACCATAGTCGCTTATGTAGCAGACTGACACAAAATCATTGCCTTTGCTTTTATTACTACTCCATTCTAGATATTTTCCTTTCCAAAAATTGACCTGATTATGGAGCAAAGGCCCATGACCAACAGCTATTGTTTTTAATTCAGGTAGCTTATCTATTCTTTTGATTGCCTGCATAACGCTTCTAGCGTTTGGACCCATAAGGCAATCGTAATAAAAACGGAAATCATCGTATATTTCTTTTTGATCAGTGTCAAAAAATTCGTCAGAACAATAATGGAGTCCAAATGCATCGCATGTATAAAGAACATTTGTGCTGTGATCATATGAAAATATGGTATCTGGCCAATGTAAATTTGGTGCACTTATAAATTCAATATTATGTTCTAAACCACTATCAGGATTAGTTCCGAGATTTAAAAACTCTCCACTCTTAACCTCTAGACGTTTAAAGGGAATATGTATTTGGTCTTCAATAAATTTAAGTGCTAATTTTGATCCAACTACTGTGATATTTTTATTTAATTCTAAAAGATTACCTATTAAACCAGAATGATCAGGTTCTGTATGGCTAGTAATTAGATAATCAACTTCTTGTGGATTGACCTTTTGCAGTAATTCTTCAAACCATAATTCTTCGAACTTTGCGTGACTAGTATCAATAATTGCTAGTTTCTCGCCTTTAATAATAAAACTATTGTAAGTAGTTCCATTTCTTAAACCAAATTCAATATCAAATCTACTGCGATCCCAATCCAAAGATCTTATGGCACAAGAATCATCAGCAAAGTTTTGAGATTGAACCGTCAACTTGTTATTAGTTTGTGCCAATTTAGAATTACTTGTCTGCGCAGAGGCTATCATAGAATAATTAGCTTTATAAATTAACTTTAGTTATATAGAATATAAATTCGCGTGATTATTTTTGCGAAATAACCGAAATTACGCTTTTCTTTAATTTTTAATCTTCTTATTCTGGATAAATGACATCTCAACTTATTAAAAAAATAGTTACTGGAGATGAGATAAGAAATGCTTTTTTAAAATTTTACAGTGAAAAATTACATAAAATCATTCCAAGTGCATCTTTGATTCCAGATGATCCTACGGTTATGCTGACTATTGCTGGAATGCTACCTTTTAAACCTGTTTTTTTAGGTTTAAAAGAAAGACCATCAAAAAGGGCTACATCTAGCCAAAAGTGCATCAGAACAAACGATATAGAAAACGTTGGCGTTACAGCCAGACACCATACTTTTTTTGAAATGCTGGGGAATTTCTCTTTTGGAGATTATTTTAAAAAAGAGGCTATTCAGTGGGCTTGGGAATTAGTTACTAATATTTATCAACTTTCGGCTAAAAATATAATTGTGAGTGTCTTTCATGAAGATGGAGAGTCTGCAAAAATTTGGAGAGATGAAATTGGTATTCATCCAGATAGGATAGTGAAACTAGGGGAGAAAGATAATTTTTGGTCATCTGGTAAAACAGGTCCATGTGGACCTTGTTCAGAACTTTATTATGATTTTCATCCAGAAAAAGGTTTGCAGAATATTGATTTAGAAGATGGAGATCGTTTTATTGAATTTTATAATCTTGTTTTTATGCAATATAATCGTGACCTTAATGGAATATTGACAGATTTAAAATTTAAAAATATTGACACAGGAATGGGTCTTGAAAGGATGGCTCAAATATTGCAAAAAAAGCAAAACAATTATGAGACAGATTTAATTTTTCCTATTATTCAAAAAATTTGTGAGATTGCAAATATTGATTATTATTCTTCAGATGATAAAAACAAAATTTCTTTAAAAATCATTGGAGATCATACAAGAGCTGTTATTCATTTAATTTCTGATGGAGTAGAAGCAAGTAATCTCGGCAGGGGATATATATTACGAAGGCTTATTAGAAGAATGGTCAGACATGGGAGATTATTAGGTATGACAGATGAATTTTTACCTCATATTGCTACTGTCGGGATCAATTTAATGCAAAATAATTATCCTGCTTTAAAAAATAATAATGATTTAATTTTGAATGAGATAAAAATTGAAGAAGTAAGGTTTAGGGAAACTCTTGAAAGAGGAGAGAAATTGCTAGATGAGTTAATTTCTTCAGGGCAGAAATTAATTTCTGGTTTTAAAGCTTTTGAACTTTATGATACTTATGGATTTCCTCTAGAACTTACTGTAGAAATTGCTGAAGAAAATTGTATCAGTGTAGATGTACAGGGTTTTGAAGAAGAAATGAATGCACAAAAAGAGAGAGCTAAAGCTGCTTCAAGTATTATTGATTTGACTTTAGAGGGATCATTAGAGCGAGAAATAGATCTTTTTAAGAAAACTGTTTTTAATGGTTATGATTCACTCCTCTCGGAAGCTGAAATAAAGGGTATATTCTTGGATTCAACATTAGTTAATCAAGCAAGTGAAGGCCAGAAAGTTTTAATTGTTCTTGATCAGACAACTTTTTATGGAGAATCTGGTGGGCAAGTTGGTGATATTGGAACGATATTTTCAAAAGATGTAGAGGTCTTGGTTGACAATGTTATGCGAAAGAAAAATGTTTTTTTACATTATGGAACGATCAAAAAAGGAATATTAACTACTGGACAAAAAGTTAAGACTAATGTTAGCTCTTCTAATAGAGCTAAGGCTGCTGCAAATCATACAGCTACTCATTTATTACAATCTGCACTTAAATCAGTTGTTAACGAAAGTGTTGGACAAAAAGGTTCATTAGTAGCCTTTAATAAATTACGATTTGACTTTAATTCCTCCAATCCTATTTCTAAAGATCAAATTTCGAAGATTGAGACTTTAGTTAACTCTTGGATTATGGAAAATCATGCCTTAGAAATAAAAAATATGTCTAAGAGTGAGGCTCTTGCAAAGGGCGCAGTCGCCATGTTTGGAGAAAAATATGATGATGAAGTGCGCGTTGTTAATGTACCAGGAGTTTCAATGGAACTTTGTGGTGGCACACATGTTCAAACTACATCCGAATTAGGTTCTTTCAAAATCATTAGTGAGGAAGGAATCTCAGCCGGAGTAAGAAGGATCGAAGCATTATCAGGCCAATCAGCATTAGACTATTTTAGTGATAGAAATTCTTTAGTCAATCAACTAAGTGATTTGTTAAAAGCAAATCCTAATCAACTTTTTGAAAGGGTTAATAATTTGCAAGCAGAACTTATTAATAAGAATAAAGAGATACAAAAAATGAAAGATGAAATTGCATATTTTAAATACTCTTCTATTAAATCATCTTCAGAAAAAGTAAATTCTTTTTCAATTTTAGTAAATCAGATTGATGGCTTGGATGCGAATTCTTTGCAATCTGCATCACTGAATTTAACTTCTCATTTGGGGGATAAAGCAATAGTGATTCTTGGAGGTATACCAAATCCAGAAAATAAAAAGTTGTTATTTGTAGTTTCTTTAGGTGATGATGCAGTAAAAATAGGATTGCATGCAGGTAAATTAATTAATGAGATTGCAAGAATTTGTTCTGGAGGAGGAGGCGGAAAGCCTAATTTTGCTCAAGCAGGTGCTAAAGATATTGATAAGTTAAGTGATGCTCTAGATTATGCTAAAAATTATTTGCAAAAAACATTAGATAGTCATTCTGATAAATAACTACTTTTTCTGAGACTAATTTCGATTTGATCCATTAATTTCCTTGCTTCTTCAATAGTTAATTTTTTTTGATCAATTGCTGATTCAGTATTAATTCTTATAGATTCAACCAAAGAAGCTGAACTGTAATCCAATAATTGTAAAATTTCAGATTTACTGTCCTCTTTAATAATATTTTTGACCTTATACGAATTATCTTGATTTATGTCTATATGAACAACGTTTGTACTGCCAAATAAATTGTGAAAGTTTCCTAATGCTTCTTGATAGGCTCCAGTCATAAAAATTCCAATTAGATAATCTTTATCTTCCTCTGGCTTATGTAAATTTAGTAATGATTTAATTTTTCCATCATTAATAAAATTATTTAGTTTCCCGTCTGAATCACAAGTTAAATCTGCAAAGTTGCCTTTGCAGAACGGCTCTTCTAAGTGCCTATGTATTGGTACTATTGGAAAAATCTGATTTATTGCCCAACTATCGGGAATAGATTTAAAGATAGATAAATTTGCATAATAAGTTGATGCAAGAGTTTCTGTAATCTCATATAAATCAGGGTGATTGATTTCATCATTATTCAGGTTATTAGAAATTTCTTTTGCGCAAGCCCAGGTCAGTTCTTCGGCATAAGCTCTTTCTTCCAAACTTAAAAATCCTAATCTAAAAGCGACTAGGCAATCTTCTTTAAACTTTTTTGCATCATTCCATAGTTCAATTATTTGAGATAAATTTATTTTTTTGTTTTTAAGTTTTTTTAATTCATAGAAAGTTTCAAGTAAATTTGAAATTAATAATTGTTGATTTTTTTTATCAGAAATTTGTAGTTTGGAACTGACATGGCTTGTTCCTAAGACATTAAAAATTAAAACTGAACAATGGCTAATTATTGCTCTTCCACTTTCTGAGATTATGGTTGGATGCTTTATATTATTTAATTCACATGAATCCTTTATAGTTGCAATTACATCGTTAGCATAATTTTGAAGAGAATAATTAGTAGATGTGTTGGAGGAGGTTTTAGTTCCATCAAAATCTATTCCTAATCCTCCTCCTACGTCGATATATTGCATTGGGGCTCCTAGTTTGCATAGTTCAACATATATTTGACTCGCTTCTTGTAATGCGTCTTTGATCACAGCAATATCACTTATTTGACTGCCTATATGAAAATGGAGCAATTTCATTTCGTTGATAAGATTTGCTTCTTTTAGTTCTTTTATTGTCAACATAATTTCTGGGATTGATAATCCAAATTTGGAATTATCTCCAATAGATTTACCCCACCTACCACTACTTTTACTTGATAACTTTGCTCTAATTCCTATTAATGGAGTCGCGTTAAGTTCTTGAACTGCTTGAATAATTCTTTTTACCTCATCTCGTTGTTCAATAACTATTATTGGATTTTTGCCGAGTTTTCTAGCCAAAGTAGCAATCTCAATATATTTTTTATCTTTATATCCGTTGCAAATTAATAATGAATTTTGGTTTTCAAGAAGTGCAAGACCAATTAATAGTTCTGATTTACTTCCTACTTCTAAACCAAAATTCCATTGGCTACCAAACTCTATTATCTTTTCTAGGACATTTTTCTGTTGATTACATTTGACAGGAAAAACGCCTTGATAAATGTTCTTATATTTATAGGTTTTTATTGCTTTTAAAAAAGAGTCATGTAATGCAGTTATTCGATCTTTCAGGATATCATTAAATCTTATGGTTAATGGAGGATTTATTTCTCTACTTTTAAGTTCTTTGACAAGTTTAAAAAGATCAATCTTATTTTCAGATTTTATATCTTTAGTTACTGATATATTGCCTTTAGAATTTATAGAAAAATATTTATCTCCCCATTTGTCTATGTTATAAGTCGAAATACTATCTTCAATAGTCCAAATATTCTTTAATTTTTTCGGCTCAAAATTGGTCAATTTATGTCTTAGTGATTAATAAATGTTTTTGACAATAACTCAAAACAATATCTTTTATTTTAATGATTACTTGCCAAGTTACCACCCAAAAGTTGAATATACATAGAGTGATTATTAACTAAATGACCAAAGAGAGAACCTTTATTGCAATTAAACCAGATGGAGTTCAAAGAGGATATGTTTCCGAGATTATTGGCAGATTTGAAAAAAAAGGATTTAAATTGGTTGGATTAAAGCAATTAATTCCTTCAAAAGAACTTGCTCAAAATCATTATGGCGTACATAGCGAAAGACCCTTTTTTGGTGATTTAGTAGACTTTATTTCAAGTGGCCCTGTTGTAGCAATGGTGTGGGAAGGCGAAGGAGTTATTTTGAGTGCTAGAAAACTAATAGGTGCAACAAAACCTCTAGAAGCAGAGCCTGGAACAATTAGAGGTGATTTAGCTATTGATATTGGGAGGAATATTATTCATGGTTCTGATGGAGAAGATACAGCAAAATTTGAAATTGATCTATGGTTTAACGAAGAGGAATTATGCGAGTGGGAAACTTCTGATTCGAAATGGCGATCTGAAAATTAAAATTTAAATCGCAAATCTATCTAAACTAAATTTTTCTAAAAAGCTTTTTTCTATTTCTTTGAGATTTTTATTTTGAACTATTTTCAAAAGTAGATCACTTGTTATT
Source organism: Prochlorococcus sp. AG-347-L20 (assembly GCA_003281225.1). Lineage (GTDB taxonomy): Bacteria > Cyanobacteriota > Cyanobacteriia > PCC-6307 > Cyanobiaceae > Prochlorococcus_A. Next base: position 32,066 of record QCCP01000009.1, read on the forward strand.
GCAGAAAATAAAACTCCATTCCTGTAATGTCCTGTAGCTATAAAAAGATTTTCAATTTTTGATTTTCCAATAATTGGTTTTAGATCTGGTGTGCAAGGTCTAAATCCCCACCAATGTTCCATTTGTGGCCAATTAATAGCTTCTGGCAATAAGGAGCGAATGCCTTCTTGCAGTTGTTTTATTCCATTAGGAGTATTACCCTGAATAAATTTTGAATCTTTTTCAACTGTTGCTCCAACTATAATAAGTCCATCATTACGGGGAACTAGATAAGTTTTTGGACCAAAAATAACTCTTTTCAAAAAATTCGTTGGACCTTGTATTGATAGCATTTGTCCCTTTACAGGAAAGACAGGAATTTTATTAAAAATTTTTTTACTCCAAGCACCGCTACATATGATTGCTTTTTCGCAGTTAATTTTTTTTATTTCCCCAGTGGCACATACAACTGTTGCACCTGTAATTTTGTTTTTTTCGAATGTCAAATCCTCTACTTCTGATCCCTCTTGAAATTCGACTCCATGCAAGGAGCATGCTCTCTCAAGAGCACGCATCAGTCTTCTTCGGTTATCTATTTGACCATCTTGTTCAAAAAGTAAACCATGTTTCCAAAGAGAATTTATTCCATTAATTTCTGTTTGTAGATCTTTGTGATTTAAATATTTTCCATATTCATAAGTGGGGAACTCTTCAAGATCTTCTTTGTTTTTAAAAGGAACTACTATGCCACATTTTTTTAAACCGCATTTAATATTACTATCTTGTTCAATACTTTTTATCCACTTTGGAATTAGATTTTGACTTTCTTGGCCAAATTTTAGTAATTCATCTTCGAGCCCTTCGGCATGAGTAGCTAACATTCCTGCAGCAACAAATCCAGCTGATTCATTTCTGTTTTTGCTTAAAACTAAAACTTTGTAGTTATTTCTAGAAAATTCATAAGCAATAGATAAACCTAAAAGTCCGCCGCCAATGATTAATATTGAATTTTTGGTTTCTTGTGCCATTTAAAAATTAATATTTTTATTTGTGTTTTGGTCCTCTTTTCCTTTATATCCAATAATATTAATAAAGAGACTTTTGATAATGAACAATTTGGAATCTTGGGAAGCTGTGATTGGTTTGGAAACTCATGTACAGCTTAATACGAAAAGTAAAATATTCACATCTGCTTCAACAGCTTTTGGTGATGAACCAAATACGCATATAGATCCTGTAGTTTGTGGGTTACCAGGAACTCTTCCAGTTTTGAATGAGACTGTTCTTGAGTATGCTGTAAAAACTTCGTTAGCATTAAATTTAAATGTCGCAGAACATTGTAAATTTGATAGAAAACAATATTTTTATCCTGATCTGCCTAAAAATTATCAAATTTCACAATTTGATGAGCCACTAGCCGAAAATGGCTGGTTAGAGGTTGAAATAATTGAAAAGGATAAAGAACCTTATATTAAAAAAATTGGTATAGAAAGGTTACATATGGAAGAAGACGCCGGAAAACTAGTCCATTCAGGTAGTGACAGATTAGCTGGTTCTAAATATTCATTAGTTGATTACAATCGTGCCGGAATAGCACTTTGTGAAATTGTAAGTAAACCAGATATTAGATCAGGTAAAGAGGCATCTGAATATGCTTCAGAGATTAGAAGAACAGTTAGATATCTAGGCGTATCAGACGGAAATATGCAAGAGGGTTCATTACGCTGTGATGTCAATATTTCAGTTAGAAAAGGACCTGATGCTCCTTTTGGTACCAAAGTGGAAATAAAAAATATGAATTCATTTTCTGCAATTCAAAAGGCTTGTGATTATGAAATAGCCAGACAAATAGAAGTTTATGAAAATGGAGGAAAAATTTTCCAAGAAACAAGGTTGTGGGATGAAGCTAAGCAATTAACGAAAAGCATGAGATTAAAAGAAGGTAGCAGTGACTATAGATATTTTCCTGATCCTGACTTGGGTCCAATTAAAATAACAAAAGCCCAAAAAGAAATATGGTTTAAAGAACTACCAGAATTGCCTTCAAAGAAAAGAAAGAAATATGTCAGTCAATTTAGGTTGTCTGCATATGATGCAAGGGTAATTTCTGATGAAATAAGCATGGCAAACTTTTTTGAAGAAACAGTAGCAAATGGTGCCGATGCCAAACTAGCTTCAAATTGGGTAACAAGTGATATTGTGGGCTATTTGAAATCAAACAAACTAAGTTTTAGTGAATTAAAGCTTACTCCTGAAAATCTTGCTGAAATGATTAGCATGATTTCAAAAAATATAATTAGTGGAAAAATTGCAAAAGAAATTTTACCTGAACTTATTCAAAAAAATATTTCTCCGAAAAAATTAGTTGAAGAAAAAGGGTTGGCAATGATATCTGATTCTTCAAGTATTTTACCAATAATTGATGAACTTATAAATGAGTATCCAAATGAAGTTCAAGCATTTAAAAATGGCAAAACTAAGTTACTTGGTTTTTTTGTTGGTCAACTTATGAAAAGAACAAAAGGTAAAGCTGACCCTAAACTTGCAAATAAACTTCTTATGGAAAAATTAAATAGCTAAAGCTTAAAGAAGCTCTTTTATCGTATTGATCCATTTATTTTGATTATCTGAATTATCTAAAATAATATCGGAAAATTTTCTTTTTTCTTCAAAACTTAATTGAAAATTTATCAATTTATATGCTTCTTTTTCGCTAATTTTATCTCTTGTGATAAGTCTTTTTTTTTGTAGTTCTTTAGGACATTTAACTAACCATATTTCAGTGCAAATATCTTCAAATTTTGCTTCAAACAATAATGGAATAACCAATACTATAGTTTGATTATTTCTGTATTTACTGCATTCTTCTATCATTCTTTCTTTAATTAAGGGGTGAAGTAGTTGTTCAATCCATTCCTTGCTTGCTGAATGTTTAAAAATAATGTTCCTTAAAAGTTTTCTGTTTATTTCCCTTCCTGAATTTCTCTTATTATCAATAATTTTATTTCCAAAATAATCTAAAATTTTTTTATATCCATATGTGTTTGGTTTGATTAATTCTCTTGAAAAATGATCTGCATCTAATATTGGTATGTTTTTATGTTTTCTAATGTAATTAGTTATGGCTGTCTTCCCACTTGCTATACCTCCTGTTAAACCAATCCTTCTTTGGTTGTTTGTTGATTTTTGAAGAATATCCATATAATTAATAATAATCTAATTACTTAGTTTCTTTAGTATTAAAGAGTAGTTAGTATGAATTAAAATACCAAAAAGTTTGAGCCAGTTAGATTCCAATTGGTCGTTTGTTGATGACAGTAAGGTAACACCAGAGGGGTTTCTTTTTGCTGGAATATCTGCTGGTTTAAAAGCTTCTAGTAAAAAAGATTTAGCACTAATACTCGCTCCAGAAGGAAGTGTTTTTAGTGGGATGTTTACCCAATCAATAGTTCGCGCTTCTTGTGTGGATATTTGTGAGGAAAGGATTAAAACAACTTCAGGTTTTGTAAGAGCAATACTAATTAATTCTGGTCAAGCAAATGCATGTACAGGTAAACTTGGCATTCAACATTTTCAAATTGCTACAGGAAAGATTGCGGAACTTTTAGGAATAAAAGAAAAAGAAGTTTTAATGTGCTCAACTGGTGTAATTGGTGTTCCAATACAAATAAATGATTTAGTAAAAAATTTACCGAATTTAGTTAGTGATTTAAAGGTTAATAATTTTCAAAATGCAGCAGAAGCAATTTTAACTACTGATTTGACTTTGAAAAAAGTATCAATAGAGACGATTATTCGAGGTAGAAAAATAAAAATAGCAGGATTTGCAAAAGGTTCAGGAATGATTTACCCCAACATGGCTACAATGCTTGCTTTTTTAACCTGTGATGCGGGTATTCAAAAAGAAGAATGGGACAAAATGATTGCTATTGCGGTTAAAAAATCTTTTAATGCAATATCAGTTGATGGAGAGACAAGCACAAATGATTCTTTTGTTGGAATAAATGCAGGGGAGAAAATTGAAAAAAGGTTTTTTCCAATTATCCAACAAGGGATTGATATTGTATGTCAGAACTTGGCAAAAAATATTGCAAGGGATGGAGAGGGAGCAAATTGTTTATTAGAAGTTTTGGTTCAAGGAGCAAAAAATACAGATGATGCAATTATGCTCGCGAAATCTATTTGTAATTCTGCCTTGGTAAAAACAGCGATACATGGTTGTGATCCGAATTGGGGACGAATCATTTCTGCTGCAGGTAATTCTGGAGTTAAATTTAATTTAAATGACGTTGACTTGTATATAGGAAACACACAGATTTTGGAAAACGGCAAGTTAAATAAATATGATCCACAAAAAGTCACTGACTATATTAATTCCAGAATGAAAGGTCGATATTTAGTAGATGATATTGTAAAAATTATGATTAATCTAAATTCTGGTGAATCGAAAGGCACAGCTTGGGGGTGCGATCTTTCTAAAAAATATGTTGAAATAAATAGCGAATATACAACATGATTATTTAGTTTTCAAGAACCATTGTTATCATTGTATTTTTGGGACTATTTCTTTATATTTATTTTCTAGTGCGACCGAAGTGCGATTTAAAAGTGCGATCTAAAACTCACAAAATTTCCAATTTCTTTTTATTCCTAACATTTATTTTTTCAAAATTGGTTTAGTAAAAAGACCTGTGCAAGATCTTGCATAGGTTTCTTAAATCATATTATGTTTAATCATTTGTTTTTTTGAATATTCTGCACATTTTTGATGTAATTCATCAGTAAATTTTCCTCTATTCATATGTAAATACTCTTCATAGAAAAAGACATTCTTACCATCAGGATCAAAATATTCACCGCCACAAGCAAATACATCAGGAGTAAATATAAACATCAGTATGATGAGTGACAATTTATCCATATTGCTCTTTTAATTCATTGAATTGGCTTTTATTTTTGCAGACTAAACCTTTGTAATCCGAGACTCCAAGATTTTTTAAAAAAGTTCCAATACCCATATATGCCATTCCACTTTCAATGAGGAAAACAACTTCTTTTTTTTCGTGAATAATCACATGAGGAGGTCCACCTCCATTGCTACTCTTTATTCTGTTAGTTCTATTTTTAACCATCGATTTAAGCCTCAAAAACTTTATTATTACACTTATTAAGTTTACTGTTTGATGAATTTTCCATATGATTTGAAAATTATTAATTCTGTAAAATATTCAATTTAAAGGTAACTAATATTTAACTTTATATTCAAGACAGATCAACAACTTTTCCAACTTTTACTAAATACTTTTCACTAGAAGAACCAGTATTATCTTCTGGCTCAAGTTCTTCTCCTTTATATGTAATTATTCCATTTTCATATTTCAATTGACTTTCATCAAACGAATCTAATTCTTGAGTAGGAAAAGAAGCTGAAGCTTTCAGAACATCGTAAAAAATTATGCAAATTTTTTCTTCTTTGTATTGTTCTAAAAGAATGTTCAAAATATTATCTTTTTCAGGATCATTAAATTCCCAATCTTTTTCTTCATCCCCAATAATTAATTTTCCTTTTGAATCCCATATAAATGGATCGTAATCAAAGTTGTAGATGTTTTCTTCAAAAACTTCATCTAAATCATCTTCATCTTCTATCTCATTCAATTCTTCAAGAAGTTTTTTGTCGCTAGAAAGATCTTCATCCCAAATTTTAATAACTCTTGGTTCTACAGCAGTACCAATCCATTTTATGGTTATTCCTTGATCAGACATTTTTTTACTGTTTAAGAAATAATAACTATTTAATGCCAAAAAAATTAATTTTTAATAATATTTAAAAAAACTCTTATAAATTTGTATTTGTCATGCCTTTTAAATCAGTCAAAGGAAGCGATAGAAAAGATAAACGTACTAAATCTGGATCAGAGAGAACAGCTAAACTGAAGGCTGCTGATAATAGAAAAAAGGGAAAGAAAAGATAAGTTTTCGCTAAAAAAATCCAAACTAATTTAAAGTTTGATGATTATTCAACACTTAGTGGAGTGAGATCACTTTGTGACTGAAGTGCTGATGCACAACTAAATGTTATTGACATCACTAACATGTCAAAGTTCAGATCCTAAAAGTGTGATCCAAATGTGATGAGTGTGATCCTAGTGTGATTTGTAGAGGTAATATTGGAGTCAGTTATATCAGTAGATCAGAGATAGGTGCATAATCAAAACACAAATAGTGTGTATCAATAGCGAATATATTACATGATTATTTGTTTTTCAAGATTAATTGATATCACTGATTTTTTAAATCTATTTCTTTATATTTAATGTATTAGTGCGACTGAAGTGTGATCTAATAGTGCGATCTGCAATTTAAAAAATTTCTAAATTATTTAATTCATTCTTTTTTTCTCAAGTATTAACAATATCAACATTTAAATTTTCTGAAATTATCTCGAGCTTGCTCATCACCAAGTTTTTTTGAAACTTTCCAATCACTGCACGCTTTCTTCCACTTATTATTCATCCAACTATATACATCACCTCTAGATCTATAAACATCAGCAGGGCTAATCAAATCAAGATCCCTATCTAATTCCAACTTTTCAACTTCTTCTTGTGGAGGAGCCATAGAAATTGCTTTCGAATAATGCGCTAATGCCTCTTCTAAATATTGTTTGGATTTTGATATTTCTTTTATATCTTTATATAAAAAATATAACTCAAATTTAGTATCACCGAGAAGAGCTGCCGTTGTATAGGTTGCATCAAGAGTATAAGAACTCTCAGCTAATGGATTCTTGTAAGTATCAAGATTTATATTGGCTAATGTTTTTTCAAAACTCTTTTTTGCCTCTTCAAAAGATTTTAAGGATAAAGCTTTTTTACTTTTGGATTTCTTAGCTAAGTCGTAAGTATCTCCATCTAAAACAACGAAGCCATTATCAAATTGAATATCACCTGCTATAAAATTAACATAAGGATCTTCAGGAGAAAGATTCATTGCTTTTTCAAGGTATTTAAGTGTTTTTGAAAGACTGCCTTCTAAGTCCCAATAAAAAATATCTGCTTTAAGTGCATGAGCAAAAGCATATCCATCATCAATAACTAGAGCCACATCAATATCCTCAATAGCATCTTCATATTTATCTAATCCATAAGCATTTATTAATGCTTTTAATATCCAACCATCTTTGGAGTTTGGGTTTTTGTTAAGAAAAGACTTTATTAACTTATTTGCTTTTAATGAATCTCCCTCTTTAAAAAAAACTAAAGCATCATCAAACTCAGAGTTATTACGTGATTTTTCTTTTTTTATTACAGACATGCTTTTTATACAGCCTTGAAAGTCAGATGCTTTTATGCACATTTCAGCAACTTTTGGATCAATATTTGCCTGAATTGCTGAAGGTAAGGCAATAAAAGATAGTAGTGGGATAATTAATCTTTTCATTTGCAAATTTTTTCTAAATTATAGAGTGACTTTTATGTGGCTATTAGGAGATTTAAGAAAACAATATATCTAATATATCTCCAGATCAGTATCTAGATTATGAAAAGTTTTTCAAAAAAATATCTAAAACTCACAAAATTTCTAATATTGATTTCATTTATGCCATTTATTTTTCTATTAATAATTTTCTACTAAAAAGACCTATGCAAGATCTTGCATAGGTTGTTCAAATCATTTTATGTTTAATCATTTGTTGATTGGAATATTTTGTGCATTTTTGATGTAATTCATCAGTAAACTTTCCTCTATTCATATGCAAACACTCTTCGTAAAAGAAGATATTTTTACCATCAGGATCAATATAATTGTCGGTGCACGCAAATAAGCTGGGGTTTGATATTAATATTAACGCAGCAATTATTTTCATTTCATAAATTAGAAATTGCTAATTTAATTACTCATATTTTTGCATAATTCTGATTCTTGAATATCTATTGGGTCTTTTCTTTCTGCATTTATAATAGTAAGTGCTTTGTTAAAGTCAGAGCAAGCACCTTTAGTATTGCCAAGATTATATTTTATAGACCCTCTTAAGTTAAATAAAGTTGCATTGTTTCGATCTAGTTCAATTGCTTTATTAATTTCTTTCAGCGCTGATTCGTATTCTTTAGACTTAAATTTTTTCATACCTTGATTGAAATATTCATTAAATAAATCCTTCTTTGCTTGATTGGATTTAGGGGATTTCTGAATAACGGGATCAACTTTTATTTTGGCTGGTTTTTTCTGAATAACGGGATCAACTTTTATTTTGGCTGGTTTAGGGGTCAAATTAGATTCACCAATTGTATAACCAATCCCTCCAGATAAAATACTTACTAAAATTGTTATTAAAGTTTTTCTATATTTAGGGTTTGATAAAATTTCTTTTAGTTTGATCTCATCTTTTTTGATATTTTTAGGATTAAGATTTTCAATTAACTTTATTGTTAATAATTTTTCCAATAAGATAACAGCTGATACACCTAAGAAAAGCATCATTATCCAATGAGAATAACTATTAAATATTTCTTTAAATTTAAAAATTCTAAAAATTGAATCTAATGTGGGTAATAAAACTGCAAATCTTAAAATTAACTTTTTTGGATTGTAACTATTATTGAATATCTTAATTTTTTTAAATTCAAATTCTTGAACCTTTACTTCTTTATCATTTGTCTTTAATTTTGCTTTTCCTAGAAGAATATTTTTTATAGAGCTAGCATCTAATGCATTGAGTTTCTTCTCAAGAACTGATTCTGATGCTTTAACAACTATTGATCTTTCTTTTATGACAGAGATTATCCAGTAAAGTATTAATATACTTGCTCCAAATAAATAAGTTTGATTATTAGAGAAATCTGTTTTATTAATAAAATCTGGAATTCTTGTTGCAATAAAAGTATTACTGAGCAACTGTAAAATAAAATTTAATAAATTTGCAGCAAAAAATACTAGAAACGGTTTTACATAATTTAATCGGAACAGTTTATATGTTTTCTTTAAATTTTTTGGTTCTATAAGAATTTCTTTTTCTGAAGATCTTAAATTTGTAGCAATTACAAATAACTGATTATCTGCAATTTGAAAGGTCTGGATAATATAAGGGTCTATTAAAGTGTCTTTAACTTTGTAATCATATTTTGTATTGTAAACTCGATAATTCCTGTTTCTATCGCCTATTGCTGAAGTATTTTTTGCCTTGTCAAGCATGATACTAGGTAAATCTTCCTTATCTTTTAAACGATTAATTACTTGTTGATGGTCACTGTTAATAACACCAATTCGAAGATTGGTATCTTCTCCATCCGTTAATATTTTTCTTATTTTATTGAAGTATTCTGATAGATCGGATGTGGTATTAAAGTTTTTACTTGACTTAATAATTTGTCTTATCTTACCAACCTTATTAATTCCTAAATTTTTCCCTATTTTTTTAATGTCATGTTCTTTTAGCCTATATGATTTCAATGTTTTTTCTAAATTTGCAGATAAATAAGCAAAATCTATTTCACCTGAACCTGATCTAGTAACTGTTCTCATATTAACTTCTATTGTTCTTGTTCTAGTTACAAGCTCTCTTTTCATGCCGATCCCACTCTCTAAATCTTGTTTATTTACCCATTCTTGATATGTTTCTTGCTGTGTATCTACTGCTTCATAATCAAAATCAAAGGAATATTCGCATAAGACTTTTGAGTAGGGTATGTGAATAACGGCAGTTTCTATTATTTCGAGGTTGGCTAAATTGCTTGTTGATTTTGTTTTTAAAATTTGAAATAAGAAATCTTTAATAGTATTTGCCGTTAGACTTCGTACTGATTTAATTTCTTTTTCTGAAAGTACTTTGACTTTCTTATTCAAGTAGCTACTTTCGCTATCAATTTTATGTTCTTTGCAAACTGAACATTCATTCCCTTCGTTAAATGTGTTTATTGATCCACAAGCTTCACATATATATTGCATAATCTTTTTTATTATTATTAATAATAAAGTTATCTCAAATTATTCTCATTTTCTTAACATTGTTTAAAATCCTCTATGCATATTCAGTTGACTAATTAATACAAAGAAATGTAATTTTGGATGATTATTCAACAATTAGTGTGATGTGATGACTTTGTGACTGAAGTCCTGATGCACAACAAAATGTTATTGACATCACTAACATGTCAAAGTTCAGATCCTAAAAGTGTGATCCAAATGTGATGAGTGTGATTCAAGTGTGATTTGTAGAGGTAATATTAGAGTCAGTTATATCAATAGATTAGAGATAGGTGCATAATCAAATATTAATATGTGTGCATCAACAGTAAATATACGACGTAGTTTTTGTGATTTCTGGGATCGGTTGATATGACAATAAAAAATCTCTAAAAGAATACACACCTTTTGCGACTGTGATAATTCTGTGATTATTATTTCTTCTTAATTAAGGTAGTTTTATAGTTGCTAAATCTTTTGATTTAGTTTCAATAAGTGCTAGTTTTTCGAGTCTTTCTAGTCTTGCCAAAAGTGATTTATTTTGAGCAATGATTGATTGATTTTTATTTTTTAAGTCTTCGTTTTGCGAAATAATTTTTTCGTTTTTTTCTTCAAGTGAGAAAATTTTATCTTCCATTTTTTCCTTTTCATGCATGCTTATTAAAGTGGGTTTATTTAATTCACCCAGTTTAAAGACAAATCCTGCTTTGATAACCCCACTATCTAAAGTTCCTTCTCCATAAGATTTAGAGCCACCAAAAACATATGATCCTCCAGCATTTATATCAACTCTTTCATTAATTTTTGAGGCACAACCAAAACCTAAAGCATACCTACTGCTATAAGCACCTGTGCCAACGCCACAACTTAGTTTAGATTCTTTTGATGTTTGAGGAAGTGCAGTTAATGCTGCTGTTAAAGCAGTTGATCCAGCAACCCCTTCACCTAGTTTTTTGATATTTGTTTTATTAGTAGAAATATTATTTTTATTGGTTGTAATATTATTTTTATTGGTTGTAATTTGAGCATTATTACCTGCTTTTACTTCTACTCCATCAATTAATAATTTACTGCCATTGGTGACATTGATATCGATCGCATTACCATTTTCATCTTTAGCATAAAGTTTTTGTACCCCATCTTCTTCTTTTGTAATTAGTGAATTTTTACCAATGTGAATCTCACCAGATTCTTTTTTTGTAATTAGTGAAACCCCATCAACGGTTAAACCCTCTGCTGTTATGTCAATATCATTTCCATCAGCACCAATTTGAATAGAACCATCTGAATTTTTTGTAATAACAGCAGCACCATCAATATTCAAACCATCAGAAACAATATCTATATCATCTGTATCCCCTCCAATTTGAACAGAACCATCTGAATTTTTTGTAATAACAGCAGCACCATCAATATTCAAACCATCAGAAACAATATCTATATCATCTGTATCCCCACCAATTTGAACAGAACCATCTGAATTTTTTGTAATAACAGCAGCACCATCAATATTCAAACCATCAGAAACAACATCTATATCATCTGTATCCCCACCAATTTGAACAGAACCATCTGAATTTTTTGTAATAACAGCAGCACCATCAATATTCAAACCATCAGAAACAACATCTATATCATCTGTATCCCCACCAATTTGAATAGTTCCATCGTTATTTTTTTTAATTGCGGTATTTCCTGCCCAAGGCATTACTGTTTGAATTAAACTTCCAGAAGGCTTATCTACTAGTTCTACTGAATTAGATTCAATATCATAAATAGCCCATCCTGAACCCCCGCCAAGGTATAGTTTTCCTTCATATTCATCAACAAAAGTGCATCCAGCACATGTTCCATAAGGACTCGTGAAACTTGTTAAGTCAGTTGCAGAGCCCGTAGAGGTGTTATATCTTTGAACTGTGTAATTTGTCCCATCAAATGTCACATTTAATATATCTGCAAAGGCAGCCTTAATAGGCAAAAATCCTAAAAAACTTATTGCTGAATAAGCGAGTAATTTTTTCATTCGAATAATGGAGTTATTTGCTATTTTCCTAGAAATCTAAAAAAATGCCATATTTTATTTTTTTACTAAAGAAGAAGCAGGAAATTCCCATCCCCCCTCTTAATTCTGAATATCCACCTCTGGGATAAATGTGATTATTCTGTGATTACGCATAAGATCACAGAAATTTATCTTAATTATCTCAAGGGTTTTTATTAAAAAATTTAAAACTGTGATTATTATTTTGCTGAATGTGATTATGGTGTGATTATTTTCTAAAAATTTGCTCTAGTGATAGTAATGGATTACAGCAAGGTGTATATACTATTTGCCCTAGGTGGAAATTAATAGCGAATATACTACTTAAGTTTTAGTAAATCTAATGGTAGATATTCATTCATATAAAGAAAAAGTATTGTTAAAGTTCCAATTACAGAGCCTATAAAACCTCCAAAAAAATTAACTAATAATCCAGATTGTCTAATTATTGCTTCTTCGTTTTTTTCTTCTTCAAAATTAGGAGAATCAACTACTTTTAAGCGCTGATTGGTTGTTGGTTGTTTAAGTTGTTGGTGTCGGATGAGGGCTTCGAAATCAGGCATGGAATTTGTGAGGCAATTGAACAATAAGCAGACCAGCCCGTCATTCGACGAGGATCTGATCTACCTAAATCGTCTACAGCTTCAAATACAGCATTGCCCGAGGCTTCTGCTTTATCAAATGCTGAAAGTAAGGGTATAAATGTATCAAAAACATATAAACCAAAATTTTCTAGAGCTGCTTTGGCTTGTTGCGCTGCTTTTTGCTGTCTAAAATCAACTTTTACTATTACTACAGCATGGTTAACTTTTAAGTTGTTTAATAAATTAGCTAGTTCAACAGTTAATTCTACTGATCTTGCTTTTGCAGTTGTAGGTAAGATAACTAAATCTGAACCATACGCTAAGTGTTTAAGTTCTTCATGATCACTGCTAGCCTGGCCATCAGTTATTACAATTTCTGATGATCTTGATGCTTTAGCAGCTGAACTGACGGGGAAAACTGGAAATGGAAGATTGCCTCTTGATGCGTATGCTAAAGCAGATCTATTCTTGTCGGCATCGACTATGCAAACTTTTTTACCTTTAGAATGCCAAACACTAGCAAGGTGAATACTTGTACAGGTCTTGGCCACCCCCCCTTTTTGTCCGCAAACGGTAATGAACAATTTTTTATTTTTATTTCTCTTACTTTGGAGAATAATTTCTTAATGTCAAGAGAAATTGATTTTTAATGCTTTAAAACTTATTTTTTGAAATATTTTAAAGAAGTTAATATTTTTAGATAACCTTATAAAGTTCCTTATTTAAATTGGCCAGTGAAGAAAAGAATTGGATTAGGTACGTGGTCTTGGGGGAATAAGCTTTTCTGGAATTACCAATCTACAAATGACGATGATTTACGTGAGACATATAATGAAGCGTTACGAAGAGGTTTCGATCTAATTGATACTGCAGATTCTTACGGTACTGGGAATCTTCAGGGTAGAAGTGAATTGTTGATAGGAAAATTTTTACTAAATACTCCTTCAGCAAAGAAAAAAAGAATTCAAGTAGCAACCAAACTTGCACCTTATCCCTGGAGAATAGGTAACAGTGGTTTTAATAAACCTTTTTTAAAAAGTTTAGAAAGACTTAATAACAAATTAGATATAGTGCAATTACATTGGTCAACTGCAAAATACAATCCTTGGCAGGAATTAGGGCTGTTGAATAATCTTTGCGATCTAAAAGATGAAGGCTTTGATTTTCAAATAGGCTTATCAAATATAGGCCCTAAAAGATTGATGAAATTAATTAATTTCCTAGCAAAAAGAGATCAGAGCCTAAAGAGTGTGCAAATACAGTTTTCTTTGCTTGCTCCCGATTTAGGAAAGCAATATCAGGTAAAAAAAATTTGCGACGAAAATAATATTGATTTCTTTGCTTATAGTCCTTTGTCCTTTGGAATACTTTGTATTGATCCAGATAAAGAACAGAATAAAGAAAAAAGTTTTATTCGCAATGCGTTATTTGAAAACTATAAAAAACCAACATATGAATTGCGGAGGTGTTTAAAAAGAATTGCAAACCAAAGATCAGTTTCCCAAGCGCAAGTAGCAATTAATTGGTGTTGTTATCAAGGAGCTATTCCGCTCGTTGGAATGCGAAAAAAATCTCAAGTTATAGATGTATCGAATGTATTCAAGTGGAATTTAAATAAAAGTGAATTTAAAGTACTTCAGGAATTATCAAAAAAATGTTTAAAAAAAATGCCTAAAAATCCTTTTTCAAGCATTTAATTAAATTTTTAGCTAGATATTTTCTTATTTTTTTTTATTTGACAACCACTATTCCATAGTTCATTGGGAAATTTTTCACCAGTGAATCTAATAACTTTTGGTTTGAGATTTATTATCAAGTCATTCAGTTTTTTATTAGATTCCATTTTGCAAGATTCGATTTTTTAATAAGATAAATTAATTTAAAACTTATCTTCTCAGTATTTATACTTATAAAATTAAAAAAATTCTTTTTAATACAGGCATTTGAAGCAATATTTACACACTAATAAATTATCTATTACATCTTCTTAGTTATTTAAAAAAAGTGGAGTCCTTCCAGACTCCTCGTATCATTTGGTTGATAAGGCTGATATAACCCCATCTCCTTTATGATCAAGCAGCAACTGGTGCTGTTTGACGGGAGAAACTAACGATTTTGTTAGCATTTGTGTTTTTGCTCTAACCGAGCCGGCTTCAGTCACCTTCCTTATGCCCCGTCGAAACCATTACAACCCCAAATAGTGGAGTTGAGCGGAATCGAACCGCTGTCCGAAACATCGGTTGAGATCACCTAGTCCAATTGGACATTTATATTCTGACAGGCAAAATGGTTATTGAATAGTTTTTTTACTAAGTTTTATCGTATATGAATGTAGTGGCATCATCTCCGGAAGGACTAGAGAAATCTTTAGCAGAAGAAATTTTAAATTTAGGTGGCTTTAATATTAATACTTATAAAAGATTTATTAATTTTGAATGTGATTTTGAAACTTTTTATAGAGTTCATTTCTATTCCAGATTAGCTTTTCGTTTTTATAGAGAAATTGCAAGTTTTAATTGCTATGACAAGCAATCTTTATATGCGGGGGTTAGAGATTCATTTGATTGGTTAAATTGGTTGAACTTTGATAAAACGTTTAATGTTCAAGTAACTGGTAGAACATCTTCTTTAAGTCATACTCATTTCACAGCTCTTGAAGTAAAAAATTCTATAACTGATTTGCAACAGGCAGTTTGGAATAAAAGATCAAATATTTCTCTAGATAATCCTGATTTTATAATTCATCTGCATTTAAATAATAATAAAGCAATTCTCAGTCTTCAAAGCAGCGTAGAAAGCTTACACAAAAGAGGTTATAGACCAGCAGTTGGAAATGCTCCATTAAAAGAAAATTTAGCTTCTGGATTGATAAATATGACTCAATGGAATGGCAAAGTTCCGTTAATAGATTTTATGTGTGGCTCGGGTACTTTTTTAATTGAGGCAGTCAACCAATTCCTTGGAGTTCCCATAAATATTGATCAAGCATATCTTTTTGAGAATTGGTTGGACTTTAGGAAAGATATTTATCTTAATGAAAAAAATAAGGCAAAAAATAAAATTATAAATTATGAAAAATTACCAACAATAATAGGGTGTGAAATTAATAAAAAGGTTTTTGAGCAGGCGAATGTAAACATATCATTAGCTGGACTCGAAAATTATATTGATCTTATAAATAATGATTTTTTAGAACTCCAATTAAGTTGCAGACCTGGGATAATCATATGTAATCCTCCATACGGCAAAAAATTAGGCGATGAAAATGAATTGATTTGTTTATATGAACAAATGGGAATCTTCCTAAAAAACAATTTTTCAGGTTGGGAATTTTGGTTGCTAAGTGGAAATCCAACACTAACAAAATATTTGAAAATGAAATCTTCATTGAAAATTCCCGTTAGCAATGGGGGAATAGATTGTAGATGGATAAAGTATTTAATAAGGTAACTTATTTTTTGCCTAAAACTGCCTTTGTTGTCTTGCCTAAACCTTCTAATGTTTGAGGAAGATAAGGTCCTTTAGCTAATTTTCCTCCAAGCTTCAAACTTAAGCCTGCAAGAAATAAATCGATAAATATTATGAGTAATAAATTAAATTCAATATTCCAGTTATTATATTTCGTTAGAGAAAGATAAAAAATAATATGGATGCAAATTAGTACTAATAATAATAATGTAATACCAATTGCCAAAAATATTCCACCACTAATTAATCTTCTTTTTTCTCTATCTACTTCTTGAAGAGCTATTCTTACATGCAAATCCATCACTGAACTTGCGATAGCTGAAATTCTCGAGGCGGTACTTGCAAAGTTTTTATTTTTTGGTTTTTCCATATTATTTTCTGCCACTGTTAAGTAGAGTTCCTATTAGTAAACCAATACCAGCCGCAATAGCAATAGATAGTAGTGGTTTTTTTCTTATTGGATTTTCTATTTTTGGTCTAAGTGTATTGTTAAGTTCTTCTAATAATTCTTCTAATTGACTTTCGATAGGTTCAATTTTTTCTGATATTTCCCAATTGTTTTCTCTTATTGAATCGATGATTTCAAATAGTTGGCTTTTTATTCCAATTACTGAGGTTCCACTATGGCTAGCTATTACTTTAACTAAATCATCAATACTCCCTTTTGTGGCTTCAAGGGTTTGTTGTGCAATGTTAGGCCATTTTTCTTTTATTAAGGGTATTAAACTGTCAATTTTTTCAAGTAACCATTTTTCCGAAATAACTTCTTTTTCAGGAAAATCAGAGTTATTTTCTTTTTCTTCTACTTCTTTGGGAGGATGGTAAGTCTCCATTATTTAAACTTATTTATTTTAAGATTAGACCCTATTTTCTTAATTTGGAACCCTTATCTAAAGAATTGTTCGATTAATATATAATAAAACATATAAAAGTTTATTTACATTTTATTTATCTAGTCTGTTCTGCAAGAAGGTTTTGTTAAGCTATTACAGAATTTATTAAATTAGTTTAAATTTCATCATGGATATTACATTTGCATCCTTAATTTTTGC
This sequence comes from Prochlorococcus sp. AG-347-L20, assembly GCA_003281225.1. GTDB lineage: Bacteria > Cyanobacteriota > Cyanobacteriia > PCC-6307 > Cyanobiaceae > Prochlorococcus_A. The sequence goes on from QCCP01000009.1 coordinate 49,156, forward strand.
ATCTCGCACAATCCCTACAGATTTTGGATTAGTAGCTGCAGCTATCGCTGGAGCTGGAAGTTTGCTATTCATTGCTTTAAGATTTGTACCTGATGCAGGTAATTAAATAACAGGAATCATCTTTAATAAAATATATCTTTATCTCAACTTTGTTTTGAAAATAGATTCGGTTTATTTATTAATTAGATAATGAATAAATGGGTTTTGCTTGAACATAAAGTTTATTCTGCTAACTCGTTGGATATTCATTATGATTTTCTTGTTGAAAATCGCATAGATTGTTTAACTTGGAAATTTTTCAAACTACCTATATTAAATCAAGCTTCTATAGAAATTATTAAGCAACCAAATCATAGACTTGTATGGTTATCTAGGATAGAGCATGAACTTTCTGATAATAGAGGGTTTGTAAAAAGAATTGATCATGGAATATTTAAAAGTGTTTCTGATAAATTGGACTCTGAACATTATAGATTCATTTTGGATGGTGAGCTTCTTTATGGCTTGTTTGAAATTTCGGGTAATTTTTGCAGATTGAGCAAAAGCTATTAATACTCATTTATAAATAAACGTAATATTCCTATTGAGAATTTTTGCAAATTAGTTATTCTTATTTAGCTATTGAGACTTGAGATTGGTACATATCAATCAGGTCGAGTTTGAAAATTTTAAATCTTTTGGGGGAAATGTAAAAATACCTCTTGAAGAAGGTTTTACGGTGGTCACGGGTCCTAACGGTTCTGGGAAAAGTAATATTTTAGATGGAATTTTATTTTGTTTAGGTCTTGCTAATAGTAGAGGTATGAGGGCTGAAAGATTACCAGATCTAATAAATAACTCCAAAGTTAAAGAGGGTAAGTCATCAGAAACATCTGTATCGGTAAAATTTAATATTCAAGATTGGTCTCCCAGAGAGGACCTTCCGCCTTTGGAACTAGAAGAAGAAGAAATTGTGCTTAATAAAGGTCAAAAAGAATGGTTAGTTTCTAGAAAATTAAGGCTTATGCCAGGTGGTTCTTATGCTTCTACTTATACTTCTGATGGAAAACAATGTACCTTGCAACAAATACAGAGAATATTAAGAGATATCAGTGTTGATCCTGAGGGTAGCAATGTTGTTATGCAGGGAGATGTAACAAGAATAGTATCAATGAATAATAAAGAGAGGAGAAATCTTATTGATGAATTAGCAGGAGTCGCACTTTTTGATACAAGAATAGAACAAAGTAATGCAAAATTAAATGACGTTTTCGAAAGACAAGAAAGATGTGAAATTTTAGAAAATGAATTGCAATTTAGTAAAAATAAGCTTGAAAAAGAATGTGAAAAAGCAAAGCGATATAAAGAGTTAAAGGCAAAACTATTACAAATAATAGAATTAGAGAAAGTTCTTATTTTTGAAAAACAAGTTAAGCATGTTGAATCTATAGAAAAAAAAGAAAGTGAATTTAAAAAAAATAAAATCTTATTGAATACACAAAAAGAATCTATTAGTAAAGAAATATCAGTTTTAGAAGATGCTTTGAAAATACTTGTTGATGAGCTTAAGGAGAAAGGAGAGGATAAATTGATAAAAGTTAATTCTGATATTGGAAGTATTAACTCTAGCTTGAGAGAACTTGATAGGATATCAATTCTGAATAAAGAAGAAGGTATTAAATTACAAAAACAGAGAGATGAAATTGCAATTTCTAAGAGGAATATCGAGTCAGAAAAGAGGAGACAAGAAAATTTCGATGATAATTTTTTAAATCAATTGAACTTGCAAATTGATGATCTCACTTTAAAACACAAACTATCCAGAAAAAAACTTTCTGATGCGGCTGGAGAATCTGGAGAATTCTCAAAACAAAGTATCAAATTAAATGTTGAGCTTGAAAGTATAAAAAATCAAATTAATCCTTTGGAAATAAAAAAAAGGAAAATTGAAGAGGAAACTATTCAAAATAATATTCAAAAAGATGAGATATTGTCACAGATCGAATCCTTAGACTTAGAAAAGCAGAAACTTTTTCAGGGAAATCAAAGAAAAAAAGAGACATCCGATACAAAGAATAAAAATTTGGCAAGTAATAGCGCAGAAATTAATTTTTTAAAAAATGAAATCGATTTATTAATTAAAACTAAATCAAGGCTAAATAACGAGCAATTAAGGCTTTCAAAGGATTTATCTAGATTTGAAAGCAGGAAGGAAGCTTTAAACGAATCTAGAGGTTCATATGCTCTCAGAATTCTCTTAGAGGCAGGGTTAGAGGGTATACATGGTTATGTAGCTCAACTTGGAGAGGTCAGTGAGAAAAATAGATATGCATTAGAAATTGCTGCTGGAAATAGGTTAGGACAAATTGTTGTTGATAATGATCATATTGCTGCAAAAGCAATTGAAATTCTTAAAAAGAAGAAAGCGGGAAGATTAACTTTTTTACCTTTAAATAGAATTAAAAGTCAAAAAAAGAATTTTGCAATTTCAAGATTTGAAAATAACAGGGAGAATGGATTTATTGATAAAGCTATTAATCTAATTACTTTTGATAAAGTTTATTCAGATGTTTTTCGATATGTTTTTGGAGATACTTTGGTTTTTTCAGACTTATCCTCAGCTAGGTTATCTACACAAAAAAATAGGTTGGTTACCTTAAGTGGTGAATTATTAGAAGCAAGTGGTGCTATTACAGGAGGCAGTAAGTTAAATAAAGATTTGGCTTATAGGTTTGGAATTAATAATGATATTGATGATTCCAGTCCTATAAAAGAAAGATTATTAGTTATCGAAGAAGCTTTAAAAGAGTCAGATAATGATTTGATAATAAAAAATAATAGACTTAGTAAATTAAATTCTAACCGTAGTCAAATAATTGAGGATTGTGCTTCGTTTAATAAAGAAATTGAAGTGAATCAGGATTCTCTTAAAGTTGTCTCGCAAAGAATTGAGGATTGTAAATCGAGATTAAATAAACTTGATACTGCTAATAATTTATTAGTTAACCAGTTAGACCATTTAAAAGTTGAATTGAAGCCTTATCATAATAAGTTTGATCAATTACAAACCATTCAAAAGGCAAATGATGAAAAAAATCAAAAATTATCATTAATAGCTTTTAATAACGATTTTAATAATCTTGATAAAAAACTTGAATTACTTATTAAGGAAAGAGATACATTATTAGATAAAAAGAATCAATTTGCTTTAAATAAAGAGCGTATCAATAATTCACTACAAATTACTTTATTACAAGAAAAAAACTTGCAGGAATCTATTCAACAACTCGCAATTTCACATAGTGAATGGATAGAAAAAAGAGATGCATTTAAAAAAGAGCTTTTAGATCTCAATAATGAAAAAAATTCTCTAGAAAAGGATTTTGGTTTATTGAGAAGGAAAAGAGATGAATTAAACTCTTCAATTTCAAATAAAAGGCAAGAATATAATAACTATCTGATGAAGCTTGAATATCTTGAAAGGGATATGAATTCTCTTCAAGAAGAGATGAGGAGCGAGAAAATAAAATTAGAAAATTATAAAAAAGATCTACCTAATCCCTATCCAGAGTTTGGAGAATATGAAGAGAAGAGTCTTGAATCTTTGCAATCAGAAATTTCGATTATAAATGCAAAATTACAAAGCTTAGAGCCTGTTAATATGTTAGCTCTTGATGAACTAGAAGAGTTAATTGAGAGATTAAAAGGTTTGCGAGAAAAATTAGAAATTTTATCTAATGAAAGATCTGAATTATTGCTGAGAATAGAAACTGTATCTACGATGCGTCAGGAGGCTTTTATGCAAGCATTTAAAGAAGTTGATAAACATTTCAGAGAAATTTTTGCAAATTTATCTGATGGAGATGGATTTCTTCAACTTGAAAATCCTAATTCTCCTTTAGAAGGAGGATTAACTTTAGTGGCTCATCCTAAGGGAAAAAATGTCAGAAGATTAGCCTCTATGTCAGGTGGTGAAAAATCGTTAACTGCTTTAAGTTTTTTATTTGCTTTGCAAAAGTATAAACCTTCACCTTTTTATGCATTAGATGAGGTTGATAGTTTTTTAGATGGTATTAATGTTGAAAGGTTGTCAAAACTAATATCGAATCAGTCATCAAATGCTCAATTTATAGTTGTAAGTCATAGAAGGCCTATGATTAGTGCGTCTGAACGAACAATTGGGGTTGCGCAAGCAAGAGGTGCTAATACTCAAGTTCTTGGGTTACCAAATGCTGCATAAACTCACTTTTTTAATTTATACGTCAGAATAATAAAAAGAAATTTATGAGCTTGTCTAACACATCTGCTAATAAGAATCTTCCTAACTCGGTTCCTAGTGAACGTTTATGGTTAAGGTCAGAATTAATGGGAACACAAGTGATAACCACTGATACTGGGAGGCGGCTAGGCGTAGTTGGCGAAGTTGTTGTTGATATCGATAGAAGAGAGGTGGTCGCTTTAGGACTAAGAGATAATCCACTGACAAGATTTTTACCAGGTTTACCAAAATGGATGCCTTTAGAAAGTATAAAGCAAGTTGGAGATGTCATTTTAGTTGACTCCATAGATTCTTTGAGTGAGAGTTTTTCTCCAGAAAGATATGGGAAGGTAATTAATTGTCAAGTGATTACAGAATCTGGACAACTTTTAGGGAGAGTTCTTGGCTTTTCTTTTGATATTGAGACTGGGGATTTGATATCTCTTGTTATGGGTGCTGTTGGTGTTCCGCTTTTAGGTGAGGGAGTTTTAAGTACTTGGGAAATACCTGTTGAGGAAATTGTAAGTAGTGGTACCGATAGGATTATTGTTTATGAAGGCGCGGAAGAGAAATTGAAGCAACTAAGTAGTGGACTACTTGAGAAACTTGGAGTCGGGGGTTCTTCATGGGATGAAAGGGAATCAAATGGATACTCAGCAAATCTTGTACCTGTTGAGAATCAGTTACTTTCAGCTTCTGAATCAGAACAGCAAAATAATTTGGTCGAGGAATATGAAGAAGATGATTATGAAGATGATTATGAAGATGAACTTGAATATGTTGAAATAAATGGTTCTGCAGAGGAAATAAATAACAGAAAAAAGCTATACATGGATAATGATGATTCTGATCAGATCGAGAATCAAAATAGTGTTAATCAAATAGATGAAAAAAACAATATTGATTTTAAGCAAAAGAAAAAATCAACCACTAATTTAGTTTCGAAAAGACCAATTCAAAATGCAACTGAAACTTTAGATATTGAACCATTAGATGAAAAAAATTTAGTTCAAGATAATAAAAAATCAGAAAAGTTTAAAATCGAAGATCCCTGGTAATTGTTAAAGTTTTTTTATTGAATTAACAATTATAGAAGCAAGTTTTTTTGAAGCACCTTTATTGCCTCTTTCTTTGTGTAGATTATCCCTCATACTTTTTAATTGATTTCTATTTTTAATAAGAAATAATACTTCTCTTGCAATTTTTATTGGCGAAATATTTCCTATTCTTTCAGGGACAATCATTCTTTTAGCTTTAATATTTGGCCAAGCAAAAAACTTCTTTTTTTTAAAATATAAATTTTTAATTATAAAAGTTAGGAATCTATTTATGAATGAAATTTTTCCAATTACTCCAAAAATGCCATCCCATGCATTCATCATATTTAAATGTTGAGTTGGAAGAACAACTAACATTGGAAGACTAATTGCTGCTAATTCTGCAGTATTTGCTCCTACAGTTGTAATTGCAAGATCACATTCTTTCAATATTTCATAACAAGGATGTTTCTTGATTAGATAAATCTTTGTATTTTTTGATGTTTCAATTACATAATCAAAACGAGAGGATTTGAAGTTTTTAATTGTTTTGATTTTTGATGAGTAATATTTAGAAATTGGATTTTTGTTGCTTTGAAAAAATAAATATTCACTTTTATCAGTAGTTGGTGCAATGGGAATTATAAAATTTATATTTTGATTTTCTTCAGCGATATGATCTGCAACTTCTAAGAAGAAAGGAATTCCAACAGAAAGCTTTGCTTTCTTAGAACCAGGCAACAATGCAATGTAGTGTTTTTCTTTATTTCTTAATGATATTTCGCTATTAAGTTTGATATCTGCCATCAAATCGCCAATTACCTTACATTTATAATGAAATTTTTTAGGTATTAATTCTTTTACTTTTACATTCATCGCAACAATTTCGTCGGTCCATTTAGGCCATCGCGCAACCCATTCAGCATAAGTGATATTTAAATAACCTAATCTTTTTGCTAATAAAATGCTCCAAAATTGATCCCCACCAAGGAAAATAACTACCCCCTTTTTTGGCCAATTAGCAAAAGAATGTGGATTTATTAATAATTTCCAAAAACTTTTCGATTTTGTAATTAATTCGAATTTATTCCATGAATTTGCAACTAAAAATTCTTTACCAGTGGCATTTGGGCAAGGAACAAGGACTAACCTAAGAGTGAAATCGTGTTTATCTTCATCACACAGAGATTGATTTATTTTGTTCAGCTCATTCACTACGGGATTCACCCATGTAGCTAATTCACCGGGACCATTGGTAATTATAACTACTGCAACTGATTTTTTTTTCATTGCAGTTAAACCAGAATAGATTAAGTGCGGACGGCGAGACTTGAACTCGCAAGGCCGAAGCCACACGCTCCTTAGACGTGCGCGTCTACCAATTCCGCCACGTCCGCAAAGGGTTTTCAGTAACCGGGGGATGCCTAAACCTTAAAAATATCATACATTATTGGCTGAAATAAGCATGTAGTTCTAAAAGAGTTTTTTTGAATATGATGAATAATTTTTCTATTGCATAAAACAAATATTTATACATATATAACGTTTTAGGTTGTATTGTTAAAAATGTCTTCTAATCACAAAAAATTTTGTTGAATACTTTGGCAAATAATTTTTTATTTTAAGTCATTTCATTTCTTCAATTTTATTTTCACAATGGTTGAAAAAGTTTTAATTGCTAATCGTGGAGAAATAGCTTTACGAATTGTCAGAAGTTGTAGAGAACTAGGGATCGCAACCGTTGCAGTTTATAGCACTGTAGATAAGAAAGCATTGCATGTTCAGCTTGCTGATGAGGCGGTTTGCGTTGGAGATTCATTAAGTAATAAGAGTTATTTAAATATTCCAAATATACTTGCTGCTGCTACATCCAGAGGAGTTGATGCTATTCATCCTGGTTATGGATTTCTTGCGGAAAATGATAAATTTGCTGAGATGTGTAACGATCATGGCATAGTTTTTATTGGCCCATCTCCTAAAGCTATTAGATCTATGGGAGATAAATCTACAGCTAAAGAAACTATGGAAGCAGTTGGAGTTCCAACAGTACCTGGTAGTAAAGGCTTGTTATCAAATGTTGATGAGGCTTATAAATTGGCAGATGATATTGGCTATCCGGTAATTATTAAAGCGACTGCTGGAGGAGGTGGAAGAGGTATGAGGTTGGTTGAAAACTCTGATAATCTCGAAAAAATGTTTAAAGCAGCTCAAGGCGAAGCAGAAGCAGCTTTTGGTAATGACGGTTTATATATGGAGAAATTTATAAAGAAGCCAAGACATGTAGAAATTCAAATTCTGGCCGACAGGTCAGGTAATGTTGTTCATTTAGGAGAGCGAGATTGTTCAGTTCAAAGAAGACATCAGAAGTTGCTAGAAGAGTCTCCTAGTCCTGCAATTAACACTGAGCTAAGAAAAAAAATGGGTAAAGCAGCTATTGCTGCTGCAAAAAGTATCGGCTACGAAGGTGCGGGGACAGTTGAATTTTTAGTTGATTATGATGATAATTTTTATTTTATGGAGATGAATACTAGGATTCAAGTTGAACATCCTGTTACTGAAATGGTTACAGGAGTTGATTTAATCGCTGAGCAAATTAAAATCGCAAGCGGAGCAAATTTGGAATTTAATCAGGATGATATCCATTTAAACGGTCATGCTATTGAATGTAGAATCAATGCTGAAGATCCTTCTCACAATTTCCGACCATCACCTGGAAAAATAACTGGGTGGCTTCCTCCTGGAGGCCCTGGTGTAAGAGTGGATAGTCATGTTTATACAGGCTATGAAATACCTCCTTTCTATGACTCATTAATTGGTAAATTAATAGTCTGGGGAAAAGATCGTAATACTGCAATTAAGCGTATGAACAGGGCTTTAAATGAATGTGCAGTAACTGGTATTCCTACAACAATTAACTTTCATCTAACCCTACTGAATAAATCTAAATTTAAGCAGGGTAAGATACATACTAAATATGTAGAAGAAGAATTATTGCCAAATTACTGAGAAATAGTTAAATGATTTTTATGAAATATGTGTATGTAATGCAAGTTTTATAAGCCCTTGCTGACCGACTAAAATTTCTCTTAAAAAGCTTATAAAGCCGATCCAAATTACGGGTCCAACATCAACGCCTCCAATAGGAGGAATTAGTTTTCTTGTTAAATTAAGAATAGAGCTTGATGGTATTGAAATTAATAACCATAAACCTTTACTTATATCAATTTTTGGGTACCAAGTAAGTATTAATCTTATTAGAAAAACTATAGTTAGATATGAAAGAGAAATTCCTAAACTAATATCTAAAATTTGAAGAGAGTTTACAAGCAAGGAAATCACAATTATTTAATTCATCTTAATAAATAACCCATTGAAACGTATTTAATTCGTATTATAAATTGAGAATTTAATATTTAAAAAGTGTTTCAAATCTCAAATTTATTACTAGCCGCAGATTTTTCTGCTCAAGTTGCAAATAATTCCGCAGTTGGAATGATAGGTAGTTTTATTGCCGCTGCCTTACTTATCGTTATTCCAGCCACTGCTTTTTTGATTTTTGTCAGCCAGAAAGATTCTCTCGATCGTACTTCTACTGGAAGACGCTAGTTTTTGTAGAAGTTTTAAGTACACTATATATATAGGGGATATAAGTAACCCTTTAAAAAATAAATTTTTGGAGAAAGAATGTGGTCAATGCTAGTCTCAATTGGGCCAGTATTGTTGGTATAGTTCTCGCGGTATGTGGGGGAGGCCTTTATTTTTTGAGGTCTTTTAAGCCTGCCTTGGCAAGGGATTATGATGTTTTCTTTGCAGCAATTGGACTTTTGTGCGGAGGAATATTATTTTTTCAAGGCTGGAGGTTAGATCCTATCCTTCAGTTTGGTCAGTTTTTATTAGCAGGAACTACAGTTTTTTTTGCATATGAAAGTGTGCGATTGAGGGGAGTTGCTACTGATCAAGCTAGAAGGTCATCTTATTTTGATGATGATCCTATTTCTGATGCTCCCAGAAATTCTAGAGGCCGATTTAATTACGATTATGATAGGTTTGAAGAATCTGAAAGACCATCCAGAAGATTTAAACCTCAAGAAGATGAATTTGACGAAGAATATACGGAAGGGATATCTCGTAGGAAGGATGTTTCAAGAGCTATACCTTCTGCTGCAGCAAGTAGAAGTAGGTCATCTACGAGGGGAATAAGTCAGTTTGAAAATGACGAACCTATAAGAAGGAGAAGGCAGACTTCTGAAGATAGAAATAGTAAACAACCTGAGACAAATAACTTTGGTGAGAGAAGAAATTTATCTCGTGATGAAGTTAAAACAGGGACAAGACCCAGAATGAATCGTACAGTATCCAGAAGAGACAATATCTCTGCTCCTGATGATTCTTCTCCAATAAGAAAAAAACCTACTAGATCCTCTATTAGGCAACAAACTTCAGCAGCTCAAGTAGAAGATGCTTCATTTAAAGATGCTAATCAAGCCAAAAAACCACGTGAGACTCGTAGAGTAAGCTCTTCGGCTAGATCAAGTTCAAAAAATCAAAATAGTAGATATAATGTTGGAACAAATAAGAAGAAACCAAGAGATAACAGTTCTAGATTTGATGATTAGCTATAAGATTCCTGCCCATTTTAAAAACGATTGTTTACTAAATAATTCAATCAATACTATTGCAAGGAAGCCAATCATTGCGAATCTTCCATTAGTTATTTCAGAATAACTACTCCATCCAAATTTATATTCATCTTTAATTTCTATAGATTGTTCATCTAATTTATTGTTTCCAATTTGTTCATTGATGTAATCAGGATCGTTCTGCTGTTCTATCAAACTCTCATTTTCTAAATTAGTGGCTTCTGAGTTAGTTTGTTCTTCTTTAGAATTCATTTTTTTTGTTAATCCTTAAAATTATACTTATCAGAAGTCAATAATTTCCAGTCTCCTTGACCATTTAATTCTAAAATGTTCTCGTGAAAATCTTTTAAGCTAGGTCTATGTCCAACACTAATAAGGGAAAGTTCTCGTTCCTTTAGTAAACTATATAGTTTTTTTTCAGTGTTAATATCTAAAGCACTTGTTGCTTCATCAAGTACTGCAAATCTTGGAGAATTTAGTAAGAGTCTTGCAAAAGCCAATCTTTGTTGCTCGCCTAGGGAAAGAATTCGTGGCCAATCTTGTTTGATATCAAGATTAGGATACCGATCCACTAAGGTTTTTAAATTTACTTCATGTAGTACAGAAGTAAGATGTTCATCACTAAATTTATTAACTTCTGTGGGGTAACATAATTGTTCCCTTAAAGAACCAAGTAACATATATGGTTTTTGAGGTATGAATAATAATTCCCCAATTTTTGGTTTTTTAATTACTCCCTGATCGGGTTCCCATAAACCACTAATCATTCTTAGTAAAGATGTTTTCCCGCACCCAGATGGTCCTACAACCAAAAGTGATTGATTATTGTCGATACTTAAATTTAAATTTTTAATGATTGTTTTATTTGATCCTGGCGGGCAAAGGTCAGCATTATTAATAAGAATTGAGGGGTAATCTGAAATAACGTTTTGATTGCTTGTAGGGTTGGTTTGACTAATGGATTCAACTTTTGATTGGAATCCCTCTAATCTGCCAATACCAGCAGTAAATTTTGCAAGTTCTTCGATTTGATTAACAATGAAAAATAACGAACCTTCAACCATTCCAAATGCAAAGCTTGCCTGAATAAAGCGTCCATAATCAATATCACCCTTAAAGTAAGGGATTGCCATTATTAAATATGGAAAGAAATTTCCAGCATAATTAATGGATCTTCTCATGACGTCTATTATTACTCTCCATATAATCAGTAAATTAAAGTTTCTCACCACTTCTCCTAAGCGTCTTTCAGTTTCACTTCGCTCAGGATTCTCCCCAGAGTAAAAGGCTATTGATTCAGCATTATCTCTAATATGTACTAAGCCGTATCGAAAATCTGCTTCATATCTGAGTTGATCAAAGTCAATCTTTACAAGATTTTTTCCAGCAATTAAAAGGATAGAAGTTGCAAATGCAGCGTAACCAAATAAAGAAAAAGTAAGCGTTGTACTTATACTCCATAAAATAAGAATATTAAGTGAAAATGTTAGTAGGGCATCAAAAATACCTAATGTGAAAGAGAGACTTTGCCCGGTAAAAGCTCGGGTATCATCTGTGATTCTTTGATCGGGATTATCTACATCGGTTTGTTCTTCATCATTGGGATTTAATTGGTAATAAGCTTTATTAGTCATATAATCTTTGACTAAACTTTTTGAAAGCCATTCTCTCCAAATTATTCCTAACTTATATGTAAAAAATATTTGGGAAACACGTATTGGTAGAGCCACAGCGAAACAACAAGCGTAAATCCCCAATATCCGATAAAATCCATCTTCTTGTTTTTCTACTAAAGCATTTGTTAAATCTCTTGCAATAAATCCAATACCTGCGTTTATTCCGTTTACAGCTAAAAGCATTAATACAATTATTGCAAGGAACAACCAATGTAACCATCTACGATTTTTTAATTGACGTCTTAAGCTAAAAAAGCTCCCTGATCCAATTAGAAATAAGGCAGAGAAAAGCAATCCCCAACTACCAGCCCAAATTGAATTGACAGTACTTACTACACCTCCGAAATACTTTTCAAGAAAAATGGGTTGAAAGCTTTCAAAAAAACTGATTATTCCTGTAAGACCAACAAGTACTACTCCACCAACACAAAATAAAAGAGAAATCAAAAGCCATATGAATTGAAATCCATTACATTGATCTATAGGCAGAAAAAATGGTTGAGATAACTTCCTTAATTTTTGTAATTGGTACAGTATTTTGGATTTATTATTAACTGTTTTATTCATTACTCGACAAGTTTTATAAGTTTTAGCAGTCTATTGACCAAAGCCAATAAATGAAAGTGCCCAGTCAGGTAAATTTAAGTAATTCAAGATTTTTGTATCAAACTTATGAACTATTGGAAAAGATTTATCTAATACCCACCATAAAAGAAAAGGCAGATTAAATAAAATTTGTAATTGCCATTTATAAGTTAAAACTCTCCAAATTTTTATTAACTTAGTTTTGAGTGAATCGTCTAGCTCTTCCCAATTTTTTGATATTAAATTGAATAAATTTTTGGATTCTGTATTTAAGGAATCTGGAGTATTCATTGTGTTTTACCTTATTTATAACCCATAAACATTTCTTTCGAGAGTTTTAACCTGGGGGCCAATTCATTTTTCTTCCAGACAAAAAATGAATATGTAAATGAAAAACTGTTTGTCCCGATTCTTCTCCAGTATTAATTACTGTTCTCCAATTAGTTAAATTTTTTGATTTAGATATTTTGCTACCAACAAAAAGTAAATGTCCTAATAAATTTGCATCTTCTTCAATACAATCTAATAAACTAATAATTGGCTTTTTTGGAATCACTAAAAAATGTACTGGTGCTTGAGCTTGGATATCATTAAACGCAATACAAAAATCATCTTCATAAAGCTTATCGCAAGGTATTTCTTCATTAATTATTTTTTGAAATATTGTAGTTTCAGTCATTAGATTAATTAATAGAAATTACGTCTTTTTCGTTGAACCCTTCCTTTATAAGTTCTTTGTTCAAATCATCTTTTGATGTAACTCTATCAACAAATAATATTCCGTTTAAGTGATCCATTTCGTGTTGAATACACCTGGCCAGAAGTCCATCTGCTTTCATTTTACGTGGTCTCCCCATTTCATCTCTAAATTTTAATTTTATAGTTGATGGTCTTACTACATTCAAATATACGCCAGGTATACTTAAACAGCCTTCTTCGTATGAATTAAGGGTTGTTCCAAAGTCTGTAATTTCTGGATTGATTAATATTAGAGGTTCTGCTGCTGAATCTTCAAAATTTACATCTATGACAAGAAGCTCTTTGTTGATACCAATTTGAGGCGCTGCAAGTCCGATTCCTTTAGCTGCGTACATGCTTTGAAGCATTTCTCTAGAAAGTTTTCTAATCGATTCGTCAACCTTAGTTATTCTTTTGGAATTTTGTCTTAATACATCATCACCAAGTTTATAAATATCTAGAGATGGCTTACCTGTTTGTTCTTTTGCAATTTTTTCTGAGCTTCCATTTGTTCTTGACTTTTTTGCAAGTTGTGAAAAATGGTTTGCCACGTTAAAAAAGTTTTTAGATAAGAGTTTAGCTATAAAAATACTAGCACTTTAATTTACTTTCTTTATATTTTTTTAAATGAGTAATGATGATAAGTTAAAAGTTAGGCAAACTGAATGCAAAAAAAATGCTTTCAAGGAATTAACTATTATTAGGGATACCATTTTTTGGATTGATGTTGTTGGTGAAGGTCTAAATGAAAATGCCATTTTTTCAAGACCATTTAATGTCAAAGAAGCTATTCCCCAGCAATTAACAAGTAAAAAATATAATATTAAAAATAATTTTCATGGATATGGTGGTAAATCTTATAAATGTATAAATTTTAAAAATAATTTTTATTTGATATGGACAGATCAGATTACCAAGGCAGTATGGTTTCAAATTTTTAAAGAGGCATCGTCAACTGATAGAAGCCAAAATAAATATCTCGTTTCAGTTCAAGAACCCAATCAACTATCTAAATCAATTGATGGAAATTTTGATTCTTCATTTGTCATTTCTGCAAATAATTTATTGTATGGAATTTGCGAAATAAATAATAGAGATTATTTATTTTCTTTAAATTTAAAAAAAACTAAACAAGATATTCATCGAATAAAAAAATTTAAAAATTTTGCTGGAGAATTATCTTCTAATAGATCTGCTAACTTACTTTCCTGGATAGAGTGGGATTCTCCATATATGCCCTGGGAGAAAAATGAGCTGTTTTTTGCTCAAATAGATCAAGATGGTGAGATTCAAAAAATAAAAAAATTCTCAAATAAGCTGATAAATTCCAAAAAAAACGTTTCTTTTTTTCAACCCTACTGGATAAGTGAAACACATTTGGTATGTTCTGAAGATAGTTCTGGATGGTGGAACTTATTGTTTTTAGATGTTAGTGAAATTGAGAATATTTTTATTAAGAAAAGAGTAGAGAGAAATTTGATTGAATATGGAGTACCACAATGGGTCACTGGAATAACATTTTTTTCAGGGAATAAAAAAAATTTATTTTGTGTAGCAAAAAAAGAAAATAGTTTAATAGTGGAACAATATAAAGATCTTGAATTTGTTAATGAATTTTCTACTCCTTTTACCTCAATTAGTGATTTTAGTGTTTTTCGGAAAAAAGTTCTTTTAAAGGGTTATGGATCTGATTTTTTGGGAATTGTATTTGAAATTGATTTTGAAAAAAAACTTTTATCAAATTTTTCTGAGCAGATATTTTTTGATCATATAAAAGTTTGTTCAAAACCTGAAACATTTTGGTTTAAAGGTTTTGAAGATAATTCAACTCATTGTTTTCTTTATAGACCGCTTGTTGAAAATTTTAGAAAGCCACCGCTCCTTGTTAGAGCACATAGCGGACCAACTTCATGTTTTGATGGATCATATAATTCTGAAGTTCAATATTGGACGTCGAAGGGATTTTTTGTTGCTGAAGTCAATTATGGAGGATCATCAGGATTTGGCAAAGAATATAGAGAGAGGTTGAATTATAAATGGGGTATTGTTGATTCTTATGATTGCAAAGCACTAGCGCTTGAATTGATTAAATCAAATCAAGTTGATAGTGAAAAAGTAGTAATTTTTGGGAATAGTGCTGGTGGGTTAACTGCCCTGAATTGTTTATTATATGGTTCTATTTTTACAGCAGCAATTTGTAAATATCCTGTTATTGATTTGAAGGATATGCATTACAACACTCATAGGTTTGAAAAAAATTATTTAAATTCTTTGGTAGGAAATTATGCAAAAAACCATGATGATTATATAAATAGATCACCTATAAATCATATTAGCAAAATAAAAAAACCTATCTTATTATTTCATGGAAAAAAAGATACAGTTATTTCTTATAAACAAACTTTAAAAATTCAAGAAATTTTGATTCAGAATAATAAATTTTCAGAAGTTATTTTTTTTGATAATGAAGGGCATGGTTTTAGAAATATTGAAAATAAAGAAGTAGTAATGCAAAAATCTCAGGAATTTTTAAAAAATGCTTTGAATATTTAAGAATTGATTTTTAGAAAATTAATAGTATCTTTTAATTTTTCTATAAACATATCAATTTCTTCCTTATTGGTTGTGAAATTCATGCTGATTCTAGCTGTTGATTTAATTCCAATGTGTCTGTGAAGAGGTTGACAGCAATGGTGTCCACTTCTGATGCAAATTCCTTTTGAATCAAGAATTTCAGCAATATCATTTGAATGTATATTTTTTATATAAAAGGTGGCAAGTGAGGCTCTGTCTGGATCTATCTCCGGCGATGGACCTATGATTTCAATATTTTTTATTTGATTTAATTTTTCAAATAAATATTTAGTAATATTCTTTTCATATTCATGTATTTCATTCAATCCAATATTGTTTATATAGTTGATTGCTTCTGCAAGACCTATTGCTTCTGCAATTGCTGGAGTTCCAGCTTCAAATTTGTGTGGTAGCTCAGCCCAAGTACTTGTCTCTTCAAAAACATCTTGAATCATTTCGCCACCTCCAAAGAGAGGAGGAATTTTTTCTAGGATTTCTTTTCTTGACCAGAGGAAACCAATACCTGTAGGACCGCATAATTTATGTCCTGATCCAGCTAAAAAATCTATATTAAGATCAATTACATCCAGTTTTTGATGAGCCAAACTTTGGCATGCATCTATTAACACTAAAGAACCTTTTTGTTTAGCTAATTTAGTTATTTCTTTGATTGGATTACAGCAACCTAGAGTATTACTAACATGAACTAGGCTTACAAGTTTAGTTCTAGTTGTTAGTTTTGATTTAAAGTCGTCTATATCTAATTTTCCATCTTTATCTATACCTATAAATTTTAATTTGCATTTATTTTTTGCTGCAACCATTTGCCATGGAACTATATTGCTATGATGCTCCATTATTGATAAGAGAATTTCATCGTTTTCTTTTAATGAATATTCGCCCCATGATCTAGCTACTAGATTGATTGCCTCAGTAGCATTTCTAGTGAAAATAATTTCTTTTGATGAATTCGCTTTTATATATTGGCTAATTAAATATCGTGCATTTTCAAATTCTTCTGTTGCTTTAGCACTTAATTGATGTGCCCCTCTATGTACATTAGCATTAAAGTTTTTGTAATATTCATCAATTTTTTTTAAAACTTGTATTGGTTTTTGAGTGGTTGCAGCATGGTCTAAATAAATAATTTGCTTATTACTTTTTAAATTCTTATTTAAGAGAGGAAAGTCTTTCTTAGTTATTTCAGGAAAATTTTGAATCGTTGCCATTAATTCTCGTTTAAAATTTTATCAAGCAAATCCCATTTATCTTTTGAAATGGGAATAAATGAAATTATTTCTTGAAAGTAAGAACTTAATTGTAGTTTACTTGCTTCTGTTAATGTGATCCCTCTTGTTCGCATATAAAAAAGTTCTTCTTCATTTAGTTGCGAAATTGTAGCCCCATGTTTGCATTTGACATCATCAGCAATTATTTCTAATTGAGGTTTGGTATCTATTTGTGCTGAATTTGATAATAGTAAATTTCTGCTTAATTGCGAAGCATCAGTTCTCTGGGCAATTTTCGGAACTATAATTGAACCTTCAAATATTGCATGTGATTTATCATCAGCGAGTGATTTATTAATTTGATCTAGAAATCCATTTGGACCATTAAATTCTATTTTTGTATAGGTTGAAATCTGCTCATCTTTTTTTGTTATTTGCATACCTTTGATATTTGTTTTAGCATTTCCCGCAGATTGTTTAATACTAATTTCAAATCTCGCGTAATTGAATTTGAAATGTAAAGATCCTAAGTTGTATGCACTATTTTTTTGTTGAATTACGTTGAGGGAATTTAATAGATTGGATCTGTTTTCACCGTAAGAAACAACACCATGATTTACGGAACTATTTTCTTTCAAGCAAAAGAAAGTTGATTGAGATAATGAAGAGTTTTCTTTACCAAGATTTACTTGTAATAATTCAACATCACAATTCTTTTCTAAAAATATTACTAGGGTTTTTGCGTTTAAAGAATTAATTGATGCGTGACTTAAAATTTCAATAGGAGGAATTTTTGATCCATTTATTTTTAATCCCAAAATATTATTTTTACAACTTAAAGACAGATTTAGTAAGTCACTCCAATTTTCGTTTTGCTTAAAAAAAGATATCTGTTCCTTGATATATTTTTGTAATTCATCCTCACTTAATTGCTGTATTGAATAATTTTTTTCTATTAATTTAATTTGGCAATTCTCACCAATTATTAATCTAATATTACTTTGAGAATTTTTCGGATATGGTATATCAAATTTTGAATCTTTTTCATTAACTGAGTAATCTAAAAAGGTTGACAATTTTGATTTATTTGAAAGTCTCCATAGTTCACTTTTAGGATTAGGGAGAGGGCTTGATTGTAATTTATGTAGACAGATTTTTTGTATTTCTGTTAGGTTATCATCCGATTTATTATTTTTTATTTTTTCAATAATTTCCATTTGTTTAGGTCTCTTTTATAAAGTTATCAGTCCATTCATACCCTTTTTCCTCAAGCTCTAGAGCAAGATCACTCTCACCAGTTTTTATGATTTGCCCGTCTGACATAACATGGACATAATTTGGTTTAATTTCATCTAATAATCTTTGATAGTGGGTAATAAGTATAATTCCAGTTTGTGCATTAGATATTTTTTTAATTCCTGATGCCACTATTCTTAGAGCATCGATATCTAGACCAGAATCGGTCTCATCTAATATTGCTATCTTGGGTTCAAGTAAAGCCATTTGCAGAATCTCATTTCTTTTTTTTTCACCTCCTGAAAAGCCTTGATTTACACTCCTTGTTAGAAATGCGTGATCCATTTTCACAATTTCTAACTTTTCTTTAACTAACTCTTCAAAATCAAAAGTATCCAATTCTTCTTTGTTGAGGAATTTCCTTCTAGCATTAGTTGATACTCTCAGGAACTCTAGATTACTTACACCTGGAATCTCAATTGGATATTGGAAACCAAGAAAAATTCCTGATTGAGATCTCTCTTCAGGTTCAAGAGAGTTGATGTTTTCACCTAAAAATTTTATGTCGCCATTTGTAATATTATACGAGGGATGTCCTGCAATGATTTTCGAAAGAGTACTTTTGCCACATCCATTTCTTCCCATGATGGCATGGATTTCTCCGGGATAGACAGTAAGTGAAACCCCTTTTAAAATTGGGAGATTATCAGTAGATGCAGAGAGATTTTCAACTTCTAAAATTGGATCTGATTCTTTCATTTTACTTTGCATATCAGTTTAGAAATTGATGAATTAACCTACTGATCCCTCTAGTTTAAGTGCCAGTAACTTATCTGCTTCTGCAGCAAATTCCATAGGTAATTGATTAAATACATCTCTGCAAAAACCGCTGACCATCATTGATACTGCCTCTTCAAATTCTATACCTCTGCTTTGGAGATAAAAAAGTTGGTCTTCTGAGATTCTACATGTGCTTGCTTCATGTTCAATTTCAGAATTGGCTTGTTGAGATTTGATGTAAGGGAATGTATTCGCAGAAGCTTGATCCCCTATTAACATTGAATCACATTGACTGTAATTTCTTGATCCTGTTGCTTTTGTTCCCATTTTGACAAGACCTCTATAGCTATTTTTTGAGTTACCTGCACTAATACCTTTGCTAACAATAGTTGATTTGGTCTTAGGACCAATATGGATCATTTTTGTGCCGGTGTCTGCTTGCTGAAGATTATTGGTGAGAGCCACTGAATAAAATTCTCCGACAGATTCTTCCCCTAAAAGAAGACAGCTAGGATATTTCCATGTAATTGCAGACCCTGTTTCAACTTGAGACCAGCTAATTTTACTTCTCTTACCTAAACATTTTCCTCTCTTGGTGACAAAATTAAAAATTCCGCCAATACCTTCTTCATCACCAGCATACCAATTTTGCACTGTTGAATATTTTATTGAGGCGTCGTCTAATGCTATAAGCTCTACAACTGCTGCGTGTAGGGTATTTGTATCAAACATTGGAGCTGTACAACCTTCTAGATAACTTACAGAACTTGATTCTTCAGCAATGATTAGTGTTCTTTCGAATTGTCCTGAATCCCCACTATTAATTCTGAAGTAGGAAGATAGATCCATAGGGCAAGTAACACCTTTTGGGATATAAACAAAAGAACCATCACTAAAAACTGCAGAATTTAGTGCTGCAAAATAATTATCACTAGCTGGAACTACTGTACCTAAATATTTTTCAATCAAATCCGCGTGATTTTTTACTGCTTCACTAATTGAGCAAAATATAACTCCATGTTCAGCAAGTTCTTCTCTAAAAGTTGTGGCAATAGAAACACTATCAAAGACAGCATCTACTGCTACATTTGTGAGTTTTTTTTGCTCCGTGAGGGGTATTCCTAATTTGTCAAAAGTCTCTAGAAGTTTGGGATCAACTTCATCTAAGCTAGAAATTTTCTCTTTTTGCTTAGGAGCAGAGTAATAAATAATATCTTGATAATCAATTTTTTTATACCCTAATGCTGCCCAATCAGGCTCTTTCATTTTTTGCCATTTTTTAAAGGCTTTTAATCTAAAATCAAGAAGAAATTTTGGCTCTTCTTTTTTCTGTGAAATTAATTTTATGATATCTTCATTTAATCCCTTTTCTATTTTTTCAGTTTCAATATCAGTAACGAAACCATATTTGTAAGGCTCTTTTACTGCATCTTTAACTAAATTTTCGTTGACCATGTTATCAAAAATAATTTATTACAATTAGCTTTATATACTTTAACGAAAGATACCCCCAATATTGAGTTTTTTTCCTTTATTAAAACTAAAAATTAATGTCTAATCATCTTGATCCCTGGTCTAACCCATTGAACATAAAAACTATTCAAGAAATTGATAATCTTGATCTACCTTTAATGCAGAAACATCATTTAAGAATACTCGCTCATTGCCTTCAGATTCTAAAAAATATCAATTTAGATAATAGTTTGGAATATCAAAATAAAAATCCCCTGAGAGAATGGTGTGATAACCAATCCAAAAAATTTGATGATAAAAAATTTAGTGATCTTTTTTATGAGCAGTTAGAAGCCACTTCGAAAAAATTAAGTAATTTTTCAAAAAAAATAGGTAAAAGTATTGAGGATTTAGAGATAGATGATTTAGTACTTCTAGTAGAGCAACGCTGAAGCCCCCTTTTTTTGATCCCGAAGAAAAAATATATTTTTGTTGAGTCGTTAACAAATTTAGGTAATAAAATTTAAAAAAAAAGAAAATTAATTTACATTTCAAAAAGATCTGAAAATTAATTAATTTCATTGATACCAACTGTTTTGAAGAGAAATATCAATTTTGAGAATTTTTTAGTAGTCAGAAGATCCTGACGACAGGCCAAAAAGACACACAATTCCTAAAAAAAAAGAACATACTGATCCCAAACAAAAACGGAGAATTTAAAGTGGCTGATGGGATCATGAATAAAGATCAATTACTCTCACTAACCCTCAGACAATTACGTCAAGAAGCAAGTAAATTATCGGTTCCGCTTTACAGTCGCAAAACAAAAGCTGTTTTAGTTGATTTAATACTTAAATATCAAGAAAAATCTACAAAAAAAACATATACTACATCTTCTGAGTCAAAACCTGAAGAAACTTATGTGTCCAATACTTTCAACAGTAATGAAGAAGTTAAAACAAATGTAGTTTTCTTACCCCGAGATCCCGATTGGGCTTATGTTTTTTGGCAAATTTCTGATGCAGATAGAGAAAAAGCACAATCTTTGGGAGCCAATAAATTATGTTTACGATTATTTGATGCATCTGGTTCCCAAGGAAGCAACTTGAACCAAGGAACACTCAGGGAGATAGCAGTTGATAGTTACAGTACAGAGTGGTACTTGCCAATCCCACTTGCAGATAGAGATTATAAAGTTGAATTAGGTTACAAATATGGCTTTAACTGGATGTCATTGGCATTTTCTTCGATAAGCCATGTTCCTGGGTCTCATCCTTCTGAGCAAATTCTTGATAAATTTGTACCTTTTAATTTAGATTCTACTACCGAGTCAATCCTAGATATTTCTAATCCTGTTGTTTCAGAACAAAATGGTATGCATGAAAGGTTATACCAGGCAGCAACTAACATTCCTCTCAGAAGAAAAGTTGGTTCTGAAGAATTTATGGAAAACGTAAATTCAACAAATCTCAATGATAATCTTACAGACTCAGGTGCTGGTAAATGGTCATCAGGTTTAAATGATTCTGGAAGTGGAATTGTTAAAAATAGATCTTTTTGGCTCGTTGCTGATGCTGAATTAATAGTTTATGGAGCTACAGAGCCTTCTGCAAAACTTACAATAGGTGGAGAAGATGTACCTCTTGCTGCAGATGGTACTTTTAGAATTCAAGTTCCATTTAGAGATGGGACTCAAAAATATGATATTAAAGCTGTAGATGTATCTGGTGAGCAAGAAAAAAGTATATCAATGAAATTTGATAGAACTACACCACTTGACGATACTAATGAAAAAGATAATGCTGAGACTGAATGGTTTTGATTTATTATTTTAATGCTAAAAAAAATTGTTGCTTTTACTCCTTTGTTTGGAGCACTAACATTTCCACTTATAGTTCCAATTACAATTTCTAAATTTGGTGTGAACTACGGAATCCTTAGTGCATTATTAATATCTTTATTATGGTTTATCGCTATGTTAAGAACTTCCGAAATGCCTCATTAATTTAGTTAGATTTTTGGGAGTTTCTTAAAAATATGACTCAAGCTAATGTAATTAATATTAATTCTCCTTTTTTAGATCAAAAACCAGGAACTTCAGGTTTAAGAAAAAGTACTTTAAAGTTTCAAGAAGAGCATTATTTAGAAATTTTTATTGAAGCAATCTTACAATCATTGGAAGATTTAAAAGGTTCAACACTAGTAGTTGGTGGTGATGGCAGATATGGCAATATTGAAGCAATAGAAAAAATTGTCCAAATATGCATTGCTCATAAAGTTCAAAAGGTTATTGTTCCAAAATACGGTTTATTATCTACTCCTGCGACATCACATTTAATTAGAAAAGAAAAAGCTATTGGTGGAATTATTCTTTCTGCAAGCCATAATCCTGGTGGGATTGATGGCGACTTTGGAGTGAAATTGAATATCTCTAATGGTGGGCCAGCTCCTGAGATAATTACTAATAAGATTTTCAAGGCTTCAAAATTACTAACTAGTTATAAAATTTGTAAAATTCAATTACCTGATTTTAGTGAATATGGAACTTATCCTTACGACGAAACTACCTTAGAAATTATTGATGGATTAACAGATTATTCCAATTTGATGGAGAAAATTTTTGACTTTGATCAAATTAGTGATTTTTTAAAAAAAGATTTCTCGTTAATCTTTGATGCAATGAATGCGGTTACAGGCCCATATGCAAAAAACATTTTTGTTGAAAAAATGGGTCTTGCTCCAGATTGTGTCATGAATGGTAACCCGTTAAAAGATTTTGGAGGTTTACATCCTGATCCTAATCTTACTTACGCATCCCACTTGGCTGATTTGTTACTAAATAAAAAATCTTATAGTTTTGGTGCTGCATGCGATGGAGATGGAGATAGGAATATGATTTTAGGAAGTGGTTGTTTTGTAAATCCTAGTGATAGCCTTGCAGTTATCACTGCAAACACAAAATGTGTCCCTGGTTATAAAGATGGTATTACAGGTGTGGCACGATCCATGCCAACAAGCTCAGCGGTTGACAATGTTGCTAAAGCATTAAATATACCTTGTTTCGAGACACCTACTGGCTGGAAGTTTTTTGGAAATCTTTTAGATTCCAATTTAATTACTTTATGTGGAGAAGAAAGTTTCGGAACAGGTAGTAATCATGTGAGAGAGAAAGATGGACTATGGGCAGTTTTGTATTGGTTGCAAATTTTAGCTGAGAAAAAATGTTCGGTAAGTGATTTGATGCAGAATCATTGGAAACAATTTGGTAGGAATTATTATTCAAGACATGATTATGAGGCAATCCCCTCAAATATTGCTAATCAAATCTTTGGTAATCTAACTTCTATGCTCGAAAATTTAAACGGAAATAGTTTTGCTGGCCATTTAGTTAAAGTTGCAGATAACTTTTCATATTTAGATCCCGTTGATAATTCCATTAGTGAAAATCAAGGTTTAAGATTGGTTCTTGATGATAATTCTCGAGTAATTGTGCGCCTTTCGGGAACTGGAACTAAGGGAGCAACATTAAGACTTTACTTTGAGAAATTTTTTAATCCTCAACAGAATCTTTCGTTAAATCCTCAGACCGCTTTGAAACCTCTAATAAATGATTTAGATGCTTTATTGAATATTTCAAAACTTACTCAAATGGAAACTCCCACAGTAATTACATAGAATTGAAAGTAGTGATTTTTTGATTTTATTTATATGCATTCAGAAAATTTATTTAATACTTATTCTCAAATAGAAGATAATGCACCTTTGGCAGATAAATTAAGACCAAAGAAATTGGAAGATTTTTTTGGTCAACAACCAATCCTTAATGAGAATTCGCTTTTAAGAAGTGCAATATTAAACGATAAGATTAGCAATTTTATTTTTTCTGGCCCTCCTGGTGTTGGAAAAACTACTCTAATTGAAATTATTTCCTTTAATACGCGTGCAAAATTAATTAAGTTAAATGCAGTATTATCAAGTGTTAAAGAATTAAGAAATGAAATCGCTAATGCAAAAGATAGATTAATAAATTCGAAAAGAAAAACAATTTTATTTATCGATGAGGTTCATAGATTTACAGCAGTTCAGCAAGATGCTTTATTACCTTCAATAGAAAATGGAACTATAACTTTTATCGGTGCTACAACTGAAAACCCTTTCTTTGCTGTTAATAAAGCGCTTGTTAGTAGGTCTCGTATTTTTACATTACTTCCTTTGTCTGAAAGTGATTTGCAGAAAATAATACAAAAAGTCATAGCTCACTATTCTAAAACAAAAGATTCAAAAAAGGTTTATTTAACTCGAGATGCTATAAGTCATTTAGTTAAATTTTCTGGCGGTGACGCAAGAACATTAATTAATGCGCTAGAGATGGCTATAGAAACAACTGCTGAAAATGATGCTAAAGAAATCAAGATTAATCTCTCAATTGCAGAGGATGCAATTCAAAAGAAAAATATTGTTTACGATAAAAATGGTCAAAATCATTACGATGTAATAAGTGCCTTTATCAAGTCCATAAGAGGTTCTGATCCAGATGCAACTTTATTCTGGCTTGCAAATATGCTGGAGGCTGGTGAAGATCCTAATTTTATTTTTAGAAGGCTACTTATATCTGCCAGTGAAGATATTGGAATAGCTGATCCTAATGCCATAGTAGTTGCACAATCCTGTTGTGATGCTTTTGATAGAGTTGGTTTTCCAGAAGGATTATATTTTTTAACGCAGGCTTCTTTATATCTAGCCATGTCTCCAAAAAGTAATAGTACGAAAAGTATTTTTAAAGCAATTGAAACAATCAAATCTACAAATGCTTTTGATGTTCCACTTCATTTAAAAAATAATTCTAATAGTTATGTCAATCCTCATAATTATCCTGATAATTGGGTTGCACAAGAATATCTTCCTAAATCTTTAAGAGGTTTAAAAATATGGGAACCAAATAATAATGGATGGGAAAAAACGCAATATGAAGAACTGCTTAGAAGAAAAGAAAACTAAAAATTTTTTGAACAACAAATAATCTCAGGATTAAAAGATTTTTTTTCTTCGTAGGTTAAAGCGATAGTCCAATTATGGAAGTTAATCTGTGAATAATTTAAATATATTTTTTTCTTCTTATGAATTAACTTTTTTGGCTTTTCAAAAAATTGCCAATGTTTAATGTCTTTAGCTAATTTTCCATGATCCCATTTTATAGCTGCTTCAACAGCACACCATTGATTTAATATCATATTTTTTGTTAAATATTTATTATGGTTTGATTTATTTGTATGAAAAAAATATTTTTCTGCAATTTTTGTATGGTTAAAATCTCTATCTGTTCTCTCAATATCAATCCCTATTTTGCTTTTATGCCAGACTATAGTAATGGCATCTTTACAATGACTTAAACTGATATTTCCCATACTAGAAGGTAAACTTGGAGGTTTTCCAGGATGAGCATTAATTGGAATTTCTAGGGGGTCTAAATCAAAAAGTGTTGAAAGTGATTGTCGCAAATAAGCTCTTGTTTCTAAGAAAATCTTTGATCTTGAATTTGTTAGTTTTTTTGCAGTTTTAATTTCTTCTACAGTTGCGACATCTTGCACACCTTTAATCTCATAAAACCAAATTTTTGGTATTTTATATTCATACTCATTTAATAATTTCAATGGCTCTTAAGGTTGGCGACAAAGCACCAGAATTTAAATTAAAAGATTCTTTTGAGAAAGAAGTTTCTCTTAGTGATTTTAAAGGTAAAAGAATAATACTATATTTTTATCCAAAAGATAATACTCCAGGATGTACTAAAGAAGCATGTAATTTTAAAGAGAATTGGGATTTACTCCAAAAAAATAATATTGTTGTGCTTGGTATTAGTAAAGATAATGCATCTTCTCATCAGAAGTTTATAGAAAAATTTAATTTACCTTTTATTCTTTTAACTGATCAGGAACCTTTCAAAGTTTCTTCTGATTATGATAGCTATGGACTGAAGAAATTCATGGGAAAAGAATATATGGGAATGATGAGAAATACTTTTTTAATTGATACTGAAGGTAATATCGAAAAAATTTACTTGAAGGTAAAAGCAGCAATAATGGCTGATCATATAATTGCAGACCTTGGGTTAAGCTAATTTTCTTACGGATAGATGGTGAATAATCATCCCCTCCATAACTAAATTAGGAGCATTTATAATATTTTCTTTCTGAGTTTTTAGAGATTTTGTGACTAATTGAGAGTCTCCCCCGCAGATTATTAAAATATCCTTTTCGGGATTAAATAAACTCTTAATCACGCACGTAAGAGAGTTGATTACTCCTTTTAAGATTGCTTCTTCACTATTAATTAAAAAATCTTTGTTCGGAATATCATATTTTTTTGGAACTATAAGATTTTTTGTATTTTGTTCCATTGATTTTAATTGTGTTAGAAAACCTGGAAGAAGTTGACCACCAATTATAGATCCATTTGAATTCAATTTTGTTATTGATAATATTGTTCCAAAATCTGCAATTAGCAAATCTTTTTTGAAAGGGTTTTCAATAATTTTTAAAGCGGCAATACAGGCAAAAGCTCTATCAACTCCAAAAAAATCAGGAAGATTTGATAACTGGATATCTTTAGTTTTTATTTCATTTTCTTTTTTCAGCAAAAAATTTGGTAGTTTTCCTACAGAAGACCAAATTAATTGATCAAGATCTATATTTTTGGGAACTTTTTGATATTTTTTGGTATGGAAGAATTTGGATTGATTTTTAGAATATATTGCCCAATGAAGCCTACTATTGCCTACTAATAAAAAATTTATATCTGAGACCATTGCTCTATGATCATTTTAATTATTAGTGTGTATTCCACATTCTTGTTTAATCCCCCCAAATCTTGTATCTCTGCCCTTTTTTTCTATGCCATCGGGACTGCTTGAATGCCAGTCTCCTACAGAAGAATAACCCTTGATAAAAAGTGGATGGGCAGGTAAATTATTCTCTTCCATATAATAAAAAATATCTTTATTTGTCCAATTTAATAAAGGTCTTAAAGAAAGTCTTTGACGAATGATCTCTAGGGATTTCATTTTGTTTCTATTTTCTGTTTGACTTGATCTAACACCGCTTGCCCAGCAGTAAATATTATACTTTTCTAGCCCATTTTCTAGAGGTTTAATCTTTCTTAACTCATGATACTTATCTAAGTCACTCTCTTTATTTGTTTCCCAAAGTTTTCCGTATTTAGCCTCCATTCTTGCTGGAGATAATTCACTTTGCAGAACTTCTACTTCTAATGATAAATCTTTAATAAGCTTTTCAGCGTAATGGTATGTTTCTGAAGGTAGGTAACCTGTGTCTATCCAAAATATTTTGATTTTTTTTTGTAGACATAATTTACTAACCATATTCAAAAGGACTGATGACTGTATGCCAAAACTTGTTGTAATAGCAAATTGATCATCAAACTTTTCATAACCCCAAGCAAGCATTTCTTGAGGCTTCATATATACTAGCTCTTGATTATATTTCCTTAAGTTAGGTTGAATATCT
>QCCP01000010.1 GCA_003281225.1 Prochlorococcus sp. AG-347-L20
GTGCAAACTATGGGAGCAATTGGAGATATAAAAAGCTTATTATTTTCTAGGAAAATTCTAAATAGACTTTTTGGACTACCGCTATCAGTTAGAAATTTATATTCAATATTTTCATACAGGTATTTTTTGTGTTCTAGGAAAGTTTTTATATAATGATGAATATTTTCTTTTGAAATTGGATTTATTAATTTAAATGGACTGTAAATAAATGATATAACTATATTGCCTAGAGAAAATGATCTAGGTGTAAATCTAGATAAAAGATCATTGTCAATAGAATGTACATGGCCAAGATATATAATTTTACTTTTAATTTTTTTGTTAGAGAAACAATATTTTTTTATTAAATTGTCTTGTTTAGATTTAGAAAAGGAATAAGGACCTCTATGATCAGGTAAAAAACCTATAGAGAGAGGAAATATTGATGAGTTTTTTGTTGGATTAAATGTACTGAAAGACGATGCATGGTAAATAATGCATTCTTTGCCTGAATTATTAATTAAATTTAGTATTTTCTCCAAGTTTAAAATAGATTCGAAATATAATTTGGGATCATGGCCTCCCAAATGAGAGCCAAAAGAGATAAATTTAATTGATTTTATAGATTCATTTTTTATAAAATTTTCTAATTTTGAAACTTCATCATATTGAAAATGATTTTTTGTTTTTTTATGATTCTTCTTATGAAAATAATAAATATAATACTCAGAACTAAACTTATCGAAATTAAAATCTCGCAAAATATAACCATTTGATCCAGTTATTATTAAAATTTTTGATTTCATTTATTAAAGATTATGTATTTTGTTTTATAAATTTTAAGAGAATCTAATGTGGGAGAGCAATAGTTGTATTTTATATAGTTCTTAAAATCCTTATACATATAATACATAGTTCCATATCCGCTTCTGCTACCAATTATAGAATATATCTGATTAAATAAATTTCTCAGAGGTGTAAATGTCTTATCAATTTCTATTAATGAATTATCAAAAGATAGATTTGAATTTCTTAATTTGATAATTGTATCTGGTTTACCTGAAGATATACATATTTCAAAACTTATCTCTTTTTTATTGATATAAAATTTACCATAAACTGCAGAGTCATAATTTGAATATTCATATTTAATGGTTGGTTGTAAATGACTAAAAATTAAATTAAGAGGGGTTAAAGTATGCGGAAGAAAATCAAGTAAATAATCTTTTATTGAATTTTGTCTTAAAAGATTTCCTGGAGAGGGCCTCCAAGTTTTTATACTAGTAATATTTTCAAATTTTCTTGAATTATTGATTATATATTTTCCTGCAAAATTATATGAAAGATTCAAGCCAAGAAATGTTTGCTCATTCTTAAACTTTTTGATACAGAATTTAGTTAATGGTTTCTCTATTATTGTGATGCAATCTATTTTAGGAATTGTTTCATAAGCCTTATGTCTTATATTTGGAGGTAACAAAATTGATAGTAAATCTATTTTTTCTTTATTAAATAATTTAAAAAAGTTCTGAATATTTTCAAATGTATTTATTTCTGGGAAAAGATAATTTAGGTATTCTCTTTTTAAGAGATCAGGCTCTATAAGGAAAATCTCAAATTTATTACAAATAGAAGCTCTTATATGAAATTCCGCAACATATCCACCTCCAATAATTAAATGTTTTAATTGTTTTTCTTTATTAAAGCTCTGATTGAAAAAAGACATATTAATATTGACCTTAAAATAAAGTGTAAGGTATTAGTAAGAGTAATTCCAGATAATTTAAGTAAATGGTAGGCAGAATGAAAACTTAGAAGAACTTTTTTTAAAGACTTAATAGACTTATAATTAAATGCTTCATCTTCTATTTCTTTAGCCGATATTAAGTAACTTAGATAAACTGAAATATTTTTTTGAAGACAGCTTAAACCAAAGTAAATATCTCCACCAAGTATGTGCTTCTTAAATTTGGTTGGGAAAGGGTTTATTTTTATAGCGGATCTGTTTAGTGCCATTATGGAGGCACTTATATAAAAAGTCGGAAAAAAGGAATTTATTAAATGAAAATTTCCAAGAGAAGAGTTTCTAAAATAATCATATCTTGGATCAAAATATATACCTCTTTGAAAAATTTTTCTTAAAGTTCTCTCTAAGATACCTTGATGCCTGACATTACAAACTCCTCCAATTACTAATGGCCCATGGAATTCTTTGAAAATTTTATTGATATTTGCAACAAGGTCATTTTTGGGCTGCATATCATCATCTAGGAAAAGCATAATTTCTGAATTTGATATTTGAACACCATAATCTCTTGCAAGAATTGGTGACCGAAAGTCAGGTTTCCATATAATATTTACCTTAAATGGAGTTGAAATCTTATTGATGTATGCACTTTTAGATTGATCTATTATGTATAAAGTAAAGTTCTTATTGGTCTGTTTCAGAAGATCATTAATTACTCTCGTAATTGCCTCGTGACGATTAAAGGTTGGGATAATTATATCAATCATTTAGAAAACTTTTTTGATCTAATTTATTGCTTAAAGCCAATATCATCCATATATATGGCATAGTTATATATTCTTGCCCAAGCAAAGATAATAGTAAACCAATTATTATAAATCTTGACTTGGTAAATCTAAGGTGACTTAAGAAAAACAATAATAATGGGAAAAAGAATATTCCCATTTCAGCAAGATAACTAATATAAAAATTATGTGCTCTAATTGGTTCATTTTTTGCAACTGCACATAGAAGATTATTTTTCTCTAGAGAATTTTGATAAGAACCTAAACCTATGCCTGTTCCAAATGGGAAAGTTTTTCCAATATGCTTGATATTTTGCGAAGTAATGCATAATCTATGTAATTCGCTAGATTCACTAGAACTTTTCTCTGTTAGTTTTGCCTTTTTCAGCAATTGAGTTGTCTCATTAAAACTTTTGAAATCAGTTTTAAAAAATTTAGAACTATTTTGAAGATTATTAATAAATCTTTGATCAAGAGAAGTTATTATTATAAGAGAAAAAATTATAGAGGTAAAAACAGTTAATCCTATAAATAAAGATTTTTTAATTTTTAATTTTCTGGTAACAACTTTATAATTAAAAATCAATTGTATCAATGCAAATCCAAACATAATTAAACCTGTCCTGCTATCTGAAATTAAAAGAAGAGTAAGAGCGAATATAAAGTCTTTTACTTTCTTTAGAGACAAAGATAGAAATGCATAAAAATAAATAATATAAATATAAGCATTAAGATTTAAAGCATTAAATGGATTAAAGTTTGTTAAGTATATATTATTTGCAAGAATATTTATATTTAATAGAAAAAATAATAAAGATAAAAAAGTCGCACTCAATAAAGAATATCTTATTAGGATTTGAAATTGTTTTAATTTAAACCAAACTAAATTTGAATTATTAACAATATTGTTATAGACAAAAGTATTAAATAAAAATAATAAGGAGTAAATTATTAATGACTTAAAATCTGATGTTATGAAAATACTATAGACTATATAGCAAATATAAAAAACTGAAATCGAGCTTAATTTGTACTTAAAAAAGTATAAATATGGAACTAAATATGAACTTGGTATAAATATTAATCTTCTAATAAATATTTGGATTAGAAACAAAAAAATTCCAAAATAGAAATTTAATGTAAAAGAAGATTTGGTAATTTGATCCATTCTCTTATATTTATTTCAAATAATTTTTAAATAAGTAAAGTTATATGATCATTATTTTTGACATATTTAATATTAGGACATATTCGCTTTTTTGAATCAATTATATCGTCTAGAGAAAATCTCTTCTTTGATTTTTCAGAAGAGGATTTGTAAGAGATCTTATTTTTTAAAAAAATTATTAGCTTTGTTGATTTTATAATATAGAAAATTATAAAAATAATATTTTTTTGAATAAATCTATTTTTATATTTACAATTCAATAAAATCATTAGTTGAGAGTAGTCAAATTGATATATTATGTTGCTCAACCATTTTTCTAAACCATTAGAAATTGCGTTTTTTAGTTGCTTTTTGGCAAGTTTTTTAAAAGTCTTATTATCTAAATCATAATTAGATAAATTTTCAATAGGAATTATATATTTATCCCATATGTTGTAGTTAGCTGTAGAATCACCAAAAACTGGTTTCCCATTAATTATTGAATCCAAAACTGTTTGGCATCCTGTTGCTATGATAATGTGAGATTTTGAAATTGCTTCTGAGATATCTTCATTAAAATTTTGTAATTTAAACTCAATAGGTGCAATTATTTTTTCAGTATAATATCCTTTATCTTCATAAGGATGAGGCCTTAATTCGACATTAAATTTGCAAATAGTTTCACTTTCGTTCTTTATTTTATATAAGAAGCTTAATCTTCTTTCTGCCTCAGAAATCATCCAATTTAAGAATTTATTTGGGTCTGATGTTTCTAATTTATAATTATCTTTATGATCCATCATCTCTTTATAAAGAGTCTGATATTTTGGATTTAAGATATTGTAATTGGTAGTAATTAAGGCCTTTGGTTTATTAAATATTGGTGGATATTTTTTGAGTTTATTTTTAGCATACTCGTATCTTATAGAACCTGTATTTATAATTTTGTTTGATAAAAAGGAGTTCTTAAATCTTTTTTGTAGTATTTTTTGTTGATTTATTCCCCAACACCAGACTTGATTAATAGCAAAGTTGTGAAGATAATTAGAGGAATGGAACAGTTGTTCTTTTTTATAAGGTATGCCTTCAGATTCATGTATGACATTGATGTGACCAAGAAAATAAGACCAATTTATTAAAAAATGTCTTGGATGAGGCCAAACTATTATTGATTTTTCTTTTTTGTATAAATTTTTAAAGTTTAGTTTTGAAATAGGTAAGATATGTATCTTTAGGTTTGAGTCCTTTTTTAAGATTATTTCTGAAAAGAAAAGTATTGAATCTAAATCTCGAGTTTTATTTTCTACTAAAAAAATTATTGATTTTATAGTTTTTACCATAATTTAATTTTAGAACTTTTAATAAGTTCTAGATTTCTAAAGAGATTACCACACATTCGACTACATTCCAGCCAGTCTAGAACATTATCAATATGTCTACTATTAGTAAACCCAATAACCATTTTATTAGGATTACAGTTTTCAACATATTTAAAGGCAGCTTTTTCTATTGAATATTTACTATAGTTTGAAGAAATTAAATGATCCATCATAGTAGTAATCGCAGAAATCATATTTGATCTAGGGGGGATAAACCAAGAACTTCTTTTGTCATTTTTTGGGAATTTGAAATTCATATTATTAATATTGTTATTGACAAATTTGTTTGTTAGAATTCCAGAAGCAAAGATCGATCTTGCTTCAATTTCTGCATTAAATTTTTTACCATCTAGTTCGCTGTAAAAAATATTGTGATCATATTGAATTATTGGAAAGCGTGATAAAAAATCCTCACTATATTTATTAAATCTTGCAAGGCTTATCCCAATTTTAATTCCTGATAATTTAATCTTTAACTTTTCATGAAGGTTTAATAATTCCTCTTCCTCTATTCTTGGATTATGAAAGAGCAATCTGTCAGGAATTCTATTTAATCTTTTTATACTGTTATCCATTTCAGCAAGAATATCGTCATAATCAAAAGATTTAACATCTTTAGAAGAATTACCTATTTTTGTCGTAATTGTTATTTCTTTCTTTGGACAATCTTTAATAAAAGTACCTAAAAGTTGTTCGGCATTACCATTTCCATAATTAGGTGCTGTATCAAAACAATAAATTCCTTTTTCTAGGGCGTAATTGAGTAAAGATAAACCTTTTTCTAATTCATATTTTTGGGTGAAATCTCCTGAAATTGGCCAGGTCCCAAATATTATTTTTTCTTTATTTACCACGAACTAAACTTGTAAAATTCTTTTTGTAATAATATAGCAATTCGTTAGGGAGAAAATCTTCTGAATTATTTTCTAATTGTGCTGTAGAAAGTTGACCATCAACATATCCTTTAAGATATTTGAATTGTTTTTGATTAAATCCTTGATCGCCAACATTCGTTCCAATATACGGAGAATAAAAAGCAACTGTTATATTATCTGGATTTAACTCAGCGTTGAAATTAATTGTCGACTTTATATCATCTTCAGTTTGATTAGGAAAGCCGATAACATTGTAACTTGTACGTTTTATATTTTTTTCTTTTAATAGCTTAAAAGCTAATTTGATTGCTTGGGTATCACAAAATCTATCTAGGTGATTATTTTTAAAGGAATCTGATGAAATTTCAATACCCATTCCAACACCATCAACATTTAATTGTTCAAGCAATTCAACAGAACTTTTATTTATAGTTTCGGGTCTTGTCTCAATATATAATTTAATATCTTTATTTTTTTTGAATAAATCCGAATTAGATAAATTTTTAAGTAATTTTCTATCAGCTGTCAAGAAATTAGTATCTTGAAATCTAAAGAATCTAATACCAAAATCGTAATATAGAGTTTCTAATTCAGAAATTAAGTTTTCAAAAGATTTTGATCTTAAATATGAATTTGAATTTTTTATAATCCCAGAGGTGTTTTTTTCTGTAAAACCATAATTTCTTTGAATTACAGTTTCAACGCAGTAACCACATGAAAAAGGGCAACCTCGGGAAAGCTCAATATCAACAGATTTTAAGACATCTCCGTTATAAGGCCGATAAAAAATTTGGTCATCAAAAAGACTATATTCATATGGAGGGATTTCACTTAATTTGATAGGTTCACTTTGTTTAATGATTTCTGGACAACCTTCTTTTTTAGGCCAATTTTCGATATTATCAGCAATCTTTCTTAAAAATTCCTCTGATTCACCAGCTATAATGTAGTCACACCTTTTAAACTCTTGTGAGGTTCTAATTGGATCAGCCGTAGGAATTAATCCAGACGTAACTAAAATTGCGTTATGTTTAACTTTGTTTATAAGCTCATATCCGTTTAAAAAATTGATATATTCGCCTTCTCCATGAATATGGCTCGAAATAGCAGACCAAAAAATTATTTCAGGATTGAATTTTAAAATATAGTTTTGTAATTCCTCTAAAATGTTTAATGTATTCCATTTTATATATTTGTCTATCAATGAAGGCTTATATTGAGAGTTTGAGGTATTAAATTCCAGTTCACATTCAGACCAATCTTTATAGAAAGTAGAGTCAAATAATCTTACTTCATGTTTACCCTCCTGTAGTAGGGCAGCATGCGATGCTATCCAAATAGGAGTAATGCCTCTTCCCCATTTTGAAGGATTAATTAAAAGGATTCTTGTCATAATTTAAATCTTTGACTAATCATAGAGTAAAAATTTAATTTTCTTCCCGATTGTAATTCATCTAAGAGATATTTCTTTGCCTCTTTGATGGGAGACAAATAATTTTTGGAGGTATTAAAAAGCTGATCCCTAATAAAATTTGCAAGTTCTTCTTTGTTTTTAGGCTTGAAAGCGGCATTATAGTGTCTAAGACCATTGAAACCGCATAAAGCAACCTTTTTATTAACCAAACATGCCTCAATACTTACGGTTGATCCATTTGTTATTAATATATCTGATTCTGAAATAATACTATATGTATTTACGTTGCTATATGCAGGAAAAAATAATTGTTTTCTTTTTTCAAGCAAACTTTCTAGTTGGTTCCAGAGCTCTAAATCAATTTTCGACTTTTGGCGGGAATTTGGATGTACTCTTAACAAAAAATCAATATTATTTTGATAGCAAAATTCACTTATGAATTTTACTAATTCAATTTGTGTTTTACAGTCTTCAAACATTACTTCATCTGTGAAGGCACAATATTCATCACTACTTCCAGATAAGTATGAAATTAATTTTTTATTATTTTCTTTCTCGAATACTTCTGATTGAACAGATTTATATTGTTTTGTCATTACTGAGTCATAAAGCTCGTCAACTGATATATCATGAATGGTCTCAAGGTAATCATCACATTTATTCGTTTTTAAATAATCAAAAGACTGAATTCTAGAAGTAGAAATAATTGTTCTGCCTTTATTCCACATATTTCTTTCTATATAATATAAATCTAAATTATTATTTATAGATAGAAATGATATTATTTTTTGTCTAAGTGCTCTCCCATTAAAGACATAAAAATTCTTTGGGTTATATTTTTCAATTAGAAAATTAAAGAATGTTTCATAAATATATAATGAATTATTCAGTCTTTTTTCATAATCTTTATAAATAAAATTGTATCTTAGGTCAATATATGATGCCTGAGATTCTTTATTGCAAATAAAGTCTCTTAGTATTTCTTTTTTTATTTGATTAGAAATATTAGAAGTTAATTTATAAGTTTTTTTATTATTAATACTAAAAAATCTATCTAGGTCTAATATTTTATAACCTTTAAAACGTAGAAAAAAAAGAATAAATTGAACTCTGATAAATTTATAAATTTTTTTATGAATTAAATTATTTTTTAATCTATAGCTACCTGATTTACAGTAGGGAATAAACCTTATATGTTTAATTATTATTGTATTAGTTGGTTCATTACTTCTAATCCAATCATAAATTATACCTAACGGGTGATTATCAAAGTAATCAAATAAAAAACAATTTTTCTCTTTCATAACTTTTTTATAAATTTTTTAACGTTACCCTTAATAATCTTTGTAAGAGAAATAGATTCATAAAGGACAAATCTTAAAGTATATCTAAATTGTCCTTTATCACTAAATGGTTCTCTTCTATGTAAACCATTCGTAGCAGAAATAATCGCTTGTCCTTGAAATCCATATTTTTTAGATTTTTGTTTAGATATTTGAGGAGAGAATGGATTTATTGTATTAATTGCATCAAAGTGTATTTTTGAAGTTTCTAAAACTTTTTTAATATATTTTTCATTAATTAAATGACTATATGGAATAAATTCATATGATGACCCATGTTTAAATGTATCAGTTAAAAAAATAAAAGCTTTAACAGCAGGAACATATCTGTCTATATGCATTATTGTATTTGTATCCCCTTCGTCAAAATCAAACGAAGATAATTTTTGTGCTATAAAATAAGGTTTTATAGAGAAGGGACCAATAGATTCAATTGTGTTTTTTATTTCATAAAAAGTATTTTTTAGTTCTCTATGTTCATTTAAAGATAGATTTTTTTTTAAGTCATTATCATCTAACGAAAATGTAATGCTTTCCCTGTAAACTCCTTGAGACAATTTAAACTTCTTAACATTTTTTCTTGCCAATATTTGATCGATATATCCTATAAGAGAATTGCAAGTATTACTTTTAAGCGGCTTAACTTCAGTACATCCATCTGAAATTAAATTATTATTTTTATTTCCATAAAAATAATCTTTAGAAAAAGGTAATAACTTAAATAGGTAGTTATTGAAAAAAATATATATCTTATAAAATTTAAAAGGAAATTTTTTAAAAAATTTATTTGGTTGATTAGAGGGATAAATACTTATATTTAAATTTTTAATCATACAACTATATAATAAATATTTTAATTTCTAAATAATTTTGATTAAAACTACCATGCAGTATACCCCCCGTCAATCACTAATGAAGTGCCTGTTATGTAAGATGATTTTTCAGAGGTTAAAAACTCATATGCATTTAAAATATCATCTTTACTAAGCATTCTACCAAGAGGTACTTTTTCTAAATATTTTTTTTGAAATAATTGATCTTGATGTTTATTAAATAATCCCCCCAAAACAAGACAATTAGCCCTTCCTTTTCTTTGCAAAGCAAGAGTTATTGAAAGATGTTTAGTTAAACCAATTATTGCAGATTTAGAGGTTGAATATTCTATAGGTTTTATAAAACCCTTTTTATATATTCTATGGTCAGGACTCCTTACTCCATATATTGAAGAAAAAAGCAAAATGTGACTTTCCTTATCAAGGTGCTTATAGATACATTTAATAATGAAAAGTTGAGAAGTAATATTGACATTTATTCTTTTTTGAATCTCATCCAAATTTGCAAATTCTATTCCTTTTGTATAATTATCAGGTATCTTATTTTTATTTTGTGGAACTGAGTCTAAAGCAGAAGCTAAAATAACTGATGATAATTTTTTTGTTTCTTTTGCAAGAATTTGTTCTAAAGTATCAATATCATTACTATTAGTTAAATCTAATTTATAGTGATTAATATTTTTTTCATTTTTAAATTCTAAGGGTAATTCATTTATATCTACACTAATTATGGTATTTCCCTTTAATGATTCATGATTTAATAATAGGTTACCAATATTTCCAACTGAACCTAAAATAAGAATTTTCTTATTCATATTTATTACCATAATCTTGGATCAGAAAGTTTCTCAGAAAAAGAATAAATAGCATTATCAATTTTTTTAAAATAATCTTTTTCAAATAGTTTTGAGGCGAAATGTAATTGATTTTCTAGCCTTTTAATTGAGCTTGTAGATAAAATAATTCCTTTAAAATTTAAATTATTTGCCTTGGTTATAGCATATGCAATTAATGATTCTTCTAGTGAATAATTATAGACTTTTCCTACTTCTCCAATTTTTGAAATATGTAATTTGAGAAGATTTGAAATGTTTTTAGAAATCTTTGTTGGATTAAAATATGAAGATTGGAGAAATATAGATCTTGCAATAAAATTAGTTTGCTTAAATTTTCTTACATTCTCATCAATTTTGGTTGATGGATTAATAGGAAGCTGCACAATTTGTGGGATAATTTTTTGTTTCTCTAAATCGAAAAGCTCTTTACTTTTGTATAACGAAACACCTGGGATTAAATTTTTTTCTTTAATAGTTTCACAAAATTTATTTAAGTTTAGAAAATCTTGATTTGTATTTAGCGGTGAATGGAAATAAATTGCCTTAACTCTTTTCTCCTGTATTGATTTTCTAAACTTATCTAAATGTATATCTAAATTGTGTATATTTTTATAACTGATTTTAGTATAGAATTTATTTTTTTTATTCTCATTTAAGTAAGTAATATCTTCATTAAGCCAAGGATATGATTCAGCACCATCAAATTCTGTAATACCTAATTGACTAATCTGATTAAGATGTATTTTGTATTTACTTAAAGATTTTGAAATCCCGTAAGGCCTTGCTCTAGAAGCTAAACCATAAATTATCTCAAGATTATTAACTTTCATTTGAATCAATATAATTTAATTCTTCAAAATCATTTTTTGTGTCAATATCTGGAGATTTATTTTCTATAAATAATGGACAAACGTGATTCCCAGAAAAGGATCCTTGCTGTAGGGTGCTTCGCCGAACGACTTCAATTTCTCCTGATTGAAAAAAATAACTTTTTGGTAATAATTGCCTTGGTATATTTGCCAACTCTTTTTGGTTATTATCACAAATTAAGGGATAAACTTGTTTATTTGGATTTTTTTGCTCCCAAATCCTGTAGGGATGTTCTGATACACTGCGCATGGCTCTAACTGAGCTAATATTATCGTCGGATTTTATTAGGTTTAGCGATTTTTCAATAAGTCCTTTTTTTCTTAATGGCGATGTTGGTCTTAACCATATTAAAAAATCGATCTCGCAATTATTTATTTTTTCGTATTCTATCCAAGCGTGAAGTGCTACAGGATAGTCTACAACTAAATCTTCTGCTAATGATGCGGGCCTTATAAAGATTGAATTTACATCTATCCCATTTTCTATAGCTATTTCTCTGTATTTATAAGAGTCTGTTGAAATGATAACCTGAGACTTATCAATGGATTTTAAGGCGTAATTATATGAATGCAAAAAAAGTGGCAAGCCTTTAAATTCGAGTATATTTTTATCTTTTAAACCCTTGCTTCCTGATCTTGCTGGAATAATCGCAATAGTATGTTTTTTTTTATTCATCTTTAATTAATTTAAATGAGGAAGAAAATTGACCTTCTTTATTAATAATACCAATCTGAAAAGTTGGATCATCTGCATTATCTACAACTATATCTCCAGGTATAGCTCTATATCCACCACTTACATATGATTCTTGCTCATTATCCACTCGCACTGGAATAGCAAATGAATGGCTTATAAACTCTAAATAGTCTACATATGATAATAGTTCAAAACCGATATTTGCATATTCAAAATTTATCCCCTTTTTTCTAATTATTTCTGTTATTTCTTGATCATAGGGTAAAGCTGATAAAGAAATAATATTTGAGTTTTGATCCATTCTTTCTATATTTTTAGATTTTAAAATATTGATGGATGGTGTACATAAAATCAGAAGGTTTTTATCTGAAATTGATTTTTCCAAATTATCAGAAATATTAAATATTTTTTTCATATCATTAGAGTTATAAACTTCTTCTACCAAGTTTTTAAGGTTATATAATTTAGAATTATTCTTTGAATAAATAGTGGTATTAATTTTTAAATCTAAAAGGGCTAATGATAATTTTATCCCTATATTCCCTATCCCAATTAATAATGCATTATTTTCATTTATTAAAGTTTTTGATTTATAAATTCTTCTTAAAACTGATTGAATTGTCAGTAAATTTGCAGAAAAATAATAGACATTCAGATTTGGATATTTATAACGTAAATATTCTTGATAAGAATTAAATATAATTGAATCTTCTTCCGCAATAAATTTTTTTTTAATCTCAAGATCAAGAAGAGCTACTTTTGTTAGATTAATGCCAATTGAGAGGAAATAATCTAAAGATTCTTTTGTGGAATTACAAATACCACATATTAAATATTTTTTGCTGATTCTAGGAGGTAATAAGTAGTAATTATTTTGAATATTGTTTGTATTTTGGATACTAATAATAATTTTTAAATTTTTATTATTTGCTACTCTTTCAATTAAAGAGAAGTAGTCATTTATTAAATTGAAGT
Organism: Prochlorococcus sp. AG-347-L20; assembly: GCA_003281225.1. Lineage (GTDB taxonomy): Bacteria > Cyanobacteriota > Cyanobacteriia > PCC-6307 > Cyanobiaceae > Prochlorococcus_A. Next base: position 12,880 of record QCCP01000010.1, read on the forward strand.
TCATCAAAAGTGCTCATCCTTAATAAATTGACCTTTTTTAATATCTTGTGATAGTTGTTGGTTTATTTTTGAATAAATTTCAAATGAGTCCAATCCAAGGCATGGAGCCTTTATTTCAAAATCTTCCTTTTTGAAAGTAGAACCAGATTCAATATTTTTAGTTGCATAACAACCTTTCTTTTGGCGTCTTGCTTCTTGACTTTCACATGGAAGAATAGTCGATTTTCGAGAACTTAAAATTTTAGGAATATTCTTAAGTAATGAAGTTAATTCTTTTAATGATTGAGGATCAAGTGAATGAATATGATCTGGTCCCTCTAATGATCTATCTAAAGTAAAGTGTTTTTCTATAACTTTTGCACCCAGAACTGCTGCCGCAAAGGGAGTTGTAATATCTAAGCTATGATCAGAATATCCAACAATATTAGTAAGTTCTTTTAAAGAATTTATTGTCCCTAATGCACTGTCATTTATTGAAAGAGGGTAGGATGATACACAATGCAAGAGGGCTAAATTAGTCTCTGGTAATTTAATTTTTTCAAATAATTCTACGGATCTTCTTATTTCTTGAATAGTACTCATTCCTGTAGAAGCAATAATTGTTTTAAATAGTTTTGGAGCTTTACTCCAAATCTCAAAATTTGTTAAGTCCATAGAGCTAATTTTTATACATTCTGGAAATATTTTTGAAGCCTTTATAAGGTTTTCTATATCAAATGCACTTACAAACATAGGTATACCAACTTTGTCAGAATATACTTTGAGATGCTTAAGTTCTTCTATGCTAAGCTCAGTTCTCTCAAAAAGTTGAGATAGATTTTCCCCCTCCCCATCAGCTTGTTCAGAATAAAAAGCATCTCTATCATTTTTTGATGCTCGAACTCTTGATTCGAATAGTTGAAATTTTATAGCATCAGCACCAGCCTTGAAACTCTCTTCAATTAATTTTTTTGCAAGTTCAAGATTCCCATTATGATTTAAACCAGCCTCGCTAATCAAAACAGGCCTATAATTTTCCCCTTTATTAATAAATTTGCTCCATTCACTAATAGATTCTTTTTTTATAGAATATGATCTTACTTTTTTTACTAAGAAACTATTATTTTTAATATCCGAAATCAAATCACTTAAAAAATCTTTGCATTTTCTGAATGTGATCTGCGAATCTCCATAAACAAATTCACCTGAAGATCCTAAAGAAAATAAGTTTGGATAATTATCTATTACTGTTTTATATTTTAAAAGTTCTTTCTCATAGTTGAATTCCCTAACAGGATATACAAATGGCTCTTTTATTACTGAAATTAAACTAAAAGTTTCATTTGGCCAATAATTCAAAATCTTTATTGATTTTTCGATTTTTTTAAACAATGAATTGTCATCGGATTTATGTATTTCATCATTTATTGAAAAGGGAATTTCAAAAGTTAGGATTGTTCTATTCTTTGATTCAATTGAATTAGGAGAAATAATTGTATGGTTTGTTATTCTTGTGAAAGGAAATTCAGGCTGATCAAAATATAACCAAGCAGCATCTTTGGGTAAATTAATAACATTTTTTGTAATTACATTTATTACACATACACCTCTGTATTTTAAATTCGATTCAATTGAAAGTAGTTCTCCAAGTTTTGTTATTGGAATAGTTGAAATAATAAGATCATCTTCTTTTAACTCAATTTTTTGGTTAAGGGTATTAAAAGACTTTATTTGATTATCTTTAAAATTAAATTTAATTACTGGTTCTTTAAAATAAAATGTACTATTAACACTTGACCCTTTTAATTCTTCGTAAAATAATCCCGCACCCATTATGTGTGAAGAGCAAAATTGTCCATCGAAAAATGGTTTGATTTGCTTTCTTATTTGTATTCTCTTAGGCGCCCAATCAGCACGCATCTGAGATGTTGGAATTCCCCATAGTTTTTCGGGATATTTTCTGAAAAATGCTTTTTCCAGCTCTTCACCAACTTTTGATATCATATATTCTTTATAGTTATTTGCTTTAGCAGAGGATGAATCTTTATTTAGTTGAAATTGATAATTTAAAAATTCTTTATTTTTGCTTAACTCCTCTTCTGAAATAGGGTATGAAATGAATTTATCGTAGTTTTTACCTTTAACAACATATGAGTAAAAACTTTTTTCTTTAAGATTTTCTTTGCTAATTTCTTTCCAATCATTTGTTATTTCTTGGTCAGGTGAATGGAAAATATGAGGGCCACAATCTATATGTATCTCATTAGAAATTTTAATTGTTCTTGACATGCCTCCAATGTATTTACTAGCTTCAAAAACTTTGGATTTATAACCAGCTTTTGATAAATAGTAAGCGCACGCACAACCTGCAGGTCCTGCTCCAATTATGTAGATCATTATTCCTTCCTTCTTGAAGTTATTAAATCTGATAACTCTTCAAGAGATGATGCAAAGCCTCTGCCTTGATTAAGATGACCTTGCCAAGTTTCCACTATCCATGTGTACGTATTATTTGATAGTAAGGGTAATATTTCCGAAAAATCAATAGATCCATTACCTATATTTAAACCTTCTTCAGCATTATTATGTGCATCTGATACGTGTAAATGTGATACAAGATTTTTGGTTTCATTAATAAATTTATCAAATGAATATTTTGAAAAATTACACCAAAGATATGAATGTGAAACATCTAAACAAAATTTAGTTTGAAAAATATCCGTTACTGTTCTTAAGCTTTTAACCGATGTGCAAAGATTATGAAATGACCTGCCCCCTTGATGCCATGGGAAGGGGGGCATGGTTTGGGGTAATATATCGATCCCATCGCAAATCCCAATTTCTTTTACTGATTTTTCTAGTTCTAATAACATTTGATTAACTTTTGATTGATCTGCAAATTCATATGAAGTAAATCCACCGATGTTTACTACTAATTTTAATCTCTCAGAATGTGGAAAAAATTCATGTAATTTATAACAGTGTTCAATTAATTCATTGAATCTTCTGATAGATTCTTTTCTGATTTCTTCATTTACAGAACAAAAATCCAAGATAAAGCCATCTGAATATTGTTCAATAGCATGAACAACCAGTTTAGATTCAGATTTTGCAGGAATATATTCAGATGGATTGAGAAGAATATCTTTATCACTCATATGAAACTCAAAAAGTGGTGGATTGAAATATTTTGAGAGAGTATCGTAATCTCTATATCTAACTGGAATACCCCAATTTTTATTTGGAAAATTGTAATTTGGAACTGATTTCTTATTAATAAATATCTCTTTTAGGCCGATGTCTTCAAATTTAATTTGATGGAATTTTTTTGTATTCTTTAATAACTCCTTACCTATTATTTTATCGATCTCACTGTAAGGTATTCCATCCCCAGGACATCGAAGACTAAAATCTTGAATTTTTAATTGATGCCCTTTTTTAAAATTCGAATTATAAATCAATGATTTTGCTAAAACGTTTCTGTTTGCCAGTTCACCTTGCGATGGAGTTCTAGGCTTATCAGTTCCATAAGATTTGGATAGTTGGCGACAAATTTTCACAAAATTGGTTAATTCATCAAAATTTAATGATGCTTTATGATCAGTGCCATCATAATCTCGTGATTTTGTAACGTGAACTTCTATTATTCTAGCTCCACAACCAATACTCCCATAACAATAGTTTTCAGAACCATCATGAGATGAATATCCAATTAAATTTTCAGTGATTTTCTCTAATCTCCTCATATAGCTTAAGTTCAAGTCTTCAGGAGGTGCTGGATAAGTGGAGTTGCAATGTAAAAAAACATAGTTTGAATTATATTTTGAGATTAGTTCATATGCTTTTAAAATTTCATGTTCATAGCTCATGCCAGTAGAAATAAGTATTGGTAGGCCTGTCTTTGCGACTTTTTTAATAAGCGGGATATTCGTTAAATCACATGAAGCGATTTTAAGACCGTCAATGTTTAAACTAAGTGCTCTGTTTAAAGCATCAATAGTGAAGGGAGTGACAATGACATCCATATTTAAACTTTGTGCATATGCGACTAAATTTTTTTCAATATTTTCATCTAAATTAATCCTTTTAAGTTCGTCATTGATATATTGAGATGCTAAATCAAATTCGTTTTCACCTCTTTCATCTAATAAATCGTTACCTCGGAATTGAAATTTAATGGCATCAAAGCCTGCTTTGGATGATTCTTCAATAAGTTCTCTAGCAATTTTCTCATTACCACAATGATTTACTCCTACTTCTGCCACTAAATAAATTTCGTGATTGTCTTCATTAATATTTTTTGACCTAATTTTGAAATTTTTTAAACCTATTAAACCAATACTTTTTACAATATTTAAATTATTTACCATTGGCACAATCCTGACTTTATCACCTAGTATTTTTTGAATAGTTTCTTTTGGAGAGTCTTCATTTACAAAAACAGGAAATTTATTCATTAAATCTGATGCAATTAAATTAGATGAAAAACTTTTACTTTTTACATGCCTTAATATATCTCCGTTACTAATAATTCCTTTTAAACTACCTTGATTGCTAATGACAACTAATGGAATTCCAGATTGATCTGAAATTTTTTGAATAATTGTATCCAAATTATCATCTATTTGACAGGTAAAATTTTCAATTGATTTTGTAATTATTAACCTTGACATCTATTCAAAATATCAAGTGGATTATATCATAATATTAAAAGTTATTTAAAGTATTTCCTAGCTGTATTTAAATCTTCGATCTCATCAATATCTAAACTTTCAATTTGATTGATAATAAGAGGAGTTTTATAATCCATAAATCTATTTAATTTTTTTAAAAACCCCTTTATAGGGAAAATATAAAAACCACCAGTTTCTTGGAAATAATCTTGCATCATTTGTGTATTATTTCTATTATCTGGATCATATGAAATTGGTTCAAAATTCCCCCCCTTTTTAACCCATGTAAACTGTTTGTATTTATAAGCTGAGAATATCGTGGTGTTATATTTGCTAGAACTAAGAAATAGATCTAACCCCTTTTGAATAGATTGAATTTCCAATAATGGAGAAGTTACCTGCATCATAAGAACATATCCATTACTTTCTTTAAAGTGTTTAAAATTATCGACATCTAATAATTCTTTTAGAGTGCTTTCTGTTGAAGAATTATTTTGTGAAACTTGGATGCTTCTTTTATGAATGACAATATTTTTAGAGAGAAATTCACTTAAATTTAATTCTTTATTAGAAAAATCTGTTGATAAAACAATTTGAGTATCATCGTTTTTTAAATTGATTGCTTTTTTAATACAGATTTCAATTAATGTTGAGGAATGAATTGTTTTTAAATTTTTATTCTTTATTCTACTTGAACCTTTTCTTGCAGGAATAAAAATAATATTTCTTGGTCTTCTATTCATTACCATATAAATTTACTTTTGAGCTACAGCTCCTTTGGCTCTAAAAACAATTTTGATTGTTTTTAAAAGTATTAAAAAGTCTAAAAGAATATTAAAATTATGGATGTAGTATAGATCGAAACTTAATTTCTTTTTTGTATCATCAATTGACGCTCCATAGGGATAATTAACTTGAGCCCATCCACTTATACCTGGCCTTAGTCCATTTCTTAAATTGTAATGTGGAATCTCTTCTTCAATAAATTTAATAATTTCAGGTCTTTCTGGGCGTGGCCCTATAAGACTCATATCACCTAATAAAACACTAATAAGCTGAGGAAGTTCATCTATCCTAAATTTTCGAATTATCTTGCCAAATTTCGTAATGCGCTTATCATTTAACTTAGACCATTGAACTCCTGATTTTTCGGAATTTATTTTCATACTTCTCAGTTTGTAAATTCTAAATTCTTTTCCACCTCTGCCAACCCTTATTTGGGAATATAAAATAGGTCCATTATCTTGTAGAAATATAATTATTGCTGAAATTAATATTATTGGCAACGTTAAAAATAATAAGACCAAGCTAAAAATAATATCTCCAACCCTTTTTATTCTCATTGATATAAATTTATTCTCAAGATTATAGAAGTCATTCATGATTGAATTTGTATCAAGTAATTCTGGAGGGTATCTATTTAAATATCTTTCTGACCACTCAATTATCGTATATATACTACTTTTTTTAAAATTATTATGATTATTAAAAATTCCCAGAAATCTTTTATCTATTAGGGTTGAATTTTTTTCAATAATTATCTGATTTACTCTATTTTTTTTATATGTAGAAAGTTCATTTAAATTAATATTCTTTATGTTATATTTCATTTCTGAAGGTAATAAATTTTGTTGTAAAGTTTCAAAAACATTTGAATTCCCAATAAACAAAATATTAAAATTTTTGTAACCCTTTTTTAAAAGAAAAATTCCTATAAAAAATATAATAAAGTCTCGAAAAAATATTATTAATAAGAACACGAAAGTGACATCTAAATACAAAAATGGTAAATCACTATTTATGCTTTTAAAATAAAATAATTGGATAAAAATGTTAACAATTAATATAAGAAAACTTTTAATTAACCTTGGAAAAATATCTTTTAAATTGACAAGTGAATATGATTGAATATCATCTGAGTAAGTTCCAAAGATATAGTTAGAGCTAAACCATATAAAATATATGGGTAAAACAAGTAAATTAAAATAGTGATTAAGCCCTAATTTATAAGATTCATAAGGAAAAAAAGAAAAGAAGAGGATAAAATCAATAACTATCGATACCATTAAAATCTGCCTAGATTTAAGCCAACTAGGAATATATTTGATTAATAACATTTCAAATTATTTCTTATACATTTTTTCCTTTGAGGCAATTTCAAGATCTGAATTGACCATTTCTTGAATCATTTGGGTTAGGGTTACCTTTGGTTCCCATCCTAATTCAACTCTAGCCTTAGTTGAATCACCTAAAAGAGTGTCAACCTCAGTCGGTCTAAAATATGTTGGGCTAATCCTAACTACAATATTTCCGTTATCACTTCTTTTCCCAACTTCATTAATACCTTCTCCTTCCCAATATATTGCCTCTGAGTTTGAATTTTTATTCCAACCTAGACTTTTTGCTGCTAGCTGAATAAATTCTCTAACTGATTTTTGCTGCCCTGTAGCAATAACATAATCCTTAGGAAATTTTTGTTGAAGCATAAGCCATTGCATTTCTACATAGTCTTTTGCATGTCCCCAATCTCTTTTTGAATCGAGATTACCAATATATAAACACTCATCAAGCCCAACTTCAATTCTCGCAAGAGCTCTTGTTATTTTTCTAGTTACAAAAGTCTCTCCTCTTCTAGGACTTTCATGGTTAAAAAGAATTCCATTGCATGCAAACATGCCATATGCTTCTCTGTAATTAACTGTGATCCAATAGGCATAAAGTTTTGCAACTCCATATGGACTTCTTGGATAAAAAGGAGTCTTTTCTGTTTGCGGGATTTCTCTTACAAGACCATAAAGTTCACTTGTACTGGCTTGATATATTTTGCAAGTTTCTGTAATATTTAACATCCTAACAGCTTCTAAAATTCTTAATGTGCCAAGAGCATCTACGTTGGCAGTATATTCAGGGGAATCAAAACTTACTGCTACATGGCTTTGAGCTGCTAAATTATAAATCTCATCAGGTTGAATTTTCTCAACTATTCTAATTAGATTGCAACTATCAGTCATATCGCCATAATGTAAGAAAAACTTTTGATCCTTACTCCAGTCTTCTTCGTAAATATGATCTATTCTTGAAGAGTTAAAACTACTTGATCTTCTTTTGATTCCATGAACTTCATAACCTTTCTCAAGTAAAAACTCTGCTAGGTAACTGCCGTCTTGTCCTGTAATTCCTGTAATTAATGCAGTCTTCTTATTCAACATTTATTGTACTTATGCATAACTATAGTTATTAGTAATTTAACTTATTTCATGCAGTAATTATAAAAGGAAGAAAATTTATTAATGAAAAAAAGATTTGTTTCTTATGGATTAAACTAAGTTCAAATTTTAATTAGTGCCTAGTCTTTCACCTTTGTAGTTAGCTCTCTTTACTACCTTGTGGCACCATTCTTGATTATTAAGATACCAATCGACTGTTAATTCAAGTCCTTTTTCTAATGAATAATTTGGATGCCAATTTAATTGCTTACTTATAAAATTAGAATTTATCGAATATCTTCTGTCATGTCCTGGTCTATCTTTTACATAAGAGATTAACTTTCGGCTGGATTTTTTAATATTTGATTTTTGATCAAAAATATCACAAATTGTTGAAACAATATCGTTATTTGTGGATTCACCATAACCACCAATACAGTAATTTTGTCCTGGAATACCTTCATTACAACAAAGTAAAATCCCATCAACATGATCTTCTACATATAACCAATCTCTTATATTATTGCCATCCCCATAAATAGGAATTGACTCTCTAGCGATTAACTTGCTGATAATTAGTGGGATAAGTTTCTCTGGGAATTGATATGGTCCATAATTATTACTGCAATTGGTAAGTATTATTGGGAGATTATATGTATAATTCCAAGCTTTTACTAAGTGATCACTTGCTGCTTTTGAGGCAGAATACGGACTTCTTGGGTCATATGGGGTTGATTCGTTGAATTTTCCATTGTCAGGAAGTGAACCAAAAACTTCATCAGTGCTTACATGATGAAATTTGAAATTTTGTTTTTTTAGATCAGGTATATTTCTCCAAAAATCTTTAGCTGCCTCTAGTAAGTTATATGTTCCAATTATATTGCTATTTATAAAAATATCTGGGTTATCAATAGACCTGTCAACATGACTTTCTGCGGCAAGGTGAAGTATAAGGTCTGGAGAAGATTCTTTTATGGCATCGTAAACTGAATTCTTATTACTTAAATCAGTTTTTAAAAGTATATGTCTAAGTGAAGATTCTCTTAACAAGTTAATCCTCGAAAGATCACTTGCATAACCCATGTAATCTAGATTGTAGATTTTTGAGGTTGTAAATTTTAGTAGCCTTTCTATTAAAGCTCCACCAATAAAGCCTGCCCCTCCAGTAACTAAAATGTTTCTATATTTGGTTCTAAATTTTTCATAATTCATATCTAAAAATTTAGTTGCTATTTAATAATTTCAGCAAATATTTGCCATAGTTGCTACTTATTTGAATAGTTGCCAATTTACTTAGATGTTCATCACTTATCCATTTTTTCCTCCACGCAATTTCTTCAGGGCTACCAACTTGCAATCCTTGCCTGTGTTCTAAAGTTCTAATAAATGAACTTGCTTCTTGTAAAGAATCAAAAGTTCCGGTATCAAGCCAAGCCATACCTCTACCAAGTACTTCTACGTTGAGCATTTTTTGTCTTAGAAAATAATTATTTATGTCAGTTATTTCTAATTCTCCTCTAGATGATGGAGATAAAGATTTTGCTAATTCAATGACACTATTTTCATAAAAATATAATCCTGTTATTGCATAATTACTTTTTGGGTTAGAGGGTTTTTCTTCAATATTTAGAGCATTTTTTTTACTATCAAAAGATACCACTCCATATCTTGAAGGATCATTTACCTGATAAGCAAATAATGTAGAAGTATTTCGGAAATAAGCATTTTCAAGCTTTTTGACTAAATTTTCTCCATAAAAAAGGTTATCTCCCAAAATTAGCGCACAATTTGAATCTCCAATAAATTTTTCCCCAATTATGAATGCTTGAGCAAGTCCGTCGGGATTTGGTTGTACCTCATATTCTATAGTAATTCCCCAATCTTCTCCACTACCTAAAAGTTTTTCAAAAAGAGGTTTATCATGAGGTGTAGAGATAATGAGAATATTTCTTATACCACTTAACATAAGTGTAGTTAAGGGATAGTAGATCATAGGTTTATCATAAACAGGTAAAAGTTGCTTACTAATAGCTGAAGTCAAAGGAAAAAGTCTTGACCCAGTCCCGCCTGCTAAAATTATTCCCTTTCTTTCCTTAGACATTTAGATTCTTATATGAGTTGTTAAATATTAAATTTAAACCATGAAATACTTTATTCTGATTTTTTGAAATCATACTTATCTAACAGAAAAATTTTTTTAACAGTAAAATTGTTAATACTACCCCACAAATTTAGTTATTCTTTAATTAAGAGATTTGTAATGGTTATGGCCTGTTAAAGATATGATTTTTGTGTTATCAGTAAGTGTCTCTCTAAAATCACTCTTTTGCATTGGTTAATATTTTTAAAGGTAGTTTTACCAAATCCTTCTTTAAGTTTATTTTAAAGTTAAGGAATTTAAACCTTAAATTTTAAATTAAATTTAAATAGTTTAATTAAACTAATTATACTCTTACGATACCCTTTTGAACCTCATCCTTAAAACTAAAAATTGTTTTTATGATTCCCTCCTTAAGGTTTATTTTTGATCTCCAGCCTAATTCTCTTATTCTGGAAATATCTAAAAGTTTTTTTGGGGTGCCATCAGGTTTAGTTTTATCCCATATTATTTTTCCTTTAAAACCTGCAATTTGAGCAATAAGTTCAGCAAGGGATTTAATTGAAATATCTTTTCCTGTTCCAACATTTAAATAATTTAAAGAAGAATTTCTATCCTTAAAAGAAGGAGCATCTTCTTTGTCAAGGTCCCAATTTTCAAGAGCAAATACTACGGCTTCTCCTAAATCTTCAGTATGCATAAATTCTCTGAAAGGAGAGCCGGAACCCCAACAGGTTACTTCAGGAAGATCTTTCTCAGATGCTTCTACGAATTTCCTTATTAAAGCTGCCATAACATGACTTTGCTCGAGATTATAATTATCGCGAGGACCATATAGGTTTGTTGGCATTAGTGAAATAGCATCAAAGCCATACTGTCTTCTTAACGATTCACAAAGTTTGATACCTGCAATTTTTGCTATGGCATAAGATTCGTTTGTTTTTTCTAAATAACCATTTAAAAGATCCTCCTCTGAAATTGGTTGAGTCGCAAATTTAGGGTAAATACAGCTACTCCCTAAAAAAAGAAGCCTTTTTACTTCATGGATCCAAGCATTTTCAATTAAATTATTTTGGATTCTTAGATTTTCCAATAAAAAGTCTGCTGGATGCATTGCATTTGATTGAATTCCTCCAACCTTTGCAGCCGCAATAATTACAATGTTAGGTTTATTTCTTTGAAACCAATTTTTTACTTCATTGTTATCTAATAAATTTAATTCTTTTCTTGTGGGTGTAAATAATAGTCCACTGTGATCTTTGCGCCCATATCCTTTTTTTAATAAAGTTTTTTTTATAGCATTCCCCGCCATTCCACTTGCTCCTGCAATAAAGATCCTGTCATTTAATGAAATCTTTGACATTTAGGGGTTTAAAGAAAATTTTATTTTTTATGGATAATCTTATAATTTTATCACAATAAATAATTGTCATAAGATTTCAAATTTTTATATTATTTTAAATTATTCTTTGAAATTAATTTCTATATTTCACCTTGACCAATGCACCAAACATTAATACCATTTGCTTTTGCCTCGGCACTATTTGTGATTAATCTGGCGTCAAATAACCAACATGGGAACCTCATATTTTTCGAAATTTCTTTCCAATTTATTAATTTGAACTCTTCCCATTCAGTTAAAATTAAAATTGCATCAGCTCCTTTTGTCGCATCTATTAGTGAATTACTGTAATTCCAAGATCCGTTTTGATCTTGATTTTCTATGTTTTGATCTTGTGGACATTCCAAGTCTTTGGCTATTTGATTAATATTAACCTTAGGGTCATAAATTTGAATATTTGCACCCTCTTCTAAAAGATTTTTACAAATTTGTATAGCTGGGGATTCACGAGAATCATTTGTATTTGCCTTAAAAGCGAAACCTAAGATTGCAATTTTTTTTGAGGAAATTGTTCCAAATAATTTCTTAACAACCAAATGACTTATCCTATTTTGTTGCCAGTCATTAATTTTAATTACTTGTTCCCAAAATTTTGAAACATCTTTCAGTCCGTAATGATTGCTTATATAAATTAAATTAAGGATGTCTTTTTTGAAGCAACTCCCACCAAAGCCTGGACTAACATTAAGAAATTTATTACCAATTCTTTTATCCATTCCAACAGCCTTAGTAACATTTTTAATATTTGCTCCAGTCTTCTCACAGATTGATGAAATAGAATTAATAGAACTAATCCTTTGAGCCAAGAATGCATTGGCTATTAATTTAGAAAGTTCTGAACTCCATAGATCTGTAGTCAATATCTTCTTTTTATCAACCCAATTCTCATAAATGTTAGTTAATAATTTAATAGCATTTTTATCTTCCCCTCCAATTAAAACTCTATCAGGATTTTCTAAATCTTTTATAGCTGTTCCTTCAGCTAAGAACTCAGGATTAGAAAGAATAGAAAAACTAGTAATATTTTCTTTTGTTCTAGGACTTTTTTCTAAAATTTCTTTAATAGTTTCTGCCGTTCTTACGGGTAAAGTACTTTTTTCAATAACTATAGTATGCCCATTTGCATATTTAGCAATTTGCCTCGCAGACTTATCTACCCATTTCAAATCAATAGCTTGACCTGCTCCAATTCCTTTCTTTTTTGTAGGAGTATTAACTGATATGAATATAATATCTGCTTCCGAAATTTTTAATTCTAAATCACATGAAAAATGTAAATTTACACCTCTGTATTTACCAATGATTTCTTTTAGTCCTGGTTCATAAATTGGCAAGTTATTTAGGTCTTCACTATTCCAACTTTTTATCCTATCTTTATTAATATCAACAACATTGACTTCTATATTAGGACAATATTTAGCAATGACACTCATTGTAGGCCCCCCAACATATCCTCCTCCAATACAACATATTTTTTTACTATAAAAAACCATTTAGAGTATTTCTTTTAGATAGATTATTGTATCATCTAATCCATCTTCCAAACTTATTTGAGGATTCCAATTTAGTAATTTGTTGGCCCTTTTGATAGAAGGTTTTCTCTTTCTTGGATCATCTTCCAAAGGTGGAAATCTGTTGATTTTTAGAGTGACATTTATCTTTTTAGATATAATTTCGGCAAGTTTATTAATACTCACTTCTTCATAAGGATTGCCAAGATTAATAGGACCATTGAAATTAGAATTCATAAATTTAATTAAACCTTTTATTAAATCTTTTATGTGGCAAAAAGACCTAGTTTGTTCCCCATCTCCGAAAATATCTAAAGACTTTTTATTCAGAGCATTACAAATAAAATTTGTTAGAACTCTTCCGTCTTTTTCAAGCATACCTTCACCATATACGTTGAATATCCTTGCAATTTTTACATCTACAGAATGTTTTCTTAAATAATCAAAACATAATGATTCTGCTATTCTTTTACCTTCGCTATAGCAACTTCTAAGGCCTATAGAGTTTACTTTCCCATAGTAAGTTTCATTTTGAGGATGTATATTTGGGTCACCATAAACTTCGCTGGAACTTGTAAAAAGTATGGGTGAATTATTCTTTCTTGCAATTTCTAATGCATTTAAAGTGCCTAGGTAGTTAGTTTTGGACGTTTTAATTGGATCTTTTAAGTAAAAATAGGGAGAGGCAGGACAGGCTAAATGCCAAATCTTGTCTACATCTATATCTATAGGTCTAGTAATATCATGTTCTATTAGGTGGAAATTTTTATTTTTTGCCCATTTTTCTAAATTAAATCTTTTACCGGAAGAGAAATCATCTAAACAATAAACATTTTCTTCCTTCATTATTAATTCACTTATAAGGTGACAACCTATAAAGCCAGCACCGCCAGTAACTAAATTTCTCAAAATTATTATTACCCTAGTTATTAAAATTATAAATTAAAAATATTATCTTGAAATAATTTTTTGTTAATTTGTTCTAAGGTTAACCTATATTAAATAAAGAAATTACTTAAATTAATTTATCCAATTTATATGAGCTGCATTTTAGTGACAGGCGGGGCAGGATTTATTGGGAGTCATACTTCTTTACTTCTTTTGGAAAGAGGCTATGAGATTTTTATTATTGATTCTTTTATAAATAGTTCAAGAAAATCATTAGAAAGAATAAAAACTATAAGAAAACTTAGTAATTCAGATTTTAATGAAAAGCTTCATATATATGAGGGAGATCTGCGTAATAAAAATTCAATAAAAAAAATTTTTGAAGATGCAAAATATATGAAAAAAAAAATTGAAGGAGTTATACATTTTGCTGGCCTAAAGGCAGTTGGTGAGTCAGTATTAAATCCAATTAAATATTGGGATTTTAATTTAAATTCAACAATTAATTTATTAGAAGTTATGGATAATTTCTCATGTAACAAAATAGTTTTTAGCAGTAGTGCAACAATATATGGAATAGGTAATGAATTTAATTTATCTGAGGATACATTAATTAGTCCTATTAACCCATATGGTAAGACAAAAGCAGCTATTGAAGAATTTTTAATGGATATATTTAATAATCCTAAAGGAAATTGGGCTATAGCTAATTTGAGATATTTCAATCCTATAGGGGCTCATCCTTCTGGCTTGATTGGAGAGAATCCTATGGGTATCCCTAATAATATTTTCCCTTTTATTACCCAAGTAGCATTAGGAAAATTTAAGGAGCTTAATATTTTTGGAAGTGATTGGCCTACTCCAGATGGCACGTGTATAAGAGACTATATTCATGTTATGGACCTTGCCGAAGGTCATATTTGCGCGATGGAAAAATTAAATAATTTTGAGTCTAAAATTTTTAATATAAATCTTGGAACTGGTCAGGGAACAAGTGTTTTAGAATTAGTTAAAATTTTTGAAAATATAAATAAGGTTAAAGTCCCTTTTGCTTTTACAGATAGGAGAAAAGGAGATTATCCTATAGTTGTAGCAAATAATGAACTTGCTAAACAGGAATTAGATTGGTTGCCTAAAAGAAATATTGAAGATATGTGTAGAGATGGTTGGAATTGGCAATTTAATAATCCAAATGGATTCGATTTTTAATTTTTTATTTAGCGTCCATACCTATCTTCGAATCTTACGATATCATCTTCACCGACATAAGAACCACTTTGTATTTCAATTAATATTAATGGTATTTTCCCTGGGTTTGTTAGCCTATGCTTCGATCCTAAGGGAATGTATATACTTTGATTTTCTGTTAAAACTTTTTTATTTGCATCTATTTCAACTTCTGCTGTTCCACTTACAACCACCCAATGTTCAGACCTATGATGATGCATTTGAAGAGATAATTGTTCTCCAGATTTGACTTGAATAAGTTTTACTTGCCATCTTGAATCCTCAACTATTGAAAGATAGTGTCCCCAAGGCCTGTAAATTTTTTTATGTTTTAAACCTTCTGGTATTTTTTTATCTTTAAGTTTTTTAACTACATTTTTTATACTTTGAGAATCATCTTTATTAGCAACCAAAATAGCATCATTCGTCTCTATTATAATTTGATCTTTTATTCCCAAAGCAACTACTAATCTATTTTCACTTCTTATATAACAATTTGATGTTTTTTCAATTAGAGTTTTACCCTTTGTGAAGTTTCCGTTCTTATCCTTTTGAGAAGTTTCCCATACACTTTGCCAACTACCAATATCACTCCAGCCAGCATCTAAAGGTAAAACTATGCCATTAGATGTTTTTTCCATTACTGCAAAATCAATTGATAAATCGGGACATTTAGAAAAAAAATCAAAATTCACCCTCTGAAAATCAAGATCTTTATTGCTTTCATTGATTGATTGTTTGCAATATTTGAATACGTCTGGAGAATATTGTTTTATTTCATTTAGGATTGTACTTGTTTTAAACATAAACATCCCACTATTCCATGTGTATCTTTTGTCTTTTAGGAAACTGTTTGCTGTTTCTAAATTTGGTTTTTCTGTAAATTCTAAAATTTTACTTCCTTTATTATCTTCCTTGGAAAAAGTTTTCTCGGCTTTAATATATCCATATCCTGTTTCAGGCGTTCTAGGAATAATCCCAAAAGTTACAAGCCTACCTTCCTCAGCGTAGGTTATACCTTTTTTTAAAACCTCTATAAAATTGTTTTTGTTTTGTATTAGATGGTCTGATGATAAAGCTATTAGTATTGGATCATTTTCAATCTCAGTGGCTTTTAAAGCTGCCAGAGTGATTGCGGGGGCAGTATTTCTTCCAATAGGTTCTAAAAGTATTGATAATGGCTTTGTATTAATCTCTCTCATTTGTTCGGCTACTATAAATCTATGTTCTTCATTACAAATGATTATTGGACTAATTATGTTGTCCAGATTTTTTATCCTTTCTTGTGTCTCTTGAAGCAAAGATTTATTTTCATTATTACTAAGATTTAAATATTGTTTTGGAAAGCTGTCTCTTGATAGTGGCCAAAGTCTCGTTCCAGAACCTCCGCACAAAATTATTGGGATAATTGGTCTTGATCGCATGATCTATTTATATTTGTTATTTGTATTTATATATTTGAATTATAACTTTTATTATCTTTTGGAGCCCTTATTAGATTAATTTATAATAAGTTATTTCTTAAACTCAAAAATTTTTTTTAATAGATAGCGTTCAATTTTTGTGTAAATAACATCCTTTAAAGACTTTCTTAAAAGCTTATTTTTAGTAAACATATAACACCATAATCTTTCCATATAATGCCCCTCAATTGGATTTTTGTGTTTATTTAAAATTTCCAAAATTTCATAATAAAAATCTTTTTTATAATTAAGTATTAGTTCTTTTTTAACAGCAAAACAACCCCCATAAGAGGTTGTTACAAAATAGGGAATATCTGAAAAAAACTTTTTAGAGAAATTTCTAAATCCAATTTTTGATCTACTGATATCACCATTTTCCCATGCTTTTTTATATCTTATGTCTTTTTCAACTCCAACATGCCACCCCCAATGTAGAGGTCCTAAAAGAGCATATCTACTAGCAGCAAATCCATATTTTTTTACTGGATTTAGATAATTTTTCGGATTTTTATATGCCATACACCCTAAATCATCTATTCGACCCTGTAGAAAAATATTTATATCATCTAGATTCTCATAGTTATTAAAAATATGATATACCCAAGTATGGGATTCTCGACCTACGTTTTGAATATTTATTATTTCACCTAAGGAATTATCTTGTATGAGTAGACCTTTATTATAGATGGTTATTTTAAAGTCTTTGATAGATTTTAGCCAATTTAAATCTTCATCAAATCTTGAAATTATCAAAGAGTTTGGCATTTGATAATATACTTATTGAAAATATTATACATGTGATCATTTCATATAAATCAAGAGTTTTAGTAGTGGGAGCCGGTTTGGCAGGTTCAACAATAGCAAGAGTTCTAGCCGAAAATGGGATAGAAGTAGTTGTTATGGATAAAAGAAAACATATAGCAGGAAATATTTTTGACTTCGTAAATGACAACAATGAGAGAATACATAGATATGGACCTCATCTTTTGCATTGTAATGAGAGTTCTGAAGGATTGGTTTTCTTATCTAGATTTACTAAATGGATAAATTATGAACATAGGGTAAGAGCTCAGCTTGAAAATGGAACGACAACATCTCTACCAATTAATAAAATTACAATTCAAGATATTTATAAAAAGAAATTTGATAATGAAAAAGAGGTTAAATCTTTTATTGATTCTATTAGGAATAAAAATTTGATTCCAAGAAATACAGATGAATTATTTGAGGCTAGCGTCGGTAATAAATTATCAGACATTTTTCTTAGACCATATACAAAAAAAATGTGGGGTGTTGATCCTAAAGAACTAGCAGTAAGTATTGGCTCAAGACTCCCAGTTAGAACTAATTCAGACTCCAGGTATTTTAATGATAATTTTCAAGCACTACCAAAATATGGATATACAAAAATGATTGAAAACATGCTTAAACATATCAATATTAAAGTTTTATTAGATTCTAAATATTCTAAAGGAATGGAGATTGAATATGATCACGCATTTTTATGTACTCCAATAGATGAATTTTATGATTACTGCTATGGAGAACTTCCATATAGATCAATCTTATTTGAAGAAAGAAAAAGTAAAGGAAATGATCTTTCAGCTCCAGTAGTAAACTTTACAGATAATTCTATTTATACTCGAAAAACACAATGGAATTTGTTCCCTAATTCTGGAAAAAGGATATCCAATTTCAATACTTTAACATATGAAATTCCATGCTCAATGAGAGAAAACCCAGGAGAGTACTATTATCCAGTTCATACAAAAGAATCTAGAAAAAAATATGAAAAATATAGAAAACTATCTCTTCAAAAGGAAAAAATTACATTTTGCGGAAGGACAGGATTATTTAGATACATTGATATGATCCCAGCAGTAATGATTCATTTGAAAATTGCCAAAGATTTCTTAAAAATAAAAAAAATATGAAAAAGAAGCTAAAACGAATATTAATGATTTCTTCTACTTCAAAACTTGGAGGTGGAACAAAACATATGTTTATTTTAGGAGAAAAAATTAAATCGGATTACAAAGTTTTTTATGCAATTCCAAAGAGTAATGATTTTTCAAATCATTTAAATGATGCTAATCATTTTCCTATTACTGAGAGAAAAGTAAATTTTTCTGAAATTCTTAAATTAAGAAAATTTATACAAATACAATCTATAGATATTATTCATGCCCATGGTAAAGGCGCAGGACTGATTGCAAGATTATCTACAATTTTTCAGAATAAGAAAATAATTTATACATTCCATGGAATTCATCTAAAGTGTCATAATCTAATTTCAAAAACTATTTATGTTGTTTATGAATTTTTAATGGGAAGAATTGATTCACATAAGATTTTTGTATCTAAAAGTGAAAAAGATTATGCAAAGTTTTCTAAAATATATATTGGAAGAAATAATAGTGTTATTTCAAATGGTGTAGAAGTTAGAGATATAAAAAATTACCCTAAAAAAAATCAAAGACCCAAAAATGATATATTCTCAAAATTAAGTATTATTTCTGTTTGTAGATTTGTAGATCAAAAAAATATAAAAGAATTTGTTCAAATAGCAGAAAAATTAAAGGAATATAATTTCATTCTTATAGGAAATGGACCTAAGTGGAACGATATTAAAAATTACATCACTAAAAAAAGTTTAAAAAATATTTATTTAATGGGTAAAAAAAAGAATGTATTAAGTTTTTTAAGAAGATCAGATATTTATCTTTCTACTTCTTTATATGAGGGACTTCCAATAAGTATTATTGAGGCTATGTCAATAGGATTACCAATCATAGCTTCTAATGTGACTGGTAATTGTGATGCCGTAATTCATGGTCAATCAGGTTATTTATATAAATTAGGTGAGGTTGATATGGCCGTAAATTATTTAAAAAAACTTTTAAATAGTCATAAATTGAGATTAAAGTTTGGAAAAAGTTCACATACTATACAACGTAATATTTTTTCTTTAGAAAAAATGATTAATGAATATATTGATTTATATGATAAAGTTTAAATTTTCAATAAGGAATATTCTCAAATTTAAAAATAATCATTATTACTTATTGAAGAATTAACCATTTCTTTGAAACTTAATGAATTTTTTATTAACTCTTCAAATTTACCTTCAGCTTTAATTTCTCCTTTATCAAATTGATAAATGCAATCACATTCTTTTACAGTTGATAGTCTATGGGCAATAAAAATAATTGTTAAATCTTTATTCATTCTTGTTAATGCCCTCATGAGATCTGATTCCGTTTTCGTATCCAAAGCTGAGGTGGCTTCATCTAAAATTAAAAGCTTTGTGTTTCTATAGAAAGCTCTAGCTATAGCGATCCGTTGCCTTTGACCACCGGAAAGTCTGATCCCATTATCACCTACATTCGTTTTTAAACCATTTGGCATACTTTTAATTAAATCTTCTAATTGAGCAGCTTTTAATGATTCCCAAACTTTATTTTCATTTATCTCACTTTTTCTTAACCCATATGCAATATTTGTAATTATGTCACCATTGAGAAGATTTATAGTTTGGGGTACATAGGAACAAGATGATTGCCAATATGAGAGTTGGTCTTCTTCTAACTCCTTTCCATCTATTAGAAATCTTCCTGAAGTTGGTCTTAACAAGCAAAGTAATTGATTTGCTGTAGTGCTTTTGCCACTTCCAGTTTTTCCAACAAAAGCAATCTTAGAACCTATTTCTATTTTTATATTAATATTTTTTAAAGCGAATTCATTTTGTAAAGGATATTTGTAGAAGATAGAAGATAGCTCAATATTTTTCTTTGGGATTTTGATACGCTTAGAATTTTTTCTCTTATGATGCAATCTGTCTGGAACTAATTCTAGAATTTTTAAAGATTCTTCTAAATCTGGAATCCCACCTCTGAGATCAGTAATGCCTCTGAATAAATCCTGTAATGGGGGAGTTAATTTTAGTGAGGCAACAGCAATTGTGGCCAAAAAAGGTACGATTTCGACAAAATCAGAAGGAGTCTTATTTGTTATATAAGGGAACATTCCAATTGAAAAGATAAGTGTTATCCCAAAAGGTTCAATTAAGGATCTTGGAAGTTCTGGTAACGTTTCAGCTTTCCATAAGTAAGGAAAAGCCTTACTCCCTGCATCAAAATATCTTTGTTGGAAATATTTTTCTGAACCAGTTAAATGGACATCGATAATTGTCCTTATAGATTCGGTCATAATTTTATTAATCTCCGATTCTAATAAAATTCTCTGTCTAGAAGCTTTTCTTATAAAAGGTGTAACTATCAACGATAAAAATGTATATCCTATGACTAAAAAAATTACTAAATATAATGCCGCAGTTTTTGCAAAGCTAAGTATGGCAATAAATATAAATAAAACAATAAAAAATCCACTTACTATTTGCAGAACTGGTCTAACAAATTTCTCTGAAACTCTTTGAATATTTAAAACAATTTTGGAACTTATGTCTTCACTTTTTTCTGTTAAAAAGAAATCATATTTTTGATTAAAAATATTTCTTTGAGCTCTTTGTGATAGATCAATAAATATTGATGCCCTAACTCTTTCTTGAAAAGCTCTCAATGTTAGTCTTAAAAAAGAAGCTACCCAATTAAATGAAATATATATAGAAATTAAAATAATTAATTTTATAAATGGGTCATTTGAAAAAAAATCTGAGAAAGGAATAGAAGGCCTATTCTCTTTACCAACAAGAATCACAAATAGCCTTGAGACCAAACCAACTACTAAAACATCTGCGATTCCTGTAATAATAGCTAAAGGTATTATTTGATAAAGAGAATCTCTTCTTTCTTTAGAAAGAACTCTTAGTAATCGAAAAATTAATTTAATAGTGATGCTATACATAAATATATAAAAGCATATAAGAACCGATTTTATTTATTTAGTGACCACTTTAAATTGTGTATAAATATTTTTAGTATGCTCCTCTATCATGAGGAAATAAGATTACTCCAAATGTTCTCAAAATTATTCTTAGATCAATTAATAAATTAATATTATTAACATATATACAGTCAAGAAATACCCTTCTTTGATAGCTTAAATTATTTCTGCCACTTACTTGCCAAAGTCCTGTTATGCCTGGTTTAATTGATAGCACTTTGCTAATTTTATCTCCATATTTTTGTATTTCATCTTCAACAATTGGCCTTGGTCCCACTATGCTCATTTCCATTTTTAGTACATTTATAAATTGAGGTATTTCATCTAAGCTGGTTTTTCTTAAGAATTTTCCAATTGTTGTAATTCTTGGATCATTTTTTAATTTATGATTTTCTTCAAATTCCTTTTTTAATAATTCATTATTGCTTATTATATTTTCAAACATATCATCAGCTTCAGCATGCATTGTTCTGAATTTAATACACTTGAAAAGCTTTTTATTTTTGCCAACTCTCTCTTGCAAATAAAAAATTGGACCTCTTGAACTAAATTTTACAAGAAGAGCTATAATCGCAAAAAAAGGAAATCCAATAATTAGGAAAATTAAAGCGAATAAGACATCTAGAGAAGTTTTAAAACTTTCATATAATAAACTTTTTGATTTGGCTTTTCTTTTCATTTTTCGCAAATTTAAGTGTGGAGTTTAATCTCATTTTTTTTTGAAATTATCCCATGCTTTTTGTAAACATAATTCAAATTTCTTCGAAAAATTTTTAGAATTAAACTTCTGAGCATAATTATTTAAAGTCTGAGAATTAAATTCTTTCCATATATTTTTTTCTTCGAACCAACTTATTGCATCAACTATATCTGCCGATGTTTGTTTTTTAAAAAGTATTCCGCTAGGAATTTTATCTTTTTCTTGATTTGTTAAACAATTAACTGTATCTAATATTCCACCTTTACCATAGGCAATAACAGGAGCCCCCGATGCCATTGCCTCAACTGGTGCAATTCCAAAATCTTCCAAACCAGCATATACGAATGCTCTACATTTACTCATATAAGCAGCAACTTCTATATCTTTAATTTTCTTTAGAAATTTTATATTGGACTTTGCTTTTTTTTCTAGTCTAATCCTCTCAGGACCTTCCCCAATTATAATTAGTGGAAGGCCTAAAATATTAAATGAATCGATTAATAAGTCAATTCTTTTATTTGGGACGAGTCTATTAACGCTTAAATAAAAATCCTCTCTAGATTTATTGAAATTAAAAAGCTCTACATTTACTGGAGGATGAATTACTTGTGATTTTAAACCCCAATATTTTTTTATCCTTTTAGCAGTAAAATTTGAATTTGATATTAGAAAATCTATTCTTTGTGAACTGATAAAGTCCCACTCTCTCAATTTGTGTAAAAAATATCTTGTAGGGATTTGTAATCCATAATTAACTAAATTAGTTTTATTTAAATAAGTATGCATCTGATCCCATGCGTATCGCATGGGAGTATGTATATAACTAACATGCAATTGATTTGGATTTGTGATTACTCCCTTAGAAATAGCATGACTTGAGCTAATTATTAACTCGTATTTACTTAAATCAAATTGTTCAATTGCTATAGGTAGAAGTGGTAAATATTTTTGTACATTATTCTTACCAAATGGTAGTTTTTGTATAAAACTTGTTTTTATTTTTCTACCTTTAAATAATTTATTCTCTATTTCACCCAAGTTAGAAGTTAAGGAGAAAATATCTGGCTTTGAATAATTTTTAGTAATAACTTTATCTAATAAAGTAGTTACTTTTTCTGCTCCACTAAAAGATTTCTTTAAAAACCAATCATGAATTATTGCTATATTTGTATCATTATTATTCATCAAACTAACCTTAACTTTAAAATTTTACTATAAATTTAGGTTTTTTTTAAGTTTATGCAAAAGTTTTATATGCCTTTATTAATCTCATTTCAAGTAAATAAGTTAAACCTTCAATACTTTTTAAAATCTCATTACTTTCTGGAGACATTTCTAATTCTTTAGCTTGATTTATTGCTGATCTCGCATTCTTCTTGTCAAACAAATAGACGTTAATAATTGCCTTAGCTAAGAATGCGTTACCATTACTTGAATCTTTTTTTAAAATCGAATCTATTGTTGCTTTTGCTTCATTAACTTTTCTTTGCAAAATTTGACTAATTAATATACTGTATTGATTCTCCAAATATCTATTGTCTTTATATCTTTGTATGTAAACTTTTTCGGCTTCTTTTAAATATATTTGTTGAGGATCACTTTGATTAATAATTCCTACTAAATCAAAAAGATTTTTGAATTGTCCTTCTCTTAAATAATTACCTAATAATTCAACTTTTGAAATTCTATTTGTCATTAATATAAAATCTTTATCAATAAATTCAGGATTAATTACTAAATTTCTTTTGGCAATATCTAAAGGCTTTATTATTCCATTTTTATAAAGTATTCTTGCTTTTATGATTAGATTTTCTGAAATACCTTTGGGAAAATTTATTGGAATATTTTGTGATAGCTTATAACAGCTATTTTGATCAAAACTTTTGTGAAAATATCCATTTGCTAATGATACGTTTGCAGATGTTTTAAAATTTTTTCCAATAAAGTCAATTAAAATATTAGAAGATATGTAGTCCCTGCCTTTCTCTAACATTTTTATATTTATGCCATTATTTATTTGCTTAATATATATTTTTGAATTATTTAAAATGCAATCTTTTTTTACTACTTCTGTATTGATGTAATTTCTCTTTAAAAGCATAAGTTTGCTTTTATCAGGTAATATCCAATTTTTATAAATATTAAAAGAATTACTTTCTAATAAATATTTATTAAGTAAATTTTTTGATTCGTTTGACATAACTCCTTGATTTCCAGATTTTACTAAAAACCAATCAAAATAACTTAGATCATCTTTATAAGTTTCCATATTACTTATAGTTTGTCTTACAGCAACATATTCATTTTGTCTAGAAGCTTCAGCTTCTATATTAAAAGTGTTTATTTCTTTAGTATCAGGTAATATCGCAAGAGTTGAAACTACATTTTGATTATTGTCTTTTATGGTACTGATAATTTCACTATGGGGCCAATTATATGATTCTAGATGATCTTTATTTTTATAAATTAATCCACTATTAGAAAAGATTATTGAAATTGTCATTGATATTATTAAAATAATTTTTTTTCTTTCTTCAGGAAATAATTTATTTGAATAAGAATTTATAAATGATGATAAGTAAATGCAAAATAAAGGATACAGTGGCATCAAGAACCTTACATCTTTTGTAGACATTAAGCTAATTATTAAATAGCAATTAAAAAAATATATTAGAAACCATAAATTGATTTTTTTTAAATTTCCAAGGTTAAATTTTAAAAGGTTTCTTTGTAATATTTTTTCAATAAAAAATATAATTGCAAAAATTGAAAAATTTATAAATCCAAATACAGAGGGTAATTTTTTAAAATAAAACAACCAACTATCTATGTCATTAATATCAAGTCCATCTTGATAATTCACACCCCAATTCCACGCATTTATGGTTGATGTTATTATGGTAAGCCAGTGTTTTGAAAACCAAGGGAAAATTAGTAAAGAAAATATTATTAAGAATAAAAAAATTTCTTTGAGACTTTCAAAATGATCCTTTTTATTATTAAATAGTTTTAAAATAATCACTATAAAAGGGAAAAAAAATAAAATTATTCCAGTTGGTTTTATAAGAAAAACCAAAGCTAATGCAATCCCTGATAATGATGGAAATAAAATACTTCTTTTTTTGTGTAAATACCATTTACTGAAAAATAATAAAGTCAAAGTCGTAAATCCTGTAAGGGATAAATCTATTAAATAATCTGTTCTTTGATTTATTATTAATGTGCTAAAAGTAAATATTAATGATGCCCAAATGCCTACAGCTTGATTTTTGATTAATTTCCCGAGATTAAAAATTGAAAATATACAAATGAAGTTAAAGATTTGGTTTGACAAATATGCATAAAAATAAGAATTATTGAATATTTTTAGAAATATCGAAGACAAAAAATATGTAAGAGGTCCTCTATAACTGTCCGTTATATTGAGTAAGAGATTTATTTTATTGGTTATGTTTAAGCTATTTTCATCTAAGATATTGTACATTTTAAATACATTACTTAGATGATATCCTTGGTCCCAAGCAGGAGGATTAATTGATTTTGTAAGTAATAAACTATCAAGAATAATACTAATTAAAATAATTAATGAAATTTTAAAATGGCTACTTTTCAAAATTTTTATTAGCATTAGAACTTACTTAATGTATTTTTATTATTTTCTCCTTCAATTATGTTTTTAAGTCCTGCAATTAATATCCATACAATAATACTTATTTTCCCGTCGTAGTATTGAATATCTACCATTTGAGATATTAAAAAAACAAATAAAGCACTCCAAAATGCCTTATCAAAGATTGAAATATTATTTATTTTTTTATTCAAAAAGATTTTTTTACCTGAGAGAATAATAAGAATGAGTAAAATTATAAATAAAATTATTGCTGAAGGAATTCCATAGCTAATTGCTAATTCAAAGAGAAGATTGTGAGAGTGACCTTTCCAAAAATTTGTTTCTGCAAAATATATGGCAGGAAATGAAGCAGCTCCAATTCCAAATAAAGGATTTAATATTATAAGATTAGTAGCACTTTTTAAAATCTCTAATCTGGAAACATCGAGATCTCTGTATCCATCCTTACTAAATTCTAGTAATACCTTATCGGGTAAAAAATTGATTAAATAATTTTTTATATCACCAAGATAAATTGAAGATTGTGAGAAAAATAAAATTAAAGTAAAAATTATAAAAACTGATAAAAGAAAAATTATTCCTTTCTTCCCAATTATAATTGGCAATGTAGTTAATAAACCTAGCCAAGCATTTCTTGAATAAGTAAGAAATGCTGCAAAACCAATTGAAAAAACAAAGCCAAAAACAATAGTTCGCCTGAAAATATTATTTTTTAATTCTAAAAATAAAGCGATGCAAAATGGCCAAGCAAGATTAAGCCATGAACCTGCATAATTTTGATTGTTAAATAAACCGCTTAAACCACCAGGATTAATTATTGGCCTTTGGTACCAGATAATTAGTCCATTTAGTGTCTCGAAAGGACCATGCCAATTAAAAAAATATTGCCCAAAACCTGTAAGTAATACTGGAAAAGTACCTGTAATTAAAGCTAAAGCAAATGATCTTTTTTTAGATTTTGAATCAATATATGGTTGAAAGGCCCAAAAAAGCCAGATAAATGGAAGCCAATTTCCTAATCCATAGATTGATAACTTGGGATCCCAAATTTCCTCATAATTATTGACTAAAAAAAAGTTTTGTGAAATGGTACTTATTGATATAAGTATTCCAAAAATTAAAAAAGGATAATTCCATAAGTCTTTGAAATAATTATTCTTATTAGAAAAACTTCCTATTATTGCTGATGGCAATAAAAATAATAAACCTACAAATAATGTTGAAGGTAAAAAGAATATTCCAGATAAAAATAAAAAAAAACCATAATCTTTAAAAGATTTGTTCTTAAAAAAATTATTTAAAAGATATTCCATTTCTTAATTTATTCAACATATTCACGCTTCCTGCAGGATTCGAACCTGCGGCCCACTGCTTAGAAGGCAGTTGCTCTATCCAGCTGAGCTAAGGAAGCACTAGATTATTATATCCGAAGAGTATGGACTAGCCAATTAATTAAATAATTTTAAAATTATTTATAAATCTAAATTAAGATTACTAAATCAAACTTTTGGTAATATTTGTTTAGAATAAAATATATGGTTTTATATCTTGGCAAAAAGACTTTCTCAAAAACAAAAAGAAGAAATAATTAACAATTTTATAAATGGTATCTCTATTCAACAATTATCTGAAAAATTTGATTGCACGAAACTAACAATATCAAGAAATTTAAAACAAGAACTTGGCGAAAAAAAATTTAAAGATTTAACTACAAAAAGTAAATCATCTAGAAAATCAGACTTTAACAAAGAAATAGATTTAGATCTAGTTACAGAGGCTCAATCATTTTTTGATTCCCCATTTTTGGAAATACCTCCATTAAACGATCCAATTGATAACACGAAACAAAAAGATTTTTCATCTATACCTATTTCAGAAATTAAGTTTCCAAAAACTGTTTTTATGGTTGTAGATAAAAATATTGAATTAGAAATAAAATATTTAAAGGATTATCCAGAATGGGAATTTCTTTCTGAAAATGATTTAAATAGAAAAACTATTGAGATATTTGAAGATATTAAAATTGCAAAAAGTTTTTGCAAAAAGGAACAAAAGGTAATTAAGGTTCCTAATACAGAAGTATTTAGAATTGTTGCTCCTATTTTAATTGACAAGGGAATTTCAAGAATAGTTAGCTCTAATAAATTAATTGCTTTATAAAATTTATTCTCTATTCTTATTAATATTTAATGTAAGCAAGCTCCCTGTAATTGATCCACTAATAAAGCTAACCCCAATTATAAAACTTACTGGAAGATCTACTGAGTTATTTATTATTAGATTGACTTTCCTAGATATTTTACTGTTTTGAATACCTATTATTAAAACTGAAAATAAAGTCAGATTAAAAACAACTGTAAAAATTAATTTTTTTGATAAGTTAAACATATGAAAAAATTATTTACCTTGAGAATCATACATATTATAAATTATTCTTTTTTTTAAATTGTACTTTTTAGCCAAGTATTTAGAAGCCTCAGGTAATTTTAAGCCTGCATTTATTAAATCGTAAAGTTCTTGTTTTAATTCAATTTTATTAAAATCAACATCCATATTTGAATTATCAATTCCTTTAATTACAATTGTTATCTCTCCTATTATTTCTTTGTTTTCAAAAAAATCGATCACTTCATTAATGTTGCATCCAATATTCTCTTCAAATTTTTTTGTTAATTCACGATAAACTTGTATTTCTCTTTCGCCACCACAAATCTCTCTCAAATCTTCTAGTAATCTTTTAAGACGATTTGGAGATTCAAATAATATTGAGGTTTTTTCATTTTTACTTATTTCTAAAAGAAGTTTTTCTCTCTCCTTTTTCTTTTTCGAAGGAAAACCTTCAAACGTAAATTTAGATGTTGGCAGGCCACTTGATACAAGCGCTGTTAAGGCGGCGCAAGGTCCTGGGATGCAAACAACTTGTATGCCTTTTAATTTTGCTTCTCTGATCAATCCCTCGCCTGGATCACATATACTCGGCATCCCAGCGTCACTAACTAAAGCTACCGATTTGCCAGAGTTTAGATTATTAATTATTTTTGGAATTTTATTAAATGAGTTATGTTTATTGAAACTAATGAGACTATTGCTAAACTGAAATCTACTCATTATTTTTTTTGTTTGTCTTGTATCTTCACAAGCAATTAGACTCACATTCCTAAGTATATTTATAGCTCTCAATGAAATATCGCCTAAGTTACCTATTGGTGTACCAACTACGTATAAAACACACTTTTCAGGTTCATGGCTTTTATGAGAAAATGAAAAATTAATATCCATCAAGTGATTAATTTACCTTCAGGTTTAGAAGTAGATAATCTCATCGAAGATTTGAGAGTTTTAAGCTGGGAAGTATCTGACATATTACTTTATTATTCCCAAATACTAAAAGATGAAAACAACAATAGCAATATTCTCCAAAATGATGATAAAGAAGATCCAGTAACAATAGCTGATTTAAAAGTAAATGATTTAATAATTGGGAGAATTAAAGAAAAATATAAGGATATTAGTTGGGAAATTTTAAGTGAAGAGAACGTAAAACTTTCTTCAGATATCTGCGATCAAAACGCAGAGTGGATTTGGGTACTTGATCCTCTTGATGGAACCAAAGATTTTATTCAAGGTACAGGAAATTATGCAATGCATTTATCATTAAATTATAAACAAAGGCCTTATATAGGATTTGTCTTGATTCCAGAAAAAGAGGAATTATGGATTTCTTTTGGGAAAAAAGTCTGGTGTGAAAATAGAGAGAAGACTTATGTAAGACCAAAGCTTTTAAAGAAAAAAAGTCTTAAAGAGATGATTTTAGTTACTAGTAAAAATCATAATAATCAAACTCTAAGAAATTTAATAGATAAGATTAGTTTCAGGGAAATAATAATTATGGGGAGTATTGGATGTAAGATAACTTCTATTTTGAGAGGTGAGAGTGATATTTATATATGTTTAAGTTTGCCTGGTAAAACTTCACCAAAGGATTGGGATTTCTCTGCACCTGAAGCAATATTAAAAAGTGCTGGAGGATCTATTACAGACTTAAATAATCAAGCATTAATTTATGGGAGGTCTAATTTTAAACAAGAAGGCATCATTGTTGCCACAAGTAATCATCTTACACATGGAAAAATTTGTTCAGAAATCAAAGGAATAATTAAGAACTATAATTTATATCCTCTCTAGCTTTTAAGTTAGAGGCGCTACTGGGGTAGGTGTTGGTTGTGGATAAGACATCCCGCCGTTCTGGCCGACTCCTCTCAAAGTTAAATTAATCCTTCCTCTACTATCAATCTCTCTGACTCTTACTGTTACTTCATCTCCTTGCCTCACTACATCTTCTACTCTTTCAACCCTTGCTTCAGATAATTGAGAAATATGAACCATCCCTTCTTTCCCAGGCAATATTTCTACAAAAGCTCCTATAGGTATAATTCTTGTAACGACACCAGAGAAAATTTCACCCTCATGAACCTTACGTGTTAATCCCTCAATTATCTTTTGGGCTTCTTCTGCAGCAGCTCCATCATGAGAAGCAATAGTAACAATCCCACCATCTTCTATATCTATTTTTGTATTAGTTCTTTCAGTGATCCCTTTAATAGTTCTCCCACCGGGTCCAATTACTGTTCCTATAAGCTCAGGGTCAATTTTAAAGCTTAAAAGTCGAGGAGCATGAGGAGAAAGAGAATCTTGAGGCTTATCTATTGCCTCTTGCATCTTTTCTAAAATATGTAATCTTGCAGGACGAGCTTTTTTGATTGCATCAGAAATAATAGAGACAGGCAAACCTGTAATTTTCATATCCATTTGTAACGCAGTAATACCTTTATCAGTACCAGCAACTTTAAAGTCCATATCTCCAAGAAAATCCTCAATACCCTGAATATCTGTAAGTATTCGAACGTCTTTACCTTCTTTGATTAAACCCATAGCAGTACCACTTACAAGAGCTTTTAAAGGGACCCCGGCATCTAATAATGAGAGGGTGCTTCCACAAACAGACCCCATTGAAGTGGAACCATTAGAGCTTAGTACTTCACTTACAACTCTTAAGACGTATGGGAATGTCTCTTTGCCAGGGAGAACAGGAATTATTGCCCTTTCTGCAAGTGCTCCATGTCCAATTTCTCTCCTTCCAGGGGTTCTCATAGGCCTAGTTTCACCAACTGAATAGGGAGGAAAGTTGTAGTGATGCAAATATGTTTTTTCAGTACTTGGATTTAAGTCATCCATCTCTTGAGCATCGCTTGGTGTTCCAAGTGTCGTAGTAGATAAGACTTGAGTAAGTCCTCTTTGAAAAAGTGCAGAGCCATGAACTCTTTTTGGAAGAATGCCAGCAGAGACTGTTATTTTTCTAACTTCGTCAAGTTCTCTCCCATCAACTCTTTTACCATCATTAATGATTTGAGACCTCATTAATTTTTTTGTTAGTTTTTTAAAGTCAGAATGAATTAATTTTTCATTTTCTGAAGTTAAAACTTTTACTTGATTGTCATCTTTAAGAGAATCAATTTTGCTTTGAGTTTCAGTTTTAATTTTTTCTAGTTCAAGATCCCTCTCTTCTTTTGATTGATCAAATTTCTTAAGAACCAAATCAATAGCTTTACTACAATTTTTTTCCAGATAAGAAGGTAATGTTTTATCCTCTTCAGGATCGGAGGGTTTGATTTGTTTTATTCCTAAATCTTTTATTAAATCTTCTTGAGATTTAATAAGTTCAGTAACTGCTTCATAACCAAAATCTATAGCTTCGATAGTATCTTGCTCCGATAACTGGTTAGCACCTGCCTCAATCATGACAATGCCTTCAGGTGAACCTGCAACAACAATGTCTAAATCTCCTCTTTCTATTTCTCTATAACTTGGATTTAAGATGAAATCATCTCCTATGAGACCAACTCTTACTGCGGCCATTGGCCCATAAAATGGAATCTCTCCAAGTAAAGTTGCTATTGAAGCCCCAGTAACAGCTAAAACATCTGCTGGAACTCTTTCATCAAGAGAAAGGCAAGAGGCAACAATCTGTATCTCGTCTCTCATCCATGATGGGAAAAGTGGCCTCATTGGCCTGTCAATCAATCTTGCTATTAAAGTTGCTCTTTCTGGAGGGCGACCTTCTCTCCGCATAAAACCACCAGGAATTCTTCCAGCAGCATATAGTTTCTCCTCATAGTCACATATTAGAGGTAGAAAGTCTGAAGCTTCTTTTTTAGTAGTTTTTGTTGCTGTAACTAATAGAGAGGTGTCACCGCACTCAATCATTACTGATCCATTTGCTTGAGGAGCATATAGTCCTGTAGTTAGTCGTATCTCTCGTCCGTCAAACGTGATCGACTTATTTTGTCCTTCCACTTTTTAAATTATTAATCTATACATAATTTATTCTTACATTTTATAGGGACATATTGAGTAAATTATTTAGATAAGCTATAAAATTCTTAAATTTGTTCGAAAAATGAATTTTAATTTGTCTAATTTTGTATTTCAAGGGAAACAATAAAAATACAAAAAACTTACTATAGCTACCAACTTGATTTAACGACTCCAGGTAGCTCACCATTATGAGCTCTTTGTCTTAACTGATTCCTGCAAAGACCAAAGTCTCTGTATACTCCTCTTGGTTTGCCAGTTGCCCAACATCTATTCCTAACTCTGTTTGGGGCAGAGTTTCTAGGCAGACCCTGTATCTTTCTATGTATTTCTAATCTTTCCATTGGGTCTTTTGCAGCATTGAATTCATCTAATAATGATTTTCTTTTTACAGCATATTTCTGTACAAGCTTTTTGCGTTTGACTTCTCTCGCAATCATGGACTTTTTAGCCATTTATATAGAATTTTTAAACTAATATTTATCTTAACAGCTTGGATAACAATTTTTAAAATTTATTTATTGGTTTAATAATCTTTGTACGATTAAAAGTTGACTAGTATCCCTTATTATAAGTAGCACACTAAGTCCAACTAAAAGAAAAAAACTTGATTGAGTAACCACCATTTGTACCTTGACTGGGACTGGCTTTCCTCTAAAACCTTCAATCAAAGTGAAAAGAAGTTGTCCCCCATCCAATAGTGGTAAGGGTAAAGAATTGAGAACTGC
Source organism: Prochlorococcus sp. AG-347-L20 (assembly GCA_003281225.1). Taxonomy (GTDB): domain Bacteria; phylum Cyanobacteriota; class Cyanobacteriia; order PCC-6307; family Cyanobiaceae; genus Prochlorococcus_A. Next base: position 45,660 of record QCCP01000010.1, read on the forward strand.
TAAATTTATAGAGATTAGTGCGGCAAATAATAATATTCCAGTTCCTCCTTGTTGTGATAATTGAGCACCAATTTCAACGATTTTGACGGGCCCACTTAATTGTTGAGCTGTGGAGGAGAAATTTGTAATTAATCCCTTATAACCTTGTATTGTTTTTACCAAAAGTGATGAAAACTCATTATTGGTATATTTAAAAAGTTCGAATATGTTTTTTGTCTTTTTAGTCTCTTTTTTTATATTAGGTTGTAATTGAGCGCCTATTGTACCCTTCCCGTCTATGTTTTTTGGGACCAAAGTTAAATCTTTCAGAAATCCATCTCTTTCAATTGTTATAGAAATTGGATTTTCTGACGAATTTTGAATCTCTTTTACTAGAGAAGAAACTGCTTGATCGCCAACTCCTAAAGTATTGCTTTTAATTTTTAAAATTTTATCCCCTGCTTGTAATCCAGCGAGAGAAGCTGCCTTCTCGGGCTGGGTAGCCAAAACTAAAATACCAGGCTCTGGATCAAATGGAATTCCAATAGTAGTTACATTTACAACTAAGATGGTATAGGCAAGAATTAAGTTAGCAAATACCCCAGCGGAAATAACAATTACTCTTTGAATAACTGGCCTATTTTTTAAAAGATTTGGATCTTTAGGGTCAATATTATTTATTTCTTCATCAGGGAAGGAAACAAAACCTCCTAATGGAAAGGCTCTAAGTGAATAGGTTATGTTTTTAAATCTTTTCTGAATTATTGACGGTCCAAAACCAATTGAAAATCCATCAACATATATACCTTGCAAAATTGCCGCAAGAAAATGTCCCATCTCATGAAAAAAAATGAGAAATCCCAGAACTGTAATTGAGGTTAAAACGTTCATTTTATATATATTAGGCAGTTTTTAAAATATTTGATCCAAAATATGGAACTAGAGCATCTGGAATTTTTACGCTCCCATCTAGTTGTTGGCCATTCTCAAGAATAGCAGCCATAGTCCTTCCAATCGCAAGCCCACTGCCATTTAAGGTGTGCAGATATGTATTTTTTTTATCAATTTTTGCTCTAATTGATGATCTGCGGGCTTGAAAGTCTAGACAGTTGCTACAACTTGAAATTTCTCTATAACTTTTACTACTTGGTAGCCAGACTTCAAGATCAAAAGTTCTGCTTGAAGAAAAACCTAAGTCTCCAGTACAAATATCAACTAATCTGTAAGGTAGATTGAGCTTTTTTAAAATACTTTCTGCATCTAAAGTGATATTTTTATGAGCTTCGATAGATTTACTTGGATCACAAAACCAATATAGTTCAACTTTATTAAATTGATGAAGTCTTATTAAACCTTTTGTATCCCTTCCATAACTTCCAGCTTCTCTCCTAAAACATGGGCTATATGCAACATACTTAAGGGGTAATTGATTGAAATCAATAATATCATTTCTATGAAAAGCAGTTAGTGGAACTTCAGCAGTGGGAGAAAGCCATAAGTCGTCATTAGAACACTTAAAACTTTCATTTGAAAATTTAGGTAATTGACCAGATCCGGTAAGACTTTCTGAATTCACTAAAGCTGGAGGCATTAACTCTAAATAACCATTGCTAGTATGTATGTCGAGCATAAAATTTATTAATGCTCTCTCTAATCTGGCCCCATTACCAATAAGTGTAATAAAACGACTTTTTGATATTTTAGTTGATTTGACAGAGTCAAAAAGATTAAGACTTTCGCCTATTTCCCAGTGAGATTTAAGATTTTCTTTTACTAACGGATCTCCCCAAGTTTTCACTTGGACATTATTGTTTTCATCTTTTCCAATAGGAGCATCTTTGCTGGGCATATTTGGTAAATTACAAATTTCATTATGTATATTTTTATCTAAGGTTCTTTTTTTCTCTTCAAATTCCGAAATTTTGGTTCTGTATTCATTTCCTTTTATCTTTAAATTATTTAATTCTGGAGAGTCATTGTTATTAGATTTGCTGATTTCTTGACCGATCAATTTACTTAATTTTTTACTCTCAGATTGGAGACTGGATATTTCTATATCAATTTCTTTTTTTTGAAGAGTTAATTCTTGTATTTGGGAAATATTAAAAACTTTTCCTCGTAGGGATAAACTTTTTTCAACTGAAGTTGGATTTTCTCTTATTAATTTTTGATCTAACACTATTTTTTTTTATACCTTAATTAAAATAGTTAATCTAAATTCAATATTAGGGATTTTTGACTAAAAATTAACTAAATTAATGATTCCTAACTTAAGGAGAATTTTTAGATAATATTTTTTAGCTATGATGCTGAACGAGCACGTCCTGTAGTTGACCATTCTTTTAGTAAATTAATTTGCTCCTTAGCTGTTCTAGATAAGGGAACTAATTCAGAAACTGCCTTTATTAAATCTTTCTCCATAAGTTCTCTGTTTTCAGAGAATGAAATATGCATCCCCTCTATCACTGCTTGTTCAAGTTCTGCTCCTGAGAATCCATCTGTTCTATCGATGATAGAGGAAAGAGGAAAACTATAACTTGGTCTCCTTTTTTTTAAATGCAAATCCAGAATACTTAATCTTTCTTCAGAATTTGGTAAATCAAGAAAAAATATCTCATCAAATCTACCTTTTCTCAGTAATTCAGCAGGAAGCTTATCTATAGCATTAGCGGTAGCTATGACAAATACGGCGGATTCTTTTTCAGCCATCCAAGTTAGCAAACTTGCTAAAACCCTTTGACTTGTTCCTCCATCACTTCTAGCATCGCCTCCAAAGCCCTTGTCAATTTCATCGATCCAAAGGATACAAGGAGACATTGCCTCAGCTCTTAATATTGCTTCTCTTGTTCTTGCTTCGCTTGAACCAACAAGGCTAGAAAATAGTCTTCCAACATCTAGCCTAAGTAGCGGCATCGACCAGCTCCTAGAAATTGATTTTGCGGTTAGCGATTTCCCTGTTCCTTGAGCTCCAACGAGTAAGACTCCCTTGGGAATAGGTAATCCATAGTCTCTAGCTTCTTTAGAAAAAGCCCTGTATCTTTGATTAAGCCAAACTTTTAAAACATTTAAACCTCCAATATCATCTTGACTTGATTTAGCTTCGAAAAATTCTAAAATTTCACTTCTGGCTATAACTTGTTTTTTCTCTTCAAGAATATCTTTAATATCTTCTTTACTTATTTTTCCTCTTTGAGCAAGGGCCTTTGCAGTGACTTGCTTTACTTTTATTTCGGTAAGTCCACTTGAAGCTATAGAAAGTTCGTTTAAGTCTTGTTCCCCTAGATTTGAATTGGTATTAATAGCAATTTGTTTTATTAGATTTTTCAATTCTATTTGATTAGGTAAAGGTAAATTTACAATTGCCATTAATTCATCCAACTCTTCTGATGATGGAAATAAATGAGAACTAATAATTAGATTATTAAACGTTTTTTTAAGCGTTGAGGATAGTTCTTTAATAGTTCTATTAATAGATGGATCATCATAAAATTTATGAAAATCTTTAACTAATAAAACAGTTGAAACTTCAGAATTTAGTTCTTTGAGCCAATTAAGTACTCCTAAAGGATTGTTAGAAAATTTACCTTCTTCATTAATTAATCCTTTTATACCGCTAACACAATCCCAGGAAACGAATCTTTGGATATTTAGTCTTTCACAAGAAAGATTAACTAATTTTTCTAATCTTTCCTCTTCCTTAGTTCTGATCCAGATTAATGAGGTTCTTGATTTTATTAGTAATTCTAAATTTCTACACCAAGAATTCATTATTTAAGGTCAAGACTATTTTTTACTATTTGGTTCAAAAGGTAATCTTTTATCTGAGATAGTTGAAGCAGAAGTTGTTATTACTTCATTTTTTGCTAATAATTGTTGATCCAAAATTTTCTGTAGATTCTCAGGGAGAGCTTCTTTATTGAGCAGAAAAGTCTGAAATGCCTGGAAAATATTTGCAACAACCATGTAAAGTAAAACTCCAGCTGGTAGTGGGAAAAACAGAAACATTCCAGTTATCATAACTGGTGTAATTTTATTTGCTGTTGATTGCTGTGGATTCGCAGGCATCCCCTGACTTGATAAAACTTGAGAGAGAAGTAAGGTTAAACCAAAGGCACCTACTAATGCAGCAATATCCCAATTAATTGCCCCATCTACATAAAAACCAACTTGACCAAGAGCTTTAATAAATAAGAAACCACTTTTAGCCGCTAGACCAGGGATTTTCGCCTCGATTGTTGCATCACCAGGTTTAATTGCTGTTACTGTCCCGTCTTGAGAAACTTTAAGATTTTCGGACCCTTTAGAAACCTTCCAAGTAGGGAGGAATTTAGATCCGTTGTCGTATTTAGATAAAACTTCCGAATAGCTATTGCCATTTGTTGTTTGTAAATTTACTTTTATTGATTCTTCTGTTCCTAATTTTGTTCCACTAGAGATAGTGGCTACCACAGGAAAATGTGATTTTTCTGTAATGAATATAGAGTGTCGTGGTGATTTATAAGGTTTTGGATCAATTGCTGCTACTTGATCTTGTGGGATAACCTTGAGATTTATGTTGTAGGGGACATCAGCAAATGGAGAGCCTCTTAGGGTTGCAAACAATGCAAAAAGCACGGGCATTTGGACAATCAAGGGAAGGCAACCTGCGAGGGGGCTACCAAATTCATTCATTAATTTCCCAAGTTCTTCTTGCTGTTTCTTAGGATCACCTGAAAACTTAGATTTTATTTCTGCTTGTCTTTTTTGCATTACTGGTTGGGCAATCTTCATCCTCCTTGCGCTTCTAATGGAACCAGCGCTTAGAGGAAAAAGTGCAATTCTAATTACGACTGTCAATGCAACAATCGCTAAACCATAACTAGGAACTAAACCGTAGAAAAAATCTAGAATCGGGATAAGTAGTTTTTCAGAAATGAACCCTATCACGATATTAAAGAGAGTGAAATTTTACTAGACATTTTATTTTACAGGAAAAAAAGATTTTTGTAATTAATTTATTTAGGATTTAGTAGCAAATCCTTCTACCTCGTTGAGATTTGGTATTTGTGATCTTTTATTTATATTATCTTCAATAAATTTTTGCTTTTCTCTGAATAAAGGTAATGATTTCATTTCAACCTTTGATCCATCGTTAAGGATAAGAACCATGTCACCATATGAACCGAATCCCCTTGGAATAGATCTTATTTCTTCAATGTTACTTAATGAGACTTGTGTTTTGTTCTTGCCAAACCAGCCACCCTCAATAGTAATTCTTTTGTTTGTAATTTTATATCTCAACCACAATGCTCTAACTATTGCGGCGAAGGTAAATGGCAAGCCAAGTATGGTTATTCCTGCTAGTAGATTTATTATTAAATCACTTTTAGCAGGACCACCTTCATAAAAGGTTTCTTCATTCATGTTAATCATTTGATTAGACGAGATTTGAACATTAAGTTTTGAAATTCCTCCAAAAGTCTACTTTCATCATTGTAGAAATCCCCAATTTTAAGGTTAACAAGTAACCAATAAGGTTTGTGGTTATTAATTTTTTGAATGTTTGTTAATAACCACTCCTGCAGAATTCTTTTTAATTTATTTCTTTCTACAGCTTTTTTTGAAACCTTTTTGCTGATAGCAATTGCAACCCTAAAATTGTTTGAGGTACTTTTGAATCTATGGGTTAAGAGTATTGCTGGATTTGATCTTGCAACTCTAAATGTCATTAATTTTCCATGATATGTTATGGAATTTTTATGTATATAATTAAAAGTCCTGTGACCTTTTAAACGCATATCCTTGGGTAAGGCCATTTAAATTAGAATTTATACAGCTATTCTTTCTCTACCTTTTTGTCTTCTACTTTTAATAACTCTTCTACCTGTATGAGAACGCATTCTTACTCTAAAACCAGATACACGTTTTCTTTTTCTTGAAGTTCCGCCAAAAGTTCTTTTAGTCATTTGTTTAATTATCCTAATTTAATTTATCATTTAATCGATCACAATAGTCCAGCTTCCTAAATAACTTGAAAATGATTCCCCTTTAGGTTGCCCAAATGAATGAAATTGATATAGACCTGATTTTCTTGGATTAAAGATTTTGAAGACAATTGCATAACTGTCTTTGCTAGAGGGAATTGGGCTGTAGGGGTAAATATCTAGTGAACGTAAGCCTGATTCATCAGTCTTGATTTCGAAATCAGCTGGAATATCTTCCAAGCATTTAGTTCTACCTTCAAAACCACCTATTTTTACTTTGCATAAATTAATTTTTTTATTACTAAGAGTGGATTTAAAGGTCTTAGGAATTGCCAGATTAATTTTTAAGAGATCAGCTCTTCTATCGGATGGCCTCAAGAAAAAATAAATTGTATTTTTAAATCCCTTTTTATTCTCTTTTTGAAACCACTTTAATCTTCTATAGCTATCGTCTTGATCCCACTGGAATTCCAACCCCGCTTTAGCATCTTGGATGTTATTAAAAAAAGGAGTTAAAACTAAAATTGTGGGGATAATAAAAAATCTTAAAAATTTAAGATTTAGAGTATGTTTATTTGTGATTTTTAACATTAAGGGAACGGAATTTAAAGGTTTAGTTAGTGCTATTCAAATTTAAAGCAGAAAAATAATTTCACTTAGGTTAACATCTATCTGCCCTTAATTTTGCGGCGCCTCTTAAATAAGGGTGCTTTATTGCATAATTTGGTGGCAATAAAACTTGAGCCATTATTCTTATACAAAAATCGACATCATTGGATACGTGCATTTGTTGGCAGTCTAGAAAGGCAACTGAATCAAGTCCATTAAATTTCCTTGCAATTGAAGCGGGGAAACATGCATTTAAATCTTTTGTCGCTGTGAATGTAATGGATAATATGTTTGTCTTAATTAGATTGTTTCGTGAGATTAATTCATCAATTAATTCCACTACAGCAACTTCTATTTCCCTAACTGAATTCCCAGATGCTGTTGTAGCACCACGGATAAATGTAATTTTATAATCATCTTTCATCTTTTCATACATATCGATTTAAGGCTTGTATAACCAAAGTACTTTATTAGATGAGTCAAACTCAAAAAAGATATTATTGATAATTTTCTCAATCATTCTACTTCCAGGAATTAGTCCAAGTATTTTCTTCTTCTTCTTCCCGAATGTTAAGGGCTGAATTTTTGGATCAATATTAACCATTTCTGCAGCTAGCTCCCTAGCAACAAATTCATCTCCAACCTTATCAACAAGACCAAGTTCGAGTGCTTGTGTTCCAGTGAAAATTCTTCCATCAGCAAATTTCCTTACTTCTTCAACAGGTATATTCCTACCTTCAGCAACAGCTTCAGTAAATTGTTTATAACTTTCATCTATAAGCCCTTGAAGTAGACCTCTACCTTCCTCACTTAGAGGTTTATCTGGAGAAAGTATGTCTTTAAATACACCGCTTTTAACAGTCTCAAATTTAATGCCGATTTTATCTAATAATTCAGATAAATTATTTCCTCTTATAATCACACCAATAGACCCTGTAATTGTACCTGGATTAGCAACTATTTTGTCAGATGCAACTCCAATGTAAACGCCTCCTGATGCTGAGATGTTCCCAAAACTGGCAATTACTTTACATCCTTTATCTTTTAGTCTTTTAATGGCAGAGTATATTTCTTGGCTATCCCCAACAGTACCCCCAGGAGAATCAATTCTCACGATTAAAGCAGGAAATTCTCTATCCTCAATTTGTTTAAGAGCTTTAAGGACTGAAACTCTTGTTGAACTTGTAATAGGCTCATCAATTACTATACGAGCTATTCTTTTTTTTGACTTTCGTCTAAAAGGCCAAATCATTCTTTTAAGGTAAATTCATAAAACTACTTTAAAAAGACTATCAGCAGACCTAATGAATTCAATCCTAAATTGGTTTTTAATGATACTCCCTTTTGCACTATGGGGTACTTCAATGGCGGCAATGACTCCTTTAGTATCTAGTGCTGGGCCAGAGTTTGTGGCTTCTTTAAGATTACTTCCTGCAGGGATTCTTGTTCTAATAACAACATATTTGTTTAAAAGAGATTTAAAAATTTATAGGTGCGATTTGAAGTGGTTTTTTGTTTTTACGATTGTTGATGCCACTTTTTTTCAGTTGTTTTTAACTTATGGTATTGAAAAAACTGGAGCAGGTTTAGGTTCTGTCTTAATTGATTCTCAACCGCTTTTGGTAGCTATTTTAGCGAGGGCAATTTTTGGGAATTTAATTAATCCAATAGGATGGTTAGGACTACTTTTTGGCTTGGGAGGAATAGTATTTTTAGGAGTTCCACAAGAATTTTTAGGGAATTGGTGGTTGATGTCTGATAAGTCTATAAGTGATGTTGCTTTTAACTTTGGAGAACTTTGGATGCTTGCAGCTTCTCTAGCTATGGCATTAGGAACAATTTTAATTAGATTCACTTGTACTAAAAGTGATCCAGTGGCGGTTACAGGTTGGCATATGGTTTTAGGGAGTTTGCCCTTAATTATTAAGCACTGCTTACAATCAAATTTCACACTAATTCCAGACTGGTCAATATTTGATTGGGGACTTATGTCATTTGCAAGTATATTTGGAGGAGCAATAGCTTATGGATTGTTTTTCTACTTTGCTAATAATAAAGAAATAACTGGATTTAGTACTCTTGCATTTTTAACACCTGTATTTGCTCTTCTCAGTGGAGGTGTTTGGTTAGATGAAAGACTCACTATTGTGCAGTGGATAGGAGTGGTGTTTGTTCTTATCTCAGTATTTTTTGTAAGCCAGAGAAAGAGTTTATGGGAAAATAAATTTTCTGATACTACTATTTAATTAGTTTCTTTTTGTAAAAAGTCTAATAATGCGAATAGTTTTGATTAGTACTCCAATAGGGTTCTTGGGGAGTGGTAAAGGTGGTGGAGTTGAATTAACTTTAAATTCTTTAGTCTCAGGATTACTTTCTTTAGGCCATTCTGTAGAGGTTGTAGCTCCAAAAAATTCTAAGTTACATGAAAGTAATGTAAAAGCAAAATTACATTTTGTTGAAGGTGAAGATCAAATTAGTTGGCAGCATCAAAATTATAATTCTCCCGTGAACATCCCAGACAATTCTCTTTTAGCAGGAATGCTTGAAAAGGGATTAGATATCGCTAAACATTCAGATGTATTGTTGAATATGTCCTATGATTGGTTGCCTATCTGGATGACTCTAAATTTAGAAATACCCATTGCACACATTATTAGTATGGGTTCTGAAAGTTCAGTAATTAGTAATTTAATCTCTAAGGTATATGCTAAATATCCAAATAATTTTGCTTTTCATTCGAAAATGCAGGCTAATGATTATCCATTCATAAAAAAACCAATAATTATCGGGAATGGGTTTAATTTAGATAATTATATTTTTCAAGATTCAGTTAAGGGACCTTTGGCATGGGTCGGAAGAGTGGCTCCGGAGAAAGGTTTGGAGGATGCAGTATATGTGGCAAATCAACTTGGCGAAAAATTAAAAGTTTGGGGATATATAGAAGATGAGATGTATGCCTCAAAGATAGAAAAATCATTCCCTCAAGGAACTATAGATTGGATGGGGTTTTTATCAACCGAGGAATTACAAAAAGAACTTGGGAAATGCAGAGGGTTGCTAAATACTCCGAAATGGAATGAAGCATATGGAAACGTTATTGTTGAAGCTTTAGCCTGCGGGGTACCTGTTGTAGCTTATAAAAGGGGAGGACCTAGTGAAATTATTCAGCATGGCCAAACAGGTTATCTTGCTGATCCTGATGATAAAAAAAATATGCTTTCTTATGTAGAGATAATTGAAAAAATAAAGCGTCAGAAATGTAGAGAATGGGTAGAAAAAAATGCCTCCGCAGATATATTTGCTAACAAGGTTGTGAACTGGCTTAATAAGGTAATGCATGAATATAAATAATATTAAATGATTCTTCTGAACTCAAAAAAAAGGCTTTTAAACGCAGTAATAATTTTAGTTTCTGGGATCATTATTTTTATTTTAGGTTTAGGTAATACAGGACTGGTGGATGAAACGCCCCCTTTATTTGCCGCGGCGGCAAGGGCGATGAGTGAATCTGGTGACTGGATAACTCCAAAGGTCAATGGAATGTTCCGTTTTGATAAGCCTCCATTAATATATTGGCTAATGGGTTTTTTTTACTCATTACCCAAAAGCGCGATTTGGGATAGTTACGGGACAATCTCAGCAAGACTCCCTTCAGCTTTGGCATCATTATTTTTAATGTTGATGATTGGAGATACTTTGTTTTGTTGGCCACAGAAGAGTGATAGGCAATTCCTCACTCCAATAGTTGCATCATTAGGCTTCGCTCTTTCTCCATTAATAATTATTTGGAGTAGAACTGCCGTGAGTGATGCCCTTTTAACTGGAACATTAGGGATTAGCCTTCTTTTGTTTTGGAGAAGAATGGCAAGTGAAAATAATGATCAATGTATTTCAGCTTGGGTATTTTTAGGTTTTGCAATTTTAGTTAAAGGACCTGTTGCATTAGTTTTAGCATTATTGACTATTACTTCTTTCTTGTTTGCTCAGAAGGATTGGGAAACGTTGCTATGTAAAATAAACCCTAAGAAAGGTTTTTTAATAACAACACTCATAAGTGTTCCATGGTACATGTTAGAACTTCTAAAAGAGGGTAAGCCTTTTTGGGATAATTTTTTTGGATACCATAATTTTCAAAGATATACCTCAGTTGTAAATAATCATGCAGAACCGTTTTGGTTTTTTCTTTACATAATGATATTGGCTTCATTACCATTCACTCCTTTTTTATATCATGGGATATTTAAAACCTTTAATGATTTCTTTAAAAGTTCAAAAGAAAGTTGCAATGTCAATGAGACCCTCTATACATATTCTCTATGTTGGTTAATGTCAGTTTTAATCTTCTTTAGCCTTTCTGCAACGAAACTACCTAGCTATTGGTTGCCAGCAATTCCAGCGGCGGCATTATTAATAAGCAATAGCTTTATAAGCTTAAAAAATATAAATAAAAGTTATTCATATTTATGGATTTTTAATATTTTAATTTTGTTTGGCTTCTCAATAGCTTTCTTTTTCTCGAATATTTGGTTGAGTTCAATTAATGATCCCGAAATGCCTAATCTTGCATCTGAACTTATAAGCTCTGGAATTATTTTTAAATCTAAAATGTTCTTCTCTTCATTTACCCTTTTTGCAATAATCTTATTTTCTTTAAAATCTAGAAATATCCTTCTTTATCTTCAAATTTTACTTTTAATTGGACAATCTTATTTGATGTCGCCAATAAGAAAATTAGCAGATACTTCAAGGCAATTACCTTTAAGGAATATCTCAAAATTAATTTTAGATATTCGCGAGGGAAGGGAACCTTTAGCAATGATCGGGATAAGAAAACCTTCAATACATTATTATTCGAGACAAATAGTTTTTTATGAACCAAGCACTGAAGAGGGATTAATTAATCTGTCAGAAAGGCTAAGTACTGATAGGAGAGAGAATTATGAGGATCAACCTAATTATGAATATAAATCTCTATTGGTAGTAATAGATGAATACTCCACCCGCGGACAGCAATGGTCAAAAATTAATCATCAAAAATTGGGCAAATTTGGAATTTATAATTTATGGAGAATTCAAAAAAGTGATTTAAATAAGTATTCGAAATTTTTAGTTAAAAGTGGTTATAAATCTGACTGGGAAAATAGAAAAGTTGAAAAATTTTAACAAAGCTTTTTTTTAAGAAGAGCATTTTTTAAATCATCTATGCTGCACTTGCTTGGGATGTCAATATTATTTAGATCTTCCATTAATTCGAGATCGATAACAGAATCTTCGGCTAAAAAACTAAAAACTTCATTAATGCTTATTCCCATATCTTGAGCCATCTCTGAGATAAGCCTTAAAGTATCCCTCCTCACAGAAATCCTTAGATCTAAAGGAATATATTCATTTTCAGGGTTTGCTGACTTCATACAATAAATCTTAAGACATTATTTAGTTATCAGGATGTAATCTTTACAATATTCATTAATCATGCATCAAAAGAGTCATTCAAGTTGCTTGAATAAATAAATTCATAAATATTTTTAATAAAGGAATTGTAATTATTGAAATTAATGTTGTAGTAAAAAGAATTTTTGAAGCTATTTTTTGTTTCACATCATAAGCCTCTGCCATCAATATTGTTGATATTGCCGTTGGGGTTGCTGCCTGAAGAATTACTGCATATGATTGATAGAAGTTAAAATTTAAGTATTTGCATACTAAAAAAATAATAAAGGGAAAGATAAATAACTTTAATAAAATTGAAAATTTAATTTCTTCATTTAGATCCAAAATCTTCTCATTTTGATTTGTGATTATTCCAAGTCTTGTTCCCACAATCATTATTGCCAAAGCAATAACTATTCTTGCAGGAATCCAAAGATAATTGCCTAAAATTTCATCTATTTGAAAAATATATGCAAGAAGTACACCAATAATCCCTCTTGATGCAGGGCTATTTATCAATGCATTTAATAGTCCTTTGATGTTTGGGATGTTATTGCTGTTGGATTTTTCTTTAAGAAATAAAGGTCCAAATATCCAAGCGAAAAGTGTTGTTCCTAAATCAAATCCAATAGTGAAATTTATAGTTGTTGAAGGTAGAAGAGCTAGTGCAATTGGTATTCCGAGAAATGATGTATTACCTATTAGCCCTGCCAGCTGCAATGTGTGATTTGGAAGCCTCTTCTTAAATATTGGAATAATATTTATTAAAGTTATTAAAAATCCAATTATAGAGAATGCTAAAAATGCGCTATTAATTAGGTTTATATTTATACCTTCCTTTAATAGGAGACCCATTACACTTAATGGAATGCCAAATCTTATTAGAGGTCTTGCTATGTATTTTGAAATCTTTGGATTCTTTTTCCCCAGTAGAAAACCAAAGATTAACAAAGGGATAATATTTATAAAAAGAGAGTTGATGGTATTAATTAAATATTTATTAAAGCAATATTAACTCGCCGTAGTGCAGTAAAAATTATTTTTTATTAATTGAGAATTTAAATTATTTTCCAGATTGCTTTGTCAGGAATTAGAGGAGATTTATATAAATTCTCTGGTTCTCTAGTCAAAACTCTCCATGTGGGAACCCGACAAGTTACGTAAGCAGGGCTTTCTATTATAACTCCTGGATTCTCATCAAAAGTACATGTAAAACCTTCTTTCCAATATCCACCATTGTTAAGACTTCCCTTAAACCAAACCCAGCATTTTGAAGTTTTCAAGATCAGAAATTTTTATTTTATTTTAATCAAGATTTACGTAAGAAATCTAAAGTTTATTACTTTTAAAAAAAATTTTACTCATTTCAGTTTTTTGAAAAATATATTTTAGAGATTAATATCATTAAATTTAAGATCAGTGTAATTAAATTTGCTATCAGTATTGGTGTAGAAGATATTTTATAACCGTAAATAATCCAAGACAAAACACCGATAATAAACATTATTAATGTTGTTAAAGAAACATCATCTGCCTTTTTTGTTTTTAAAGTTTTTATTAATTGAGGTAGAAATGCTGCTGTTGTTAAAATCGCCGCAAAATATCCAAATATATCTACATTCATAAAAATATTTTAAAAACTATTCTTTAATTAAATTAATCAAAAATCCTAAGGGATCCCTCATATCTGATGAATATCCAAGCACATCATTTGAAAAAAATTTATAAATAATTTTATTTTTATTATTCAATAGAAAAGAAGCACCTCTTTGAGGCAGGTATTCTTCATTAAGAATATAATCACTCCAATTTTGAATTATTTCATTCATATTATTTAGTCTGAATGTTGCTAATTCAAATGGTCTCAAATAACCATCCCCGAAAACCCTTTTAAAAGAATTACCTGAAAATTTTAAAAAATTTAAAACATCAATTTTGTCAAATTCTGAATAGATTTGTTTTGCTTTTCGGTCGCCGGTATAACCTCTAATAACTTCTTTGATTGTTTTAAAAGAATTTATCCCTGATAACATCAAAAGCATATTGATCCAACCTCCTAAACCAATATCTAATCCTCTTGAGACTTTTAGATTATTATGGATTTGATTATCAGAAACAACTATTAAATTTTCTTTGTGAAAGCCTGTAAATTTACAGAATTTTTCTTTCCCATTTTGGTTCCCAATAGCAATTGCAAAAATATCTAAATTTTTATCTTGATTTTTATCGATAAAACTTTTTAAATTTATTGCATATTCAAAGCTATCAAAATCTCCCAATAAACCAAATAAAACAATTAATTTGTATTTTTTCTGCCCATTAAAGTTGAATTCTTCAATCAGATTTTTTATATCATTTTGAAATTTGTTAGTCACGATGGTTTGAATTTTTTATAAATTATTCTCAAAAAATTTTTCTTACCTTGATTAGTATAAAATTTTACATGAAAAAGTTTTTAAAGAAATTAATTTAACGTTTTAAGATTTTATTATTTTAATGTAAACATTTTGAAGTTATGACTGTAGGAATTTATTACGCAACTACAACTGGAAAAACTGAAGACGTAGCTGATCGTCTTCACAACTTTATCTCTTCAGCAGAACCACCTAAAGATGTATCTGATGTGGATGATCTTTCAGAATTTGAAGGCCTTGATGGAATTATCTGCGGGATACCTACTTGGAATACTGGTGCCGATGAAGAAAGATCTGGAACCGCATGGGATTCAATCTTAGAGGATATTGGTGAACTAAGTTTATCAGGAAAAAAAGTTGCAATTTTTGGTTTAGGAGATTCTTCTACATATACAGAAAACTATTGTGATGCAATGGAAGAGCTTCATAGTTACTTCACAAAAGCAGGAGCCGAAATGGTCGGTTACGTAGATAAATCTTCTTATACATTTGATGAGTCTAAAAGTGTTATTGGAGAAAGCTTTTGTGGATTACCTCTTGATGAGGATAGTGAATCTGATTTGACCGATTCGCGTCTTGAAACATGGGCTTCTCAGCTTAAGGGCGAAATCCCTTCATTGGGTTAAGCTTTCTATTATATTACTTCCCTAGTTTGTAACATTTGTTCTTTCACAATATGTTTTTTTTACATAAGTAATTAATTCTGTAAAGAACATGTAAAAACAATAGCGATAAGCAATATGCTCAATTTGCTGTTTACTTAAATCAAGTGTTACAAACTTACGGAAAATCTGATGTCACCTATGACTGGTACGCAGGAAATTCTGGTGTTGTCGGCCGTTCAGGTAAATTCATAGCTGCTCATGCTGCACATGCAGGCTTAATGATGTTCTGGGCAGGAGCTTTTGGATTATTTGAATTGGCTCGTTACGACGCCAGTATTCCAATGGGTGCACAGAAAGCAATTGTTTTGCCTCACCTAGCGGGTATTGGAATTGGTGGCGTTGAAAATGGTGTTATTACAGAACCATATGGAATTGTTGTAATTTGCACATTACATCTAATTTTTTCAGCAGTATTGGGTGCTGGTGGATTATTACATTCCAACAAATTTGCAGGTGATCTTGGAGACTACCCAGAAAATAGTAAGCCACAAAAATTTGATTTTGAATGGGACGACCCAGATAAATTAACTTTTATTCTTGGTCATCATCTAATCTTTCTTGGGCTTGGAGCTATTATGTTCGTTGAATGGGCTCGTATTCATGGAATTTACGATCCAGCAATAGGATCTACAAGACAAGTTGTTTACAATTTAGATATTGCCGCTATCTGGAATCATCAATTTGATTTTTTAAAAATAGATAGTCTTGAAGACGTTATGGGAGGACATGCTTTCCTAGCTTTCCTAGAAATAATTGGAGGTGTTTTCCATATTTGTACTAAACAATTTGGAGAATATACAGAATTTAAAGGAAAAGGATTACTTGGCGCTGAGGCAATTTTGTCATACTCAGTTGTTGGTGTTTCTTATATGGCTTTTGTTGCTGCTTTTTGGTGTGCTTCAAATACAACCATATATCCAGTTGATCTATATGGAGAACCCTTAAAGCTTCAATTTGAATTCGCTCCTTATTTTACTGATACAGCAGATTTAGGTTCAGGAACGTATAGTTCAAGAGCTTGGCTTGCTAATACTCATTTTTATTTGGGTTTCTTTTTCTTACAAGGTCATCTTTGGCACGCACTAAGAGCAATGGGATTTGACTTTAAGAAAATTGGTCAAGCTTTTGACAATATTGAAAATACAAAAATTACTCAAAACTAATTTAATCTAACAAAAAACCTCTCCTCTAATAGGGAGGTTTTTTTTTAGAATTATTTCACGTTTTAAAAAATTAATGGATAATCTAAAAGAAATTAATTGTAAGGAGATTTTTAAAAAGGCTTATGAAAATCGTTACACCTGGAAGAATGATTTTCATGGTTACCAAGGTAAATGTATTTTCTCGACTAGTAATTATATGCATAAAGGGGACTTCTTATTAGGGAAGGACTTTAAACCAAATATTCAAAAAATAGAAGATGAGAAAGTTGTTAAAAGTATTGCCTCTCAGTTATTTGAAGTGTGTATACATAGGGTAAAAAGAGAATTTGAAACAGTGCACTCAGAAAATAATTTTAATCTACTTAAAAATTCTGAAAGCGGGATTGAAATGAGTGTTTCAGGTAAGAATCAAGGTGATAAATATAGGGTTAAAAATAACTGTATTAATATGGTCTACAGAAAAATTCATGGAACAATAATAGAAATTTTTGTTGAAGAATTTTTAGATACAGGAATAGGTTCCCTTAGTAAAAAATATAGTAGTCAACAAATTGATCCGGATACACTTGAGATAAGTTCTCAAAAATTGGAATATGAGGATGATTTTCTAAAAATGGGTAAAGACGATTATTGGATATTAAATTCTAGGACAATAAAATACTTAAACCAAAATCAGGAAGAAGAAACACAAAAGTTTGTCTTCGAAGATATATGCTTATTAAATTAGGTTTTTTTATTCTACCAATCTAAAGCCTTTATCAAGTAGTTTTTGATATAGGAGTCTCGCTCTAAAAGCTAGAATTTGCTCTTCATTTTCATTACTAATTACATGAAAATAATTATTATCTAATTTATTTTTGCTAAAGCATACATTTGCTTCTCCTAATCTTAAAGTCCAGTTCTCTTCTTTTGCTAAATGTTGATTAGGGCCAAGATCCCAAGGACATTTTTCAGGATATTTTTCTCTTTTAGAACCCATATGATTAATTTTAACTACCCAATATTAGTAAAAATTTAAAAGTATGGCTATGAAAAATTGTTTATAACTTTTTCATAGAGTTGTTGTTTAATGTAATGCAATTAAAAAATTACTCTCTGGTTGCGATTAAACAATAAAATGGGTCTTTATTCAAAAAATTAAAGATATTAAGTGCTGGTTCAGTAAACTTTTTGAAAATTTTTGGCTCATTAAATCCGTTTGAGATTAATACTCTTCTTACATATTTAACCCTTTCTTCTTCAGTAGATGAAGTCCATATATTAGGAGCTTTATGCCAAAATGCTCTGTTTGAAAAAGCAATAATAATCTTGCCCTCTTTGCTCAATATTCTTGCGATTTCTTTAGTTAAATTCTCTGGATATTGTAAATATTGCCATGCGGCTACCATCAAGCAATAATTAACGCTTTCTTTGTCTAGCGGAATTTGTTGACTTAAATTAAAATTTTGTATCCAATAAGAATCAAGAATTTTATTTCTTTCAAGTTCTTGTTTGTTTAAACCATGTCCAATAACTTTTTTATATTTTTTCCCTTTAGGTAAATAACTATCCCAACTGGACATTAAATCAAGGACAGTTGAATTATTATCAATTTCTCTTTCATATAAATCTGATAGATTTTGTCTGAAGTTTGCATCTAGATGATAAACAAATTTTGGATCAGAATAAAATTCTTCATCATTGCTTTCATCAAGCTTTTTCCTTTGATAATTATTTAAAACTTCCAAAGCAACTAATTTAGAATCTTTATATTAAATCTAATGAAAAGAAAGCCTAATTGTGTATCATAAATTTTTTTCATTTAATAAATTAAAAATTCTCAAAAAAACTAGACATCTATTCAAAAAAAGTTAAATTATTAATTAATGATTTAATAATGATGCTTGAGTTCAAGAGGAGCAAAAAAAACAGGTCTAAAAATTCTCTTTTCAATCCTTATAAAAACGGAATAAGTTCATACGATATGGCATATCTTTC
Organism: Prochlorococcus sp. AG-347-L20; assembly: GCA_003281225.1. Classification (GTDB taxonomy): domain Bacteria; phylum Cyanobacteriota; class Cyanobacteriia; order PCC-6307; family Cyanobiaceae; genus Prochlorococcus_A. The sequence goes on from QCCP01000010.1 coordinate 63,860, forward strand.
ATCAAAAAGAAATTTAAAAAATAAAACTGTTTATTTAGAAAGAGATTCTAAGAAAGATTATCTTGCTGCATAGAGATGCCTTATATTAGTGTTTCGACTTCAGCAAAAGTTAATGATAAAGATAAATTGCTCGAAGAAATTTCAATTTTAATTTCCTCTTTAACTAATAAATCAAGAAGATTTGTTATGGCAAGAATAGATGATAATTGCCAAATGTATTTTGATGATGAGACCCCATCTTGCTTTTTAGAAATCAAATCAATAGGTTCTCTAAAACCTTCAGAAATGGCAAAGCCAATATCAGAATTTGTATATGAGAAAATGGGAATTCCAATAGATAGGATTTATATTTCTTTTGAGGATGTCCCTGCTTCATTGTGGGCTTGGAATGGAAGAACATTTGGTTAAGGACTTTTTAGGAATAAATCTAATGGAAGTAAATAAATTAGTCGATTTAAATAATTTTAGAACTGCCCCTAAATTAAGTTATGGGCAAGAAAAAAAACTATTAGAAGAATTAGAAGGAAATATTCTTAATACAGACTGGATAACAATTGGAATAATGGCACCTAGTGATGATAGAGCTATTGAAGCGTTACAATCAATTTCTAAGAAATATTCCTCAATTAAATTTGGTAATCTTGGTTCTCTTCATGCCGATGGAGGTGTTTTTTTAAAAGCTAATCAAAAAACTGGTAATGTTTTTGTGAGATCAGAAAATGGTCTTGGAGAAGGAATTTTAATAACATGTCAGTATGACGAAGACGATAAAGGATCTAACACTTTTGGACCATTCCCATTAGATTTTTTTACATAAAGAATTCCTCATTTATTTTTTATCACGGATCTAATTTAATGAAGGCTTTTTAATGGATGATAATTTTGAGGAATTGGATTTCAAAATTTTTTTTACTTGAAAGCTTTGTTATCATATCTAGTGGCATTGATCTAAATTTTTCTGCTATTTTAATTTTATGTTTTTTCAGGATATAATTCAAAATTTAAATAATTTTTGGTCAGAAGAAGGTTGTTTGATTATGCAGCCATATGATACAGAAAAGGGTGCTGGGACAATGAATCCGCATACTTTTTTGAGGGCTATTGGACCAGAGCCATGGAGTGTTGCATATGCAGAGCCATGCAGAAGACCTACAGATGGACGTTTTGGCGATAATCCTAATAGAGCACAACATTACTTTCAATATCAAGTAATAATTAAACCTTCACCGGAAGGAATCCAAGAAAAATATTTGACATCACTAGAATCTCTCGGGATAAATCCTAGAAATCATGACATAAGATTTGTGGAAGATAATTGGGAGTCTCCAACACTTGGAGCCTGGGGTGTAGGTTGGGAAGTTTGGTTGGACGGAATGGAAGTTACTCAATTTACTTATTTTCAGCAATGTGGTGGGATAGATTGTAATCCAATCCCAATTGAAATCACTTATGGACTAGAGAGGATTGCAATGTTTTTGCAGGATAAGGATAGTATTTGGGACTTAAATTGGAACAAAGATTTGAAATATAGCGATATTTGGCTTCAATTTGAAAAAAGTCAATGTACTTATAATTTTAATGAATCTAGTGCTGATAATCTCAGAAAATTATTTGAAATTTATCAAGTTGAGGCAAATAACTTAATCGAAAAGAAATTAACTTATCCAGCCCTTGATTTTGTTCTGAAGTGTAGTCATACATTTAATCTTCTTGATGCTAGAGGAGTAATTTCAGTTACAGATCGTGCACAATATATTGAAAAGATTCGCAAATTAGCAAGAGAAGTCGCTTCTTCATGGGTAGATGAAAGAGAATCCCTTAACTACCCCTTGATAAAAAATTAGAATTTACGAAATTTTTAAACAAAAAAAAATGGATGTATAAAAAGTTACACCATTTAGAAACTTATAATTCTTTCCTTTTTTGTTACGCTCGATACAGTATAGTTACCCAAATTATTTGGGCTACTTTAGTGTGAGGTAAAATGAAACTCTTCCAACAAATGTTGGTAGCAGGAGCATCTTTGAGCTTATTAGCTCCAGTTGCTTCACAAGCTTCCGACATTGTCAATATAGAAGAAATGAACAGCTATGCACGTAGCCAATCAAAATCTTCCAGAATTGACAGTAAAACATTCATTAACGAAGTTAGTGAAGATATTGCAAAACTCAAGGGTCGTGTAGATGGTCTTGAGGTTAAACAAAAAGAATTTGAAGCCGGTGGGTTCTCAGATACAACAACAATGGATGGTAAGGTAATCTTTGACATTGGTGCTGTTGATTATTCTTTAGATTCTGAAACTAAAACTGAAGCTACTAACTTTGGGTATTCATATACCGCAAATTTAAATACTAGTTTTACAGGTGACGATAATCTTTACATAAGAATTAAAACTGGTAATCATGGTAGCTGGATGAAGGACAAAACTTACGGAGGTTATTTAGGTTCTGTAGGTAAAAATGCCGGAGCTTTAACAGTTGATAAGATTTGGTACGAATTCCCTGTTGGTGATAACAATACTGTATGGGTAGGTCCAAAGATTGAAAACTATTACATGCATGGTACTGCCCCTTCAATTTACAAGCCAATAACTAAACAATTTAGTCTTGGAGGTAATGGTGAAGCTTATGGAGCAAGTACAGATACTGGTGCTGGATGGGCTTACAAAGGTGATAATGGATTTGCCATTAGTTCAAATATAGGAACAAAATCTAAAACTACTACCAGCGGAACGGACACAGGTCTGTTGACAGATGAATCAAAAACTAGTTGGGCAACTCAGGTTGGTTTCACAAAACCTCAGTGGTCAACTTCTGTACTCTTAAACCAGAAAACTAATGGTTGGAGCGATACTTACTACCATTCATTACAACATGGTCCAAGTTCATCGACAGGTAATTTCACATCTGTAGGTCTAAGAGGTTGGTGGCGTCCACTTGAAACAGGTCAAGCCACTCCTTCTATATCCTTGGGATATGACTCAACAACATATGATGGAGCTCCCGCTGCGTCAGATTCTTCTGATGCTTGGTTCGCAGGACTAACTTGGCAGGATATGTTTCAAGCTGACGACAAAATTGGGGTAGCTTTTGGCCAACCTACAACTAATGAGGATGAGACTACTGACCCATTTGCCTATGAATTGTATTATTCTTATATGCTCAATGATTCTGTAACTGTTACTCCTACCGTTTTTGGAGGAACTGATAGAAACGGAACTGCAGGTGGTGATGTTTTTGGAGCACTTGTTCAAACTACATTTAAATTCTAAATTTTAGTTAATTAATAAAAAAACACCCGTAAGGGTGTTTTTTTTTGCTTTTTTATATTTTAAAAAAATTTAAGTTTTTTACCAGCAATTTTCCCCTTCACCAATAGGAACACAAGCACTTGATTTTGCGGCTTCATCAGCTATTCTTTGTGCTTCTGCATCTAATTTAAAATCTGCATCTAAAGGCATATCGGTATTCCATTCTTTAAGTCCCCCTAAGTCATTTTCACCTGATTTCACGGAATCGGTATTTGCTGTAGAAATAGCTAGAGCGCTTGTAGCTGCTATGAAAATCGAAATAGAACTTCTTTTTGGCATTTGATAACTATATTATTTTACATATTAATCATTTTTAGAATGATATTCTTTATGTTGTATAAAATGATGCTTATTTAATCACCCAAAACTCTTAATAGATTAGAGTAAGATTTGAAAATTAGATCAAGATCATCAGATCTACCATGCTTAGATAATAGACTTCTCGCACCTGCGTCTAAATCAAATAAATATTCTCTTTCTTCAATACTTTTTATATAACTCTCAATCCATCCAACGCATACTATTCTTTCTCCATTGAGAACTTCTTGAACTGAATGTAAAAAGGTGCTTGGGTAAATTAAAATTTCTCCACTATTAAGTTTAAATTTATTTTCTGAATTAAGATTTTCAATTAATAGTTCACCCCCCTTGTATAGATTTTTTTTAGTAATAAAAATTGTGAAAGATAAGTCAGCCCTGCCTGATGACATATATGCATTATCGATATGTCTTCCATACTTCATCCCTTTGGAGGATTTAGAAAACATTATTCCATGAATATTTTTTGGTAAAGTAAAGCTTTTTATTAAATCATTATTTAAAATTTTTTGTTTAATTAACAAGGATAATTTTTTTGAAATATCTGATGTTCTTTTTAATTGCAAATTATTTTTTACGATTGAGGCGTGACTGCCAGCAGTTTTTTTCCCATCTTCCCAACCTTTATTTTCTTGTCCTAATTCTTTTTCTATCAAATTTATTTCTTCAGCATTTAATAACTGATGAGTTAAATAATTCATATGGCATATAAAAAATGATACACTTTAATGTATCGAAGAAGGCTTTTAGAGTTTGAACTCTTTTGATGGGTATAAAGTAACCATAGATACTAATTTTAAAAAGTGCAAAATCTCAAAAAACTTTTTTATTCAGCACTAACATGTACATTTTTGCTAAACGTTAATATACCCGCTAATTCAACAGAAAAAGAAGTCAAAGTTTATTCAGGTAGACATTACAACACAGATAGAAGTATTTATAAAAAGTTCGCTGAAGAAACAGGCATAAAAGTCAGGCTTATTGAGGCAGCAGGAATTTCTTTAATCGAAAGATTGAAACGCGAAGGGGAGAATTCTCAAGCAGATTTAATCTTGCTAGTAGATGCCGCAAGAATTACTAACGCAGCCAAAGCTGGATTACTGCGACCAATAGAATCTTCTAATTTAGAAAATGATGTTCCTGTTGGATTAAAAGATCCAAATAAGGAATGGTATGCATTAACAAGAAGAGTAAGAGTCATGATAGCCAATCCAAAAGTAGTCGATGTTAGCAAGATTAATGATTACACTGATTTGGCTGATCCTTCTTTTAAAGGGAAAGTATGTTTAAGAAATAGAAAAAGTCCATATAATCAATCTTTAGTTGCCAATCAAATAATTAACAAAGGTGAATCAGAAACTAAAGCTTGGTTAAGCGGAATGATTTCAAACGTTTCAAAATCTTTTTTCCCAGGGGATATTGCAATAATTAGAGCAGTTTCTAAGAAAAAATGTGGAGTAGGAATTGTTAATCATTATTATGTAGCAAGAATGTTAGCAGGCGAAAATGGGAAATGGGCTAGAAAAGATGCACAAAAAACAGTAGTTATTACACCTAATCCTGCACACGTAAATATTAGTGCCGGCGGTGTTGCAAAATATGCATCAAATAAAAATGAAGCTGTTCAGTTGCTTGAATTCTTAGCATCACCGGAAGGAAGTAAAGGTTTAGCCGCACCAACTTTTGAACATCCATTGAAGGAAGTTAATCAGAATGAAATAGTAAAGAATTTTGGAGAGTTTATACCTGATAGTGTCACTGTAGAAGACCTTGGAGAAAAAAATTCCCTAGCTATTAGATTGATGAAAGACGCAGGGTGGGATTAAAAATTAAGATAATTATATAGTTAATAATTTTCTGTTTATTATGTGCATACTTATAAACAGGCGGAGAGGTGGCTGAGTGGTCGAAAGCGAACGACTCGAAATCGTTTAATAGGAAACTATTCGTGGGTTCGAATCCCACCCTCTCCGGTTTAATGGGATAATTAGCACTCATAATTTTTTGAGTTCTAATTGAAATTTCAGTGATAGATAAGAGTTCTAAGAAATACTAATTTCTGCGTAGTTAGTTTTTATTTTTATAAGTGTTGGTGGATGTGTTAGTGGGTAAATTGTGTGTGTTGGTGGGTACTTGATTGACGAAATATGGTGTTGGTGGGTAGATCTTTTTTCATTTTAAAATTCCATTTTTCCGCACCATTTGCCATCCTTTGATTTCAACCATTCAACTCCTTCCTCGTCTCCTATTGAAGCGGCAAACTTGTAATCTTTACAGGCACCCTTCTCATCACCTAATTCATATTTGACATTCCCCCGATTATTAAAAAGGATATATTTTTCTTCATTTGGATTTGGATAGTTAATTTCTATCGCTTTATCGTAATTATCTAATGCTCCCCTAAAATCTCCAAGGTTTTCTTTCGCAATACCTAAATCGTTATAGAACCAAGAATCTAATTTACAATGCTCAAGGTTCTTAACTTTTGGACAATCTGCAATCATCCTTGTACTTTTATACTTTAAATAAACTTCTTTTGCTTTCTCGTAATCTTTCTCTGCCTCTTTGAAATTTTCTAATTTCAAATTATAGTCAGCACGATTGTGGAAATAAAGTCCGAATTTAGGGTATGAATCTATTGCTAAATTTATATATTTAAGTGCATTTTTGTAATCTCCAAGACTATCGTATGCTATTGAAATATATGCATATGCGTATTGGTTACTTTTTTCATTATCGTATTTGATGGATTTTAAAAAATCTTGAATTGCTTCATCGTATTTTTCTAATCCATAAAATGCAATTCCTCTGTTATAAAAACTAGGTCCATCAAGTGCATAAATTTTAATTACTTTGTTGTATGCATCAAGTGCTTTTTGATATTCTCCATTATCAAGATATCTCTTACCTTTTTTAAAATTAATATTAAAGGCATTCCAGTTTGTTGCTTTTGCTTCTTTAGTGAAAAGTGCAATTTCACTATAAAAATATAAAGAACCTAATCCTATGTTTGCAGAAAATGGTATTACCAATAATGAAACTAAAAATGAATAAAGTTTTTTCATCTTTATAAAATATTTTAATAATTATATCCTTCAAAAAAATATCAAAGAATAATTGCAATTTAATGTAAATTAAAAAGATCCAATATCTGCAAGTTTTTGGTGTTGGTGGGTGTGTTGGTGGGTATGTACTTAATCGCTCAAAAATAAGTCCCATATCGTCCAGTGTCTGCCTGTGTTGCTTGAGATGTAATTTCACCCTCTCCGTAATTCTATACAAATAAGGAATCGTCAGATATCGTCAAAAAGTCCATTATGACTGAATAATTTGTCGTAAAGTTTATCCCTAAGACAGACAAACACTATCACAGAAAAACGGATGGTGTTAGGGATTTGTTAGGTTATTAAAGATTTTGTGTTAGGGATTTTTATAAAATTTTAATAATTAACAATTAACCCAAGGACCAGGGAACCAATCTGATGCATTAAGTTTTTTAGACTTATTTATATACCTACAACCTGACGGGTAAGAATACTCATTTTGATAAATACCTTTCCAATAATACAAATTACCCTCAAAGGGATTTTCTTTAATTGCTTTATCTAATATCTGAACTGCTTTTTTATTCTTATTATTTTTTGAATAAAATTCTGCTAAATCTAACTTCAGGTTGATATCCCATGGGTTCATAATTATTAGTTTTTCTATATCTTCTATTGCCCCTTTATGATTTGTTTTATTTTTAATTTTTAACCACGCCCTAGAATAAAGTGCATTTTCATAATAATAACCTTTTTCAGATATCTTCATCTGCACAATCAAATCATAGTCTTCAATCGCTTCTTTATATCTCCCCAATCTTTCATTATCCAAAGCACGATTAAAATAAAAATTTATGTCTTTAGAATTACCTATTGATGGTTTTAAATATTTTTTATCTTTCCTTTTAATTTTTTCGGAAGAACTGTTTATACTTAAATTTTTTTGAACTTTTTCTCCTAAGAATGCCTTTGACTCAGCAAGATAATCATCAGCGGTAGTTGATTCGGTTGTCGCTGAAACTATTTTCTTCCCATTTACAAATTGATGGTAGTAAGTAATCGGAACTGCCATATTTGTTCTTGTGGCAACAAACTTCCCAGTGCTCAAACTGATTTGGTCATCTTGTTCTGCTCTGCCATGAATACCCACTAGAGTTCCTTGTTTATCTAAAACGCAACCTCCACTCATTCCTTTTAATGTTGGATTAGAGTAAAGAAGTTGATATCCATCTGGAATGTCAACCCTTGCATTGGCAATTACCTTTCCTTCTAAAAAACGTAGAAAACTAATTGGAACAGCATGTGAGGGTAATGGGAATCCAGCAACAAAAATTTGATTACCCATAGAAACAGTTTTTATATCACCAATTTTTGCT
>QCCP01000011.1 GCA_003281225.1 Prochlorococcus sp. AG-347-L20
TAGAGTAAAAACTGAGACAGATACAACTTTTACTCTCTTAAAAGAATGGATTAAAAAAGCTAGTCAAATCGATAAATCTTTTGGAAATCTTGGATAAAAAAATTTTTTAATGTAGAATTTAGAAAAAGTTAGTGATAATGAAACCTTTGTTATTTTTTTTATTTTTGTTTTCCAACTCTTTGTACCCTGTTTTAAGTCAATCTAACTTATTAGAAACTGTAAAAAAGAATCCAGTCGAAGCTAAGAATTTATGTAATAAGTTTAGAGAGTTTAATGCAAAAGGAATTTCAGCTAGTTCAGATAAAGCTATAGAGTATGTATCAGACAAAAAAAAGTTAACTCCAGTTAACGCAGAGATCTTTTCTATTTACGTCATTGGGCTGCACTGTCCAGATATTATCTAAAGCTTAAATGTCTGGTTCAAGATGGTTTGACAAGTCTCTATTACTTAGAGATGGAATAAGACTTATATCCAGGATTTGGTTACCTAATAATAATGGGCCGTGGCCTGCATTATTGATGAGACAACCATATGGAAGGGAAATAGCTTCAACTATTACCTATTCTCACCCAGAATGGTGGGCTTCCAAAGGGTACATGGTAATAATTCAAGATGTTAGAGGTATGGGTTCTTCTGAAGGAGTTTTTAATGGTTTTACTCAAGAAGCTAGCGATAATTCAGAAACACATGAATGGGTAAGGTCTCTAAAAGAATGTAATGGGAAACTTGGCTTATATGGTTTTTCATATCAAGGATTTACTCAACTAACTGGTGAATTAAATTCAAAGCCGCCTGATTGTTTATCTCCTGCGATGACTGGGATGAATATTAAGGATCATTGGTGCTCAGATGGAGGAGCATATTGGTGGCATAACAATATTGCATGGGGACTTCAAATCGCAGCACTAAAAATGAAAAGAGAAAATAAATTGCTTGAGTGGGAAAAGATAAGATTAGCCTTAGAAAACAAAAGTTATTTAAGGGAAGGAATTGATACCTTAAAAAAATATGATCCTAAAAGCTTTGTTTTGGAATGGCTTGAAAATTTAAATAATGCTCGCCCATTTGAAGAATTTAAACCAATCTCAACATGGATTAAACAACCTATGTTAATTATTGGAGGACTTTGGGATCCACATTTAAAAGGTGCCTTTGATCTTTATAAAAAATCTAAAGAAGCTGGTGGAAGCCCAGAGATTATTATTGGAAATGCGACACATCTAAATTGGTGGGAGGGATCACAAGAGTCTTTATTAAAATTTTTTGATAAAAATTTAAAATCAGATGAAAAGTTTAATTCTAAGAATTTTAAAGACGAGAAAAAAATATGGAATATTTCATTAAATAAATGGGAAGAATTAGATAATAAATTTCACCCTGAATTTATTTTTGGGCTCAAAAGCGATGGCAAAGCAAATGCAGAGGTTGAAGATGGAAGTCTGACTATAAATTCAAAAGGATCAGGATGGTTCACAATTGTTAACGACCCATGGCGACCTACTCCATCTGACGGTGGTCATTTAGGTCCAAATCCAGGAAAGTTTAATAGAAGTATTATTGATAGACGCCTGGATGTAGGTGTTTTTCAAACCAATTCTTTTGAAGAAGATCAATATTTAAGAGGAGTTCCCACATTAGAAATCCAAGTAAAAAGTGATCAGCCCAATTTCGATATCTGTCTTGCTTTATCTCTAGTTGAAGAAAGTAATGAGAATGTGAATCAATTTTCAACTGGATTTTTAAGGGTTAAAAACTCCAAAATAAGTAAAGATTGCATTTATCAAATAACAATGCAGCCAACAAATATTTGTTTGATTAAAGATAGCAAGCTTCGCTTATCTATATCTGCAGCAGCTTATCCCGCAATTGGAGTTAATCCTGGGTTTGGGGAGGGAAATGTTGGGGCGCCTTCAGCAAATCATAGAGTTATTACTCTAAGTTTTAGCCTTAATAAAACATTTATGAAAATGACCCCTTTTTTTAATAAATAATTATTTTTTTGGTTAATCATTTGATATTATTAATCCTTAATATCTACCAGTCATGATCGAAACAATTCAAGCAGACTGGATTAAATCAGAAGCTATCAACCTAGAAAATTGTTGCAATGATAATCCATTTAAAATATTAGGTCCTCATTTTTATAAAGAACAATGGGTCATTAGGGTATGGATGCCTGAAGCCGACGAAGTTAAAATAAATTTTAAAAACAAAACCTATAAGGCCGAAAGCATAAACCATAAATGGCTTTTTGAAACTATCCTGCCTGAAAATCCAAATCACAATTACGAAATAAATATTTCACGAGGAGGGATCACACATACACAACATGACCCTTGGTCATATAGAGAAGAGTGGATGGGAGAAGTTGATAGACATCTTTTTGCAGAAGGTAATCATCATCATATTTGGGAAAAAATGGGAGCACATCTCATTGAAGAAAAGAATCAAAAAGGGGTCATGTTTTGCATTTGGGCTCCAAATGCAAAATCAATCTCGATAATTGGAGATATAAATTCTTGGGATGGAAGACATCATCCAATGCAAAAAAGATTAGGGGGAATTTGGGAACTATTCATGCCTTCAATGCAAGAGGGCGACACATATAAATACGAAATAAGAACACAACAAGGTCATATTTATGAGAAAGCTGATCCATATGGTTTCCTTCATGAAATCAGACCTCAAAATGGTTCAATAGTTTCAAAGTTGAAAAACTTTAATTGGAATGATAGTTCTTGGATTTCAAAAAGAGATTCTTCTAGTCAAATTAACAAGCCAATTTCAGTTTACGAAATGCATTTAGGGAGTTGGCTCCATGAATCAACAGATAATAAATATCTGGAGGACCATGGTGAACCAAGAGACCCAGTACCTGCAGCCGATTTAAAGCCTGGAACACGATTATTAACTTATCCAGAATTAACCAAGAAACTAATCCCTTACGTAAAAGAAAGAGGATTCACTCATATTGAACTAATGCCAATATCTGAACATCCTTTCGATGGTTCATGGGGATACCAAGTTACAGGCTGGTATGCACCAACAAGTAGATTTGGCACCCCAAATGAATTTAGAGAGTTTGTAAATAAATGTCATGAAGAGGGCATAGGCGTAATTCTTGATTGGGTGCCAGGACATTTTCCAAAAGATAAGCATGGTTTAGCATTTTTTGATGGTTGCCATCTTTATGAGCATGGAGATTCACGAATAGGTGAACACAAAGAATGGGGAACCCTAATATTTAATTACAGCAGAAACGAAGTAAGAAATTTCTTAGTAGCAAATCTCATTTATTGGTTTGAAGAGTTTCATATTGATGGCATAAGAGTAGATGCTGTAGCTTCCATGCTTTACAGAGATTATCTACGTCCTGATGGAGAATGGATACCCAATGAAAATGGTGGGAATGAAAATATAGAAGCCGTTAAATTTCTTCAACAGGCTAATCATGTACTCTTCCAACACTTCCCAGGTGCACTTTCTATCGCTGAAGAATCAACAACTTGGCCAATGGTAACCAAACCAACTGACATGGGAGGGTTAGGGTTTAACTTGAAATGGAATATGGGATGGATGCACGATATGCTTGATTATTTTGAAATAGATCCTTGGTTTAGGCAATTCCATCAAAATAGTGTGACTTTCTCAATTACATATAACTATACAGAGAACTTTATGCTTGCACTTAGTCATGATGAGGTTGTCCATGGTAAAAGTCATCTTTTGCATAAAATGCCTGGCGATGACTGGAAGAAATATGCAAATACTCGAGCATTACTAACTTATATGTGGACCCACCCTGGTAAAAAAACAATATTTATGGGAATGGAATTTGGGCAAAGACAAGAATGGAATGTTTGGGATGATCTGCAATGGGAGTTACTAGAATTTGAGCCCCATATAGGTATCAGAAACTTGATTGATGACCTAAACGTTCTTTATAAAAATGAACCTGCATTATGGAAAAATGACTTTGATCCTTATGGATTCCAATGGATAGATTGTAATGACAAATCTAATTCGGTTATAAGTTTCATGAGAAGAGAAAACGATACCAATGAGTGGCTTGTTGTTGTTGCTAACTTTACACCTAATACTCATGGGTCATACAAAGTAGGTGTTCCTGTGGAAGGATTCTATAAAGAAATATTTAATTCAGATGGCTCTAGATACGGGGGCAGTAACAAAGGAAATATGGGGGGTAAAGAAACTATAAATTACAATATTCATGATTATCAAAATGCTCTAGAACTTGCTTTGCCCCCATTAAGCGTGAGTATATTCAAACATCAATCAAAAAAATAAGAAGGCTTATTTAACTTAGTGCTTCATATAAATGTTCATATAACGCTTTTGCTCTGCTTTACATTGTAAGATTTTTAAGTTGGATTTTAATTTTTTTTTAAAATATCGAATTGAAAAATGGGTCAAGATTTACCACTACTACTTTCTGCCGCATTAGGTAAAAAAGTAAAAAGGCCTCCAGTATGGATGATGAGGCAAGCAGGAAGATATATGAAAATCTATAGAAATTTAAGGGAGCGTTACCCAAGCTTTAGAGAGAGGTCTGAAAATCCAGAACTATCATATGAGATTTCAATGCAACCTTTTCATGCTTTCAAACCGGATGGTGTGATCCTTTTTTCAGATATTCTCACACCTCTTCCAGGGATGGGTATAAATTTTGAAATCATAGAAAGTAAAGGTCCAATTATTGAGGACCCAATAAGAACTCTTAATCAGGTAGAAAATTTAAGAGAATTAAATCCAAGCGAGAGTTTAAGCTTTGTTGGGCAAGTTCTTTCTTCACTAAAAAAAGATGTGAATAATGAGGCAACTGTTTTAGGTTTTGTTGGCGCACCTTGGACTCTTGCTGCATATGTAGTTGAAGGTAAAAGCAGTAAAAATTATTCCTTAATAAAATCTATGGCTTTTAATGAACCAGATTTACTTCATAAACTTCTTGATCATTTTGCAAAATCTATTGGTGAATATCTTAAATATCAAATAAAATCTGGAGCGCAAGTAGTACAAATTTTTGATTCATGGGCAGGCCAACTTAGTCCACAAGATTATGATATCTTTGCTGGGCCTTATCAAAAAAAAGTTGTTGAAATTGTAAAAGCGGAATACCCTGAAACACCAATAATTCTTTACATTTCAGGAAGTGCTGGGGTATTGGAAAGAATGGCAAAAACTGGAGTAGATATAATTTCATTAGACTGGACAGTAGATATTGAAGAGGCTTGTAAAAGAATCCCCAGGGGGATTGGAATTCAAGGTAATGTTGACCCTGGCATTTTATTCGGAAACAAAGAATCAATAAAAGAAAGGATAGATAATACTTTCAATAAAATTAAAAACAGGAAATATATTCTTAATTTGGGTCATGGGATTTTACCTGGGACTCCAGAAGAAAATGCTCAAACATTTTTTGAACATGGGAAAAAACTCACTTACTAGTCAAAGTCTTGGCATATAAAAATTTATTAATAACAGGCGCTAATGGATGTGTTGGCCAATATTTAGTTGATTGGTTTTTGAAAAACACAAAATTCAGGCTTTATCTCATGGTAAGAGACAAAAGTAAGTTGCCAATTTCTGTTCAAGAAAATAAAAAAGTCAATTTAATGGTATGCGATATCAGGGAATCAAATAGGTATAAAAAGGAAATTAGTCAAATTAATTACCTAATCCATACTGCTACAGCTTGGGGAGATCCAAAAAGAGCCTATGAAGTAAATATTAAAGCTTTTGAAGAATTACTAGAAATGCTTGATATTGAAAAGTTAGAAAAGATTATTTATTTTTCAACAGCTAGTATTCTTGATACCCAAACAGAATTAATGAGGGAATCATTGATTTATGGAACAGAGTACATTCAAACAAAATTTGAATGTTTCCAGAGACTTAGAGAAAGCTCATTTGCAGAAAAAACATTCGCTGTTTTCCCTACCTTGGTTTTTGGAGGTAATCTTGGAAAAAAAAGTAAATTTCCTGTGAGTTATTTAACTAGTGGATTGAAAGAAATTGGGAAATGGCTTTGGTTAGCAAGATTTTTAAAACTCGATTCTAAATTTCACTTTATACACGCAAATGATATCGCCCAGATTTGCGGGTTTTTAATTAAAAATCATAAAGAAGAGCAATACAAAGGCTTTAGAAAATTTGTGCTAGGTCAAAAATTCATTTCAATTGATGATGCAATAATTACACTGTTAAAAAGACATAATATGAGGAGATTTTTTGCGATACCGCTTACAAAAAAAATTCTAAAAATATTATTAAGAATTCTCCCCATCCAAACTACTCCTTGGGATAGCTTCAGTATCAAAAAATATGACTTTAATCATGTCCCCATCACTAATCCTGAGACTTTCAAACTTAAAAGTTATGCCAAGTCACTGAATGATATTTTAAGGTTATCAAAGTTACCAAGCTGTAATAACAATTAAAATTCTCGCAGTTAGGTTACCAAAGCCTTGTAATATGTATAGATAAGCAAATTTTTATTATGTTACGTTCAATCTTTGCAGGGTTATTTGCAATAGTTTTAACTCTAGGTTTAGGTATTTCATCAGTTTCAGCTAAGACTGTTGAAGTAAAACTTGGAACGGATGCTGGAATGCTTGCATTTGAACCAAGTACTGTAACCATTAGTGCTGGTGATACAGTTAAATTCGTCAATAATAAACTTGCCCCTCACAATGCTGTTTTTGATGGGCATGAGGAATTAAGTCATGCGGACCTAGCTTTTGCTCCAGGAGAGTCTTGGGAAGAAACATTTGATACTGCTGGAACTTATGATTACTATTGCGAGCCACACAGAGGCGCTGGAATGGTAGGTAAAGTTATTGTTGAATAGATCTTCTAAATAGTTAAACACCTTTTTGACTTAATATTTATTACGGTCATATTAAATTTTGATTGATGAAAATAGTTCCAAGAGAATTCTCAAATTCTGCTTGGAACTGTTTTATTTTTGCCAAAGAAATTGCTTATAAAAATTATCAACAAAACGTAGACTCTGATAATTTATTATTAGCTCTTATAAAAAAGGACAATATCACAAAAAATATTTTTAAAAAAAATAATGTAAATATAAAAGATCTTGAGAGGGAAATAATTTCTTCATTAAATGCGAAGGCCAAAATGAAAAATAAACAAGATAATTTATATATTGGTGAGACTCTTCACAAAATATTTTTGAAGGCGAATGATATTAAAAATACTTTAAATGATGTAGTGATATCAACAGAACATTTAGTTTACGGTTTCAATTATGATGATAATTATGGATTGCAAATTTTAAATCAAAAAGGTATTCCAGAATTTCTTGAAATTATAAAGAAAATGAAGTCAGATCCGGCAGTAAAAAATGAATTTGATAGTTCTAATGAGTCTTTGGAAAAATATGGTATTGATCTAACTCAATCTGCACGTGATGGAATTTTAGACCCAGTTATTGGTAGAGATGAAGAGATTAGAAGAACAATTCAAATATTGAGTAGAAGAACAAAAAATAATCCAGTTCTTATTGGAGAACCTGGGGTTGGCAAAACAGCCATTGTAGAAGGGTTAGCTCAAAGAATTATTAATGGCGATGTACCTTCTGCGCTACAAGAAAGGAAACTAATTTCATTAGATATGGGTTCACTTTTAGCTGGAGCAAAATATCGTGGAGAATTTGAAGAAAGAATAAAAAATATTCTAAAGAAAGTGAAAGAATCAGACGGTAAGATTATTCTTTTTATTGATGAAATTCATACGGTAGTTGGTGCAGGAGCTAGTGGAGGTTCTTTAGATGCAAGCAACTTATTAAAACCAATGCTTGCGAGAGGAGAACTTAGATGTATTGGTGCTACAACTATTAATGAACATAAACAAAATATAGAAAAAGATCCTGCTTTAGAACGAAGATTTCAAAAGATAAAAGTTGATGCTCCTTCAATAAATGATACAGTATCAATTTTAAGAGGATTGAGAGAAAGATACGAAGTTCATCATAGTGTGAGAATTTCTGATAATGCTCTAGTTGCAGCTGCAACCCTTAGCGAAAGATATATTAACGATAGATTTCTTCCTGACAAAGCAATAGATCTAATCGATGAAGCAGCCTCAAGATTAAATATGGTCATAACTTCCAAACCTGAAGAAATTGATGAAATTGATCGAAAACTTCTACAGTTTGAGATGGAAAAATTATCTTTAAAAAGAGAAACGGATGATTTTTCTATAGAAAGATTAAAAAAAATCAATAATGAACTTATATCCCTTAAAGATAAACAGGCAGAATTAGGCGCTCAATGGAAAAAAGAAAAAGATGAAATTGACGAGATTAGCTCCATAAAAGAAGAAATTGAATCTGTTCAATTGCAAATAGATCAAGCCAAAAGGAGTTTTGACCTGAACAAAGCAGCAGAATTAGAATTTGGAACTTTAAATTCTTTGCAAAAAAAACTGAAAGAAAAAAGTGAGTCTCTAGTAAATTCCCAAAAAAATGGAGATACAAATCTTTTAAGACAAGAGGTAACTTTTGATGATATTGCAGAAGTTGTCTCAAAGTGGACCTCTATTCCAGTACAGAACTTAAACCAGTCAGAAAAAGATAAACTCTTGAGCCTAGAGTCAATCCTTAAAGAAAAAATTATTGGTCAAGATAGTGCAATTAGGGCTGTTGTAGATTCCATTAAGAGATCAAGGACTGGTCTAAATGATCCAAGCAAGCCATTAGCCAGTTTTCTCTTTTTAGGTCCAACTGGTGTTGGAAAAACAGAGCTAAGTAAAGTAACAGCCAAAATAATATTCGATTCAAATTCTTCAATTACAAGACTGGATATGTCTGAATACATGGAAAAGCATTCAGTGAGCAAAATTATAGGTGCGCCTCCTGGATATTTAGGTTTCGAATCAGGCGGTCAACTAACTGAAGCTGTACGCAAAAATCCTTATTCATTAATACTCCTAGATGAAATAGAGAAAGCTCACAAAGATATTTTAGATATTCTCTTACAGGTTCTTGATGATGGAATCATTACTGATGGTCAAGGTCGTACAATCAATTTCAAAAATTCAATCATTGTTCTCACAAGTAATTTAGGAAGTCAATCAATAAATGATTTATCAGTTAGAAAAGAAGATACAAATGAAATTAAAAAAGTTGTAGATAATGAAATTAAAAAATTTTTCAAGCCTGAGTTTTTAAATCGACTTGATGAAATAGTTATTTTTAATAATTTAGAATTAAATGACATAAAAGAAATTGCAAAAATACAGCTTCAACATTTAGAAAAAAGACTTAACAAAGAAAACTTAAAATTTAAAATTACGGATGAAGCAATTAACCAACTTGTCGAGAATAGTTTCGATCATGCCTATGGTGCAAGGCCTTTAAAAAGAATTATTCAAAAACAAATTGAGACAAAAATTTCAAATAATATATTGAATAATCATTACCTTAATAAAGACGAGGTTAATATTTATCTGGTTAATGGAGAGATAAATGTTGATTAAATATCTAATTAAAGAATTCTATATAACTTTAAAATTAACAACTTTAATCTAAGATTTGAACCAATCAGGAATTTCCTCATAACTTGCTTTATTCGATTTATTTTCTTTTGATTCTGTTTTCCAACAACATGTTCTGCCCTTATCCTTATCCTGTAAGTATTCATTAGCCCATCTCCAAATTAGTTGAGAGGTGAACTCCATTCCCACATTATCCATAATTCTCAGATCTAAAGCATCTAAGTCATGTAATTTTTCCCAGTAGTTCAGCAAAGGGTCATCTTTATTTATTAGAAAAGTATGATCAAATTGCTCCTTTAGTCTATTTTCTAGGGGCTTTAGACTTGAAAAATCGACAACAAAACCATTAAGGTCTAATTTTTTTGCAGTGAACCAAAAGGTGAATGATCTTGAATATCCATGCACAAATCTGCAGTGACCTTCATGGCGCCATTGCCTATGTGAACAGGGAAAATCCTCGTAACTTTTGCTGCATGAAAATTTCAGAGAATGAATATACATCAATTAATTGTTAGGATAATTTTTAATAAAACACATTGAGTAGGATTTAACATAACGAACATAATGACTTATTCAACTAATTTTTCGATAGATGATCTACGCTTTGATAATTATGGATTAATCCCTGCAATAGCACAAGATTGGCTTGACGGATCAATTCTTATGCTTGCCTGGATGAACAAAGAATCTTTGACAATGACACTTGAAACCAAAAACGTTCATTATTGGAGTAGATCAAGATCCGAAATTTGGAGAAAAGGAGCTACAAGTGGAAGTACCCAAATACTTAAGGAGATAAGATTCGACTGCGATAATGATGCACTAATCCTTTTGATTGAACAGAATGGTTCAGGAGCATGTCACACTGGGGAAAAAAGTTGTTTTTTCAACGAAATCAAAATTAATCAAAGTGATAAAAAAGAGAAAAAAACAACTCCCTTCTCAAATATTTGCTCTGAATTATTTAATACAATTAACGAAAGATCAATAAATCCATCAGAAAAAAGTTACACAAATCATTTATTAACAAAAGGTAGTAATACTATTTTGAAAAAAATAGGAGAGGAATCTGCAGAATTTATAATGGCTTGCAAAGATAATGATAAAAATTCAATCTCAAATGAAGCTGCTGATTTAATTTATCATCTGCAAGTAGCCCTTATGCATAAAGGGGTTGAGTGGAGAGATGTACTTGCTGTTCTAGAATCAAGAAGAAAAATCAAATAATTAAAATTTATAATTTTTTATTTTTTTACCTAAAATTTCAAAAAAAAATGTTAATTAACTAATTAATTAATTATTAATTAATTATTAATTAATTATTAATTAATTATTACATGTATGGCTTATTACTGAATTGACTATAAGTTAAATATATTAACAATGAGGTAAATCGTGAGTTCATTAAGCGATTTTCTTGGTGAAATAGGTCGTCATCAACTTTTGACTCCCGAAAGAGAACTCACAATGGGCAGAAAAGTCCAAGAAATGGTAGTACTTGTTAATAGATGTCAAGAGGCAGGAGGTAAAGGCCCCGCTTGTGAATACTCCGAAGCTGAGAGAAAAAAGATAAAAATTGGTGAAAAAGCTAAAAACGAGATGATAACAGCCAACCTAAGACTAGTTGTCAATCTCGCCAAGAGATACCAAGGGAAAGGATTAGAATTACTGGACTTAATTCAGGAGGGTACATTAGGTCTTACAAGGGCCGTAGAAAAATATGATCCGTCTAGAGGACATAGATTTTCCACCTATGCTTATTGGTGGATTAGGCAAGGTTTAAATAGAGCATTGTCAACTCAAAGTAGAACCATAAGGATCCCTGTTAACATTAATGAAAAACTTACAAAACTAAGATCAGCAAAATCAAAGCTTATGCAACTTAAGGGCATTCCACCTACTAGTGATGAGCTAGCTGAAGAAATGAAAATAACCAAAGAGGAAATTGACGAACTCCTTTCTTGTGAATTGAGAAGCATAACTGTTAGTCTCCAAGGTACTGTTAAATCAAAATCAGATCCTTCCGAGTTAGTTGATATTCTTCCAAGTGATCAAACTCCCCCAATGGAATTAGCCGAATTAGCCGAAAGGACAGCCTCGGCTTGGAAGTTATTAGATAAAGCAAATTTAACTGAGAAAGAAAGAAAGATAGTAAGCTTAAGATTTGGTTTAGACGGCTCAAATGAATGGAGAACTTTAGCTGAAGTTGCAAGACATATGAGTTGTAGCAGGGAATATTGCCGACAAGTTGTTCAACGTGCTTTAAGAAAACTTAGAAAAGCAGGAATACAGAATGGATTAGTTGATAGTATTAGCTAAAAATTCCATTAAAAATATTTAAATTTCATTTATAAAGATGAAAGAGAATTATAAAACTCAAGAAAAAATCTATGATGCTGAAGTTTTAGAAAGTTCAACATTTGATGAAAATATCATTATCAAGATTCTTATTAAAGCGGGAAGAACAATTGCCAAGCCTGCCTTAGAAGTTTTGGAGATGGCATTAGATCCTTATACTCCTGCACAAGTGAGAGTTTCATTAATGGCTGCTCTAGCATATTTGATTATGCCATTTGATCTTTTCCCTGACTTTATGCCTTTAGTTGGTTTTAGTGATGATTTTGTAGCCCTCACAGCAGTACTCAGTATATGGAGCAAATACATGACTCCTTCAATAAGAGCAAGAGCAGAGAATAAGCTAAATAAGTTATTTCCTTTTTATTGAATGAGTAAATTATCCATACAGGAAGAAAAAGAACTTGTCAGCTTCATTAAAGATTGGTTAAAAACGCATGGATTTACCCAAAAAGACTTAGCAAATGAATTAAATATTAAATCGAGTAGAACCTCCGAGATTATTCTCAAAATTAAAGAATTATATAAAAAAGGCGGCATGTTCAATATTGCAAAAAATCTTATAAAGATTGAGCAAAAATGGTTAAACAATATTAAGAACGATTATCTAGAAACAAAACAAACACCACCATATAATCAATTAGATATCGACTCATTAGTAAACCAGATAAATCAAGATACTAGTAAATAAATATTATTTAAAATAATATATTTTTAATTAAAAATGATATAACCTCTTAAAACTAACAATTAAATAAATATCGTTTTAACACCTAAATAAGATAAATAATTGAATTATTAAAGCAAAAATATTATGTATTTTTAAGTTAAATTAGTTCTTTTAATAAATAATTAATAATTACTAAATTTTTTCGTTAATCATATTTAAAATGCTTGAATCCAGGGATAAATATCATAATTAATCCATATACCTTTTTCCCAATATATATCCTCCTCAATAAGATCTTTCAACTCGTTTACATCATTAGCATTAAAAATTCCAAACAAATATTTAGTACATTTTGTTGGCCCTAATGTAACTAAAATATCGCTATCTTTTAAGTTTTTAAGTCTCTTAAGATGTTGTGCTCGAAATGGTTCCCTTTTAATAATTGCATCTTCACAGTACCTTCCAAAAACTACAAACTTTTCCATTTTAAATATAAATAATAGAATGAATAGATACTTAATAATTGCATATATTACACGCAGATTGCTATGTTATTTAATACAACTTTCTTTTAATTAATTATGCTAACTGGTAGCGATCTCCTTGCAAAAGTTAAAGAACTTGGTGATGTTAGCAAATCTGACCTAGTTCGTGGCTGTGGATATGTTTCCACTAAAAAAAACGGAGGTGAACGTTTAAACTTTACCGCATTTTATGAAGCACTTTTAGAAGCAAAAGGTGTTAATCTTGGTGATTCTGGAGTTGCAGGTATTGGAAAAGGTGGAAGAAAACTTAGTTATATTGCTACAGTTCAAGGCAATGGAAATCTACTGATTGGGAAAGCATATACAGCACTTCTTGATTTAAAAGCAGGTGATGAATTCGAAATCAAGCTCGGAAGAAAACAAATCAGATTATTACCTACGGAAGAATCTTAAAGACAACAAAAATAAATTGGTTATTACATTTTTAATTAATTTTCTATAAATAATTATTTTTAATTAATAAGTTATCTTTTTATTTATTTTTTTGATCAGCAGCTAAACGCATTTCTTTACAAAACTCACCAACATGATCGACAACATCTTTTTCACTTGAGCTCGAGATTCGTTTTACAAATGCACTCCCAATAATTACTCCATCTGCTCCCCACTCACGAACTTTATTGACATGTTCTGGAGTTGATATTCCAAAACCAACAGCAATTGGATTGCTATTTACATCTTTTAATTTAGCAATAAGATTTTCTACTCTATTTTCCATTTTGTTTCTTTCACCAGTGACACCTGTAACACTTACTAAATAAGTAAAGCCTTTTGTATGATTTGATATTTGTTTCATTCTTTCAAAAGGAGTTGTTGGCGCTACCAATAAAATTAAGTCCATAGAATGGTTACTAACAATTTTTGAAAATTTATAAGCTTCCTCCAAAGGAAGGTCAGGAACTATTAGTCCAGAAACTCCAGCATCAGATGCCATCTCACAAAACCTTTCAAAGCCAAAACATAATAATGGATTCAAGTAAGAAAAAAGGATGATGGGAATATTTAATTTACCTTTTAAAGACTCTAAAAGTTTAATTACTTTTCTTAAGCTAGTACCTGACTTTAAGGCGCGAGAGGCCGCTACTTGAATAACAGGTCCATCTGCAAGTGGGTCACTATACGGGATACCTAATTCAATAAGGTCAGCTCCATTTTCTTGTAACTTTAATAAGATCTCAGACGTTATTTCAATATTGGGATCCCCAGCCATAATAAAAGGCATTAAAGCAAATTTTCTTTTATTTTTTAACTCACAAAACATCTCATCTACCTTAGATAAAGATTCATTTTTACTAATTTGCATTTTGTTATCTTTCATAATTTTTAGATATTTTTCTATGAAAAATTTATGGATTTTTCTCTAAATCTTCCATAATTTTTTGTTGCTCTTCCTTTGACAATGAGTTGAATTTGGTTTCTAGTTTATCATTAACAACTTTTTCATACTCTTTCCTATAACGCTTCCTTTGTTCCATAAAAGTCATTTTTCCACTTACAACTCTGTAAACATAAGATGTTACCCAAGTAATAACAATCAAAATCAAGATACAACTTGATAGAGTAGTGGCTGTAAAATTATCGATACCAATTTGCGGTGCAAATTTATAACTAATTAATCCTATTAATGAAATAAATAAACCTATTTGTATAACTTTTCCTTTAGTCAATTACCCTTTACCACTTCCTTTTAATCTGAGATTTAAAAATGGAGAAAATAAAATTAAACCTGGAAAGAAAAGAAATACAAGGCCATAAATTCCTAATCTTTCAAATTTGCCCATAATATTCCATCTATTATTCATCCAGTAAAATAGTAACAATGGGATAACCAATAAATAGGTAGAAATAATTCCGATATAAGCAATTAAAGTAGTGATTGAATTATTGAAAAAACTTTCCATTTTAATTTATGGTTGGTTAGTTTAACATAACAACTATTGGAAGTTGTCGGAAGAACTAAAAATAAATAATTAAATAATGGGAGTGGGGGGACTTGAACCCCCACGAGCTAAATCGCTCGACGGATTTTAAGTCCGGCGCGTCTACCAATTCCGCCACACTCCCAAAGGAATTTGCGCTTTCTAATCGTAGCTGAAAGTAACCCATTTAACCAAGAAAAATTGGAATATTTACACTTTTAATTGTCAGATTAAATTTAATTTTTTAATTTACTATTCCTTCTACTTGCCATTGTAAAGTTTCCCCTGCATGAAATGGTTTTATTTGTCCGACAATATTTTTTTCTTCAACAACATCAATATATTCTTTAATTTTGTTAGGTCTTGAAACTAATTTTAATTTTTCTTTATTTGGTGGGACATTATAAAAATTAGGGCCGTTCAAACTTGCAAACTTTTCAAAATTATCTAGAGCATCCTCCTCTTCGAAAACTGTTAAGTAGCTTTCTATTGCTACTGGCGAATTAAAAATGCCTGCACATCCACAAAAAGCCTTCCACTTTCTAAGGTGTGGAGCAGAGTCAGTCCCCAAGAAAAAACATTTTTTCCCACTTGTTGCCGCTCTCCTTAAAGCGAGTCTATTATTTTCCCTCTTTGCAACTGGTAAGCAGTAAAAATCACTATTTAAGCCTCCAAAAAACATTGCATTTCTATTTATATGCAAATGATGCGGAGTGATAGTAGCCCCAATATTATTTTCTTGCACGAAATCCACTGCGTAAGAGGTGGTTATATGTTCTAAAACGATTTTTAATTTTGGAAATCTTTTGGTTATTTGAGAAAGTTCTTTATCTATAAAAACCTCTTCTCTATCAAATACATCTACTTCAGAATCAGTCACTTCCCCATGAATTAAAAGAGGCATTCCAGAATCTTGCATTAATTCAAAGATCTTATAAAGATTTTCTATTTTCCTAACTCCATGACTGGAATTTGTTGTGGCATTAGCAGGATATAATTTTGCTGCAAAAAAAACATTATTTTTAAAACCATTAATTAGTTCCCATTTATCAGTTTCATCTGTAAGATAAATTGTCATTAATGGTTCAAACTTAGAGCTTTCTGGTAGCGCTTCAACAATAGATTTCCTATAAGAAATAGCGCTATTGATTGATGTTATGGGACTTTTAGTATTTGGCATAACGATGGCTCTTCCAAAATATTCCGAAGTAAACTGAATGATATTTTTTAATACAAGACCTTCTCTTAAATGTAAATGCCAATCATCAGGTTTTATTATGTTTAAAGTCTTCAAAATTTTTTCTATTTAATCAATTTTAACAGCAAATTAAAATTGACAATAAATTATAGATATTCGAGGATAGTTATTAACCAATTATGAAAATTTTTATTATCTAAATTAAATCCTAAATATGAGTGATTTTTTATTTCCAATAATAGAAATAGTTTTAGGCGTAGTTCTACTTTTTGCTGGAGGAGAGTTCTTTATTCAAGGAGCGATATTTTTATCTTTAATTTTAGGAATACCTCAAATAGTAATTGGTTTAACAATTGTTTCTCTTGGAACAAGCTCTCCTGAGTTGTTGGTAAGTTTGAGTTCAATTTTAAAAGGCAGTGATTCGCTTGCGGCAAGCAATGTAATTGGAAGCAATATTTTTAATGTTCTAGTTGTTTTGGGCATAAGCTCATTGATAACACCTCTTAAAGTAAAAAGCAGAATAGTCAGAAGAGATGTGCCTCTTTTAATGGCAATTTCTTGTGCAGTTTGGGCCATGTCATCAACAGGCTTATTAACATTGCAAGCAGGGGTATTTCTAATATTTTGTTTAATCTTAAATACAATATGGGAAATCAATACCATCAATGAGAAAGGAGAGGAGACAAAAGATGCTGAACCAGAGATAGAAGAATTAAAAGATAACTATGAAGGGAAAATGAATATTTTACTAAAGTTAATATTGGGAATATTTCTTTTAAGCTTTGGTTCAAATATTTTAGTAAATGGTTCTCAAACCCTCGCTACTCTTTTGGGTGTAAATGAAATTGTTATTGGTTTAACTATCGTCGCAACTGGGACATCTTTACCAGAATTAGTAACTTCAATAATTGCTGCATTTAAAGGCAAAACAGATCTTGCAATTGGGAATGTAATAGGAAGTAATTTACTCAATCAACTTTTAATCCTTGGAAGTTGCAGTATTTTTTCAGGATTTAAAGGTTTAGTAATTGAACAGAGTCTAATAAAAGTTGACTTACCTTTTATGGTTTTAACTACCTTTGCATGCTTACCAATTTTCTGGAGCAAAGGGAAAATCACAAGAATTGAAGGATTTATTTTGCTTAATCTTTATATTTTCTATATTCTCGACAAGATACTTTTCCTGAATGGTTTTAACTTCCTTTCTGAATTAAGGATAGGTTTATTTATTTACTTTGCATTACTTACAGTGTTTCTGATTGTTCAAGAAAAATTAAAATTTTCTAATTCATAATTTTATCCATACATAGTCACAAATTCTTCTGAGATAGTTGGGTGCAAAGCCATAGTAATATCAAAGTCTTTTTTTGTTATCCCTGCATTTAATGAAATTGATACCATTTGAATAATCTCAGACGATGTTTCTCCAAACATATGACATCCTAGGACTTTGTCAGTTAGCTTATGAACTACAATCTTCAACATACATTTTGATTTATTCTTTTTAAAGGTATTAGACATAGGGGTAAATTTGCATTTAAAAATTTTTATATTTTTTTCAGAGTAAATCTCTTTAGCTCTTTTCTCACTTAAGCCAACTGTTGAAATTTCTGGAATAGTAAAAACAGCCTTAGGGATATATTCATAATTTACTTTTCTTTTTTGGTCATTAAAAAAATTATCCGAAAAAACTCTCCCTTGTTCTATTGCTACTGGAGTTAAGTTTGGTTTATTTATGATATCGCCAACTGCAAAAATATTTGCGTTGCTTGTTTGATTAAGTTCATCAACATCTAAATACTGTCCATCCATCTTTAGTTTTAAAAAATCTAAATTTAAAGGCAAAAGATTTGGCTCTCTTCCAGTGGCGATAAGAATATTATTAGTTAGGAATTTGTCACCCGATTCTAGGGTAGATTCCAGATTTCCATTTACTCTTTTAATAGACTTTAATTGAGAATTGGAGATTATATTGATTTCAGTAAAAGTAGGTGATTCCTCTAGGCATGAAGAAAGATCCTCATCAAAACCATTAAGCAAATGTTGACCCCTAATTAATTGAGTTACTTCAGTACCTAAATTCCTGAAAATAGAAGCAAATTCACAAGCAATATATCCTCCTCCAACTATTAATAATGATTTAGGAAACTTCTCTAATTCAAAAATATCATCACTAGTCCATGCCAAATCTATCCCAGGAACATTTAATTTCTTTGGTTTACCTCCAACTGAAATAAGAATTTTCTTTGAACTTATTTTATTTTTAATTTTCTTTGTGTTGGAACAAATAATTTCTAATTCATTTTGAGTAATAAATCTTCCTAAGCCTTCAAAAATAGTTATATTCAACTTTTTTAAAGAATTTCTATGTATATTACTTAATCTAGAAACCTCCTCTCTAACATTCTTCAACAAAATATTTGATTCAAAATTAATACCTTCATTTTTTAATCCATATCCTTCAGAAGAATCCATATTTTTTTTACTTTTAGCTGCATAAACCATTAATTTCTTAGGCACACATCCCCTTATCACGCAAGTTCCTCCTATTTGATTTGCTTCTATGATTGCGACTTTTGCTCCATAACTAGCCGCACGTTTAGCCGCCGCGAGTCCTCCAGATCCAGCGCCAACAACAATTAAATCAAATTCAAATTCCAAGACTTTTTTTAATCAATTATTATAACGTTAGTTTATAGCTTTAATTCAAATAATGAATGGGATTTTGACATGGGATGATTTAAATAAATTTGAAGTTGAAGATCTTGATAGAGTCCATGGTATAAATAATTCCTATGCAAATTTAAGATTATTTGGACATAGTGAAAATGATGTATTAGTTACCCTCTATAGGGATAGGCATTCTTGGTGTCCTTACTGTCAGAAGATATGGTTATGGCTTGAATTTAAGAAAATTCCATACAGAGTCAAAAAAATAAATATGTTTTGCTACGGCCAAAAAGAAAGTTGGTTCCTTGAAAAAGTCAGCTCGGGGAAATTACCTGCAATTGAATTTAAAGGGCAAGTTATAACTGAAAGCGACGATATCATAGCTTTTTTAGAAAATGAATTTGGAGCACTTGGATCTTTTATTACATCTAGTCACCTTATCAAAATTCGAGAGTTAGAAAGAGAAATTTTCAGATCCTGGTGTAATTGGCTCTGCCGAGAAAGCTTTAATTTTATAGATAACTCTTTTAGAAAACAAAGATTTAAAGAATCCATTTCTAAACTCGATGAAATCTTAAGTAACTCAAAATCAGGGTTTGTTGATCCATCAGTTTCTAAAACGGGTGATATAGAGCCTGGTGTTGGAGATATAATTTTTATTCCCTATTTGGAGAGAATGAATGCATCACTTATTTATTATAAAGGGTTTAATTTAAGATCTAATTATCGTCATGTAGATAGCTGGCTTACCCTTTTTGAGGGGACAAGTGCTTATAGAGGCACTCAAGGAGATTTCCATACTCATTCTCATGATTTACCCCCACAAATGGGAGGATGCTATAAAGAAAGCAATGAACAACAGATTACTTTCTCAAAGCTAATAGATACTGGGGAGGGTTTAGGTAATTATGAATTAAACCAAAATTATGAGTCAAAATATTATGCAACAATTGCTCTTAAGAGAGTGATAAAGCATAAAGACAATTTACTAAAGGTAAACCCATACAATAAAGAATCCTTTGACGAATCATTGAGATCAGCTTTGAGCCTTATGATCACAGGTGAAATATTAATCCCTAAAAAACTTTCAGGAATCTCTTTAAGATACTTAAAAAATAGAATCTCAGTTCCAAGAGATATGCCAACCATTTCAGCGAGGTTATTAAGGCAATCATTAAATAGAATTGAATCGCTTAGTGATATCAATGAAATAGATAAGTTACCTTTAAGGCATAGATATGATCAAAATCCTATAAATTTCATTTCTAATTAATAGTAAAACTATAAATTTTTTCTTGAATCTATTTGAAGTAAATCTCTTATTTTTTGAACTTGACTTGCAATATTTGGATCAATAGATAATTTTTTTTCAACTTGTTCAATAGCATACATTACTGTTGTATGGTCCTTGCCCCCAAACTCATCTCCAATTCTTGGTAGGCTTAGATCCGTCCCATGCCTCATAAGATACATACCTATTTGTCTAGCTTGACTTACTGGTTTTCTCCTACTTGAACTGATCAATTCATCAGTAGAAACTTTAAAGAAATCTGATACTTTTTTAATAACTTGTGTTGGAGTAACAACTACTCCAACACTATTCGGATCAAGCATTGGAGCAATTGATTGGACTGTCATTGGCAAGCCTGTTATTGACGCAAATGCAACAGCTCGAGTAAATGCTCCTTCTAATTCTCGAATATTCGAAGTAAATCTTCCTGCTATAAATTGAATTAAATCTCTTGGAAGACTCATCATCTCTTGTTCTGCTTTTTTTTGAAGGATGGCTGTCCTCGTCTCAAGATCAGGTGGTTGAATATCTGCCGTCATGCCCATTGAGAACCTAGAAATTAATCTCTCTTGAATTCCCGACAATTGATTTGGTGGCCTATCACTTGCAATAACTATTTGACTTCCTGATTCGTGAAGAGCATTAAAAGTATGAAAAAATTCTTCCTGTGTATACTCTTTGCCTTCTAAGAACTGTATATCGTCTATTAAAATCAAATCTACATTTCTATATTTATCTCGAATAGCTGTCATTCCATCTCTTCGAATACCACTAATAACATCATTAGTAAAAGTTTCTGTAGATACATATTTAACTTTTGCTTCTGGATCTATTTCTACTCGATAATGGCCTATTGCTTGCATTAAATGAGTTTTACCGAGACCTACTCCACCACAAATAAATAATGGATTAAATTCTCTCCCGGGTGATTCGGCAACTGCTAAAGCCGCTGCATGAGCCAACCTACTATTTGGACCTACAACAAATCTTTTAAAGACGTAGCGTAAATTTAGACCGTTGGGATTTTTGGATCGATTTTTTGAAGAAATTTCTTGACTATTATTAGGAAATGATTTTGTTTTATGATTCACAATCTGTTCATCTAAGTTCTCTTTATTTGTTGAATCTCTGTTTATATTTGTTTCGGATTTAAAAACAACTTTTACATCATGGCCACATATTTCTTTTGCAGCCTTTTCGATAGTTTGACAATAATTCTTTCTTAACCAATCACTGGAAAATGTATTTGGAGCAATTAAAGTTAATAAGCCATTTTCAAAACAATTAAATTTAGCAGGCCTTATCCATGTCTCAAATGAAGGCTTACTTAAAGTTTTTTGAAGTGATTGTTGAACTTCCGCCCAAATAGGATTAATTGCTTGCAAAATTTTATTCTCTAGATTATTAATCTAGTTGGAATTTAATAATTGGCCATTAGGAAATCACAAGATCACCACAAATTTAAAATTACTTAACAATCATCATACAATTTATAAGAAAAATTTTATTTTTTATAAGCATATAATTATTTTAAATCGCAATAAATTTTTGGATAAAGCATTACTTATTATCATGGCAAAATGGCATGCTTTTGGAAGATGCAAAACAAGATTATCTAAAGATATAGGTAAAAGTAATTCTGCAAAGGTTCAAAGTGTAATGACCAAACACACTATTGCAGTCGCAAAATTTCTCCAAGAAAATAAATTAATTGATATTTCTATTGCTATATCTGGTTTGGGGGTAGGTAACTGTAAAAGATGGACTAGAGAATTAGGCATCAAAAAATTTAATTTACAGGGTAAAGGCTGCTTGGGAGAAAAAATGAAACGGCAAATAATTATCAACAAAAAATTTTGTGCAAGACATAAGATCAAAAATATTATTTTTATTGGTACTGACCTTCCAGATTTATGCCATCAAGATTTATTGAATACTCTAAAAGAGCTTCAACAAAATGATCTTATTTTAGGACCATCAAATGATGGAGGATATTGGCTTATTGGTTTATCACAAAAAATAATGTCATCGCATATATATTTACCTTTTATCAACATAAAGTGGGGCACAGAAAATGTTCTTCAAAATACAATTGATAATTTTGCTACAACAAAATTTAGATATAAGTTTTTAGATAAAAAAATTGATATAGATACAATTATTGATATTGAAAATAGAAAGTAATCGACTTGTCAAAAATCTCAATTATTATTCCAACTATTAATGAAGCTAATAATTTGCCATTATTGCTTTCAGACTTGTCAAGTATTCAGAAAGACGGCGAAATCATTATTGTTGATTGTGGAAGTGAAGATAAAACTATTGATATAGCAAATATTTATGGAGCAAAAGTATTTATATCCAAAGAAAGGAATCGAGGTCTACAATTAGATATTGGAGCTAAAAATTCAAAAGGAGAGTGGCTCATATTTTTACATGCAGACACAAGATTACCTCATGATTGGTTTAAAAAAATAAACTCATTTTTAAAGGGAAACAAGAATATTATTTACTATTTTGAATTCAAAATTAATCACAAAAAGATAATTTATAGAGTCCTCGAAATTCTCGTGAATATTAGAAGTAAATTTTTTAAACAACCGTATGGTGATCAAGGTTTAATAATTCATAGAACAATCTATTTTAAGAATAATGGATTTAGAAGTTTACCTTTGATGGAAGATGTAGATTTTTTAATGAGATTAAACCAAAAAAAAGATTTAAAACAACTAAATTTTCCTATTTTTATAAGTTCAAGGAAATGGGAAAGAACTAATATTTTTCTCCAAGCAATTAAGAACTGGCACTTTAGAAGAAGATGGTTAAAAGGGGAATCATTAAAATCTATATATTCTGACTACTACAAAAAATGATTAATTTGCATACCAAAAAGCACATTTCGACCCTCTAGGTTCTAAAATCCAACCTTGTCTTTTGTAAAATGAAACCACTTCAGCATCAGCAAAAAGGGTTACTTTAGAAATGCCAATATTTTTCAATTCTTTTAGGACATATCTCATTATCTCTTTACCCAAACCAAGTCCTTGATAGACAGGGTTAATAGCTACATCCCAAACTGTTGCTTCTAGAATTCCATCGCCAGTGCATCTTGCAAATCCAACTAGTCTGGGGAATTTATCATCATGACACCATAACCCAACCACCAAAATACTGAAATCTAAAGCTCTTTTTACCCTCCTTATAGGTCTTCTGCTCCAACCAACAGTTTGCAAAAGTTGATCTAGTTCTATTAGATCTAAATCTTTATTTTTACTACATACAAATATTTCTTCTTTAGTTGTTTGAGTGAACTCATAAGAATTTAAACCATAGAGATCTATCAGCTCATCCTTTGATATACTATTTGATTTTTTTATTAACGATCCTTGGTTTCTAAAAATCATTAAAAATTCACGAATCCCTTTTGTTGAAGCTCAGAGAGCTGAAAATATAAACCCTTTTTCAGTCTTAATTCACTATGTGTTCCCTCCTCAACTAATGATCCCCCTTTCAAGACTAAAATCTTATCAGAACTTTCAATAGTTGCTAATCTGTGAGCTATTACTAATGCTGTTCTTTTTGACAGAATTCTCTCAAGATCCTTCTGCAAAGTAGCCTCTGTTGAGGAATCCATAAACGCTGTTGCTTCGTCCATTATTAAAACAACAGGATTTCTAATCGCTACTCGAGCTACGGATAGAAGTTGTCTCTCTCCAGAAGAGAGATTTCCCCCTCTTTCTCTTAGTGAGGTGTTCAAACCTTCTGGTAATTTTTTTAACAAATTATCTAACCCTAATTCGTAACAAAGATTTTCTAATTCAAGATTGTCTAGATTCGAATTCAGTTTTAAATTATCTGCGACATTTCCACTAAAGATAAAGGTATCTTGCAAAACTACTCCCAACATATTTCTAAGAGTTTCAATAGGAATATCTTTGATATCTATATCATCGATTAAAATTTGACCCGATTGAGGTTCATACAATCTACATAATAGTCTTATTATGGTTGTCTTACCTGAACCAGTTGGACCTACAAAAGCCACATGCTCTCCTGGATTAATCTTGAAAGATAAATTCTTTATGATATGCTCTCCTGCGTTGTAGAAAAAATTAACATTCTTAAACTCAATTTTGCCCTTAAATTTCTTATTTACATTTTTAGCATTTTCTAAAAAATGTTTTGCGGACGCAGAGTCCTTAATCTGTATTTCTTCATCCAATAATTCGTTTATTCTTTCTACAGCTGTTAAACCTCCTTGTATTTGAGTAAATCTTTCTGCAAGCTGCCTTAAAGGTTCAAAAAGTCTTTGAGAATATAAAATAAAAGTTGTTAATGTTCCTAAACCAATATTTCCAGAAGTAACAAGATAACCTCCAACCGCCAAAACCAAGGAAACTGCCGCAAGAGAAATCCATTCTATAAACGCCGAAATACTACTGTCATAAAATATTGTTCCATTAACTGCTTTCTTATAAGCAACTCCAGTTTTGGAAAATTTCTTGCTATTAAAAGCCTCTCTTCTGAACATCTGAACGACTTCTAAACCTTGAAGATTCTCTTGAAAATCAGAGTTTAGTTGAGACAATTCTTCCCTTACTTGATAATTGGCTCTTCTGTAACGTTTTTGAAGCCAGATAATAAAATATGAAACTGGGATTTGAGTCAAAAGTAATAAAATGGCAAGCCCCCGATCAATTGACAGCATTGTCAATG
Source organism: Prochlorococcus sp. AG-347-L20 (assembly GCA_003281225.1). GTDB lineage: Bacteria > Cyanobacteriota > Cyanobacteriia > PCC-6307 > Cyanobiaceae > Prochlorococcus_A. Next base: position 24,900 of record QCCP01000011.1, read on the forward strand.
AAATTACTATCAGACTAACGAAGTCAGCAATAACTCCAACTGCCCCACTACCAAAAACCTCGGCTAAAGCATCAACATCATTTGTTAGTCTTGTTAATAATTTCCCCACAGGCATTTTATCGTGATACTTAAGAGATAAAGATATTGAATGATCAAAAAGTTCTCCTCTTATTCTTGCTGTCAAACGTTGTCCCACTGCTTGGATATTGTAAGTTTGGTATCCTTGCAGAACTAATCTGAATAAAACAGTTATAAATAAAGTTACGATAATGGCATTTATCGACTGCCCAAAGAAAGTTTTACTTAGCCAAACATCTGTAGTTTCGTTCTTTAGAATAGTAATTGCTTGACCAACTAATAATGGTTGAATGGCTCCAGAGAAAGAAACAGGTAACAAAACTATCAAGATTAGATAGATTGTTTTTTTATCTTTAGTTAAATATTTACCTAACTTTTTAATCCTTCTAAAATCTTTAAAAAACATTTAGCTAATCTTCTATAAAGCATTAGTTGATTCTATTGATAAAATTGTATCTCTGAGATGATTATCATCTAACCTCATAGATAAAGGATTTCCAATTAGTCTTGCAGTCGAGTAATAAAGATCATCTATTTTAACTAAACCATTCTCTTTGAGAGTCTTTCCGGTTGCAACCAAATCAACAATTGCCTCTGCCATACCTGTAATAGGACCAAGCTCAACTGATCCTGTCAAATGAACTATTTCTACAGGAATATTTAATTCTTCAAAATAAGATCTTGCTGTTTTTATAAATTTACTTGCTACTTTACAATTCGCTGGAAGATCGGTTGGTTTTAAATAATTGCTATTTTTCTTAACCGCCAACGACATATGACAACCTCCAAATCCTAAATCTAATAATTTTGCGACTTTTAATTCAGATTCTCGTAAAACGTCATACCCAACAATACCCAAATCAGCTTGACCATAACTTACATAAACAGGCACATCTCCATTTCTTACTAGTAGAGCTTTTGCCCTTTTACAATTTGATTCAAAGGTTAATGATCTATTATTTTTTTCCAACGCATTAGAGAAATCTAACCCAGCTTTTTTAAAAGTTGAAATTGAATCTTTTAACAGAGCTCCTTTTGGTAAAGCTATAGTAATCATAGATCAATTTCTTCCAAGGATTCTTCATTCTAATTTAACAATGGAATTTAATAAAGCTCGACATATAATCGGACTTAGAGTTTTAAGTGATAACGTCATTTGGTTGTTGGTAAAAGATAAATCTGTTGTAGTTGTAGATCCATCTGTTCACGAACCAGTTATTAGATATATAAATGAAAACAATTTTCACTTAGAAGCTATTTTGCAAACTCATCATCATTCAGACCATATTGGAGGGACGAAGTCTCTTATTGAAAAATGGCCAAATGTAAAGGTGATTGCTTCCTCAAAAGAAAAAAAGCGAATCCCATTTCAAAATGTATCTGTTGAAGATGGAGAAATTTTAAACATTTTAGGGGAAGAAGTAAAAATAATTGAAGTATTAGGTCATACAAGCTCACATATTGCCTTCTTTTTGAATGGGAAAAATCCTGTTCTTTTTATTGGTGACACATTATTTTCTGGAGGCTGTGGAAGAATTTTTGAGGGAACTTATCAACAAATGTATTCTTCACTAGAAAGAATCAAATCTTTACCAAAAAATACTCTCATATATTGTGCACATGAATATACAAAGGGAAATATATTGTGGGCATTGAATCTCAAGCCAAAAGATCAAGATATAAAAAATAAACTTTCGGAAGTTGAAAAAAAACTTTCACTTAATGAATTGACAATTCCATTTTTACTTGATGAAGAGATGAAAATAAACCTTTTCTTAAGAGCAAAAAATTTAGAAGAATTTACTTTTTTAAGAGCAAATAAAGATTTATGGGTTTAAATAGATAGGTATCTTCTAAAACAAATGTCTCCCAAACAAGTAATTAAAACATCAAATGCTCCAGATCCAGTAGGACCTTATAATCAAGCAATAAAAGCAGGGGATTTTATCTATTGTTCTGGTCAAATTGCTATAGACCCAGCTCTAAATGAAATAACATGTTTAGGTGATATAGAGAAGGAAACTATTCAAGTTTTAAAAAATCTTGCAGAAGTTCTTAAAGCTGGTGGAGCCAAAATAGAGGATGTAATAAAAACAACTATTTACTTAACGGACTTAAGTAATTTTAAAATTGTCAATAAAATATATAGTGATTTTTTTAATATAGAGAATCCTCCAGCAAGGGCCTGTGTGGAAGTTTCATCTCTACCAAAAGGAGTTTTAGTTGAAATAGATTGCGTCGCATTTCTAGATTAATTTCTAATTATTGAGAAATTTGAAATATGAACCAATTGTGCACCATAGTTGTATAGATTATTAGTTGATGATTCATCTTTGATCTATGTCAGCAGCTAAGCTTAATATAGATGAACTAGAAGCAGGTTATCCTTTATTTTGCAAAGCTCTAAGACTATTAATCTTAAAAGGAAACTCAGTTAAAGATATAGAAAAGACAGTGTGTTGGAGTCATCTTGAGACTTTAAATAGATGTCTACCTGGTAGATATAAAGCCCCAACATATTTAATGGCTTTAATCAAAAGAGATATTGCAAAGCCTAATAATTATTAAAAAGGACTAATCCTCTAAATAAAATTTATCAATATTCATTGAAAAGTCTTTTTCCTTTTCTGATATTTCTTTATTATCTAAAAATATTGAAAGACTTACAAAATTCTTACCGAAGCTGATGTTTGGATAGATATCCCTTTCTTTGCATAATTTCTCAATTTCCCCTATGAATTTACTAATTTTTGAGTATTGATCAAATTCAAATTTTTTTTCAATCCTTAAAGGTGATTCTCTTTCATTCCACATTACATTCTTTATTCAAGACTAATTACACTATACATTCAACAAAGTTTCTCAGTAAATTTTTGAAGTTAAAATTTTCAGTCACTCTCCCAATAATCAATAATACCTCCAATTGTTAAATCGGTTTGAACTTCTGGGTTAGGGCATGCAAATCTCGCAGCAGAGCCACTAGCAGTAAAAACCCAGTTACCTTCTCTAGCACCAACAGGATCAACCGCAACTAATTTCTTGCCCTTATTATTTTCCAAAATTCTTAAATTCATATGTCCTAAGCCAGCAACTCTTTGAGTACATACCATTCTTCCTAATACCTTCATAATTTCCACAATTTATATCCTCCTTTTTTATGACTTGTCAGGATCCCAATGATCAATTATTCCAACAATCGTTAAATCGCTTGGATAAGATTTGCTCCCAGCTGCTTCCCTAGCAGCAGAACTTCCAACACAAATAACCCAATCTCCTGGCTTACAGCCCACAGCATCAACTGCAACTTTACTTGAAGAACCATCTAATACAACCTGCAGATGTTTATGTTCAAAACCAGGAATCCTATTGGTAGAAACAAGTGGTTTTACAACCTTGCAAATTAACATAATTAGTGAGCCTCCTCTGTTTTTTTATCTAAAGACATTCCAATAATTTTAGCGGAATGAATGTTGTCCCTATCTCTAATAGTAGAGCAAGTATGTAACAAACCTTGATCAACTAAATTTTTATATCTAATTGATATCGCATTATTAACTCTTTCACAATCTTTTATTGCCCTCTCTTTTGCACCAGGCACTTTCCCAGAGTAATCAAATCTTATTACTACCGGAATAGGTAGATCTTGAGAAACATTTAATCCAGAAAAAATCTTCACTCCTACATCTAAATCTGGAGCCCCTTCTTCGACTGTATCTAAATGAGCAAAATAAGTTAAATTTCTGAGATGTACTTCTTTAAAACCTATACCAACTCCAATAAATCTTTCTGCATGTCCAATATCTTCATAAGAACCATTATGAAAACTCTTAACATAATCAATTTGAGAAATATTATTGACAATTAATTTATACGTAAATTTTTCCAGTCCACTGAGTTTATCTTTTGAAGATTGTTTAGAAATTATTTGACAAATTTCTTTCTCTGCATCCTCTTGTGAAAAGTTTATTGTTGAATTATAAATTTCTAAAGTAGAAATAGTTTTTTCTAAATCAATCCCTCCATCCCTTGTTGATAAATGTATTTTTAATGAATCAGTGTCTGTATCAAGTCCAATTAACATTAAATCTACAGAAGCTCCGCAGCAAAAGCTATTCTCTACAGCTTCTTTGAAAGCATATAATTTATTTCTACCTTCTTTTGCAGCTAACTCGTCGTTACTCCCATGAGCTGCGCATCCCTGATGCAAAGGATCAACAGAACTAAAATGATAAGTTACAACTTTTAAGTACCTCGTATCTTTATGAGATTCATTAGGAATATTCTCTCTATATCTTTTATGTTCAGTTTTTACCCATCTATTTACAGTATTTTCAATATCAAATAGTGCACCAGCGTGGGATCTTCTTCTTACTGAACTAAAGGGTATTCTCATTACATATGCGACTGAATGAGCTAATCTTCCATCTGAACAAGGAGTTATATCAAGTAAATGAATCCCACAATCTAAAAGATATTTTTCAAAATCTTCCGCACCCTTACTTCCAGCAGCACCTTCAAGTGGATCATTTTTAAAAAAATTGTCGCTAAGTTTCTCATGCTGTTTAAAAGCACACCATGCATATAAAGCTCTCATATCAAGAGGTTTAACCCAAGATTTATCTAATACATGTAGGGGTAAATCTATTCCCAAATTTTTTCTTGATATTTTCTGAGCCTTATTTATAAAATCTTCGTGATGTTGAATTCGAGCAATTTCCTTGAGAGTTGGAACAATTTCGTCAAAATCACTTTTTATTTTACTTTCATACCTAAATAGATTTTCATTTTGGATATTATTGGTTAATTTATGAGACTTTCCAGAATTTCGGAAATTATTTGATTCTTTACTTTGTATATGGATATTTTCAGTAAAAGTTTTCATTGGAGCTGTTGGCCCCAATGTGAAGTTCTTGGCTTTAGCCAGTCCTCTTAAAGGCATTATTTACTTAACCTCTTGCACCACCTGAAAAGGTAACAAGTTGTCCTTCACGAGTATTACCACTTGATCCAGTTATCAAGAAATCTGGTTTTTCTGTTTCGTCATTTCTTTTAACTTCCATAGGGGGCATTGCACTCATGAATCCTGCTCTTGATGGATTTCTCTTTCTAGAAGAAGCTCCCTCTGTGCCTGTTACCTTATCACCACGATCCCAATCGTCACCAGTTACATTTCCCACTGATTGTCCTTCACCAGTAATCCTTGATGCGACTCTTTTTTCTGGTGTCTTTGCAGCACGGTCTGTCTCTTCAATTTCCATTTTTTGTTTATAAGTAATATTTTTATTCGGTTCAAATCTAAATTTTTCAGTACCAGTGACCTTATCAACCGCCATATCAAATGGTCCTGTCACCTTCGAACCATTTTCATATTCATTACCCGTAACACCTTGAGTATTTTTTTCAGAATATTTATCTCTTGATGGTGATTTAACAGAGAATTCCTTCCAAGAGTTACCTGCCGACTTTTCCGGATTCGCATAAGCCGTATCATGTGGAGGATTATCACAAGCTTGTGAGAGCTGATCTCCACCAACATAGGGAGTACCTGTTAGATTTTTACAAGCACCTTTCTTAGCACCTGTCATTATTCCGCCAATTCCTGGTTGCTGTCCTGTAAGTCTGGCATTTGAATTATTACCAGAATTAACTGTTGATCGGGATTTCATATCTTCAGAAATCTCAGTACTACAGTTTTCATTAATCTGATCTAAGCCTGCGTATGGTGTTCCTGTTAACACTTTGCATGAACCTGGTTCATCTCCAGTTACTATTTCTGATCTTCCTGTCATAGTGCCGCTTATTAAATTTGACTTTGAAGAAAGACTTAAACCTACTTTCCTAGCTTCTGGTTTTGGTTTTGAACCGCAAAACTTCTCGTATTGTTGAGATCCTATGTACTCATCGCCAGTTACATTCTTACAACTCCCATGTTCATTGCCTGTCATATGGTCTGATCTTCCAACTCCTGTACCAGTTACATTATTCCCATTAAGAGTATTGTAACTACCTACTTTTTCAAATGCTTTACCTTTTGGATTTGGCTCAGAGCCAAGATATTGATCTCCAGTTAACTGATGTCCAGAACCTGATTCATCTCCAGTAACTAGGGTTGATCTACCAGGAAGTGATCCAGATACTTTTAATCCATCGGTTGTAGTACTGTGTTTAACCTTTGAAGGATTTTTTGGAACATCACCACAATACTTCTGTGATTGATTAGAAGATACATATTCAGTGCCTGTAAGGTTTTTACAAGTCCCTGGCTCATCGCCTGTGACCCTATCAGATCTACCAACTTCATTCCCAGTGACTTTATTTCCTGATGTTGTTGCAGTAACAGTAGATCTAAGTGGTTGTTTATAACTTGGTCTATCTTGACAAAATTGATCAACCACTTCTGCTCCCATGTATTGGGTGCCAGTAACTGTTCTGCATGTACTTGCTTCATTACCTGTAGTTTTTACAGATCTATTAGCTTGTGTTCCAGTCACTATTTGACCTGAATCAGTTTCACTTTTACCAACTTTCCAGCTAGCATCTGCAATATTTTGTTTGGCGCCATTTTTATTTGGACCACATGGTCTACATTTACCATTACCTTTTTTGCCTGTAGCACCAGTTTTACTTCTTAACTCTCTCACTCTCTGAGAAATTTCTCTACTACTTAAATCTGGGTCTCCCCTTCTAGCTAAAGAAGCGGCACTGGTATTTTGTTTAGTTGCTGATTTACCATGCTTAGATTGAGCTTCTCTTCTCGCTAAAACAATATCTCTACTTGTATTAGTAATAGGCTTTCTCTTCTGATTAATTCTTCTTTTAACGTTAGGTTTTGATGTTTTAATTTCTGTATTATGTGAGTTTTGAACTTCCTGATTTTTGCTTGCGGAAGTTTTAACTGTGTTTACAGGACTTTCTTTTTTAACATCCGTACGGGTTCTATCGGATGAAGTTATAGCTGATTTCCCATGGGTAGACATTGCTTTTCTTCTCTCTATTACTAACTCTTTACTAGATAAAGTTGTTGAAGAATTTCCGTTTACCTGAGTTTTTGGAATATGTTTTGTAGCTGGTTTAGAAATATTATGATTATTAGGAGAAGACTGAGTCCCAGAAATCTGTATATCTTGAGAAGATCGAACTCTATCTTTAGTAGTTGAAGAATAAGTAGCAGCTTTTTTACCGCTATCACTCATCGCCTTTCTTCTTTCTAGTGCAATCTCTCTGCTGGTTTTTTTTGACATAATCTTCAAGTTTGAAATTCTTTAAAAACTTTTTTGAAAAACTTTCTCCAAAAAATTTTTTGGAGAAAGATATTAACTACGATAGGTAGCTTTAACGGCCTTGGAAAACTACAAAAGCTGTTCCTTGACTTTGAGTGTAAGCATCGTATCCGATGATTCTTACATGATGATCAGGGTATGCTCTATGGCATGCCTCTAATTCGCTCACAATCAAGTTAAGATCTTTTTCCCCAAAGAATGGGAGTTTCCAATAAGACCAATAAGTTTGCATACATCCAGTTGGATGAACATGCTCAATAACTGGACTCCAACCTTGAGCAATTATGTACGCAATTTGGTCATATATTTCTTCCTGGGTCATCGGTGGTAAAAAACCGAATGTTTCCAGGGTTGCAACTGTTTGATAGTCGCTTACTGTGCTCTGGAAAGGCATAATTAATCAAAATGTGAATGTAATTACTCGTAAAAACGAGATTTTAATAAGTTTGAGGAGAATTAATCTCCTCAATTTCGAAACTTGAGTTAACCCTGAACATCAAGCTTGTCGACAGTGTCAAACTCGAACTTAATTTCCTTCCAAGTTTCTAGAGCAATAGCTAATTCAGGACTATGCTTAGCAGCTTCCATAAGAATGTCTCTACTCTCTTTTTCGATTTCGCGACCAGCATTACGAGCTTTTACACAAGCTTCTAAAGCAACTCTGTTAGCTGCAGCTCCAGCAGCTGAACCCCATGGATGACCATGTGTTCCTCCACCGAACTGAAGACAGGAATCATCCCCAAATATCGCTAGAAGTGCAGGCATATGCCAAACATGGATACCACCTGATGCGACTGCAAATACTCCAGGCATTGAACCCCAATCTTGATCAAAGAAGTTACCTCTTGATCTATCTTCAGGAACAAATGACTCTCTTAAGTTGTCAATATAACCAAGAGTTGTTTGACGATCACCTTCTAGTTTTCCAACCACGGTTCCAGTATGTAATTGGTCTCCTCCAGATAGTCTCAAACATTTTGCAAGAACTCTGAAGTGAATACCATGCTTTGGATGTCTATCAATAACAGCATGCATAGCTCTGTGGATATGCAGAAGCATGCCATTTTTACGACACCAATTAGCTAATCCAGTATTTGCAGTAAAACCACCAGTTATATAATCATGCATGATGATTGGCATATCTAGCTCTTTTGCAAATTCAGCTCTTTCATAGAGTTCTTCAGGAGTGTTAGCAGTACAATTTAGATAGTGACCTTTAACTTCTCCAGTTTCTCGCTGAGCAAGCTTAACTGCTTCTGCAACAAACTCAAATCTTTCTCTCCAACGTTGGAATGGTTGAGAATTAATATTCTCATCATCCTTCGTTAAATCAAGACCGCCTCTAAGACATTCATATACAACTCGACCATAGTTTTTACCAGATAATCCTAATTTAGGTTTGATGGTACAACCAAGTAGAGGTCTTCCGTATTTGTTAAGTCGATCTCTTTCAACTACGATTCCGTTTGGTGGACCACCGCAAGTTTTAATGAAAGCAATTGGGAATCTAATATCTTCTAGACGTAGATGTCTTAGAGCTTTAAATCCAAAAACGTTTCCTACAAGGGATGTTAATACGTTTGTAATTGAGCCTTCTTCAAAAAGATCTAAAGGATATGCAATAAAAGCATAGAAAGCTTCAGGATCTCCAGGAACGTCTTCGATTCGATAACAACGTCCTTTATAAAATTCTAAATCTGTAAGTAACTCGGACCAAACTGTTGACCAAGTACCTGTTGAAGATTCAGCGGCAACAGCTGCTGCGACTTCTTCTCTTGGAACACCTTCCTGACCTGTACATTTGAAACAGGCTAGTAAATCGGTGTCTAGGGGTACATATTCTGGAGTCCAGTAGGTATCTCTGTACTCCTTTACCCCTGCGTCATACTTCTTACTCATAAGGATAAATTTAGGTCTGTATAGGGAAAATAATTATTGTGCAAAATTTATAAATCTTGCTTTAATTAATTAGTCCTTTTGACCAAGGAATTCACCGTTACCTAGAGCAGGTTCAACTTCTCTATGAGGACGAGCAATAATGTGAGCTGCAACTAAACCGTCACCAACTCTTTCACAAGCATCAGCGCCAGCTCTTACAGCTGCGTTAACTGCGCCTGTTTCGCCTCTAACTAATACTGTGACATAACCGCCACCAACGAATTCACGACCAATTAGGCGAACTTCTGCTGCCTTTGTCATTGCGTCTGCTGCTTCGATTGCAGGGACAAGTCCGCGTGTCTCGATCATGCCGAGAGCGATACCCATTGTTTCTGTAGCCATTGTCTACTAAATACTAAATGTGGAATGTTCAATTCGAAGAATGCTTCATTAAGTACTTATAAGTCAAGCGTTTTCGACAAAATCTCCATTAATGTTTTTTCTATCATTCATAAGTTAAACTTATCACCCTTGGTACTATTGATATGTCAATACTTATGCAAATTAGTTAGTGCATCAAAACATACTGTTGTGTTAAGAAAAAATTTACATTATGTTATTTCCGTACGAGACAGGCCCTGTCTGCACAGGTGTGGAATGTTCAACCTTTCCTGTCTCCGTATCAAGCTTTGAAGTAAGATAATATTCACAATATATTTTTATATTATTTTGAACCTTCCAGTTCTAACTATTGCGAGTGGCAATCAAAGAAAGGTTTCTGAAATTTCAGAGATGCTGGATGTTTTGTCTTTAAAGGTTGAGAAGCAACCAGAATATTTAAATGTCGAAGAAACTGGGGAAACATATTTTGAGAATGCACTACTTAAAGCCAAGGCAGCTTCTCTAGAGACAAAAACTTGGGCATTAGCTGATGACTCGGGTCTTGAAGTAGATGTTTTAGATGGTCGACCAGGAATTTATTCTGCTCGATATGCCAAAAATAATGATGAGAAAATTAAAAAATTAATTAATGAACTTTCTGATAGTCCTTATAGGAGTGCAAGATTCATAAGTTGTATGGTTTTGTGCGATCCCTCAGGAAACTTAGTTAAAGATACAACAGGAATATGCTGGGGAGAAATTCTCAAGAACCCCAAATATCCTAATGGGGAATTCGAATCTATTTTTTGGGTTAAAGAAGCTAATTGTGTTTACGGTGAGCTCTCACAATCACAACTAAATAAATTAGGTAGTAGAGGTAAAGCTGCGAAAATTATGTCACCTTTTTTAAAAAAAGAGATAGGTTTAAGTTAAAAAAGGTTTAAATAAAAAATCCTTAGTAATTTGAGATTTCTTCAATTGCTCTAATAGCAGCAGCTGCGGCTTCTTCTACATCGCCTTCTTTCCCAGCGAGAGTTAATCTACCAAAAGCGCCAACTGCCTTCACATCAACAACAGTTATGTTAGATGCTTTTTCAGCTTCATTTGCTGCTTTTAAAACATAACCAGCAGGTTCAGTTTCTAATATAAACATACTCATTCCAGATTGAATCATTGATCCACTTCTGTTTTGTCTATTTATTAAAACAGCATGATCTGGAGTAATCGCGCGAATGACTTCAGTCCAACTTGTTGAAGGTTTTGTTCTTTTTCTAACTTCACTTCCAATAGCATCTAGAACAACATCTCCAGAATGTAAAACAGTGCTTTGATCTTTGTGGTAAAGAGCAAGTGAACCAAATGCTCTTTCAACAATCATCTGACCAAGTCTTACATTACTTGCTTTTAAGGCAATATCAGTGACTCTATGAACGGCCATCCCAGGCGAAACTTCCATCCAAAGACATGAATCACCAGGAATAGGTAAAAAACCTCTACTAACCGTACCCATATATGCAGCTAATTGAGGTTGAAGAGAATCTAAAAAAACATATGTTCTCAACTCAATTTGCTCAACTTGACTGGCTTGTCTGGATACCAAAGACTTTTCTGAATCAGTTGTAATAAAACAGCTAGCACCACTGGCCTGAGATTGCACCTCAGATCCTGTGACAAGAGAACTCCCTTTTTTTCGGTTCCCTCTATTTAAACTAGAAGTTGGTTCCATTCACGCGACTATAACGGATAATGGTTCATTTTTTCTATTAAATTTACTTGCATGCTTCCCACAAAACGATAACTTCAAGTAAAAGATATGCATTTTTATGGGAACTTCTCAAAAAAAAGAACCAAATGTTTCTGGTACTGAAAAAGAATTAACTCCTGATCAAACTCTTGGATTAGTTAGCCTAAGTTTGATGCAAAAACTATCTCAGAAAGACCCATCTTTTAGTTGGTTAGAAGAAGATAAAATAGAGAAAGTAAATCTTAAAAACCTTAGAGATAGATTGGAGTTAACACAATTAGCTATAGATACGGGAGCCCCTTTAACTACTTCAGAAGTGACAACTTTAATTGGAGCTAAGCCTGGGAAATCTAAGTTAGAAAGAGCAGGATTATTAGCTACAAAAATAGCCAGAAATGTATGGAAGATATCAAAAACTAGTCAAGGAAATTCTTTTTATAGAAATTAAAATACGCCCTAAAAATAACTTTCATAATTCTCATTTAAGTATTTAAACATTCATATAAGTTTTTTAAATGTGTATATTTTTGTAAGAGAACTTATTAATTACTTTCTTAAATTAAAAAGTTTATGCAAGCTTGAAATACAAGCTCTTGAAAATTTTTAATGAGTAAAGTTGAATTTAATAAGGAAGCTGGGCCCAGGGAAGTTTTTTGTGGTTTAACTTCAATAGTTTGGCTACATAGAAGAATGCCGGATGCATTTTTTCTGGTAGTAGGCTCAAGGACATGTGCTCATTTAATTCAAAGCGCTGCTGGAGTCATGATTTTTGCTGAACCAAGATTTGGGACAGCTATTCTTGAAGAAAAAGATCTTGCCGGTCTTGCTGACGCTCATGAAGAATTAGATCGAGTAGTTAATGATCTTATTGCGAGAAGACCAGAAATTAAAACTCTTTTTCTGGTTGGATCATGTCCAAGTGAAGTAATCAAACTAGATCTTGCAACTGTCGCAGAGAAATTAAATAATAGATTTTTAGGTCAAGTAAGATTTGTTAATTATTCTGGCAGCGGGATAGAAACAACATTTACCCAAGGAGAGGATGGTGCCTTAAAAGCTTTAATTCCATTAATGGAGTCTTCAAATGAGGAGAAATTATTATTAGTTGGGACTCTTGCAAATAATGTAGAGGATAGGTTTAAAAAGATTTTTGGAAATTTAGGGATTTCAAATGTTGAGAGCTTTCCACCAAGGCAATCAACAGAATTACCAAAGATTGGCAAAAACACAAAAGTATTACTAACTCAGCCTTATTTAAGTGAAACAGTTCGAGACCTTAAACATCGCGGTTGTGAAATAATTTCGGCTCCATTTCCTCTAGGTATCGAAGGAAGTACTGAATGGTTTTTAGCTGCAGCCAAAGCTTTCAAAATTAGTGAACTTAAAGTTCATGAAATTATTTCGCCTTTAATCAATAGAGCAAAACTTGCCCTTGAATCTCACAAGGAAATACTTAAGGGGAAAAGATTGTTTCTTCTTCCTGAATCGCAACTGGAAATATCTTTGGCAAGATTTTTGCATAATGAATGCGAAATGGATCTTATAGAGGTAGGAACTCCTTACCTAAATAAGGAATTAATGAAAGAAGAGATTAATTTATTACCCGATAATACAAAAATTGTCGAAGGACAACATGTAGAAAAACAATTAGATCGAGTAAGGGAATCTAATCCAGACTTAGTAGTTTGTGGGATGGGTTTAGCTAACCCACTTGAGGCAGAAGGAATCAGTACTAAGTGGTCGATAGAAATGGTATTCAGTCCAATTCATGGTATTGATCAAGCCGCAGACTTAGCAGGTCTCTTCTCTAAACCTTTAAGAAGGAATCAAATACTAACTACAAAAACTTTAGTAACTCATTAAAAGACTATGGAATTAACTCTATGGACATATGAAGGACCACCACATGTTGGTGCGATGAGAATTGCCTCTTCAATGAAAGATATTCATTATGTTCTTCATGCCCCTCAAGGAGATACATATGCAGATCTTCTTTTTACAATGATTGAAAGGAGGGGGCAAAGACCTCCAGTAACTTATACAACTTTCCAAGCTAGAGACCTTGGAGGCGATACAGCTGAATTAGTGAAGAAAAATATTAAGGAAGCTGTCGAACGATTTAAACCCAAAGCTCTTTTAGTTGGAGAAAGTTGTACGGCAGAATTAATCCAAGACCAACCTGGGGCCCTAGCAAAAGGAATGGGGTTTAATATGCCAATTGTTAATCTTGAATTACCTGCCTATAGCAAGAAAGAAAATTGGGGAGCTTCAGAAACTTTTTATCAATTAATAAGAACTCTTTTGAGAGAGAAAGTAAGTTCTTCAGAAAAAATAAGTCCTCTAAGGTGGAAGGAGTTAGGTCGCAGACCAAAAGTCAATATACTGGGTCCTTCATTACTGGGATTTAGATGCAGAGATGATGTAATTGAAATCCAACGCATACTTTCAGAGCAAGGAATAGATACAAACGTAGTTGCTCCATTAGGTGCTAGTCCAGATGATATTGAAAGACTAATTGATGCTGAAATAAATATTTGTCTTTATCCAGAAATTGCGGAAGCATCATGCGAATGGCTTAAAAGGAACTTTGGAATGGAATATACAAGCACTATTCCAATTGGAATAAAAAATACAATTGAATTTATAAATGAAGTTCATAACAAGTTGGATCTCACCTTGACTAATAAAGAAGAATTAGAACACAAGTCAAAACTTCCTTGGTACTCAAAATCAGTTGACTCTAATTACTTGACTGGCAAAAGGGTTTTTATTTTTGGTGATGGAACACATGCAATCGCAGCCGCAAAAATTGCCAAAGAGGAATTGGGTTTTGAAGTAGTTGGTCTTGGTACATACAGTAGGGAAATGGCAAGACAGGTAAGAGCAACTGCAAAAGATCTAAATGTAGAAGCTCTAATAACAAACAATTATCTAGAAGTGGAAGATGCTATGAAGAAAGCCGCCCCTGAACTAGTTTTAGGGACCCAAATGGAAAGGCATAGTGCAAAAAGGCTCGGTATTCCATGCTCCGTAATTAGCACCCCAATGCATGTTCAAGATGTTCCTGCAAGATATAGCCCACAAATGGGATGGGAAGGAGCAAATGTGATTTTTGATGACTGGGTACATCCACTAATGATGGGCTTAGAAGAGCATCTTATTGATATGTTCAAACATGACTTTGAATTTGTTGATGGTCATCAAAGCCATTTAGGACATACAGCGACAAACACAAAAGATATATTAAATTCTGACGAAAAAAAAGAAAAAAATAGTAAAGAAGGAATTATCTGGACTGAATCTGGTAGAGCTGAATTAATAAAAGTTCCATTTTTTGTAAGAGGTAAAGTTAAAACAAATACTGAAAAATACGCAATCTTGAGAGGAATTCCAGAGATAAGCGATGAAACCCTTTACGATGCCAAAGCATATTTCAGTTAATTTTTACTAATAAACTATAATTAAGTCATGAGTATTTTCACTCATAATCTAATAGATTTAATCCTAAAAATTCAGTTATAAGAACATATTTCCCACTTTTAATACAATTAAATACATATTTGTTTAGAAACATATTTCATGTGTATTTGCACTGCAAGAATATAAATAATAATGTGTTTTAAGCTTTAAATGACAAGTACTATAAATAGACCTCTTGATGGAGAAGGAAGTGTTCAAGTAAAACAAGATCCAAAAATAAATATTGAGGAAGGGGCTTTAGTCATTGCCGTATACGGAAAGGGCGGCATCGGAAAATCAACTACATCATCAAACCTTTCTGCGGCATTCTCAAAATTAGGTAAAAAGGTTCTACAAATTGGATGTGATCCGAAACACGATAGTACTTTCACTTTGACGCACAAAATGGTTCCTACAGTTATCGATATTCTCGAAGAGGTAGATTTTCATAGCGAAGAATTGAGGCCAACCGATTTCATGTTTGAAGGTTTTAATGGCGTAATGTGCGTTGAAAGTGGAGGTCCTCCTGCTGGGACAGGGTGCGGGGGATATGTAACCGGTCAGACAGTTAAACTATTAAAAGAACATCATTTATTAGAAGATACTGACGTTGTTATTTTTGATGTCCTAGGAGACGTCGTTTGCGGAGGGTTTGCAGCTCCATTGCAACATGCAAATTATTGTCTAATTGTTACCGCTAATGACTTCGATTCAATATTCGCTATGAATAGAATTGTCTCTGCAATTAAAGCAAAAGCAAAAAATTATAAAGTCAGATTAGGTGGAGTAGTCGCAAATAGATCAAAAGACACAGATCAAATTGATAAATTCAATGAAAGAACAGGTTTAAAAACTATGGCCCATTTTAAAGATGTCGACGCCATTAGAAGGTCAAGACTAAAAAAATGCACCATTTTTGAAATGGAACCAACTGAAGATGTTATTGAAGTTCAAAATGAATATTTATCTCTTGCCAAAAATATGCTTGAAAACGTAGAACCTTTAGAAGGTAATCCACTTAAAGATAGAGAAATTTTTGATTTATTAGGATTTGATTAGTCTAAATTAATCTAATCCAACCAATTGGCTCGTTAAATCATAAGTTTGCTGAGAAGTCTTCGTATCAATTATTCTTTTTGACAACTTTTGAGAAAAAGCTTTTCTGCCAGTTTTTTGACGATTTCCCCAACTCCAATGTACTGAAGGTTTAGCGAATTCTTTATAAGTTGCCACTTGAGCGACCCTCTCTCCTGCCAATCTTTGTGAAACATATCCTTTTGTTATGAATTTTTGAAATATGGGGAAAAGGAATCTAAATAACCAAGGTGTATCTCTAAAAAGTTTTGTATCAGCAACACATCCAGGATAAAGAGAATTTACAATAATCTTCTCTGCAGGATATCTTTTTGATAATTCCTGAACGGTCACCATATTGCAAAGTTTACTATCCTTATAAGCCTTACCAGGTTTAAATTTCTTTCCATTCGCCATACTTATTGGAGATAAAAAACCATTTTTGAATCCAGATAAATCTCCCAAATCAGCTGGGGCAGGAATGGGGATCCTTCCTCCAAGTTCTGAATAATTAGCCGTAACAGTCCCTAATACTGTAATTCTTGGCTTGAATACAGCTGATTTGCCATTTAAAACAATTTCTCTTTCAGAAGATAAAATATTTTCCATAAGTAGGTTTATTATAAGAAAATGGCCAAAATGATTTACTGCCATAGAGTTTTCAAACCCCTGTGCAGACCTTTCAGGTCTCTTTAATCTCGGTTTATAAACTGCTGCATTACAAATAAGAGAATTTATTGGCTTTTTAAATCTTTCTAATATTTCATCGCAACCTTTTCTCACATCATCCAAGTTAGAAAGATCTATTTCTATAAAGTGAACATTTTCAACTTCCTCTTTTGTCAAGTATTCCTCAGCTATTCTTATAGCTCTTTTATTTGATCGATTAACTGCTATAACCTCCCATCCAAATCTTAATAGAGGTTTTAGAGTATTTAATCCAACTCCTGAAGTTGTTCCTGTTATTAGGACTAAACCCTTAATGTTCTTACTCACTAGCAAAAAAGTTAATTGAAAAATTAAAAGTAGAATGATTCAAGATCATCCTTATCAACGCCATATTACTCTGATAATGTCCCTAGAAATTATTTGATCCTGTTCCTTCATAAATCTTTGCTCACCTTCAGAAGAGAATAAATCATCAAACTTATCTGTTAAGACATTAAATCTATATTTTTCGTATAAAAATGAGTCTTCAATTTCCCTTAATCTGGTCAACCTTACTTTAGAACTATAGCCAAGCCTAATCAGGCTTATTATTGCTAAAAGGGAAAAGCTAATTTTTATAATTAAAAAAATCAATGATAAAAAATAATCCTGTTTCTGTTGTCTTTTTATAAATAAAGGCCCTAAATATTTTTTGTGGAAAATACTATTTTTATAAAAAGATTTTGACAAATTAAGAACTTGATATTTTTACTGAATAAATCAATTCAGTCTTACTTTATTATTACCTCATAAATTTTAAATTTTCTAATAGACTTTAGTTTCTACCTAAACTAATTCCTAATCTTAACGCTAAAACTCCTGCATGTATTACAACTATGAGGCTTAATGCAATAAGATTTATTGTTTGAGTTGGCTCCATGGTAAAAAAAATTATTTTCTATATTCTCCACCGAAAAGAGAAGATTTGAAACACTATTACAAAATGATGTTACGTAATTAACAAATTGAAAGAAAAAAATTATTGAAAATTATCATAAGTAAACCTACAAAGTTAATTTTGGGAATTGAAAGTCAGGCTTTAATTTTTTCAACAAATAATTTACCTGGATTTGATCAAATGGCTTTAGATTTAAATTCTTTAGACCAGACAATTTCGAATCCTGAAATAATTCTCACATTAAGGTTCTATTATTGGACTGGGGATTGGCTTTCAATTGGCTATCACCAAAAGGAAATTCCTCCTCATTGGAAAAATTTATTATCAAATGAGGAAATTAATATTGTTAGACGTCCCTCTGGAGGGGGTGCTGTACTGCATTCAGGAGGCATAACATATGCATTAACATTTAAAAAAACTTACTATAAAGTCTTAAGTTATGAAATGGTTAATAATTGGTTAATTAAAAGTTTTAGAGAATTAGGTCTAAACTTACAATATGGTAATTCACGAAAATCAAGCATTAAAACAAATTGTTTTGGGACTTCATTAATTTCCGATTTAGTTGATCAGGATGGGTTTAAGAGAATAGGTAGTGCTCAATTTCGTAAAAAAGGTGCATTCCTTCAACATGGAGAAATTCAAACAAATCCTTCAAGAGATTTGTGGTTCAAATTATTCAAAGAAGAAGCTCCACCAAAAGTAAATTTAAAACTAACAAATGATCAAATAGTTGAACATTTGAGAAATTCATTTCTGAAAAATAAATCAAATATAAATTTCAAAAATATTGCCATAGATTATAAAAAATAGAAAATTTTAATGACAGAATTATTAAAGATCTCCTTTCTGCTTCATTGAATTAATTATTCTCGGCAATTCAATTCCTAAGGGATAATGATTTTTAAAGTTTAATTTGTTAATAATGTCTGAAGGCAAATTAAAACCTAATTTATTCAATACAAAGTTTCCAATTTTTGACCTATCAATTATCCCCAAAGGGATATATGCACCATTGAGAACCAATAAAAAACCTTCATTTGTTTCTTCAAGTCTTTCTATAGTTCTCCATAATTTATCGTTACAAGATATACTTTCAAAACTATCGATTGGTTTCTTAAAATCTCCAACAAAGTTCCATTCCCATTTTTTTAAAGAAACAGTTTTTAAAATATTCTCATCAACAAAACCGGTCCATCTACCATTATTCGTAACAAAAAAATATTTATCCGATGCATCCTTCTTATTTTTTATTAATTTATTAAATTCTGAGAAATTTGAATCGTATTCAATTTTCCTCAAAGGCTTAAGTTTAATCTCAGAAACTTTACTAAATTTAAGTATGTTTTCAATTTTAAAAAATTGACTTTCAGATTTTGAAGAATTAATTCCAAACAAGCCCAAAAAAGAAAGAATAAAACCAAAGTAAAAGTTAAATCTAAATAAACAAATTATCCCAAAAAATAAAACAAAAAAAGATAATACTAAATTTACTTTATTGAGGAAATATCTTCCTTTATTTTTACTCCCTGAGAAATGCCAAATAATACTTTTTAATAAATTCCCTCCATCTAAAGAACCAATTGGAATCAAATTTAAGAAGCCTAAGAATAGATTAAATATACCTACTCTTGAAATTACATTAACTGCTATTTGTTCCTGAGATGCACTGTTATTACTAATTAAAAGTAAGATTGATGCTGTAGCGAAACATAAAAGAGGTCTTACAATTGCAATTTTTATATTACCTAAAGCAGTTTGACAATACTTATCTATTTGTAAAATTGCTCCTAAAAAATAAAAAGTAATTTTTTTTATTTTTACACCCTGATTAAGTGAAACAAAAGTATGAAAAACCTCATGAAAAATAATTGAAGATAATAAGCAAAAAGAAGTTAAAAACCCTATAATCCAAGCTTCTTTATTATTGTAGATATCGCCAGAGGATAAATTGACCTGATTACTTATACTCCATGAGAATAAAAAGAGAATAACAAACCAATAGGGATGAACTTTAAAGGGAATTCCCCATATTTTAAAAATTTGCCAACTTCTCAAAAATAATCTCCGCTATATTTAGCAATAATATTAATCTTACATGCAGGATAATGATATGCCCAAGACTAATCCTTTAGTTAAAATTTGTGGACTAACTTCTGAAGAACAAGCTCTTCAAGTCGCTAAATTAGGAGCGAATGCTATTGGCATTATTTCGGTTGAAGAGTCGCCAAGGTATGTATCAGCTGAAATTAAGAAAAAAATATTTAAAACCCTAGAAAATTTTTATCCAAAAATCGATAGAGTAACTGTTGTACAAAATTGTCCTATAGATTTAATTATCAAAAACTTCTTAGGCAACCCAAGTGAAAATATCATTCAATTACATGGAGATGAAGATATTGATTATTGCAAAGAAATAAAGAAAAAAATTCCATATATTGGCCTATGGAAGGCTTTCAGAATAAAAACGGAAAAGGACATAGATAGAATAAAACCTTTTGAAGATTTTGTAGATGCGATACTGCTTGATTCTTGGAATAAAGAAACTTATGGAGGTTCAGGGAAAAAAATAAATTCTATTTATTTAGAGAATTTGCAATTTAGCAAACCATGGTTTTTAGCAGGTGGAATATCAATTGAATGGATTGATGAAATCCTTACTGACTTCAAACCAGATGGCCTAGATATTTCAAGTAGTATTGAAATATCTCCAGGTTTAAAAGATATAAAAAAAACAAAAGATCTTTTTAAGTTGTTAAAAAAAATTTAGTAATTATTAGTAGCGGACTGCTGTTTTACAAGCTCAAAAAATTCTTGTTTTAAACTTAAATCGTGTCTAAAATCACCTCTCACAACAGAATTAATCATGCTTGTATTTGGTTCTTTGACTCCCCTCCACTTCATACAATAATGTTGGGCCTTTACAATAATGCCTAAACCTTTAGGTTCGCATAGTTTTTCAATTTCATCTGCAAGGATCATTACAGCTTCTTCCTGAATATGAGGTCTTGAAAAAACCCAATCAGCAACTCTCGCAAATTTGGAAAGCCCTATGACTTTATTTCCAGGTTTAATACCTATCCAACACTCTCCTAGAATTGGTACTAAGTGATGTGAACATGCAGATCTGACCGAAATTGGACCAACTGTATAAATTTCGTCAAGATTCTTGTCATTAGGAAAACTTGTAACTTTAGGTTGCTCATGATATCTGCCTTTAAAAACTTCGTTTAGATACATTTTTGAAACTCTCTCAGCAGTTTCTTGAGTATTATGATCATTCTCGACATCAATTACGAGGGACTTTAGTAGGTCTTTAACTCTTGAGGCTACTTCTTTTTCTAAAATTTCTAATTCACCAGGATTTATAAAATCAGAAATATTATCGTTTGCACTAAATCTTTTACCAGAATTCTTAATTCTGTCTCTTATTATTTCAGAAATTAGTTTATTAGTAATCTGGTCGTCAAAGTTTCTAATATTATCGTTGGGTAATGTAGAGGTCATAAAATTCTAAACAGAAAATTGTATGCAACTTAATTAACTGTATCTTCCAAAAGCTTAATTGCTCATATACTATATCACATTCTCTTGTTCAATCGGGTTCTAATAGTACTAAAAAAAATCACTGTTTTAAGATTAATCAGATAAACAGAATGTTTAAAAAGCTCCGCCAGAAGGCATCAAAGTCAAGTCTTCGATCAATTGTGATTGAGGTTTATTAGCCATGTAGAGAATAGTTTCTGATACCTCTTTTGAGGAGAGCATAGAAGTTCTATCAAAATCAGAATTGATTGATTCGGAGTCCCAAAGAGGAGTATTGACTGAACCAAGAGTTATTGTGCAAGCTCTTATTGAATTAGATCTCTCCTCCTCCCTCAAGCATTTAGTAAACATAGCTAATGCAGATTTTGAAACACAATAAGCTCCCCATTGGGGGAATGCATTATAAGAGGCATGACTACTAACATTAATAACTAAACCACCATTTTTTCTCATTTGAGGAATTATTGAACTACAAATTTGAAAAACACTTGTCAGGTTTATTTGAATAGTTTGTTCCCATTGACCTAATTCCATTTCGACTAAAGGGCTATTAAATGCGCAACCGGCATTATTTATCAATACTGAAGGGCATCCATATTTCTCAATTGCCTCTTTAACACAATGCTCTATTTCTAGGGGGTTAGATAAATCACATTTTACTAGGTTAATTTTTGATTTAGTGGTCAACAGTTCGCTTTTTAGTTTCTCCATTAAATCCATATTCCTGGAGAGTAAAATTAAATCCCAGCCAGCATTAGCAAAAGTAATTGCGGTAGATCTACCAATACCTTTCGTAGCACCCGTTATAAAAGCTAGTTTCAAGTTATTCAGTTTTTTGGGGAATTTCACTATAAATCTCTTCAATATTATTCGCTTCGATAAATTTACCTAAAACCCTGAACTTTTTGTATCTTTCCTCAATTAATTGGTCTTCAGGCATTTGTAGTAGAGCATTCAAGTGTTTCTCAATAGCCTCTTTTAGTGTATTGCCAGCATCTAAAGGAGCCCAATTATTCCCACCAGAAGGTTCTGGTAAAACCTCATCTATGATACCTAATTTAAGTAAATCTTTGCCTGTAATTTTAAGTGCTGATGCCGCTTCTGGTGCCTTCGCAGCATCTCTCCACAAAATTGATGCACATGCTTCTGGACTAGCAACCGTGTAAACACTGTGTTCAAACATTAGTAACCTATCGGCGACACCTATTCCAAGTGCGCCTCCTGATCCTCCTTCTCCAATGACAGTAGCAATAATTGGAACTTTCAATCCAAACATCTCTCGAAGGTTTCTTGCAATTGCTTCACCTTGACCTTGTTCTTCAGCTTTTAAACCAGCATAAGCTCCAGGAGTATCAATAAATGTGAGAATTGGCAAAGCGAATCTATTTGCATGTTGCATTAATCTAAGAGCTTTTCTATAACCTCCTGGTTTTGCCATCCCAAAGTTTCTTACTACATTTTCTTTTGTATCCCTTCCTTTTTGATGCCCTAACATCAACACTGGTCTATTATTTATCGAACCTATCCCCCCAATTAATGCCATATCATCGCCACCATTTCTGTCTCCATGTAATTCGATCCAATCATCACAAAACATTTGAACAAAGTCCAAAGTACTTGGTCTTTGAGGATGTCTAGCTACCTGAATCTTTTGAGCAGGGGTGAGAGATTTAAATATTTCTTCTCTTCTTCTAGTAGCTAAGGTTTCAAGCTGTAGAAGCTGTTGACTAACATCTACCTCTGAATCTCGAGCTAATTCTTTAATTTGCTCTATCTGCTTCTCAAGTTCAACAAGAGGCTTTTCAAAATCAAGAAGGTAACGTTTAGCCATGATTTAGACAGTTAATACTTTAGGCTGCTTATCAAGTCCAATGGCAGAAAAACCATGCTTTAAAGAAGCTGCTCCAATAAATTCCATCTTTTCAAGGGAAATATTATTTCTTCCCCAACTAAAGTTTGTATGACACTTTTCAAATTCTAAAATCATAGCTTCTGCAAAGCAAGCAAACATCTCTCGCTGAGGGTTTTGCATTTCCGCAAGTTCCATCATATTCCAACCAATATCATTGAAAAACTCTACTATACCTCCTTTTAAAACATAAATATTTTCACCCTGAAATTTTTCATCAAGATTTTTGGGGTATCCACCATCAATCATTAAACATGGTTTTTTTAAGTTGTCAGTATCAATTTCAATAGTTTTAGGCATACTTGCAACCCACACAACAATGTCCGCCTGAGGCAATGCCTCATCCAAACTTGTTATGGTGCCGCCATCTAATTCTTTTTGTAACAGCGCTAGAGGTTCTTGTTGTCTTGCTACCATAAGAAGTTCTGAAATCCCAGTTTTATTGATAAGCCACCTACAAACAGCGCTACCAATATCACCTGTAGCACCAATTACAGCAACAGTTGCTTTTTTAAGGTCTATCCCAATGCGAGGAGCATTTATTTCTAGTTGCTTACAAATAACCCAGGCGGTATGAGTATTGCCAGTAGTAAACCTTTCCCACTCTAATGAAGTATTTCTAATTTGTTTATGCTGTAGAAGATTAAAATTCTCAAAAATAATAGAAGTAAATCCTCCTAGAGCGGTAATATTAATCCCTTTTTTCTGAGCCAGTTCCATAGCATTTAGTACTTTTCTTCTAGCGGTTTTAAACCTAGAAAGCATTTCAGGAACAAAGCACGAATCTATATAAGAACCTTCAATAGATATTCCAGTTGCACTCTTAACTTCTACATTTTCAACAAGCTGAGGAGGAGCAGTACACCAAACATCCAAGTCACCATCAGCAATATGATCAAAGCCTAGCATCGAAGCTTTTCTTTTTGCATCTTCAAAACTGGTTGAGTGGCCTATTAACCCAAACATTTAAAATTTATAAATGGTTTCTATACAATGTTATGAACAATAGCACAGAGGTAACTACTTAAATAGGTTTGATTAATTATTAAAAGCCTTAATTAATTAGAAATGAAATTAGACGATAGCTGCCATAGCCATTCTTGCAATTTCTCTATTATCTAGACCTATTTCCATCAATGTATCTTGATAAGCAATCATAAATTCTTCCATTAATTCTTCTCTATCCATAGCTAAAACTGATGCGTCATCTGCTACTTCATCTAACATCTTTTTAATTAACGGAAGATTAACCTTATTAGCTTCCATTAATTCCTCTTTACAAGTTGATAAATTCTCTTTAAGCCACTCTTGACCATAATTTAAATGAAGATATTCATCTTTAACCACTCCCTCTGTTATTTTTTTTGCGAAAGGATCCGCAACTCTTATGTAGACGTTATAAGCAGAAATTGCAAATGCTTCAATTAAGATGGCTTGTATTAAAAGACATGTTGTTAAATTTCCTTTTTCAAGAGCAACTTGAAAATTACCATGTAATTTAGAAAAGAATTTTTTAGCAAAATCCATATCAGCTACTACACCTAAATTTCTTCCACATGCAGTAAAGCCTTTTTTATGCTTCATTTCCATTCTCGCCAATTTAGTTAATTCCTCTAACTCATTTGGAATTAAAGTTGCTATTGAAATATAATTATCATGAGCTTCTTGCTCTCCCTCTATAACAATTGCATTTATTCTGCTGTATGCATCCTTATAAGAATCTGTAGTGAAGTCGGGTAAATCTAAAGAAATCGGATTAATCGATTCTTCAATAGTTTTTTTATTTGATTCTAGAGTTTGCATGTCAGTAATCTTTAGCTCATTATGCATGAATATTACACGATTATAGAGAGTTTATTTAAATATCATGAAAATAGTTTCAATTGTTAAGTCACATTTTTTACTTAAACTTATTTAAGAATTGTTTGGCCAATCAGATTGCATCAGATTCATAATCAATTTGAACCAATGATTAATCAATAATTCCTTTAAATTTTTTCCTAAAGACTCATTTGCTCCTCTACTATCTCCAATAACACCTGATTTACTGAAGTCGTCAGTAAGCCAAGCAGTAGGCGCATTCCCCTCTAGACTCCAGCCTTCTGGGATTTGTCCTTTATTGCCCTCATTTGGGCGTTCATCACCTACTAATTCTGGTTTCAAAGCGAGCATCAAACTTGTTTCAGCTAAAGAGGCATGAAGCCCATCCTCGATCTCAGTTTTTGTTAACAATTCACTTAATCCATTAACACCACTCCATAGAAAACAAGGGAAAACTGCCATCCCCGGAGAGAAACTTCTTAGTTCTCTTGCTGCTGTGTTTAGTAGTGAGATTTGACCTCCATGTCCATTTATTAATATCAATCTTTTAAAACCTATTTCAGATAATTGACCTCCGACTTCCTTAATCATTGAGGTTATTAAATTTGAGGAAAGTGAAATTGTCCCGGCAAAACCTTTATGTTCTGGCGAAAACCCAATATATTGAGTTGGAAGTTTTTTTAATGGAATATCGGCAGGTAATAATTTAAAAACTTCGCTAATGATGTCATCAACAAAAATACTATCTGTAGCAAGAGGCAAATGAGGTCCATGTTGCTCAATAGCACCAAATGGCCAAATCACTGTTGATCTTTTTTCTTTTGCAATACTCTCAATTTCTTGCCAATTTAAATATTCAAATTTATTAGATATTGGTTTAAAGTTCATTAATTTTAATTTTGAGTACTAACATTTAGAGTATGTTAATAATTAATTATTCTTATTTTACCTACGATGGGAGCAAGTAATAAAAATGCCCAAGATAATATCCAACCAAAGGGCAATAAAAAACCTCTTCAGGTACTTCACATAAGCAAGAAAGATTCTCAAAAAATAAATAATGAGCAAAACAATTCGCAAGAAGATACAAACAAAGAAAATATTGCAATCAAACCTCAAATCATTAAAGATAATTCAGTAAAAGAAATTGAGGACCGTAATGAAAAGACTAAGGATTTTGATATTTCTCAACAAAATTTAACTCAACAAGACTTAAATAGACCGCTTAATTTTTCTGAGCAAAATACAGATTTTCAATTAGAAAGAACAGTTGATGAATTCGATTTTGATGAAAGTGCTTTTTTGGAGGCTTTAAATGCAAATGAGCCAATTGGGGCTACTGGAGAAACAATTTCAGGTAAGGTTATAGCAATCGAAAGTGATGGATTATATGTTGACATTGGTGGAAAGGCACCAGGTTATATGCCCAAAAAAGAATGTGGTTTGGGTGTCATAACTAATTTTAAAGAAAAGTTTTCTATAGGCCTTGAAATGGAAGTTTTGGTTATCAAAGAACAAAATGCTGATGGGATGGTAACAGTGAGCGCTCGGGCATTAATTCTCAGGCAAAGTTGGGAGAAAGTATCAAGTTCCGCAAAAAATGGAGAATTAATTAACGTTTTAATTAATGGATTTAACAGAGGTGGGCTTACTTGTGATGTAGATGGATTAAGAGGATTCATCCCCAGATCCCAACTTGAAGATGGTCAAGATTATCAATCTTTTGTTGGCAAAAATCTAAAAGTAGCGTTTCTTGAGGTTAATCCAGAATCCAGAAAATTAGTTCTCTCTGAGAAGAAAGCATTATTAGTTTCAAAACTTACAAGTCTAGAATTAGGTCAATTAATTGAAGGAGAAGTTTTAGCTGTAAAACCATATGGCTTTTTTATTGATTTAGGGGGAGCTAGTGGACTTCTTCATCAATCCTCACTAACAAATGGATCGATTCGTTCTTTACGAGAAGTTTTTAGAGAAGGGGAAATTATAAAAGCTTTGATATCTGAAATTGACCTCGAAAAAGGGCGCATTGGTCTCAATACAGCACTCCTGGAAAACTCTGCGGGAGAATTAATTATTGATAAGCAAAAAGTTATGCAAGAAGCCACAGAGAGAGCATTAAAAACTAAAGCACTCTTCGATAAAAAAGAACAAGATAAATGAACATCAACAAAAAAATAGAGTCGAGTCTTAAATTGAAAATTTCAGATTGGGAATTAGACTTTTACTCAAGACCAATTATTGAATCAAACGGAAAAAAAAGGTGGGAGTTAATTATTTGCTCTACAAGAAGTTATAAGACAGAAGATATTTTTCTTTGGAATAAAAAATGCCCTGCCAATGAAGTTAACTCAGTATGGCTCACAAAAGCACTAAATGAAGCAATAAATGAAGCAAAAAAACAAGGGTGGGAGAAACCTTCTATAGTTCGATTCTGGAGGTCGTCAATGAAATCGATCATTAAAAAATCTCTGGAGGCCATTAGTATTGAGGCTATTGTAAGTAGGAGAACTTACGATTTATTAGATAGAATCAAATTTCTTGAAAAAGAGATTTATCCAAAGGAAAAAGGTTATGTAAGAGGTGTATTAGCCCCTACTTTTTCTTCTAAAATGGAAAACCCTCCTACACCTCTACCAGAAGCGGTAAGAGGTGATGCTTTAACTATCTCTGAAATATCAATTGGCGAATTAAAATCAGCAGAAAATTGGCCTATAGAATTTGGAGATATTTTCCCCATTCAGCAAGATTTAGACGATAACTACTTAGTTCCAGGATTAAGACTTTTTAGCAAAGATAGATCTTTGGCACTTTCTGCATGGTTCAGTTGTTTAGAACCTATTAAATTAGTCGTAAACAAGAACCAACTCATACTTGAAGCTTCAGAAGATGATAAGTGGCTGGTAACTGATTTACCAGAAAAAGATGCAAGCATTTTGAATACAAAGTTTTTAGAGAATAAAAAAAATTCTTTTGGTTATCAATTTATTTCCATACAGTCAACGCCATATATCGAAAAGTTTGCAGGATTCTGGATCTTGAGAGATATTGAATTAATTTCATAAATTCAGTTTAGGAGCAGGAACTATTCCTTACAAAGAAATATATTTCTCAAAACATGAAATTTATATTCAAAACAAAAAATTTGAGTATTATTCATCACCTATTCTTAGTCAAAATAATTTCAAACATGCATACTTCACGAAGTCTTGCTCTGAGAAATTTCTTCAATTATTAGGGAATCACTTTAATGAAAATTCCATAAATTGTGTTTCCAATCAAATTCACAGTAATGTGATTGTCTTTGGATCACTTTCACAAGAAGGGAGTAAGACTGAAGCAGATGGTCTTGTTGGCAATAAAAACTGTCAAAACTTATGGGTTTACACAGCTGATTGTATGCCAATATTTTTTGCAGATAAAAGGACAAGAAATGTAGCAAGCTTACATTGTGGAAGAAAAGGTTTAGAAAAAAAAATAATAAAAAATCTGGTAAAATTTTTTGATACTTTTGGGACATCAAGAGATGACTTACTTGTTGCGATAGGACCAGCAATTTCTAAGAAACATTATCTAGTTGATACAAAAACACTCAAAGAATTTTATAGAAAAGCCGAAAACAAAAACATAACTATCAAATTGACTAAAACCAAAAAAGATCTTTGTTTTAGTGATTCAAATCACTTCAGAGAGCAAAACTTAAATCAACTTGATCTAAAAAGATCTGCCTATAGACAACTTTTAAATGAGAACATCCCTCATACAAATATAGATATCTCAAATTTATGCACATACAAATTCAATAATGATTTTTATTCCTGGAGAAGGAGCAAAACAATCTCAAGACAATGGAATCTAATTTGCTCACAAAGATAACTAACTTGGACAAATTTCACTACTTAAGTTTTTAGAGACCAATAATTCCGTCATCTCCTTAGTACCTTTAATATTAAAAACTTTGGCTAGCAAAACATTCTCTTTGAAACCAAAGGGCTTTATTTTCACTTTGCTCCCCCTTGGGAATTCACTCTTAAGTAAATTAGTTGCTTCAACCTCATCATTTTCATTTACATCTACACAAAATAATCCAATAGTTAAATTTCTATTTTGATCCCCCACCAAAATAGTATTTGAACTTTTAATTTGAAGAATTTCGGCCGAATTTGCTATTACAGGATTAAGGAAAATCAAGCAGATTATAATCAAAATTTTTGAAAATTTTTTCAATTCAGAAATATCTAAGTTTTTTGAATTTTCTTAAAGTTAATTTTTCAAAATGACGAATCAAGAAAAATTTAATCTTCACAATTAACATATCCAACCATTTGAGCATTACTTTTACCAGGAGGAACCATTGGATAACAATTCTCACCTCTTCTGACAAGGATGTTAATCAAGGCAGGGCCGTCATGTTCAAGCGCATTTTTTAATTCATTCTGTAATTGTTTTCTATCAGAAATCAAGTATCCTTTAACTCCAAAAGACTCTGCGAGTTTTACAAAATCAGGTTCACCACAACTCATATCAGATGAGGAATATCTTTCATCATAGAAACTTTCCTGCCATTGTCTTACCATCCCTTGCCAGCGATTATTGATAATAATCAATTTCACGTTTAGACCATATTGAGATAAGGTTCCTAATTCTTGAATATTCATTAAGACACTTGCATCTCCTGCAATACAAATTACATCTGAATTAGGTAAGGCTGCCTTTACTCCAATTGCCGCTGGTAATCCAAAACCCATAGTTCCTAAGCCAGCACTACTAATCCATTTTCTTGGAGAATTCCTAAGATACTGAGCGGCCCACATCTGATGTTGTCCTACATCTGTAGTTATATAAGCTTCTGGTGAAAGTTCCCTCACTTTTAAAAGAACTTCCTGAGGATAAATTTCTCCTTCTTTAGGAGGGTCATATAAAGGGTGTTTATTTTTCCAAAAATCAATTTTTTCTAACCAGTTTTTCGTCTGAGAAGTAAATTTATTTTTTAGAGATTGTTCATTAATTTTCAGGACAGCTTTTGAAACGTCAGAGACAATTGCAACATCTACACGTCTATTTTTATTAACTTCTGCTGGGTCGATATCTATATGAATTACCTTTGCATTAGGTGCAAAAGTATCTAATTTTCCTGTCACCCTATCATCGAATCTAGCTCCAATAGCAATTAAAAGATCGCATTCTGTAACAGCGAAATTTGCGTAAGCAGTTCCATGCATTCCTAACATCCCTACTGATAAATTGTCTTTTTCATCAAAAGCACCCTTCCCCATTAAGGTTGTGGTTACTGGTATTTGATAATTCTTTGCCAAAGTTCTTATTTCATCATGAGCTCCTGAAGATATTGCCCCACCTCCTATGTATAGAAGAGGTCTTTCAGAATCTTCAATTAATTTAATTGATTTTTTGATATCACAATCATTAATTTCTCCATTCCTTTTAAATCCTTTAGGAATAATCTCACCAGGCAAAACTCTTTGGTAATTAAAGAACTCCTGACCTACATCTTTGGGTATATCAATTAAAACAGGGCCAGGTCTTCCAGATGAGGCTATAAAAAAAGCTTCAGAAACTACTTTCCCAATATCGGAAGGATCCCTTATTACCCATGAATGTTTAACTATTGGAAGAGTTATGCCAAAAATATCAGTTTCTTGAAAAGCGTCTGTCCCTATAGCAGGTCTTGGGACTTGACCTGTAACTACAACTAGAGGGACTGAATCCATTTGCGCAGTGGCAATTCCAGTTACCAAATTTGTTGCACCTGGGCCTGAGGTTCCAAAACATACCCCTACTTCACCAGTAGATCTTGCATATCCATCAGCCGCATGTGAGCCACCTTGTTCATGCCTAACCATATAGTGCTTTAACCAACCATCTTGTTCTGCCTTATGAACAGCGTCATATATTGGTAGTATGGCTCCCCCAGGATATCCAAATATAACTTTTACTCCATGAATTTTTAAAGAATCCATTAGTGCATCTGCACCAGTTATCCAAACTGGATTTTCATTTTTTGAACTACCCTTTGAAAAGGATCGCGAAGTAAGGGTCACTAAAGAAATTCAATATTTACTATAGATTTTAAACTCAATTAAATACTTTTGCCTCATTTAGAAATGTAATGTCAGAAATATATTCAAAAAAATCTTTTAAAAATTTAAAAATTTTCAAATAAATGTCAACTTTTCTTTATAAGATGCCTAATTTATGGAGAGGTCCAGAGCCTGAAATAAGTTCAATAAAAAGCACAAGAAAAATAATCATTGCAACCCTTCCGTTCCACACCTCTGAACTATTATTCCACCCCCATTGCCACTTCTCTTGAGGATAAAGTTTAACTTTTTCAGGCAACTGAGAAGCCTCCTCAATATTGACTAAAGGCCCTTCTAAGCAGGAAATTACTAGATCACTAAGACCTTCTATAAAAGTAGGATGAGTATTTAAAGCCTTAACTCTCCGAAAGTTTTTAATACCAGCCTTTTCAGCAATTTCTTTATATTCAATATCAATTTCTTGCAATGTTTCGATATGTTCTCCAACGAAACTTATAGGGACCACAATCAGATCATTAACATTTGACCTTCCAAGATCAGCCAACACTTCTTCCGTATAAGGCTTCAACCATTCAACAGGACCAACTCTACTTTGATAAGAAAGTGTATGAGGGTTACTATGACCTAAATATTTTTCCAGCTCATTAATAATTAATAAAGAACAATCTTCAATTTGTTGTTTGTAAGGGTCTCCAGCTTCTTCTACGTAACTCTTAGGAACTCCATGAGCAGTGAAAAATATATGGGCTTTTGAAGGTGATTCACAAAGTGAAATCTGTTCAGAAATCAATTCGACCATAGACTTTAAATAACCTGATTGACTGAACCAACTCCTTACACATCTCATTGGAACCTTCTTAAATTCATCATCAGAATCTCGCAATTTTTTTAATTCTCTAAAGCTCGAACCACTAGTACTTATTGAAAAATGCGGATACAAGGGTATTACAACAACTTGATCTATGCCATCTGCTTTCATATCAGCAATTGCTGATTCGGTAAAAGGATGCCAATACCTCATAGCGATGTAGGTAGTGGCATTAAACCCCTTGTCCCTTAACTTAGATTGTAATTCTCTTGCTTGTTGTTCAGTTATCCTTCTGATAGGTGAACCTCCACCTATGGAAAGGTAGGCCTGTTGTGAAGTAGTACTCCTAAGCGTGCTAATTAACCATGCTAGAGGCTTTTGAAAAACGGGAAACGGTGTCCTGATAATTTCTGGATCAGAAAAAAGATTGTATAAGAATGGGCCAACATCATTAATGCGTTCAGGCCCTCCTAAATTCATTAGTAAGACGCCTATTTTATCCATTTAAAATTTATGGAGATTGAAAATCAACATTAAAAACGTCATCATAAAGTCAATTATATAAGTAAATGAACGTAATTCAGGAAATTAATAATGTCAATGATAAATTTGCTACGCAAGGCAGCAAGCTTAAAATTGAGAAAAGAGGAGAGAAATTAAATTTACGTGGTTCACTACCCTGCAAAGAAGATAACAATAACTTTAAAGTTCAAAGAATATCTCTTGGCTTAAAGGCTGATATTGCTGGATTAGAGGAAGCCAAAAAAAAATTACAATTAATCAATTTGCAATTGGAATTAAATCAATTTGATTGGATTAATTGGATAGACAAACCTTATAAAAAGGAAATAAAAGATGGTTTTGAATTCCCAAAAAGATTAAATCAATTTGAAGAATTTTTTTTTAAAGAAAATAAAAGTGATTTTCGAACCAGCACTAGAAAAACAACTTGGAGAAGTTCTTACAAACCATATATGAAAAGAATCTTAAATATTTACAATGACTGTGAGAATGCATCTTTAGAAAAAATATTTCAAAAAACACTTGAAAGTTATAACGAAGGTACCAGAAGTAGGAAACAATGCGCTACTTCTTTAAGTGTTTTGGCTAAGTTTCTGGACATTAAACTACCAGAAGATTGGAAATTAAATTCTAGAGGATATGGTCTGAACAAAGCAGGATTTAGGGATCTACCTAAAGACGAATTAATAGAGAAACTGTGGGAGAAGATACCAAACAAGTCTTGGAAATTTGTTTTTGGTCTGATGGCTACATATGGATTAAGGAATCATGAAGTATTTTTTTGTGATTTAAGTTCTCTTACTAATTTTGGGGACAAAATTATAAGAGTTTTGCCTACTACTAAAACTGGGGAACATCAAGTTTGGCCATTTCATCCTGAATGGGTGGAAAAGTTCGAATTATCAAAACTTGGCGAAAATCCAGAACTTTTACCAAACATTAATAGAGACCTTAAAGTTACAACCTTACAGAATATTGGAAAAAAAATTACAGACCAGTTTAAGCGTTACTCTTTGCAAATAAAACCTTATGATCTAAGGCATGCTTGGGCAGTTAGAACAATTTTTTATGATTTACCTGATACTGTAGCTGCCAGAATGATGGGGCATTCGGTTAGTTTACATACTCAAACTTATCACCACTGGATTACTAAAAGAGATCAACAACAGGCAGTAAATAATGCGCTTTTAAAAGTTAACAGAGTTAAAAAAATTTAAAGAATTATAATATTTAAATAAAATTAAGGGTCATATGCAAGAAAAACCTTCATTTTCCGAGAAAATATTTAACCTCGATAATCAAGCAAATAAACTTGGAATAGGAGGTAAATTATCACCAGATAGCGATGAGAGCTCATATAAAAAAAGAATGCAGCAAAGAAAAGATATTCAAGCCGAAAGACTTCAAATTAGAAAAACAAAAAAAGGATTATTGATAGTTTTTACAGGAAATGGCAAGGGCAAGACAACTGCATCTTTAGGTATGGCTTTAAGGACTATAGGTCATGGTTATAAAGTGGCGATAATTCAATTCATCAAGGGAGGCTGGACTACTGGAGAAGAAAAAGCACTAAAAAACTTTTCTTCAAACCTATCTTGGCATTCACTAGGAGAAGGATTTACTTGGGAAACTCAAGACAGAATAAGAGATGAAAAATTAGTTCAAGAGGCGTGGCAATTAGCCAAAAAATACATCCAAAACGAATCTTATAAACTTATCATTCTTGATGAAATTAATATTGCCACAAAACTTGGTTATCTTGCACCCGAAGAAATAATCACCTTTTTAAAAAGCTTTAATAATAGAAAAAATCATATAGTTTTAACTGGAAGGGGAGCATCTGATTCAATTATCAATTACGCTGATTTAGTTACTGAGATGAAACTAATAAGACATCCATTTAAAGAACAAGGAATAAAAGCGCAAAAGTGTGTTGAATTTTAGTTGAAGTAAATTATTATTTAAAATTTTCTTTAGGCAAGTTTAGAAATGTTTAAAGACGCAAGCAATATCTGAACAAAAAATAAAATTGGTGCATTTACTTGCTAAGGTCTTAAAAGTACAATTATTGAATGACTTACAAAAGAGTTCTCTTAAAACTTAGTGGTGAAGCACTAATGGGTGAAAAACCTTATGGTATTGATCCTGCTATAGTCCAGTCAATTGCAGAGGATGTTTCAAAAGTAGTCGAAAATAATGTACAACTTGCAATAGTTGTTGGTGGTGGAAACATTTTTAGGGGGCTTAAAGGATCTGCAGATGGAATGGATCGCGCGACTGCTGATTATGTAGGGATGCTAGCAACAGTAATGAACGCAATTTCACTTCAAGATGGTCTTGAGAGAGTAGGAGTTGCAACTAGAGTGCAAACAGCAATCGAAATGCAGGAAATTGCCGAACCCTATATCAGAAGAAGAGCCATGAGGCACTTAGAAAAAGGCAGGGTTGTAGTCTTCGGAGGTGGATGCGGAAATCCATTTTTTACAACTGATACTACGGCAGCTTTGAGGGCAGCAGAGATAAACGCTGAAGTTGTAATGAAAGCTACTAAAGTTGATGGAGTATACGATCGTGATCCTAATCAATTTAAAGATGCAAAAAAATATTCCTCTCTCAGTTATCAACAAGTTCTTAGTGATGAAATTGCAGTAATGGACAGTACTGCGATTGCACTCTGCAAAGATAATAATATCCCAATTATGGTTTTTGATATATTCAAAAAAGGAAATATTTCCAAAGCTGTTGCTGGTGAGCCAATAGGCTCTTTAATTAGTTAAAGATCATTTAATTTTTTTTAATTATGAAAGAAAAAGAAATTCAAGAAAATATGAATAAAAGTATTGAAGCCACACAAAGAAACTTTAATACAATTAGGACAGGTAGAGCTAATGCTTCCTTATTAGACAGAGTAAGTGTTGAGTACTATGGAGCAGAAACACCAATCAAATCGCTTGCCACTTTAAGCACTGTTGATTCGCAAACAATTTCAATACAACCTTTTGATATTTCATGCTTACAAGCGATAGAGAAATCTATTTCTATGAGTGATTTAGGGATTACTCCAAATAATGATGGAAAAGTAATAAGAATAAATGTTCCTCCTTTAACAGAAGAAAGAAGAAAAGAATTTTGTAAATTAGCCTCTAAATATGCAGAGGAAGGAAAAGTAGCTTTGAGAAATATCAGAAGAGATGCTGTTGATAAAGAAAAAAAAGACGAAAAAGATGGCCTTATTTCTATTGACCAATCGAGAGATAATCAATCTGAAATTCAGAAAATTACCGATAAATATATTGCTTTAATAGAAACTAAATTGTCTGAAAAAGAGAAGGAAATTCTAAAAGTTTGATAGAATTTGATGTTGTAATAATTGGTGGAGGTTTATCAGGATCTTCCACCGCCCTTAACCTATCAAAGAGAGGATATTCAGTTTTAATTATTGAAAAAGAAAAATCTCAAGA
The DNA here is from genome assembly GCA_003281225.1 of Prochlorococcus sp. AG-347-L20. Classification (GTDB taxonomy): domain Bacteria; phylum Cyanobacteriota; class Cyanobacteriia; order PCC-6307; family Cyanobiaceae; genus Prochlorococcus_A. The sequence continues at coordinate 60,523 of QCCP01000011.1, forward strand.
TTACAAACCATGTGCAGGGGGAATGGCATCTTCAATGCAAAGATTTCTTCCTCTAAATATTGAAGATTGCATAGAATCAAAAATTAAGAATGTTGAATTCAGATGGAAGGCTACAGATAATGTAACTGCTGATCTGACTGGTGAATCCCCATTTTGGATTGTTAAAAGAGAAAAACTAGATCAATTATTACTTGATGAATCCTTAAGTAATGGAGCTCAGATAATGAGGCCATTATTAATAGAAAAAATCATAAAAAAAAATGATAAATGGGAAATTACTTGCAATAACAAAATAAAATATATTACAAAATTTCTTGTAATTGCAGATGGGTCCCAATCAAAATGGGCGAGTTATTTCAATTTAGGGCCAAGAAAACCGAAATTTGCCAACACACTCTCATTAAGATTGAAAGGGTTAGGTGAAATACCTAGAGATGCAGTTAGATTTGAGTTTGGATTTATAAAATATGGTTTTGCATGGGCATTCCCCTTAAGAGAAAGCTTAAATATTGGTTTAGGTACTTTTATTAATAATGGTCTTTTAGAAAATCAGGCTATAAATAAACAAGTAATCAGAAGCTTCGGTTTTGATGATTTTCCTCATAAAACAATTATTAAGAAACTAAGAATATGGAATGGCTTCCACTCAATTAATGGTGACAAAGTTTTAGCGGTTGGAGATGCAGCATCTCTATGTGATCCATTTTTAGCTGAAGGAATTAGACCATCTTTAATTAGCAGTTTTTATGCTGCAGAATACATAGACCAGTACCTATCAGGAAAAGTAGATGATTTAAATCTTTATACAAAAGAAATTAACAACATTTGGGGGAAATCAATGGCTTGGGGGAGGAGAATAGCCCAAGTATTTTATAGATTTCCCAGAACTGGATATCAATTAGGTGTGAAAAGAAAAACAGCACCTAAACGTATTGCTCAAATATTATCAGGAGAAATGAGTTATGAAGATATTGCAAAAAGAGTTATCAGAAGGCTTTTAACAAAAAGTGAGACTTAATTCTTTTCAATTCAAACTTAAATTTAGTTAGCAGAAATCAATTTATGATTTTTAATCTCTGAATATCTCTTTAGTAGGATCTCTTCCAATTCTTCTATAGCCTTACTGAATCCAGTAATACCTTCACTAAGCTTTTCACTTGCCATTTGATCTTCTAACATACTTAATCTGAAATCTTTTTCTTCAAATTCATAGTCAATAGAATTATTTATTTGGGTACTTACATCTAATTTCCTAACTAACTCTCCTTTTTCTTTTTTCAGTTCCTCAAGAAATTTTGGTGCGATTGTTAAAAGATCGCAACCTGCTAATTCTTTTATTTCATCAAGATTTCTAAAACTCGCTCCCATTACTTCTGTCTTGAATCCCTTTTCTTTAAAGTATTTGTAAATTTGTGTAACCGAAATAACCCCAGGGTCTTCAGCACCAACAAAACTAGTTTTACCAGTTTTTGCTTTATGCCAATCTAATATGCGACCAACAAACGGAGAAATTAGAGTAATCTTGGCATTGGCGCAAGCTACAGCTTGGCAGAAGTTAAAAAGTAAAGTCAAGTTGCACTTAATACCCTCTTTTTCCAAAATTTCAGCTGCCTTAATTCCTTCCCAAGTTGCGGCAATCTTAATCAAAATTCTTTCCCTTTCAATTCCAAAATTTTTGTAAAGATTAATCAATTTTCTCGCTTTTTCTACCGTAGCTTCAGTTTCAAAGCTCAGTCTCGCATCAACTTCTGTAGATACACGCCCTGAAATAATTTTCAAAATTTCTTTTCCAAAAAATACTGAAACTTGGTCAACAGTTTCTTTAATTAATTCAATTTCAGAGAATCCTTGTGGCAATGCATTTTCTGCACTTTCTAAAGCTTTATCAATTAATTTCACATAATCAGGGTTCTTAGCAGCAGCAAGTATTAGCGATGGATTGGTGGTTGCGTCCCTTGGTTGAAATTTTTTTATCGAATCTAAATCTCCAGTATCAGCAACAACAACGGTCATTGAGGACAATTGTTCTAAAATTGATTTCATATCTAGGTAAACATATATATATATATAAACTAGCTTTTATTTCTAATGAAATCATCAAATCATGAACTAAATATTTATAGATTTGAAAAATTTTAGGGTTTTTTAACAATCATTGTATGATCTTTAATCTTGGGAGGTATTTTTTCAATTACTATCAAACTCTCGATAATTTCTTTCGCAACTGGTACAGCAACAGTTGAACCATATGCATATGATTTAGATGGCTCATCTACGACTACAAGGACAGCATATTTCGGAGCATTAACTGGTAAGGTCGCCACGAAACTGCAAACTTTTTTACTTGTATAAGAACCATTTAAGGCTTTTAGAGAAGTTCCCGTTTTCCCAGCTATTCTATAACCCTCGATTTTTACTCCAGATCCACTACCTTTATCAACTACGCTCTCCATCCATTCAAGAACTGTTTTAGAGACCTCGTGAGAAAAAAATTGTTTTTTTGGATTTTTATTAACTCTTTCTTTGAAAGTTGAAGTTACATGAGGAGTTACTTCAAAACCCCCATTTGCTATAGCCGCATGAAGTTGAACCAATTTAAGTGGCGAGATTGAGAAACCTTTACCAAAAGAAGTAACCGCAGGCTCAATTGATTGATTTACAAATAAATCTTTTCTCTTTAGTTGGCCAGCAGTTGATTCGAATAAGTCAGTCTCTAAATTTTTATTTATACCTAAATTTTTTAGCCAATCCCAATAAATTGTGGGATCTAAATTTTGCATTATTTTTACCATCCCAACATTACTTGAAACCTGCAAAACTTTTGGATAGTCAATGTATCCATTACCTTTCTTATCCCAATTAGAAAGTGTCCATCCTCCAACATTAATTTTTCCAATATCTTCAACTACTCCATCTTTCTGGATTACTTTTTCTTCTAAAGCTAAAGCAAGATTAATAGGTTTAAAAGTTGAACCAGGCTCAAACAAATCTTGAGAATACCAACCCCTAAAGAGTCCAGAATCATACTGCCAAAATTTATTTGGATCATACGACGGGACTGTAACTAAGGAGAGAATCCGACCGTTATTAACATCCATAACTATGGCAAATCCCTTCTTTGCTTCCCATTTGCTTACTTGCTTTGATAGAGCATTGAATGACGCTTTCTGTAATTTTGAATCTATAGTAAGGCCTAAACTTTTATAGTCAGAAATAAAATCGCCTGGGGCTGAATTATCCGGTAGAGGAGTTCCATCTCCTCCTCTTTTTATTAAATTACTTTTATTAAAGACTTTAATTTGATTATCTAAATAAAGCTCTAATCCTGCTGAAGCTATATTCTCATCATTAACAAAACCGACAAGATTAGAGTAAAGCTCCCCTTGTGGATAATATCTCTGCGAATATTTAAACAAATCAAGTCCGCTTATTTGAAGGTTTTTAATCTTTTCTGCCTTTTCTTCTGAAATTTTATCCAAAAGCTTGATACCACTCATTTTATTATTAAATTTACTCAAGAGTATTGCACCATTTATATCCAAGATAGGGGACAATTTTTCTATAACTTCTTCAATACTGCGAACTCTGTTAATTGAATCACCAGGAAAATTAAAATATTTTGGATGGGCCCATAATTTATAGAGCGTTTTGTCGTAAGCAATTAGCCTATTATTTCTATCAACAATCGCTCTCCTTTTTTTTAAGGCGTTAGTTTTAGAAGACTGTATTAATCTAGCTTTCCTTTGCAAATCAGAGGCGTTAAACACTTGCAATTTAACTAACCTTCCAAACAAACAAAATATTAATAGTAAGCTAAAAATATAGATAAATTTAAGTCTTCTTTGATCAAGGGGTACTAGACGAACAATTTTTTTGTATTTTTTCATCAATATCCCCTCTGATATTTGCTATCACTAAAACCTTCAATGAAACTACTTAAATTTTTCTTAAATAAACTTTCTTTTTTTTCTGGAAGTTTATCTAGATAGATTAAATCTTCAGGTTTAGTTTTTCTATAAATATTGATAGACTCAAGTTCACTAATATAAAATTCCTCAATTTTGGAAATATAATCAATAAGATTATTATTGATAGCTCTTGTTTTAGATAAGTTTTTATAGGTATTTGACCATTTTCTTTGACTATTAAAAGACAAGAAAAACAAGGTGAAAATTAATACCAAAAGAGAGATATTAATGGTGTCGAAAATTTGATGTATTAATTTGACATTAATTGTAAATATTTTTTCAGAGTTTTTTTTACTTTCATATGAAACTTTTTTTTTAAAATTCAGTTGATTCCCATAAGGTTTCATCTATGATTTTTATTTAAATAAAAGAAGTGTTATTAATTAAATAAACATCTTTTTGTTTGAATCGCAAGTAAATAATTAAATTCTTTATGTCCTCAATAAGAACAAATTTAAGAAAGTCAATCCATTCCATAAAGAATGCATAATCACTGAGGAAAACAAACTGCCTGAAGCAATTCTTGTAATTGCTAATCCAATACCTAAAACAAATAATGGTGGCATTTCTCCCAAACTTAAATGGGCTAATGCAAAGATAAAAGCTGAAACTATGATGC
>QCCP01000012.1 GCA_003281225.1 Prochlorococcus sp. AG-347-L20
TATGCAAGATTTAAAAATATTAAATGTCTAGGTCAAGTCTCATACGAAATTATTAGCAAATATGCAGCAAAATCTTATTTTGGTTTAATGCCTTATTCAGAAAAAGATGATAGGTTTGCATATCATATGACTAATAAATTAGGAGAATATTTATCATTTGGAATTTTGCCATTAATCCCTGACCATTGTTTTGAAATGTGTAATTTTGCAAGTAGATATTCTTGTGGACAAATTTACAAGAAAAAATATTTATTCAAATTTTTAGATAATTTAATTTCTGAAAACAAAAAATTTCCAGAAGAAAATTTAAAATCAATTCATCAAAAGCATTTATCTTATGAGCATTTAAAATATTTAATTCAGAATATTACCGAAGAATTAAATGAAAAAGCTAATATTCAGGATTAAAATTTTTAGCTAAAGTTTTATCAATATATAAGCCGATAAAGAATTCTACTAAAACCATGCATAAAGCTGCCCTCAAACCAAATATAAGGAATAATATTGAGATAATTAAGCTTCCCAACATATAAAGTAATGAAACCTCCGAATGTTTGAAGCCTGATTGATGGAGTCGTTGATATGTATGTTTTTTATGCGCTTGAAAAATATTTTCTCGATTTATTAATCTTCTTAATAAGCAAAAAGTAGAATCTAATAACAATGGAGCTGTTACAAGAATTAATCCAATCGCTTCATTATAGTTTTCTGATTGAAAAACGAATCCAATGAATAATGCTCCAAGATAAGTGCTTCCTGTATCACCCATAAAAACATAAGCAGGATTCCAATTCCACATAAAGAATCCTAATAGAGCGCCTATAAGAATCCACAATGAGAAAAATTCCTTTTGTAAAATTGCAGCGGTTATAAAAGTAATCAACATACATCCTGCCAGTAATCCATCAATTCCATCCATAAAATTAGAGATATTTATAAAGGAAGTAGCTATAATTATCAACAATATAAACAATATAAAATTATTATCTAAATTAATTAAATTAGAAAAGATTACAAGCAGAATAGATATTAATAATTGAAAAAAGAATCTAATTTTATTACTCAATCCCATAAAATCATCAATGAAACCGGTTACTGCGAGAGGTAAGCAAATAAAGGGTATTAATAAATATATATTTTTTACTCCAGAAAATAAAAGTAAAGAATTTAATATAATAAAGACGAGAATAAAAATTATACCTCCACCTGTAGGCTTCTCAGTTATGTGAGAACTTCTATGACCAGGCTTATCAATTAAAAACTTTTTTAAAAAAGGTATTTTTTTCTTATATATTAACCAAGAAATTAAGAAGCTCGTAATGAATAAAAAAGTTTTTAAAATAGTCATTGAAACATAATCAATTAATTACTAAAAAACCTTAACTTTATGGCTTAATCTTTTTAAAATTTCCCTATCAAAAACTATGTGACTTTTCCTTCCCAATTTCGGATAATCATATCTTTTATTATTGATATAACCATATTCCCTATCCAAGGAAATACCTAAAGTATTAACAAATGTAGTTTTTGTAAGACAAGCTAAAATTGAGATAATACCGCTTGATGGAATCTTCAATCCAAACCTTTTTATCTTCTTATTAAAAATAAAACTTAAAAGTATATCTATTGAAGATCTTTTTTTATTATCTATAAATAATGAATTAATACCAAGAATTTTTAAAAAATCTAAAATAAAAAATCGCATACTATATATTCTTATTTGACCTTTAAAACCACTTTTAGCTATTTTTTCATAAATAAATTTTTTATTAGAGAAAAGATTTTGAGTATGGAATATCCAAATCTCATCAGGAATAGCATAGTCTATTAAAAAACTAGCCTTTTGATTATATATTTGTTCTTCTTTTCTTTCTTTTGAAATATTACCCCAAAAATCTTTGCCACCTAATCTAGCTTCACTAAGGAACAAAATTCTTTTTGATATCTTCAAATTTTTAGATAAATTTATTGCAGCTCCACAAGCAAAACAATATTCATATTTTTCTTTTTTAGCTTGCGATAATTGCTTTTCAGATACTTGACCTAGACCAATAACTAAACCTTTTTTCATTGAATTTATGATTAGGAAAAATTAATAATGTAATTATTCATAGAATCTTTTTGTTTGTTTCATTTTTAAATTTATAGCCAATGGATAGCATAAGTAATATTAATAAAAAATAATTCTTAGCAAAATGGTCATTAAAAAATCCATAAAAAACGTTGAAATATACTAGCAGTTTAAATGCAACATTTTCATAGTTATAAAAGTTCAAATTAATTGCACTCCTGCAAAATAAAATAATACAAATAAGAGCAATTATTCCAAATTGGTGAGAAATTGTAAGATAAGTATTATGTAATGCTCTAACCAGATCTTTAAATTTCGCATCATAATGATATTCTGTAAAGGTTTTAAAAATATATACATGATTTCCACTCCCATTACCAAACAAAGGCTTATCTATAACATCTTTCATAGCATAACTCATTAGATAAAAACGTTTTCTATCACTTGCAATTCCTTTTTCTAATAATGTAGCCTTAGATTCATTATTTTTTTCAAAAAGATAATACCTTGATAAAGTATATTCATCAGATATATTCAAAGTAAATACTGAAAAAAGGTAAATTAAAAAAGATACTATAAACAAACTAATAAACTTTAATGATTTTTTGGAAATAACAAATTTTAAAAAAAGATTTTTAATAAAATTAAAACCAAATATTATTATAGAACTAAGCAATAATGAAATTAACACTCCCCTTGATTCAGTGTTTATTAGAATTAATGAAGAGGTAAATATTAATAAAATATTTTTTTTGAGTGAAATTTCAAAGTTATACTTGGATTTTATTACAAATATAATTAGAACAATTGAAATATATGAGGATGCTAAAACATTTGAATTAACTTGAATAACATCATTAAAACCTAATTTATCTACAAATAAAATTGTAAATAAATATAAAGGAATCGAATTAATTAGATGAATAAAAATAGTATTAATATCAATTTTTAAAGTAGTCACATATAATATACAAAAAAGTCTCAATAATATTCCAAAGTAGGAGAAATAGGAAGAATTATCATTTACTAAAACAGATATAGTCGTAAATGCAATTGAAAGAAAAAACCAAAATAAAATAGATTTATTTAATTGGAATTTTATATTTCTATAGCTTGATAAATATCCAATTAGAAATGTAAAAGATAATAGATAAGCATAAGGAATCTTTGAAAGAGGAAGACCTTTTATATAAAAAAATGAAAAAGGTAGAAGATAAATTAAAAAAACAAAAAAATTAGTATAAGTAGGATTCTTTAGATAAAATTTACTCTTAATATTAATATCATTAGTCTCATTTGACATCTGAAATTAAGCCTGAAATTTTCAAATTTATTAAATATTACTATTTTTGCAAGCGAAAAGTAATTAATATGAAAAACTAGAAATTTTTATTATAGGTCTTATATCAACATTAGATTTATTATGGGCTATACCTAGAGACCAAGATTCAAATTCTAAATAACAAATATTTAATGAGATGTTTTTATCTATATGATGTGCTTTTTTAAAATTACTACTTATTAACCATTTGGATAAATCAGAACAAATACTTCCTTTTTGCCACTTAATAGCTGCTTCTTTTAAAACCCAAAATTTTAAAGTCTTTGATCTTAACTCTTCTAAATTAATAACTTCTAATTCTTTCTTTTCTTCTTGGAAATAAAATTTTTTAATTATAGAAAAAGGTTTAAAATTTCTTTGCTTTCTCTCAATATCTATTCCTAAATTAATATCTGACCATCCCAAAAAAAGAGCATCTTTGCAATGACTTAAAGATATATAACCTAAATTATTTTTTAAAACAGGTGGTTTACCTGGCTTTGCAATTAAGGGGATATCCAGTGCAGGTATTGCAAAATATTTAGATAAGACATCTCTTATGAGACCCCTACTCAATAAGAACTCTTTAGCTCTATGAGGTGGCATCAGCTTTGCTAAATCTTTCTCTAAATCAGTGACAGGTTTATATTCTTCCTTTAATGGAATAATCCAGAGTTGAATTATATTTAAGGAAACCATTTTAATTAATAAAAAAAATTTTGTAGATATGTTCAATTAATTAATATGAGATAAATTTAAGAAAATATCTAATTTTTTAGTTTCTATAATAAAAAACTTAACATAAAAATTTCATGGCAAAAATCCTCAATATAGCCTCTCATTTTCCGAAAGCAAAAATCACTAATGAAGATCTCAATAAAAATTTTGAAAACTGGACTCCAGAAAAGATCTTTAATAAGACAGGCATAAAAAATAGAGCAAAATCGGCAGATGGAGAAACAGCTGCTGATTTAGCAATTATCGCAGCTGAAAAGGTCTTCAAATTATCTAATATTTCTAGAGATCAAATCGATATGTTGATATTTGTTACACAAACTCAAAATCAATGCTTGCCCACTAGTGCATGTGAAATCCATAATCACTTAGGTTTAAGAACAGGATGTGGTGCTTTTGATGTAAATCAAGGTTGTACAGGTTATATATATGGTTTATTCCTTGCAAAAAAAATATTAGACAATAAATCAATAAGAAATGTACTCCTGCTGACAGGAGACACTTATACAAAAATAATAGATGAAAATAATGCAAATGTAGCTACTCTTTTTGGTGATGGAGCATCTGCGACAATAGTTTCTTCTAGTATCCCAAATGAATGTATTGGAGGATTCGAATTTGGTACTGATGGAAGCAAATCCAATCTTTTAAGATGTGATTACGCCGGTTTTAAAAAATCAATTAAGGATTGGGATTCACTTTTTATGGATGGGGCTAATATTTTAACATTTACATTAAGTGCGGTACCAAAAGCGATAAATACATATTTGGAAAATACAAACTCTTCCCTTGAAGATTATGATTTTGTAATAATGCATCAAGCAAATAAATTCATACTTGAAAGGCTTTATAAAAAGCTTGGAATAACTGATAAAGGAATAATTGACTTAGAGGAATATGGGAATACTGTTTCAAGTTCTATTCCTATTGCTTTAGAAAAATATATAAACAATGATAATAAAAAAGTTCTTAATATACTTTTAGTAGGTTTTGGAGTTGGGTTATCATGGGGTGTAACTTCTATTAAAGTTTAAATGTCCATAGAAAAAGATAATCAATTTTTAAAGAATTTTATTGATGAGGCTGGTCTTGACGAAAAAACAAATCTTAATTCTAAGTTAGAAGATTTAGGTTGGGATTCTCTAGCAGTTATTACAGCAATCGCAGTATTTGATGAAGTCTATTCAATAACTTTAAATGCTGAAGAATTGGAAGGATGTACAAATTTGCAAGACATCGTTAATTTATCTAAAAGATAAAATTAAACTAAATAAATTCTATTTAATACATAACTCGCTGCCAATTGGATAAACATATCCATCTACTAAGTCTTTATTTTTATTATCTATAAGAAAATATCGATCAACATGATTGACATTTTCTGCTAAATCAGCAGATAGAAAAACTGAATATATAAATAAGACTCTGAATTTAATATGAATTAATGTTCTAATCAAATTCCAATTTTGAAGAAATAAATCTTCCTTTTGTATCCAAAGAATTTGCAAAACGGGTAAATAAAATTTAATCCCAAGTCTTTTTGAATTAACAACTTTCTTAACAACTGCAAAAACTGATTTTTTTTCTTTTATTTCTATTTCATAAACAGAAATATTTGAAAGATTTAAGTCTTTTGGAAGAACATCTAATTTTTTTATCTTTGATATAGATAAAAAAAGATATGGTCTAATTAATAACTTTAAGAAATTAGAAAATAACTTTAATGGAGATCTCCAAAAAGCATAATACCTTTGGTTAATTTTCATTTCAGATAAACCATTTTTCTTGAAAATCTTCAAAGCGATAGGAGATGGAGTATAGTCAGTAATTAAGAAATCTTTTTCAATTAAATCATTTATTAGATATTTAGCGAATAAGATAGATTTGATTCCTCGTTTAGAAGGGCTAACATACCAAGCACTTAAATTTATAATATTTTTATTACCATTATTGAGTGATTTAATAGTACCTTGAAAAATGGTTAATATTGCTCCGTAAACTTTTTCATCAGAAGTATCTATCATGAAATAACCGAAGAATACTATTTCTTTATTAGAGTTAATTATAAAATTTCTAATTTTTTTCGATTTATATTCACTCCATTTAAATCCATTTTTAAGAAAATTTATAGCAATTTCTAAATCTTCTTTTTTAATCTGACGTATAATTATGCTCATAATTTATTAGTTCTTGTTGAGAAAAAAAATAAATTAAATTTATATATGGGCTTAAAAACTATTTTTATAAAGTTCTTGATATCTCTTATTATTTTTAGTTTAAACAGACCTCTACCATTTATCCATTTTCTAATTAATTTTTTTGATGTTGTATTTTTAGGGCAAAACGCAGGATAACAATTTACTCCATATTTTACCCAAATTTTTAGACCCGGTTCAGAAGTGAACAAATGCTTTATCCCAGATCTTGATGCAGATTCAATTGTTGAATCATTAATATCTCCTCCTGGAATAGAAGCCGTAATAATTTTCTGATCGAGAATGTCCTCTAATATTTTTTTACTCTTAGTCCATTCAAAAACTTTTTTTTCCATTGAGAGATCTCTAAACAACGTTGGATGAGTATGCGAGTGGGAACCTATTAAATGTCCTCTATTGGATAACTCTTTAATTTGTTTGGCAGTTAAAAAATTATTCTTGTTAATTAATGATGTAACAATAAAAAAATGTCCCCTAGAATTAAGTTTTTCCAATTCTGATGCTATATACATTGCTGAATTACCACCATCATCAAAAGTTAAAATAAGATTTTCTTTTTTACTTTTTTTTATTTTATCTACAGTTCTACTTTTATAGAATTTAGAAATTATTATTTCTAAATCATCTTTGAATTGAAGTTTTGTATGTTTGTAAGGATAAGCTCCTTTATTAGTAAAACCACTTTTATTAGGCTTGTCTGTGACCTCGTGATACTTGAAAACATATAAATCCATCTTAGAATAAACTTTATCGAGATACTTTATAGGCACTAAGAAAATAATTCTCTCTTAATTTTGAATGCTTAGTAATAATTTCTTTATAACCCATTTCCTTTAAAACTCCAATATGATTCGAGTGATTTTTACCAGCATTGGATGCTAATTGATTATATGAAAGTACAAATGTTTCATCAGCTGTATTTTTGAGATAAGTTCTTAATGATATTAAACTCATTTCAGGAAAAGAGTCCTGGTTAATTATCAACCTTTTCCCTTTTAATAAGGGCAACTTACCTACAAATACTTTATTATTTTTAAATTCATGTAATTTTTCGGGTAAGAAAATTCTTATATTTTCTATATTATTTCTTATTGCTGTTGCAATTGCAAAATGAAGAAAATCAATAATAACGTAAGAAGTAAGCTTAGAAGGATTAAAAAATTTATCTGACGAGGTAATTAACGGAGATAGAAATCCTGCTCCATCTCCTATAAAAACTATTTCATCAAAAAAGTGATTCTTTAAAAATTTAATAATAAATAAAGCAAAATATAATTCATCTAAACACTCAATATTTAATGCAATATTTTTCTTAAAAATTAGTGGTCTTCCAAAATTATAAATTTCAGAATTAATTAATTTTATTAATTCTTCTAAAATTTCTTCATCAATTTCCTGGAACTCCTTTTTGATAATTTTGTATCTTCTATAGAATCTTGTCCCCTGAGATAATCTTGATAATTTCGAAATTTTTGTCTCATGAGAAATAGCACCTTTCATCATGTCAGAAAGAAAAAGATTCTCATAAATATCCTTTAAGGCATCAATTTCTTTTATCTTAATAAGATTAGATATTTTTTTTAATCTATTTTTTAAAGTGTTTCTCCAAACTACTGAAGCTAATAAAATTGATTTTTTTAAGTCAATTTGATTTTCAACTTTATTTATGTAAACTAAAAAATTATCATTTGCTAATTTATATTTTTTCGCCCTTTTAATAGAAAAAGAGGTAATTAAAGCATATGGATTAAATAAATCTCTTAAACTACCTTTAATACCTAAATGAAGCTTTATTAAATTTATAATCTTTCTCATTTACTGATTGATAAAAATATTTGCTAATAATTACACAATTTTCTTATATATTTATTTTATTATATTTCTTAAATTTAAAAATTTTTTTTTATAAATCTTATACAAAAAGGAAAGAATCTTGAAAATAATAAACTTTCAATAATATTTATCAATTCAAATGCATCGTGTAACCTAATTCTATATTTTTCTTTTGCCATTACGAAACCCTTTCTTACTCTTTGTGTTTTTATATTATGGGGATAGATTTTAAATTTATGTTGTTTTAATACTTTTAAAGTTAAAAATTCTCCACAATAAAGAAAAGGATTAACTTTCTTTTTTTCTAAATTTAAATTTCTTAGTTTCTCATATTTATAAGTTAACCTGTGGAAAACATTTTTTGGACACATATAAAACCTATCATGTACTCCTCCCTCCCAATCCCAAATACTTGTTACATATCCTTTTTGCGAATCTTTTAAAAGATTTAAAAAGTTTCCATATTGCAAAAAAATAACATCATCCCTTAGCACAATAAAAGAAGAATATTCATTTATATCAATATTTTCTTCTAATTTTCTAAACATATATGTCTGATTGAGTAGGTTTCTAAATGATTTAAAGTTGTCTCCATGTACATCCTTTTTAAAGTGAGCTTGAAAATTAACATGGAAATTTTCTGGCAAAACAACCTTTATTATTTTCTCAAAAGGTAAAGGTGCAAATTCGCTAGTTAAATTCTTTTCGTTGCTTCTTTTAGAATTTTCATTATTAATTTCTCTAAATAAATAAAAAAATTCAAATTCAAAATTATTTATCTTAAAAATATCTTTATAAATAGTATTTTCAAGAAAAGGAAGAACTTTCTTTGCCTCTCTTCCAACTCCATGCCTTATAACTGCAATCTTCATAAACTTGAGAAAATGTCACAATTTAAAAATATCATATACTTAAAAAATTTTTATAAAAAAAATTAAAAAAATCATTCTAAAATTTTAGTATTAAATTTTTGGTTATTTAATGAAATATTACTTAAATAATTTTTTTGGGATTTGCAAAAGTTATTAATTTGCTCTAGAGATTTTCTCATTAGGTTAAAGTAAAATTAAATCTCTATATAACCCATAAAATGAAAGCCATAATTCTTGCAGGTGGAAAGGGTACAAGAATATCGGAGGAATCCCATACAAGACCAAAACCTATGGTTGAGATAGGAGGAAAACCAATTTTATGGCATATACTTAAGATATATTCTTCTGCAGGTATTAATCAATTTATTATTTGCTGCGGCTATAAAGGTTATTTGATTAAAGAGTATTTTGCCAATTATGCGCTTCATAATAGCGATGTAACTTTTAATTTAAAAGAAAACTCAGTTCAAGTTCATCAGAGTAAATGTGAGTCGTGGGAAATTACTTTAGTTGATACAGGATTGGATACCATGACAGGTGGAAGATTAAAAAGGCTTAAAAACTATTTAAAAAATGAAAGTGAATTTTGCTTCACATATGGAGATGGCTTAGCTGATATTGATTTAAAAAAATTGATTAAATATCATAAAAGTCATGGGAAATTAGCTACCCTTACAGCAGTTTCGCCACCTGCCCGATTTGGAGCTCTTGACTTAAAAGGGGATAATGTTCAAGATTTTATAGAAAAACCTTCAGGTCAATTTGGAATGGTTAATGGAGGTTTTTTTGTCCTATCCAATAAGGTTTTAGATTTTATTGAAGGAGATAAAACAAGTTGGGAAAATGAGCCATTAAAAAACCTTTCTAAAAAAGGGGAATTAAAAGCCTTTTTTCATTATGGGTTTTGGCAACCTATGGATACACTTAGAGATAAAATAAATTTACAAAAACAATGGGATGATGGAACAGCACCATGGAAAATTTGGTAAATTCAGAAAAATTAGATAGATTTTTTTGGAATAATAAAAAAATTTTAGTTACTGGGCACACTGGTTTCAAAGGCTCTTGGTTAACAATCTGTCTCAATGCTCTTGGTGCGGATGTGCATGGTATTTCACTTAAACCAACTCTATATCCTTCCCTTTTTGAATCTGCTTGTATTTTTAAATTATGTAATTCCATTTTCTGCGATATAAGAAATTATGACGAACTTCGTAAAAATATCAAAATAATCAATCCAGACGTAATTCTTCATCTAGCTGCTCAGCCATTAGTAAAAGAAAGTTATGAAGACCCATTAAAGACTTATTCAACTAATATTATGGGATCAATTAATATATTGAATATCTCTAGAGAAATTAAAAACCTTAAGTCTATTATTGTAATTACTACCGATAAAGTATATAAGAACAGAGAATGGTCATATGCTTACAGAGAAAATGATGAATTGGGAGGTTTCGATCCTTACAGTTCAAGCAAAGCAGCTCTTGAGATAATTATTAATTCTTATAGAGAATCATATTTTAAAAAGCAAGGAGTTAGTATCTATAGTGCTAGAGCAGGAAATGTAATTGGAGGCGGAGATTGGTCAAAATATAGATTAATCCCTGACTTAGTTAGAGCTTGGGAATCAAATGAATTGTTAGAAATAAGAAGACCATATTTTATTAGACCTTGGCAACATGTTTTAGAGTCTTTATATGGCTATCTCTTACTAACGCAGATTTCTTTCGAAAAAGATGACCTTAATAATGCTTATAACTTTGGTCCCGACACTTCAGAATCTCTTTCTGTAAAAGAGGTTATTGAATTAACCTCTAAATTTTTTAAAAATACTAATTATAGATTTAATGAGGCAGATTCATTTCATGAAACAGGTAAGCTCATTCTTGATAATTCTCTGGTTAAAAATGAATTAGGCTATTTACCGAGATGGAATATTAATAAAAGTATTGAAAAAACAATAAATTGGTATAAAAATTTTTACCAAGGTATGGATGCTTATGAATTATGTCTATCAGATATCAAGGATTTTAATTTTTAAATGAATAGGTTTAACTTTAAAGAGCTTTCCATAAAAGATGTGTTTGAGATTTATCAATCGCCTATTAAAGATGAAAGAGGTACCTTCACAAGATTATTTTGCCTTAATGAACTTAAGAAAATAGGCTGGCTTAATCAAATTTCTCAGATAAATAGAACATTTACAAAAACGATTGGATCTATTAGAGGTATGCATTTTCAATTACCGCCTGCATCCGAGTCAAAAATAATAGTTTGTACTAGAGGTAAAATTTTTGATGTTGCAGTTGATTTAAGAAAAGAATCCAAAACCTTTTTAAAATATACATCACTAATTTTAAGTAGTAAGATTAATAATATGATTTTAATTCCTAAAGGTTTTGCTCATGGATTTCAAACATTAACTAAAGATGTTGAACTAATTTATTTTCATGATTATGAATATACTCCAAAATCAGAACAAGGAATCAATCCTTTGGATCCTTTAATAAATATAAATTGGCCAATAGATAATAAAATCATCTCCATAAAGGATAAGACTACTAAAATGCTCTCTGAAATTGACTTTAAGGGTATTTAAGAATATGTTTTGTAGGAATTGTAATTCTAAAATAAATAATACCTTTCTTGATTTAGGGCATGCTCCTCCTTCAAATGCATATTTATCAAAAAATGATTTATTAAAAGTTGAAAGATATTTCCCATTAAAAGTAGGAGTTTGTAAAAACTGCTGGCTGGTCCAAACAGAAGATTTTATTGCAGCAGATAATTTATTTACGAAAGATTATGCATATTTATCAAGTGCCTCAGAAACATGGCTAAAACATTGTAAAAACTTTGTTGATTATTCTATAAGTGAATTTAATTTACATTCAAAAAGTTTAGTTTTAGAAGTCGCCTCTAATGATGGGTACTTGCTTCAATACTTTAAATTTAAGGACATTCCATGTCTTGGAATAGAACCAACAGAATATACCGCCAACATAGCTAAAGGGAAAGGTCTTAATATAATAAATGAATTTTTAACACGCAAATTAGCTAAAGAAATATCATTAAGCAAAGGAAAAGCTGATTTAATTATAGGCAACAATGTATATGCTCATGTTCCTGATATAAAAGACTTTACACACTCGCTTAAAGTATTAATTAAAGAAAATGGAGTAATTTCTTTAGAATTTCCTCATTTAATGAATTTAATAAGCGGTAAACAATTTGATACTGTTTATCACGAACATTTTTCATATTTATCTTTCACTACGGTAGTAAGTATTTTTAAAGATGCAGGCTTAAGGATTTTTAATGTGCAAGAACTAGATACACACGGAGGAAGCCTAAGAATATTTGGATGCCTTAAAGATAGTATTCATAAAGAAAATATATCAGTAAAAAGAATGTTAGATAAGGAATTAATATTTGGAATAACTAATATAAAAACTTATGATTCATTTCAAGAACAGGCAGAATTAATTAAAAATAATCTTTTAGGATTACTTATAAAACTAAAAAAAGAAAATAAAGTTGTTATGGCTTATGGAGCAGCGGCTAAAGGTAATACTTTGTTAAATTTTGCAGGAATAAAGAGCGATCTAATTAGATTTGTTTTTGATAATGCAACATCAAAACAAAATAAATATCTTCCTGGAAGTCACATAAAAATATTAAATCCAAGCGAAATAAAAAGGAGTAATCCTGATTACTTATTAATATTACCCTGGAATATTTCTAATGAAATTATTGAAAGCCTATCTAAATTTAAGGAAAGTGGTATGAAATTCATAATTGCAGTTCCAAATATAAAGATAATATAGCTAATGAGAATTTTAATTACTGGATCATCGGGTTTTGTTGGAAGATATATTTTAAAGGAATTACTTAAAAAAAAAGCAGCTATTACATTGCTTATTAGGAATAATTCGGAAAAAAAATTTTCTTTTAATATTGATGATGTTAATAAAATATTCATAGATGATTTATTTAATAAAGATGTAAATTGGTGGTTAAAGATATTAAGAAATATTGATTGCGTTGTTCATGCTGCATGGTATGTAGTTCCGAAAAATTATATAAATTCAGAAAAAAATTATGAATGTTTAAATGGTTCTCTTAATATGCTTAAAGCTATGCAAATATTAAAAATAAATTACTTTGTAGGATTAGGAACCTGCTATGAATATGACTTTAGATTTTCTAATAATATTATTAAAACTTCCACCCCATTAAACCCTAAAAGCCCATATACAATTGCAAAGGTTTCTTTATTAAATTATTTAAAAAAACTTGAAAAAACTTCTGATTTTAAATTTGCTTGGTGTAGGATTTTTTATATATTTGGAGAGGGAGAAGATGAAAGAAGACTTATACCTTATATTCACAGAAATCTCATAAGATCAAAAAAAGTAAAGATAAAAAATGGAAACTTTATTAGAGACTATATTTCTGTAGAAAAAGCAGGTAAATTAATTGCAGAGATAGCATATAACAGTAATTTTGGTGAATTTAATATTTGTTCTGGCGAAGGTAAACTTATAAAAAATATAGCATTAGATTTAGCCACAAAATATAATAAGACACATTTAATTGAATTTGAAGATTCAAAAAAAATTGAAAGTGAACCATTAAAAATAGTTGGAGATCCACCAAAAATTATGATTTCAAATTAAAAAATATTAAAAAATATAAAATTAAAAACTAAAAATCATTTACAGAATAAATCGTATTACCAATAATTAAATCTATTATTAATGTAATTAAAATTGTATGAAAAGACTCAGTTATATTGTAGGCCTCACTATCAACCCATAATGAACAATCAGAATTTACTTTCAGAAAGTTATTCGGTTTAGAACCAGTTAAAGATCCAGTAGTTATTTTCTTGCTTTTGGCATACTTTAATCCATTAACTAAATTGGGAGAATTTCCACTTACGCTTATAAATATAACCATATCATTTGGATTAACAAAATATTCGATAGCCTTTGAAACCCAATTTTCATATCCATAATCATTCGAAAAAGCTGTTATCAGATTATGATCATTAAAAGCATGGGCCTCTATTTTTGTCTGCTTAGTAAAGTCAGTAGCAGCATGGCTAGAAAGAGAAGCACTTGCTCCATTGCCTACAAAAAATAACTTTCCTTGTCTTTTGGTCGTATCTTTTATAATTTCTTTAAAAGATATAATATTAGAATTTTTTTTCTGTTGATTAATCAAATTCTCAAATTCTTTCCAATATTTATTCAAAAATTCTATATCTTTATCCATAGTATTTTTTAGTATATAGTTTAAATTTCAGAAATGAAGTTTGAATTAAATTCCTCAAGTTTTATTATTGCACATTCCACACATATCCAACTTATAATCTAAATCATGGTTTGAATAAGTAACATCAAGAGTGCGAGGGCAGAGGTAGGTGCAGTCATTATAAGACAAATTTAACCAAAATAACTCATCATTATAAATTATAAAAATAGTCTTTTAAAATTATATTTTGTAAGAAAAGATAGAACTTAAAATTTTCTATAAAGTGCAAAATCGCAATGATAGTAATAATTTTTTATGCTTAAATAATATAAATAGGTTATATTATCTGTTTATTTAAAAGAGAGTGACTAAACAAGAAACTGAATTAAGAATTGCACATGCGGCTGAACTAGTTGCAGAAGGTTAATCCTATTAATCTATTACCTCACTTGTCGCAAAATATGGAATCTCAAGAAGAAGAGAGCAAGACAGATCATTTCAGATGCTTATCTTTTACTTAAATATGATATTGAGAAAGGGGATCTAAATCGTCCTAAAATAGCATTAAAATTAGTATTTACTTTAGAAAATGCTATGCAAAGAGCAATTCAATAAAAATAATATTCAGCAGTTGCAAGTAATAAGAAAATTCAAAAATCTTTTTTTCATTAGAAAATAATTAACATATAATTAAATAAATTTTTATGTTTAATGATATATATAAATTATGTATAAAATAAAAAAATTAGCTTCTTATTTTGGAGCATTATCAATAGCACTTTTAAAAGGCAACAAAAAAATTAATGCTCGTGGTGTTAATCATCTATTATATTATCCTGAAGAGAATTTAATTTATAATCGAATCCCAAAAAGCGGGAATTCTACAGTTTCTTTATTTTTATATGATTCTTTAACAAAAAAAAATAATAATTATTCAAAAAAAGAAACCTATTTTGAGGCAAAATCTAGAGCTTTAAAATTAGCCAGCAAAACTTCAAAGATTCTTTATAAACCTAATCTCTTTTTAAAAATTCATAAAGCGAAAATCTTTACAGTAATAAGAAATCCATATGAAAGAATTCTATCTGCCTTCTTACAAAAAATAGCAACTGGAAAATTCAAAAAATACAAATATATTCCTGGGTATGGGGAATATTCACCTAAAGGATTTAAAAGTTTTGTTGACTATATTTCTGATGGTGGATTATTTTCTGATTATCATTGGACTCCACAAATTGAAATGATGGTTTTTTCAAAAGATTTGTATCAAAAAATAATTAAAATTGAAGAATTGTCAAAGGAGTTTAATGAACTTATAAAAAATAAAGGCAATCCAATACCAACTAAACTATTGGAAAAGCCTCATCCTAAAGAGCAAACAGATCCAATAAAGATAACAAATGCAAAGGAAAAATTGAATTATTTTTATAATGAATCAACAAAAGAAAAGATTAAATTTATTTATGAAAAAGATTTTAAATTAGGTAACTATCATTTTTAAAATTGCCTATATATTTTGGGATTCAATTAATTTCATACAGTAATTTGAATTGGACAATTTCTGCTCTTAGTTCTAATCTAAGCTAATTTTATATGCTTATTGCTATATACCTTAATAAATCAATAGCTTTACTTAATTTTGCTTGTAATATAATCAAGTAATTACAAAGTTAAAGTTTAAGATGAGAAATCATCTAAAAAAATTATATAAAAAACACAAAGGTGAATTCAGAAAGGCAAGCCCTTTCCCTCATTTAGTAATTGATAATTTTCTTCCAATAAATTTAGCTAAAGATTTATCCAATTCTATATCATTAAAAAATGCTGAGAAAGATGAAGGATGGGTTGTTGATAATAACAAAGAAAACAATTACAAACGCTTTAGGTTAGAAAATACAACTTATATGAGATCAAGCCTTAATGAATTTGCTTCATATGTGAATTCAAGAGATTTTGTTTTGTTTATGGAAAAGATAAGTGAAAATGAAAGTTTAATAGTCGATCCATATTTTATAGGAGGTGGTGCAATGATCACAGAAAAAGGAGGATTTTTAAATATGCATATTGATTTCAATTGGCATCACAAACTTCAATTATGGAGAAAAATAAATTGTATTTTTTATTTAACTGAAGATTGGGATCCATCCTGGGGAGGAGAACTTTTCTTAAATGATTCAAATAATTATGATCAAAATACAAAAAAAATAATACCTATTTTTAACCGAGCAATAATCTTTCAAACAGATGGTGATTCATGGCACGGTCATCCCTTCCCTCTTCAATGCCCAAAGGAAGTTCAAAGAAAAGTTTTTTCTGTTTTTTATTATTCCACGGATAAAAATACTTCTCATAATGACGAAGCTCATTTCACAAAATATGAACAAAATAGTAATCTTTGTGAAGGGAAGAAAGTAGAGAATAGTCCTTATTGCTCAAATCTTGATCTTTAAAGTTTATGGTACTCGATACCAATAAAGTTTGGCTTGGTGCAATGATGAATGGTTTAAGATGCAACTATTCAGAATTTTCAAATATATTGGCAAAAAGTTATGAATTAGGAATAAAACAAATTGACACTTCTCCTTCTTATATTGGTGGAGAAGCTGATAATATAATTTCGAAATCAATCAGGAAATCTAAAAATAAAGAATTTATTATTAATACGAAAATTGGCCGTGCTTATAAAAGAGGTTTAGATAAAAAAAAAGCTTATCTAGATAAAAATGATATTAAAGAATGCTTATCAATTATCTATAAAAAATTTGATCAAATAAATATAGGCTCTATTCAACTGCATATTAATTGTGAAAAAAAAATAATGGAAGAAGCGATTATATGCCTAATTAATGAAATCTCAAAAAAGCAAATTCAAAGAATTGGATTTTGTAATATTAATGATTCAAGGATATTAGAATTAATAAGTAATAAATCAATCTCACTAAATGAAGTTTCATGTCAAAGAAGATTTTGTCTTGGTATTATTAATTCAAGTATGACTCTACCAATTAAATATATAGCTTACGGTTTATTGAATGCAGGAAGTATCTTAAATGAATTAAAAGGAAGCAGGATTTTGCAAGCTAAAGATAGTGAAGAGATATTAAAAAGAGATCTATTTATTAAATCTGCGCACAAATATAAAGTCATTAACGAAAATTGTAAAAAATACGATGTAAGTATAAAAGATTTTGCATTGGCTTTACCTCAATTATTAAATTATGAGAATTATATAATAGGTCCTACAAAATTAGTTCACTTAAATGCAATAGAAAAACTGCAAAATAAAGAATATTGGGAAAGGATTCTTTTAGTAAAAAAGGAAATAGATTCTAATTCTTTACAATCCCAAAAATGGCAAAACATAAAATAATAATTTATTCAGTAAATACGAATAATTATGATGATTTCATTATGGATGATTCAATAGCATCAATATTTACTCAAAATGTTGACTTGAAATACTATTTATTTACAGATAAAAAAATAATAAATAATCACTACTCATTTCTCGAACAAATACTTATTAAGAAGGGAATGGAATCAAACTCTTATGACATTATCTATAAATCATTTATAAAAAAAATTAAAGTACCTAATGGGATCTCCATTGATAGATATCTTAAATTTAATCCTATTAAATTTCTGCCAAAACATGATATTTCTATTTATCATGATGCTCGAATAATTATATTTCCACATATTCTCAATGAAATAAAAAAATTTAAATGTGATTTTGACTGGCTTTCAGTAAGACATAGATATCGCAAATCTTTTAAATCTGAATTATTAATATGTTTCGCGTACATGAAAATTAATATTATTGATTTTATAAAAATAAAAAAATTTTCAAAAAAATTAGGATTTAACTCAAAAAATAAAGAATACTTTAAACTTGCTGAAAATGGTCTGCTAATCAGAAAAAGTAATAAAAATGTTTTAAAGGCATCTAAAACTTGGACTTCAATTTCAAAATTAACAATTAGAGATCAACTATCTCTACCGATAACATTTTTCTATTTAAGAGGAATCAATATCAAAAGAAAATTCTGGAAAGAAAATTTTATCGATTCTAATTTTGCCAAGGTTAGAGTTAGAAAAAATAATTATTCAAATTTGAAAAATTTCTATATGAAATTTATTTGCTCATTAAGATTTATAATCATTTTTACTTTAGACTTAATTTTATTTTAGTTGACTTTATGCTCATATAAAATAACAAGAATTTAGAAGAATAGTTACCTAATTAAAAAACATAGAAAGAACTAAAAATCTTATAGGATTCCAGCTAAATATAAAAAATTTAAAATTAAATAAGAGATACTTTATTTTTAGCAAATACTTTGTGTAACATATTCATACTCAACATGCTTAATTAATTATGCAAGAAATTGATTTTATGAGTAACCTTCATAAAAAAACAAAAAGGGACTACTTATCGCGAGTTAATGATAAAGAATATCCAAAATATAAGGCTGCCGAATTAGCTAAAAAATTTGATTATGATTATTGGGATGGTGATAGAAGAATTTGTTATGGAGGTTACAAATATATTGAAGGAAGATGGGAAAAAGTCGCAAAGAATTTAATTAATCATTATAAACTTAAGCAAGATGCTAAAATTTTAGATATAGGTTGCGGTAAGGGATTTTTATTATTTGAAATACAAAAGCTCCTTCCAAAGGCCCAAATATACGGTATTGATATATCTTCTTATGCGATAAAAAATAGTAAAGAAGAAATTAAAAATAAATTAGTAGTAGGAAATGCCACAAAACTTCCTTGGCCAGATAGTAATTTTGATCTTGTTTACTCATTAATGTCTCTTCATTGCTTACATGCATATGATCTAATAAAGGCATTAAGAGAAATGCAAAGAGTTGCCAAAGACCATAAATATCTTTGCGTAGAAAGCTACAGAAATGAAAAAGAAAAAGCTAATCTTCTATATTGGCAAGTTACTTGTGAAGCCTTTAATACGCCAGAAGAATGGAAATGGTGGTTTGACCTTGCAGAATATAATGGCGATTATTCATTTAATTACTTTGAATAAATAAAATATAATTTACATTTATTAAGTATAAAAAAAATAACTTTATAAAAATATTTAAAAAAATGAAGGTATTAAATCTTATAAGAGAAGTTGGAAAAGTTCAAAAATTGAATTTTAAAAATTACTGTAATTTATTTTTAATTTTCTACTTAAGAGAATGAGTTTTAACTAAAGTTATTATGAAAACATTTTGTATAATTCAATTTCCAATTTTGTTTTATTAAATTTAGTATTCTTTTTTATTTTTTTAAAAACTTGATTATCCATTTGCCAAAAAGAAAATTTATTTCTTAAGAATAATTTCTCTAGAACTGGTGAGCCAAATATAATGAATCTAACATTAGAAAAAACTGCAACAGTTGCCGATGCACCACCATGAATTTGATAATGAAATTTTGAATTTAATATTAATAACGCATCTTCTATAAAACTTTTAGTAAAGTCCTTAGAAAAAGTTAAAGAAAAATTATTTTTTTCAGAAATCTTTTTGAAATATTCTGTACCTGCATTATCTGAAATTACTATAATTTCATTACCTGGAAAAAATTTCAATAATAATTTATAAGTTTCAATAAATTCAGTTTCTGAATTATTTCTATTATTCCCATAAAACTTATTAAATCGCAGACCCCAAGTAATAAATTTTTTTTTAAAATCGAAATTTATTTTTTTCAGAAAATCTTTTTTAAAATTTTTATCTAAAATAATATCTCTTACTTTTTTTTGTGAAGTATTTTTTAATAAGTAATTAAGCATCTTAAAAGAGAAAAAATGTATGCTTTTTCTATTAAATACTCTTTCTTTAAAAAGGGTAATTTTATCTTTATAAATACATTTATAGGATTTAAGGAATTCTTCCCAAGAACAAAAAACTATTGAACTATTATTATGATTTAGTAATTCTAAAGAAATATTTTTTAGCTCTTTTATAATGAAATTTATATTGTTAAGATCTGATTTTTTGATATCTTTATTTGCTTGAGGAAAAAAATATTTGATATCTTTATTTTTTTTTACATCATCGATTAAAATAAAATTTAATTTAAAACCTTCAAAGATAAAATATCTTCCAAGGAAGAGAAAAGTATATAAATCACCATAAGTAAAAGGAGCACATGATAAATCATAAACTAAATTTATTTCATTATTTTTAAAATTTGTTAGTAATTTAATTCTGATTATTTCAAGATTTATTAAAAAAATTGAATAAAAATTTAAGAAGATTTCCTTTTTTAATATTGTAAGCATTACTATTCTTACAAAAAATTTCTACTTAACATATTAACTAATAATCGGTCTTTTATATATTTTTTTTTCAATAAAAGAGTATAATTTTCATACTATCCAATTCTTATGAACAAAGAAATAAATATAGATAATCAAGAAGTAACTGCAGCAATATTAGTAAATCAGAATCAACCTTTACTAATTGAAAAAATTAACCTCCCAAAGCAATTAGAGTTAGGTCAAGTTTTTGTAAAATTGCATTCCAGTAGTATTTGTGGCTCTCAAATAGGAGAAATTACTGGAGTAAAAGGTGAAGATAAATTTTTACCTCATCTCATGGGTCATGAGGGATGTGGAACTGTTATTGCAAAAGGAAATGGTGTTACTACGGTAAAAGAAGGAGATTTAGTTGTCCTCCATTGGAGAAAAGGTTCAGGAATTCAGGCTGCTACTCCAAAGTATTCTTGGTTAGGTAATACACTTAATGCTGGTTGGGTTACTACATTCAACACTCATGCAATTATTAGTGAAAATAGATGCACAACAATTCCAAAATCTACAAATAGATACCATGCATCTCTTTTCGGATGTGCAATAACAACTGGTTTTGGGGTGATAGAAAATAATGCAAAACTAAAAATGGGTGAATCAATTGTTGTTTATGGAGCAGGAGGAGTTGGCTTAAATATCATTCAAGCCGCTAAATTAACTTCTGCTTATCCAATAATTGCTGTGGATTTATATGAGAGCAGATTAGAAATAGCAAAAAAAGCAGGCGCCACACACTTAATAAAGGGAGAATTATCAGAAGTTGAAAAAGAGATAAAAAGAATATCCAATAAAGTTGATGTATTCGTTGATAATACTGGTCTCTCAAAAATAATGAAATCTGGTTATGAATTAATTTCAAACAATGGGAGACTTGTATTAGTTGGGGTTCCAAATAAAAATGATAATTTACTCATACATACTTTGCCTTTACACTTTGGAAAGAAAATTTTAGGTTCACATGGTGGAGAAAGCAATCCAGAAAAAGATATCCCAAGATTTCTCAAACTATATAATCAAAACAAGCTTAATCTTGATGATTTAATTAGTACAAGTTATCCCTTATCAAAAATAAATGTTGCAATCGATGATATGAGGCAGGGTCTTTCAGCAGGTAGAATAATCATTGATTTTGATTAGAATCAAATTATTTAAATTAAAAATTCAAAAGTAAAAAATAATCATATGGAAAACTTTACATTTTTAATTATTCTAAGTAATGTTTTAAATGTATCTAAATTTATAAATTTTGTTATTAAAAAAGGATATAAATTAATAGGTACATACCTCCAAGATTCAATAAAATTAATTGAAACAGGTTTTAAAAAACTATACGTAATAGATAATTCTATTTATGAAATAATTAATGCCTTAAAATCAAGAGATCTAAAAGATGCCCCAAAAAGCTATCCGATTAAATGGATGAAAGAATTAGATTTAAATTAGAATGTCAACTTCCCATCAAAATAAACACTCAATAACCCTTGACGAGTTAGAAAATATTGCCTTAAAACTGAGAAAGTCTACTATTTTTACATCTTCAAAAGCAAAAATACCTCATTTAGGTTCATGTTTATCCTGCATGGATATATTAGTTTATTTATATTGGAAAGAATTGAATATTAATCCTCAAAATTTTCGTGCCCATGATAGAGATAGATTTATATTAAGCAAAGGTCATGGAGCTCCTGCTCTTTACCAAGTTCTTGGGGAAATAGGTTTTTTTGATAAAGAATTGCTTAAAAGTTTTGGGGAAAATGATAGTTTCTTTCATGAACATCCACCTAAGCCAGGTAGTATTCCAGGAATAGAAGCTGCTACAGGATCGCTAGGACATGGCCTACCTATGGCTTTAGGGATGGCGCTCTCATCAAAAATAAGGGGGTTGAATTTCAAATGCTATGCACTCCTTAGTGATGGAGAATGTAATGAAGGGACTATTTGGGAAGCAGCTATGTTAGCTTCTTCTCTAAGAGTCAATAACTTAGTAGCAATAATCGACTTTAATAAATGGCAAGCTACTGGTAGAAGCCAAGAAATAATGTCACTAGATCCATTAGTAGATAAATGGATTTCTTTTGGCTGGCAAACATTAGAAGTAGATGGTCATAATTTTAATCAACTAGAACAAGCCTTTATAAAAACCAAAAAATCAACTCAAAAACCAACTGTTATAGTAGCTCATACTATAAAAGGTAAAGGTATAAGTTTTATGGAGGATAATAATAATTGGCATTATCGAACTCCAAATGAAAGCGAACTAGAAGCTGCTTTTACTGAATTAAATAATAATGCATTATGAGAAATACGTTTGCTAAAGCCATAACTAATTTAGCTAAAAAAAGAGAGGATATTGTTTTACTTTCAGGAGATATTGGAAACAGAATGTTCGATGAATTTAAAAAAGTTGCTCCAAATCGTTTTTTTAATTGTGGGATAGCCGAAGCTAATATGATGAGTATGGCAGCAGGTATGGGGATATCAAATTTAAGACCTTTTGTCTATACAATTACACCCTTTACAACTTCAAGATGTTTTGAACAAATTAAAATAGGCGTTGCATATCATCAATCTAAAGTAACAATTGTAGGGACTGGCAGTGGATTGTCTTATGCAGAATTAGGACCAACTCATCATTCCTTAGATGATTTAGGAATTTTACGTACTATTCCTTCACTAAATATTTATACTCCATGTGATAGCCAAGAATTAGAGTATTGCATAAACCAATCAATTTTAAATAATGGTCCGAATTATATAAGAATTGGCAAAAAAGGTGAGAAAAATTTATCCGAATTTGAACCTCTTTCATCTCCAATTGACATTAATTGGATCTCAAGAGGAGGCGAAATTGCAATTATTGGATATGGTCCAATTTTATCTGAAGCGGCATCTATAAAAAATGATTTAAAAAAAATAAATAAAGAAATTTCTATACTCAGTGTTATAAAATTTAGTCCTTTCGATACAAAGGTGCTTAAAAGCCTAACCAAAAATGGAATTAAGCATCTAATAGTTCTAGAGGAACATTATTCATCTAGTGGCTTATTTTCTAAAATCTCTGAAATAGTTTTAAAGGAAAACTTAAAATTCGAATCTATAAAGCCCTTCGGTCTAGAAGATAAATTTATAAATAGACTAGGTAAACAAAATTATATGCGAGAAAAATTTAAAATTGATAGCAGAAGTTTATACAACTACATTGTTTCAATATGAGAAATATACACTTGGGAATTGACTTTGATAATACTTTGGTGATTTATGACGAAATTTTCTATAATTTAGCCTTAGAGAGAGGATTTATTCACAAAAATATTCAAGCAAACAAGGTTAGCATTAGGGAGGAAATGATCCTCAATGGCAAGGAAAATGAATTTACTGAAATGCAGGGTGAAGTTTATGGGAATTTAATTAAAAATGCAAAACTACAAAAAGACTTATCACAAACACTAAACTTTTTACTCAAAAAAGGGATAAAAATTTCTATTGTTAGCCATAAAACTAAATTTCCAATCAAAGGAAAAAAATACGATTTACATCAAGCAGCATTAAATTGGTTAAAAACAAATAATTTTTTTGAAGAAAATTTTATTGGGATAGAATTAGAAAATGTATTTTTTGAAGAAACTATTGATCAAAAGATACAAAGGATTAAGGATATTAATTGTACCCACTTTATTGATGACTTAGAAAAAGTTCTTGAAAAATTAGATAACGGTATAATAAAAATTCTTTTTACAAAAAAAAATTTTAAAACAAGCGAAAACAAAAACTTTCTAACGTTAAATAATTGGAATGAAATTTATGATATTATTTAAAAATTTATATTTAGATATATGAAAACTTTAGATGAGCAATATAGTTACATGTTTGATGAGAATTATGACCCAACCAGATTAGGTAAAGTAGCATTTTCAAGATGGCGTAAAGATCCAAATTCATTATTGTTTTCTTTATCAAGATATAAATTTGTATCTAAATTCTTAGACGGTAAGAATAACATTCTTGAAGCAGGTTGTGGTGATGGTTGGTGTAGCAGGGTTGTTGCAAAAAAATTTAAAAGTTTAACGTTATCTGATTACGACCCTCAATTCGTAAAAGAAGCTACTAAGGTTAATAGTGATCTTAAAAATATTGAATTCAAAATTAACGATTTCACAAAAGATCATATAATTGGAAATGATTATGATGGGTTTTATTGTTTGGATGTTTTAGAACATATCGCAAAAGAAAAAGAGAATAAATTTATTAAAAACATTATTAAAAGTTGTAGAAAGAATGCTGTTTTTATCTTTGGTATGCCCACTATAGAATCTCAAAAATTAATTAGCCCAGAGAATAGGGATCCAGGTCATATAAACTGTAAAACAAAAGATGAACTTAAAAAAAGTTTAGAATTAAATTTTGAAATTGTTTTCACTTTATCTATGAACGATGAGCTTATTCATACTGGTAATGGAGATATGGCATATTATATTTTTGGAATCTGCTGCATGCCAAAATAGCTCTAATAATTCAAAATCAGATTAGTAAACTATAAAAACTATTTTTTGGGATTTAAAGATAATGAGTATTCAGAGTTTATTATAAACATTAATCTAGATTTGTTAAATAAAGGATATAAATTTCGGTACTATAAAAACCCTTTTTATATGTTATATTTTTAAACGTTTTAAATCAATCTGTCTTTAATGGATTATCTTAGTTCACTTAAATCTAATTATGAGAGATTTGGATATCTCAATTTAGATTTTTGTGATTCAGCTAGAATGCAAAATTTAAAATCTGAGGTTGATAATTTAATTGAGGAAACCTTTTTTATTAGTAAAGAATGGGAATTTATGCATACAAAAGATTTTCACAAATATGCTTATGATTGTCAGGTGAAAATAAACAAATTGGATTATCAGAAAATTGTCCTAGAAGAAAATTATGAAATGATTTCCTACATAACAGGAATGAAGAATATTTGTCACGAGTCAGTAGTTTTTCTTAGGGCTGTTCGACCTAATAAGAAAACAAAATCTAATGACAATATTGGGTTTCATCGAGAAACAATGTATAGTGATTCGCCCCAACAAACTGCAAGGGCGCATAATATGTGGATACCTTTAACAATTCCAACAGAAGAAACTGCAGTTAGATACTTTCCTACTTCACATTTAATACCTGATGAACTATTAAGTTGGAACGTTGACGAGACTCCTAATTCAATTACTAAAGGTTCATATGGTCATAAGTTAGGAAGTGCATACAAGCCTAAATCCATAACCAAAGGTCTTGAAAATTTGGATGAATTCAAAATGTTACCAACCCTTAATCAATTTGCATTATTTAGTGCAATGACTGTTCATGGTGCAGGAGTTAATAATTCTGACAAGATAAGACTCTCATTAAGCATGGCAATGATTGACTCAAACCAAATAACATACAATAAACCATATACTGCAGCTAATGGAAGACCTCATTACTCCAAATTGAATTAAAAATAAATTTTTATTTACTCATTAATTTATGTTATCTTGACTATAAATTATAAAAAAAGTTGAATATTCTTAAGTACAATTATCAAAGTCTTGAAGAGTTAAATTATTCAGACATAAAAAAAGCGTTAAATAATAAATCTTTATCATCTATTGCAATTGTCTCAAATTTTGCAACTAAAAGTGAGGTTTTAAAGTTAAAAGAATTATTTTATAGTTCCCCTTCTAAACTTTATAACGGATGGCAAAAAGCTGAAGATAATTCTAAGCATTTTTATAGACAAATTCAAATTAATCCACAATCTATAGTTAAGCAAATTACTGCAAGAGCTCAGTTTTTCCTTTGGAACAAACCACCTAAATTAATTACAGAAATTGCACAAAGACTTTTTCATTTAAAGGAATTATTTGATCAAAGGGAAAAAATAGACATACTTTCAAAACCATCAAATGGAATCTATTCCATGGCATCTTTGCAACATTATCCTATAGGAGGAGGTATGCTTGGAGAGCACTCTGACCCCGACAATGCTATTGGAGGTTTACATTGTTTATTGTGTCTTTCAGACCGCAAAAAAGATTATGTAAAGGGAGGTTTATTTCTGCGAGACAACGGAACTAATAAATTAATTGATGTAGAAGATTATTGGCATAGTGGTGATGTAATAGTTTTCAATTCAACTCAACTAAGACATGGAGTTAATCCCATCGATCCTGAAAAAAAATTTAGTTGGGAGCAATCTAAAGGCAGATTAATATTTTCTCCTGTAATTGTAAAAGAAACTATTTGAAAATCTTTTTATTGTTAAAAAATAATTTGTTGAAATCATTTTTTTCAACTTGTTTTCTATTTAATAGATTCTAAAATTAAATAAATATTCAATAAAATCTTATGAAAAATCTAAAATAAATTATGGAATATAAAATATCTCCTCCAGCAGAATGGATAAGAACTTCATCGGATTCTAGTAAAATTGATATTTATGAATTCATAACAAGTAAATATAAAGACAACGATATACTTTTCAAAGTAATAAAAAATAATGGCAAGATTAAAGAATTAACTAAAGAAAAGTGTCAAAATTATTCTCTAAATTTAGCAAAGCAAATTCAAGATGATTGCTCTTCAAAAAATTCAAAAAAACAGCTCAAAATTTTTGGAGTGATTGGAGCATCTGAAGAATCAATTATTCTTATGCTTAGCAGTCTTTTATTGGGAGCGCATCATTGCATTTGCTTCGAAGACCTTTCAGAAGAAGCAATAATCCAAAGAATAAATATATTCAAACCTGATATAATTTTATCTAGAAAAACTTTAAGTAAAAAAATTCAAAAAGTACTTGATTTATCAAAGAAGAAAAATTTAAAAGCATTAACAATAAACTTAGATTCAAAAAAAATTATAGTTAAAGATTTTGAAAAAAAATTTTACTACTCAAAACATAATCTGTTCAGTCTTTTCACTTCTGGTTCAACTGGCTTACCAAAAGCAATAACTCACGGAGTATGGGATTATTTAAAATATGCTGAGTATACGACAAACTATTTTTTTGGGATTAGGAAAGGATCCATAATCTTTACATCAGTTGATGCAGGATGGATAAATGGGCACACATATGCTTTTTATGGCCCTCTTTTATTAGGAGCCATTTCCATTATTAACGAAAATCCAATATCTATATCTGTCCCAAAATTACTTGGTAAATATTTAGGTAAAATCAAACCTGATTGTTTCTATACATCAGTAACAATGTTTAGACTTATAAAAAGTCTTGTAGATCAAGATAAATCTATAATTGATTATGCAAATCAAGAAATAGGACTTGATAGGATTGGATCATGCGGGGAACCCTTAGCAAATAATGTTGGGGATTGGGCTAGAACATTTTTCAAACCGAAAAGAGAATCTATCGTTAATACATATTTTCAAACAGAGACAGGAGGAGTTCTTGTAGCTCCTCGTGATGAAGACAATCCACCAAAAAATTATGCATGCGTTGGCAAACCAAGATTAGAATTAGGTATGGCTATTGCAAAAGATATATTGGACAAAACTGAAATTGAAAGAGATAGAATTGACCCAAATGAGATATTAGTTTGTAATCATTGGGATGGGATCTTCAAAGAGATAATATCAGATAAAAAATCTAAATATTTCACTCAATCTGGTTTTTTCAGATTGCATGATGTTGGATTCTTCGATGAGGATGGGTATCTATTTATTGGTGGCCGAAGCGATGATGTAATTAATGTTTCTGGCCATAGGATATCAACTTCCGAAATAGAAAGTATTAGTATTTCATTAGAAGGAGTTATTGAAGCATGTGCAGTTGCAACAGAAGATAAAATTTGTGGATCAAGAGTAATTCTATATTTCTCTTCAAAAGTAACTGAGGAAGATTATTTAGAAAATTTGAAAAAGGAAATTAATAATATAATTAAAACTAAACTTACCAAATACCATATCCCTAAAGATATATTTCATTTTCAAAACTTACCAAAGACTAAAAGCGGTAAAATAATGAGAAGAATCATGAGAGAATTACAAGATAATGATTTATCTGACAAAAAGAGAGATTATTCTACATTGGCAAATAAAGAAGAATTTTTAATTTGTAGAAAAAATTATCTAAAGTATCAAAAGAATTAACAATCATCAGTTAAGCAATGTCAAATATGTTTTATCCTCCAATTGGTTTATTTTGTAATTTACAATTATCAAGCTTCCATATAATTTTTAGTAAATGACTTTAAAATTATTAATAGCTGGAACAGGATATTTAGAGCTTCTTGATATTGCAAATAATGGAATTGCTCCAACTGGAGAAGAATTTGAAGTACTAGGCTTCCTTGATGACAATCCTGAAAATTTAAAGAGAGATTTACAAGGTTACAAAATAATTGGGGGTTTTTCTGACCTATGTAAATATCCAGATGCTTATGTTATCAACTCTATTAGTAGATCTACTTCTTTAAGAGAAGAAACTACTAAAATTCTTGCGAATTATGGCGCTAAATTCACATCAATTATACACAAAACATCTATTCTTAATAATTGCCATATTGGGAATAATTCATTTATTGGTCCATATGTAGTAATTGAACCCAATGTACAGATCAAAGAAAATAACTGCATATTATCTTTTTCGGTTATAGCCCATGACTCTATTATCAAAGAAACATGTTTTATAGGTTATAACTGTTCAATTTTGGGATATGTAGAACTAGAAAAAAAATCATATATAGGATCTTCAAGTGTGATCTTACCTAATTCAAAAATTGGTGAAGGTTCAGTGATAGGAGCTAATTCAACTATAATTAGGGACGTTAAACCATACTCTACTTTTTCTCCTCCATTATCAAAAAGAATAAGATGATTAAATTAAAAATAATTGAAAGTATAGTGCATAAATCTGTTAAGGAAATTTTAAAATCAAAATTTGATAAAATTGAGAATTTAGAAAATTTTATTGGAATAGAATCAGAATATGAGAGTATCGAAATAATTCAGATACTTTCTCTTATTGAAGAAGAAATGGAGCATGAAGGTCTTCAAAATTATGACCTTTTAGAGATAGTTGCTACTTATGAGACTCTTACTTTAGAAGAATTAATAAGAGTAATCGTATCAAGAATTAATTCAAAAATTACTAAATAATAATGTTAAATATTTAATTTATTAATTTAATAAAATAAGCCTTTTTTTGATTTATTTAAATTAACAAATTAGATTAGTAAAAATAAAAAATATTTATAATAAAAATTAGTAATAATAAAAAGTCTTTTTTACAAAGATTGATAATATATAATAACTTTTTATTTATAAAAAATATGGGACTTAATGCACAAGGACTTAAACTAATATTGGAAGAAGATAAGCATAAAAAAATTAATGGAAGAGTTTTATGCCTTGGCCAAAATACTGTTCATGTTAAACCTAATTTATTACAAGAATTAGCAGATGAATACAAAAAAGATTTACCTTCAAAATGGTTTGAGGACCAAAATCATGTTGATAAAGAAACCAAAACTGCTAAAAGAGTTGAATATCCCTGTATAAAACAATCATCTCTTTTTAAAATATTTTTTCCTGATATCAAAGAGTTTGCTGTTCTAGATTGTTCGAATTATGAAGGAGCTTCAGTAATTGCAGATTTAAATCTGCCTTTTTCTAAAGAATTGTCTAGTCAAGAGAATATGTGGGATTTTATATTTGATGGTTCAGTTCTAGATAATATATTCAACCCAACGGAAGCACTAATAACAATCCATAGATTCTTAAAACCATTTGGAAGAGTTGTAAGTGTCAATTCTTTCAACTTTTTACCTGGTGCTATGCTTTCAATTTCTTGTGAATGGTTTTACTCATTTTTCGCACAGAATAATTATTTAAGTAACAAGGTATACCTTAATGCTCTAAGAGTAAGTCCTGAAGTGAACGCCTACAATAATATATTTGACTGGTTTATATATTCCCCGGTATTTACCCCTAAAAAAACTTTTGATGCAGGTAAAGCAGCAAATGATACTTATAAAAGATATTCATCTATGAATGTTCTTGTTGCTGCTGAAAAAGGTTCAGACAATAATCAAATTAAGTTTCCCCAAAATCTCCAATATTGCTTTGATCAAACTCAAATTTGGCATAAAGAGGAATTAATTACAAAATCAAGAGATTTACCAAATTTATATGAACCTAGATCAGCAGATATTGAAGTATTTGATTCTGATCATTATAAATATATCGGTAGATTCTAGAGAATCATAGTATTACTAATAACTTTTATTTGGGCAATTCGTACTATTTTTTATATTGTATTAATACATGAGATTTAAAAATTAACTAAAATCACATGATTTCATCCAAAAGATTTATAAAAATAGTAATATTTATTAAATAATTTAATTAAAGTCTTGTTTGAAATATTAAGAACCTTCCCTAATGACCCTATACCTGAAAAGATTGTTTCAGGTGAAGGAATGTACTTAAATACAAAATCAGGAAAAAAATATTTTGACATGACAGGTGGCTTTACTGCTCATGCAGTTCTTGGATGGGGTAATAAACAAATAATAGATTCAATACACAGACAACTTTGTAAAGTTCCACATATCGACTACAAAACTTTTATTGATGAAAACAGGACTAAATTAGCATCAAAGTTACTTGAAAAAAGTATTCACGGACTTGACAGGCTTTTTTTGTGCGGAGGCTCTGGAGGAGAAGCGTGCGAAGCGGCTATGCATTTGAGTTATCAAGCTCACTTTTTAAATGGGTTAACCGAAAAACAATGGTTTATAAGTAGAACTCAAAGTTATCATGGTGCAACTACTGATTGCATGGCAATTGGGGAAAGGCCTAATTTAGACTTTTATAATCCTTTATTTCCCAGAAAAAGGGCTAAAGTTGAGGAACATAATAAATTTAGACATTTAAAAAAAGGTGAAACAGAAAAAGAATATGGGGTGAGATGTGCTTTAGAGTTAGAAAAAAAGATTCTTGAAATCGGTCAGGAAAAAGTATGTGCTTTTATTGGAGAAACAATTATGGGAGGACTTGTTGGTGATGTACCACCAACTGATAATTATTGGCTTGAAATAAGAAAAGTTTGCGATAAATATAATATACATTTGATTGTTGATGAAGTATGGTGTGGTTGTGGTGTATCAGGTAAAAACTTTTGTATTGATTGGGACAGGGTTAAACCAGATTTCATATTTCTGGGTAAAACCTTTGCAGCAGGATACATGCCAATAAGTGGAGTTGTAACTAGTTCAGACATTGAGAATATAATAAAGTCCACATCAGGCAGGGTAGAAAACTCAACCACTTTTCAAGGTCATTCAGCATGTGTCGCCGCAGCATTAGCATGCCAAGAAATCATTAATCAAGAGGGATTTCTAGAAGAAGTTTCTAATAAAGGTAAAAAGCTGAGAGATTCACTTAATCAGATTTTAAAAGATCATGATTTTTATAAAAATGTTCGAGGGAGAGGTATGAGAAATTCACTTGAATACTCATGCAAAGAACAAAACTTATTTGGTATTGCTGTATCGGATTATATGAAGGAGAAATTTTCGACTCTAATTAACGGGAAATGGCATAGATTCACTTTTTCAAATTCAATGCTCATATCTGATGAGGAATTAGATAGTTTTATTGATCAATTTTCATATTCATTTAAAAAAATCGCAAGAGATTGGGATGATAAGTTTATAGAGCAAGTATCAAATAAAAACTTTTTCTAAAATAAATGTTAAATCAAACAATTAAAAATATTCATAAGAAACATTTAGGTTGTCGTTTATGTGGATCTTCGCTAATAAGTGCAGTAATCCCAATGCATCCAATTCCAATTGGAGAACATTACTCAAAAGAAAATCTCATCACAGATGCACCAAGATACCCAATAGATATATATCAATGCTCTGTTTGTAAAGCAGTACAAACTAATGACGATATTGATAGTGACTTTTTATGGAAGGACTATACTTACTTCTCTGGACAAACCGATAAAATCGTAAAGCATTTTGATGAATTTTCTAATTACATAACTAAAACCTACGATATTCAAGATAAAAATGTTTTAGATATTGGAAGTAATGATGGTTCTTTATTAAAACAATTTAAATATAAGGGTTACAAAGTGCAGGGAATAGATCCAGCCCAAACAGTAGTTGAAGAAGCAAGAAGAAATGGAATCCCTACCGAATTAGGACTTTTTAATAACGTAAACAGCGAAAAATTTTTTAAAAACAAAAAATATTCAATAATAACTGCCTTTAATGTTTTTGCTCATTCCCATGAAATGCAAAATATGGGAGAAACTGTGAGTAAGCTTTTATCCGATG
The DNA here is from genome assembly GCA_003281225.1 of Prochlorococcus sp. AG-347-L20. Taxonomy (GTDB): domain Bacteria; phylum Cyanobacteriota; class Cyanobacteriia; order PCC-6307; family Cyanobiaceae; genus Prochlorococcus_A. The sequence continues at coordinate 32,971 of QCCP01000012.1, forward strand.
AGGGTATATTTTGCTTTGAGGTTCAATACTTAGTAGACATAGTAAATAAAAATATACTAGGAACCTTTTTTCACGAACACATGGTTCATTACTCTTATGAGAGTGCAAGTCATTTTTTAAAACAATTTAATCTTGAGATTATAGATTATGAAAGAAATAATATTCAACATGGGAGTATTATATTCATAGCGGTTAAAAAGGAATCTTCAAAATGTTTAACTAAAAAAAATCAATCAAAAATAAATATTTTAATTAGTGAAGAAAAAATTATTGGATTATCAAATACCAATTGGGCGGCAAACTTCAACAGAAATATAGCATTAACAAGATCAAAGGTTTTAGATTTTATTTCAGGAAACAAAATAAAAGACAATAGCTTAGCTGGTTACGGAGCCGCAAGATCGGGTCCAACTATTGCAATTCAATATGAGATTGACAAATATATTGGAGTTTTATTAGATGATCATAAGCAAAAAAAAGGCATGTACGCACCTTTCAAATCTTTAATGGTTTTAGGAACAGAAAATTTAAACTATAAAAAATATCCTATTACTGTAATTTTAGCCTATATACATTTCAAACCAATTATTAAAAAGCATATTAACTACTTAAATGATGGAGGGACATTCATAATATTATGGCCTTCTTTTAATATCATAAATAAAGAAAATTTTGTGGAATTTATAAATTAATGAATAAGATAAATTTAGCTTTTATTGGTTGTGGTTTTGTAGCTCAACAATGTCATCTCCCTTGTTATGTTTCTCTTGATTATGTAAATATTCATACTTTATGCGACCCCATAGCAGATTTAAGAGATAAATTAGCTAACCAATACGCTGCGAAGTTCCAATATAATTCTCATGAAGAAATTAAAAATATTGAAGATATTGATGCTTTCATAGTTACATTGCCTAGGAAACTAAGCTTTCATGTTCTCAAGTATTTAATAAAATTTAGAAAGCCTATTTTTACGGAAAAACCATTATGCCTTGATACCAAAAATGCATTAATACTTAAAGATTTAGCGATTAAATATTCAACATATTTAAAAATTGGTTATATGAAATCTCATGATAATTCAATAAATCATTTAAAAGAAATAATTAATGATTCATATATGACAAACCAAAAAATAAAGTTAATTAATGCTTATTCATTTATGGGCGATTCTTACTGTAGTCCATTCGGTGATTTTAAAGGTAAAGATTCTCCTAAAATAAATTTTAAAGAAGAATCCCTTCCAGATTGGTTGGATTCAAATAATTTTTATGGCTATGAACAGTTTATTAACGTTTTCTCACATATAACTCACATAATAGAGGATATCTTTAAAAAAGATATTAATATAATTTCTTGCAAAGTTAACGAATATGGTGAAGGAATCATTTTGAGCGAGATCAATGGTATACCTCTTTCACTCTCTCTCTGTAGGGGGGAACAAAATAAATGGGAAGAAGGAATAGATATTAAATTTAACAAAAAAATAATATCAATAAAATTTGCCGCTCCATTTTTAAGAAATATTCCCGCCACTATATACATAAATGAAGGTACAGAATTTAATAGAAATATTGAAATTAGGCCCACTTGGAGTTGGGCATTCAAAAATCAAGCAATTGATTTCTGTAAAAAAGTTAACGACGGTCATTTTGACTACTCCGAACTTAATCAAGCAATAAGACAAATAGAATTTGCAGAAAAAATCTTTAAAAATTATATAAATTAAATCTATGTCTCTTTTACTAATTGGTGGAAAAAGTTCCCTGGCAAAAAGTCTAAAAGAATTATTGAACAAAAAAAAAATATCTTTTACTGAAACACAAAAAGAGCGTAATTCAAAATTATACCTAGATCTAAGCGATATAAATTCTTTTGATAATATTCCTGCTAGTACAAAAAAAGCCATCTTATTCGCTGGTATTACCAATATAAAAAATTGTGAAAAGAATAAGTCCCTGGCTTACAAAATAAACTATGAAAATTCAAAAATTCTTATTAATAAGCTAAATAATCTAGGGGTAAGTTGTTTATTCATTTCATCAAGTTCTGTCTTTAGTAATAAAACGTTTAAAAATGGTGAAACAGATATTAAAGATCCAGATACTTACTATGGAATATTAAAAGCTAAACTAGAAGACAAAATTATTGATCAAAATCTAAATACTATTTTAAGACTAACTAAAGTAATAATGCCTGATATGGCATTGCTATCAAATTGGATTAAAGATTTAAAAAATAATAAACAGATAAGCGCCTACAAAGATTTATATTTATCACCCATATCTAATATTTCATTCAATGCAATGATATATAAGTGGATCAGTTTAGGCTTCTCGGGTGTACTGCATCTTTCTTCAGATCAACAAATTTCTTATTTTGAATTTATAAAATTTATAGCAAATAACTTAGGATTAAATATTTCTCTAATAAATCCAGAGAATTCAACCAAAAATATAAAATTTAATCCAATAAAGTCTTATCTAGAATGCAATTCAGAGAATAGTAAATTATTGTTATTAGAAGAAGAATTAAAAATAATAAGTAAATATTATGAATAAAACAGAAAGATTTAATAAAGTTATTGAGCTAATTAATAATCAATATTCTTATATTAAAGATATCGAAATATGTAACGAGGGGAATAACAGTCAAGTTTTCCAATTAATTCACGAAAGTGGAGAAAAGCATGCACTAAAACTATTTCCCGAAAAACGAAGCGAAGATCATCGATTAAAAAGAGAAGTTTTATTCCTAAATTTTCTTAGAAAAATAAATTACAAATATTGTCCATTAATAAAAACTTGTGATGAAAAACTGAATTTTATCCTTTTATCTTGGATTGAAGGTGAGAAAGTAAAAAGACCTCTTCAACATGACTTTAATGAATTCACTTATTTTTATCAAATATTAAATAAAAATAAAAACTTTGGATCTAATATACCTAGAGCATCTGAAGCTATATTCACTCTTAACAAACTCTATAGTCATGTATCTAATTTGATATGTGATTATAAATTTATTTTTAAAAAAAAATCTAAATATTTTGAAATTGAATTCAACATAATTAAACAATTAAAAGCTGATCTTTATTTTGCGAAGAGAACCTTATCAAAAAAACAAAAACAAGTCACTAATTTTTCAAATCATAAAATCCTAAGTCAATCAGATATTGGATTTCATAATATTTTAAAAAATAATAATAAACTATATTTTATAGATTTCGAGTATGCTGGTTGGGACAGCCCAATGAAACTTTATAGTGATTTCATATTACAACCAAGTGGTTATTACACATTTAAAAAACCAGTTATTTTTTTCACAAAAATTCTTAGAGAAATAATATATACAAGACATATCAAAGATGAATTATATGAGTATTTATTATTGTATAGATTAAGATGGATATTAATAAAAATGAATTTATTAAGAAATAAACGAACCAAAACAAATAACAATGAAAAAAAAATGCTAGATGATACTATCAATTACTCAAAATCAAGCCTTATTTACATTGATAAAAATAAAGAAAATTTTTTTAAATTTTAGCTTTGAGATTTAGAGTTATACGAGAATCATTTTTCTCTAGCAAATCTCTTCCTCAACAGCTTTTAATATCTCACCATGTTTAACCAAAGTTGCTTCATTATCATAAAAAAAAGCCTAGATGTGCAGTATGTAAAGCACTTTTAGACGTTTTTAATAAGCTGATACAACCATAAATTTTATTCATAAAATAAAACAGGATCTTATACTAAAGAAAAAAAGATCCAAATTCATAATTTATTAGGTATTTTTTTAAAACTGGATTGAAACTGAAATAAATTACATAAGTCATATTTATAAAAAGTTCTCAATTTTTAAATAATTTATAAAAACATATATTTTGGATATTAATATTTGATTGTAATATCAAATAGGTTAATAATTATAAAATGAGAGTACTTGTTACTGGAGCTGCTGGGTTTATAGGTTTTCATCTATGTAAAACTCTAATTGAAAGAGGAATAATTTGTATTGGATTGGATAATTATAATACTTATTATGATCCTTCTTTAAAGAAAGCAAGAACTAAAGAATTAGAAATTCTTGCTAATAAAAAAAATACTAAATTCAAAATTCATAATATTGAGCTGGAAAATATAAAAGAAATTGAAAATTTATTTAACGAGTTCAAACCAAATATTGTTGTAAATTTAGCAGCCCAAGCAGGTGTTAGGCATTCAATAGAGAATCCTAAATCTTACATAAAATCAAATCTTGAAGGCTTTGGAAATATCTTAGAGGCATGCAGAAATATAAAAGTAAAACATTTAATTTATGCTAGTAGCAGTTCTGTTTATGGTGGAAATACTAATATGCCATTTTCAGAAGCTAAAGGAGTTGATCATCCTGTAAGTCTATATGCAGCAAGTAAAAGAGCAAATGAACTCATGGCTCATTCATATAGTCACTTATATGGAATTCCATCAACTGGTTTAAGGTTTTTTACAGTTTACGGTCCTTGGGGTAGACCAGATATGGCTCTATTCCTTTTTACAGATGCAATTATTAATAATCAAAAAATTAAGGTTTTCAATAATGGAGAAATGAAAAGAGATTTTACATATATAGATGATGTTATTGAAAGTATTTTTAAATTATTATCTAAAGCACCAGAGGAAAATAATAGTTTTGACAAGAAAAATCCAAAAGCAGATTCTAGTTGGGCGCCATTTAGAATTTTCAATATTGGCAATTCTAAACCCACAGGCTTGATGAAATATATAGATGCCATTGAAAAATGTCTCAAAAAAAAAGCAATAAAAGAATTTTTACCAATGCAACCAGGTGACGTAAAAGAAACACATTGTGATGCATCAAATTTACAAAATTATATAAATTTTAGTCCTTCTACATCTATTGAAATTGGAGTAAGAAACTTTGTAAGTTGGTATAAAGATTATTATGGTGTTCAATAATCAAAATTTAAATTAATGACTAGAAAAATACCTGACATAGAAAAATGTAAGATTTGCATAATAGGCTTAGGTTATGTTGGATTGCCTTTGGCAATCGAATTTTCGAAGCAAAAAAAAGATGATGAATTTATAAGCAAAAATATTAATAGAAAAGTAATTGGATTTGATATCGATATAGAGAGAGTTACCGAATTAAATAATTTTACTGATAGAACGAGAGAAGTAAAAGTAAGTCTTCTTAAAAATCTTAAAAATCTTCAATTTTCATCCAAAGAAGATGAAATAGCTGATTCAGATGTTTTTATAGTTACTGTTCCAAGTCCAATAGATGAGAGTAAGAACCCAGATCTTAGTTTCCTAAAATCAGCGATATATTTAATAACAAGAGCATTAAAAAGTGAAAAAGGGAAGAATAATAAAAACTCTAAATTTATAATTGTTGAAAGTACAGTTTATCCTGGATTTACTCAAGAAATTTGTGTTCCTATAATTGAAAAAGAAACTAATTTGATATTAAATAAAGATTTTTTTATGGGTTATAGTCCTGAAAGAATTAACCCAGGTGATAAAGAACATAGAATTGACACTATTGTAAAAATAACAAGCGGTAGTGATTCTTTAAGTAGTGATTGGATAGATAAACTTTATAAAACAATTATTAAAGTTGGTACATGCAAAGCAGAAAATATCAAAGTAGCAGAAGCAGCGAAAGTAATTGAAAATATACAAAGGGATATAAACATATCTTTAATGAATGAATTAAATATTCTTTTTAATAAATTGAATATAAACACTCTCGATGTTTTAAGATGCTCCGGTACAAAGTGGAATTTTCTTCCTTTTAAGCCTGGACTAGTTGGTGGACATTGTATAAGTGTTGATCCCTATTATCTCACATATAAAGCGAAACAAGTTAATCATAATCCTGAGGTTATACTTTCTGGTAGAAGAATAAATGATTATATGGCTTCATGGTATTCTCAACAAATCATAAGAAAGGTGGCAAAAAATGGTTTAGTTATAAAAAATTTAAAAATACTTTTAATGGGGTTTACGTTTAAAGAAAACTGTCCTGATTTCAGAAATACAAAAATTTTAGATTTATATAATGATCTTTCAACTTTTGGAGCAAAACCTATAGTTTACGACCCAAATATTAATCCAATTAAAATCAAAGAAAATCTAAAAATAAATATTCAAAGTAAAAAAGAAGTTTTCGAGAATAAATACGAAGTAATTGTTGTTGCTTTAGCCCATAATCAATTTAAGGAAATGAGTTTGAATGATTGGAAGAAAATCACTTCTTCAGATTGCTTAATATTTGATCTTAAAGGATTTATTCCTAAAAATCTTAAGCCTATAATTTTATAATTTTTATGGAAAAAAAAAACATTAACAATAGTCAATATGAGGACAACAATAAAACAAAAACTTTGGAAATTATTTACTTTGTATGGAATCATATAAAACTGAAAAGAAAATTACAATTTATAGCTTTATTACTTCTTATGATTATTTCAGGAATACTTGAAATAAATATATTGAAGTACATAATTCCTCTAGTAAGAAATTTTGTAAACTTAGAAAACACGACAAGCACAATAATTAAATTTTCTTTATTTATTTTAATTTCGACCATAATAAGATTATTAACGATTTGGTTTAACGAAAAATATACCGCAATTATAGGTAATGATATTAGCTCTAAAGCCTTTTCAATCGCAATTAGGATTCCATATTCAGAACAAATAGATAGAAATAGTAGTGATTTAATTGCAATAATGCTCAAATATATAGATGATACAACACAAGTATTAAAGCACTTAATAAGAAGTATATATTTCATAATATATTCTATTTCTTTAAGTATTGGATTATTTTTAATAAATTTCAAAATCACATTTGCAATAATATTTGCAATTAGTTTTATATATTTAATCCTTATTTTTTATTCAAAAAACAATCTAATTTTAAATGGGAAGAAAATAACCTTTTCATATAAAGTGCAGGCCAAGTTAGTTCAAGAAAGTTTAGGCTCTATTAAAGATTTAATAATAAATAAAAGCTTCAATATTTATGAATCTAACTTTTTAAAAACTGATATCGTTAAGAGAAGATCATTAGCAATTAATAACTTTATTTCAGCTTACCCAAAGATAGTTTTAGAAGGTTTAGGTATAATTTCTGTCTTAATAATTATCTATTTTCTAAATTATTTTAATCCCAATAAGATTGGCCAAACTTTAGGTTTAATAAGTGCATTTGCACTAGGTTTCCAAAAACTATTGCCTGCAGTTCAGTCATTATATTTATCAATAAGTAGATTCAGATCAGAAAAAGAAAGCGTTTTAAAAGTAATGGGCCTATTTAAATACAAAACAAGTAATATTATTAAAAATAAAACAAAAAACCTTCAATTTGAATTTAAAAAAATTGAATTAAAAGATATTTTTTTCAAATATAAAAAATCCAATAACTGGATCATTGAATCATTAAATCTAACTATTAAAAAAGGAGAAAAAATTGGGATTATAGGTTCTACAGGCTCAGGGAAAAGTACATTGATAGATATTATTACAGGTCTTTTAAAACCAAATAAAGGTTTAATTCATTTAAATGGAATCCCTTTAAAAGACAATATTTTTAATGAGAAAATTGCAGAACTGCAGGATATTATTTCTTATGTTCCTCAAAATATTTTCATAACTGACGCCTCAGTAGAAGAAAATATAGCTTTTGGAATTACAAGTAAATTCATAAATAAAACAAAAGTTATTCAATCAGCTAAAAAAGCAAGAATACATAATTTCATAAAAACTAAACCAGAAGAATATAAAACTAAATTAGGAGAAAGAGGTATTAATCTAAGTGGTGGCCAAATTCAAAGGATTGGTATAGCAAGAGCTTTATATAAGGAGCCAAAATTTATAATCTTTGATGAGGCCTCTAGTGCTCTAGATAGTAATACTGAAAAAAAGGTTCTTGATTCTATTTACTCTCTAAAAGAAGATATAACTATAATAATGATTGCTCATAGACTTAATACAATTATTAATTGTGACAGAGTAATAGAATTAGAGAATGGAAAAATTAAATCAATATTAAATAAAAAACAAATTTTAGAAAAAATAAACAATGAAGCAAACGCATAAAATCATAAACACTTTTTTTAAAAAAAAATATTATCACAACGTTAAAATTAAACCTGCAGTTTTTTTTGATAGAGATGGTGTATTAATTAAAGATTGCCATTATTTAAAAGATCCTAGCTCCGTGCAATTAGAAGATTATGCTTTTGAATTGGTTAAATTTTTTAGTATGAAGGGATTTATTATCATAGTGGTTACTAATCAATCTGGAATATCAAAAAAACTATTTGATTGGGATGATTATCTATTAGTTACAAAAAAAATGATTTCTTTATTTGGAGAGCAAAATCCATTTGCAGGAATTTATGCTAATAGTTTTGCAAATGATATATTTGATTTAAATAATTGGAGAAAACCTAGCCCGAAAATGTTAATCGAAGCTTCAAAGGACTTTCCAATAGATTTAAAAAAATCTATTATAGTTGGAGATAGAATTAGTGACATAGAGGCTGGTGCAAGAGCAGGTTTATCACTGGCTTATCATACTTTAACTGGACATGGTCAGAAGGAAAGAAAATTAGTTAAATCGAAAATTAATTCTGAAGGAAAGTTTGAAATTTCTAATTATATTATTGACCTAAAATTAATAGATTCTTTAAAAGATTTCCAATTAAAAGTTCCTGTTTAATTAATGTCAATATTTAAAAATAAAGTCTATGATTTTGTAATTATTGGTGGTGGGATGGTTGGCTTATCATTAGCCAGACAAATCCTTGAAAGAGGAATAAGTAAATCTATTTGCATTTTAGATAAAGAAAAGGAACTTGGATTACATAGTTCTGGTAGAAATAGTGGAGTACTTCATGCAGGAATTTATTACAAGCCAAACTCAATAAAGGCTAAAGTATGCATCTCAGGCTCAAAAAGGCTAAAAGAATGGATAAAAGACAAAAAATTACCCATAAATAATTGCGGTAAATTAATCATCCCACAATCAGAAGATCTTGATTGCCAGCTAGATGAATTACTCAAACGAGGCAAAGCAAATGGAGCAAAAGTTGAACTTATTAATGAAAAAGAAATTTATCGTTTGTGCCCACATGCAAAATCTGCAACAGGCAGAGCTATATGGAGTGAATACACGTCGGTGGTCAATCCGCGAAATATTTTAAATCATTTAGAAAAAGAACTAATTGAAAAAGGGGTTACAATTCTAAAAGATCAGAGAATTTTAGATTTCCAGATTTATAAAAAATATATCAGTACATCAAAATTTAAGATTAATTACGGACATTTAATTAATTGTTCAGGAGTTGAAGCTGCTCAAATTGCACATAAATTTGATGTTGGTAAAGAACTTTACATAATTCCTTTCAAAGGAATTTATTGGCAGTTGAAAAAAGTTTCCTTAATAAAAATATCAACAAATTTGTATCCCGTTCCAGATTTAAATATGCCTTTTTTAGGAGTTCATTTCACACCTGATTCGAACCTCTCTGGCAATGTTTCGATTGGACCCACAGCAACATTCTCCTTAGGCAGAGAAAATTACAATGGACTTAAAGGAGTTGAATTCGCAAGATCTTTAAGAAATTTTACAACTATAGCTAGGCTTTATTATTCCAATAGTGGTGGTTTCAGAGGTTATATACATAAACAATCCCTTCAAAATATTCCATTATTGATGATAAAAGAAGCAAAAAAGATTATTCCAAAAATAAAACTTAATGATATTGAGCCAAGTAAAAAAGTAGGAATTAGGTCCCAACTTTATGATAGTCTCAATAACAAATTTGAAGATGATTTCATTTGCAAAAATGGATATCATAGTACACATTTAATGAATGCTATCTCACCAGCCTTTACTTCTAGTTTTGAGTTAGCAGATCTCATTATAGACAACTCATTTTTAAGTAAATGAATATTGAATATAGGGCTTTACTTCTTGCTGCTGGATTAGGTACTAGACTTAAACCATTTACCGATTCCAAACCAAAATGTCTAATAGATATTGGAGGTAAACCTTTGCTAGAGTATTGGCTTGAAAGTTTAGAAAATAGTAATTGCCAAGAAGTTTTAATAAATACTCATTATTTATCCGAACAAGTTTTTGACTTTCTTCAAAAAAGACCCAAAAAAAAGATGAAAATAAAAACGACTTACGAAAAAGATTTGTTGGGTACAGCAGGAACGTTAATGAAAAATATTACTTTTTTCAAAAAAGACTTAGGACTTCTGATTCATGCAGATAACTTTACCAAATTAGATTTAAATAAATTTATTAAAGCTCATTTGAAAAGAACAAAAAATACAATCTTATCTATGGTAACTTTCTTAAGTGATAACCCCTCATCTTGTGGAATTGTAGACATAGACCACAATGAAGTTTTATTAGACTTTAAGGAGAAGCCAGCGAATCCCAAATCTTCATTGGCTAATGCGGCAATATATGCATTTGGAGACGAATTTTTAAAAGAATTTATCAAACTAGATCATCCATACGACTTTAGCAAAGATGTTATTGATAAATTTAAAGGGAAAATTCAAACTTGGAAAACCAATGAAATTCTTATTGATATTGGCACACCTAAATCTCTAGCAAAATCACAAACTTATAGCTTTCTTAAAGATTAAATTATTGAAAATAAGAGACTTATGACTACTAATATTGTAAAAATCAACCAAGTATTTGAAGACGTAGAAAGCACCTTAGCATATGGACATTTCAGTACTATTCACCCAGGTCATATAAGATATTTAAAACATGCTAAACAAATTGGGGGGAAACTAATTATTGCCCTTATAGGCAACGTTGATAATAATCCACTTGAATATTCTCAAAAAGAAAGATCAGAAGCGCTTAAATTACTTTCGTTAGGAGATCTAATCGTTCTTTTAAATAATGATGAACTAAGTATCGCCATAAAAAAAATAAATCCCAAAATACTTGTTTTAGGAAATGAATATAAACAATCTAAAGTGGAAGCAGTTAAAGAAGCCATAAAAATACAAAGATCGCATAGAAGAAAAGTAATTTTTCACTCAGGTGATATACAGTATGCCTCAACTGAGTTACTTTTAAATTCGGGCGAACAAATTTCGAAAAGAAGGAAAGAAGAATTTGTAAATGCGTGCAAAAGAAATAATTTAACAAAAGAAAAACTTCTAAGGTCAATTAATGCTTGGAGTTCATCAAAAATAGTTGTAATAGGTGATACCATTGTTGACCAGTATGCCGCTTGCGAAGCAATAGGTATGAGTGCAGAAGCTCCAGTTGTTGTTGTAAAAGAATTAGAGACAAAAAATTTTATTGGAGGAGCAGGAATTGTTGCTTCCCACATAAAAGCTTTAGGAGCAAATTGTCATTACATAAGTGTTGTTGGTAAAGATGACATTTCTGGTACAGTAAAAAGTGAATTAAAAAATAGAAATATAGACAATAGCTTAATTAGAGATAAGTCTAGACCTACTACTTTTAAAAAAAGATATTTAGTAGAAAATCAAAAACTTTTTAGGGTTAGTAAGTTGGAAGAACATAATTTAGATAAAAATATTGAAAAAAAAATTATTAGCGAAATTGAAAAAACAGCCTCTAATGCAGATGGGATCGTGATTTCTGATTTTGTTTACGGTGTTATAACTGAAAAAGTTTTAGCAAAAATAGTGCAAATTTCAAAATCCCATAATATATTAATATTTGGTGATTTACAGTGCAGCAGTCAGGTCGGCTCAATTAGTAAGTTTAAAGAATTTTCTTTACTTTGTCCAAATGAAAGAGAGGCCAGAATAGCTCTCCAAGATAAAGATTCAGGTCTTGAAGAACTTAGCAAAAAGTTAATCAAAAAAACTTCAGTCAAAAATCTCATTATGAAATTAGGCTCAAAAGGATTTATAACTTACGAAGAAATCAATGAAAAAGAGCAGAAAAGTCAGGCTTTCCCCGCACTTTGTGTAAATCCATTAGATGTTTCTGGTGCTGGAGACGCACTTCTCTCAGTAATGTCAATAGGTATGTCTAGTAAGCAAAGTGTGATGATTACTTCAGCACTCGCTTGTTGCATTTCTTGCTTAGCGGTAGAGAATATGGGCAATAAACCCATCAGTAAAGATGCTCTAATTGACTTCATAAACCGTATCTTATAAAAGAAATATGAAATTACTTGTTATTGGGAGTAATAGTTTTAGTGGTTCAAATTTTGTTCTTCATGCTTTGGAAGAGGGCTATGAAGTTTTAGGAGTCAGTAGATCTCAAAATCTAAATAAAATATTTTTACCTTTCAAATGGGATAATTCAAAAAAATTTTCTGACAACTTTAAATTCATTCAAATTGACCTTAATAAAGATATTGATAGATTAATAAATATAATTGACCAAGAGAAACCAAGTTACATTTTTAATTTCGCTGCCCAAGGAATGGTAGCTGAAAGTTGGCTAAATCCAATTCACTGGTATCAGACTAATTTACTATCTCAAGTTTCTCTTCATGATCAACTTAGAAAAAGAAAATTTATAAAAAAATATATACATGTAACTACTCCTGAAGTTTACGGCTCAACAAATAATAATTGGCTGGATGAAAATACTCTTTTTGCTCCATCAACTCCTTATGCAGTTAGCAGAGCAGCTTGTGATTTACATCTTAAAAGTTTTTTTAAGGCATATGATTTTCCAGTTGTCTTCACTAGATCAGCAAATGTTTATGGCCCCGGGCAACAATTATTCAGAATAATTCCAAGAACAATAATTAGTTGTAAAACAAAAGTGCCTATGCAATTACATGGAGGAGGAACCTCAGTTAGATCTTTTATTCATATCAAAGATGTAGTTTCTGCAACACTAACTCTAGGGCTAGAAGCAGAAAATGGGACTACTTGGCATCTATCAACAAATCACGCTTTGAGCATAAAAGAATTAGTTTCAGAAATTTGTAATATCACCAATACAAACTTTGAAGAGATTGTACAGATAAGTAGTGAAAGATTAGGTAAGGATCAAACTTATCTACTAAATAGTAATGCTATTAGAGAGAAGTTTGGTTGGAAAGATACCATAAATTTAAGAGAAGGTTTGTTTGACACTATTTCTTGGATTGAAAAAAATATTGAGGTCATAAAAATGTTAAGTTGGGAATACCAACATAAAGAATAGATATGAAAATACTCATAACGGGTGGATCTGGATATGTAGGATCAGTTCTTATTCCGCTTTTACTAAATGAAGGTCATAATATTATTTCAGTAGATACTCAATGGTTTGGGAACTATTTACCTAAACATCCCAATTTACAAAACCTCAAGATAGATATAAGGGAAACCGATCTTATACCCCTAGAAGGCGTGCATACAGTAATTCACCTTGCAAATATTGCGAATGATCCAGCCGTTGAACTTAATCCAACATTAAGCTGGGAAATAAATGTTCTTTCCAGCCTCCAATTAATCGAAAAGGCTGTAAAAAATGGTGTTGAGAAATTTATTTTTGCCAGTTCTGGTAGTGTATACGGAATTAAAGATGAGCCAAAAGTTACTGAAGATTTACCATTAGTGCCTATTTCTGTTTACAATAAAACCAAAATGATTGCGGAAAGAGTTTTCCTCTCTTATCTAGACAGAATTAAAATTTACAATATAAGACCAGCAACAGTTTGTGGCTTTTCACCAAGGATGAGACTTGATGTGAGTGTTAATATGTTAACTTTCCAAGCACTGAAAAATAAGAAGATTACTGTTTTTGGAGGAAGTCAAATAAGACCTAATATAAATATCAAAGATATGATTAGAGTATACAAATTCTTTATAGATAATGAAGCTAAACCAGGAAATTACAATGCAGGATTTGAAAATATCTCCATTCTAGAAATCGCAAAGTTAGTTAGAGAAGAAATCCCTGCGGAAATTGTGGTTACGGAGTCTAATGATCCAAGATCCTATAGACAAGATTCTTCGAAACTCATAGAAATTGGATTTCAACCAAAATTTGGAGTTAAAGAGGCCATTAATGAGATTAAAGAAATGTTTGATTTAGGAAAACTTGAAGATAAAGAGAATTATTACACTGTAAAATGGATGAAAAAACTCAAACTTGAACAAATTCAATAATTTAGATGTATGTACGATAATTAAATTCTAGAAAATAATTAACATGATTAGAATAACTGTAGTCTTAAAGACTCAATAATTTTAAGGTAATTGTTTTACTATCCCTTCTTAATATTCTTATTGATGTAGTATTCAGCCATCAAAAAATCTGCTTCAGAATCAATATTAACTGACTCTTCTTGAGTCATAATATATGGTATACACTCTGGATTGCTAAAAGTAGATAGGGAAATTACATCATCAATTTTAGAAAGATATATCGCACCATTTCTGATATAAACCTTGGGTAATTTTTGTCTTGGCCTCATATCTTCGTATCCAGTATCTATGTAATTTATTAATTTATCATTGTGAATCTTTTTCATTCTTAGAGGATGATAAGATTCAACCTCAACAACAGAAATAAGACTATTTCCATTACGCTCTTCTAATTTTCTAATACATTCATCAATGTGAATTGCTTTCCTTAAAGGGCAAGTAGGTTGTAATAACATTATGTGTGTATATTGATTTATTAAATCATTAAATTTATTGAGTTCATATTTAACAACATCAATTGTTAAAGCTGTATCGTTTGCGAGATGTGCGGGTCTTAAACAATTGGGAATAGCCCCATAACTCTCTCCAAGTTCAGTAATGAACTCCGAATCAGAACTCACTATAAAGTCATCTATTAGATTTGATTTTTTTACTTCTTCAAATGTATATTCTATTAATGTTTTGCCAGATATTTTTTTAATATTTTTTTGTTTTACCCCCCTTGATCCTATTCTTGCTGGAATAATCCCAATTACTTTTAACATAATTAAAAATAGATATTACAAATATTTTGCATTTTCTCAATCTTATTTCCCAAGAAACATTTCAAATTATATTCAAACAATTTTATTTGCTCTGGCCAATAAGATGGATCAAAAGCTCCTATATGAGGTGTTATGAGTAAATTTTCTTGATTCAAAAGATTAGATTTTTCAGAAGTCTCATCATGATAATAAACATCTAATGCGGCACCAGCCAAGTTTTTATTTAGTGCCTCATAAAGATGCATCTGATTCACATGTAAAGACCTTCCATTATTTATAAAATATGAATTGCTAGGCATATTATCAAATATTTCTTCACTAAAAATATTTTTTAATTTAATATTATATGGGAGAAGTCCGATAACAAAATTATGAGACTTAACCAAGTCTTTTAATTTGTCTATGGTAAAAACATTGATACCAGTACTTGAGACTCTCTCTTTAGAAGCAATCGCAGTAACTTCAGCACCCATTTGCTTTAAAGAATTAGCTATTTTGCTTCCAATATTTCCAAATCCAACTATTAAAAATTTCAACTCATTTAAATTAAGAATTTTTTGAGAATTTAAATCATAGTTTTCTCTTGATAAAGAATTTGATTGCCTCATTCTGTCTACAATAAAACCTTGCCTTAGTAAATAAAAAACTTGAAACATTGTATGTGCATACATCCCATCTGTTACTGAATTTGGACTATTAGTAACTAAGATTTTTCTTTTTTTATTATCCTTTATTGACTCAAATCTATCAATTCCTACTGAACCAAAATGTATCCACTCCAATTTAGGAAACCTATCTAGAAAATCATTGGGAAGTCTATTTCCCCAATAGATTCTAAAATCTTTAGTATCTATATTCTTGCAATCTGACTTGTAAACGAAATTAGAAGACTTGAAATTATTTGAAAGTTTCGTTCTATATATCTCAGGTACATTGTACATTTTCAAATTAAGGTCTAAATCACAAAATATTAATTCCATAATTCATTTGGCTTATAATAATATTAATAAATTTCTCTCATCAATTCTATTGTCAACTATATCTATTGTAATAAGAACGTATAATGAAGAAAAATGGATTCGACATTGCTTGAGTGCCATATTCTCTCAAGATTTCGAACATTTTGATGTAGTTATTGTTGATAATAATAGTACTGATAAAACTCTTTCTATTGTAAATAGCTTTCCTGTAAAAAAAATTATAAAAATTGAAAAATATTTACCTGGTTTAGCTTTGAATATGGGTGTACAGGCAAATAATGCAAAATACTATGTTTTCTTGTCTGCTCATTGTATTCCTTGCGACAAATATTGGCTTAAAAATTTACTGCAACACATTAATCAAAATAAATTTATCATGGGCGCATATGGAAGGCAAGTCCCTTTGCCATCCTCAGAACCTATAGACAAAAGGGACTTATGGATGACTTTTAGTTGCGAAAGTAGAGTAAGCAAATTAGATGGTTTTTTTCATAATGCCAATAGCATTGTGAGGGCAAGTTATTTTGATAATAATCTTTTTGATCAAAAAGTTACAAATGCAGAAGATCATCTTTGGGGTAAGAAAGTAATAAATTCTGGATTCCAATTAGCATATTGCGCAGATGCAAAAGTATTTCATCATCATGGCCTTCATCAGGGGAGTCCTCCCAAAAGAGTTTCAGGTGTTGTTAAACAATTGGAAAAAAATATGAAAGATGAAAATATTCAAATTCCTGATTCATTAACCATTTCAGGGAGTTTAATTTATACGATAATAATTATGCCTAAATATTTAGGTGACAAGATAGGATCACAAATTAAATCATATATTCAGATAATTAGCCAAATAGAAAGTTTAAAAAAAATTTTTTTTATTATTCCTGAGAAGATAAATCATACTAATGAATTTTCGGACTCAGCTAAAGAAATATATTTTTTAGAAAGGGACTTTTTTAAAACTTCACTGGAGTCTGACACCAAATTACTACTTCAAGAAATATTAAACTACATAGAGACAAAATATATGGTGCCTGATCATATTCTTTACCTAAATGCTTCCTATATAAATAAGAAATCTAATTTAATTAATTTAATAAATACTCATTTATCAACTAACTTTTCTATTACATTAATAGGCCAAAAAACATATCAATGTATTTGGGCTAACAATGATAAATTAGGCTATCAACCAGTAAGCCCTGATTTATTAAAACCAAAAAATTCCCGTAAACCGCTTTACAATGTATTTTATGGGTTAGGGACTATTTATTTAACGTGCGATTTAAGAGATACTGTGAATTCAGAATTGATTACAGGGATTCTTGAGATTGAGGAAAATCAATCTATCAATAGATTAAAATAATGCACATTATTGATTCAATAACTCCAATATTAATTTCTAGTGATTATGGCGATAATAATATACTAGGCCAACCATTAGGTTTAAAAACTATTGGGATAATAAAAATAACAACTAATGCAGGAGAATATGGTTTTGGAGAATCATATATAGCTATATACATTCCTGAATTATTTGAAACTTTGGTTAATTACATTGCCAAATATCTTACGAATAAATCTTTTAAAGATCCTAGGGAAATTTACGAATCTTTTTTCATACCATTTTGCTCAAGCAATGGATTGTTAGCATCTATATATTCAGCTATTGATATAGCGTTATGGGACATAACATGTAAAAGTTCTAAGAAATCATTAAATGATTTTCTTAAATTGGAAAATAATAATAATTTTAATTTTTACTTTAGCGGTGGAAGTGCAGCTTTTAATCCTAATGAAATTACAGATGAAATTGAAACAGTTAATAAGAAAATATTTAAAGGGTACAAAATGAGAATAGGTAAAGCTAATTGGGCTTATGATTTAAAAAGAATCGAATCTGCACGAAAAAAATGGGATCAATTTTTAATGTTAGATTCAATAATGGGAACAATTAGACCACCATTAGAAGCCCATGAATGGTCTACAAAACTTAGCTCATTAGAAGAATTCAACCCACTATGGTTAGAGGAACCACTTGACCCGGAAAATATAGAAGGAATTAATAAAATTAAAAGCTTTAATTTCAGAATATCATTAGCATTAGGCGAGTCATTAACAGGTAAATTAGGAATTAGAGCATATTTAAAAAATGAAAATTTAGATTTCCTCCAATTAGACGTAACAAACTGTGGAGGGATTTCAATGCTTATCTCTATGCTCCAGGAAATTAGACTTAGCAAGAAAAGGATTACTATGCATGTATGGGGCTCACCTTTAGCTTTTTCAGCAAATTTAAAGTTTGCTTCCATCTTACAAAACGTAGAGTGGGTGGAATATCCAGGTGTTAAATTGCATTGCTTCGATGAATTAGATAAAAACTATTATTCCAACTCTCCTAATTTTGAAAAATACTTATACGAATATCAATTTACCTCTATTGACTTTACAGAAGTTAAAAAGAAACATCCATATGTTGATGGAACTGGATTCGTTATGCCTAACTAAAATTAAATTATTAATTTATTTATTAACTCAATAAAAAAGAAATGTTAGATTAATTAAATTATAGAAATTAATAGAACATGCTTTATCCAGGAATTAAAAATTCAACTGTCGATTTCTCAAACTATAGCTACTGTCATATTATTGCCGAAATTGGTCTTAACCATAATGGCTCAATTGAATTAGCCAAAGAAAATATAAGAAAATCAGTTATCGCTGGATGTACTTACGTAAAAATACAAAAAAGGTCTCCCTTAGATTTATCTTCTAAAGGAATGCTAATTGATAAATTTGATAAATGCCCAGCATTTGGAAGTAATCAACTACAGGTCCGAGATAGGCATGAATTCACCAAAAAACAATATTTAGAATTAGCTAATTATGCAGAAAGTTATGGTGCCTTATTATTTACATCTGTTTTCGATATTCCTAGTCTTGAATTTGCATTAGATTGCAATTGTAAGATAATTAAAATAGCCTCACATTCAAATACTAATAGTCAATTACTTAATAAAATTAACGAGTATAAATTACCTTCAATAATGAGCACTGGAGGAGCATCTATTCAAGAAATAGATGAAGCTGTTAATCTTCTAAGTGATTGCAATTTATCTCTTATGCACTGCGTATCAGCATATCCCACGCCAAAAGAATTAGCTTCCTTAGGAACTATTCCTTTTCTGCATGAAAGATATTCCCTCCCAGTGGGATTTTCATCTCACGAAAATGGTATTTCTCAATCAATTGCTTCAGCAGCATTGGGTGCGTGCATGATTGAAAGACACGTTACGCTTTCGCAAACGATGGAAGGTTTAGATCATAAAATCTCTCTAAATTTTGAAGAGCTTTCATCTCTTAGGAATCACATAAATAATATAGTGGGGACCATAAACATAAAGAAAGAGATTTTTGAACAAGAATTTAGCGCAAGAAATAACTATCATGTTGGGATATATGCTTTGAGGGATATTCAAAAAGGAGAAATACTTAAAACTGGAGAAAATATAAGACTATGCCAACCAGCAGGTGATTTCAGAATAAATTTAACAGGACTAGAAGTGAACTCCTCAAATAAACCTGTTGAAGTCATTTCCAATATAAAAGAAGGTGAACAGATCAAAAAAAATCAAGTTAGCTAAAATTACAAATTTAAAAATTTCTTTTACCTAATTAATCAAAAAAACAAACCACCGAAATTTACTTTTTTTTGATTATTTTGTATTATAAAAAATAATTAAATATAAAACTTTTTAAAAATACTTGAACTTATTTCTACTTAAGATTAATTTTAATTAGTAGCAACAATTATTAATAATAAAATTTAAATTTATGGCAAGTCAAAACTTTAGTATTAATAATAATCCTAGGCAAGTTGATGAGATTGATTTAAAGTTAATTATTGTTTTTTTTTATAGAAATAAAAAGTTAATATTAATTTCGTCATTAATCTTTTTTATTGGAGCATGCATATATGGTTTACTTCAGAAAAGAGTTTGGGAAGGACAATTTGAGATAGTAGTAGATAATAAACAAGAACAATCACTACAATCTAATCTTTTAAGTTCAAATTTAGCCTCAAATATACTGAATTTTACCGCTAATTCTAACTTAGAGACAGAAGTTGGTATTTTAAAAAGCCCTTCTGTTCTTCTTCCAGTATTTAATTATGTAAATACAGAAAGAAAAAAAAATAACCCTAATTTTGAACCAATTCCTTTCATAAAATGGAAGGAGAACAATTTAAAATTCGAATTAAAACCTAGAACATCAATATTAAATATTAAGTATAAGGACTCTAACAGAGAAATTATTCTTGATGTCCTCTCAAAAATAAGTTCTGCTTATCAAGAATATTCAGGAAGAAGTACGGAAAGAAATATCACAATGGGGATAAATTATTTATCACAACAAATTTCTTTTTACAAAGAAAAAACCTCAAATTCACTTAAAGAAGTACAAGAATTTGCATTAGAGCAAGATCTTACATTTAATGAGATCGATAGATCACAATTTATCGATCAACCAAAAACTCAATCAAATCAACTTTACTTATTAAGTAATTTAAGGAATATAGATATAGAAAGAATTAGGATTAATTCTCTTAATAATATTAGAAATATCGATAAACAGATTGATAAAATAATTGATCTTAAAGATGATTACGAACAACTACGGTATATAGGTGGAAATATTCCAGGTCTAAAACGTGAAACTGCAGAACTAAATAAAGTAGAGAGAAATTTACTAGAACTTAAAGATAAATATAATGATGAAGATATTTTAATAAGGAATTTAAATGAGAAAAAAGGATTTTTGATTAATCTTATAAAAAAAAGAGCACTTGGATACCTTAAAGCACAACGAATTGTTGAAGAAGCTAGGATGGAATCTGCCACGAGACCTAAAGAAGTAGTTGTTAAATATAAGGAACTTATTAGGACTGCGGGGAGAGATGAAAGTACTTTAATAAAATTAGAGGATCAACTCAGAATCTTAACTCTAGAGAAGGAAAAATCTAAAGATCCATGGCAATTGATAACTGAGCCCACCTTAAAAAATGAAGCGATAGCTCCAAGAAAAAAAGTAATAGGAATTGTAGGTATTATTATTGGTTTATTCTCGGGTACAGGATTAGCTCTGTTAAAAGACTTAACTTCAAATAAAGTTTTCTCCAAAAGAGAAATTGAAAAATTATTTCAAAGTCCTATTTTAAAAACATTCAATATTAGTGATGAAGTAATTAAAGAAGAAAAAGAATTTTTATCTATTAAAGAAATAATTAATTTGAATGAAGGCAATATTTCTTTTCTTTCAAACAATCTTGAAAATAATAAGTTGTCACTAATAAAAAATTATTTTCATGAAAAATTAAAAACCACAGATAAAAATTCTTCAAGAAAAATACTTTTTATTGATAATGATTTTTCAACTATCAATTCTGAAGAAAATTGCTTTGTATTGATTGATATGAAAAATTTAACTTTTTCTGAGCTAGAAAAATTGAAGCAAAGATTTGATTATCTTAATATTAAGATAAAAGGTATTATTGTTTTTAATTAATATTTTTGAATATTTTTATACTTAAATTGAAAAACTATTTAGAAATTTTATATTTTCCTCCAAACTGCCAATAATTTTCCTTGAAAAACCACTTCGTCAGGGTTTAATTCTATAGGTTCATAAGCTGAATTAGCCGCTTCTAAATAAATTTTTTGGCCTTTTTTTATAAAATATTTTAAGGTCGTACCAAGTCCTGGTACCATCGCACTTACAATCATTCCATTTCTAAGATAATAAGAATCTTTAATAGGTTCCATCAAGACCATATCTCCATGAGCAATACAAGCATCTTTCATTGAATCACCATTAACTGTTAAGGCGAAAACATCCTTTTTTTGTAACACTTCAGATAAATCCAAATTCTCATTAACATCAGAATAAGTTTCAATTAAACCTCCTGCAGCAACAGAACCCATAATTGGAACTACTCCAGTTATTTCATTTACTATTTGCAAAGTTCTAGCTTTGCCTTCTTGCCACGATATATACCCTTTCTCTTGTAAGTGTTTTAAACGGCTTTGAATTGGAGCAGGAGATTTAAGTCCCATAGCTTGCATCATTTGCCTAATCGAAGGACTATGTTGAAAATCCCTCATATAGTTTTTTATCCATGAGTAAAGCTCATTCTGAGCATCTGTGAGGTTATCATCCTCAGAAGTTTTCATAAAACATTTGTACTCTAATACATTTGTACCTCTTTAAAAGATAAATGGCAATCTTTTTATGAAAGAAGGGATGACAGGAGAGCTTGTTGAACATGCATTCTGTTTTCTGCTTGTTCAAAGATTCTACTTTTATTACTTTCAATTACTTCATCAGTTATTTCTTTAGCTCTATAGGCAGGAAGACAATGAAGAATAATTGCATCTTTATCTGCATTGTTTACTAAATTCTGATCAATAGTAAATCCAAGAAAGTCTTTATCTTTTTCTTCTTTTTGATTTTCTTCCCCCATAGATGACCAAACATCTGTATATAAAACATTTGCACCCTGAACTGCAGTAATAGGGTCATTTGTAATCTTTAATAAACTTTTATCCCTATAAATTTCTCTTGCCTTATCAATTATTGATGATTTTGGTTCGTATCCTCTAGGGCATGCAATTCTAACTTCAACATCTAATAATGCCCCACAAAGAATAAGAGAATTAGCAACATTGTTACCATCACCAATAAATGTCAAAACTACATTCTTAAAATCAATAAATTCCTCTTTAATTGTCATGAAATCAGCCAAAGCTTGGCAGGGATGTTCGTTATCTGTAAGAGCGTTAATAACTGGCTTAGAAGACCATTTTGCATACTCTTCCAAATCAGATTGTTTAAAGGTTCTTATCGCTAACACATCACAATATCTACTTAAAACTCTCGCTGTATCTCTAATTGGTTCTCCTCTTTCAATTTGCGATGTTGTGGGATTTAGATCAACTGTAGTGCCACCAAGTCTTGACATTGCAACTTGAAAACTAACCCTTGTACGTGTAGAGGACTTATCAAAAATGAGACCTAAAACTTTATCTTTGAGTTCAATGTTTAAATCTTTATTCTTAAAATCTTTTGCGATCTCTAGAATATGAAATATTTCTTCAGCTGACATATCCAAGCTTGATAAAAAATTTTTATTTAAAAGCTTGATTGGGTTTAGCATCTAATTTTACGGTAAAAAGTAAATTCTACTATGCAGGCATTTTACTTTCCGCCAATAGATTTTTGAGTTCTTCTCCTTCTATAACTTCTTCTTGGAGAATTTTTTGAGAAATTGATTCAAGAAGAGATAAATTATTCCTTAAAATATTAAGTGCAGTTTCATGAGCATCATCTACTAGATCTCTTACTTCTTTATCTATTGCTTGAGCTGTAGCATCACTAACTGATCTTCTTGGATTATTTCCATTACCTAAGAATTGTCCTCCGCCTTGTTTGTCGTAAGCTAATGGGCCCAGGATATCGCTCATACCAAATGTACCTACCATTTGTTCTGCAATATCAGTAGCTCTTTGTAGGTCATTAGAAGCTCCTGTAGTGATTTTCCCAAAAACCACTTCTTCT
Source organism: Prochlorococcus sp. AG-347-L20 (assembly GCA_003281225.1). Taxonomy (GTDB): domain Bacteria; phylum Cyanobacteriota; class Cyanobacteriia; order PCC-6307; family Cyanobiaceae; genus Prochlorococcus_A. The sequence continues at coordinate 56,514 of QCCP01000012.1, forward strand.
GCAGAACGGCCTCCTAAAAGGGTTGCAATCTGTCCTTTTAATTCTTCTTTTGAATTAAGAAATCTTTCCTCAGTAGGTAACTGAAGAGTATATCCAAGTGCACTCATTCCCCTTGGCACTATTGAAATCTTTGCAACTTTAGATCCACCTGGCATTAAGTGACCGACTATTGCATGACCTACTTCATGATAAGCAACAACTTTCTTTTCATCATCTTGGAGAACTCTACTTTTCTTCTCAAGACCAGCTACAACCCTTTCTATCGCTTCACTTAAGTCTTGTTGCTCAACACTTTTCCTCTTAGCTCTAGCTGCCAGCAAAGCAGCCTCATTAACCATATTCGCCAAGTCTGCTCCAGCAAATCCACTTGTTGCTTGCGCAATTGAGTCTAAGTCAATGGAATCAGCTAGTTTTACTTTTTTTGTATAAATTTCAAGAATTGTCTTTCTACCAGATAGATCAGGCCTATCGACTAAAACTTGCCTATCAAATCTCCCGGGTCTTAAAAGTGCTGCATCAAGCACTTCGGGTTGGTTCGTAGCAGCAAGTACTATTACTGGCTTATCGGCCGAGGCAAAGCCATCCATTTCGGTAAGGAGTTGATTTAAAGTTTGCTCTCTTTCATCATTTCCACCAACTACTCCCATAGATCCTGAGCGACTTTTGCCAATAGCGTCTAATTCATCAATAAAAATTATACATGGCGCTTTTTTCTTTGCTTGTTCAAATAAATCTCTAACTCTTGCTGCACCTGCACCTACAAAAAGTTCAACAAATTCTGAACCTGAGATAATGAAGAAAGGAACTTCTGCTTCTCCAGCTACTGCTTTAGAGAGAAGAGTTTTTCCTGTCCCTGGTGGTCCTACAAGAAGTACTCCTTTAGGTATTCGTGCACCGATATCAGTATATCTCTCGGGTCTTTTTAAAAAATCAACTATTTCAGTTAATTCGTCCTTTGCTTCATCAACTCCAGCCACATCAGCAAATGTTACCTTTGATTCATCATCAGGAACGTAAACTTTTGCTTTACTTTTAGTAAAGCTAAGAGCCCCTTGAGCACCTCCACCTCCCATACTTCTTCTAGCAAAGAATTGTAAAACGAGAATAAAAATTAAAGGAGGGACAACCCAGCTCAAGATGGTTGAAAAGAAATTAGGTTTCTTTGGCGGAGCAGCAGCGAATTCTACCCCTTTACTTTCTAACCTTTGTGGAAGATCCATATCAAATATTGGGGTTGTTGCCAAAACAGAAGGCGCACCTTCTTCGGCTCCATTTAACTCATATCTAATTTGTTCTTGAGTGATATATGCACGCTTAACTTCCCCATCATTAACTTGATCTATGAATAATGAGTAAGGGACCCTAGGGATTTGCATATTTTGATTTGGGAAAAGACTACTGAATAGAAGTAATGCCCCAACTCCTATCAAAATAATATTTACAATTCCAAAACGTCTATTAGGCTGATTATCGTCTTGTCTTATTGGCATGGTAGTTATCAAATTTGAACTTATTATAAACTAAACGATCAATTTCCGTACCAGTATTGTTTTTTTTGGTTAAGAACCGTACGGTATTTTGACCCATGTAAATTAATTTTCAAATGAACTCTTAACGCATATATCATTCCCAATAAAACTAAACTGAGAATCTGTTAATTTTATAATTTCATTCATTTCTTTAAATTTAAAATCCCCAAAGGGATTCATATTATTTTCCCCACCTAAAATTTTTGGAGCAATGAAGGTAATAATTTCCTGAATACAATTAGATTGGATAGCGGCAGTTGCCAATCCAGGTCCACATTCCCAGAGAACTTTATTACACCCTCTTTTAGCAAGTATTTTTGAAATCAACTCTGGATTATCTGATGATACCTTTTCAATCTCAACACATTTCGGAATCCTATTGAGATAGGTTTCATTTGCTGTAGAAGAATCATAAATAAGTAAAGTTTTTGCCTTACTACAATCCCAAAGATTAGATTTTGAAGGGAGATCTAAACTTTTTGTAAATACAACTCGCAAAGGCTCAGGATTTTTGGAACCTCTAGTAGTCAAAAGTGGGTTATCTCTTCTTAATGTATTTCCCCCAATGATTATTGCATCAAATTCTGCTCTAAGAGAATGAACTAATGATCTTGATTCATCATTTGTAATCCATTTACTTTTTCCATTTTTTAAAGCTATTCTTCCATCAAAACTCATTGCCCATTTAAAAACACCAAATGCCTTATTAGTAATATTCCTATGAATGAAAGCCTTATTTAGATCTAAGGATTCTTTTTTACATAATCCTAAATGAACTTCTATTCCAGCTTCTTTTAGAAGCTTAATACCTTTACCAGAAACTCTTTTGTCAGGATCTTGAATAGATATATATACCTTTCTTATACCGGAGGATATTACCTTATCTACACATGGAGGTGTTTTACCTTGATGGCAACAAGGTTCAAGATTCACATACAATGTTCCACCTTTAGCATCCTTTTTTAAATTATTAAAAGCCATTGCCTCTGCATGAGGCATACCTGCCTTAAAATGAAACCCTTCTGAAATAAGGCTTCCATTCTTATCAAGTATCACTGCTCCCACACTAGGATTAGGACTATTTGTATTTTTACCTAAGGAAGCCAAAAAAATTGCTCTTTTCATCCATTTTCTATGGTTTACATTTTTTTCAGACATCTCCAAAATAAAATTCAGTTTATTGATCTCCACTCTTTAACTACGAAAGGAGGAACAGGTAACTCAGAAAAAACTCCTGACAAAGATAATCTTAATGGTCTATTTTTATCTAAATTTTTAATCAATTCATCAAGATCGAATTCTGCGGCAGCTTGTCTTCCATCATTTGCTAATTCCGCATTAAGTA
>QCCP01000013.1 GCA_003281225.1 Prochlorococcus sp. AG-347-L20
ATTTCTAAAAATCAACAAGTTTTATGTATTACACATCAGCCTTTCTTAGCTGCTAAGGGATTGGCTCATTTCAAAGTTAATAAAAACGTCATTAATGGAATAACCTATACTTCGATTGCAAAACTAACTACAAAAAATCAAAGAAAAAATGAATTAGTAGAACTTATAGGTGGAGGTTCTAGTGAAGTAAACGAATATGCGTCTAGACTTCTTGATCGTCCAGCTGCGTAAAATAGAAAAAATTCCACTATAATAGCTTTTTAAACCATTAATTAGATTTATACATGGTTAATAAAGTTAATAGTTGTTTTGGGGAAGATAACTCAATTAATATTAGGGGCGCTCGTCAGCATAATTTAAAAAATATTGATCTTTCTCTACCTAGGAACAAATTTATAGTTTTTACAGGTGTGAGTGGAAGTGGTAAAAGTTCTTTAGCCTTTGATACTATTTTTGCGGAAGGTCAAAGAAGATATGTTGAAAGTCTTTCGGCATACGCAAGGCAGTTTTTGGGTCAAGTAGATAAACCAGATGTTGACAATATTGAAGGTTTATCACCTGCTATTTCAATTGATCAAAAATCTACAAGTCATAATCCTCGATCAACAGTTGGAACAGTAACAGAGATACAAGATTATTTAAGATTATTGTTTGGTCGTGCTGGTGAGCCACATTGTCACCACTGTGGGATTCCAATTGCGCCTCAAACAATTGATGAAATGGTTGATCAAATTCTTCTCTTGCCAGAAGGAACAAGGTATCAGTTGTTGGCTCCTGTTGTAAGAGGTAAAAAAGGAACACATACAAAATTAATAAGTGGACTAGCTGCTGAAGGTTTTGCCAGAGTAAGAATCAATGGAGAGGTAAGAGAACTTGCCGATAGTATTGAATTAGATAAAAATCAAATTCACAATATTGAGGTAGTAGTTGATAGATTAATTGCAAGAGATGGAATACAAGAAAGATTAAATGATTCTCTACAAACTTGTCTTAAAAGAGGTGATGGCCTTGCAATAGTAGAGGTTGTTCCAAAAAAAGGAGAAAACTTACCTTCTAACTTAGAGAGAGAAAAACTTTACTCAGAAAATTATGCATGTCCTGTACATGGCTCTATTGTTGAAGAACTTTCTCCTAGATTATTTTCTTTTAATAGCCCATATGGGGCTTGTCCAGATTGCCATGGGATTGGTTATTTAAAAAAATTTACTGCGGATAGAGTTATACCTGATAAAACATTGCCTGTTTATGCGGCAATAGCTCCTTGGAGTGAAAAAGATAATACTTATTACTTCTCTTTACTTTATTCTGTAGGACAAGCTTATGGTTTTGAATTAAAAACTCCTTGGAAAGAGCTAAGTGATTTGCAAAAAAAAGTTCTACTTTTGGGATCAGATAAACCAATATTAATTCAAGCTGATAGTCGCTTTAAAACTTCTAGTGGTTTTGAAAGACCTTTTGAGGGGATTTTGCCAATATTAGAAAGGCAATTGAATGAAGCCAATGGAGAATCAGTAAAACAAAAATTAGAAAAGTATTTAGAACTAGTTCCCTGCAAGACATGCTCTGGAAAAAGATTAAGACCTGAGGCTTTGGCTGTTAAACTTGGTCCATACAACATTACTGACTTAACTTCTATAAGCGTTTCTGAAACCCTTAATCAAGTAGAGCGCATCATGGGTTTAGGTAAGACAAAGAAGGAAAATATATCTTTATCAGAAAAACAAAAGCAGATAGGTGAATTGGTTTTAAAAGAGATTCGTTTACGTTTGAAGTTTCTAATTAATGTTGGTTTAGATTATTTGACTTTGGATAGACCAGCTATGACTTTGTCTGGTGGTGAGGCTCAGCGTATTAGATTGGCTACACAAATAGGTGCAGGTCTTACTGGTGTTTTATATGTTTTAGATGAACCAAGTATTGGTTTGCATCAGAGAGACAATGACAGATTATTAGAAACACTAAAAAGCTTGAGAGACCTGGGAAATACTTTGGTTGTGGTTGAACATGATGAGGATACTATGAAATCCGCAGACTATTTAGTAGATATTGGTCCAGGTGCAGGTGTTTATGGTGGGGAAATAATAGCTAAAGGATCTTATCAAGACGTCTTAAATTCAGAAAGGTCATTAACTGGAGCTTATCTCAGTGGTAGGAAGTCAATTCCTACTCCAAAAGAACGAAGAACATCTGTAAAAAAAAGTTTAATTTTAAATAATTGCTCTAAAAATAATTTAAAAAATATTTCTGTGGAATTTCCTTTAGGAAGGTTAGTTTCTGTAACTGGTGTAAGTGGAAGTGGAAAGAGCACCTTGATAAATGAATTACTTCATCCTGCATTGTGTCATTCTCTAGGATTAAAAGTTCCTTTTCCTCAAGGTGTAAAAGAGTTAAAGGGTATAAAGGCAATTGATAAAGTTATCGTTATTGATCAATCTCCAATAGGAAGAACTCCAAGATCAAATCCTGCTACATATACAGGTGCTTTTGACCCTATAAGGCAGATATTTACTGCCACAGTAGAAGCAAAAGCAAGAGGTTATCAGGCTGGTCAATTTAGTTTTAATGTGAAAGGAGGAAGATGCGAAGCTTGTAAAGGCCAGGGAGTCAATGTTATTGAAATGAATTTTTTACCTGATGTGTATGTTCAATGTGAAGTATGTAAAGGAGCTCGTTTTAATAGAGAAACTCTTCAAGTTAAATATAAAGGTTTCAATATATCTGATGTTTTAGAGATGACTGTTGAACAAGCTGCAGAAACTTTTTCTGCTATACCTCAAGCCGCTGATAGATTATCTACATTGGTTGATGTTGGCTTAGGATATGTCAAATTAGGCCAGCCAGCTCCTACATTATCTGGTGGAGAGGCTCAAAGAGTTAAGTTAGCCACCGAATTGTCAAAGAGGGCTACTGGAAAAACTTTATATTTGATTGATGAACCAACTACAGGGTTAAGTTTTTATGATGTTCATAAATTAATGGATGTGATACAACGTTTGGTAGATAAAGGTAATTCAGTAATTGTTATTGAACATAATTTAGATGTTATTAGATGTTCAGATTGGATTATTGATTTAGGACCTGATGGAGGGGATAAAGGCGGAGAAATTATTGCAGAAGGTATTCCTGAGGATGTAGCTAAAAATCCAAAAAGTCATACAGCAAAATATCTTAAAAAGGTTCTGAAATAACAAAATCCTTGTTGTATTTCTTTTTATTTTAATTATTTCAGCAATACGAAATTCTTTTTTAAAGGGGCATAAAACTAATCAATAACTGCTTTTTGAAATTTTTTATATTAAAAAAGTTTCAAATCATAATGCTTTCTTAATATTTCCTAAGAAAAATTCAGCTTATTTGTATAAAAGGCCGTTGATCGGAGGATTTGCTGAATGAGGTTGAAATTTTTACATTTACATTTACATGGTCTTATACGTTCTAAAAATCTTGAGTTAGGTAGGGATGCAGATACAGGAGGGCAAACACAATACGTTTTAGAGTTAATTAAAAGTTTGGCTAATACTTCAGAAGTTGATCAAGTTGATTTAGTTACTCGTTTAATAAATGACCCTAAAGTAGAAGATGAATATTCTCAAGAAGAAGAATTTGTAGAGCCTGGAGTTAGGATTTTAAGATTCAAATTTGGGCCTAATAAATATTTAAGAAAGGAATTGCTTTGGCCTTACTTAGATCATTTAACTGAAAAACTGATTTCTTACTATAAAAAAAACAAAAAGCCTAATTTCATTCATGCACATTATGCAGATGCTGGATATGTAGGAGTTAAACTAAGCAAATCCTTAAACGTTCCTCTTATTTTTACTGGTCATTCTTTAGGAAGAGAGAAAAAAAGGAAATTGCTTGATACTGGTTTAAAAAATAATCAAATAGAAAAACTTTATTCTATAAGTAAAAGAATTGAGGCAGAAGAAAAAGCATTAAAGTCTGCAGATATTGTCGTTACAAGCACTAAACAAGAGTCAGTGTATCAATATTCCCAATATTCTTCGTTTTCACCTCACAAAGCTAAAGTTATTCCTCCTGGTGTTGATCATAATAAATTTCACCATATTCACTCCACAAGCGAGACAGCCGAAATTGATAACATGATGAAACCTTTTTTAAAGGATTCTACTAAACCTCCATTTTTGACTATTTCTAGAGCTGTACGAAGAAAAAATATTCCATCTTTGATTGAAGCATATGGAAGATCTGAAAAATTAAAAAGAAAAACTAATTTAATTTTGATTTTGGGTTGTAGAGATAGTACTTCAAAACTTGATCCTCAACAAAAAGATGTTTTCAATAATATTTTTGAAACAATTGATAAATATAACTTGTATGGAAAAGTAGCTTATCCTAAAAAACATCTTCCAAGTCAGATACCTGCTTTATATAGGTGGGCTGCTAGCAGAGGTGGTGTATTTGTAAATCCAGCTTTAACAGAGCCTTTTGGTTTAACTCTTCTTGAAGCGTCTTCATGTGGTTTACCAATAATATCAACAAATGATGGAGGGCCAAAAGAAATTCGTTCAAAATGTGAAAATGGACTTCTAGTAGATGTTAATGATATTAATGAGTTGAAAGTTATTCTTGAAAAAGGAATATCAAATAATAATCAGTGGAAAATATGGAGCAGAAATGGAATTGAGGGTGTTAACAGACACTTTAGCTGGAACACTCATGTACGCAGTTATTTATCAGTACTTACTGAAGAATTTTTAAGTACAAATAATTATTCTTCATCTGACATTAAACAAAGTTGTTTAAAAGGGACTTCTTCACTTATAAAACCCCATTGATCAAAAACTTCAGGATCAGGGTGAAGAATTAGTTGATTATTTTGAGTTTTCTTTAGTTTAAAGCCTTTCTTAGATAGTTTTTTCATTAAGTTAGCAGTTTCTTCAAATCTTGAAGCCATTGCATCAAGACTTGAGCAGTCACTTGTTAATCCATTATCTTTCCATGTAAAAAAATTCATAACAAATTTTTCAAAGATTGATTTTTAAAACTATACCTAAAATTACAAGTAAAATGTTGATTTTCCAAAAATTTTCAACTATTTTTTGTTCCTTCACTCCTTTAAGTTCAAAGTGGTGATGTAGTGGAGCCATTAAAAATATGCGTTTACCTCTATGAAATAATTTTTTTGTAATTTTAAAAAACCCTACTTGAATCATTACTGATAACGATTCAATAATAAATATTCCCGAGAAAATAGATAAGGTAAAAACGCTATTGGTTAATAACGCTATAGAACCCAGAATTGCTCCAATACTTAGAGATCCTGTGTCACCCATAAAAATTTTTGCAGGATAACTATTATACTTGAGAAATCCTAAGCATATTCCAGACATCGCAAAACATAAGATGCTAAAAACAAAAAGTTCTTGTTGTTCTTTCAGTAAGATTTCTGTTCCTAATCCATAAAAGACAATCCCACTGCATCCAGCTGCCAATCCATCTAGTCCATCAGTTAAATTTACTGAATTACTTATGCCAACAAGTACTAAAAAAGAAATTGGCAATATGAAAATATTCATATTTATTCCCCAAGAGTCAGAAACTGTTATTAATGGACTGATGAGATTTTTTTCATAGGCTATTAAGATAAAAATTATTGAGATGACACTTTGTAAGATAAATTTCTCTTTTGTTTTTAAACCTGTGTTCTCTTTTTTTTTAATGCTTAAAAAATCATCTAAAAATCCTGTAATAAAGAAACCAAAAATAGTAAGTAATAAAAGAAATAATTTTAGAGAACCTAAATTTATAGTTATTATCAATAGCAAAATTAAAAAAGGTATTATCATAAAAATCCCACCCATTGTTGCAGTATCACTTTTTTGAAAGTGATTAGCTGGGCCTTCATTCCTAATATTTTGAAGTAAATTAAATTTTTTGATAATCTTTAGGCCATTTTTAGTTGTAAAAATAGAAATAAAGAAGAATAATAAGTAAACTCCTATAAAAATAAAATTATTAAAAAAATAGGAAGTAATTATTAAAGCAAAAGTATTTAATATAAATAAAGATTCAAAGTTTAACTTTTTAATCTTCCCAGTCATCTTCTAATGAAGGATCTTCTTCAGTTTTATAATCTTCCTTTTCTCCCATAAGTGCTGAAAGTTCTTCTTCTTCTATTGTACTAATCTCTTGTGAGTCACCATCTTTTTCTGCAACAAGTCTACCTGTATCTTCGAGCCAAGATAGTAGATCAGGTTCCTCTCTTAATGGCAACACAGGAGCTGGATCATCTCTGTGGTAGCAAGTTAAAGCAGGATTGACTTCAGAAATTTCGTCTAATCTAAGTTTTAATTTATTTGAATCCATTAAAGGTTTTGTTCTATATATAAGATAATACATAATGATGCACACTAAAAAACTTTGTTTGATAAAGGAAATTTAAAATACTTTTTTATTTGGTTTATTTCATTGTTGCTGTCTGGATTATTAAAGCTTATTGGATATTTGAATCCCAATCTTTTAATAATTAATAACTTTCTTCTCTTATTACTAGTTTTTGGTCCAGCTCTTTTAGTTACAATAGTATTAGTCTTTAATAAGTATTCAAATTCTTAATTACGTCAAAAATTTAAATTTATGGAGCAAATTTAGATGCAGCAGGTAAAAAAAGTTGTACTAGCTTATTCTGGTGGCGTAGATACGAGCGTTTGTATTCCATATTTAAAGAATGAATATGGAATTTCAGAAGTAGTTACTTTTGTAGCAGATCTTGGACAAGGAGAGGATTTAGAACTTATTAGGCAAAAAGCTTTAAACTCTGGTGCATCTAAATCAATCGTTGGCAATTTAGTTAATAGTTTTGTTGAGAGATACGCTTTTCCAGCCATTAGAGCAAACGCGTTATATTTAGATAAATATCCTTTATCTACTGCTCTTGCAAGGCCTTTAATTGCTGAAAATCTCGTCAATATTGCTAGAGAGATTAATGCCGAGGCAGTAGCTCATGGATGTACTGGTAAAGGGAATGATCAAGTTCGGTTCGATTTAGCAATCAACGCTTTAGGTCCCGATTTAAAAATAATTACTCCTGCAAGAGAGTGGAATATGAGTAGAGAAGAGGCAATAGTGTATGGAGAAAAATTTGGTATACCTGCTCCAGTATCAAAAAAATCACCATATTCAATAGACGTTAACTTACTTGGTAGGAGTATTGAAGCAGGTATATTAGAAGACCCAATGCAAGAAGCACCTGAGGATATATTTTCGATGACATCATCAGTTGATAATTCACCTGATTCCCATCAAGATATAGAAATTGTTTTCAAAAATGGGTTTCCAGTTGGAATTAATGATGAATTGTTACCTCCAGTAGAGATTATTCAAAAAGCTAATGATCTTGCAGGTAACCACGGTTTTGGAAGAATAGATATGATTGAGGATCGAGTAGTAGGAATCAAAAGTAGAGAGATTTACGAAACACCTGGCCTCTTACTTTTAATCAAAGCTCACAAAGAATTAGAGAGCATAACATTAAACCCCGATGTTATCGATTTTAAAGGAATAGTCGAAAAAAAATGGGGTCAATTAGTTTATCAAGGTTTTTGGTTTGGACCTCTTAAAGAAAGTTTAGATGCATTTATATCATCGACTCAAACTTCAGTTAATGGAAAAGTAAAGATTAGACTTTATAAGGGGAACGCAATAGTGATTGGGAGAATGTCAGAAAATAATTCACTTTACAGGGAAGATTTGGCAACTTACAGCAAAGATGATGTCTTTAATCATTCTCTAGCAGAGGGTTTTATTTATATGTGGGGTATGTCTAATAAAATATGGGCCGAGTTAAATTCAAAAACAAAAGATTAACCTTTAAGATTCTGCATTTTCTTTAGTTTCAGCATCATCTTTGCTCGAAGTTGAAGTATCTGCACTTGCTACTGGTTGTTTTTCTTTAAATTCAACTTTCGCATCTGGATTGTCTTTATTCTCTGATTGAGATGTACTCTTGTTCGAAGGCCTTGGGGCTGGTAAAGGACCCTCTTGTTTAACAGTCATGTATCTAATAACATCTTCACTTAGTCTCATTGCTTTTTCAATTTTGAAGATATGTTGTCCATCACCTTGATGACTTAGTTGCACGTAAATACCTTCTCTATGTTTTGCTATTTGATAGGCTAATCTTCTCTTACCTCTCATTTGACTATCAAGAATCGTACCGCCAAATTCTTCTAAAAGTTTGTTGTATTTATCAATGTGATTAGTTACTTCATCTTCCGCAATGTCTGGGCGGAGGATATACATGGTTTCGTAATAAGATTGTTGATCGTTCATAGTTTCAGACAAGGTCTTTGGCTCATAAATTGATGTGATGAGCGTCTGTTCATTACTTACGATACATTACGATAGGCAATTTCTTGACAAGTAAGATCATTTTTTAAAGATATTTTTTTAGTGCGTCATGCATTACATGAAAAGGTACTTCTAAACCATCTGTCCAAAATGATAATGATTTTATTCCTTGGGCAACAAGCATTTTTAAACCATCTATAGTCATGCATCCTTTTTTGGCGCTAAATTTCAATAAAGTAGTTGGGGCAGGATTGTATATTAAATCGTAAACAATTGTTTGCGATTTGAGAGATCTCCAAAAAGCTTCACCATAGGGCATTACATTATTTTCATATTTAGTTGTGTTCATTCCAGCTGGTGTTGTATTAACAATCAAATCTGCTTCCCGAATTAAATTTTGGGCTTGATCATCACTATTTAATAAACCCTGCAGTTGAATTTGATTATCAAAGTTTTTTATTAATTCATCTAGTGATGATTTGTTACGAGATATTACTGAAATTGTTGAAAGATTTAAATTTATTAAACCTTGAATAACAGATCTTGCTGCACCCCCTGAGCCAAGAATTATTGATTTTTTTTTCGCTAAGTTTAAATTTTTTAATGGATATATAAATCCCTCTACATCAGTATTAGTAGCACTCCATTCTTTTTCAGAATTTAATTTCAGGGTATTAATTGCCTTAAGTTTGTTAGCAATAGGTGAGATTTCACTACAAAGGTTAAATACTTTTTCTTTGTGTGGAATTGTAATGTTTAAACCTTTGCAATTAATCTTCTTAAAAGAATTAAGAACTAATTCTAGATCTTCATCTTGACAGGGTACAGCAATATAAATTAAATCTAAGCCTAGATATTGAAGGGCAGCATTTTGCATAATTGGAGACAAAGAATGGCTTACTGGATTGCCAATTAATGCGATGAAAGATGTCTTACTTGAAATCATGTTTATAATTTTAACCCTAAAAGTAATGGTCTGTTCGGGAACCACACCCCGTCTTTGAGTAACAATAATGACGTCAATGACCGATTATGGAGAATAACAAATATAAAGAATTTACCCATGGGTAAGGTAGTCGGAATTGATTTAGGAACAACTAATAGTTGTGTCGCTGTAATGGAAGGTGGTAAGCCTACTGTAATCGCAAATGCCGAGGGTTTCAGAACTACTCCATCAGTTGTTGCATATACAAAAAATCAAGATCAGCTTGTTGGACAAATAGCAAAAAGGCAAGCTGTCATGAACCCTGAAAATACCTTTTATTCTGCAAAACGTTTTGTTGGTAGAAGAGTTGATGAAGTTAATGAAGAATCTAAAGAAGTTAGTTATTCTGTTGAAAAATCTGGTTCTAGTGTCAAATTAAAATGCCCTATTTTGGATAAACAGTTCTCTCCTGAAGAGGTGAGTTCTCAAGTTTTAAGAAAGCTAGCAGATGATGCAGGTAAATATCTTGGTGACAAAGTTACACAGGCTGTAATTACAGTTCCAGCTTATTTTAATGATTCCCAAAGACAGGCTACTAAAGATGCTGGAAAGATTGCAGGTTTAGAAGTACTCAGAATCGTTAATGAGCCAACAGCTGCTGCTTTAGCATATGGCTTGGATAAAGAAAATGAAAAAATTCTTGTTTTTGATTTAGGTGGAGGTACATTTGACGTTTCAGTTATTGAAGCTGGTGATGGAGTAACAGAAGTTCTATCTACATCTGGAGATACACATTTAGGTGGTGATGATTTTGATAGATGCATCGTAGATCATTTAGCTAATACTTTTAAATCTAATGAGGGGATTGATCTCAGACAAGATAAGCAAGCTTTGCAAAGATTGACTGAAGCTGCAGAAAAAGCAAAAATAGAGCTCTCAAACGCTACGCAAAGTGAAATAAATTTACCTTTTATTACAGCGACGCCTGAAGGACCAAAACATTTGGATTTGAACCTTACTAGAGCAAAGTTCGAGGAATTAGCAGCTTCTTTAATTGATAGGTGTAAGACCCCAGTTGAGAGAGCTATAAGTGATGCAAAAATTTCTACCAGTGAAATTGATGAAGTTGTTATGGTTGGAGGCTCATCTAGAATACCTGCTGTTTTAGATTTAGTTAAAAAAATAATTGGTAAAGAACCAAATCAAACTGTTAATCCTGATGAAGTAGTAGCTGTTGGAGCTGCAATTCAGGGAGGAGTTTTAGCAGGAGAAGTTAAAGATATATTGTTGCTCGATGTTACTCCACTCTCTTTAGGTGTAGAGACTTTAGGGGGGGTAATGACAAAAATGATAAATCGAAATACTACAGTACCTACGAAGAAATCTGAAACATATTCAACTGCTGTAGACGGTCAAACAAATGTTGAAATACACGTTTTACAGGGTGAAAGAGAAATGGCTTCTGATAACAAAAGCTTAGGAACTTTCAGATTGGATGGTATACCTTCAGCACCAAGAGGCGTTCCGCAAATTGAAGTTACATTTGATATCGATGCAAATGGTATTCTTAGTGTTACTGCTAAAGACAAAGGAAGCGGTAAAGAACAAAGTATTTCTATTACTGGTGCTTCAACTCTATCTGATAATGAAGTAGAAAAAATGGTAAAGGATGCTGAATCAAATGCATCTGCAGATAAAGAAAAAAGAGAAAAAATCGATTTAAAAAATCAAGCTGAAACACTCGTATATCAGACAGAAAAGCAACTTGGTGAGTTAGGAGACAAAATTGATGCTGCAGCAAAGTCTAAAGTTGAAGAAAAAAGTAATGCTTTAAAAGAAGCAACTTCAAAAGAAGATTATGAATCAATGAAAAAACTTCTTGAAGAACTTCAGCAAGAACTTTATGCAGTTGGTTCATCTGTTTATCAGCAACCAGGTAATCAGCCACCATCACCTGGTCCTGCAGGCGGTCCTGATCAGAGCGATTCAAAGGAAAAAGGTGGAGATGATGTGATTGATGCAGATTTTACTGAAACAAAAGATTAGTAAAGGTAATTTTTAATTTCATTAGCAACCCATTTAGAACAAGCCGGAGCCAGCAAAATCCCATTTTTATAAAAACCTGTACATATAATTACTCCATCTTCAAGATTTTTCATTATTGGTGAAGGTTCACCATCTGGTCTTGATCTTACGCCGTACCATTTTTTGGAAATTTTTCCTGTCATTAGCCAATTTGGTCTTTTATCGAGAAAATTTGTGAGTTTTTCGAATGTATTTTCTTCTGGCCTAGTACTATATTCGTCAGTTGACCCAATAATTAGCTTATTGTTTGATTTTGGAATTATATTTTTACCATTTATGTTGAATTGTTTTGGTAGCGATAATAAATCAACTTCCGTATCATTTATCTCAATTTCCATAGCTTGACCTAAAACAGGTTTTAATTTGATTTCGTGAGATAGGCTATCTATTAAATCAATCGCTTTTAGTGAATTACACAAAATAACCACGTCAGATTTGATTTCTTCATTATTTCTTGTCGTAGAAATCCATTGATTGTTTGATTTTCTTATTTTTATTATTTTTTCTCGTAAATAATTTACTTTTTTATGTTTTAGATATTTATCTAATGTTTGAAGTAAAGAAAAAGGATTTATTCTTCCATCTTTGAAGGAGATCATTCCTTTTATATTTTTTGCTTGAAAGGCTTTATTTATATTCTTGATAAATATTGAGTCTCTTTCTAAAATTCGCAAGTTTTGATCATTATTTTCATAAACAAATTTCTCTAATTTTTTAAACTTTTCTTCATCAGTAGTTAGTTGTATTAATGGTTTTTCGATATTTAATTCATAATTAAATTTTTGTAGGAATGTGATCCATTTTGGCCATAATTCAATGCTTTGTTTTCTGAGATCCCAGCTTCTACCTCTTCTTTTTTTATACATATTACCCATTAGTAAGCCTAAAGCTGCATTGCTACTATTTTGGTGTTGAGCTGGGTCTATTATCGTTACCTGGAGACCTAATTCTGATAATTCTAAGGCGTTAAATTTTCCAATAATCCCTGATCCAACAATAACTATGTGTGCTTTTTGAAAATTTTCTTTTAAGCTTTTCATTGATATATTAGATATACTTGCTTATTTGACTTAATAGTTAAAGATTTTTTGGAACATCCCTCAATTATATTCAAAATTGTTTGTCCCGATCGTCCTGGCCTTGTAAGTTTACTTACAAGTTGGATTTCAAATTACGGTGGCAACATAAAACATTCCGATCATCATACAGATCAAGATGCAGGTTTGTTTCTTAGTCGAATTGAATGGAATAGTAACAATGAATCTTTTAATAGAGATGAAATTTATAAAGAATTTGAAAAAATTGCAGATGCAGTAAATGGAAAATTTAACGTAAATTATTCTGATGAAATTCCAAATGTTGCTATTTTCGTGAGTAAACAAAATCATTGTTTGATTGATTTACTTTGGCGAGTAAGAAATGGAGAACTCAAAATGAAAGTCCCGTTAATAATTTCAAATCATTCTGATCTTGAAAATATTGCAAATGACTTTAATGCAAAATTTGTACATATTGATACCTTTAAAACTGATAAATCTATTGTTGAAGATCAATTTTTAAATTTACTAAAAGAATATGAAATTGATCTTGTTGTATTAGCCAAATATATGCAAATTTTGAGTGATTCTTTTTTAAAAAAGTTTTCTTCAATAATAAATATTCACCATTCTTTCTTACCTGCATTTAAGGGAGGGCAACCATATCATCGAGCATGGAAGAGAGGTGTTAAATTAATCGGTGCTACTGCTCACTATGTTACTGAAGATCTTGATGAAGGCCCGATAATAGAGCAATGCACAGTTAATGTAAGTCATAGGGATGAAGTTGATGATTTGATTAGAAAAGGGAGAGATATTGAAAGAATAGCTTTAGCAAGAGCAGTTAGATTACATCTGAATCATCAAGTATTTGTTTATAACAGTAAAACTGCTGTTTTTGATTAAGGATAGTTTATTATTCCTCTAATTCTATTTGTATTTGTCTCTCATAAATTGATTCTTCATTAAAAGCTCTTGCTATCAAGAAACTGGCAATGCAACTGATTAACACAGGTTTCATTATTAATAAATTTTTTGTTAAAGCAAAAGCTAAAAACATTGCTGTTATTGGCGTTCGCGAACATCCTGCTACGAAAGCTCCCATTCCCGCAAAAATATATGTACTTGGTGCATGTCCTGTTACAATTTCCACCCAGCTCCCCATTATTAATCCGATTGACCCTCCTAAAGTAAGCATTGGATAGAACAATCCTCCAGGAGCTCCAGATGCTGCCGCTAAACCTGTCGTGATAAATAATACTAAAACTGCTAATAAAGCAATTCCAATACTTGTATTCTGTTCAGCTATTATTTTCTGTAATTCATCTAAATTATGAAATGTACTGGGTAAAAAAGCATAGATACTTCCTAAAATAAGTCCACAAACACTCATTTTTAAAACAAATTTATTTTTATACCACTTTTTACCAAGATTTTGCATTAACAAAACAAACCTGCTGTACAATTCTGCAAAAATTCCAATAATGATTCCTAGTAAAACTAGGTAAATAAAATCTATAGGTAAGAAAAAAACTGATGGGTCATATTCTTTTTGGATTAAAAATCCGAGGTTAAAATCAAAGCCTCCTGCTTTAGGATCTAAACCCAAGGCTTGAATAATATCAGCAGATGAATCTGCAATGAAAGTTGTGATTATTACTAGTAGCAAAATTACTGGTCTAGCAGAGTTTAATAACTCTTCTATTGCATAGATAAATCCTCCTAATGGGGCACTAAATACTGCTGCTATTCCCGCACCCCCACCTGCTGCTACTATTACTCTTCTGAAAGCTGTAGGAGCTTTGAGCCACTTGGCCATTTGCCAAGCTACTGATCCTCCCATTTGAACCGATGGACCTTCCGGTCCCAAAGGGAATCCACTACCAATAGCAATAATTCCTGACATGAGCTTTACTAATCCTACTTTTATATTCATTGGAACTTGTTTATGCCTTAAGAACCCCATAATTTGACTCACGCCTGAACCTTTTGCAGCAGGCGCTATATTTTTGATCAAATATCCTGCAATGGCTCCTCCAAGAGCTCCAAAAATAGGTAAGACCGCAATAGATGGGAATTGGTCTAATAATGCTAATCTCCAATTATTAATAAAGTAAATTCCAGTTTTAAAAAATATGCTTGTAATTGAGGCTCCTAAACCTGTTAATAAGAGCGAAAATACAACGACTAGGGATCTTTGTTTTAATAATTTTTTGATAGTACGAGAAGAATTATTACTTGTTTTTTGAATATTATCTTTTATAAGGTTTGGCATAGTCCATGGTTACTTTGACAAGCTGAAATCGTTTATTTCATCAAACTGAAGATAACGATAAAGTTCCTTTGAATATGGATTAATTTTATTTTTAGTAATATCCTGATATTCTTCTATTTCAGGTATTTTTCCAAGCAGTGCGCAAACTGCTGCTAATTCTGCACTCCCTAAAAATACTTGCGCATTCTTGCCAAGTCTATTGTCAAAATTTCTTGTACTAGTAGAAAATACTACAGAACCATCATCTACTCTAGCTTGATTTCCCATACATAAAGAACAGCCTGGCAACTCTAATCTTGCACCACAATTTTCGAATATTCTATAGTAGCCTTCATCTTTAAGAGTTTCTTCATCCATTTTTGTTGGTGGACAAATCCATAATTTAGCTTTTAAGTTTTGTACACCTTCAAGAACTTTCGCAGCTGCTCTGTAATGACCAATATTTGTCATGCAAGAACCTATAAAAACCTCGTCAATATTTGTATTTGCAACATCAGTGATTTCTTTTACATTATCTGGATCATTAGGGCAAGCAACTATAGGTTGTGTTACTTTTGCTAAATCAATTTCAATGATTTCGTCATAGTGAGCGTTTGAATCTGGTTGAATTAATGATGGTTTTTTTAACCAATTTTTCATATCATTTATTCTTCTTGAAATCGATTTTGAATCTTCATAATTACTCTCGATCATTTTTTCTAGCAGGCAAATATTGCTTCTTAAGTATTCTTGCACTGTTTCTTGGGATAAAAGTATAGTGCTACCAGCGCATGAGCGTTCTGCAGTAGCATCAGTAAGTTCAAAAGCTTGTTCAAGTTTAAGGTTTGGTAATCCCTCAATCTCCATAATTTTCCCGTTGAATATATTTTTTTTATTTTCTTTCTCAACAGTTAAGAGTCCTTTTTTAATTGCGAAGAGAGGGATTGCATTTACTAAATCTCTAAGAGTAATTCCTGGTAATAATTCTCCTTTAAATTTAATCAGCACAGATTCCGGCATATTTAATGGCATTGATCCTATTGCAGCAGCAAAGGCAACAATGCCCGAGCCTCCAGGAAATGAAATGCCAAGAGGAAATCTTGTATGACTATCTCCACCTGTGCCAACAGTATCAGGGAGAAGCATTCTGTTAAGCCAGCTATGAATTATGCCGTCTCCAGGCTTAAGAGCTACTCCACCTCTTTGAGATATAAAATCAGGTAATTCTTTATGGGTAACTAGATCTACTGGTTTAGGATATGCAGCTGTATGACAAAAACTTTGCATCACTAAATCTGCAGTAAATCCTAAACAAGCTAGTTCTTTTAGTTCATCTCTAGTCATTGGCCCAGTAGTATCTTGACTACCAACTGTGGTCATAATTGGTTCGCAGGTCATTCCTGGCCTAACTCCATCTAAACCGCAAGCTTTGCCTACTATTTTTTGAGCTTGAGTAAAGCCGGCACTACTTTCGGTTGGATTTTTTGGTCTGGTAAATATTTCACTTGGTTGATAATCTAATTTGTTTCTAATTTTGTCCGTAAGAGATCTTCCAATCATAAGATTAATTCTTCCGCCAGCTTGAATTTCATCAGTAAGAGTTGATGGATATAAGTCGAATTTGCTTATTAATTCTTCTTTGTTTGAATCTTTTTCAATTTTTTTAATAATGCCTTTATAAGGATATATTTTAATAATGTCTCCTGTTTTCATATGAGATACGTCAGCTTCTATAGGTAAAGCTCCTGAATCTTGTGCAGTATTAAAGAAAATTGGGGCTATTTTGCTACCAATTATTATTCCACCTGTTTTTTTGTTGGGAACAAAAGGGATATCTTCTCCTATATGCCAAATGAGTGAATTAATAGCAGATTTTCTAGAACTCCCTGTTCCAACAACATCTCCAACATAAGCTATTTGTAAATTTTGTTTTTTTAAATCATTAAGAATTTTTAGTCCATCAGGTTTTTTAAATTCCAGCATAGCCAATGCATGCATCGGAATATCCGGGCGTGTCGTTGCATGTACGGCTGGAGATAAGTCGTCTGTATTTGTCTCACCGTCAACTTTAAACACTAAACAAGTAATCTCTTTATCCAGAACTTTTTTATTTATGAACCATTCTGCATTTGCCCAACTATTTACAACCTCTTTTGCATAAATATTTTTTTGAGATAATTCATAAATTTCATTAGCTGAGTCGTAAACAAGAATAATATTTTTTAAAACTTCTGCTGCTTTTTTTGCAAGTAAACTATTTTCTCCTTTAAGTATTTCAACCAAAGAATTTACATTGTATCCGCCTATCATTGTTCCTAGTATTTCAATTGCTTTTTCGGGATTAATTGATTTGCAATATTTTTCGGAATAAACAATAGCTGTAAGCCAGCTTGCTTTTACGTAAGCAGCCTCATCAACTCCTGGTGGTACTCTATTTATTAGTAAATCAAGTAAGTATGATGAATCGTAAGTACTATCTTGTTCTAATAATTGTGTAATACAATTTGTTTGCTCAGCATTTAAAGGTAAAGGAGGTATGCCTTTGGTAGCTCTTTCAGCTACGTGATCCGCATAATCTTTTAGCAATGTTTCCAAATTCTTCATTAGTAAGGTTTAATGCCTAATCTATTGTTATTTTTAATATTGAAAAAGAGAGTATTCATAAATGCTTTTTTAAATATTCAAACTTCTTAATTAATCAATGACGACATCATCAAATAATTCAGCTTTAGAAAAGACATCAGATTTACATGTTGTTGAAACACGTCCATTAATTCCTCCAATCAGATTACATAATGATATACCTTTGGATCACGCCTCTGCTAATACAGTGTCTAAAACAAGAAGATCGATACAAAATATTTTGCATCATAATGATCATAAGCTTTTAGTCATTGTGGGCCCATGTTCAATTCATGATCTAGAGGCGGCAAAGGAATATTCAAAATATATTCAAAATTTCCGAGAAATTTATAAAGATAAATTAGAAATAATCATGAGAGTATATTTTGAAAAACCAAGAACAACTATTGGTTGGAAGGGATTGATAAATGATCCTCATCTAGATGATTCTTATGATATTAATACTGGTTTAAGAAGGGCAAGAAGTTTGCTTTCATATTTAGCAACTCGTGGTATACCTTCTGCTACAGAATTACTAGATCCAATTGTTCCTCAATACATTGCCGATTTAATAAGTTGGACAGCCATAGGTGCGCGGACCACAGAAAGTCAAACTCATAGGGAAATGGCATCAGGATTATCAATGCCTATAGGTTTTAAAAATGGAACGGATGGTTCTTTTACTACTGCAATTAATGCAATGCAGTCAGCTTCAAAATCCCATCATTTTTTAGGCGTAAATGACAATGGAATGGCTTCTATAGTTAATACTACAGGAAATCCAGACGGACATATAGTTTTAAGGGGCGGTTCAAAAGGCCCAAATTTCGAAAGTGATCATGTTAAAAGTATTTCAGCTGAATTGAGGCAATGTAATCTTCCCCATAAAGTGATGATTGATTGTAGTCATGGAAATTCGAATAAAGACTTCCGAAAACAGTCGGAAGTACTAAGAAATGTAGCTTCTCAAATTAGTAATGGTGAAAAAAATATTTTAGGAGTTATGCTTGAAAGTCATTTGAAGGAAGGAAATCAAAAACTTTTAAAAAAAGAAGATCTCCAGTTTGGCAGAAGCATTACAGATGCTTGTATAGATATAGAAACAACAAAAGAATTACTCGCTATTTTATACAATTCATTTAGCTTGTTATAAAAAAATTAAAAAATAATGCTGAAGAAATTGGAACAATGAAATTATCTATTCCTAAAATACTAATTTGTTCGAGCAAAGTCGCAAAAAAAGCTATCGTAAAATAATTTAAATTTAAACTATTTTGTTGGGCGTATCCTATTGAGCAAACTACTATCAAACTTGTTAAAAACATCGTCATGGTACCAAGTAAAGATTTTTTTTGTTTAAAAAAAATCCAACTCTTCGAGTTAAAGCTTTTCCCTATTAACCCAGCTAATCCATCACCAAAAGTCATTATGAAAAATCCACTAATTAATGCATATGGATCTTTATCCCAGAAAAGATAAATCAAAATAAATAAACTTAGACAATAAAACAATGTTCCATAACTCTTTCTCTCAACATCCTCAATTGTTGGGAATAATTTATAGGTGTAATTAATGAAAACCATTAATGAAACAATTCCTGTAAAAATTAGAGCCGAGTTTTGATTAATTTTTAAAAATTGAGCAATTGGTATTAAAGGTCCAATTCCGATATGTATTATTTTTCTGACGATTTCTCTGCTATCTTCATTATATTTTTTAAAAACTATAGATATTAAAAAAATTGAAAATAAATATAATAAAATTACAGTAAATTTTATCAATTTTGTTAAGCTGCTTTTTGATGAGTTGTCATTACTCTAAGTTTTAATATTGCTTTAGCTTCTAGTTGCCTAACTCGTTCTCGTGAAACATTAATTTGTCTTCCTATTTCTGCGAGTGTTAATGGTTCTTCACCATCTAAGCCAAATCTAAGCTTCATAATTTTTTGTTCTCTTTCATTTAATTGAGAAAGCCAAGTTCCTAAATGCTCTTTTTGAATAGTTCTATCCATACCTTCCATAGGCTCTTCACAGTTTGGATCAGGTATAAGTTCACCAAGAGTACTTCTATCTTCTTCGCCTCTTGCGTGAGCATCTAGGGAAGCGCAAGGAGCACTTTGCGAAATTAAATCTTCTAAATCTTTTTGATCAATTCCCATTTCAGTTGCCATTTCCAATCTGGTAGGTTGTCTACCAAATTTATGTGATAGTTCTCTAGAGACTCTTCTCATTTTGGATAGTTTTTCACTTATGTGAATAGGCAAACGAATTGTTCTTGCACTGTTATCAATAGCTCTTGTCATTCCTTGCCTAATCCACCAGTAAGCATAAGTTGAGAATTTATATCCCATAGCAGGATCAAATTTATCTACAGCTCTTTCAAGGCCAATAGCTCCCTCTTGGACAAGATCTAATAATTCAAGCCCTTGGTTTTGGTATTTTTTTGCAACGGATACAACAAGTCTCAGATTAGCTGCCATCATTCTATCTCTGGATCTTTTGCCAATCTTAATTTGATAAAGATTTCGTTGTGTTCTTTCAGTTTCAGGAATTTGTAGCAACTTTTTCATGTTCTGAACATGATGAGCTAACTCTATTTCCTCTGCTGGAGTCAAAAGAGGTACTCTTCCAATGCTACTTAAGTAATAGCCAATAGAATCTGAAGCGAGTCTGCCAGATTTTTTTTGGCTTTGTTTTGCCGTAAGACTGGATTTCGATTTGCGAGATTTGCCCGCAGTGTTTGGTAATCTTGGCTCATCAAAATTATTATCTGAAGAGCTTTTCGCAGATTCCAGAGGGATCCCCATCACCCTGGCCTCCTAAATAATGGATTTTTTAAAAAACTAGCACTGAAATCGAAATAAAAACTACTTTTACGTTGAAATTTTAAAGACAAAAAATTTTTTTTTAAAGCTTATTTCTTTAAATCCTTTGACATGATTGGATTTTATAAAAATTAAAAAAAATTTAAAATATTAACTATTTTCTTTAAATGTTGTAAAAGTCAATATTAATTTTATTTTTCTATGAGGTCAATTTGCGAACGATTATCAGATAAATCTAATTTATATTTCGAATAAGAACCATCTTCCTTCATTATCCAAGAAAAGTAATCATCTTTCATGTAGGTTTGCAAAAGTGAGTATATTTTAGATTTCAATTCATAATCCTCTATCGGAGTAACAGCTTCTATTCTTCTATCAAGATTTCTTCTCATCCAATCTGCACTACCAATAAAAACTTCATTATCACCGTTATTACAAAACCAAAAAATTCTTGAGTGTTCAAGAAAATGGCCAATAATGCTTATGACTTTAATATTTTCACTTAAATTTTTTCTTTGGGGATATAAGCAACAAATACCTCTTACGATAAGGCTAATTTTTACACCTGAGTCTGAAGCTAAATAAAGAAGTTTAATTATTTCTGGGTCTACTAAAGAATTCATTTTTGCAATTATTTCGGCTTTTTTTCCTTCCTCTGCATTTTTAATTTCCCTCTTTATGAGAAAAATAAATTTCTCTCTCATCGATGCGGGAGAAACTAATAACTTTTGATAACTTTTTTGTTTAGAAAAACCTGATAAGTAGTTAAATAATTCAAGTAAATCTGATGCAATATCTGGATCAGTTGAAAGTAATCCTAAATCTGTATAAAACTTTGAAGTATTAGAGTTATAATTTCCTGTTCCAATATGGAAATAATTCCTTAATCGTCCTTTTTCTTTTCTTACTATCAGAGTTATTTTTGTATGTGTTTTAAATCCTATGATTCCATATACAACATGAATTCCAGCTTGTTCAAGTTGTTTTGCCCATTGAATATTATTGTCTTCATCAAATCTTGCTTTTAGTTCAACAAGAGTCATTACTTCTTTCCCATTCTCTGCAGCTCTCATTAAAGCTGCAATTATAGGTGAATCCTTGGAAACTCGATATAAAGTAATTTTTATAGCCATTACAAGTGGATCATCAGCTGCTTTGTTTATAAATTCTTCAACTGAAGTTCTAAATAAGTCGTATGGATGATGAAGCAAAATATTTTTTTTTCTAACTATATGAAAAATAGAATTGAGGTTTTTGTTTGAAGGTAAATTTAAATTTTTTAATTTCGGGTGAGTTTTCCCAATTAGTAGATTTTCTTTTAAATCATCTCTATTAATTTTCGTAAGCTGATTTAAATCGTCAAGGCCTAAAAAACTTTTGCAAAAGTAAATATACTCTTTTTGTATTGAGATACTTGCAATGAGTAATTTCAGAATATTTTCTGGCATATCCGATTCAACTTCTAATCTAACTACGTCTCCACCTAATCTTCTCTTTTGCAAACTTTGTTCAACTGCTAAAAGAAGATCATCAGCTTCAAGTTCTTTTAATTCTAAATCTGCATCCCTTGTCACTCTAAAAAAAGAGTAATTTATACATTCCATTCCGTTAAATAAAGCATTTATATTATTCCCCACTAAATCTTCAACACTTATGAAAAAATATGTATTTTCATCACTATGTTGAATAATATCATTGGGAATTTGTATAAATCTATTTATATTTTTTGTTGGTATTTTTACTCTTACGAACTGATTTTTAGAATCTTCTCCATCCCTTATTAGAGCCGCCAAATTTAGACTTAAATTACTTATAAAAGGAAATGGATGTGCAGGATCAACAACTAATGGAGTTAATAAAGGGAAAATAGATGAAGTAAAGTAGTTATTGCACCAATTTCTTTGATTTTCACTTAGATCCTTATATTTTTTTAAAATTATACCTTTTTCTTTTAGTTCATTATTTAGTTCATTATTTAAATAGTTTTCTTGTAGGTTAGTTAATTTTTTTACTTCTTTATTTATTTTTGTTAATTGCTCTTTAGGGGTAAGTCCATCAACACTTTTTTTTGTAATACCTGCTTCAACTTGAGCTTTTAATGAAGCTACTCTTACCATAAAAAATTCATCTAGATTATTACTAAAAATTGAACAAAATTTTACTTTATCTAGGATTTTGTACTCCTTTTCCATACCAGTTAGGAGTACTCTTTTATTGAATTCAATCCAACTTAATTCTCTATTAATAAAAACATCAGCCTGGCTTTTCATTAAAATACTTTTGATTTTTGATTGTTAAAAGAATTATTACTTTTACCCTCTGCAATAAGGTATATCATGAAAAGTAAGATAACGGAACCTGCTATAAAAGGTGATTTAGGACCAAAACTATCATAAACCCTTCCTGCCATTGCAATTCCTAAAACCCCTCCAAGACTTTGTAGACCTTGAAGATTACTTAAAATTGATCCTTGTTTATCAACGTCTAATTTCTTTGATATTAGTGCTCTTAAGGTGGGCGTAATTAACCCTGCCCCAACGGCTAAAAATGAAACAGCTGAATAAATATTAATTGCTGCATTTTCTTTTGGAGCAGTTATTAAAAGAGCACATGCCACAAGAATGAAGCCTGATCCGATAAGTGTTAATCGCATTTCGCCAATTTGTTTTACCAGAGGCCCAATTAATCCTCCCTGAACGATAATCGCAATGATTCCTACTACAACAAGAGTTCCGCTTGATGCTTTGGTCGTCCAGTTTAAAGATTCTTGGAGGAAAAATATAAGGATATTAGTCAATCCAGTAAAAGCAATAAAGTAAATAAAAAAAGCTAATGATAATTTTTTAATCTTTTCTTCTTTGAAAACTGTAAATAGAGCTTTTAAAGGGTTTTTTAAAGCAGTTTTTGATTTATTTATTTCTCTATTAGGCTTGGTTTCTGGTAAGTAAAAAAATACAAGGAGAAAATTTATTATTGGAATGATTGAGGCTATCAAAACTGGCATGATAAAATTATTATTTGTATTTCTTGCAAAAATTACAACAAAAATATTACCTAAGAAAAAACTTAAACCAAAAGCTACACCAATAAGACCAAATGTTTTTGCTCTTTTTTCAGGGCTTGAAATATCTGCAAGAATTGTTGTTGCAGTAGCTGCAGTCCCTCCACTTAAACCGTCAATAAGTCTTGCTAAAAATAATAAAAATAACGGGATAGTGGCTACTGAATTTGACCAATTAAAAAGAACTGTAAAAGATAATATTGATATTCCTATTACCGAACCAGTAATACAAAAAAGAGTGACAGGTCTTCTTCCATATCTATCACTCATAATTCCTATAAAAGGAGAAGCTGTAAATTGAGCTAATTGGTAAGTGCATGATAATAAGCCATATGTACTTGCTTTAGAGTCAAAAAGTAAAACAAAAGAGGGTAATATGGGTAACAGTATACTTTCACTTAAACGATCATTTAGAAGAGTGATAAACGCACTAAGAAGAGTAAATTTTTTATTTGGTTTTAATAAACTTTCTTTCACAATATTTACCTTCATTGCGATTAACTTTTACTACCATACTTGTTAATGGAGATTATTGTGCCCGGCATTGTTTATTTAGTTGGAGCAGGTCCTGGTGACCCTGAGCTTTTGACTCTTAAAGCTTTACGCCTAATAAAAAGTTGTGATGCATTAGTTCATGATGCTTTAATCCCGGATGAAATAACAAAAGAGGCAGGAAAAAATACAGAAATTTTTCATGTAGGCAAAAGAGCTGGGAAGTGTTCTGTACCTCAGGCTGAGACTAATGATCTTATTTTGAAATTAGCAAAAGAAGGCAAAAATGTTGTAAGGCTTAAAGGGGGAGATCCATTCGTTTTTTCTAGAGGTGGTGAAGAGGTATCGATTTTAGAAAAAAATGGAATTTCAGTTGAAATTGTTCCTGGTATTACTTCTGGGATAGCTGCCCCCACATATTTTGGTATTCCACTAACCCATAGAGATGCTGCGAGTTCCGTAACTTTTGTCACTGGACATGAGCGTGTAGATAAGGAAAAAAAGACAGTGAATTGGAGAGATTTAGCTAAATCATCAGATAGCTTAGTAATTTTTATGGGTATAAAAAATATTCAATTTATAGTGGAAGAATTAATTCTAGGTGGTTTAGATAAGAGTACTAAATGCGCTGTTATTCAAGAAGCTACTTTAAAAAATCAAAAATGTTTGATAGAGAAATTAGATAATCTTCCAGATAAAATCAAAGATAAAGGATTTTTAGCTCCATCAATTATTATTATTGGAAAAATTGTTGAATTTAAGGTTAATAACAATATAACTAAAGTATCTGATGTCTATTTACCAGATATTAATAAAGTTCAACTATATAATAAATCCCAAAAGTAAATTGGATCGAATTTAGGTTTAAGCTTTAAATCATTAACTTGATTAATTTGTCTGCAAGATAAGCTATTAATTGCAATTATTATGTCATCATTTTGAAATTTTGGAGGAATTTTTTCTTCTTTTACAATTTTCAATTTTAAAGCTTCAGAAACCATAATCCCCTCTAAACAGCCGCTTTCTTTTCTAGGAGTTATCCATTGATTATTTCTTTTAATTAGAAGATTAAATGTACTTCCACAACAAAGTTCACCTGAAGTATTCAAAAGGATAGAATCATTAAATGATTTTTTATTAGCTTCTGTCAAAACTTGTATTGCCTGATTATATGAAAATGTTTTGCATTTACTTATAAGACTGAATTCATTTATTTTTTCCGTTTGACTAATGCAAACGTTTATCGGATTAAAATTTGGTTTGATTCTGTAGAACTCAAGCCATAAATTATCTAAATCTTTTGTCTCTGAAGTGCTATCAATTGTTAGTGTTCGACCTTCATTAGTTCCTCGACTATAGTTTATTCTTACTGAAGCAAATTCATCATTTTTAAGGGATAACTTTTTTATTCCATCGTAAATAAGTTGTCTCAAAGTTAATTTATTTATTTTGAGATTAATATTTAAAATCTTGCTACTTTTTTCTAATCTTTTCAGATGTTCATCAAAAAGAATAGGTTTGTTTTCTTTTATCAAAATGGTTTCAAATATACCATCAGCAAATTTTAATCCTCTATTATTACCAGCAATAAATATTCTATCAATATCCAACCATTGATCCTTGTGCCAGCCTAATGTTTCAATCATTTTAGTGAATCAATTAACGGTAAAAGTTTCCACTTTAGTTCATCAGTTTCCTCTTCAGGGTTTGAGTCAATAACTATTCCGCAACCAGCATATATATTGATTTTTTTGTCTTTAATTAAAAATGATCTTATTAGTATGTTGCTGTCAAACTCTCCATTCCAGTCAAGCTTCAAAAATGAGCCACAGTATGGTCCGCGTTCACATTCTTCTAATTCAAAAAGTCTCTGGCATGATCTTAATTTAGGTGCTCCAGTTATAGAGCCCCCAGGCCAACAAGCTTTTAGTAAATCAATCCAGTTCTTGTCTTTTTTTAATTTTCCTCTGATTACTGAAGTTAGATGATGAACTTTTAAGAAACTTTCAAGTTTTAATATTTCTGGCACCATAATACTTCCTGTTTCGCAAACTTTACTTAAATCATTTCTTATTAGGTCAACAATCATAATATTTTCGGCTCTATCTTTTTCGTTCGTTATTAAATCGATAGCATTAAGTGCGTCTTGATTTAAATCTTTATCTCTGGATCTAGTTCCTTTGATAGGTCTTGATTCTACAAAATTTTTATTATCTATTTTTATAAATCTTTCTGGAGAGGTAGATAAAACCGCTTCTTTATAATTATTATTTACTATTATTCCTCCAAAAGGAGCTCTTAATTTTCTTCTTATTTTCAAATAAATATCAAGAGGATTATAGTTTTGGGAAGATTCAATTTCGCATTTAGTTGTTAGGTTTGCTTGAAATATATCCCCTAGGGAAATTAATTTTTTCAATTTTAAAATATTTTTCTGAAATTTTTCAGCCATTTCGTCTAAATTTATTTTTGAAAAATTAAAATTCAAATTTGTTTTAATAATATTTTCTTCTTCAATATTTTTTATATTGTTGATTATGTTTTTATAATTCATCAGTTCAGATGAGTTTGTGCCTTCGATAATTATTTCTTTTTTTATTAGATTGCATTTAATGATTGGATCATATGATGCAATCCATAAAGTTGCCATATTAGATTTTCTCCATGGGTTTTTTGGTTCTATGTAAACTCCAGCTTCATAACTTAACCATCCGATCCAAAATCCTTTTTCAATATTTTTTAATTTGTTAAATGGATTATTAGTTTTTTCTAAGTTATTGATATCTCTTGATTGGATTATTTTTTTAGGTTTAATTCCTATTATTGACCATTCCCCATTTTCTTTGCCATCACTGTCTAGCCAAGCTAATCCTTTATCTCCGAATTTTTTTGTTAGATCATGAGTAATCAGTGCTGGATCTATCCATTTTTCTAAAATTATTTTTTTTATTTTCATTTTTTATTATTGTTATTAAGCCATTTTTCATAAGCGGCATTTCTAATTCTGCAGCTATCACACTTACCGCATGGTTTTGAATTACCCGAATAACAACTCCATGTTTTATCTAAAGGGACATGATTAGCAAAAGCTAATTTAATAATTTCCTCTTTATTTAAATCTAATAGTGGCGTCCAAAGTTTTATTGGATTATTTTCTCTTCCTCTTTTATTGGCTAAATCTGCTAATTCTTGAAATTTTTTAATGTAGTCAGGTCTGCAATCTGGATAACCAGAATAATCTAGTGCATTAACTCCTAATCCTATAAAATCAGCATCTATTGCTTCGGCATAACTTAGTGCAACGGAAATAAATATAGTATTTCTCCCAGGAACATAAGTATTAGGAATTTTATTAGTTTGTACTCCTTCTTTCGGAATATTTTTTTTAGGATCAGTTAATGATGAGCCTCCCCATAAAGATAAGTCAAGCTTAATGATTTTAAATTCTTCTATATCAAAGTGTTTTGCAATTATTGATGCAGAATTTAATTCTTTTTTATGACGTTGACCGTAGTCAAATGAAAGGCCAAAAATTTTAGCTTCGGATTTTTTTGCGATACCAGTAACTGTAGAAGAATCTAAACCTCCAGATAATAAAACTACAATCGATTTATTTTTAAGAGTCATAATATAATTTCAATTAATTTTTAAGTATTTGTGAGTTTGAAGGCTCAATTTCCAATCTGGATTATTTTTTACGAAATCAATAGCAAGAGAAAAACCATTAGCATTGTTCCATGCTGGCTGTAAATAAAAAATTTTATCTTCTTTTTTTAAACCATCTTCGCTTTTAGAGAGTTGATATTGTTTTAAAGTTTCTTTTTTTATTTGAATAGCAAATTCAATATCTTCAATTTCATTTATGATTATTTTAATTTCATTACAGTTTTTTAAAAAATAATTTTTCGGAGGCGAGTGTCTTTTAGGAGATAAAGTAATCCAGTCATAACTTCCTGATATCGAATTAACTCCACTTGTCTCAATATGAATCTTCATTGGATTTTGTTCTTCTCCCATCGTCATTTTTTTTATGGCTTTGCAAAAATTATCCAAGTTATGTTGTAAAGGTTCTCCACCTGTAATAACGCAAAAAGATGCTCCTTTTTCTCTGGCAATTTTTATGCTATCTATTATTTTTTCAATTGATATAGAAGGATGTTTTTTCTCGTCCCACGAATTCTTGGTATCGCACCACGAACATCCAACTTTACATCCCGCTAATCTTATAAAAAAAGCACTTTTTCCAGCGTGAAAACCTTCACCTTGTAATGAATGAAATTGTTCGACTAACGGTAAAAAATTTGTCATTTTCATTCAAAAAAATAAAGAATATTAATTTGATTGAGTTAACTTATCTTGAGAGGCTTTTATTAATCCTTTAAATAAAGGATGAGGTTTGCCAGGTCGTGATAAAAACTCAGGATGATATTGACAGGCTAAGAAGTATGGATGATTTTCTAACTCAATTAATTCAACTAATCTGCCATCTGGTGATGTACCACTAATTTTGTATCCAGATTCTAAAAAACTTTGTTTGTAGTAATTATTAAATTCGTATCTATGTCGATGTCTCTCATAAATAACATCCTCATCATATAAGTTTTTTCCAGTTGTATTTTTTGTCAATCTACATGGATAAACTCCAAGTCTCATTGTCCCACCTAAATCAACTACATCTTCCTGTTCTGGTAATAAATGTATCACCGGATTTGGAGTGTTTGGGTCTAGTTCTGAACTAGATGCATCTGGAAGATGAGCTACATTCCTGGCCCATTCTATAACTGCACATTGCATACCAAGGCACAAACCTAAAAAGGGAATTTTATTTTCTCTTGCAAATTTTATAGCTGAAATTTTTCCATTGACTCCTCTATTGCCAAATCCCCCGGGTACGACAATGGCATCAACTTCATTTAAGTAAGTTTCTGCTGAATTTTTTTCTATCATTTCAGCACTGACCCAATGTAAATCTAATAAAGCCTTTTGTTCAATGCATGCATGTCTTAAAGCTTCAACAACGGATAAATATGCATCTCCAAGTTCAATATATTTTCCTACAAGAGCAACTTTTATCGGATCTCCAGGATTTCTTAGGTTGTGTATTAGTTGCTCCCAATTTTTCAAATCACATTTTTTATCTTCAAGGTCTAAATACTTCAGGGTTTCTTTGCATAAACCTTCTTCTTTTAAAGAAAGAGGTACAGAATAAATACTGTCTGCGTCTAAAGCTTCAATTACAGAGTTGATACTGACACCGCAAAAACCACTAAGCTTTTTTTTAAGAGCTTCATTGATAGATTTATCACTTCGGCATACAAGTAAATCTGGCTGAATTCCAATTGATCTTAATTCTTTCACTGAATGCTGCGTTGGCTTAGTTTTGATTTCGCCAGAGGTTTTGATGAAAGGAAGTAATGTTACGTGTATGTATGCAACATCATTTCTATTGACATCATTTTTGAATTCTCTTATTGCCTCTAAAAAAGGTAGAGATTCAATATCACCAACTGTTCCACCAATTTCAGTAATAATAATATCTGCATTGCTGTTGGCGGCTACTCGATGGATTCTTTCTCTTATTTCTCCAGTTATGTGAGGTATTACTTGAACAGTTCCACCGTTATAATTACCTCTTCTTTCTTTGTTAATAACTGCTTGATAAATAGATCCTGTAGTTACACTGTTTAATCTAGTCATTGCAGTATCAGTAAATCTTTCATAGTGACCTAAATCTAGATCTGTTTCAGCCCCATCTTCGGTTACAAATACTTCTCCATGTTGGAAGGGGCTCATTGTGCCTGGATCAACATTTAGATATGGATCTAGTTTTAATATTGAAACACTATATCCTCTAGACTTTAATAATCTTCCTAAGCTTGCAGCGACAATTCCTTTACCAATGCTAGAAACAACTCCTCCAGTGACAAAAACAAATTTTGACATTAAATATTTTTAATTAAGCACAGCCTCCTTATATCTTATTTAAACAAAAAACTTTTAGAACATCCATATATATTCTTATTCATCAATTGTTATTTCAATATCCAATTCTTTTAATTGTGATTCAGAGACATTTGAAGGTGCATTTGTGAGAAGACATTTTGCTTGTTGATTTTTTGGGAAAGCAATGGTTTCTCTGATTGAATCTGCACCAACGATCAACATGGTAATACGATCTAATCCAAAAGCTATTCCACCATGAGGTGGAGCACCCATTTCTAAGGCCTCTATTAAGAATCCAAATTTTTCATCAATCTCTTCATCAGTAAGTCCTACCGTTTTCAAAACCTCTCTTTGCAAGTTCGCTTCATGAATACGTAAAGAGCCACCTCCTAATTCCAAGCCATTAAGAACTAAGTCATAAGCATTGGCTATAGAGTTCTCGATTTCTTTTTGCAAGTTTTCAGAATCTTTAGATTTTATATTTTTTGGAGAACAAAAAGGATGATGTAAAGCTTCATATCTATTTTCCTCTTGATTTCTCTCAAACATCGGGAAATCAGTTACCCATAAAAAATTCCATTTACTTTTATCTATGAGATTTAAGTCTTTTGCGATGTATTGTCTCACTCTATCTAATGACTGGTTGACAATTTGTTTATCTCCAGCACCCAAGAGGATTAAGTCTCCATCTTGCGCTTCGGTGATTCTTAAAATATCAGCTATATGCTCTTCATTTAGATTATTTTTAATTGCCCCAATAGTCTCAAGCTCATTTCCTTTGACCCTTATAAAGGCCAAACCACCAGCTCCTGCATCTTGAGCTACTTGGAAGATATCACCTCCCGGTTTAATTCTTACGTTGCTAATACTTAAATTACCTCCTTTGACTGTTATAGATTTTATAGAACCTCCAGATTTAATTGCCTTTGTGAAAATATTAAAGCCAATATCACCTAATACTTCTCCTAAATCTTTTAATAACATTTCATATCTAGTGTCTGGTCTATCAGTGCCGTAATTATCCATTGCTGCTTGCCATGACATTCTTGGAAAAGCATTATTAAAATCAATATTTAATACTTCTTTCCATATTTTTTTTATAAGACTTTCATTAAAAGATATTATTTCTTCTTCACTAATAAAGCTCATCTCAATATCTAATTGAGTAAACTCTGGCTGTCTATCTGCTCTTAAGTCTTCATCACGAAAACATTTTGCGATTTGATAATACTTATCTAAGCCCCCAACCATTAAAAGTTGTTTAAATAGTTGTGGGGATTGAGGTAGAGCAAAAAATTCTCCATTCGAAAGACGTGCAGGAACAAGAAAATCGCGAGCGCCTTCTGGAGTTGATTTTGTAAGTAATGGAGTCTCTACTTCTGTAAATCCAAAATTATCAAGAAATTCTCTAGCAACTTTAATAAGTTTATGTCTTGTTTTTAAATTTTCTAGTAATTTGCCTCTTCTTAAATCAAGGTATCTATATCTTAATCTGAGTTCCTCCTTTGTATTTTCATAATCATGTATGGATACTGGAAAAGGTAGGTTTTTTTTCATTTGGTTGAGAATTTGCAAATCTTTAACTTTAAGCTCTAACTCTCCAGTACTTAAATTTTTATTTATTGAATCTTTGGGCCTTTCATTTATAATTCCGCTAACCATTATTACTGTTTCATTTCTTAGAGTTTCTGCCTGTTTAAATAGATCTTCACCATCATCCGGGTTAATTGTTATTTGTAGAAATCCACTATGGTCTCTTAAATCAATAAAAATTACACCTCCATGATCTCTTCTTCTATCTACCCATCCGCATAAATTAACTAATTTACCAATATCTGTATTATTGAGTTCTTTGCAAATTTTGTTTCTCATCTAAGTATGATTTATTTATCAATAACTTATAATAATTCTTTAAGGGTAAATTTAGTTAATAATTTTTTTTATAAAACGCTCTCTTCGTTATTACCCCTTTGAATTTTTTGCCTCTTATTGATATTTGAACTTCATTATTTATTAAGGCATGCGAAGTATTGATGTATGCAAAAGCTATAGCTTGTTGTTTAGTTGGAGACCAACTGCCGCTTGTGATAGTCCCAATATTTTCTTCACCTTTAAGAACTGTGCAACCTTTT
Organism: Prochlorococcus sp. AG-347-L20; assembly: GCA_003281225.1. Classification (GTDB taxonomy): domain Bacteria; phylum Cyanobacteriota; class Cyanobacteriia; order PCC-6307; family Cyanobiaceae; genus Prochlorococcus_A. The sequence goes on from QCCP01000013.1 coordinate 31,689, forward strand.
CTTCCTATTGCTTTTCCTTCTATAGAAAGACCAACTAACTTTTTTTGAATACCTAATCTTGACTGCTCTTCAAGAAATCTTCTTCCAAAGAATTCGTGATTATTTTCTAGATGTACTAGCCAGCCTAACCCTGCTTCATATGGAGAAGTTTCTTCATTAATGTCTTGACCATAAAGATGCATGCCTGCTTCAAGTCTAAGAGTATCTCTAGCTCCTAAACCACAAGGTGCAACATTTTTGGAAATTGAGAAATCCCATAAATTAATTGCTGATTTTTTAGATAAAAGTATTTCTATACCATTTTCCCCCGTATAGCCTGTCTTTGAAAAGAAAATTTTTTCTTTAGGCGAAATATGTTCAAAAATTTTATATTCGCATCCAAAGTTAGGGATATGTGAGATCGAAGATTCAATCCATTCTTCAAATAAATTGAATGATTTTTTTCCCTGTAGCGCTAAAAGTACTTTGTCTTTTTTAAAGTTTGTTATCGAAATTTCAGATATATTTAAATTATTTTTTATCCATTGAAAATCTTCTTCATATCTACTTGCATTAACTATTAATAATAATTCTGATATGTCATTTTCTTGTATACCAAGGTCATAAATTATTAAGTCATCTATTATTCCTCCTTTATCATTGAGCATTACTGTATAAAGTCCCTGTCCTTCAGAAAAGGAGTATAAATTAGTAGGAAAAAATTTTTGAATATAATCCTTTGGATTGATTCCCTTGATAGAAATCACACCCATGTGAGAAATATCAAATAATCCTGCTGAAGATCTAACTGATTCATGCTCTTTAATTAATCCTGAAAATGATATGGGCATTTCCCAACCTGCAAAATCCACTAATTTTGCATTGGATTCAACATATTTTGAATAAATAGGACTTTTTAGCAAATCCATAAAATATTAAATTTTAATTTAGTATTTTTACACTGTAGTTTAGAAATTTTTTATTGCATATTTTCTAATGACAAAATTAAGCTTCTAAGTACTTTGGCTGCAACTATGCTACTTACTCCGCTTTTATCAATTTCTGGAGATAATTCCACAATATCTGAAGCCACAATTCTAAATTCTAATAGAGTTTTCAGGATTTCTTCAAAATCATTCCAGAAAAATCCTCCCGGTTCTGGAGTGCCCGTCCCTGATAGTAAACTGGGATCAAACCAATCTAAATCTATTGTTAAATAGATTGGAGACTTCGCGTATGGTAGAAGAGCTTGTTTTAACTCACATGCATTTCCGCCTGGACAAAAGTTAACTAATTGGTTGTTGTTATGCATAATTTCAAATTCTTCTTTAGTCCCACTTCTAATTCCTACTTGCAAAATTTTTTTTTCAGGTAGCACTTCTAAGCATCTTTTCATAGTACAAGCATGACTATGTTCATTCCCTATATATGATTCTCTTAAATCTGCATGAGCATCAAGTTGAACCAATATCAAATCTGGATATTTTTTTACTAATGCTTCAATAGCACCTCTTGTAATAGAGTGTTCGCCTCCAAGCATAATAGGACTAAGGCGTTTACTAATTAAATAATTTGTTGCTGATTTAACTGATTCAATAACGGACTTTGAGTCATTTTTATCAATTAGTATTGATCCAAAATCAACATACATAATATCCTCTAAGTCTTTATGTATTTTTGGACAATATGTTTCTAAACAAGAACTGACTTGTCTTATTGCTTCTGGACCAAATCTTGCACCTGGTTTAAACGAACATGTCCCGTCATAATTAACTCCAAATATACCAATTGAGCAATTCTCGGGACTTCTTTTTGCTCCCATATAAATTCCATTTTCGTTATCAAATAAATTTTTTGTCATTTTATGAATCTAGTTCTTTTACAATTTTATTTGGCATCATTTTGAATGCTGCATTTTGAAAATTTAAATTCCAAATTTCACATCCTTTCTCTATTTTTAGGACTTCATCATAATTTTGCTTTGATAAATTGAGAACTTCTGATGAAGCGAATGTCCAACTCCAAATACCGCTTGGATATATAGGCACAAATGAATACATAGTTTCAGAAACTTTAAATATATTTTTTAGGGTTTTCAAAATATTTATGTGAATATTTTTGAAGGATTCAGGAGATTCGCTTTGCGAAGCTAATATCCCCTTTGGGGTCAGTATTCTTCTACATTCTTTATAAAAAGAATCTGAAAATAATAAATTTGAGAATTCTGAGGGATCTGAACAATCTATAAAAATAACGTCGTAAAAATTATCTCTTGTTTTTTTTACCCATTTAACACCATCATCAACATGTATTTCTAATCTCTTGTCATTCCATGCTTCGCCTCCAATTTCTTTTAAAAATTTTTTAGATATTTTGATTACCTCCTCATCAATTTCTACTAGATCAATTTTTGATATTTGAGAATATTTAACGCATTCTCTTGCTGTACCGCCGTCTCCTCCACCAATAATTAGTACATTAGATTTTTCGTCAATGCTACTTAATGCTGGATGCACAAGACACTCATGATAATATTTCTCGTCTGTTAGTGATGTCATCCAGCAACCATCTAACATTAAAGCTTTACCATAATATTCATTTTCAATTACGATAATTTCTTGATATTTTGAGGTTTTTTTAATTAGAATTTCCCCATTTAGGCCAAATCTTGAGCCTTTATGATATTCATCTATCCATGTTGTAATATTTGTCATTTGCTTTTAGGAATTTTCCCCGCCAGTTTTTGCTTGGCTATTTGCCAAAGCCGTTGAAAGTCTTTGGGAGTTTGTTTTTTAATATTATCTCCTGCATGCTCTTCGACGATTGAAAATCTGTCTAAAAATTTTATATTAGTTTTTTGAAGAGCTGACTCAGGATTTATTTTTAAAAAGTTTGAGAGATTCAGAAGGGTAAAGTAAATATCCCCAAATTCATTTTTTATATCTGGATCATTTTTGCATTTAATTGCCTCTTTTAATTCATTTATCTCTTCTTCTAACTTTTTAAAAATCTCATCTGTACTTTCCCACTTGAAACCATGTTCTTTAACAACATTTGTGATTTTATCTGTACCAATCGTTGGAGGTAAATTTTTAATTTTCAAACTTAAATTTCTACTAATTGAAGATTTCATATTAGGTGCTTCTTTTTCTAAATTTTTTATATTTTCCCAAATCTGTTGTGATTTTTTTAATGATACTTTTTCTTTTTTGTTAAAAATATATGGATGTCTATTAATAATTTTCTTATTAAGATTTTTTATAACATCATTTAGTGCAAATTCTTTTTCTTCGTAACCGATTTCAGCATGAAGCATTACTTGTAATAAAAGATCTCCTAACTCTTCACGTATGTTATCTGCATTTTTTTCATATATAGCATCTATAAATTCATTACTTTCTTCATACAAAAATGGGATCAACGATATATGAGACTGTATTTTCTGCCATGGGCAACCCCAAGTTTTATCTTTTAATGCTTTGATATTAGATATTAAGATTTTAAAACTATTTATAGTCTCTAAATCGGATTTTTTTTCCAATTTATATCTATTGTTTGAGGACATAGGATATATTTTATTAATTAAATTTTGCCTTAAACATGAAATATTTAAATACTTAGTATAAATTTTTCAACTTCATCTATTAGAATGATTTATCATAAGGGCGATTAGCTCAGCGGTAGAGCGCCTGCCTTACAAGCAGGATGTCCCTGGTTCGAACCCTGGATCGCCCATTTATCATTTTTCTAATGACTGAGATCGTCAATCTTGCAATCAGTCAAAGCGCTGCTTCAGAACTATCTAGGCAAGCTTCTTTTGGAGGTTCTCCAGGAAAAATGTCGATTGATTTGGTAGAGGATAAAAATTGTTCCGAAGGATGGATGCATATTAAATTAAGGCCGGGTACATTTAATGGATCCCCTATTTCAAGAACTGAAGGAGTAACTTTATACGCGGATGTAAAAAAGTTTAATTTACTGAAAGATTTAAAATTAGATTATTACGGTGATTTGAGCGGTGGTGGATTTCTTATTTCAACTCCAAAAAATGCAAAACGTTGTTCCTGTGGTTCTGGCTTCAAACTTTTGTAGAATGAATTTGTCTTTTTTTGCAAACTAATTTTATTTTCATTAATTGGCTGCTCTCAAGATAAAATAAAAAAAAAGTTTATTGAAATAAAATTTGCACATGAAAGAGATGAATGATCAATTATCTTTAGAGAATTATTCACCTTTTGAAGTAGAGAAAAAGTGGCAAGAAAAATGGGACAGTCTAAAGGCTTTTAGTCCTAACCCTGAGGATAATGGTGAGCCTTTTTGTGTTGTTATTCCGCCACCAAATGTAACAGGATCTTTGCATATGGGGCATGCATTTAATACGGCTTTGATAGATGTTGTAGTACGTTTTCAAAGACTTTTAGGTAAGAATGTTTTGTGTTTACCAGGAACTGATCATGCTTCAATAGCTGTTCAAACTATTCTCGAAAAACAGTTAAAAAGTGAAGGCAAAACAAGCGAGGATATTGGAAGAGATGAATTTCTTAAAAGAGCATGGAACTGGAAAGAAAAAAGTGGTGGAAGAATAGTTTCTCAATTAAAAAGGATAGGATATTCAGTTGACTGGACTAGAGAAAGATTTACGCTTGATCAAAAATTAAATGAAGCAGTTATTGAGGCTTTTAATATTCTCTATAAAAAGAATTTAATTTATAGAGGCGAATATTTAGTTAATTGGTGCCCTGAATCTCAATCTGCCGTAAGTGATCTTGAAGTTGAAATGCAAGAAGTAAATGGTCATTTATGGCATTTTAAATACCCTTTAATTTCTGAAAGTGGCGAACAGTTAGATAAGTATTTAGAAGTTGCAACAACAAGACCAGAAACTCTATTGGGTGATACTGCTGTGGCAGTTAATCCTAATGATGATAGATATAAAGAATTTATTGGTGTCAAAGTAAAAGTCCCTTTTGTTGATAGAGAAATACCTATTATCGCTGATTCACATGTTGATAAAAATTTTGGTACTGGGTGTGTGAAGGTTACTCCAGCTCATGATCCAAATGATTTTGCAATAGGAAAAAGGCATAATTTAAAACAGATTAATGTAATGAACAAAGATGGAACTTTAAATATTAATGCAGGTATTTTTCAAAATTTAGATAGATATGAGGCTAGAAAGAAAATTATCAAAGAATTGGATAAATTAGGCCTTTTGACAAAGATAGAGGAGTATAAACATACTGTTCCTTTTTCTGATAGAGGTAAGGTGCCAATTGAACCTTTATTGTCAACACAATGGTTTTTGAAAATGGATGATATATCACAAGGATGTCTTAATGAAATTGATTTTAAAAAACCATCGTTTATTCCTTCACGCTGGGAGAAAGTTTATAAGGATTGGTTAGAGAATATTAATGATTGGTGTATCAGTCGGCAATTGTGGTGGGGTCACCAAATACCAGCATGGTATGTTTTAGATGACTCTCAAGACTCAATAGAACAAAATACTCCATATATCGTTGCAAGAAATGAAGAAGATGCCTTAATCGAAGCTAATAAAAAATTTGGATTAAATATTAAATTGGTTCGTGATAAGGATGTTTTGGATACATGGTTTTCAAGTGGTTTATGGCCTTTCTCAACTCTTGGTTGGCCAAATACAAATGATCCGGATTTTAAAAAATGGTATCCAAATAATGTTCTTGTTACTGGTTTCGATATTATTTTCTTCTGGGTGGCCAGAATGACAATGATGGGGAATACTTTTACGAATAATATTCCTTTTAAGGATGTTTATATACATGGTCTAGTTCGAGATGAAAACAATAAAAAAATGAGTAAAAGTTCAGGTAATGGTATTGATCCAATACTATTAATTGATAAATATGGTTCTGATGCTCTGCGATTTGCTTTAATTCGAGAAGTTGCAGGAGCTGGACAAGATATCCGGCTTGATTTTGATAGAAAAAAAGATACCTCTTCAACTGTTGAAGCTTCAAGAAATTTTGCGAATAAATTATGGAATGCAACTAAATTTGTGTTAATTAATAAAACTTCTAACAATAATGATTCGCTTAATGAGAGTGATGAAACTTCTTTAGAGTTATGTGATAAGTGGATTTTATCGAAATTGAATCAGGTAAATATAAAAGTCGTTGCTTTATTGAAAGAATATAAATTGGGAGAATCTGCGAAACTTCTATATGAATTTACGTGGAACGATTTTTGTGACTGGTATGTAGAATTCGCTAAACAAAGGTTTAATAATCAAGAGACTAATAATAGACAAATATCTGAAAAGGTTTTAATAAAAGTGCTCAATGATATTTTGGTGATGATTCATCCTTTTATGCCGCACATTACTGAAGAACTTTGGCATGTACTTCAACTTAAATCAGATAAAGAATTATTATCTCTTCAAAAATGGCCAACCCAAGAAAATAAATTTGTTGATAATAAGCTTGATAATTCCTTTCAACAACTCTTTGAAATTATTAGATTGATTAGAAATTTGAGAGCTGAATTAGGCCTCAAGCCATCAGAAAAAGTTCCTGTTTACTTGATTTCAGATAATGATGAATTGATTGATTTTCTAAAAATTTTAGTTGATGATATTCAAACCTTAACTAAATCTTCTGAAGTATTTATTTTTAAACCTAATGCTGTTGATAAAAAAGAGTTTGCTAAATCTTTTTCTGGGATAATTAGTGATCTAGAGGTTTACTTACCTTTTCAGGATTTTGTAAATATAGAAGCTTTAAAGGAAAGGTTAAATAAGGATTTAAAAAAGGTGACTATTGAGTTAGATAATTTAAATAAGAGATTATCTAATAAAAATTTCGTGGATAAGGCTCCAAAAGATATTGTTGATGAATGTAGATTTAAATTAAATGAGGGTTCGGTACAAATGGAGAGAATTACTAAAAAACTCGAACTTTTGAATTGAGAATGAATATATTTCTTGAAAATATTTATAATTTGTCTTTTTTTTTTAATACTGGAATTGGGATATTTTCGTTTGTTTGCATTTACATTTTAATTGTTTTATTAATACTCCCAGCTTCTTGGTTATCTTTATTATCAGGTTTTTTATATGGCTCATATTTAGGATCAATTATCGTTTTTTTCTCCGCTTCCTTAGGAGCATCAGTTGCTTTTTTTGTATCAAAAAGTTTTTTTGCAAAAAAGCTAAAAAATCTTTTTAGTCGTTATCCAAAATTAAGTGTTATGGAAAAAGTAGTAGAAAAAGGCGGACTTAAATTAATTTTTTTAGCAAGATTATCTCCGATATTTCCCTTCAGTATTCTTAATTATTTTCTCGGTTTGAATAATGTTAAATTTCGAGATTTCGCTATTGGTTTTCTTGGAATAATTCCAGGAACTTTTCTTTATTGCTCAATAGGTAGTTTGGCAAAAAATATCCAGGAGCTAAAAAATGTCCAATCACCAAATAATTTATATATGACCATCGTTGGAATTATTTCAACTTTTTTAGTTGTATATTTATCAGCTAAATATTCCAAGGAATATTTTGAAAAATCCTAAAAATTTACTCTTTAATATTCCAATCTCTAATAGATGCAATTAAGATAAACCACAAAAGCCTAAATTTACCTAGTAGAGTTTTGTTGGCTTCTAATTCGATATATTTTGCTTGTCCACAAGGTGTTTTTATGAAGTTGAAAACTGTTTTCTTTGTCATAAGTCTCTCTAAAAGTCCCTTATAATTATTCTTACATTTTATAGCCAAGATTTTTAGTTTTTTTACTTAAAAACCATATTTTTCATAGACTACTTTGTGGAACATTATTTTTTAAAATTTAAACTTTTTCTCCAGCTTTAAATCCTCTAAAGCATTTGAATCTAGGAAACCTCAGACTAAAAGCCACCGCATCCTTGGATTTAGTTTTAGCATCAGCTCTGATTTCTACAAGTTGACCAATAAGTTGATTCCGTTTTGACCAATATTCTTTACGTTGGATATCACTAAATCCGCTTCCACAACTAAGACTGTATTCATGCCCATCATCTTCACCTTCTACTATTACAGCTCCTAGTCTACCTTTATTGCGACCTGTGCCTTCCTCAACAGATACAACCTTTAAAGTGACTTCAATGAAAGGTTTTGCTTTTAACCAACTGTGTGTTCTTTTACATTCATACATTGCATCAGGATCTTTAATCATTACTCCTTCATATCCACCCTCCACAGCAGATTTATTCAACTCTACAAATCTTTTCTGTCCCTCATTGGTGTCGAGGTCTACATTTTCCCAGTCAAGTGTTTTTATATGTCTAAGAAGTAAAGAGTGTTTTGCTACCCATTCTTTTACTAATAAACTTCTTGCTGTTTGACTAGTGTTCCATCGCCCTTTTTGGAAGTCTTCAAGGGGACATAAGTCAAATAGATGTAGAACTGCGTCTTTTGTTTGTTTGCCATCTTTTCTATGAACCTGTTTCATTAAATCCTGAAAGTTAGCGCTCATTACTTCACCATCTAGGACTAAGTCATAAGGTGCAGGATCTTCTTTTAAGACGTTTTCTATTTCTGAGATAATATGACCAAAATTATGGAATTGTTTCCCATTACGAGAAAACATTTCTACTTTATTTTTTCTAATAATAGTTAAAACGCGCACACCATCTAATTTGATTTCAATTTGCTTTTTCCCTATCATTTTTTTTTCATGATTTGCACTGTCATGAGCTAAAGGACAAGAAAAAATAGGAATCGCATATTTGGGAAATTTCTTGGCTATCTTGTTTATTGTTTTTTCAGATACACCACATCTAAGATTTTTAATTAAAACTCGTCTATAAAAACCATTCCACTCTTCTTTCGTGGCAGATTCCATAGCCGTAATAATTGCATCGCGAGCAGCGTGACCAGTAAGTTCTCTTTGAATAAGCTTATTTGCTAATACCTTAAAATCTTTCCATAAAAAATTTTGACTTTTTTCGTTATCTTTTTCAGGAACAATTTTTACACCAAAAGTTACCAACGGATCAAGTGCCATACGGATGCCCTCAAAAAAATCATCTAGACCTCGTTCCATTGCTTCTGAGATGATTTTTTCTTTATCTAATCTACTTGGGTGTAATTCTAGTTGATGTATTATCTCTTCTTTAAACAATTCTTTTTGCCTCACAAGAAATTATTAATTCACTTTTGCTATTCTGTCTATTTTCCAATCATTGTCAGTTTTTGCGAAAGTAAAATCTAATGGGAGCTCATCTTGTTTATCTTCTGATTTTAAATTCAAAGTTATTATGATTTGATCTTCTTGGACTCTAGGTCTTCCTGATTTTAAATTTCTATATTTATTGAGGTTTAAACTAGCTAAAAATTTAAGAAAGTCTTGGCGCTTCACATGAGTTTTATAAGTTTTTGTAGTTAAACCATACGCTGCATCAATTCTGCCAGCCGCTATTTGATCAAAAAACTTTCTTACTAATGGATTAATTCCTCTGGCGCTTATAACTAATTTGACTGCATTAAAAGTCCAAAAAGAAATTAGTACAGCTCCGCCAACTAATAATGCTTTAATTCCGATATCTTTAACTAGTGTTGCATCCATGTTGATTTAAGTTTTTTATTACTTTAAGAAAAGAAATCGTTTTTGACGGCTTTTTTTGTCAAAATAATACTAATTTTAATCCATAATGCCTGTAATTCCTCTTTTACCTTTATTTCATAAATTTAATAGCCAATATTTTGAAAATTCTTTAGCGGTTAATAATCAACCATTAGTAAAAGTTAGATGGAGTGATAATAGATTAAAAACTACTGCTGGTTTTTATAAAAGAAAACAAATTAATGGTCTTGTAGATTCTGAAATTATCTTATCGAAACCTATTTTGAGTAAATTATCTAATAGTGAAATAAACAGTACTTTATGTCATGAAATGATTCATGCATGGGTAGATAGGATATTAAAAAAAAATGAGATACATGGTCCAAATTTCTTAGAAAAGATGAATGAAATTAATGAGAAAGAGAAGAATTTTCAAATTTCTGTAAGGCACTCATTTCCTATTGAAAGGAGAGAATTAAAATACATAGGAACTTGTCAAAATTGTGGTGAGAAATTTTTCTACAGGAAAAGGATAAAGAATATTGCCTGTAAAAAATGTTGTGTAAATTTCTTTAATGGATCATGGAATAAAAACTGTTTAATTTTGTTTGATTAAAAATATAAGATGTGTTTTTGTTTCTATATTTGGAATTATTTATTTTTTTAATGTAATTTATATTTTAAAAAGCAAAATAATTTATGGATTCAAGGCGAATTAGAAATCTTAGAAATAGTTTTGATAAAAATATTGTTGATAAACAGGTTGATAAAATTTTCGAAACTGGAAGACAATTTGTTGATGGAGTATCTGGTGCTAGACCAGGAAAAAGAAGGAACTCAGATTTTCAAGGAATAACAAGTAAGAGTGTGAAAAAAGTAGGAAGATGGGTATCTCAAAAAGTGGATTTATTTTTGGATGAAGATAATGATGATTGGAATGATGAGAATTTTTACGATGATAACAGCGATATTAAGACATTTTCTAGAGAATCAAATTCTTATGAATCTCCTAAACAGCACCCAAAAAGACCTTTAGAAGCAATATCTTTAAGGCAACCAAAAAAAATACATACAACTGAGCAAAAAAAATTACCTTATGTGAAAGAGAGTAAGGATGAAGATTGGCCAGATGAAATGGATTTCAAAGTTGAAAGATGGCAAAGAGCTTCAGAAAAAGAGAATAATACTTCGAGAGTTCAATCAAACCAAAAAGTTCAATCAAAAACAAGAAATCTTCCTAGATCAAGAAGAAGAAGAGTATAGTTTCGTAAATTCTTTAATTCCTGAATATCCTAATAAACTTTCTAAATGTGGATTGAATACTTCTCTTATAATTGTTAGGGGCTTTTTGTCTCGAAAAAATCTATAATTTCTTGACCAGAATGGACCTTTAAAACAAAATTCATCCTCTAACCAATTTGAATTAACAAGTGAAATTCGGTCAACTTCTCTAAACAATTCTGATCTGTCTTGTGTCAAATTCTTCCAGATTGGTTCTTCTTTGGCTTTTAAATTTTCATTCACTTGTTCTGCATTCCACCAACTTTCAGCCCATGCTAGGTTTTTATTATTGTTTTTAATCCATACTTGTCTTCTAATTAAAGGTCCATTTAATTGATTTAATTCTTTAGGACCTTCTTCAATAAATAGAGGATCAACGCGCATTGAAATTAATTTAATTTTTGTCTCTTGATTAGTTAAAAGCTGTAAATGTCTAGTTGGACTTCCATCCCCAAGCAACATTAATTTCCATGGACCAGATATGTTTGGTAATGAATTTTTCACCAAAAAAGTAGAGGCTTTTTCTTCCCATAAAATTTTTGGCGAATTAAAAAGTTTATTATTCAGTGCTCAGACGGAATGCTTTTAAGATGATAACTTTTTTTCGACAAAAATATTTGCCTTTTCTTTTTTTATTTCTCTTATTTTTAGCCAAACAAGTAATGCAGTTAAATCAGCTTTGCTTACTCCAGGAATTTTTGAAGCATCACCAAAATTTTTTGGCTTTATCTTATTCAAATTTTCTCTAGCTTCTAAAGATAATGTATCTATCTTTTCATAATTTATTTCTTGAGGCAGAGATTTACAGCTTTGACGATTTATTTGTTCAATGTTGTTTTTTTGCCTTTTAAGGTAACCCTCGTATTTAATATCTATTTCAACACCTTCTTGTATTGAAGAAACTAGATTTTTTTCAGTCAAACTATATTTAATTAGATCTGAATAATGAAAGTTTGGTCTTTTTAAGAGTTCTTTCAAAGTTGTTGAGCCTTTGATCTTTGATCCCGTTTCTAATTCTATTTTTTTTGATATTTCATCTGTATTTTTTAAACGAGTGTTATTTAATCTAAATTTCTCTTCCTCGAGAAGTTTCATTTTTTCTTGATAGGCCGACCATCTTTTCTCATTAATTAGCCCTATTTGATAACCTAATTGTGTTAATCTCCTATCTGCATTATCTCCCCTAAGAGTTAACCTATATTCACTCCTACTAGTTAGAACTCTGTATGGTTCTTTGAGATCTTTGGTAATTAAATCATTGATCATTGTCCCTATATAACTGCTTTCTCTAGTAAAGATTATTGGATCTTTTTTGCTTAGTTTTCTTGTCGCATTGACTCCTGCAACTAATCCTTGTGCCGCTGCTTCTTCATAACCAGTAGTCCCATTAATTTGTCCCGCGCTAAATAAATATTCAACTTCCTTTGATTCAAGTGATGTTTGGAGCTGTGTTGCAGGTATATAGTCATACTCCACAGCATATGCTGGTCGCAACATTTTACATTCATTCAATCCAGGTAAGGTTCTTAAAAGTTCTAATTGAATATTTTCGGGTAAACCTGTAGAAAATCCTTGTACATATATTTCAGGGGTATTAATTCCTTCTGGTTCTAAGAAAATTTGATGTGATTCTTTATCGGCAAATTTAACGATTTTATCTTCAATTGATGGGCAATATCTTGGTCCCTTACTATCAATAAAACCGCCGTAAATGGGAGTTAAATGTAAATTGTCTCGAATTAGTTGATGTGTTTTGGTAGTTGTTCTTGTGATGTGACAACTAACTTGAGGCATATTATTTTTTATATCTGGGTCAAACGAAAAATATTTATCTGCTGCAGTACTTGGTTGAATATCTAATTCATCAAAAATGATACTTCTTTTATCAACTCTTGCTGGAGTTCCTGTTTTTAAACGTTCTGTTTTAATACCAATTTCGTGCAAATTTTGAGTAAGACCTTTTGCTGCTTGTTCTCCCGATCTGCCAGCTGACATTGATTTATTTCCTATCCATATTCTTCCTTCTAAGAACGTACCAGCTGTGATGATAACTGATCTTGCTGAATAATAACTACCAAAGAAAGTTCTTACACCCTTTATTCTTTTTTTTAAGGTTTTTTTTGAGTTCAATCCAATTTCTTCAGTTTTTGCAATATCCAGTTCAGTAATCATTGCTTCTTTTAAAGATAAATTATCTGTATTTTGTAGTATTTCAATCATTTTTTTTGAGTATTCTCTTTTATCTGTTTGAGCTCTTAATGCCCACACAGCAGGGCCTCTACTTGCATTTAATATTCTTTTTTGTATTGCTGTTTCATCAGCTAATTTACCAATAATTCCACCTAATGCATCAACTTCATGTACTAACTGACTTTTTGCCGGTCCGCCAACTGCAGGGTTGCAAGGTTGCCAGGCAATCCTATCTAAATTGATTGTAAATAAGGCTGTAGAAAATCCTAATTTTGCTGTTGTTATAGCCGCTTCGCATCCTGCATGTCCTCCACCAATAACGATGATGTCAAAAGATTCATTTGTTGAGTGATGATCTTGCATTTTAGGATCGATTTAATTTGCTAAATTCTTAAATCTCGTAAATTGAGGTTCAAATAATAATTTAACAGTTCCTACGGGTCCATTTCTATGTTTAGTGACAATGATTTCTGTAATTCCTTTATCTTCAGTCTCTGGATTATAGTATTCATCTCTATATATCATTAATACTAAATCTGCGTCTTGTTCAATAGATCCAGATTCTCTTAGATCGCTTAACATTGGTCTTTTATTTGTTCTTGACTCTACCCCTCTACTAAGCTGAGATAAAGCTACTACTGGTACTTTTAATTCTCTTGCCATGCTTTTAAGACCTCTTGTTATTCGTGAAAGTTCTTGCACTCTATTATCAGGGGTTGATCCTTCCATTAACTGCAGGTAATCAATCACAATTAATCCAAGTTCTTTTTTTTGTTCAGCTATTAATCTTCTGCACAGAGATCTCATCTCTAAAACACTTAAGTTAGGCTTGTCATCTATAAATATTGGTAATTGTCCTAATGAATTGATACCTTCTCCGAGTAATGGCCATTCATTTTGCTGTAATCTCCCTGTTCTTAGCCTGCCACTCTCGATTCCAACTTCCATAGAAAGCAATCTATATGTCAACTGTTCTTTACTCATTTCAAGGCTAAATACACACACAGGTAAATCTTGAGATTGAGCAACATTTTTAGCCAGATTAAGAACCATTGAAGTTTTCCCCATTGAAGGTCTTCCAGCAACAATTATTAAATCACTTCTTTGAAAACCTTGAGTCATAGCATCAAGATCGTAGAAATTTACAGGAATTCCAGCTACTGAAGTACCTAATGATCTTGACTCTATTTCATTGAAAGTGCTTGTAAGGATTTCAGCTGCTTGAGTCAAACCTTTTGAAGGTTTTTCTTGACTGATTTCAAATATTTTTTGCTCTGCTTTATCTAGAACCTCATTAGTATCTTGAGTTTGATCAAAACCTAGTTGAACCACTTCATTTCCAGATCTAATAAGTTGCCTTCTCATGAATTTGTCGTTAATTAAATTAGCGACTTGTTCTATGGAAGCTGTAGAGGAAACATTTTCAACTAGTTCTACCAGTTTGCTGTTTCCTCCAATTTTGTCTAGCGATCCATTATCTGCTAACCAAGCACTCATTGATGTTAAATCAGTTGGTTTACCCTGGGTATGCAACATTAATGCTGTTCTATAAATCTCTTGATGGGCATTTATATAAAAAGCTTCAGGTTTGATTAAGTCTGCAATTCTTCCGATCGCGTCTGGATCAAGAAGTATGCCACCAAGAACAGCTTCCTCTGCTTGAACGTTTTGAGGAGGAACTAATCCAGCATTTTCACTACTTAAATCCTTTTTAAAATTTTTATTTTGCCCATTATTTGGAAAAGGTACGGAAACCATATCTTTAATTGCTTAGATATATACTCTGGCTACTTTTCAAAATAATGCAACAAATTGATTAACTTGTTACTTCAATATTTACTTCTGCATTTACTTCTGGATGTAATTTTATTTTTGCAGTAAAGGAACCTAAATTATGAATATCAGGAACAGTAATGTTTCTTCTATCAATTTCTTTTTTAGTTGCTGCTTCTATTGCTTCGGCAACGTCCCCATTAGTAACCGTTCCAAAAAGGACACCATCTTCTCCAACCTGTTTTTTGATAGTGAACCTACCTATTGTAGATAATGCAGTTTGGAAATCTAAAGCTTCTTGCTTTAATTTATCAGCAGCGATTTTTTCTTTTTCTTTTTTCCTTTCAATTTGTTTAAGGACTGCTGGAGTTACATTCATTGCCTTGCCATAAGGTAATAGAAAATTCCTTGCGTATCCAGGTGCTACTTCAACTAGATCGCCTTCTTTACCTAATGATGCGATTGATTCAGTTAATGCGACTTGTATTCTTTTAGCCATGAAAATATTTAACAATATAGTTAATAATAAGACCTAGAGGGTAACTTTACTTTTTTTGCAAGACCAAATTTCGCAAGAATCTTAATATGTTCCCATGTTATATCTATCTGACCTCTAAATAATCCTTGTTTTGCCGAATTGGGGAATGCATGATGATTATTATGCCAGCCTTCTCCAAATGTTAATGCAGCAACCCACGCATTATTTTTAGATGAATCACCACTTTCAAATGGCGCTTTACCCCAACAATGCGTCGCGGAGTTTACTAGCCAAGTTATGTGATAAACAACCACAAGCCTTAATGGAATTCCCCAAAGGACTAGAGCCCATCCTCCAACTCCTAATTTTTGACCTATTGCGTACAAAGAAAGTCCAATAGGGATTTGTAAGAATAAAAAATATTTATTTAAAAATCTATAGTATGGATCCTTGATTAAATCTGCACTTAGTTTTGGAACAGCTTTTAGTGCTTCAACGTCTTTAAACATCCATCCCATATGACTCCACCAAAACCCCTTTTTACTATTATGATGATCTACTTCAGTATCTGAAAAAGAGTGGTGATGTCTATGTAAACCTACCCAATCTATTGGTCCATGCTGGCAACTTATAGCTCCACAGGTAGCAAAAAATCTTTCTAGCCATCTTGGAGCAATGAACGATCTGTGTGATAACAATCTGTGATATCCAAGAGTGACTCCTAAACAAGCAGTTACCCAGTAAAAAAATAATAACGAAGTAACTGCAGGGAGACTCCAAAATTTTGGTTGTATAGCTACAAGAGAAAGAATATGAATTGCAACCATGAAAACTATTGTTCCCCAAGTTTTATGTAGTCTTGGAGGATATCTTTTTGAATGGCTAGAAGGTTCAAGTAATTTTTCTGAGAGTTCTATAACTTTTTCAGCTGGAACGGGTTTTTTTAATTTTGCTGTTTCTTGGAAAATAACTGAATTCATGATATTGAAATAATATTTTCAAAATTACCGATATGTAATATTATCATACTATACTATTGATAAGTTTAATTATCTGTGAGTCTCGGATATCGCGATAAATTATCTAGAGGTCGAAGGGCTATGGCTCATTTGATACACCTCTGGCATGAGAGAAATGGTTGGTCGCATAGGGTTTTGCCATTACTATCTGAAATTCTTGATTTAGGTAAAGTTCATAATTCGCAAATTTCTAATCTTAGGAATGGCAAGTTATCTTCGCCAGGGCCTGAAGTTTTTCTTGCATTAGCTCAAGTTAATACGATTCTTGATCAAGGTATAGAAAAAATCAGGGATCGTTTAGAAAGTGATTACCCAGAGTTATGGAAATCTTTGCAAGAGTCTGCATTACCTTTGAAAAACGATTCTGGTAATCCATTATCGGCTGGAGAGTTATTTGAGATATTTTCAGGGTTAAAATCTCTTCCTTCATCTTTTGATTGGTACATAGAAGATGAAGAAGCTTCTGCTTTAAGTGATGCTCTTTCAATGCATTTTTGTCAGAATAAGGCTTGGAGATCATGTAAAATTCAGGTAATGAAAGCCTATGCTGTTAATAAATCTACCCGTAGAGAACGTTTTGCTGAGGTAATAGCAGGAATTAGAGACTATACGGCTGAAGAGTTAGATGGAGAACTGCTTGATTTATATGAGGCTTCAAAAAAACTTTCTTATTTTCAGGGTAGGGGACCAAATGCTTTCCTCGCAGAATTAAGAAATTTAGCTTCTGAAAAATAACATGAATTTTCAAAATAAATGACATTTAACAATAACTTAAAACTGGCTGAAAACGCTGTTCTTTCTGTCGAAGAGAGTTTAAGTAAAGTTTTCCAAGAAAGGTCTAATCAGGTTTTCCAGAAATTAGAAAATATTTTGACAATTTTCAAGGAAGAAAAAGTTTCTACTAGTCATTTCAATCAATCTTCTGGTAGTGGTCATGATGATATATCTAGAGAAAAAATTGATGCGGTTTTTGCAAGATTGTTTCTTGCTGAAAAGGCAGCTGTGAGGATGCAATTTGTAAGTGGTACGCATGCAATAAGTTCTGTCTTATTTGGAATTCTTAGACCTGGAGATGTAATGTTATCTCTTACAGGACAACCATACGACACGTTAGAAGAAGTCATAGGACTAAGGGGAGGAGGAAAAGGCTCACTTAAAAATTTTGAGATTGAATATAAGCAAATAAATATCTGCGAGAATTTTGATTCTTTTGAAGAGAAAATTGTTCATTCTTTTAAAGAAAATTCATGCAAATTAGTATTCATACAAAAAAGTTGTGGATATAGTTGGAGAAAGTCTCTTACGAATCATCAGATAGAGAAAATTTGTAGTCTTATTCATTCCCTTGATCCTAATTGTATATGTTTTGTTGATAACTGTTATGGGGAGCTTGTTGAAGATAGTGAACCAATTTCTAAAGGGGCAAATATAATTGCTGGATCATTGATTAAAAATTTGGGAGGAACAATCGTTCCTACTGGTGGGTACGTAGCAGGAGATGCAGAGTTGGTTGAGATGGCATGTTCTAGATTAACCTCACCAGGCATTGGTTCTTCTGCAGGAATAAATTTTGGACTAGGAAGATTAATTTTGCAGGGTTTGTTTTTAGCACCACAAATTGTTCACGAATCACTTAAAGGTGCTGATATGGTTGCAGCAGTATTTAAAAATTTGGGATTTAAGGTTTTACCAGAACCAGCAACTTATAGATCTGATCTTATTCAGTCAGTAAGATTGAATAATCCTGATTTGGTACAAAAAGTTTGTCAATCTTTTCAAAATTCTTCACCAGTAGATTCTTTTCTGAATGTTGTTCCATCATCAATGGATGGATATGATTCAAAATTATTAATGGCAGGAGGTACCTTTATTGAAGGTAGTACAAGTGAATTTTCTGCTGATGCCCCTCTAAGAGATCCTTACAATATTTTTGTTCAAGGTGGTTCTCACATAGCTCACATCAAAATTGCATTAATTCGATTATTATCTGAACTATTAGAGGAAAAATTAATTTCAGAGGATTCTCTACTTCCTTTATCTACTTAATCATGTCTTACAAGTTTCCAGACAACCTCAACTATGCTGATACTCATGAATATGTCCTGGAAGAAAATGGATTATTAAAAATTGGAGTTAGTGAATTCGCTATTGATCAATTAGGAGATATTGTTTTTGTTGAATTAGCTGATGAAGGGGTGACTTTAGAAAAAGGCGAGACTTTTGGAACAATAGAATCAGTTAAGGCTGTAGAGGAAGTCTATCTGCCTTTTTCAGGGGAAATAGTATCTGTAAATGAAAGTGTTATTGAGAACCCTGAGCTTTTACAGAATGATCCGATTGGAGAAGGTTGGTTAGTCATTTTAAAACCAGAATCAAAAGCATCAATTGCTGATTTGATGACTTCTGAGGAATATCAATCAAAGGTTGTACCAAAATGAGGCAAACTTTTTAAAAAAGGCTATTTTAAAGAAAAACATTTTAATATGACATCTAAATTATGTTCTGATTTGTTTATAGATAGGCATCTTGGGTTAGGAGATAATGATGAAAGAATTATGCTGAACAAGCTTGGTTTTAATAATATTGATCAATTTATAAACCAAGTTATTCCTAAAGATATTCAGCTTAAAGATAAATCTTCAGAAATATTGCCCCAAGGTTGTTCAGAAATTGAGGCTTTAAAAGAATTAGAAGAGATTGCGAATAAAAATACTAAAATGAGATCACTTATAGGCCTTGGTTATTATGACAATCATATTCCTAAAGTAATCCAAAGACATGTTCTTGAAAATCCGAGGTGGTACACGTCTTATACTCCATATCAGGCAGAAATTGCACAAGGAAGATTAGAAGCTCTATTTAATTTTCAGACTATTGTTTGTGAACTAACAGGATTCCCTGTCGCCAATGCATCTTTGTTGGATGAGGGTACTGCCGCAGCAGAAGCCATGGCCATGAGTTTTTCCGCGAGAAAAAATAAATCTTCAAAAGTGTACTTAGTGGAGTCAAATGTTTTTGATCATACTTTTAATGTTCTACAAACCAGAGCAAAACCTTTGGGAATATCCTTAAAACGCTTTACTCAAAGCAACCTTCCTAATCATGATGATGTTTTTGGAATGTTGTTGCAATTACCTGGTAAAAATGGACAATTATATGATCCTACATTCTTAATATCCCAAGCACATAGATCAGAAATTATTGTTACGGCATGTATTGATCCACTAGCACAAGTTTTGATTAAACCAATTTCTGAATTTGGTGTTGATGTAGCAGTTGGGAGTATGCAAAGATTTGGTGTCCCAATGGGTTTTGGTGGCCCCCATGCTGCATATTTTGCTTGTAGCGAAAAAT
>QCCP01000014.1 GCA_003281225.1 Prochlorococcus sp. AG-347-L20
TAGACCAATCTCTAAATCTTTAAGACCGTTCAATGGATCAAACAAAAGCTTCTTATCAAATAAAAAAGCAATTGAATTTATCGAAAAGTCTCTAGAACATAAATCTCCTTCTATGGAAGATGAAACTTGATTAGCAATATCAATATAAATATTATTAAGAATAATTCTTACTACTTCTCTTTTTTTATCTAAAATTATAAATTTTGATCCAATATTATCTGCAATTTTTTTACCAATTTCAATTGCATTTAAAGGTACCACAATGTCAACATCTAACTTTTCAGTTTTTCTTCCCAAAATAATATCTCTTATATAACCACCAACCAAATATGATCCTTTAGGTAAAAAACCTAAGATTAAATCCAAATTATGAAATTTTATACTTGTTTCTAATTCATCAATTATTAGTGTATGATCAGTGTGAAAGCTATTTTTCATATTATTTATTATGTGCATTTGCATCAACTGTAAATGGGTTGATAGATGTATCACATATCATGATGTTGAGAATAATCATGGTGTTGATCATATTTGTGATCTACCTGATTTTAAAGCAAAAAAACCATTCATTCATGTCAATATAGTTAAAGACAATAATGGTGATTATAAAACTGATTGGGATGTTCAATCTTGTGAAAGTTTTGAAAATGAATTTGGTAAATGGTCTAAGTTTAATCCAGGTATGGAATTACCTGTTTAAAGGTAATAGATGACAAATAAACTCAATCACGGAGAAAATTACTCTACATTAGTGATTCATAGCACAGATAATTCTTTTTGCTTTGGGTATAGAAAAAACAATGACCTAGAATCTGATGAATTATTTATCAAGAAATTTGATAATGACCTTTGCAACAACTTAATAAATGATCTGAACAAATTTATTTCCAAAGAAAATTTACAAAAAATAAATAAGTTATCTGTCAGCATAGGGCCAGCAAATTTTAATGCTTCACGACTAATTGTAGTTTTAGCAAGAACTATCTCACAACAAATAAATTGCCCTCTAGACAGTTTTAGTTCATTTGAAATAATGGCAAAAAGAATTGCATCAAAAAATAATATCTTAAAAAACAAAAAATCATTCTGGATTTTCAAAAATTTAAAACGTAAGGGTTTTATTGCAGGTAAATATGAAATTTGTGGTAACGAAAAAAACTCCTCGGATCTAATCATTCGAGAAACAATTTTACCAAAAGTTGTCAAAAAACTTGATAGTAAAGAACTTTCTTTTGAAGCTACTTATGATGATAAAAAAGATTTGAAAGAACTATTAGATTTATCAAATAAAAATTTATTAAATTCAAATATAGATTCCTGGAGAAAAGTTTTGCCTCTTTACCCTATTTCTCCAATTAACTAAATATTCATCCAATCAAATTATTAATTTTTTCTTGAAGGTGCATTGTTACAGAATTCAGATCATGTCTTGATGAACTTTGTGGAGGTTGAACAGGTTTCCCCACTTTAATAACTATTTTTGAAAAAAAAGGAATACAGTATTTAAACTTTATTAGTCTATGTGAATTAACTATTGCAACAGGCAATAATAATTTTTGATTTTTAAAGGCTAATAATGCTGCACCTTGTTTGGGCTTATTCACTCGACCATTTTTTTGACGAGTGCCATCAATAAAAATTCCAATACAATTATCATCTGATAATTTCTTACATGCTGTTTTAATTGTGTTTTTATCAGCAATTCCTCTTTTTACAGGATATGCTCCACAAGCCTTGATAATAACGCCGAGGAAAGGGATTCTAAAAAGCTCTGCCTTAGCCATAAAAGATATATTACGTCCAAGGGCATGTCCTAACAAAGGAGGGTCCAGTAAAGAACCATGATTAGAAACCATGATAAAGGAATCTTTTTGCGGAATATTGTCTCTACCTATTAAATGACCTTTAAATACAAATTTATAAATAGGAAATACAAAAAGCTTGCTTACTAATTCATAGATTAATTTTTGAATAGTATGATTTTTCATACAAATTAATAAGATATTTGATCAGAAGATGAAACTTGAGAAATTTTTACATCTTTAAGATGTCTTTTTCCTAAACCACTTAATACATTAGAGGGGCCAATTTCGACAATATGAAGATCACTATCTTTTGCCATTAAATCCATAGTTTCTCGCCACCTCACTCCATTACACATTTGCTTTTCTAATCTAATTTTAAGCTCGTTTGGATCACTACAAAGTGAAGGTTCATAATTACTTATTACAGGGAAAGAGGGATTGTTAAATTTAATCTTTTTTAAATATTCACAAAATTTTGATGAAGGTTCATTCATAAATGGCGAATGAAATGCTCCTGAAACATTTAATTTTAAGAATCTTTTACAAGCAATTTCTTTCGATAAATTATCTAAGGCTTCAGTAGATCCTGATAAGACAACTTGGAAAGAGCTATTATCATTAGCAACGACAATATCATCAATTTTTTGCACTAATAAATCAAGTTGATTTCTATCAAAACCAATTACTGCTGCCATAGATCCTTTCCCAGCATTAACCATTAATTGAGACCTTTCTTTTATAAGAAAAACACAATCTTCGAATGAAAAAACATCCGCACAATATAATGCAGTTATTTCTCCCAGACTGTGCCCAGCAACATAAGTTGGTTTAAAACCATTTCCTTTTAAGGCATCTAATAAAATTGATTCAACCAAAAAAAGACATATTTGTGTATTTCTTGTATTATTCAAATCACTAAGAGGATTTGTTGGATCAGAATTTAATTCGCAAATTTCAAATAAGTTTCTCTCAAATATCTCAGAAGCATAACTAAACCTCTCTTTTGTAGAGGGCAAATTTTCAATTTGTTTTGCCATTCCAATTTTTTGCGAACCCTGTCCAGGGAATACCCATGCAACTGTCATAATTTCCTATTTTGTTTTTAACCCCATTTAATTAGGGCTGCACCCCAACTTAACCCAGCACCGAACCCACTTGTGGCAATAATATCATTTTGTTTAATTCTATAATCTCTTACAGCCTCATCCATCATTAGTGGAATTGTTGCTGCTGACGTATTGCCATATTTTTCTAAGTTACTAAGAATCTTTTCTCTGGAAATTTTTAACCTTTCTCCTACAGAATCCAATATTCTTTGATTAGCTTGATGCAGCAAGAGCCAATCAACTTGATCAGAATTATATTCCATTTTTTTCAACAACTTTTCAAGAATTAGGGGAACTTCTTTAACTGCGAATTTATAAACTTCCTGACCATTCATCTGAATTGGAGAAAAACCTCCACTTAAAAAGTCAATTTCATCAACTATTGAATCCTTATTGTTTTTTGATGGAAGATTAAGAAAAGAACCCCTTTCCCCATCAGTTCTCATATCAAAACCTATAAAATTATCAAATTCATTTGTGGCTTCAATTGCTAATGCACCGGCACCATCTCCAAAGAGAATACAACTTCTTCTATCGTTCCAATCAACAAAACTTGATAATTGATCTGCTCCAATAACAATAGCCCTTTTAAAACTACCCCCTTTTAAAAATTGTGAGGCTGTTATTAAAGCAAATAAAAAACCACTACAAGCTGCAGTTAAATCGAAAGCTACAGCATTAGCTGCCCCTAATTTAGCTTGAATGGATGGGGCTGATCCAAATAAATCATGCGGAGTAGAAGTAGCTAAAACAATCAAATCAATCGTTTTAATATCCCAATTAGCCATTTCTACAGCAGTTAGAGCAGCCTTATAACCCATCTCAGTAACATTATCTTCTACGCTAGAGATTCTTCTCTCAGAAATGCCAGTTCTAGATTGTATCCATTCATTGCTTGTATCAACCTTTTGACTAATTTTTTGATTGGTTAGGATTTGATCAGGTACATAACTTCCGCTTCCCTTGAATGACACTCCAATCTGATTAAAATTTATTCCTTCCAAAAGAGTTATTTAGTTACTTCTATTAGTCAAA
Source organism: Prochlorococcus sp. AG-347-L20 (assembly GCA_003281225.1). Lineage (GTDB taxonomy): Bacteria > Cyanobacteriota > Cyanobacteriia > PCC-6307 > Cyanobiaceae > Prochlorococcus_A. The sequence goes on from QCCP01000014.1 coordinate 3,947, forward strand.
CATAAATTTGACTCAATATGTTTTATGAATTTAAAACTTGAAGCTTTTGCAGTTTATTTAAATTGTCCATAACACCATGATTCACTGCAGAGTGCGCCAAGCGAAGAGCACTAACTACTGATAAAGATTTGCTACTTCCATGACCAATAACGCAAATACCATTCACCCCAAGTAATAAAGCTCCTCCATGTTCGGCATGATCTAACCTTTTCTTAATTCTAAGTAGATTACTTTTTAAAAAAGCTGAACCAACTTTCCCCCGCCTTCCACGTGGCAGCTCAGATCTCAAAATATCTAATAAAACTCCTCCCACAGATTCAAGAAATTTCAATAATATATTTCCAGTAAATCCATCACAGACTACTACGTCGAAACTACCTGATAGTACATCTCGTCCTTCACAATTACCTCCAAAATCAAAACTTTTTTCAGAAGATAATAATTCAAATGTTTTTAAAGATAAATCATTACCTTTACATTCTTCTTCTCCAATATTTAAAAGGCCAATTCGTGGTTTTTGTACTTGTAGTACATCTTTTGCATAAATATTACCTAGAAGAGCAAATTGATGCAGATAAGATGGCTTACAATCAGTATTTGCACCGACATCTAAAACTAATACCGGGCGAGTTTGATCCCTTGTCGGAAATAATGCTCCTATAGCTGGTCTCTCAATCCCTTTCAATCTCCCGATTCTAAATATGGCAGAGGCCATCATGGCGCCTGAATTACCCGCTGAGTAGACAGCTTCAGCTTTATTATTTCTCACTAAATCCATTGCAACGTTTATACTTGCATTTTTCCTTTTTCTAACTGAGGTAGCTTCTTCATTCATCCCAATAGGCTCTCCACTATCAATTAATTCAATACGATTATTATCTATTTCATTTTCTAATAATTCTGCTAAACCAGTTTTTTCTGCTGCATCTTTAACTTTTTCAATTTTGCCGACAAACTTTATATTTATTGGAAATCTACTTATTGCTTCTAGGCAACCCTCAAGAATTGGACTAGGAGCATAATCTCCACCCATCCCATCAACTGCGATCCAAATTCTTTTAGATTGAGATTCCTCCACCTTATCTAAAATATTATCGTTATTTTGTAATCTTTTTAATGGATCAAAAACTAATGGCTGTAATGTATTTTTAGCTATTGAACTAGCATTTGAAACTACACTACTAGCAGTATTAACAACAGATTCAGCACTTGAAACTACATTACCTGCAACATTACCTGCAACATTACTAGCTGTGGTTACTACTGATCCAGCACCAGAAACCATATTACCCGCAACATTACTAGCCGTTGCTGCAGAACTAGCAGCAGTACCAACTATAGAAGTCACAGCCGAATTTCTTTTGTACCAAATTACTAATCTTCTAATAGCTCTGGGCTTGTTAATTTTTTGCGCTGTTTCTTTACCCATTTATTTACCATCAAAGGGAGCAATATCGACAATCCGTTGAAAAAGATATCCTGTACCCCTTGCTGTCAATATCAATTCTGGATTTGCTGGATCAGCCTCAAGTTTGGATCTTAATCTTGATATGTGAACATCGACAACTCTTGTATCTACATGTCTCTCGGGAGTATATCCCCAAACTTCTTTCAAAATCTCTCCTCTACTAAATGGCTCCCCTGACCTACTAACCAAAAGCTCTAAGAGACTAAATTCCATACCTGTTAATCTAATTCTCTCATCACTTTTAAAAACTTGTCTTCGATTTGTATCAATTTTTATATCTGTAACCAAAATTAATCCTGAATTAGGCATTCCAGGAATTTGCTCTTTGTCGATTCTTCTAAGAACGCACCTAATTCTAGCTTCTAACTCCTTTGGGCTAAATGGTTTTACTACGTAATCATCAGCCCCTAATTCTAAACCTGTTATCCTATCTGCAACATCTCCTAATGCAGTTAACATAACAATTGGCACATCAGAATCTTTCCTTAACTCTTGACAAACTCCATAACCATCTAGTTTTGGCATCATGACGTCAAGTACTACTAAATCAGGTTCATAATCTTTAAATAACTTTAGTGCTTCTTTGCCATCACTTGCAGTTACAACTTTGTAGCCAATCATGGAAAGACGTGTCTCCAGAATTCTTCTAATACTTGCCTCGTCATCTGCGACAAGTATAGTTTCTTTAGTTTGACTAGATAGAGCCATTTGTTTCTATTAGCTAATCAGTAAGAGAATTTATTATTAACCTAATCTAACTTGTAGAGGGGCAATATCCCAAATATTCTAGTTCCATTACTTCATTCAGAGACTAAATGTCTAGCAAATTATCTACTTTTATTTGTCAGAATTGCGGATCTGAAACTTCTCAATACTTTGGTAGATGCCTAAATTGCAACTCATGGAATTCCATTGTTGAAGAAATAAAAAGTAAGAGATCTAAATATCAAGAAATTAAAAATATAAAAAATAATAAAAAATCTATACCATTTAAAGAGATTTCATCAAAAAAAATATCAAGATTTACAAGTGGTTTTAGAGAATTTGATCGAGTGCTTGGAGGTGGAATAGTACCTGGATCTGTTGTTTTACTAGGAGGAGAACCAGGTATAGGTAAAAGCACAATAGTTCTTCAATCAGCAGGAAAAATATCTCTTAATGAGAAAGTTTTATATATAACTGCAGAAGAATCTTTAGAACAGGTAAAAATTAGATGGGAAAGATTAAATCAAAATAGTATTGATTTACAAATTTTTGCAGAAACGAATTTATCCCTAATTATTGAAGAGATCAAACGTGTAAATCCAAGTTTCGCAATTATTGATAGTATTCAAGCCATCCATAATCATGAAATGCAGAGTTCTCCAGGATCGGTTTCTCAAGTTAGAGAATGTTCATCTGAATTGCAAAATCTTGCCAAAGAAAATAATATTGCTCTTTTAATAATTGGTCATGTAACCAAAGATGGTGCTTTAGCTGGCCCTAAAACTCTAGAGCATTTAGTTGATACAGTAATAAACTTTGAAGGAGATAATATTTCCTCACATAGATTACTAAGAAGTATAAAAAATCGATTTGGATCGACCTTCGAGATTGGAATTTTTGAAATGCTTGAAGAGGGTTTACGAGAGATAAAAAACCCAAGTTCAATTTTTACAAATAAAGAAAACATCTCTGGTGTAACAACTACTATTACAAATGAAGGCACTCGTCCATTAGCAGTTGATATACAAGCACTGGTAAATAAAACTTTTTACAGTAACCCAAGACGTACTACAACTGGAATAAGCATCAATAGATTGCATCAAATTCTAGCTGTTATTGAAAAACACGTAGGGATAAAATTATCTGAATTTGATTGTTATATAGCTACTGGTGGGGGTTTTGAGATTAATGATCCATCATCTGATTTAGGTGTAGCAATATCAATTTTATCAAGTTTGAAAAATATTCCTCCTTTGGCAAATAGCTCATTTATTGGGGAATTGGGTTTGAGCGGTCAGGTTAGAAAATCGAATAATCTTCGGACAAAAATAGAAGAAGCTGTAAGACTAGGGATCAAAAATATCGTAGTGCCAAAACTAGAGGAGGAACTAAATAATAATTTTCAAAATTTAATAAATATTAAAGAGATATCCAATATTAAAGAAGCAGTTGATTATTCTTTAACAAAATAAAAAAATTAAAGGTACATATCAATTGAGCTTCTGCCTGAGTTTTTCAACCAATTCTCAATATCTAGATAGCCACCCGGATAAAGTCTTACTGCTTTAGACCAGACTTCAGCAGCTTTATCAAACCAAATATCTCTCTGATCTAAGTCACCATTTTGCTCGGCATATCTTCCCCTTTTTTCATAAATTAAACCTATATTTTTCAAGCATGATGGCTGTTTGGGATTTTCTACTAATGCTTTTTCATAAGTTTCAATAGACAAATCCTCTTCACCGTTACTCATATATATAATTGCCATATTTTTTAAAGTCTCACCCCTATCAATTTTATTTTCTTCAAGAAGTAAGCTCTCTTTGTAATACTCTAATGCTTCCGAATAATCCCCATTATTTTGTGCAGCTAATCCATCTCTATAGTAAATATACGCCTTTTTTTCTTTCTCAGCGATAGGCATTATTTTTACAATAGATTCAGCAATTACAGTAAAAGCTTTATCAATAAAATTGTCTCTGTTTTGATTACTAGGCACTTCTCAAAATCTAATAAAATTAATATAGTAATTTAAAAAATAACTATTTAAAAAGTCTATTACATTTATTATTATAGTTAAATATAAAGTCAAGCATTAAATTGCTTCTATCGTGCAAAATATGGAGAGCATTCAATTAAGCGTTACCGGAATGAAGTGCGGAGGTTGTGTTAGTACTGTTGAAAAAATATTGAATAATTCTGATGGTATTGAAAATGTTTCTGTTAACTTGCTTACTGAAAGTGCTTATTTTGAAATTACCCAGAAACATATAGAAATAGATTCAGTACTAGAAAATCTAAAAGAGAATGGTTTCCCATCAAAGATTTACATAAATGATTTTTCAAAAAAAATAAATAAAGCAGAATTAGAAAAAAAAAAGAAGTGGAATAATCAATGGAAAAAACTAACTTTTGCCCTATTACTTTTATTTTTTTCAGGATTAGGTCATCTGGCAGAAGGAAGATATATAAATTTTCCAATATTAGGTAATATATTTTTTCACGCTTCATTAGCAACTTTAGCTCTATTATTTCCTGGCAGGGGAATAATTATTAATGGATTTAAATCATTTATTAAAAACCATCCTGATATGGATTCTTTAGTAGCTCTTGGAGTAATTAGCGCATATACAACAAGTCTTCTATCCTTAATATTTCCTGCCACTGGTTTTCCTTGTTTTTTTAATGAGCCAGTTATGCTGCTAGGCTTCATACTGATTGGGCGTTACTTAGAAGAAAGAGCAAGATATCAAACTGGTTCATCCATTGGAGAATTATTAGATCTTCAACCTGAAATGGCAAATATCTACACAGAAGACAATCAACTAAAGTCAATAAGAGTAAATACTTTAAGACCTAATCATGAGATTCAAGTTTTAGCAGGAGACAGAGTACCTGCTGACTGCATTGTTACCCGAGGTAATTCATACGTTGATGTTTCACATATTACTGGAGAATCCAAACCTATAGAAGTAAAAGAAGGCGAAAACCTATCTAGTGGGTCTTTAAATCTTAATTCAACTCTTAGGCTTAAAGTACAAAAGGTCGGAGGAGATTCTTCTCTTGCAAAACTAGTTAATCTTATTGAGTCTGTAAATGCTAGAAAACCTCGCATTCAAAGCATTGCTGATGAAATTGCAGGTAAATTTACTTACTTTGTACTTATTTTTGCTATTTTAACCTTCTTCTTTTGGTGGAAGGGGGCAAGAAACATATGGCCTGATTTATTAATTCAAAATCATGCATTAATTACTCACTCAAGCCATACACTTCATAGTTCGCTTGGTAGTAATGCTGAGAATTTCCTGAGTTTAGCAATTCAATTGTCAATTGCCGTTTTAGTGATAGCTTGTCCTTGTGCATTAGGTTTAGCCACCCCAACTGTAATCACTGTCGCATCAGGAAAAGCGGCAAAAAAAGGGGTTTTATTTAAAGGCGGAGATAAAATAGAGATGGCTTCAAAAATTAATCAAATTATTTTTGACAAGACAGGTACTTTAACAAAAGGTAAGCCTTTCATTGTTGATTACAAAAATAATGATGATCATTCATTTTTATTAAAAATAGCAGCCAGTTTAGAGAAAGAAAGCAGACATCCAATCGCAGATGCACTAATTCAAGAGGCAAAAAAGCAAAATTTAAGTTTATTTCCAATAAAAAAAATTTTTACTCATTCAGGTAGAGGAATTTCTGGAGAACTTGAGTCAATTGATGGACTTATTAATATTGGAAATATTGAATGGCTACTAAGCAAAGGAATAATTATCGATAGTAATGCAAAAAAAATCATGGAAAATGAAGAAACAAAAACGAACACTATCATTGGAGTAAGTATCAAAGATAAGTTATTAGGCTTTATTTTGCTCGGAGATTTACTCAGAGATGATTCAATTAAAACAGTTCAAAATTTGAGAGAAAACAAATTTAAAATTAATATTTTAAGTGGCGATAGGAAACAAACAGTTTTAGCTTTAGCAAAAAAAATTGGTTGTAAAGAAACAGAAGTAAAATGGGATCTTCTTCCTGAAATGAAGCTAAAGACTATAGAAAATTTAAAAATTAATAATAAAGTGGCAATGATTGGTGATGGTATTAATGATGTCCCAGCCTTAGCATCCTCAGACTTAGGAATTGCGGTAGGATCAGGGACTCAAATAGCCAAGGCAAATGCAGATGTAGTATTAATGGGAGATCAACTAAATGGATTACCCTACGCATTAAATCTTGCAAAAAAAACTATAAAAAAAATAAAGCAAAATCTAACATGGGCTTTTGGTTACAACTTACTAGCTATACCTTTGGCAGCGGGCATTTTATTCCCTAAATACGGTATTCTTCTTACTCCCTCAATAGCAGCATTATTGATGGCTATTAGCTCTATTACAGTTGTAATTAATGCTTTATCTTTGGATTAAATGAAGGGGAAATTTATCGTTATTGAGGGTATTGATGGATGTGGTAAAACTACCCAAATAGATGAACTATCTAAATGGCTTCCTAATAGTGGTCTAATAAAGAAAGGGTCTAAATTAATAACAACTCGAGAGCCTGGAGGTAGTCTGTTAGGAAAAAAACTTAGAGGACTGATTCTTGATAATAATGAAAATAACAAGCCTTCATCTCTTGCAGAATTATTGCTTTATTCAGCGGATAGAGCTGAACACGTTTCCAAAATTATTTCACCTGCTTTAAATAACAATGATTGGGTAATAAGTGATAGATTTTCCGATTCCACACTGGCTTATCAAGGTTATGGAAGAAATATAAATTTAGAAATAATTACAAATATTGAATCTATTGTGTGTCAAGGAGCAACTCCAGATCTCACTTTCTTCTTAGAAATTTCTCCAGAAGAGAGCATATTCCGAAGAAAAAATGAAATTCCAGATAGAATAGAATCAGAAGGTATTAGATTTTTAGAAAAAGTAAATGAAGGCTTTAAAATAATTGCCAAACAAAAAAACTGGAAAGTAATATCTGCTTCGCAAAATATTAAAACTATTTCTAATCAAATTAAAGAGACTTTGCTAAACAATTTTTCTAATAACAAATGATTGAGGTTAAAAAAAATAATTTTTTCTTGAATGAAGAAGTTAATACCTGTCTTAAGAACATAATTAAAAACAAATCATTGGCTAATGGTTATATATTTTATGGTGCTGAAGGATTAGGAAAAAAGCAAACTGCCCTAAAATTTATAAAAGAAATTTTTAAACAGTATTCACCAAGCGAAAATGTTCAAGAGAAAATTAAAAACAATAACCATCCAGATTTTTTAATTATTGAACCTGATTATGCTTTGACAACAAAAAGTTCAGGAAGTTTCGATCTTGAAAAAAAAATAAAAAGTGGATCTGAGATTATAAAAATTACTCAAATACGTAATATCAAAACTTTTCTTAGTCAAAAATCAATAAACTCAGAAAAAAAAATTGTTTTGATTATTGATGCACACCTATTAAACGAGGCAGCCTCAAATTGCCTTTTAAAAACCTTAGAAGAACCTAATAATGGTGTTTTTATTTTACTAACATCTAAATTAAACCTTCTCTTAGATACGATCATCTCAAGATGTCAAATCGTCAGATTTCGATCTTTTTCTAGTAAACAAATAAAGTCAATTTTGAAAGAATATTTAGATACTTATAAATTCAAGATAAATCCAAAATTAAAATTTGAAGATTTAATAAACTCTTCAAATGGATCTCCAAATCAATTATTGAAAAATATTGAAATTTGTAATGATTTTTCAGATGAAATTATAAGTAAATTGGATTCTCCAATTAAAAATAGTCTGGAAATATTAGAAATATCTAAATCAATATCTGAAAAATTAGAAATTTCTCAACAGATTTGTTTAGTAAATTTAATTCAAAGAATTTGGTGGAGAAAAACAAAAAATATCGGTTTAGTTAAAAAACTTGAAAATTTAAAAGACCTTTTAAGAAAAAACATACAACCTAGGTTGTCATGGGAAATAGCTTTTTTAAAAATTTCAATGGAAGATATATAAGGTTAATCTAATGCAGAATTTATTAAGTCAGGATTTCTTGCTTTAATGAACTCTTGCCTAGCAGTTTCCACTTGAGAACCAATAGGTAACTCCAGACAATATCCAGCACCGTATACAGTTTTTATATAAATAGGTTTGCGTGGATCTGGTTCAAGTTTAGTACGTAAGTGTCTAATATGAACTCTTATTGTCTCAATATCATCATCAGGTTCATATCCCCATACTTCTTTGAGAATTAATGCTGGAGATACAGTTTGACCATGTCTCTGCAAAAGACAATGAAGAAGTTCAAATTCAAGATGGGTTAACCTAACAGGAGATTCAAACCATATAGCTTCAAATCTTTCCGGAACAAGAGTCAAAGGGCCATAATTTAATATTTCTTGCTGGTTACTAGAGTTTAATTGAGCTCTGTTGGTTCTTCTTAATAAAGCTTTTATGCGTACATGTAATTCTTCTAAATCGAATGGTTTAGTAATGTAATCATCTGCTCCAGAATTAAACCCAGTAACTTTATCTTTAAGGCCTCCTAACGCAGTTATCATCAAAATTGGTATATTTGATGTTCTTTCATCTCTTCTTAGTCGCTGGCATAAAGTTAAACCATCAACACTTGGTAGCATTAAATCCAAAAGTATTAAATCTGGTGAATATTGAAGAGCTAATGCTTGTCCTTTAATTCCATCTTCAGCTTTTTGGACATCGAAACCAGAATGTTCTAAATGCCTAGCAACTAAATCACGCATATCACGATCATCTTCAATTAGAAGGATTGAAATTTTCATATTTATGAACTATTAAATTAAAATTAAGTTTTTGTAATATGATTCTCTCAAGAATTTATAAAGATTGCTGAATTAATGTAAACAATTTTATCAATTACATTTATCAAATTACTTTGTTATAGCAATGGATTAGAGAGAAATTACAGATTTTTAAAAAGTTGAAATTTTAGAATTTCTTTCGATTCTATTTACTTTTTCTTAATAATCAAAGGATTATTAGAAACAAATAATTGTTCAAATTGAAAGAATGTCTAATTCAGATTGTAAATATAAGGTTTAGAAAATTAAATTAAATGGAGATTTTCAGTTTTCAAAAAGGAATTAACTAAGTTTAAAATTTTTCATTTATCCAAATGTTTAAACTCATAATTTTGTCTATATTAAAAAAAATTAAAGTATCCATGAAAAAGAATTCTATTATCTATTCTGATTTATCAAAAAAACAACTAGAAATTCTTAAAGAACTTTACATTCAAAAAAAAGTTGAATCGATGAGTCATCAAGAACTTAAACAATATGTATTAGAAATTATTTCTCATCAAATAAACGATACTATTGACAAAGAAGAGGAGATGGAAGCATGGAGAGAAATGTCAGATTTTTTTGGAGAACAATTTGAAATAAATATCTTAGAAATACAAACAAAATACATAGACCATAAAAACGTAATTGAAACAGAAATAGATTCTCAGAAGCAAAGAATAGAATTACTTGAAAGGAATAATTTGGATCAAGAGAAAAAGGATATGTGGGATGACTAGAATTTTCTGAATGATGCAGTAATTCAAACGATATAAACAAAATCTGTCTTAATTTTTAAAAAATGAATATAAATCAAAGAGCATGTTTTTCAATTTTGACGAGAGTTTTGAATCCGTTCTAATTACTGTTATTAAAAAACAATTTTTTTATTTATAATTAGTTAACATATCTAATATATAATTATACTAAATGTTCTATATACTGTTCTAAAAATTATAGCAAACATACTTGATTATATCTCTGGCTAGCCACTATTTGACAAAAAAGACAAAAATAAAGAAAAGTCACCTTTTTTATGGTGACTTTGGATAACTTTTTAGAATTTATAAACTCCCCGGGCGGGATTCAAATAATGGGGAAGAAGTTTTTCATAGATTGATCTGATAAGGTATTTGTTTATAAATAAGGAGAAAACAAGAAAACATTCAAGTTTTTATTACTTAGTGGAGTTAATTTTAGATCGAAAATATCAAGACATTTCTTCTTATGAACTATAATCTTTAAAATTTTACTTAATTTTTATTAATTAATTTCATAAAGAGGATCAATTAAATGGTAATAACACCATTAAATAAGAAAAAACTGGAAAATTTTTTTAATCGAGACGCACAAAATCTACTTAAATATTTTTTATTTAAAGCAATCTTTTCTCAACCGGAATTAGTCAATAATCAGTCCGAGATTCCTATTCAAGTCCCAAAAGAACATATAGAACAATGGTTAGTCCAATGTTTAGGAGCAGATCCTGTTGGTTCTGGAAGTTATCCTGTAGATATTATCAATCTCAATAAAAAATATGGCGCAGATGCAAAAATGCTCTCCTGGAATGGCAAGAAAGGTTCTTTATCGGGAGAAACCTCATTAGCACAAAAATTTAAGGATGCAGGTAATGACCTAGATGATGCCTTTAGGAATAGACAATTTGATGGGATTGTTAATGATTGGTCTAAATTATTAAAAAATAAATTATTGCATGTTAAAAATGACTACAAAGGATTAGACGAAATTTATTATTTTTTTGTTATTCGTCAAAATAATATTTTTCATGTATGTGGAATGGAGGTTGACATAAACAAAATAGATTATATTTGTGTTGACAGAACCTCTTCGGCATCTATATGGATCAAAAATCTTATAGATTCAAATTATGGAGAGTCAAAAATATATAAAGCAAAAAAAAGGATGGAATTAAGACTCTATCCTTATAAATGGATAGAAAATAATTTAGTAATTAGTTTTGATAACTCAACTTTAAATATTGAAAATAAAGAATTGATCGGTATGGATATTAATGAATTATATTCACATTCATTTTATAATTTTATAAATTTGTTCAAAACAATTATTGGAGACCCAAAGTTAGATACTTTTAAAAATAAGTAAAAAGACTTTGCTTAAAAGTCATTAAATTATTCTTAACTAAAGTGACCATTCTCAACACTAAAGATGGTTATAATTTTTTTATACCCACTATTCACAAGAAGAAATTTAACCCCACTCAAATAGAAAAAAAATATGTAAATCATACGCTTGAATTTGCATATGCTATGACTTTTGGTAAGAGTGGAGAACATAGAAAATATCGCTCGGGAGGATCGCATCTAAGAAAAAACGGGGAAATATTCTGCGACACTTTTCAAGGAAAGTTAGCAGAATTTTTTGTATACAAGGAACTTACCAGAATGGGTATAAACTGCCCAAAACCCTGTATTGAGAAATGGGGACTTGGTACATGGGATGACGATGACTTTTCCATTAACAATAATTTAATTAATGTAAAATCAGTGGCATTCTTCTCTAATTTGCTTTTATTGGAAACAAAAGATTGGGACATATCAGGTAAATATATTCCTAATAGTAAATATTACGATTATTTTGTTGTTGTTAGAATCAAACCAGAACTTAAAAAAGAATTTAGTAGTCAGAGAATGCTGAATTCAAGTGATATTAGTTTTAAAAAAATAAAATCAATATTTGAAAAGCAGACATTTTTTGCTGATATACCTGGGTATATTACTTATTCATTTTTGAAAGAAAAAATTCAAGAGAAACAAATATTGCCTAAAGGTGCAATACTTAACGCACGTACAAAGATGGATGCAGAAAACTATTATATTTTAAGTAAGGATTTTATAAATGTTAATAACATTAAGAATTTTCTAAATTAAATGTGCTTAAAGTCAAAAAATATTATTCAAAATCTTCAACGTCAAGATAAGACTTTTAGTTTAATAGTTAAGCAAATAGGATATATAAATTTAGAAAAAAAAGAACTTAACTTTGAAGAATTAATAAAAATTATAATTAATCAACAACTTTCAAACCATGTATCACGAATAATTTTTCAACGTTTAAGGGACAAAATTAATAACTCCGAGCCAATCTCACCTTTATCAATAATTGATTTTGATAATAAAAAACTCAGGGACTTAGGTATTTCTCATTCAAAGATTTCTTTTATGAAAGAGACTGCTAAATATTTTATGGATTATCCTTACATAATAAAAAAATGGGAAACCATGAATGATGAAGATGCAAAAATTAAAATTCAAGAATTAAAGGGGTTTGGTCCTTGGTCTGCAAATATTATTCTATTATTTTATATGGGTAGAAATAATGTATTTCCATATAATGATTCAACTTTACAAAAAGCATATTTTAAAATTTATGGTGAAAGATTATTATCAAATCTCTCTCAAATTGATTGGGCAAGACCTTATAGAAGTATAGTTGCGAGATATCTTTGGAAGTGGGTAGATAATGGTGCGAAAAAAATCTAATTATTTATATAAATCTTATACACTCGTGAAATTAAATTCAGTCTTAAGATCCATTTTTTCTTAAATAATTATAAATAATTGATGAGAATTTTCTAAAAATATCTACTGTTACTGAGTTACCTGCTTGTTTATATAGTTGCGTATTTGGTACGTCTCTGGGTAACTTGAAAGTTCTTGGGAATCCTTGAAGGTTAAAGCATTCTCTAGGTGTAATTTTTCTAATACCATAATCATCCTTAATTAAAGGAACATTATGACCCCCTGTCCCCATATTTGCTGTCAAAGTTGGACATACTCCACTTTTGTTTTCTCTTACATAAACTCGTCTCCACTGATAAAAAGTATTCTTTTTAGTAATAGATCCTATTAAATCATCATAATTATATTTATCTTTCCTGTAGTAATACTTTTCATCTACAGCATTACTTTCTAAAAAATCAGAAATAGGTTTAAGTTTAATCTTTTTTTCAGTAGGAAATAGTTTACTTAAATATGTTGATTTATGTTTTGAAGAATCAAAACAAATATCTTTGTCCTCCAGAAAACAAAAAATAAAAGTTCTTTCTCTGTTTTGTGGAACACAAGTATATTCACAAGTATTCATAATTTTTGAAAGAACACAATATCCAGTATTTTCTAAACTTTCTTGAATTATCCTAAATGTTTTTTTCTTATCATGAGTATAAATATTTTTAACATTTTCTAGTAAAAGAACTTGTGGTTTTTTGGGTAACTCATTTATTAATCTTATAATTTGAAAAAAGACATCGCCTCTTTTATCTACAAATCCTTTTTGATAACCTGCAACAGAAAATGCCTGACAAGGAAAACCCCCAACAAGTACGTCAACTGCTTCTAAATCTTTTCCTTGTAATTGATTAATGTCTATTTCATAAAATGGGTGAGAGAAATTTTTTCTATAAGTTTTAGAAGCATATCTATCAATATCTGTTCCCCATACAATTTTAAATTTTTCTTTATCAGAGAAACCAAGTTCGATTCCACCTACTCCTGAAAATAATCCTCCTACCTTATAAACCTTATTTTCCATATTCAACTATATTAAAAATAACATTAAAAATACTCTAGATATTTTATGAGAAATGTTTCAAATCTTTAATGATATTTTTAAATTTTATAATCTAATTTTCTTCAGATCTCAATCAGAGTATTAAAAAAGACCTCAAGTGACATAACCTGAAGTCTGAAGATCATTAAATTGAACTCCCCGGGCGAAAGTCGGGGAGACCTCTCCTGATAATCCCTGAAAGAACCTGATATAAGAAATCAAAGAAAAAGATATATTTCACGACCATTTCACGACCATGACTAATTCAGAAAATAGACCTTTTTTAACAATAAAAGAGGTTTCAAAATTAATTGGACTATCTGTATCAACGATCAATCGCTTGGTCAAAAAAGGAGACTTTCCCTCAAAAGTAAAAATATCGCCAAGAAGAATGGTTTTTATGAAAAAGGAAATACAAGAATGGATAAATTCAAGATGAGAATAAATATAAAAGAAGGTATTATTTAAAAAAATTATATTTAATAATCATTTCTCCATATTTGCAATGTCTTCATTAAGATTTTTACTTATTCTTATTTTTTCTTTTTCCTTATCATCAAATGCGACTCCAACCATCAGAGAGCAGTATTCAGATGATTATTTAAAGTTAGTTGAATTAATCTTTGATAATCATAATGTAGACATAATGAATAGGGATTTTTATGAAGGTTATAGTATGAATTTTGAAGACAAATGCAATGCTGAAGTTAAATTAAAGACTTACTCATCTTTGTTAAATATTTTCAAAATAAATATATGTACCAATCAAAGTACAATTATTTCAGAAAGAGTGTAAAAAACAATTCTTTCAAAACTTTTTAATCTTTTCATTAACAAAATCCCTAATAAATAATCTTGTCGCCATTTTGACAATTTGATCTTCAATAGGATCAAATCTGATCTTTTCGAAAAATTTATACAATTTTGTCATTGTATATTTCTTTGCAATCATAATTTCAGAATATGAATTTGCAGAAAATATACTTTTTTTATTATTCTTGTCTTTCATTTCATGAATTTTTAAAAAGTCCAATTCCATTGGGAAAAAATACATATGTACAGTACTATCTATCTCCTGAAGAATTCTAAAAACTTCTTGAATCTTGAAAGAATCCTCGACGAAAAAAGATTCATGAAATATATCACTATCAACTTTTCCATGATGAATAATTAACTTTATAAATTCTCTTTCATTCACCAAATAAACAAGTGTCAGTAATACTAGAATAATAGTTTAAAGAAAATAGTTTATTAATTTACAATCTTATCAAGACAATTTCACGACCATTTGAAAACTATTTCAAGACCATTTCACGACCATCAAAAGTAATTTGATTCCAATAAGGCAATAAAAAAGACCTCAAGTGAATTAACTTGAAGTCTGAAGAACCCGTAATTGAACTCCCCGGGCGGGACTTAATTAATAAATCAAATGCCTTGTTATGCCTACATGTGCCTAGTTATGCCGAGAACGAATTGATGCATAGCGAACATATAGCGAACAAATTAATATTGTTATAAAGGTAAATTGAGGAATAATGAAAAAAATTTATTTTTTAAGCTCTCTCTTTTTATTTTTAATTCCTTCGGTACATTCAACCCCAGAAGTTATAACCGAATATGATGAAAAATATTCAGAGGTTATTGAATTAATCATGGAAAAAAACAAAGTTGATATAGAAAATAGAGGTTTATATCAATTTTCTTTTTTAAAATTTAAAAACAATTGTGAAGCTGAAGTACAGTTAAAGCACTATTCTCCATTAATAGAAGTTTTTCAAGTTAATGTTTGCAAAAAGACTTCAATCGTATCAAAAGCAGAATAATGAAAATATTCCTTACCAAGTTCATGAAATCTACAAAAATAGTAAAAAAATTATTTTTGGGATTTACTATTTTTTTTACTACACATAATATTCAAAGTATTGCATGTGAATATATAGGGAGCTCAAATCAATGGAGAGCATCCCCAGGGGGGTTCTGGTTCAAAGTAGTTCCTTCATATAAAGATTCATCAAGTATTCCATTTAATAAATGTACTCTCACTTCTTCTAAAGAAAAATATGATCCTGGAGGATTTAATTATCTAACTAATTGGGTAATACAACCACACACCGATAGATGGAAATATTATGAGTGCGGCAAACATAAAATTGTTTTCATAGTTAATTATGTTTATGATGGATGGTCTATTGCAGATACAACTGGTGCATATCATCAAATAAGAAATTTTTCGAAGAAAGAAGAGAAATTTCATTGCTCTTATGAAAAATACAAAGATTCCTATAGGACTACAAACTTTAGAGGTTCAAAGCTAATTCTTGTTGAAAGAACTAATTACAGTCCAATAAAATTTGATTTTTGAATGGAAATTAATGAATAAGAATTTATTGATTTTATTTTTTGCAAACTTTATCTTTTTAAATCCAATAAATTCTAATATGCTTTCGGGTTATTTATTAAGTAGTAATAATGATCCCGTACCATTAAAACAGGTTGAAAAAGAAAATTATATTAAAGAACAAAAAATTCTAGAAGAAAAAAGAAAACAAGCAGAAGAACGAAAAATTAAAGAAATAAACTCTATCATTAAAGGCAAATGGGAAGGTAGAATTCAAAAATGGGATATTGAATCAAGTTTTATTTTCACTATTCGAGAAGACAGGGTTTATCTTCAAAAATTTGGGAAAACAGATGACTGGATAAAGTTTTTTGGTCCAGAGATAGTTAGCTTTAAATGGTATAAAGATGAAG
Source organism: Prochlorococcus sp. AG-347-L20 (assembly GCA_003281225.1). GTDB lineage: Bacteria > Cyanobacteriota > Cyanobacteriia > PCC-6307 > Cyanobiaceae > Prochlorococcus_A. The sequence goes on from QCCP01000014.1 coordinate 20,283, forward strand.
GACAGCTAGTTTATAAAGGATATGAGGCTCGAGGAAAATTAAGTACTTGCAAAATAAATTTTAATTTTGAATATACAATGATAGCTTCTAGAAAAGTCTGGCTCATGACTATTAACTGTGGTAAAAAAAATTATTATTTATTTAAAAAAGCTTAGGGTTTAGACAAGGTTATTATTAATATATAAATTAATTATGCATCGATTAATTATAAAAATATAGCGAACATTTATTTCCTGGATAGCGAACATTTAGCGAACATTTTTGAAAATCAGAAGTAAATTTAAGCCGCTATGATTTCGTTAATTTTTCCATTTACTTTTATTTCCAATAAAAAAGAGACCTTTTAGGTCTCCATAAGTCTTTTTAGGAAGTTAAGGAACTCCCCGGGCGAAAGTCGGGTTGATATTTCGTGATAGTGCCTGACTGAACCTGACATAAGAAATCGAAGAAAAAGATATATTTCACGACCATTTCACGACCATGACTAATTCAGAAAATAGACCTTTTTTAACAATTAAAGAGGTTTCAAAATTACTTGGACTCTCAGTATCAACAATCAATCGCTTGGTAAAAAATGGAAAATTTCCTCTTAAAAGACATATATCTCCACGGAGAATAGTTTTTATTAAGAGCGAAATTAACGAATGGATAAAAAAGCAAGAAAATAATATTTTTAAAAAGTACTAAAGGAAATTTTATTCAAACTCGAAATGTAACTTGTTCAAAAGTTTTATTTGTTCTTCATTAAGTTCATTCGCTTTGAATTTTTCTCTTTGTTCATCGCACCATGGACCTAGATACTTACTCCAAAAAGGATTTGTATGTCCTTCTCTTTCATAGAATTTCCTTAGTGATTCATAACCCTCACTCCAAATTATAAAATCTTCCTTACCCCAATCAAAATTTAATGATTCTAGAAATTGAATCTTTTCTTTATCTAATAATTTTCTTTTTTTATTTAATCTTTGGGTAAGACACCAATTACCCAGTGGTGTTCCTGTAGGAATAATTGAATGTCCTTCTTTATCAAAAATCTTTTTCAATTCAAGAAAATTATCTTTCCACTTTTGCTCATGTAGATCCCATGGGAATTTAATAGAATTTAATAGTTCTATCTGATCTTCCAGTAAGAATTTATCTTTATATTTTTGCCTTTGTGTCAAACACCAATTACCAAGTGGTGTTCCTGTAGGAATGCACGAATCTCCCACCTCTTCAAAATACTCTTTTAATTGGAGAAAATTATCATTCCATCTCTTATCGTGAAGATTCCAAGGAAATTCAATACTATTCAAAAGTTCTACTTGTTTTGGAGTTAATAATTTTGAATTAAACTTATTTCTTTGAGTTCCACACCAATTACCCAGTGAACTACCCATTGGTATATCTGTATCACCATCCTTTTCGTAAATCTTTTTTAATTGGAGAAATTTATCATTCCATCTCTTATCGTGTTTATTCCAAGTAAATTCAATACTATTCAAAAGTTCTACTTGTTTTGGAGTTAATAATTTTGAATTAAACTTATTTCTTTGAGTTGCACACCAGTTGGCAAGTGTACTTTCTGGTGAGACATCTGAATTACCCTCCTTTTCATATATATTTTTTAGATTCCCAAATTTTTCAAACCAATCCTCAGATGAATTATTAACTAATAAAGTTTTAATAGATTGAGAAAATTTATGAGAAATTTTTTCTGGTATATCAAAAATAAATTTTTCCAATGTAGTATTCTCAAAATTAATTTTATCTTTACTCCCTTTGGAAATTCTCAATTGATCTATACATTCCATTAAATAATCATCTTGGGATTTCAAAGCAATTACAACTTGCCAAACCTTTTCAAAATTACTCAAAATTAATTCTTGATCTAAAGACTGATCCTTTGAGATATATAAAGGTATTATTATTATCCCTTTTCTTTTTTGTTCACTTTTTCGAATTGCTCGTCCTACCGCTTGAATAATATCTGTTTGACTATACTTTGGATTTATAAATGCTATTCCATTTAATGAGGGGACATCCACTCCTTCAGATAAGCATCTAGCATTAGAAAGAATTCTTCTTTCATTGAGTTCAAGAATATTCAATTGGTGTAATTTCCTATTTCTCTCTGTCGCTCTCATAGACCCAGAAATATAATCACAGTAGATTTCACCTGCCGGCATCTCCGAATGTCTTATGTGTTTAAAAGTCTGTTTAAAACTATTAGAAAAATTTTTAGCGTTTTTAATTTTATTATGAAAAGTTATTATCCTTTTTAGGTCATACTTTTTAATTGCTTTAATTAAAGCGATTTGAGAGGCGACAGTTTCCGCATCCAATATTGTTTGATCATCAACTTTTATTAAATCTCTACTAACTATTTGCTTTTTAATCATCTCATCATCTACACCAATTACTAAAACTTCATAATCAGATAAGAGATTTTGAGAAATTGCATCGGAAAATTTGAGTTCATAAAGAACCTCTCCAAAGACTGAATGATCATCCATAGATACAACTTCAAAATCCATTTCATGAGATTTGTTTTTGATATTTTTTGAAAGAATTCTTGGTGTTGCTGTAAAAAATAATCTTTTTGTTGCCTTTATTTTCTTCTCATCCAGTACAGACCCAAAAGCATCAGAAACCTTTCCAGCACATCTATGTGCTTCATCTGCAATCACTAAATCAAAATCATTCGTATCATGAAATTCCTGTGCTCCAATTATTAAAGATGCTGACTGATAAGTCGCAAAAACTACTTTAGATCCACTTTCATCAAGAAAATTTTTAATTTCTAAAATCTCACTTGTAACTGAAACTCCAATTTGTGAAGTATTTGAAATCCACTGATCGCCTGATTTATCTTTTGCAACTGACTTATCAGAGCATACACAAATCCATTTAAAAGGTTCATTCAATTCAGCATTCCACTCCTTTAAAGTTTGTGAAAGCAGACTCAGTGAAGGGACAAGAACTAGGACCTGTTCTGATTTAAGTTTTTCTTTAATCCAAAGAGATGTAAGTGTTTTCCCAGTTCCACATGCCATCAAGACTTGTCCTCTATCAGCAGTTTCTAATCCTTTAGATACTGCTTGAATTGCTTCAATTTGATGATTTCTTGGTTTCTTCTTATTTTTTCTCTTCCCTTGGTTTAGATCATCAACAGAATTTGGATAATCTATTTCTGCTTGCCTGAACTGTTCTAGTAAAAAACATACAACCTGCTTTTCTTGTCGATTTATTACTTGTTGTGCATTCTTTCCAATTCCATCAGTACTAGCGATAAGCAATCTTCCATCAATTTTTGAATCATTAGATTCACTTAAAAAACTATCAATTTCAGACTTTTTAATATCATAATCCGGTGAAACACATTTAGATTGAACTGCCCAGGTCTTGCCATTTTTATGAGTAAAAATTAAATCAATTCCACAATCAGGACCCCATCTCTTTGGATATTCATTCCATAACCAAACATTTTCGACTTGACTCGACCAGGTTGGATCGGTTTTGAGAAACCACTTAACAAATTTTTCAAACTGTCTCCCCTTAATCCTTATATCAGGATCTAAAGAGGCATAAAATTCATCAAAAGTTGCCAAGATTATCTTTGATAAATTAATAATGTTATTTTGACAGATTTTTCTTATTTTTTCTTCACGACCATTTTTAAACTATTTCACGACCATTTCACGACCATTAAAAATTGAAAATATAATTTTGGACATAAAAAAAGACTTCAATTGAAGTCTCCTGAAGTTTTTACTTAGAAATTGAACTCCCCGGGCGGGATTCGAACCTGCGACCAATCGATTAACAGTCGATCGCTCTACCGCTGAGCTACCGAGGAATATAAAATGAATTTAGCTCTTTAAAGTACCTTATGACAAGTACAAGAGTTAATTATATTGAAATTTTGATGGTTCTTGCCAGCTAGATAAAAAACCATTTTTCAACTCCGCAACTGCATCAGCATAAGTTAATTCTTCATAACGATGAGTAATCCACAAAGCCGATAAAGGTTTTTTATGGTCACTTGTAAGATTTTTAATAGTTTTTAAAACTTTTAATTGGCTAGTTTGATCAAGTAACGCTGTAGGCTCATCTAAGAGAATAAAATTTCTATTACTAATTAGAGCGCTTGCAATAGTTAAGCGTTGTTTTTGTCCACCGCTCAAAGTATGAACTGGCCTTTTTTCAAAACCAGTCATTCCTACTTGATCAAGCACATATTCAATTTTTTTATTAATTTCATTTTGACTTATATTCTGATTAATATTAATCAGAAGTTCACTCCTACAATTTGGCATCAATATTTGATGATCAGGGTTTTGAAACACCATGCCAATATTTGCATTAGAATGAACAACACCGTTTTGGGGTTTGATTATTCCATTAATTAATTTTAAAAGAGTACTTTTTCCGCTCCCGTTTTTACCTACAACCATCCAAAATCCATGTTTTTTTATTGATAAATTACATTTAAAAATTAAATTTTCTTTTTCTCCAGGATATGAAAAAGAAACATCTTTGAAGTTAATATGAGGTATTTCGTTTTCAAGGGAATCTCGCATTAATTCTATCAATCTATGTTGAGAGAAAATCCTGGTCTTTTAGCTCCTCCTGCTACTGAAGATTTTTCATATATCTGAACAGAAATGATTTCTTTGGTTCTTACAGCAATTAATTTATCTTGCACTTTGTCACACCTTAATTCGATCAAGTTTGATGATTCTAAAGTTTCATTCATAGAACTTTTTATTTCATCATAAATTCCTTTAACATCATCAAATTCTTTCTTCTGAATTGATAATGGAAAAGGTGAATATCTCAGACTTAGTTCCAACGAATACATAATCATAATACAAACTACTTCTTATATTACTAAATATTTTTCAGCAGGAAGTTATTTAAATTAAATTCTTTTGAGAAAATTATATAAAAGATCTTTAAATACAATTATTATGAATGAAGGAGATTTTATTTTCAATTTAAAAAATAATTTCATGGAAATAGCAAATGATATAACTTCTCTAGTTGGAAATACCCCATTAGTTAAATTAAATCGAATCAGAAAGTATTTTGATTGTTATCCAGAAATAATAGCCAAACTAGAAAGTTTCAATCCATCAGCGTCTGTTAAAGATCGGATCGCTTATTCAATGTTATGTAAAGCTGAAGAAGAAGGATTGATAACACCAGATAAAACAACGTTAATTGAAGCAACTAGTGGAAATACTGGCATCGCATTAGCAATGGTTGCCGCAGCAAAAGGCTATAAATTGATATTAACTATGCCAGATACGATGAGTATTGAGAGAAGGGCAATGTTGAGAGCATATGGAGCTGAATTACAGCTAACCCCTGGGAAAGACGGAATGAAAGGAGCTTTAGATTTAGCTAATGAGTTGTCTTCAACCATTGCAAATAGCTATCAATTTAATCAGTTTGAAAACTTTGCTAATCCAGATATTCATGAAAGAACGACAGCTCAAGAAATATGGTCCCAATCCAATAACAATTTAGATGGACTAGTTACAGGAGTAGGCACAGGAGGAACAATTACTGGTTGTGCACGTTTTTTGAAAAAAGTTAATCCAAATTGCAAAATTTATGCCGTAGAGCCCAAAAAAAGTGCTGTGATTTCCGGAGAAAAAGCAGGATCTCATTCGATTCAAGGAATTGGCGCGGGTTTCGTACCAAAAGTTCTTAATACAAAATTAATTGATGAAATTATAAAAATAGATGACGATGAAGCATTTTATTATGGGCGTTTATTAGCTAGATTGGAAGGCCTTTTATCTGGCATCAGCAGCGGTGCGGCTTTAGCAGCAACTATAAAAATCGGCAAAAGAAAAGAACTAATGAATAAAAGATTGATAGTTATTCTTCCAAGTTTTGGAGAAAGATATTTATCAACAGCAATGTTTGAATCTAATACTTCAATTCAAGCCAGAAAAGATGGTTATCTTTAATACATAATTTATAAAAATGGAAAAAAATTTATATGAAGAATTAGGTCTCAAACAAAATGCAACCAGAAGTGAAATTAAATCTTCATATCGCACTTTAGTTAAGCAACATCATCCAGATGCAGGCGGCAAGAAAGAACGATTTCTTGCAATACAAAATGCCTGGGAAACCCTAAATGATCCTATCAAAAAGAAAAAATACGATAGTAGTTTTTCCTTTTCCAGCTCATCATTTGATTCATTAAATGAAAATTGGGAAGAGAAATTTAATTCAAAAAAACATAATTCTTCAATGAAGGACAAAGAAGTTGAAACATGGATTAAAGAAATTTATAGTCCAATAAATAGATTAATTAGTCAAATCATTAAACCTTTGAATAACGAAATAAAAGAACTATCTGCGGATCCATATGATGACGAACTAATGGAAAATTTTTGCAGTTATATTATTCATTCACAAAAGAAAATAGAAAAAGTTGAAAAAATTTATAACAAACAAATAGTACCAAAGTCTATTTCAGCTTTAGGACTCGATCTTTATCATTGTTTTTCACAAGTTAAAGATGCGCTATCAGAATTTGATAGATATACACAAGGATACGTAGATAATTACTTATTTGATGGCAAAGAAATGATCAAAGAAGCAAAAAGAATACAATCAAAGATGTCTATAGAGAAAAAAAATAAAAACTTTTAGATATAAAAATTTTATTGAGCATATTCTTTAAGTTGATCTAATTTCAACCAAACATCTGGAACAGGTCTGCGCCATCGAACCTGAGCATATTCGTCTTTGACTGAAAGAACCTCTCCAGGACCTTCAAAGACATAATTAGGTAGATCATCATCACTGGCTAGCGCTTCGATACTTTTTATATAATTTTCTCTATCGACAAAAACTAAGCTTCCTTTCTTAAGAGGTTTGTTTGGAATAGAATCTGTCATAATAAATTCAAGGAAGTTATTTGGAATCCATTATACAAAAACTTGTTTGAAAACTATTGAAAAAAATTTATACCGGAATAATAATTACAAACTTCTAAAAAATTTAATAGCCTAAAATGATAAACATCTTTAAGATATGCGTCTTTTACTACTTGGCTGCACTGGATTTGTTGGTAAAGAATTAGTACCAACACTACTCAATGAAAATCACGAAATATACATTGTAAGTAGAAAACCCATTAGTAAATTAAAGCTTGATTTAGATTTCAATAAGTTTAAATTTTTTCAAATAGATTTATCAAAAGAAAAAAACTGGAATAACGAAAATCTTCTAAATGTTTTAAGAGAGACAGATGGAATTATTAACTTGATGGGAGAACCCATAGCAGAAAAAAAATGGACTTCTGAACAAAAACAGGAGATTGAAAATAGTCGTATTAACACCACGAAATATATGATGAAGACCCTTAAAAATTTAAAAATAAACCCAAAAGTCATTATAAATGGATCAGCTATAGGTTATTACGGTACAAGTTTGTCTAGTGAATTCACTGAAAATAGTTCTGGAGGAAAAGACTTCTTATCTAATCTTTGCAAAAGATGGGAAGCGGTCGCCACTGAAAAACCATTTTTCTCAAGGTTAGTTATTTTTAGAATTGGAATTGTTCTAGAGAAAGACGGAGGAGCATTAGGGAAAATGCTCCCTATATTTAAAGTTGGATTAGGTGGACCCATAGGAGATGGTAAGCAATGGATGAGTTGGATTCATAGAACTGATTTATGTGCATTAATTATTCAAGCATTAGTTGATAAAAAGTATTCGGGAGTATTTAATGCTGTTGCACCAAATCCAGTATTAATGAGAGAATTTTCTAAGACTTTAGGCAAATGTCTGAATAGACCTAATTTACTTCCAGTGCCTGGAGCGGTTTTAAAAATATTGTTAGGAGATGGAGCGAAAGTTGTTTTAGAAGGACAAAAAGTAATTAGCAGTAAAATCAAAAATTATAATTTTAAATATCCTCTTCTTGAGAAAGCAATTTACGCCTCCACCAAGAATTAATACCATTTACTAAAGCACCAATAATAAGAATTGTTATCAATGGAACTACAAGAGGATTCCAAACTATCTGAATAAAATTAATAAAAATAAATATCCCATTAAATTGCATGATGATTGCAAAAATAAAAAATATTGCAAAAAAAATGACTGTAAATAAATTTATTAATAACAAATTATCGATAATTTGTTTTAACTTATTTTGATTATTCTCCTTAATCATTTTTTATAACAATATTCATATCATCCACCATTTTAAGACAAGCTTTGTTTTCACCCAGTCTTTTTTTAGCATTTTCATGACATGAGATCATAAACTTCTTATTTAGCTGTATAAGGTATATTATTTTTATGATCAAATTAATTGTCTGATTGATTTTATCATTTTTGTCTTTATAATTACAGGCACAAAAAACATATTTTCCAAGCAAACGTCTTTGCGCTTCTGCAAAAGTTTTTGTAAATTGTGGACCTTTACCTTCAATCTGAATAACCGGTTTTCCTAATCCAATCGCTTGCTCTGCTGCTGTTCCTGCCATGCTAATACAGCATCTACTTTTCAATAATATTTTGTCAAAATTATTCCAATATATATTCACTTCTAAAAATTTATATTGGAATTTCATGAGATTATTATCTTTTATATTTTCTATTTTTAACCATCCTCTTTTTTGAAATATCTCCTTTATTTTTGATGAAGATAGAGCATTAACTATTGCAAAATTAAACTGAATTTTTTGAAAATATCTTAAATCTGACAATGCCTCTAATACCTCTAAAATCAAAACAAAATTATCTAAAATCTCAGGGAATCTACTTCCTGGAAATAATCCAATACTAAATTCATCTTCATTTAATTCTTTGTTTCTAGGAAAAAACTTATCCATAAATGGGTTACCTAAAAAAGACACTTTCTTTTTTAATTGCAATGTTAAATCATTAGCTGTAAGGGAATCTCTCGAATATATTTTTTTTGCTTTTTGTGAGAGCAAGAAAAATTTAGAAGGCCATGGTAATTTCAACTTCCCTTCATAATGACTGGAATACGCAACTAGATATGTAAAAAAATCTTTCTTACAAACCCATGCAAAAAAAACTGGCACAATATCTCCAACTACAAAAAAATAATCATATTTTTTTTTTATTTTAAAAGTTAAATATAATCTTTTTAGAAGATAAAATATTTCTCCTCCTAATATCTCAGTAAGTCTCCCCTTAAAAGAATTATAACCTATTCCTCCAGTTCTAAATTCCTTAGTTTTACCGATAATCTTAATTTTTTCTTTTTCGTAATGGTTTCCTATACCAACAATTGGCAAAGCATGAACAGAATAACCACTTTTTACGAATTGTTTAGCTATTAGACTGCCAGATAGATCTTCTCCATGCCCATTACTTAAAATTAAAATCTTAAACAATTTAAAATTCCAACCATTTTTTTACTTTGGTTAACTCAGGCCAATCTGGATATCTACTTAATCCGTCTTCAACAGATTCTTTCAACTCACTTTTCACATCAGGCATCATCATAGACATTTTTTTTATTAACTCAATATGATCCCTAACACCTTTATTATTGGTAGCCAAAAGAGCTAAAGACAAATTCATTCTTGCTTGTGGATCTTGCTGATTTAATCGAACAGCTTGTCTGGCAGCTGACAAAGCTTCTTCATTATTTTTCAAAAGTAATTGAAGCCATGATAAACAAGTCCAAGCAGCAAAATGATTTGGAATTTGCTGTATAATTTTTTGAAAATCTTGAACTATTGGAATTAAATCTTGCCCTGCTTTATATCTTGATAAAGCTGAATTAAAATTCTCTTCGATGAGATTAATTTCATTATTCATTATTTATTAAACTGCAAAAGAGCTTCCACAACCGCAAGTTTGAGAGGCATTGGGATTTACAAAATTAAAGCCACCTCCAATTAACTCTTTACTAAAATCTAACTGCATTCCATAAATATACAAAAGACTTTTAGGATCACAAACAACTTTAAAGCTTTGATCAGCTTTTAATGAATAATCATAAACTTTATCATCGGGCTTTATTTCATCAGTTCCTATAAAATCCATCGTATAACTCATCCCACTACAACCGCCAGATCTTACTCCTACCCTTAGTGCTTTTTTATCACTTTGGCCCTTCAATAAATTTGAAATTTGTTCTATAGCATCATTCGTAATTAAGATACCTTTGCCATCATCAGAATTTTTAATTTCCTGTTTAACTTCTACATTTTCCATAAACAAAGGATTTCTACTATTTATAATATAAAAACTTAATCGATAGGATGCACATAACAAACGTTATCCAAACTTGATTTGTTATAATTTTAAGAAAAAGTGAAAATTGCAATAGTTGGTTCTGGATTAGCTGGTCTTACAGCAGCAGTCAATTTAGTTGATGAAGGCCACGAAGTAGAAATTTACGAGAGCAGGTCATTTTGGGGAGGTAAAGTAGGAAGTTGGGAAGATAAGGATGGCAACCACATAGAAATGGGTTTACATGTATTTTTTTACAATTATGCAAATCTTTTTAAATTAATGAAAAAAGTGGGAGCTCTAGACAATTTACTTCCGAAAGATCATACTCATCTATTTATCAATAATGGTGGTAATTTAAAATCGTTAGACTTCAGATTCCCTTTAGGTGCTCCATTTAACGGACTTAAAGCTTTTTTTACCACCGAACAACTTACCTGGGTAGATAAGTTCAGAAATGCCTTAGCTTTAGGGACAAGTCCAATCGTTAGAGGATTGATAGACTATGAAGGTGCAATGAAAATAATTAGAGATCTAGATAGAATTAGTTTTAAAGAATGGTTTTTAAACCATGGTGGAAGTGAAAAAAGTTTAGAAAGAATGTGGGATCCTATCGCATATGCATTAGGTTTTATTAATTGCAAAGATATTTCAGCAAGATGCATGCTAACTATATTCATGATGTTTGCTTCAAAAACAGAAGCCTCAAAACTTAATCTTTTAAAAGGTTCCCCACATAAGTGGTTAACGCAACCTATCGTCGACTACATCACAAACAAAGGAGCAAAAATACATCTTAACCATAAGGTAGAAGAAATCATTTATGAAAAGGAATCTTCCTCTTATTCAGTAAATCAATTAAAAATATCTTCTCCTGAAGGAATGAAGGCAGTGTTTGCAGATAAATTTCTAGCTGCCTGTGATGTTCCTGGAATAAAAAAAATAATTCCAAAAGAATGGTATCAATTTAAAGAATTTGAAGGTTTAAAAAAACTTAGAGCTGTAGCTGTTGCCACAATCCAATTAAGATATGACGGTTGGGTTACTGAATTACAAAAAGATAATACTGGAAACGAACCAATTGGACTAGATAACCTTCTTTATTCTGCTGATGCCTCTTTCAGTTGTTTTGCTGATTTAGCACTAGCAAGTCCAGCAGACTATAGAAAAAAAGATATGGGATCTCTTCTCCAATGTGTTTTAACTCCTGGCGATAGATGGATGGGAAGATCCACAGAAAGAATTACAAAAGAAATTGATAAAGAGGTTCGCCGTCTATTCCCATCCTCAAAAAACCTTAAATTGCTTTGGAGTAACGTGGTACAAATTCCACAATCACTCTACAGAGAAGCTCCCGGTATGGAACCTTTCAGACCCGATCAAAAAACATCTATATCTAATTTCTTCATGGCTGGTAGTTATACAAAACAAGATTATATAGACTCTATGGAGGGAGCTACAATGAGTGGTCATTTAGCTGCCGCCGCAATTTTAGAGAAGAAGGCCGAATTAGCAAAAAATCTTGCAGTGAGTTAATTAATGGGTACTTGGCTAAAACATGACGTAATAACAGTTGTTAATGCGCCTCTTGAAAATGTATGGGACACATGGAGCGATTTAGACTCAATGTCACTTTGGATGAGCTGGATTGAATCTGTAAAAACAGTTGATGAAGAAACTAATACTTTACCAGATTTAACAGAATGGACTTTAGCTGCAAATGGCTTTAGGTTTAAATGGAAAGCTCAAATTACAGAAAGGGTTGAAAAAAGCAAACTTAAATGGAAATCAATAGGAGGGTTACCAACTGAGGGATCAGTAGTTTTTGAAAGTAAAACTGATCAAATCACAACGGTAAATTTAGCAATAACTTATGAACTACCAAAAATGATTGCTCGGTTTATGGAAGAAAATATTTTAGGCAAAATGGTTACAAACGAATTACAGACCAATATTGATAGGTTCAAAGATTTAGTTGAAAAGAACTATACAAAAAATTTTTCTAATTAAAAATATTAATTGCTACATCTAGTAGTCCTTCAAAAGTATATTTTTGTGCCTGACTATCAACTCTTCCAAAAATCTTGTTACATATTTTTGTTGTCTGAGGTCCAATAGTTAATAACTTAATTTGATCAAAATATTCTAACCATTGTTTACCAAGTTTTTTTTCTAGTAAAAAAGCAGCATTTACTACGGTTTTACCGCTTGAGAAAATAATCGCATCGACTTTTCGATTAGAAATAATGTCAATTGTTTCTTCCGGAATTGATTCAGGACATCTAGTTTCATATGCAGCAACCTCATATACACGAGAACCAGCCTTTCTAAATTGATCTGCAATTAAATCCCTACCACCTGTTTGAACTCTTGGTACAAAAACTCGAAGTCCATAACCAGATACTGGGAAATTATCAATTAAACTTTCAGCAACAAATTCTGGAGGTATGAAATCAGCCTTAATCCCAAAATCATCAAGAGTTTTTGAGGTTTTTTCTCCGACTACGGCGATTTTTGTTTTTTTAGAACATTCTCTTAATGAACTATTAAAGTATCTAAGTCTTTTATCCACAAATTTGATCCCATTACTACTGGAAAAAATAATCCAATGAAAATCATTTATTTGATTTAATGCTTCATCAAGAGGATTCAAATCATCAGGATCATCAATACTTATTGCTGGTAAATCAAATACATTAGCGCCCTTGCTTATGAATATCTTTTTTATATCCAATATCCCTTCTTTTGATCGAGTAATAATTATATTTCTTTGATCAAGGGGTAGATCAACTTTTGGCATCCTTGTACTAAACATTATGATTTTGATTTTTATTTTTTAATTCATCGAGAAGTTTCAAGACTGATAATCCTTTATCAAGAACAACATCGTCTTTAAAAATTATCTCTGGAACTCTTCTCATCTCAATTCTTTTTCCTAAACTATGCCTTATAGAGCTTTTAGCAGTATTCAAGTTTGATACAATTTCTTTCCTCACTTTCTTTTGAGCAGTTGAAGTTATATAAATTTTACAGTGTTGCAAATCACCTGATAAATCAATCTTAGAAATATTGACGAAATGATCTCTAATAAGATCATTTTCTAAATCATTCTGCAAAATAAGGGTTATTTCTTTCTTCAAAAGAGAAGAAACTTTTGCAAGACGGTAATTATTTGGCATTATGGTTGTAAATTTATTGGGTTTGTCATCGCTTGCAAGACAAAATAAACAGTTATGAAAGCACTTAAGACAGAAGATATCAAACCCACTATTGTGAGTGGATTTGATCTATTCTTGAATAAAGGTTCAAGCAAAGCAACAAGTCCCCCAACAATGATAGATATCAAATACTTTGGATATCTCGCAACATTAGAGAAAAATTCGCCCATAAGCTCCACAAATAGATTACTTTTTTAGCTAAATTTTAACAAACATTAAACAGCATGATTACATTATATCAATTTAGGCATAGTGCTTTTTGTTTAAAAACAAGAATGGCTCTTCATGCAAAAAAACTACAATATCGAGTTGAAGAAGTAACACCTGGAATAGGCCAATTTGAAATCTTTAAATTATCAGGTCAAAAACAAGTACCTGTAATAGTCGATACTAATGATCAAGTTATTAATGACTCTTCAACTATTTGCGAATATCTAGATAAAAAAAATGAAAACAATCCACTTTTTCCGGAGGATCCAATATTATTTGCACAATGCAAACTAATTGAAGACTGGGCAGATACTACAATGGCTACAACTTGTAGAAAAGCTTTAATAAAATCTGCAATAGAAAATCCACAGTTAAGAACTGCATTACTTCCAGATGAAATACCTTCTTCAGTTAAAAGTATTGTTGATAAATTACCTTTTAAAAATCTTAGTAAAATTTCTAATGTAGTTTTGTCTTCTAAAGATAATTTAGATCTCCAAAAATTACTGGAAGCTTTATCAAAATCCTTGATCAACAAGAAATATTTAGTTGGAGATAGTTTATCAATTGCAGATATTTCAATTGCTGCTCAATTATCCCTTATTAAATTTCCAAAGTCTGCAGGACCAATTCTTTCAGGAGAGGGGAGCCAAGAATACATAAACAACCCTTATTTAGAAAATCTTTTCATTTGGAGGAACAACTTAGAAGAATATCTTTTTAGTGCTAACTCTCAATAAATTCAAACTTCAATTTATATTTATTTGTTTTGATAGCATGAATAGAAGGATCACCAACTTTTGAACCATAGGAAGCAACATATTGCACTCCACAAATTGATGGTTTAATTGAATTATCAACTTCCAATATTTCTTCGGAACATTTTTGAAATTTACTAATTGTCTCTACCTGATTAATCCTTGAAGCACCTGGCTTATGTGCTGTTTGTATAACTAACTCGTCTGCGAAAAAAATATCATTATCTTGGATCTGATTTCTCCCTGTAATTCTTGAATCAATATAAAAATCATCTTTTAAATAAGTAATTTGATTATTAATAGATTGAGGATCATTTACAACCTTGATTAAGGTTTCACCAAATATTGCTTTTCCAATAGATTCAGAATTTTTTGAACGATTACCAACAATTAAATCTGAATCATTCTTAAAGAAATTTACTTTATAAATAACTGGCTCTTCTGAATCATTAACTATATCTTGAGAAGTAACAAGCCAATTCCCCTCGAACCATTTAGGATAAATTAAATCCTTAGAAGTATCCGATAATTTAAAATTTGGCAAATATAATTCTGGCCATTGATTTACACGATTTTCCAAAAACTCTCTTACGTTAGAATCTAATAGAGCAAAAGAACTTTCTAAAAAAATTCCTTGAAAAATCAAGCAAAGAATTAATCCAAGAAGAATTTTCATTATGTCAAATCCACTAATAAGAGCATCAGATCATTATGTATTATTAGAGCCAGATTCAAAGGAAAAAATTGTATCAAAGCAAGAAGCAATTTTATGGTTGAAGAATTGGCTTAGTAAGACAGAAACACAAACAATATATCAGAATATAGAAGATCCTGATCAGGAATTTTTTGAAGAATTATTGGAAAGCACTTATGAATTAGAAATAAAATTAGGATACGTTATCAAATGGTTTGCAGTAAGAATTGAACCAGATTAACTGATTATTTCTTTATGAATTGCATTAATTATTTTCATAGCAACTTCTTCAATATTTTCTTTTTTTACTTGAATTCTTAAATCTGCTTGAGAATATAAATTTTCTCTAGATTGAAAAATTCGCATATATAGATCATTTAGATTCTTTCCCTGAAGAAGTGGCCTATTTTCAATTTCATTTTTCAATCTTTCAATTGCTATATCTTTGTCAAGATCTATCCAAGCAATTATTCCCTGTCTTAAGATTCCCCAGTTTTCCGATTTAGTAACTATTCCTCCCCCAGTTGAGATTACTAATGAAGGAATTTTGATAGTTTCTTTAAGGCAGTTTGCTTCTAATTCGCGGAAATTATCTTCTCCTTCATCCTTAAAAATTTGATTTATAGATTTTTTTGCCAACTTCTCTATTAATGAATCTAAATCAATGTATTTATACTTCAATAATTCAGCCAGCTTCAAACCAGTTTGTGACTTACCAGAACCCATCATTCCTATTAAAAATATACTTCTGCCCTTAATAGCATGAACTGTTTTTTCGATAATGGATTTTTCCATAAAGACAAAAGCGTATTTAAAACCTTAAGATAGTATTATCGCAGACAGGTATGACTTCTACACAATCCAAACCATCTCATGGAAAAGGACGTGAATGCGTCATAACTCGACGTGCCTGCTTTAGTTCTAGTCACCGTTATTGGCTTCCTGAAAAAAGTCCAGAAGAAAATTTATCTCTTTTTGGAAAGTGCAGTATTGCACCAGGTCATGGTCATAATTATGAACTTATTGTTTCAATGGGTGGAGAACTAGACTCTGATGGAATGGTACTTAATCTCTCTGATGTAAAACACTCCATTAAAGATAAGGTTACTGGACAATTAGATTTTCGTTTTTTAAATGATGTCTGGCCTGAATTTAATGTTAATAATCAAGAAGGTATACTTCCCACAACTGAAGCATTAGTAAAGGTCATTTGGAGTCGTTTGAAGGATGATTTACCTCTTACAAGTCTAAGACTTTATGAAAACCCAAATTTATGGGCAGATTATTTTGGAAAAAACATGGAAGCATTTTTAACAGTACAAACTCATTTTGCAGCCGCTCATAGACTTGCAAAAGAAGAGATATCCTTTGATGAAAATAAAAAAATCTATGGGAAATGTGCCAGAGTTAATGGACATGGTCATAACTATCTTGTTGATATAACTGTAAAAGGAGACATTGATAAAAGAACAGGAATGGTTTGCGACTTATCTGCCCTCCAAGAGATAATTAACGATTTAGTTGTTGAACAACTAGATCATACTTTTCTTAATAAAGACATCGAATTTTTCCATAATTGTGTACCAACTGCTGAAAATATAGCTTTATATATTTCTGATATTCTTAAAAAACCAATACATAATCTTGGTGCAACATTACACAAAATAAGACTCCAGGAGAGTCCAAATAATGCTGCAGAAATTTATGTTGATCAAAAGTTAACCAATTCATTGAAGTTGAAATTGGAAAATAGTTTAGTCACGCAAACTTGAATATCCCAAGAGTAATAATTGTTATAGCATCAAGTCTTGATGGGAGAATTGCATTTCCTGGAGGTGGAGAATCGCATCTTGGAAGCGATGAAGATAAAAAAATATTAAATCAAAACTTATCAATGGTTGATGCCACCATTTTTGGTTTAGGTACTTTAATAGCTCATCAATCAACTTACTTAGTTAAAAATCTCACTGATAATGACGAAGTAAATATATCAAAAAGCCAACCAATTTCTATAGTTGCTTCAAATAGCAAAAAATTTAACAGTAATTGGAAATACTTTCGTCAACCAATTAGAAGATGGCTAATAAGCTCAAGTAAAGTTGATAATTCGTCGAATAATGAATTCGAGAAAGAACTCTTTTTCGAAGATTCATGGAAAAAAACTTTAATTTCACTTAAAAAACAAGGGATAAATGATTTAGCTCTTTTAGGAGGGTCAAAACTTATCAATTCATTTATAAGAGAGGATCTAATAACAGATATAAAAATTACAATAATTCCACGAATTATTGGAGGTAGAAATACATGGATCCCTCCAGAACAAACAAATGCGATTTTTAATCTCAAAAGGCTATGGGAAATAAAATCAATTAAAAATTTAATGAATAATGAAATTCATGTTCATTACAAAAAGATTTGAAATAGTTTCAATAACAAATGAACCAAAAAACACATAAAGTTGAAGTCAAATTTTCAATTAAGGAAATCTCCAAGGAGATATGGAATGAATTAGCAAATCAAATTAATAATCCCTTTTATGAATGGACTTGGATTAAAAACCTTGAGATATCAAAAAGTGTTTCAAGAGAAACTGGTTGGCAACCTCTATATTTTGTTGCTTATAAAAATGAAGAAATCCTAGGAATTGCCCCACTTTTTTTAAAAAATCATAGCTATGGAGAATTCATTTTTGACCAATCATTTGCAAGATTGGCTCAAGAGCTGAATTTAAATTATTACCCTAAATTAATTGGAATGAGTCCTTATAGTCCTGTAAATGGATATCAATTTCTTTATAAAAAAAATAAAGACAAGAAAGAAATTACAAATTTACTTATAAACCATATCGAAAGCTTTGCGATTACAAACAAAATCCTAAGTTGTAATTTTTTATATATTGATGAAAGCTGGGGCAACCATCTTAAATCTTTGGGATACTATGTATGGATAAACTCCAGCAGTGAATGGAGGAGTAATGGAGAAAAAACATTTGACGATTTTCTATCTAGATTTAACTCTAATCAGAGAAAAAATATAAAAAAAGAAAGGAAATCAATTAATAAACTAGACATTAAAGTAGAAATTTTTAATGAAGATGATATCAGCCAAGAAATCCTCAAAAAAATGCATAATTTTTATGAACAGCATTGTTCAAGGTGGGGAATTTGGGGAAGTAAATATCTAACATCTACATTTTTCGAAACACTGGTTGATAATAAAAAAAATCTTTTACTTTTTAGTGCATCAAAACATGATTCAAATGAAATTTTTGCTATGTCGATGTGCGTTAAAAATCAAAACAACTTATGGGGTAGATATTGGGGTAGTCAAGAGGAAATATCTAATTTACATTTTGAATTATGCTATTACCAGCCAATTGAATGGGCAATAAAAAATAATATCCATTTGTTTGATCCTGGAGCGGGTGGTAAACATAAAAGACGGAGAGGGTTTTTTGCAAAAAGCACCGTTAGCATGCATAAGTGGTTTGACAAAAACATGGAAAATATAATTTATCCTTGGCTAAATGAAGTGAATAAACAAACCGAGATGGAAATTGATTTTGAAAATAAATCTATACCCTTTAAATAAAAAATTATTCGGCTTTACCAAAGATTATATTAGTAATATAGTTTTTTATTAACTTCTAAGAATGGATTCTAAGAACAGTTTCGATGAAAAAACAATGATTGATAATAACCTATCCAATCGATATATAGATTTAGATCCAAACGGTTATTTTATTATCAAAGTAGATTTAGAAGAAAATAAAATAATTTTAGAGCACTTTCTAAATAATATTAATGATGACGGATATGCGCTTGACCCAGAAACAAATGAACCAATTAAATGCGACTCTCAAAATAAAAGAGTTAGTAATGAAGTTTTTAAAGGTATTAGTGCGAAACAACTTGGAATAATAATCACTGAAGAAAGAAATGACTTAATAACCAGATTCGACCATGCTCTATATCTAGGCCGGGAACTACAAAAAGCAGAAGAATGTTTATACAAAAGATTACCATATATCCAAGATTAAGAAATTAAACGAAAAAATCTAATCTTTGCATCTGATGTTAAATTAAATAAAAATAAAAGAATTAATGAACATCATTTTCTATTTTGCATTTATTGGTTTTGGTTTTGGAGCTGCTTTCGCATTAGATAAGCTCTTAAGAGCAGTTAAATTAATTTAAAAAAACTATAAAATTTTAATAGTCTCTCCATACAAATCATATTCATCCGCAAAAGAAATATTTGCTTCAACAAATTTACCAATATAATTTTTCAAATCAATTTTATCCTTAACAGATAAATTTACTGTTCCGTCAATTTCAGGGGCGAAATTATAGGACCGACCTATTAATTCGTTATTATCTGATATTTTTTCAACCAAAATCTTCATTTTTGAACCAACATATGACTGATTTTTATCTTTGGAGATATTTTGTTGAACTGAAATAACATTATCTTTTCTTGCCTCTGCAACCTCTCGGGAAACTTTATTTGGCAAATGAAAAGCTGCAGTTCCTTCCTCAGGAGAAAAAATAAACACTCCAACATGATCAAATTTGTGCCTATCCAAAAATTCGAGAAGATGTTCAAAATGTTCTTTTTTTTCTCCCGGGAATCCAATAATGAGACTAGTTCTTAATACAGCAGATGGAATTTCTTCTCTAATTTTCTCCAAAATTGATTCATTCAAAGAAGCCTGCCAAGGTCTGTTCATGCTCTTCAATACATCTGGATGACTATGCTGAAGTGGTAAATCAAAGTAAGGCACTATATTCTTTGAATCTTTGAAAGCTCTAATAACTTCATCAGTTAAACCTGTTGGATAAGCATAATGTATCCTTATCCAAGGAATTGGAACTTTAGAAAGCTCATTCAAAAGTTTAGCTAATGATGGTTTTCCATAAATATCTTGACCATAATTAGTTGTTATTTGACTAATTAATATGATTTCTTGAATACCCTTTTTTGCAAGACTTTTGGCTTCTGAAACTATAGATTCTATTGTTCTACTTCTTTGAGGACCTCTCAACTTAGGAATAATACAAAAAGCACAATTATAGTTGCACCCTTCAGCAATGCGAAGATAAGCAACAAATTTATTTTTATCTACAAAACGAGGCATATCCTCATCTGCAATAAATTCAGGTATTTTTGAAACTTCATTAACGATTTCCCCTTTTTCTACTCTGTCTAAAACCTGGGCTATCTTTTGATAATCTCCTGTTCCAACCAAACCTTTTATTTCAGGGATTTCTTTGATTAGCTCATCTTTAAAATGCTGAGCCATACAGCCTGCAACTATTACTTCCTTTCCTTGATTTGTATATTCTAGAATTTTTCTAATAGATTCTTCTCTGGCTGTTTCAATAAAACTGCAAGTATTTACAACAACAACATTTGCATCATTTATATTGCTGTCAACTTCATAACCCTCTTTATCTAATAATCCTTGCATATGTTCAGTATCAACAAGATTTTTCTCACAACCAACATGACTGAATGCAATTTTAGATAGTTTTTTTTCTTTTACATTGAGACTATTTTGTTTCACAACTTGAAAAATAAGAATTAAAAGATTTAAACAGCATTTCGTATAGAACTCTCATGCCAAGATAATATTAGGATAGATAATGTAAATAACAAACTTTCTTTTTGTATGGCCCTTAAGACTTTAAACAGAATAAATAAAAAAGATTTGAAATGGCCAAAAATCATAATCGCAATTCTTAGCACTATAGGCATAGTTGATACAGGTTCGATTACTTTAAAAAACTGGGGATTATTTACTTCGCTTTCATGCCCAGGGATAAAAAATGGTTGTGAAACAGTTTTAAGTAGTCCTTGGGGTACGTTATTTAAAAATAATCAAGTTAATATACCTCTCTCATTAGCTGGATTTATAACATATTTAACAATATTAGTAATCACAATAATACTCTCGCTTAATTTAATTTCCCCAAAAGAAAAACTCAATAAGTTTTTATGGTGGTTAGTATTTCTAATTTCTTGTGCGTCATCAACATTTAGCTTTTTATTGATAAATATAATGTTTTTTAAGATTCAAGCATATTGCTTTTTTTGTATTCTTTCAGCAATTTTATCGTTTTCTATCTTTATAATTTCTATGATTGGAGCAAAATTCGAAAGTAGAGAACCTATGATTTTTAGAGGTTTCATTGTAGCCATTAGTGTCCTGCTGGGGGGCCTAATTTGGTCAACAAACGTTGACCCCTCTAATGCTATTGATGTTGCTAACCCAACTGAAAATGTATCGCCAATAATCACCACTTCAAGCTCTCCCCAGAAGGTAAAGTTCGCAAAATTTTTAAGTGAAAACAATATTGTTATGTATAGTGCATACTGGTGCCCGCATTGCCACGATCAGAAACAATTATTTGGTAAAGAGGCAGTTAAAGAATTAAAAGTAGTTGAGTGTGCTAAAGATGGTAAAGATAATGAGTATGAGTTATGCCAAACGAAAGGAATAAGTGGATTTCCTTCTTGGGAAATATATGGAGAAATTATTAGTGGTACTCGTGACTTAAATGAATTAGCAACAAAAACCGACTATCAGGGAGATCTTAATTTTTAATAAATCTTTTTTGAATTTTTTGATCTAACTGTTGTCGAGTATGGCATTCCCAATTTTTATCTTTATCAGGGAAATCATCTCTATAATGCCCTCCTCTACTTTCCTCTCTAAATAGACAAGCTTTTAATAAAGTTATGGTGGTTATTTGTCTATTCTTTAAATCAAGTAAAAGATTTAATGCTCTTCTATTGCGTTCACTAAGTTTTATTTTTTGATCAAATTTTATTTTTTCAAGACTTTTTAGTAAATCATTTTTATTTAATTTATTTATATCATTTTGAATGTAATTTAAAAATTTACTCATATTTACCTTATTTCGAGATACACCTAAATTTAACCAACATAGTTTTCTTAGTTCATCAATTTTTTCAGCTATTATAGAAATTTGATCTTCTTTAGGATCTTCAATATCAAACTCTTGAAATGATCTATCAAATTTTTCAAATTTAGAAATGTCATTTAAAACAATTGAAGACATTTTTCTTGCGAAAACAAGACACTCCATCAGTGAATTACTTGCCAGTCTATTAGCACCATGCACACCTGTAGAAGCAACTTCTCCAACGGCATATAATCCTTTTCTTGTTGAAGATGCATTTAGATCAGTTTTAACACCTCCCATCCAGTAATGAGCTGCAGGAGCTACGGGAATAACCTCATTTAAAGGATTAACGCCATAATCCTGACATCGACTTAAGATCGTGGGGAAGCGCTCTACAATTTTTTCTGGGTCAATATACCGAAGATCTAAGCCAACATGGTCTACATTATTTTCATGCATATTTTTCATAATTGCTCTACTTACCTGATCTCTAGTAGCTAGATCACGATATTCAAGATTTTTAACGGGACTTTCACCATTTTTATCAACTAAAATAGCTCCTTCCCCTCTAAGTGCCTCAGATATTAAGAAGCAAGGTGCACCATAAAATTTTAAAGCTGTTGGATGAAATTGCACGAACTCTAAATCTTCGATAGCAGCTCCTGCTTTCCATGCAAGAGCAATCCCTTCACCAGAGGATTGAGCAGGATTTGTTGTATTTGTAAATAAGTGCCCACCCCCACCTGTAGCCAAAACAACAGCTCTAGATTTAATCCAATATAAATTTGCTCCATCAAGAACCTGAACTCCTCTACATTCTTTATTTTCAATGAGAAGTTCAGTTACTCTGACACCCCTGCAGTGAAGAATATTTTTTTGATTCTCAATATGATCTTCTAGAACTTCAACTAATGCTCGTCCAGTACGATCTTTAACATGTAAGACTCTTCTTCGTGAATGGGCTGCTTCCAAAGTAGTAGCTAGTTGATCAGAACTTTGATCAAAAATCATCCCTAAATTCTGCAACCTTTCTACACAACCTGGAGCTTCTTTAACTAGCATTTTTACAGCTTGAAAATCACATAGTCCATCACCTGCTTTTAAAGTATCCTCAGCATGAAGATCAAATGAATCATCTTGTCTAACAACAGATGCAATTCCTCCTTGAGCCCATCTACTGGAAGATACCTTACTAGTATTTCTATTTAAAAGAAGCACTTTTAAATTTGCGGGTAATTCAAGACAAGTCATAAGGCCAGCAGCTCCAGCTCCTATAACGATTACATCCCAATTATTTATTGGTATCGATTCTTGCGAAAATGGAGGCCTTAACATTAAACCAATCCACTAAAAGTTGGTTGCAGAATTGCTAAAACAATAAAAATACCATCAACAATTAATGTCGTTTGAATTACGTAACCAGAAACTAAGCGTGCTTTACCACTAGTAGTATTAATTGTGCCAGAATCTAAAATTTCTTTTGAAATAAACCAAAGTATAAGAGCAACAAAAACGATAATAGATAATGATTTTATTTGAATAAGACTCTCTGAAGTTTTTTGAAGAATCATGGGTGCATTTTCAGAATCTGCTGTAATTACCTGCCTCCATTGATCCATGATTCCGATTAAAAATATTGTAATATCGGTAACTGCGGTTCCAAATAAAGAAGAGATATAAAAACTTGAACCTATTTTCCAATTAGTACCAAATCCAATTAAAGCTAATGGGAGAACTACAGCTTCAACAGGTATGTGTAGAATAGGAAATGGGCTTAACCATCCCCAGAACAAACATCCACCAAGCCAACTACCTGATATACCAAGTAATAATGAACTGACAATAAACCACTTATTTGATCCTTTCTGATTCAAAACAATTGCCACTAAGACAATAACAAAAGTAAAACAAAGAGCACTTATTGGTTCTAATCTAACCCAAGGGGCTTGAACAAAAATAGGTAAAATTACAAAAAAAGAAGACCACAATCTTAAAGATATAGGATTTGATAAAAAACTATTTTCGTATGAATCAACTGTCTTATGGGATTCATAGTTGAATTTATCTTTTACTTCTAAATTTTTTGTAATTAATTCTTTCAATGAAAAAGGTTATTTTAATTAATCTAAATCGAGTTTTAGAAAACTGCGAATGACATATTTTAATAAATAAAAGGCCCATAATTTCAAACCTTTATTTAGTTTTTTAAAAGTATTTAATACACTTTGAGTCACATATAAGTTTAGAATAAATGTAAATAAGAGTATTTAGCCTTAAATTGTGTGGCAAGAAATTAATTACACAGAAGATCCCATTGATCTTTTGGTTCCTAATATTACTTATAAAATAAACCCTGCAGAAATTGAGAGTATTGAAGCTAATTCTATTGCTGAAGAAATAGGATTTGAATCAGGTGATTCAATTATTAGTATTAATGGGAAAAAACCAAGAGATTTAATTGATTATCAGATTCTGATTAGTGAAGAAATTTTAGACATATCAGTATTAGATAAAAATCATAAGATTCACAATATAAATATTGAAAAAGATCAAGACGTTAATTTAGGAATAAATTTTAAAGATGCATTATTTGATTCAATCAAGCAATGCAATAATAGATGTCCATTTTGTTTCATTGATCAACAGCCAAGTGGTAAAAGAAAAAGCCTATATATTAAAGATGATGATTATAGATTAAGTTTCCTATATGGCTCTTATTTAACTCTTACGAATTTAAAAAAAGAAGACTGGGAAAGAATTGCTTTGCAAAAACTATCCCCACTTTTTATTTCAGTTCATGCTACTGATCCCGCCACAAGAGAAAAATTATTAAAAAATAAAAAAGCAGGCGTTATACTTGATCAAATTTCGTGGTTTGAAAAAAACTCTATTCAAATACATGCTCAAATTGTTGTTTGTCCAGATATAAATGATGGGGATATTCTTGAGAAATCAATTTTGGAACTTGCTCAATTCTACAAAAAAACCTTTCAAACAGTACTCTCAGTTGCAATAGTTCCTGTAGGACT
>QCCP01000015.1 GCA_003281225.1 Prochlorococcus sp. AG-347-L20
TCATGGAGAGCCTGTGAACCAATTGGAGTATTAATAATTAATTGAACAAGTCCCGAACGAATTAGGTCCTCAATATTTGGTCTTCCTTCATGAACTTTTAGCACTTCTTCAACTTGAATTCCTAAATTCAGCAAATATGAAGCTGTACCTTTTGTTGCAATTAATTTAAATCCTAAATTCAAAAGTTCCCTAGCAACTTCTTCAAGATTTTTTTTATCTAAATCATTTGTAGATAAAAAAGCAACTCCTTCTGAAGGAACACCATTACCTGCTGCCAATTCCGACTTGGCATAAGCAATTCCAAAATCTTTGGCTAAACCCATTACTTCTCCAGTAGATCTCATTTCAGGGCCAAGTAATGTATCAGACCCAGGAAATCTTTTAAAAGGTAAAACGGCCTCTTTGACTGCCTGATATTTTGGAGAGAATTCTTCTGTGAAATTAAGATCTTCTAATGTGAAACCTTGCATTAACTGAGTAGCTAATTTTGCAACTGGTTTACCTATGGCTTTTGAAACAAATGGAACTGTCCTGGATGCTCTTGGATTTGCTTCTAGAATAAATAATTTATTTTCTTGATTATTTGTATTTATTACTGCAAATTGCAAATTGATTAAACCAACAACATTTAATCTTTGTGCAATTAATTTAGTCCACTTCCTTACATTTTCTATTGTGGATGGAGAAAGAGAAATACATGGTAAGCAACAAGCTGAATCTCCTGAATGAATTCCTGCAGGTTCCACATGTTCCATTAGGCCAGCAATTACAACCGAACCTTCTGAATCGCATAAAGCATCAACATCTATCTCAATTGCATTATTCAAATATTGATCAAGAAGGATTGGATGATCAGGGGATACTTTAACTGCTTCTGAAATGTATCTCGATAATTCATTCTCATCTTTAACAATTTCCATTGCCCTTCCACCTAAAACATAAGAAGGTCTTACAACCAAGGGGAATCCTATATTTTTTGCTACTATTTCTGCTTCATTTTGATTACGTGCAATACCGTTTAAAGGTTGTCTAATGCTTAATTCTTCAAGAATTTTTGTAAATTCCTCTCTATCTTCTGCTAAATCGATTGATAATGGAGAAGTTCCAAGAATTTTTGATCCAGTTCTGATCCCATCATTAGATTTAAGCCATTCAAATAAAGGTAATGATAATTTTAGTGGAGTTTGACCTCCAAATTGAACAATCAAACCATAGGGATTTTCAGCTTCTATTATGTTGAGCACATCTTCCAAAGTTACAGGCTCAAAATATAAAATATCGCTAGTATCATAATCTGTTGATACAGTTTCAGGGTTACTATTAACCATTATTGTTTTATAACCATTTGTAGAAGCTTGATATGATGCATGACAGCAACAGTAATCAAATTCTATTCCTTGACCAATTCTGTTTGGACCTCCTCCTAGAATCATAATTTTTTTTGATTTACTATTTTCTGAGATCTCACTATCAAAAATTTGAGAATTAAAATTAATGAATGATTCTTCGTAAGTTGAATAATGATATGGAGTTGAGGATGAGAATTCTGCTGAACAAGTATCAACAGTTTTATAAATTGGAATTATATTCAGTTTTTTTCTATGTCTTCTTACTTCAAAAAATTCAGAATTAGTTAACTTTGCTATCTGTTGATCTGAAAATCCCAATTGTTTAGCATGTAACATCAAGTCCCTATCTAGAGTATAAAGTTCCTTATCTTTCAAAAAATCATTTTCAAAATTAAAGATATTACGTAATTTTTCGATAAACCATAAATCTATATTTGTAACTTCTTGAATATAAGTATTAGTTTTCCCAAGCTGCATAGCTTTTTTAATTAGGAGAATTCTTTCAGATGTAGGGTTTCTTAAAATATTTTTAATTTGACTCTCATTTTTAAATTCATCTTTCGAATCACATTCCCATCCAAAAACACCTACTTCTAATGACCTTAATGCTTTCTGAAATGATTCTTCAAAAGAACGACCTATTGCCATTGACTCACCAACAGATTTCATAGCAGTGCTTAAAGTATTAGAAGAGCCTTTAAACTTTTCAAATGCAAATCTTGGGATCTTAGTAACTACATAATCAATTGATGGTTCAAAACAAGCAGGTGTTTTTTTTGTAATGTCATTAATAATCTCATCGAGTGTATAGCCAACAGATAATAAAGCTGCAATCTTAGCTATGGGGAATCCAGTTGCTTTGCTCGCTAAAGCAGAGGATCTACTCACACGAGGATTCATTTCTATGACAATTACTTCTCCATTAGCTGGATTTATTGCAAATTGAATATTACTCCCTCCTGTTTCAACTCCTACTTCTCTAATGATTTTCAATGACAAATCCCTTAATCTCTGATACTCCTTATCGGTTAAAGTCTGTGCAGGAGCTACAGTAATAGAATCTCCAGTGTGAACACCCATTGGGTCTAAATTTTCAATACTGCAAACTATTACTACATTGTCAGCAGTGTCTCTCATTACCTCTAGTTCAAATTCTTTCCATCCAATAAGTGATTTTTCAATCAATATTTGATTACTCGGGCTTTCTTCTAAACCTGATTTACACAATTCGACAAATTCTTCAAGGTTAAAAGCAATTCCACCTCCTACTCCACCTAATGTAAATGCAGGCCTTATAATAAGAGGGTAAGAACTAATTTTTTTGGATACCTCCTTAGCTTCATCCAGATTAGATGCGATACCAGAGGGACAAACATTTACATTAATTTTCTTCATCGCTTCTTTAAACAATTTTCTATCTTCAGCTTTATTAATAGCTCTTAAATCAGCACCAATTAATTCAATATTATTTTCCTTTAAAAAATCTGACTCTGATAATTTAACCGCAAGATTCAAAGCGGTTTGACCACCCATAGTGGGAAGTATCGCATCAGGTTTTTCTCTTAATATAATCTGAGAAACAATTTCAGGAGTCAATGGTTCAATATATGTTTTGCTTGCGATCTCAGGATCAGTCATTATGGATGCTGGATTTGAATTTATTAAGACGATTTCGTAACCAGCATTTCTTAAAGCTTTGCAAGCTTGAGTGCCAGAGTAATCAAATTCGCATGCTTGTCCTATAACAATCGGGCCCGAACCTAGAATAAGAATTTTTTTTAGATCACCTCTTTGAGGCATAATTTAAACCCTTCATTTATCACATGCTACTTATAAATCATCAGATGTTAATCAACTTACTTGAAAAGCAACATTTGTTTCTATAGTATTGAAAGATATTAATATTTTATGAGCGAACTTCAGCGACTTAAAAATTTGTTGCCTCCAGAGAATGAAAGCTGGGTATTTGTTGAAGCTGCTGCTGCTATAGACCCACCTTTAATAACACTTGAGGAAATCGGTCGTGACGAAGTAGAAATTCAGATAGATTTAGATGAATGGGATAACTTTGCTATTGACCACAGAAATCTATTATTTTGGCACGAGGTGGGGAAGATTCAAAATGACACAATCCCAAGAGATGGATGGGAAATGGCAGCTCTCGCTATAGGACTTGGAGGCGCTATAGGAGAGTTATGGGTACAAGATGGTTTACTTCTTTTACTTGCTCTTGGTCTATCAAGTTTTGCAGGCTATAGATTATATTTAAAAAATAATTCTGAAAAAAAACTTCAAGATGCTATTTATGCAGATGAAAGAGCAATAGATCTTGCTTGTAGATTTGGTTACAGCGTTCCAAATGCTTATAAAAGTCTTGGAGGAGCATTAAAGGAGTTAATTGATAAAACACGAAAAAAGAAGAAAAGAAGTTTCTTCGAAGATAGATTAGATGCCTTAAGAAAAAGTGCAGAAAAAGCAAGATCAGAACTATCTCAACAAGAAGGTTCAGAAAAATCAGTTTCAAGCGAAAATGTTTATGGACAATAAAAGTTTGGTTTTAATGGCAGCAAAAGCATGTGATGAAAAAAAGGCAAAAGATATAAAACTTATAAAAATTGATAAAGTATCTTTCATAAGTGAATGGATTTTGATTGCTGAAGGGTTATCTGATGTACAAGTCAGATCTATAACTAACTCTGTAGAGGGAGAACTTAGAGAGAAGGCTAAAATTGAACCGATACGAAAAGAAGGGGTTAACGAAGCTAAATGGGCTTTACTTGATTATGGTGATTTGATAGTTAATATTTTTCAACCCGAAATAAGAAGATATTATGACCTTGAATCATTCTGGAGTAATGGAGATAATCTTATTTTTCCATAATATATTTTATGAACGAATCTAAGTGTCCTGTACCTAGAGAGCAACAACCCACAAATGAATTCATAGAATTATCAAAGTCTAAAATTTTTTCTTGGCCAAAAACAAAAAAGTCGCTAATTATTATTTTGATAAAATTCTGGGTGGTAGCTTTTGTTCTATTTCTCGTAATTTCTTCAGGAAGTGTTTACTTTAAAACATCCCCTTTAAAATATATCTTATTAAGCCTTTTTAGTAGTTTATCAATACCTCTTTTAATTTCAATAAAGTTATATTTAGGTTGGAATCATATATTTAATAGATTAATATCTGAAAAAGTTGAATACGAGGAATCCGGTTGGTATGACGGTCAAGTATGGAAAAAACCATTAGTTTTGAAAGAAAAAGAATCACTTATTGCCTATATTGAGGTAAAACCTATTCTAAAAAATTTAATTCAAATTTTTTCTATTATTTCAGTCTTAGCTTTGTCTGGTATTTTGATTTTTCAATATAACAATTTCTAAATGAGTTCAAATTTCAAAAACCTCTACACTTCTAATAATCCTCCTTTACAAGCAACTTTAATTAGAGGATCAAATATTGAGTCGATCCATAAAATTCATGCTGTTATTACTGATAAAAAAGGGAGAGTTTTAATGTGCGCAGGAAATCCAGAATATAAAAGTTTCATAAGGTCAGCACTAAAACCATTTCAAGCAATACCTTTCGTTAGTAGTGGAGCTGCATCAAAAATCAATAAAGCAACAAAATCAATTGCTTTAGCATGCGGGTCACATAGTGGATCAAAAATTCATACAAGGGAAGCATTCAAAATTTTATGGGAATATGACATTGACATTAATAATCTTAAATGTCCAAAATCAAAGACAAGTCCATTAGAACATAATTGTTCGGGTAAACATGCTGCTTTTTTAGCTACATGCAAAAAAATGAATTGGCCGTTAGATAGTTACTTAAAGGGGGATCATCCTCTTCAAATAGAAATATTCAGAATTGTCTCTGAACTACTTGAAATCCCGTCATCTGAAATAAAAGCAGAACGTGATGATTGTGGTGCCCCCACTCTTTATTTAAAACTATTAGAAATGTCTAGGTTATATTCACTTCTGAGCAGTTCTGAAAATGCTGAATTAGAACAAATCAGTAGAGCGATGACAATAAACCCAACAATGATAAGTGATAACAATAAATTTGATACAGAAATAATTAAAGCTTCTCATGGAAACGTTATTGGTAAAGGTGGAGCCGAGGGAATACAGTGTCTTTGTAAAGTAAATGAAGGGATAGGTTTAGCTTTAAAAGTAGAAGACGGTTCAAAAAGAGCAAAACATGCTGTTAGTCTTCACTTACTAAAACAGTTAGAATGGATATCTGACTTAAGAATTCAAGACATCGAAGAAAAAGTGTTTAATTTTTCTGAAGGGGTTCGACTTGAAGTTAAAGGTAAAGTAAAATTCCAAGAATCCTAAAAAACAGGAAAAATACCCCTTTCAGATGTATGCTATGTATATGACGCGGGGTAGAGCAGTCTGGTAGCTCGTCGGGCTCATAACCCGAAGGTCGGAAGTTCAAATCTCCCCCCCGCCACCATTTAGAAGCAGCTTCACAGCTGCTTTTTTTAGTATTTGCAATAATTATAGTAATCATAAAATATAAGAGACTCGAAGGTTTCTATATCGTACGAAAAAGAGCTTATTAGAAATTATTTTAAATCCTTTTGAATTGAGAATTTCAAGTCAACTCGAACTAGTAGACCAATAATAATAAAAAATACTCCGATGTATGAATTCAAAGATAGATCCAAAATATTGAATTTGATTTCTAACTGAATTTTAGCTTACAAATCATTTCTATTAAATGTACTAGTAACAATAAATTTAAACAAAACTGAATGTTGTCCATTTTCATCTTGAATAAGTATTTTAATAAAGTAAAGTTGAAAGTATCTTATTTAGAAAATTATATGCAGAACTTGCTTCAACGTGATTTAGGTTCAAGCTTGTTATCAATAGCTGTCATATTAGGTTGGTTAGGTATCTTTTTTGTATTCTTGCGAGTATTAACAATTCTAATAAAGAAAATACTTGAAGCAATTTTCAAAAAATCATAATTATTGAAATAAATCAAATATTCTGAATTAATCGCATAAATCACTTATCACTAAGTATAATAACCTAAAAATGTCAATTTTAGATAAGGTTAAGATAGGCAATTCTGTTCAAGTTAACCTAGAACTATCTAAGGATAGACTTACCAAAGAAACTATTGATGCAATAAAAGTTTCTTCATTGGGTAAGATAATCGATTTCAGAATAACTGATGGTAAAGGTATTGGAGTTGTCTTGCAATTATCTAATCAAAAAGAGCAATGGTTTTTTGAGGATGAAATTAATCTGATCGACGAAAATGGTAATTTAATAAAAAATAATAATAATAAAAAAGAGAATAGTAATTTTATATTTGATTTTTTAAGAGGAATAAATTATGAAAATAAAAATAAGGTAAGTGAGTTAATTAACCCAATTAACTTTTTAATCTGGCTGGTTGTATCGTTTAAAGATATTTTTTAATTCGTTTAGAAATTTTCTAGAATAAAAGTGAATTAACAATTTATTTAAATAAAAATTTCCATAATTAAAATTTTAAATGGTACAAAATATTATCAATGTAAAAAATTTATCTAAGTCATTTGATATCTCTTCCAAAGAACCAGGATTTAAAGGGACGATTAAACATTTTTTTAGAAGACAAACAAAAAGTTTAAAAGTTATAAAAGATATAAGTTTTGAAATTAAAGAAGGAGAAATAGTAGGTTTTCTAGGTGCTAATGGTGCCGGGAAAACAACGATATTAAAAATGCTTTGTGGCTTAATTTATCCAAGTGAAGGATCTATTTTGGTTTCAGGCTACTTACCTTTTAGGAGAAAAGAAAATTTCCTGAAGAATATCACCTTAATAATGGGACAAAAGCAACAACTTATTTGGGATCTCCCACCAATTGAATCATTCTATTTGAATGCATCAATATATGACTTAGATAAATTCGAAGCTAAAAAGAGAATAAAAAAACTATCGGAAATGCTTGAAATTGATGAAGAGCTATTCATACCTGTTAGAAAACTTTCACTAGGTCAACGTATGAAATCAGAATTACTAGCAGCTTTGATACATGAACCAAATATTCTATTTTTAGACGAGCCGACACTTGGATTAGATATTAATGCACAGAGAAATTTAAGGAAATTCCTTCAAAGATATAATAAGGAAACTAATGCAACGATATGCCTAACAAGCCATTATATGAAAGATATTACATCGCTATGTAAGAGAGTTATATGTGTGCACGAAGGGAGGATATCATATAACGGGAAACTTGACCTATTATTAAAAAAACTTTCTCCTGTTAAAGAAATATTAATAGTTTGTCGCACAGAAGAGGACGCAATTAAATTAGAAAATTCCGGTTTTAGTGTTAAAAATAAAATAAAGAATGAAATCACTATAAAAATTGAAAACCACTCTATTACCTCCTCACTAAAAACTATCCTAAATAATTTTGATATTGAAGACCTTTTTATAAATGAACCACCCATTGATGAAGTTATAGGGAAGGTATTAATAAAAAAAAATTATGATATCTAATTTAATTAACCGCAAAATATTAACCTTATTAAAAGTCCAATATTCAAACATGTTGGAATATAGGGTAGAAATTGCATTATGGGCAATTTCAGGGATTATTCCTTTTTTCATGTTAAACATTTGGACAAATAATAATCTAAATGAATCCATAAACATTAGCGATGTATCGCTTTCTAGATATTTCTTATGTGCTTTTTTTGTAAGACAGTTTTCTGTAGTTTGGGTTGTATTTAGTTTTGAAGAGGATTCTCTTATGGGGAAGGTATCTCCGTATTTAATCCAACCTTTAAATCCATTTTTCAGATATTTTGCACAACATCTTGCTGAACAAATAACAAGATTTCCTTTCGCACTAATAATCGCATTTTTCTTTTTTATTTTTAATCCAGAAAGTATATGGATACCAAATTTAGGTATTTTACTCTTATCAATAGTATCTACTTTCTTATCATTCTTGATTCAATTTTTAATTCAGTCAATAGTTGCATGTCTATGTTTTTGGACAGAGAAAGCATCATCGATAGAAAGATTGTTATTTATTCCAACTTTATTTCTCTCAGGTCTTTTAGCGCCAGTAGTTTCATTTCCCGCATATGTTAAATCTTGGATATATTTGACTCCTTTTCCATATCTAATTGATTTCCCTGCGAACTTACTTTCAGGTAATGAAACAAATATTAGTGGAGGCTTAACTATGCAAATTCTATGGATTTTTTTACTTTTCCCATTATTTAAGAAAATCTGGACTGAAGGAACGAAAAAATATACAGCAATGGGGTCATGAATATAAGAAAATATCTAAAAGTTTATAAAAAATTCTTACATACTTCTTTAGCTTCTGAATTGGAGTATAAGACAAATATATTAGTTGATTTAATTACTGCAATTTTAAGTTTAGTAGGGAGTATTTTTCTATTATCTATTTTCTTTCAAAATAATGGATATATTGGAGGGTGGAAATTTGAACAGGCAATGATAATCCAAGCTATTTATACAATTTTGAATGGAATAACTAATACATGGTTCAATCCTAATCTTACAGAAATAGTTAAACATATAAGAGAAGGAACATTAGACTTCGTACTTTTAAAACCTATTGATAGTCAATTTTTTATTTCATTAAAAAAAATAAATCCATCTGGATTTTTAGAAATAATGCTTGGATTTTTATTGTTGTTCTTCTGCATAAGAATAAATCAAATTAATATAAATTTAAGTTTTCTGACCCTATCCTCTATTACGATAAGCTGCTCGATTTGTATTTTATATAGCCTATGGTTTTTTATCTCTACTACTACTATTTGGTTTGTTAAGACTTGGAATGCAATAGAAGTTTTAAGATCATTCCTTTATATTGGAAGATTTCCTCTAAATTCATTTTCATTTTCTTTAAGAATTTTTTTTAGTGTTTTTATTCCTATTGCTTTTATAACTACAATTCCCTCTGAAGTTTTTTTAGGACTTTCTGTATTATGGAAAATATTGCTTGAAGTTATTGTTGCGACAGTATTTCTTATAACTTCAAGAAAGTTCTGGTTATTTGCATTAAAATTCTATTCATCAGCATCTAGTTAAGTATTATTTAATAATCTCGCTACAAAATTCCCAAATTCGTTGTTTACTTTTCAGATTAGAAAGCATAGACAATTTTTTAAAATGAGGTTTAGATTTTTCAACTGATAAAAGCCTACAACTGTATTCAATTTCATGATTCCTAGATATGATTCCTAATTTAAGTGCAACATCACAAAGGATAATTATTAAAGTAAGAAAAAAAATTATACCGAAAAACTGTAAAAATGATTTTGAATAATTTTCTTTTTCAGTTTTTAATTCAAAC
This sequence comes from Prochlorococcus sp. AG-347-L20, assembly GCA_003281225.1. Taxonomy (GTDB): domain Bacteria; phylum Cyanobacteriota; class Cyanobacteriia; order PCC-6307; family Cyanobiaceae; genus Prochlorococcus_A. Next base: position 9,713 of record QCCP01000015.1, read on the forward strand.
TTCATTACTTAACTATATGCTGAGGGCACTTAATTGCAGCAATAGCAACAGCCGTAACTTTAAAATTTTCAGACTTCTCAATAACCTTTTTAACCTCTAATGGCCCAAATTTATTACTTGCATCACTATAGGAAAGAAGTAAAGATTTATAGTTATCATGACCTAGATTTCTATACTCACAGAAATTATCTCCAACATAATTTAAAAGAGTTAGTAAAGTTAATTCAATCATTAAAAAGCTTTTTATTAGCGAAGTTCTTACGAATAATACTGTGCAGGACATTTTTAACAAGTAAAATTGTCAAAAACATTTGAAATTATGAAATTAAATTTTCATTGATAAACTATAAAGTTTCAAAATTATTGGACAATTTATTAATTCACATATAAAAAAGTCATAAAACACTATCTATAGTGTATATATATGAAATGAATTGCACTACAGATAGGGGGTTGCATTTTTTAAGAATTTGGTTTAAAAATAAGGTTCCCCATCACCCGGCCACACTTATGTGAGGCCTTTTTTTTGGCTTTTTGAAATAAGGTTTCTATAAAAGTATTACTTGATAAAAAGAGTTATTCATTAACACCTTTGATAAGGAATTTATCTTGTTGACTAATAAACCTGCTCTAGACTTTTTCACTACAAATTTATTGAAATTCTCAGTTAATTTTATAAAAAACTTTTTATGGATTTAATCAATAAGCTAATACCAACCAAAATACAAACTGTTATAAAAGTTTTCTTAATTAGAACATTCCCATTTAATTTTGACAGGTGAGCCCCGAGATATCCTCCTGTAAAGGAACCAATTATTAAAACTATCAATACATTTGAAGGAACCGATCCTATTCTTGCCAAAAAGACTGCTCCGATAAAATTCCAAAAAATTCCAACAGTAAAGAATGTCATACTTATAGCTCGAAGAAAATCCATTTCAAAAGTTTTTATTAAAAGTATTGTTACAAGCAATCCAGTTCCTGAAGAAATAGAACCATTCAATATACCTATAAGAAAAATAAAAATATAAAATCTAATTTTATGAACAAAATTAACCTCTTTATTACCAGATGATAATCCTAAATCTGGTTTAAGGAATGAATAAAAAGCTAATAATATGGATATTATTCCTAATATTAAGTACAAATACTTTTCTGAAATATATTCAACTACAGAAGCCCCTAAAATTACTCCTGGTAATCCAAAAATTAAAATTTGCCAAGCAACACTTAAATCATTACCTAAAGATTTGTAATTTCTTAAGGAACCTCCTAATCCCAGTGCTACTGTTGCAAATTTATGACTAGCCAGAGCTTGATAATAAGGAACTCCAGATAAAATCAATGCAGGCAATTGTAATAATCCTGCTCCTCCTCCAGAAATCGCTGAGAAAGTATTAGAAAAAAACGATATCAAAAAGATATAAATACTTTTAAATAAAGAATGATCAAAATTTCCCAATAATATTGTTAATAAATAAAGCATTAACTAAAAATTGCCTTTGTATTAATCAGTGAAATTATTCTTTTTATAGAAAGCATATGAATTAAAAGTCTCATCTTATCTTTTTCAATCATACTTTAAAAAAAACTGTTATCATCAGAAAAATTATCAAGAATTTTATGCATAGACAAGATGCAATTTACCTTGATCAGTTTTGTCCCAAGATAAGTAATAAAAATTGGAGAGAGTCACTTAATAAACTTACTAATTATAAATGTATTTATTGCGGTAAACCCTCAGAATCACTTGACCACCTTCACCCAATGTCAAGGGGGGGGATTAGCAGTACATCTAATTGTGTGCCATGTTGTTTGTCATGTAATGGCAAGAAATCAGATTCAGAAGTTCTTAGTTGGTACAGAAAACAAAATTTTTATGACCCTCGAAGAGCTATGGCGATACGAGCATGGTTTAATGACGATTTGAAACTTGCGTCAGTTCTCTTGAACTACTTAAATTAAAAATGAAATGATAAATTGATTGAGATTCGAAATAATATTTATATATAGTTGAATAGGATCTTACCATTCTGGTAAGTAATGAATTTTATTTAAAGTAATCTTTTTATTTCGGAATTTATTTTATTGCTCCTGAAAAGCGAAATATTAGAGTAGTCTTCTTTCCACATTATTGGCGAATCTATTACCTTTCTCTCAGGCGACTTTACTAAAAAAATTAATCCAAATACAATAAGAATAGTAATCAATATGATTGTCATTACTAATTTGTCTGAAATATTATTCATTAACCTAATCTATCTAGAAAAATTTTTGTCAGGAGTAGTTTTTTCATAAATTTCAAGAAAATATGATTTAAAATAATCAACTCCATCCTTTCCAATCAATCCAATTGACCGTCCACAATCATTTACTACTTGCAATGAAATTTGATTAGCCAAGTCACTTTTCTCAATCCATTTTTTCTGTGGATTATAAGAAAAAGATATAATATTTTCAGTTTTTACAATCGCGGATTTCATTGCTTCATCTTTAGAAAAACCATTTTGAATAGCGGTGCAATACTTCCTGGAGAAATTATTAGAGATCCTATTTTGCAACAAACTAACACTAGGATCTGACGTATCAAAAGCTAAACCTATTGAGGGTTTTAATAAATAAACAATAAAAAAAAGAAAACCAATAATAATTTTTAACAATAGCTAATTATAAATCAATTTAAATAATACATTAGTTTTTTCTAATTGTCTTTACAATTAAATCTGATAATTATTAACAGCAAATTAAATTTCAATTTATTAAAAATTAAAAGTATTGCGATAAGTTCAGCAATAATAGTCAGAGGTTTATTTGACTACTTATATGTACGAATCATTGATGACATTGTTATTTTTTCCAGACTGGACAAATGGTCTACCTTCAGACTTTTTAATCCTTCATTTTTTCGTAGGAGCTGTAATTTTCCCTTTCAACATGATTCATGCTAAAGCAAGAAAAATCGACAGTCAGAACCCACAGGAAGCAGCTAGTGGGTATAAAAACTCAGACAATACTACATTTTTTGGATACGAAGAAATCAATTAGATTTCCATAAATTTCTTTAAGGAATTACTTAATTGATGATAATTTTCCTAAATACAGCTTTAGATCTTAAAATCTTAAGCCCCAGTGAACCTATAGGAATATTAATTATTTTTTTAGGATTAATATTTACTGGTATGATTTTCTATATTATTTATGCAGTAAGTACTAATAAAGAATCACTAGAAGATAAAAAAATAAGAACCAAAAAGGAGTACTTGCAAAAGGAGAGGATAGGAAAGTTATTCCCTAAGAAAAAATAAATTTAATCATATTATTACTATAAAGGTATTTATTTATATTATTAATAATCAAATCAGTAGGATCCAAAAACATAAGTTTTAGCTCATTTAAATCAAACATTTTCTAAAGCCCTACTATAACAATTAAATTTTTTTTACGAGGAGTTTGTATTGTTAATAGCAGTACAAAATTATTTTCATATCATTCAAAAAATGTTAAAAATGGAAAAAATCATTAGAAAGCTTGGAGAATTCACCTCAATATCTATTTCTTGCTAGTGGAGTAAATAATGGAGAAGGTTTTTGGATAGTGGGAATAAAAAATTGCGATGAAAATATCCTTGAGGATAAAAATCTTTTAGATTGCCATAGAAAAGAATTAATAGGGAATGAATCAGCAAAAGATATTCTTTTAGCTATTAATTTAAACTTGAATAATTTATTAAATGATCTAAGAAACAAAAATTATTTAATTGGAAGTCCTTCAATGGGAATTTCATTTGATCTCCCTTTAGAAATCCTGGAAAATATTTTTGATTTTTGGTTAGATATTTATAAAAATCAAGAGGCCTGGGAAGCTTGTCTAGGTCTTCTTAAAGTTAGAAAAAGGATTCCTCTAACGAACCTTATTGAAAGCAAGAGTTTAAAGGGTAACTCAAAAAAATGGGCTATAAAAATTGAAAATTTACATTCTTATTTTCCATCTTCACTTAAAATTGACAAATTAAATGATCCCATGTGGGAATAATTTTATCTTTTTAATAGTAAAATATTTACTTCGTTGGATATTTAAGTAAAAATAAAATAACTATTAATTAAAAAATGAATAAACCATATTCTTTTAATATTGATCAAATGAATGGAATTGTAGAAGATACATACGCCAAGATAATAAATGAATGTGAAAATTTAAAGAAAAATACTAATTGTCCAAATGAGCAAGTGGTAGCACTTTTAAGCGTGATTGCTTCAAATTACGCTATTACAACAGAAAAAAACAAAAATTAAAATGATAAGTTATTTTACTTGGGGCGAATTTGATAAGAGCGTAGAACAAATAGCTAATAAATGTAGGTTGAAGGATTTTTCCGGAATATATGGAGTTCCTCGTGGTGGATTATGTCTTGCTGTAGCACTAAGCCATAAATTAAAAATTGAATTAATTTCAGAACCACTAAAAAATTCACTAATAGTTGATGATGTTTATGAAACTGGACTTACATTATCGACCTTTAAGGATATTGAAGGAGCAATGTTTTTTGTATTATTTAGTAAAATAAAACCTACATGGTGGAATACAGTATTTATATCTAAAAAAAACCAATGGATAGTTTTCCCTTGGGAAAATACTTTAAATTCAAAAAGTGACCGTGAAGAGTACTTAAAAAAAAGAGGATTAAGTTGAGTAAGAAACTATATTTGGCAAATCCATATGGATTTTCAAAACAAACTAAAACACTTTTAAATGAATTTATTGAAATCTTCAATGATTTAAATATAGAAGTATTTGAACCTTTTGAGAGAGCAAAAACGTTAACACAAAAAGGAAGTCAATGGGCATATGAAGTTGCAAGTAGTAATTTCCATGATTTAAAAGAATGTGATTGTATTTTTGCGATTGTTAATGGAAACCCTCCAGATGAAGGGGTAATGATTGAATTGGGTATCGCAATTGCTTTAAAAAAGGAAATTTTTTTATTCAGGGATGATTTTAGAAATTGTTCTGATAGCGATCAGTACCCATTAAATCTAATGTTATTTCTTGGCCTGCCTAAAGATAATTGGGAAAAATATTATTTTGAATCATTACGAGATATAAAAAGTAATAAAAAAAGATTTATGGAGTGGGCAAAAAATTAGCCAAGAAAAAAATAAACCCTCAAGAAGGAGTTTTATATTCAAATTAATCTGTCGAGGTGCTAGAATATTATTTATTTAGAAAATTTTGACACAGGTCACAGTTGGAGAGAACGAGGGTATTGAGTCTGCCCTTAGAAGATTTAAGAGACAAGTATCTAAGTCTGGAATCTTTGCAGATTTAAAAAGGCTTAGACATCACGAAACGCCTATCGAAAAATATAAAAGAAAGTTGCAACAGAGAAGAAAAGCAAGAAGAAGATAATCTGCCATAGCTCATAAAGTTTTTATATACTAAATATAAAAAATTTTCTTAGAAAGGTTTAAAATAAAATGTTAATTACTTAAGCTTTTTAAGCTTCTTAACAAGATTTATTCCTACTCCTGATACAGCAAGAAGTTCTTTTTCATCAGCTGCAATAACTGCTTTTGTTGTTTTGAATCCAGCCTCATACAAAGCTTTTGCGCTTTTTGCTCCAACACCTGGAAGTGTAGTCAAAGTTTCAATATTTTTCTTAGAATTAACTGATTTTGTTTTTGTTTTCGTTTTTGTTTTTGTTTTCGTTTTTGCAGACTTTGCTACTTTTTTTTCTATCTTTAAAGGAGTTTCAGGAGATACTGCACTTTTAAATAAAATTGATTTTAGTTTGCTGAGAAATTTAGAAATCATTGCAAAAAATATTAAGTAATAAATTTAGCTAATTAATTTAATATATTATCAAATTCCAGAGGAATTAATAACAAGTCAATAGCTAATTGAATAGAAATAATTTATTTACAATTATATAAAGACACACATTTAATATTTATGCAAGCTTACGAGCCATTGCAAGGTATTCAAAATTATTTTAAAAACAAAAAAGAACAAATGTATTTTTAAAATTTAAAGGTATTTATTAATAGTAAAGTTAAAATCTTAGTAAAGAACAGATAATAAAAATGAAGCTTATTTTTATAAGTGGACCTTCTGGAAGTGGGAAAACAACTTTATCAAATCAAATAATAAAAAAAAATAAAAATGGAATTGTGTTAAGTACCGACAATTACTATAAGACAGGGTTAATAAGTAAATTACTACCAAAATTTGTAGAAGGTTTTTTTGATAGAAGTATTAGTTTTAATAACAAATTATTCAAAAAAGATTTTGATTTTATTTATAAGAATGGAATTTCAATCTGTGATAGGTATTATAATTTCGAAAAGAAAACAATTCAAAATATCTTAAACGAAACAAACAATATTAGTTTTTTAATAGTTGAGGGTATATTTGCTAAAGAATTCTCTAACACTCTAAATAATAAGGATTATATTTTTTTAGAAATAAAAACTAAAAAAAATGAATGCATGAAAAGAGTTGTCAAAAGAGATATAAAAGAAAGGGGAAAGGATAAAAAACAAGCTGAGAATGATTTCTTAAAGTCATGGAGCATTTATTACGAAAAATTCAAACCCAATAGCATAAAAAATAATACAAATAACTTCATTATTGAAAAAAACACTGATATAGATCTCATTCTGCAAAAATTATTTAATTAAGTCTTTAATTTTTTTCGCTAATATTAATGCACTTAAAATTGAGCCTTCAATTCTGCCAAATCCATCTCCTTCAAACCAGTCTCCGCAAAATCCAATTCTATATTTTCTACTAAATTGTAAAGATAATGGTACCGCAATGCCAGAAGGCTGTGAAGCTCTCCATTTCATAATAGATATTTTTTCATCAAAAGTTAATTTATGTACTAAAGAATTCTCTTCAAAAAGTTTATTGAAATTTGTAATTATTTTTTGTTTAAAAACATCTTCATCTTTTGCAGTTATATAAGAATTAATTAACTCTATGTTTTTTGAATGTACTACAATTCCTAATTTATTATTATCTTGAAGCTGAAAAATAATTCTTTCAAATCTGTATTTATTTTCTAAATTGTTTTTTAAATAAAAATACCTTTGTTTTTTAGAATAATAATCTTTATAACTATAATTTTCATTCGTATAAATTAAAAAAGTTAACCTGGGAATAAATGTTTGGCCTTCTAAGAAATTTAAAAGAAAATCTATTTTTTTATCATTATTAATTGGAATAGCTTTTCTTAATGGAATTTGATTTACGTTTAATATATTTAAAGACCTTTTATGTAACAACAAATTAGTTGAACATATTAGATATTTAGACTTAAATTTGGCGCCATTCTTTGATTTTAGTAACCATTCCTTATCATTAAAATTCATATCAACTATCAAAGTTTCAAAGAAAAAATCAATTTGCTCTTTTAAATTATTTGACTCAATTATCTTTTTTGATAATTCACTCATGGAATCTAAAGATAGATAATTAACACCGCAAGAAAATTCAGTTTTTTTTATGCTTTCTAAATTAGAATCTTCATTTAGAAAAAATATTTCTGAGTCATCAATTTTTATATATTTATTTTCCAATAATTCATCAATATATCTTTTTAATAGAAAATTATTTTTACTGTTAGATATATTAAAATTTGGAGAACCATGATTTAGTTTCCAACCTTTATATCTTTTGCTTATTCTTGTACTTGATCTCCCTCCAAGTCCACGACCAATTTCAATTAATCCAACTTTTTTTGTACTATTATTTTTAAGATACTGCGAAGCGAAAACACACGCTGATATACCTCCACCTATTATTAATATGTCGTATGTAACATCACTTTTCATTGGGTTAATATTGACAGAAATTATTTTTCATTTTCTAAAAAACTATAAACAGAATCAAGTTTCTCTGATGATAAAAAATCAGATTCAATTACAGGAGTAATATTATTATTTTTATAAAAACTGACTAAATCGCTTGTGAAATCTAAAAAATTGTCTAACGAATATAAACACTTTTCTGATATAAATACCTCTTTCCACGGACGGAATTTAAACCGCGATATAAATTGTTTAGAAGGAATAAATAAACTTCCAAATAGATTTAATCTTTCATTTTTTGTTATTTTCTTGAGATAAGTCAACTCATACTTAAGAACTTTAATATCTGTGCCATATTGAAACCAAATTGAATTTATTAATCCAGTCGAAATTTTTCTTTCGAACCTTTCTCTTTCTGAAGAAATATTATAATATTTTTTCAAATATGGATTATAAGCTATACCTAATTTTACTTTTAAATTTTTTTCATTTTTTAAAAAGTCTAATGCATCAATTGAATCAAAGTGTTTTTTCTTATTTGATCCTGACACAAGCAGTATTTCATAATTTCTATTGGTGTGAGAATTTTTAATAAAATCTAAAAAATCCTGATATGATTTAACTTTATTTTTTGAGTATTGATGATAAAGACTATAGTGATAAGTAACATTAAATTCATGGAAATTTTTAGATATATAAGTAATGGTGTCGTTGAATAATTCCTTCTTAATTAGTCCTTTACATGGAATATTGATATTTTTTATATTATTTAATTTGCAGAAATTAAGTTTATTTTCTAACTGAGTAATATTTTTAAATGACAATTCAAATCTTGTATTGTTGTTCATTTTTTAATATTCAAATTTCTCACTCAAACATATTAACGAAAACAGGCATCTGCTACGATTCTTACTTTTGAAGCCGTCTTTCTATTCTTGGGCTTTAAAACATAACTAGGAGAAATCTCCATTGCAGCTCTTAAAGAAATTTTATCTTCAGTAGATTTTGCAATAATGTCTTTAAAACATTTCCAATTTTCTGGTATTACTAAACCTGGCCATGATAAATAAAGACCTATGAAAATACCGCAAAATAGAAAAAAAAATAATCTCATATAAAAATATTTATCTTACTTTTTAATATAAATACAAATAAGTAATAAGTATGTAGGTAAATAATTAATTATTTCCTTTTTTTAGCAATTGATTCATCTAAAAAAGATTTTCATGAACTCGAGAGGTTAGAATATCAAAAAGGATTTATTTCAGAATATGGCAAGCCAGAATTATCTAATTGCAATAGCTTTAATAGAGCAAAAACTTGTTAGAGCAATGCCTCTTGGAGGTAAAGAAATTAAAGATAATTTAGAGGAATCAGAAAATTTAAAGAAACTAGGAGAAGAAGTTATTTTAAATCTTCTTATGAGGGTTTTTCAAAGAAGTGATGAAGGTGCTTTAAAAAGGGCTTCTGAAGAAAAAGGTTTGCTACTGGTTCATATGCATCCTAAAAGAATGCAGAAAGAGCTTCCATTCATTAAATCTGAATGGATAAGAGACGGAGACACACAACAATTTTTGAAATACCTTGGCAATCTCTCCAGAGAAGTATGGACTGCATCTTTTGTAAAATATAAAGGGATTGAATTTACTTCAATCTCAAAAAATGAAGAAATCTAAAATAAATTTATAGATGTTTCTTTTTTATAGGATTTCTTTCTTTAAAGTATTATTTTCCTTATAGACTCTATAACACTTTTTACCATTACCAAAATCTATTGAAGAATATTCAATATTATTTGTGATGTGTAAGGCACAATTACCCTCAATACAAATACAAGATTTAATAATTTCTCTATTTATAACATCATTAACATAAGGTTCCCTCTCTTTTTCTTCATCAAAATGCGGACAGGCAATACCTCCAACTATTCCTAAGCAATCAATTATGGTTAATTCTTCAGCATAAGAATCAGTTATACCTTTATCAAACCAACAAATAGCCCCAGCACTTACACCACTCATTACAATTCCTTTTTCATAAGCATTTTGCAAAATTTCATATAAATTCCATTCTTTCCAGACAGCTAACATACTTTTTGTATTTCCCCCGCCAACGTAAATGATGTCTTGGGCAAAAACTTTATCTTCTAAGTTTTCTGTTCTAGAGAAAAAATCTATATGACTTGTAATACAATTAAGCTTGGAAAATGCTCTATAAAAATTCAGTTTGTACAAACTACTATCACCAGATGCTGTTGGAATAAAACAAATTTTTGGTCTTTTTTTATTAATTAATGAAATTATATATTTTTCAATTTCAAGAGAGCCTAAAGAACGGCCAAACCCTCCTCCACCAATTGCGACTATATTTTTACTATTCATAATAAATAGAAGATTTGTTCATGAATTTAAGACAAATTACTATTAAAGATCAACTTGAATTAAAGAAGGTTTATTTTCATTCGATTCAATCTTTAGATGAAAAAATTTATAGTCAAGAGCAAAAAAGGGCGTGGTCAAGCCAAGCATGGAATAATCCAAATTTTGATAAGTCTATAACTAAAGGGAAAGGATGGCTTGTAAGTAAACAAGGAATAATTATTGCTTTTGCCACAAGATATCCCACAAATAGAATTGCGTTATTTTACTGTATAGGTGAATTCCAAAGAAAAGGTTACGGCTCTAAGTTACTTCATAAATTAGAAGATGAAGCTAAAAAAGAAGGTTTAGATTCTCTTTCAACTGAAGCAAGCTTAATAAGTTATGAATTATTTCTTAAAAATGAATGGAAAATTATACGTAAAGAAAAAGTAATTATAAATAACATTTTTTTTGAAAGATATAAAATGACTAAAATTATAAAAGTTAATTAATTAATAGTGTCTAGCAAAAGCAAGGGATTAATTTTAATTCAAAGAGTTCTAATTTGGACCTTATACTTTTTTTCAGGATTTATACTTTATTCAAAAAAAGGTATTTTAGCTTCTATGTTAATTACTTTTTCAAGAATTATTTATCCATTATCTGTTTTCTGGTTGCAAATAAGAATTAAAAAAAGAACAAATTTTCTGCCTATTGATTCAAAAATGACGACTTCGCAATTATGGTTCAATTTATTACCCGTTATTGCATCTCTATTAACGGTGATTTTTTCATTGACTAACTGTATTTTATATATCCTAGAAAAATTAATTAATTCTTAAATTAAATAAATTTATTAATTATTAAATTAAATAAATGAATTATTTCCTAATTGCATTAGAAATTTCTTTCATAAAAAACATAATGTAAAGAAATTTGCCTATTGAATATATTTGTTTAAATTTTAAATAGTGATCAACATAATCATGAAAAATATTTCATTCAAGGGAAATTTAAATTTTGACAAAAAAAAGGATATAAATGATTATGAATTATTCTCTTTAAAAATTACAGATAGTTTATATAAAAAAGATATTGGAAAATTTCTTGAGACCCTCTCCTCTCACTTTATTTAGGAAAATATTTTTTTCTAATCTTCAAATTCAAACAGTACTTTTAATAAATAACAATTTGAGCGATAATAAGTAAAAACTTGAGATTACTCCTATGCAATTATTTCTTGCTGACTGCCAATTCCCAGATATTGATAATCAAGTAAAAGCATATCAATTGTTTGTGGAGGCCTGGGATAACGGTGAAATTGCGAAATCAGATAAAACCGACAAGTTTGAGATGTTATTTAGAGTTCATGCTCCAGGAGAAGGGAGGGTAGTTTGTTTATGTAAAGCACATAGTGATAAAGAAATTTTTGCTCATTTTGCTCCATGGAGAGCTAAATTTGGCATTCATATGGAATTTACACCCGTAATAAGTTGTCAAAATATTGTTGATTATCATAAAGATTTATTTAAAACTTTAGGGTAATTAGCTTAAATCTCAAATTTATCGTGATTAAACCTTTTCCAAATCTTCTCTCTAAAAAAAATAGCAACTTAGTATCTTCTAAAAATAGCTCCAAAGAAGAAGAAAACGTTAAATCTAAACCATTAATAATATTTGGTATTGTCATCTCATTAACTTCAATATTTTTACTTTTATTCACCATTAATAATAAATTTGGATGATATATGAGTAATTAGAACTATTACCTCGGCACAAATATGTTCTAATATTAATTAAATTAACTAACTATATGGCATTTAACGAAGGGGGGATGGCATCTGGCCTTCTTATCATCGCAGTATCGATAGTCTTTGCTGCCGGTTTTGGATTTTTAGTCTTGCATTTTGTCCCTGGGACTCCATTTTAGGTTATCCAAGTGAATTTAATTCACAAAATAGCTTAAACATTAACAGTTTCTAAATCCTGCATTTGATTATCATCAAGATTAGATTTCTTCTTTAATCGATAGGCATAAACTAAAGATCCTAAAGCTATCGTACCAGAGGCAAATATTCCTGATATTAGTATCAAGGCAAAAAGGCCTCCTATTAATCCCCCTTTTAATCTAAGCAAATTTGATTTAATTAAAAGTATTGACAAAAAAACAATAGTGGCTTTTAGAGAAGAGATTTTCAAAAAAGTAAATGGATAAAAAGGATTCAACAACATTTCTTTGGAAAAATAATTTTGTTTGATTCTAAAAATAAATTTAAAAAACCGCATAAAAAAAGACTCAAATGAGTCTTTTAAAAATCCATATTAAAATTGATGATTTATGCATCAGGGTCAAAATTCTTTAGATTTGGACCAGCAACAAGACCTACAAGACCAAAGAGGACTAATGATCCAATTCCAAAGCCTGCTGCCCAAGGATTGAAACCACCTAAAGCAAAAGAAGCTAATAAATTCATGATTTTAAAACATAATATCTCCGAGTAAGCATACAGATTTTTATGAAAAATATACCTATATTGAGACATTTCTTCGTAATTATGAGAATTTTTTAGTTATCCCTTTACTAGAAATCCACAAAGTTTTTATTTTTTATTTTATTATTCAGTCATTACCCTTTGTTGGAGTACTTTAAAATGATTAACAGTGTTATTTTCAAATGACTTCAAAATATACCTTTATTTATGATGGAGAATGTCCCTTTTGCAATCATTTTGCTGAACTCCTCGAAATCAAAAGCAAAATAACAAATATTAAAATTCTTGATGGTCGTAAAAATATAATTCTAATTAAATCCCTCTTAGAGAAAGGTTATGACTTAGACAAAGGAGCAATTCTTTTGAAAGATGAAGATATATTTCATGGAGCAGATGCAATTAATACTATTTGCAAACAGATAAATGAACCATCGAGTAGTTTACTTTTATTGCTTTCTAAAGTGTTTAAATCAAATAAAAGAACAAATGTGATATTTCCTTTTCTAGTCAGAGCAAGAAGATTCGCATTGATATCAAAAGGTATATCAACATCTTTAGTATAAAAATAAAAACTTTCTAAATATTAAATAACATATTTATAAGCTTATGTATCAATAAATGATAATTGATTATTTCTTAGCTAGAACTAGGTGGTAATAACAAGTATTAAATGATAGAAAACTTCAATCCCTTTATTTCATTGGGTGGTGATAACCAAAAAGTTAATCATATGGCTGAAGCAGCACTTGAAATGAATTTAACTTGCAATGATTTAAAGAAGGATTTAAATTTAACCGATGGAGATGTTGTGGATATGTTACAACTAGTCATGGATAGGTTTAAAAATAGTAATTAAATATATATTTTTATCTACTAATTGTTATGTATCTAATATTTTTTAATGAAAACATTACTAATTGAGTTTTCGAAATATGAATCAGTTAACTTTTTATGGTCTGAATTAATAGAAGATTACGGATTTGACAAAGCCAGAAAAATAGTTTCTCAAGCTATTGACTTACAAAAAATGAATGGGACAAAAAATAATACAATGCCAATCATATTTTCAGGAACAGGAGGATTAGCTCTAATGCCAATACAAATGCTACAAAAGGAAGACTTTAAAATTAGTTGTAAAGATAACCAAGTTTTAATATTTAATCTAAAAAGAAAGTCATTTCAAATTTTAAATGAAGCAAACTAATCTAAATTTGTAATTTCTCGATAAAGCCAAAATTACTTTATAGTTGATTAAAACAATTTAGTAATAATGACTTTTGAAGCGACCTACCTTGGTTCAAATGGTTGGCTTATAAAATTCAAACAAACCAATTTAATTATTGATCCTTGGCTCAAAGGAGATTTAATATTTCCACCGGGTGAATGGTTTTTTAAAGGATCATTAGAAGAAGAAATTATAATGGATAAAAATATAGATATTATTTTGTTAACCCAAGGTCTGCCTGACCACTGTCATGTTCCAACATTAGAAATGTTCAGAAGGGAGATTCCTATAATTTGCCCTAAAAGTGCTGTTGAAACATTAAAAAAAATTGGTTTTAGTTCAATTAAAGTGCTTAAGCCAACTGAAAAGACAAATCTTTTTAATTTAAGTTTTCAAGCAACTGCTGGGGCTCCAGTGCCACAAATAGAAAACGGATATATTGTTAAAGACGATCAAGATAATGGGTTTTATATAGAACCCCATGGATATCTTGATGAAAATTTAAGCAAGCAAAGTCTTGATGCAGTTATTACTCCTACAAAAAATTTAGAACTACCACTAGTTGGTTCTTTTGTAAAAGGTGCTGATGTAATCCCTAAATTGATTAACAAATTCAATCCAAAATATATACTTTCAAGCACCATAGGCGGAGATGCAAAATATTCAGGTTTTTTAAATAATTTTATTTCAGTTCAGGATTATGAAGAGGAATTAGATTGTAATCTTATAGATCTAAAGAGTATGCAATCTATTATGATTTAAATCGATCCAAAAAGATCTTTAATTAAGTCATTTAGCTTGAAAGTAAATCTACTTTAAGGAGCACAAAAAATTCATTCATTTTTTATTACCTCAATACTTTTATTAGCTTTAAATAGTAGCTATGTATGTGAAAATTCAAATCTTAATCTTGTGATGAGAAATAATATTAATGGTGACTTTTCCATAGTAGAAAAGATATCTGAGTTAAAGCCAGGAGCATTTATAAACATTAATTGGAATAAAAAAAAGCTTATGCTTCCATATTCTCTAAGAAAAGATTATATTTCCTTTACAGATAAAAAATGGGACTGGAGGTACCAATTTAATAAGGACGGATCGCCTGATATTAATAATCCCTCTTTATACGAACTACTACCTTCTGGTGAGATTAAAACACATTCTTGTGAAACAGAAGATAATAAGCCAAACTTATAATTCCAAAACAAGTATTCTACATTTTTTAAATTCTTAACTTTTTAAAGATGAATAATCCAATAAACCAAAAGAATATTTCAAGATATGTGAAACTTGAAGATTACAAAGTTTTTGATTATGAAATTCCAGAAATCTTTTTGGATTTCGTAATTAAGAAAAATGCTGTAAATGTTACGACCAAACTAAAATTGGTAAAAAAAAATAAGAATACCAGAAATCTAATTCTTGATGGTACGGATATATTAATAAAGAAAATATTTATAGATGACTCATTACTAGAAGAGGAATACTACAAACAGGAAAAAAACAACTTAAAAATTAAAAATATAAATAAAGATAATTTTTTATTAAAAATAGAAGGAATAATTAAACCAAAGGAAAATATATCCCTTTTAGGAATGTATGAAAGTAATGGAATTATAACTACGCAATGCGAGGCAGAGGGATTTAGGAGAATAAGTTTTCACTCTGATAGGCCTGATATTCTAAGCAAATACATTGTGAGAATTGAGGCCGACAAGAATGATTATCCCGTTTTACTTTCAAATGGCAACATCATAAAAGAAAATGATCTTACAGATAATCGACATGAAATAATTTGGGAAGACCCACATCCGAAACCCTCATATCTATTTGCATTGGTAGCGGGTAAACTTAATTGTGTAAAAGATAATTACATAACAAAATCGAATAAAAATGTAAAAATAAATATTTATGTCGAGTATGGTGATGAAAAATATGTCCAACATGCAATAAGTTCCTTACAGAAATCCATGAGATGGGACGAAGATAAATATAACCTTGAATACGATTTGTCATTATTCAATATAGTTGCAATCAGGCACTTTAATATGGGAGCAATGGAAAATAAAAGTCTCAATATTTTCAACTCTAAACTAATACTCGCTGATTCTGAAACAACAACTGATGAGGAATTAGAGAGAATAGAGGGTGTGATCGCCCATGAATACTTCCATAATTGGACGGGTAATAGAGTGACCTGTAGGGATTGGTTTCAATTATCTCTTAAAGAGGGTTTAACAGTCTTCAGAGATCAACAGTTCACAGCAGACCTTCATAATCATAAAATCAAGAGACTTGAGGATGCAAAATTTCTTAGAAGATATCAATTTAGAGAGGATTCTGGTCCAACATCGCATCCTGTAATGCCAGAAAAATACCAAGAAATAGACAATTTCTACACGACCACGATATACGAAAAAGGATCAGAAATAATTAGAATGCTTAACAAGCTTGTAAAAGATGAAAATTTCAATAAAGGATTTAGTAATTACATCTCAACATATGACGGAAAGGCGGCAACAATAGACCAATTTGTCGATAAAATTTTAGAGCATAATAAGGAAATTGATCCTGAAGAATTCAAAGTCTGGTACAAGCAAAATGGCACACCAAAAGTTAAATTCAAGAGAATCTATGATCAAACAGAAGAAAAACTCACAATTGAAGCCTCTCAAAGTAATCCAATAAAGAAGAACCCATATAATGATTTACCACTAATAATTCCTATAAATCTGTCTATATTTTTCGAAGACAATAAAAGAATAGAAAAAACAGTTGTTTTAAAAACAAAAAAACAAGAATTTATTTTTAAGAATGTTAGATCTAACTTCCAAATCCCATTAGTAACTTATTTTCGCGAATTCTCTTCACCAGTTGAGTGGGAATCTGACACTACCTTGGATGAAAAATTTTTAATCTTAAAATATGAAAAAGATTTTTTCACACTATCTAATACTGTAAAAGAATTATTTAAAAAAATAATTTTGTGCAGATTATATGAAAAGCCAGATCACAAAGTTGAAAATAAATTAATAAGCACTTTAATATCATTTATAAAAAATAAAGATATAAATTTGTGTCTCTTATCAGAATTACTAAGTATTCCGACATTTGCTGAAATTGAATCAGAGATGGAAAATATAGATCCTTTAAAGATATATAAAACTATTGACGAATTAAATAATTTATTCGGTACCAAATTAAAAGAGGAATTATATTTTAAGCTCCAAGAAATAGAGAAAAATCTAGATAAAGTTTGGCCAGAAGGTAAAAATGAAAGAAAACTAATCGAAACTATTTGGAAACTACTCTTACACGGTAATGATGAGGAAATTAAATGCAAAATAATTAATTATGTCGATAGTAATTCGATGACGCTAGCAAAAGCTGCATTGAATTCTTTCAGTAGAATTAATTGTCCTGAAAGAAAAATTATTTCAAATATATTCTTCAATAAATGGAAAAATAATAGTGTTGTTTTGGATAGTTGGTTCTCATTCAATGCATCTATAGAAATTGATGAAAAAACAAACAGCATTGAAAAATTATTTGAAAATAAGTTTTTTGATTCAAAATCACCAAACACTTTAAGAGCTATATTAAATACTTTCGTAACAAGAAATAGTACTTTTCATGCAATGGATGGTTCTGGTTATAAATATATTGCAAAAAAGATAATTGACTTTGATAAATTAAATCCAATCGTAATTTCCCGATTTGTGAAAGTATTTAGCAGATACAATTATTATTCAGACCCTTACAAAAATAATATGGTAGAAACAATAAAGCAGATTAAAAAAAATAAACTATCAACAAATACTAAAGAAGTATTAGATGCAATAATAGAGTGATTAATTAATGTTATTTAACTAAATATAATAATAACAATTGTAAATATTAGAAATAAAATAAATACAAGATACTTATTAATAAAAATATAATCAACTACATTTTTATTATTATCTTTATTCCACTTTTTATTTACGTATTCCTTAGTTATAAATTTATTAGGTCTGCCACAATATAAACATGTTGGGGAAGTTTTTAAAATTAAATTTTTACATTGGGGGCACTTTTTTTTTTCCATAAATTAATATTACTGAATAAAATTGAAATCAGAAACAATAAATAAAATAAGTAATTTAATTTTATTTTTTATATTTTTAATAATTAAATATCATTGCAAAAAAAAATTTGATTCTAACTATTAAAAAAAATTCAATATAATGAAAAATTAGTATTTGGTTTGAAATGTTTGCTATTGCACTTGGAATGTCCCCTGTCGAAAAAATTACTGTTGCAGTATCTGCTTCAATTTTTATAATCGCCTTTACATGGGTCTCGATTAAGGGAGATTTGAGAAAACTTGCTAATGAACTTATTGAAGATAATGAAAATAATCAGGATAATTAAATAAAATCTCTTAACCTACTTTTCATGCAAACTAGGATAATCAATAATATGTCTAATTTCTTTTAGAGAAGATCCATAGATTTTTTCTCCATTTAAGTGAACACCAATCCATTTTTCCTTTTGATTAAAAAAATTACTTTTAGTAGTATCCCTCTTGAGATAATCTTTATTATCCCAATTTAAAGTTATGTCCCAACCTTTATAATTTTCTATCATTTCGAAACAAAGAACATACTCAAATAATACCTAGAGAGGAATAGAATAAAAACAAAGGAAATAAGTATTTTTTTCGTTATTTTTATTTAATATTTATATAGTACTGACTTTTATTTTACGAGCAGCTTCATCTGCATTTTTTCTAGCCAAATTAACGTCAGAATTTGATGAGAGAACAACACCCATTCTTCTGCCTTTTCTGGAAAGTGGTTTGCCAAATATAAGCACTTTAGTCTTTTCAAATTCTAATGCTTCATTAAGACCTTCATAAATAGGATCTAGATACTCTTGATTAGAGAGTATAACTCTCGTTGCAGAGGGTTCTATTAAATCTATACGCGGTATTGGTAAATTTAAAAAAGCCCTTAAATGTAATTCAAATTCATTAATATTTTGACTAACTAATGTAACCATACCAGTGTCGTGTGGTCTTGGAGATAATTCTGAAAATATAACCTCACTTCCTTTTATAAAAAACTCTACTCCGTATAATCCAGCTCCATTAAGGTTATTTAATATTCTACTTGTCATTCTTTTAGCTTCAATAATTAAGGACTCCTTGATCTCTATAGGTTGCCAACTACATTGATAGTCTCCATTAGATTGAAGATGTCCAATTGGTAAACAAAATATATTTTCACCATTTTCTTTTCTTACAGTTAGAAGAGTAAACTCAAAATCAAAATTAATAAATTCTTCAATAATTACACCTTTGACCTTTCCTCTCGAATTTGCTTGTGCCTGTTTCCAAGCATTTTGTAAATCATTTTTTGTTTCAACCAAACTCTGTCCCTTTCCTGAAGAACTCATTAAAGGCTTAAGCAATAGTGGGAATCCAATTTCATCTGCTTTTTTTTCTAAATCATCAAATTCAAAAATATAATCAAACTTTGCAGTTTTTATTTTTAAATCTCTAGAAGCTAAATCTCTAATTTTATCTCTATTCATTGTAATTTCTACAGTTCTGGCGTTGGGAACAATATTGAATCCTTCATCTTCTAGTTCTTTTAGGGCTTCAATTGAAAGTGCCTCTATTTCTGGCACAATATAGTCAGGCTTAAATTCATTTATAACATTTTTTAAAATAATTTTATCTCTCATATCAATTACTCTTGAATAATCAGCGACTTGCATTGCAGGTGCATTTTCATATTGATCAATTGCAATAACTTCTAATCCTAATCTTTTGGATTCTATTACTAATTCTTTCCCGAGCTCGCCACTACCAAGCAATAAAATTCTTTTTTTAGAAAAAATTGAATCTTCCATATTTATTAAACTTTTTCGTCTTCACCAGAAGGATTTGAAGATGTATCATTTGTAATTTCTTTATCTTTAGAAAAACTAAATAAAAATTTCCTACCAAACCAATTTTGACTTCGCATACTAATAGTTATTGATCTTGAAACTGCTCCTAAAAAAAAGACTCCAATAATTGCCCAAATAATTCTCTCCAAAGCGATTGCAGGTGAAAAACCTTGACCGGAATTAATAATTTCAGTAAGTGGGTCTAAAGGGTCCAAATTTAAATCGAATAATAATATTAATTATAATGGGTTAAAGAAATGAAAAATTAAAACTTATAAAAGAAATAACCAAAACCATCAGATAATTTAAACACAAAAAAGGATATACAATGCTATCTTCAAAGGGTAATTTTTTTTATACATGCAAGTAGACGTACAAAATACCACTGTTCTTTCCTCAGACGGGTCATCTATAAAACTTGGTGAATATTCAGGTAAAGTAATTTTAGTTGTTAATGTAGCTAGTTATTGCGGAAATACTGCTCAGTATGAAGATCTCCAAAAGCTACATGATTTATATTCAAGCAAAGGCCTAAGAATACTTGCATTCCCTTGTAATGATTTCGGGAAACAAGAACCCGACTCTCTTTCAGAAATAAAAGAGTTTTGCACTACAAAATATGGCGTCAAGTTTGAAATCTATGAAAAAGTTCATGCTAAAGGCAACACCACAGAACCATATACGACACTCAACAAAGTTGAACCTGAAGGAGATGTTGAATGGAATTTTGAGAAGTTTCTGATTGGAAAAGATAGTAAAGTAATTGCAAGATTCAAACCAGGTATTAAACCGTTTGACGAAAACTTAATAGCAGCTATCGAAGTAGCTTTAGAATCATAAATACTTCTTAAAACTAAAATTTAATAATAAAGAATAAAGACGCTTCTTTATATTGAAATAAAAAAACAATTTATTCTAAAAGATACACTATTTTTAGGATTCAAGCCTGTCTTAAATTCATTAATTAAAATCTTATTTATTATCAGAATCAATTTCTAATTCTATTTTTTCATCTTTAACCGTTCTTTTTTTAGG
>QCCP01000016.1 GCA_003281225.1 Prochlorococcus sp. AG-347-L20
CTATTTTCTTAAGTTGATCTTCTCCATCTTTTATCATCCCATCATCGATTTTATTCATTCCAGGAATCAATTTAATCAATCCACCAAGTGATCCCATCCTTTTAATTAATCTCATTTGCTTAACAAAATCATTAAAATCAAAAGTTGCTTCTTGAAGTTTCTTTTGCATTGCTTCAGCATCAGCGAGTTCAACTTCTTTTTGGGCTTTTTCAACAAGTGTTAATACATCACCCATTCCCAAAATTCTGCTAGCCATTCTCTCTGGATGAAATGGTTGCAATGCCTCTATTTTTTCTCCTACACCGATAAATTTAATGGGTTTACCACTTATTTTTCTTATTGATAAAGCAGCTCCACCTCTTGAGTCTCCATCCAACTTAGTTAATATCGCTCCTGATATTCCTACTTTTTCATGAAATGACTTTGTCAAGTCAGCAGCTTCTTGCCCGATCATAGAATCAACAACAAGCAAAACTTCATCAGGGTTAGAAACTTCTTTTATTCGAACCATTTCACTCATCATGGAATCATCTATTTGCAATCTTCCTGCAGTGTCAATAATTATCGAATTAAAATCATTTTCATTAGCAAAATTTAATGCTTCCTTCGCTATCTCTTCTGGTTTACTATTTTTTTGTTTAGCTGAAAAAACCTCCAAATCATATTGACTTCCCAATGTTTTAAGCTGCTCTACAGCTGCTGGTCGATAAATATCTGCAGCAACTAAAAGAACTTTTTTATCTTTTTCCTTCAAATACAGTCCTAATTTTCCTGTTGCAGTTGTTTTACCCGCTCCCTGAAGTCCAGCCATCAAAATGACTGTAGGACTATTTTCATTTTCGTTTAATGGAGAATTTTCATTCCCCATAATGTTAATCAATTCTTTATTTACAACTTCTATAAATTTTTGACCTGGATTTAAACCCCTTACTACTTCTTCTCCAATGGCTTTATCTTTGACATCTGATATAAAATCTTTTACTACAGACAAACTTACATCTGCATCAAGGAGTGCTCTTTTTACCTCCTTCAAGGCATCGTTAATGTTATTTTCACTAATTTTTGCTTCGCCTCTTAAACCCTTTACTGCGTCTTCAAAGCGTGAAGAGAGTTCATCAAACATTAATTAAAAAGTATTTTTAATTATTATAGATGATCTTGAAGTTTGTAATTACAAGCCACTCACGAAATCAACCAATTTCCACGATTTATTTGAAAAACCCAAAATATATTTAACTTTAAGGGGATTCAATGATGTTTCATTAATAAATTCTCCGGAATTCTTTACTATTCTCTCTAGATAATTCAATTCAACTAAAACAACTATCCTAGATGAAGTTTGCGATTCCAAATCAATCTTACGAATTTGGGAATTAATCTCCTTATAAATTCCCTTCTTGATATCGTTCTGTCTTTCTTCGATTGTTCGATCAATTAGACCTTTACTAACAATCTTAGAAAGATTAATATCACCCTTTCCCCCTAAGTAATTACTTTTATTAAGAAGCCATCCATTAATTAAATTCTTTATATGTTCCAAAGAAGGTGAAGCAGTATTAAGTTCTTTGAATTCATAGGAAATAATTGAAGTAGATTTCTCAGAAATAGAATTCAATTTACTTGAAGGATTTTTTTTTATTTCTTGAATAATATCTATCTCACTAAGCTTTTGATTTTTATCTTTTGCAATTAAAGGTTTTTCAGCAATAGATTCGTCCTGAATTGATTTTTTAAAATTATTTCTTAAAAATCCAATCCCAATACCAAATGCAAATAAGATCAAAAACGCATAGATATAAATTAAATACGGCGACTGATTAATTATCTGTTTATCCTTCAAGAATTCCCCAAAACTAAACTTTAATTCAGCAATTTTTTCAATTAAAAAATTATAAAACTCAATTGGTTTTTTCTTAAAGTATTCCTCATTGAACTCTATTTCTTTGGTCTCAACCTTTTCATAGCCTTGTTTTATGCCACCAGGCCAAGGTAATCTTCTTTCATCAATATTCCCCAATATATTATCAAAATCTTCAGTAGTTTTTGTGGAGGATTCCTTCTCAATTTGTTGGTTTTGAAGATTTGATCTAATTGCAATTTTATTTGATTTCTTTTCTAATTTTTCAATAAATTCTTGAATTTCCCTATCTTCAAACCAAGAATCTAAATCCACCTCTTTTGAGTCAATGTCTCTATACCCAACTAAAACATCATTCTCTAACCAATTTTTACAGAAAATACATATCGCTTCCAACTTATTTCCAGGATAATTATTAAGCCAATCTCGTAAATTTTCATCAGAACTACTTGAAAACCTTGCAGAGGCTTGGTCAATATCAGCTAACAGCAAATCTAAACAACCAACTAGAGGCATTGAATCAAGACCTGATAAATTTAGTTTCTTTAAAATTCTCCTTGCTTCAAATAATTTTTCTGGCTTTCTTCTAGAGAAACCAATAGCTGTTAAAGATAGAAACGCTAAAAATCCTGCTTCTAATGATCCTCTTTTTTGTAATTCAAGAAACAAATCAATCTGTTCTTGCACTGTCAAAAATGGCTTAATTTGTTGAAAAAAAACTTCAAACTCTTGCTGATTTAAATAATCTTTATACTCAGATTTATTATTACCTTCCAAACCACCTCTTTTGATTATTAAATTTTCCAGCATACTTAAGCCTTTTTTATGAGACTCTTGATCATTTAAATCTCTACTAAGTAGATCTAGGATTCTATAAGGAAGCAAAGCAACCAAATCTTCTTCAAGTTCCTTTCTTATTTCTCCAAGCTTTCCCATTCTTTGTAGAAGTTGTATACCCTCATGTAAAAAGTCTGCCGCGTTCGAATAGGATCTAAGCTGTTGTTCTTGAATTGCAGAATCTCTAGCTGTTAAAGCAGCCAATAATGTTAAATCAGCTTCTCTACTACTTCCTAAAGCTGGAGTTTGTGGGGGTTGTAATGCTTTTCTCGTAATTTTAAAGGCTTCTTTTGGTGAACCTGATTCCCAAAGAAGTATTAATCCTGCTACTTCTCTATTTGAGGAAAAATCCAATCCAGAATTGCCATTTAATAACAAATTTTCGTACTCTCTTCTGCTTTCTGGATCTGTAAGTAGATCTGCAGTGAGGCGAAGCAGCTCAGATCTTTGGGTTAAAACTTCATAAGTAAAACCTTCATCAGGTGTTTTATCTAACCGCAATTGAAACGCCCTTAATATTTCCTCAGAAGTTGCAGAGGGGCTTACGCCAATTAAACGAAAATGGTCTAAAGGAAGTTCCAAACAAATATCCTATTGAAAATTCTTAGATAAATTTTATCAAGTTAAAAATTTTTTTCACAAGGTCTTACAGAGTTATTAAAAAAAATCATGAAAATTGCCCATCACGGCTTAGAATGTTAACAAATCAAAACTTCATTAAGGTATTTTTCTTGGAAACACACGTAGAGAGAATCTCAAATCTTCAAGACATAAAAAAAGCCGAATTAGATCGAGAAACCGGATTATTCCTTTATGAAGACATGACGCTTGGTCGTAGGTTTGAAGATAAGTGTGCAGAAATGTATTACAGGGGAAAAATGTTTGGTTTCGTTCATTTATACAACGGTCAAGAGGCTATAAGCACTGGAGTAATTGGCGCCATGAAAAAGAAACATGATTGGTTTTGTAGTACCTATCGCGATCATGTTCATGCACTAAGTGCGGGTGTTCCCTCATTTGAGGTAATGAGTGAACTTTTTGGTAAATCCACTGGTTGTAGCAAAGGCCGAGGTGGATCCATGCACTTATTTTCAAGAGAGCATCACCTACTCGGAGGATATGCATTTATAGGAGAGGGAATTCCAGTTGCCTTAGGGGCAGCCTTTTCAAGTAAATACAAAAAGGAAGTTGCTGGAAATAGTAATAGTGATGCGGTAACTGCAGCATTTTTTGGGGATGGGACTTGCAATAATGGGCAATTTTTTGAATGTTTAAATATGGCTCAGTTATGGAAATTACCCATAATTTTTGTTGTTGAGAATAATAAATGGGCTATTGGTATGGCTCATGATAGAGCTACTAGTAATCCTGAAATCTGGAGAAAAGCGTCTGCTTTTGGCATGCACGGCGAGGAAGTTGATGGAATGGATGTATTAGCAGTGAGAGGGGCAGCACAAAGAGCAATAGAGCGAGCTAGGGCAGGAGAAGGGCCAACACTTTTAGAATGTTTAACTTATAGATATAGAGGGCATTCTCTTGCAGATCCAGATGAATTAAGATCTGAAAAAGAGAAGGAGTTTTGGGGGAAAAGAGATCCTATTAAGAAATTGGCTCAAGAAATTATTGACGGTAAATTCGCTACGGAAGAAGAATTAAAAATTATTGAAAAGAAAATTGATGCTGAAATATCGGAGTCAGTTAAAAATGCAATTGAAGCTCCTGAACCTCCTTCAGAAGAATTAACCAAATATATTTGGGCAGAAGATTAGATTAAATACCGCTAGGTAATTTTCTGGTTAAATTTCTTAATTTTCTTAGTGCCTTAAGTTCAACTTGTCTTACTCTTTCTCTAGAAACTTCTAATAATCTTCCAATTTCTGCAAGGGTATGTCTCTCATTTGCATCAAGTCCAAACCTTAGTTTAAGAACATGTTGTTCTTGCTCACTTAAATGACTTAACCACTTACCAAGTTGCTCTTGATGCATTTTCTGTTCAACTTGATCTAAAGGCTCTTCATTATTACTATCTGCAATTAAATCACCTAAAAAGCTCCTGCCATCATCACCATTTACTGGAGCATCTAAACTACTTGTCGACAAAGCTTGTCTTAAAACAGAATCCAATTCTTCAACATCAATTTCCATAGCCTCTGCAATTTCAATTCTGCTTGGCATTGCACCAAGCTTATGAGCCAAATCTCTACTAACTTTTCTAATAGAAGCTAACCTTTCACTTAAGTGAACAGGTAAACGGATTGTTCTTGATTGACAGGCAATTGCTCTTGTCATACTTTGCCTAATCCACCAAAAGGCATAAGTAGAAAACTTGTATCCTCTCGTCGGATCAAATTTTTCAACAGCCCTCTCTAACCCTAGAGAACCTTCTTGTACTAAATCAAGTAATTCCAATCCTTTACCTTGATATTTTTTTGCCACACTGACAACTAATCTTAAATTAGCTTTCATCATTCTTTCCTTAGCTCTTCGACCAATTTTTATTGTTCTTTTTTGCTGAGTTGTAAAATCATTAATCTTTTCATTTAATTGTCCATCTTCTGTAAGAATCATCATCTTCTGAACTTGATTACCCAATTCAATCTCTTCGGCAGGGGTTAATAAGGGAACTCTGCCAATATTCTGCAAATACCAACTTATTGGATCATTACTTCTCCTTTTAGGTTGTTCTGATTGAGTTGGTAATGATGAGACCATTTTTTTACCTATTTAGGTAGTAAGACTCTCCTACATTTTTAAAGAAATGGCCAAATATTTAATGCGCGCTTCAGATTTCAAGTAATATTTGTACACTTATGTGTTTAAAACTATAAATAACTCTCTTAAATTGTTTCTTTCAAGATATTTGTCTCGTTTTTATATTTCTCATTAATTTTGTCAGTTCATCACCAATAGCAGAAGCATTTGACCCACTTTTGCACTTCGAGGCAGCAAATGAATGCAAAAGTACATATTTAACAAAAAAATCTGTTGATATATTTCTACACAAGGTTAAATCAATCGCAGAACTACCAGCTACAAAACCAGATAAAAGATCACCCAATCCAGCTCGAGCTGTCTGAGAATCGGTACCAAAAAGTTGCCATATTTTTTTATTATCAGCAACTATGCTGTTAGCTCCTTTTAACAAAATACTGATATTGAATTCTTTTGCCGCTTCACGAGCAAGCCCAACATTGTTCTTAGAATTTATATTAGGAAATAATCTTCCAAATTCTTTGCTATGTGGTGTAATCCATGTCTTAAACTTTCTCTCTAAAAAGAAATTTGCCCCCAACTTAGATTCCGAAATTCTATTGAGTGCATCTGCATCCAAAATTAATAATCCTTCAAAATCTAATAGAAAATCTTTTGATTTTTGCCAATCATCATTATCAATTCCTATTCCTGGTCCGACAGCTAATGAATCATATGCACTTAGATCAATATTTTTTAATGCACTGAAAAGAGATGAATTACCAGTTTGATTACAATGCATAGTTTCTTTTAAAACTATTTCTGGGGCAACTTGCCAAATAGATTCAGCAACTATTCCAGGAAGGACTGCTGAGATAAAGCCTGCTCCACTTGATATGGCCCCTTTCAATGCTAGGTATGCAGCCCCTGGATATTTTTCACTTCCGGCTATTAGTAATGTTCTACCTCTTTGATATTTGTTGGAATTTTTTGGTAAAGAAGGTAAATCAATATTTTTTATATCTTTGTAAGTAACCTTAAAAAT
Organism: Prochlorococcus sp. AG-347-L20; assembly: GCA_003281225.1. Lineage (GTDB taxonomy): Bacteria > Cyanobacteriota > Cyanobacteriia > PCC-6307 > Cyanobiaceae > Prochlorococcus_A. The sequence goes on from QCCP01000016.1 coordinate 6,432, forward strand.
CTTTTTTTCAACTTTGGACAGCTTACTAGTAGGGATCCCAATATCTATATGGTGCAATTCTCCAATAAAAGGTAAAGCAGAATCTTGGGTCAACCCAATCTTATATAGACCAATGGCCAAGGTATAGTCTGCCTTTACTGCGTCTTCTAAAAAAGGCTCTCCCTTATCAGGACATAATCCTGTTGGAATATCAATACTTATTACCTTTCCAGATTTTTTATGAAATTTTTGGTTGAATAGTTTAATTAATGTATCATCAACTTTTCTTGTTTGATTATTACCAAAAACTGCATCAATCCAAAGATCTTTCCTATTTGCATCAGGAGGCTCTACTAATTTTTTGACACCAATAGATGTAAGATAATTAAGGTGGTCATTTGTCAGTGTTTTTTTTATCGGGAATGGACACCATACCTGAACATAAAAACCTTTCAAAAAAAGCTCTCTAGCTATTACAGCACCGTCCCCGCCATTATGCCCAGGACCTATAAAAACAGTTATTCCATTATTTAGAAGAGGTTTCTTTTTTAAGAGCCATTTACTAATTTGGATACCAGCTTTTTCCATCAATGCTTCTTGTGGCATTCCATCAGAAAACATTTCTTTCTCTACTATCAACATTTGCTTTGAATCAACAATTAAATGTTTAGAATCAATTGTTGGCCATACAATTTCGTTCATAATTAGTACAAAGCAATTGAAGAACTGTTCAAAAATTTAAACTTCCATGTTAAAGACACAAAAGGATAAAAAATTAGAGAACTTTTTTTCTTCTAATAATAAAACTAAAAAGAAGAAAAATATTATTGTAGGTCTTTCTGGTGGCGTTGATAGTTCCCTTTCAGCGGCTCTTCTTGTAGAAAGAGACTGGAATGTTGAGGGACTAACTCTTTGGCTAATGAAAGGACAAGGCTCCTGTTGTTCTGAAGGATTAGTAGATGCTGCTGGCCTTTGTGAAGATTTGGGAATTAATCATAAAATAATAGACTCAAGAGAAATTTTCGAAAGAGAGGTAATTAAAAAAACTACTGAAAGCTATGAGAAAGGATTCACTCCACTGCCATGTTCGATGTGCAACAAGAATGTGAAGTTTGAAGAGATGCTTAATTACGCAATAAGCAAAAAAGACTTTACTCATATTGCGACCGGACATTACGCGAGGATAAAAAAATCATCTTATGCTGAAAAACTTAATTGCAAGAGCTTTGTATTTAAAGACTTCCTTCTTCTCAGAGGTGCTGACGAAAACAAAGACCAAAGTTATTTTCTTTATTCTCTTTCCCAAGAAGTACTAAGCAGATTAGAATTTCCTCTTGGTGAAATGAAAAAAGAAGATACAAGAAGGGAAGCCCTTAGATTAGGCCTTAGAACTGCTCAAAAACCAGAAAGTCAAGATTTATGTTTAGTTGAACATTATGGATCAATGCAGATATTTATCGACAAACATATAGAACCCAAAGAAGGAGAAATTGTGCATCTAAATGGGAAAGTCCTTGGGACGCACAATGGAATTCAGCACTTTACGGTAGGTCAGAGAAAAGGATTGGGCATTGCTTGGCCGGAACCTTTATATGTAAAAAGTTTAGACAGGGAAAAAAACATAGTTTATGTAGCAGATAAAAGTGATCTCTTTAATAAAGAAGCAATAATTAGTGAGGTTAACTGGGTTTCAATCGTAGAACCTAAGCAAGAGATTGAAGTAGAAGCACAAATCAGATATAGAAGTCATCCAGTAAAAGGAACTTTAATCCCTTTGAAAAATAAAGATCATCCTACTAAAACATTTAAATTAATTTTTGAAGATAGTCAAAGTTCGGTAACGCCCGGACAAGCTGCAGTTTTTTATAAAGGAGAAATTTTATTAGGTGGAGGGTTAATTAATTAATTTTCCAAAAGATATTTAATCCCATAAAAAATATAAACAAAAACAAAATAGGTTTATCTCCAAATTTTGTATAGAAAGTCTTTTCGGATGAAAAATTAGGGAATACTATTTCATTTCGCTCAACATCATAATCTAAAAGTTTAATTATTTTTCCATCATCTTGAACTAAGCCCGAAGGGCCTGTATTTGATACTAGTAAATTATTTTTCTTATTTTCAATACTTCTTAATCTAGCCAAAGATAGGAATTGATTATAAAGCTTAGCTGGATATGGATCTAAATTTGCTGCAGTTATTATTAGTTTTGCACCGCTATTAATAGCCTTTCTTATTTCTAGTCCATCACTAATTTCGTAACATATAGCTACTGCTAGTGGGGGTGTAATTTTAGTATCAAAAAATCTTGAATCAGAGCCTGGTTGAATTCCTCCTACTGCAGATAATCCTCTTGAAAAAATATCTAGAAATCTAGGTATTTTTTCACCTATTGGAACAAGTCTATTTTTATCTATAAATGAGGTAAAAGATTTATCTCCAATTTGAAATCCGAGTAAAGAACTTCTTAACTCATTATTTGAATTTCTGAAACCTCCTGACAAGGTATTAACCTTAATGCCTTTAGAAAAATAAAAATTATTAGATAGAGTTCCTTCAGGAGCAACAAGAAGTTTCGCTTTGTTTGATAAAGCATATTTTTGAGCGATGGATAGCTTTTCTTCAATAAATTCATCATTTATTTTTAATTTTTCTCTTGTTGGTATATTAGTTTGCCAAATAGCTACTGGATATTCATAATTTCTTGTTAATGGACTTGTTAAACCTCCAAATAAATGTAAGAAAATAAAAACCAAAAGTCCTAAAAGAAATATTTTTTTAAAGTAAAGTTTTCTTTCCCATCTACCTTGAATATAAAAAATCCAAAATCCAATCAATATTTGTAATACACATAAACCACTTGCACCAATCCATCTTGCCAAACCAGCAAGATAAATATCACCTGGGATAAGACTCTCTCCTAAACCTATCCAAAAAAAAGGTGTTTGAGAAAGTATCAGTTCACCAATACCCCAAGTCAAGGATAAAAAAAATACTTTTACTGTTAAAGATAATATTTTCATTTTGAAAACATCCTCTTTCCAGAGAATAATTTCAACTAACAATCCCCATAAATAAACTAATATCCCACCCAGAAAAGCGCAAAATAATAATATTAAAATGGTAATTATTAAACTTGCAAGCCATGAAAACCCAAGCCATGTCAATGGATGAAGATCATAAAGCCAAGAATGACTTATCAAGATAAAGAAAAAACCCCAACAAAAATTTCCTATTCTCCTTTCACTTCCCTTCCATAAAATAAATAAAGATATCGGCATAAAAATCAGCCAAAAATGAGTTGAAACTGAAATTCCTCCTAAAATCCCTCCTAAACAAGGGTAAAAATATTGTCTTAGACTTTTTATTTGAGTTGGGATTAACAATCTAAAATTACGAAATTAAATTTATAATCACCCATTTATTGTACCTTCATTCTGTAAACTAAGTTTTAGTAACTTTCAAAATTTAAGTGAAAGAAGTCTTTATTAGTTTTGCAGTTTTTGTTTTTTGTGTTTCATTAACTCTTTTCAGTCAATTTAATTCACCTCAAGTTGTTAATGCTGCTGAATCAGAAACTCAGTCAGTTCAAAGAACACCTGTTACAAAATCATCAAATGTCTCAAATAATAATTTATTTGAACTAGACCCATCAGATCCAAATCCTATACTTTTCGCTATGGCAGAAGAAACACCATCAGACAACAATTCAAGGACTACAGAAAGTGGTCTAATTTTTGCAGATATCGTAAACGGGGAAGGAGATGAAGCTAGTGCTGGGCAAACAGTTACTGTAAATTACACAGGAACTCTAGAAGACGGGACACAATTTGATACCAGTATCGGCAGAGCTCCATTCAGCTTTCCCTTGGGTGCTGGAAGAGTAATAAAAGGTTGGGACGAAGGTGTAGCAGGCATGAAAGTTGGAGGCAAAAGAAAATTAACAATACCTCCGGAACTTGGATACGGATCAAGAGGAGCTGGAAATGTAATACCTGCTAATGCGACTTTAATATTTGAAGTTGAATTATTAAAAGTCAATTAAATTAAGTAAGAAAAATATCTAAGACTTTTCAATTTAGTTAATCTCCAAGTAATATATATACAACATCAAATATTTGAAATGTTAAGTAAATTCATCAATTCTTTTCTAGATAAAAAATCCCCAATGACTGTTCATGCTCACTGCGATGGTCCTTGTGGTGTTTACGACCCAGCATCTACGAGAGTTGCAGCTGAAGCAGTTTTATCAATGACAAAAAAACTTATTGCATTAGAAGCTCCTTCTAGCACTGATTCAGCAGAGTGGGCTACATACAGTAATACATTTTCTAGATATGTTGCAGTAAAAGAAGAGCAAGCAAAAGAAACAAAGAAAGAGATTCTAATTTTGTGGACAGATTACTTTAAACCAGTTCACTTAGAAACTTATCCAGACTTACATGAAACCATTTGGAAGGCGGCCAAATTATGCAGTGCATGCAAAGTTAATATTGACTTAGCCCAAGCTGAAGAACTCATGAGTTATGTAGAAAAAATTCATAATATTTTCTGGGCTTCAAAAGGAAGATCAGACGCTTTTGTAAAAGCTAGTTAATCAGAGTTATTTTCAAAAGTTTTTTTGATTTTATTTTATTTTTTTTAGGTTTAAGGAAAACCGCGATTATTAGTGGTGCTTCGATGTTTCCTTACCTAAAAGAAGGAGATATTGTATTTTTTAAAAAATATAAAAAGAATAAATCAATACTTAAAAATCGACAAATAGTTATTTTTAATCATCCATTTAAAAATAAAAATCTAATAAAAAGGATAAATTCAGTAAATCAAAATAACGTTGAGGTTATTGGAGACAATATTGAATTTAGCGAAGATAGTAATAAATTTGGATTAATCAATAACGAAAAAATAATTGGGATTGTCACCTCTAAATTAATTATTCCTAAATTAAAAAATTTTTTAATTCAAAAAAACAGAAGCACTTTTTTGAATCCAAAATAATCCCAAAGAAAAGGAAAGCCCTCCTGTTGTAGCTATTAATCTTTTAATAAATTTTTGACTTGCTTTAAAGGTGGTAAAAGATATTAAACAAGTAAAAAGATTCATACTTATGAGTGAACCAATCAAATATGAAATCAAATATAAGCAAGCGCTTGTTAAAGGAAGTGCTAAAGCAGGAAGAACTGCAAGAAAATGTGAACCTCCAGCTATACCATGTAGCAAGCCTAAACCAGTCAAAGCATGTGAGTGCTTATTATTATTTTTTTGTTCCTTAACATGAAAGTGAAAGTGACGATGGGCAATTCCATTCTCATGCTTATGGGAATGCGAGTGAATACTTAATTGAAAAGAATTTTTAATAGCAAATACTCCAACAATTAGAAGTGAAATTCCAACTAGGAATTCGGCGATACTAGAAAATTTGTTTAATGGCGTAATATCCTTAATAAAAATCGCTAGAAAAGCTAATAAGAGGACTCCTGAAGAATGTCCCAAGCCCCATGAGAAACTATTTTTAAGAGCTTTTTGAGGATTATTAATCGCCACCGGTGCCATTGCAATTAGATGATCAGCGCCACTAACTACATGCACAAATCCTGCAACAATGCCTGTTAAAATTACAGCCTGCATATATATTCAGTACAACTCTATTTATTCAATTTTATAGCACGATTTGAGGTCAATATTAAATCGAGTTAAATAATTTCTTGAACGATTGTTCAATATCAGTTTCTCTCATAAAAGTTTCACCAATTAATACTCCCTTGATTCCAATAGATCTAAGCGATTCTAAATCTTCGGCACAATTAATTCCAGATTCACTTATGGGAATAATATTTTGTTTTAAAAATATATCAGTATATGTATGCATCAATTCTTTTGTTGTTTTTAAATCCGTTTTAAAAGTCTTTAAGTCCCTATTATTTATTCCAATCAAATTAAAAGATTTTAACTTTAGAATCCTTTCTAATTCATTTGAGTTATGGACTTCAACAAGAACACTCATCTTTAAATTATCAGCTATTTTCTTTAAATAAATTAAATCATCATCACTTAAAATCGAAGCGATTAATAATATTGCATCAGCACCAGATACCCTTGCTTTATAAATCTGATAAGCAGAAATAATAAAATCTTTACAGAGTAGAGGGAGATTAGTTGATCTCCTTACAGTTTCGAGTATTTCAAAACTACCTTGAAAAAACCTTTTATCAGTAAGCACTGAGATACATGATGCACCTAGTCTGTCATAACAAATTGCTATGTTTTCAGGGTTAAAATCTTTTCTAATAACTCCTTTACTCGGACTAGCTTTTTTTATTTCAGCAATAACTCCTGGTTTTATTTTTGACTCCAAAATATTTTTACAAAAATCTTTGGGAGTAGGAAGTTTTTCAATCTTTTTGATGAGATCTTCTAAAGAGACTATTTTTTTAAAATTCTTAATTTCAATATCCTTGTGCCAGACAATTTCTTCAAGAATATTTTTTGCTTGTGCTTCTCTATGAGGTACAGCATATTCTAAATTTTCTACCCTTACTGTTGGATTTGGTGGTCTGCGTCTTATCTCCATTAATCTTAGATATTATTTTATTTGAGAAGCGGCTTGTTTATATGCGACCTCAACTACTTCACTAAGAGTAGGATGAGTATGAACTTCTTTAGATAATTCAATTACATCTTGGTTCCTTGAAATAGCGTTCGAAATTTCTTGAATTAAATCAGCTGCATGTAACCCAAAAATATGAGCACCTAATACTTTCCCATTATCTTTATTGAAAATCAACTTTAGCAATCCATCACTTTCCAATTCAGCCAATGCTTTTGAATTAGCCTTAAAGAAACTTTTGACAACTCCCAAAGTAAAATTTTCTTTTGCAGATATCTCTTTAGCTTCAACTTCAGAGAGACCAACTGAACTTATCTCTGGGTGAGTAAAGGTTGCTGCGGGGATACTTTTATAGTTAATTTCGACATTACCACCGCAAATATTATCAACAGCAATAGTACCCTGCGCTGCAGCTGTATGGGCAAGCATTAGTTTGCCCGTTACATCTCCAACAGCCCAAATGTTAGGTATTATTTCATCACCATTCTTAACTCTCATTTGATCATCTACAGGAATGAAACCTTTTACTGTTTCGATACCAACCGACTCAAGATTTAAGTTATTACTATTAGGACTTCTGCCAGTTGCGACTAGTACAGCGTCAACTTCTAAAGTTTCGACAACTTCCTTAGATTTTGCATCAGTCAGTTCTATTTTTACAGGACATCCAGGTATTATTTTTGTCGCAAAGACATTTGATTTTGTGTCTATATCTCTTGCTTGAATAAGGTTCTTCTTAGCAATTTTAGTGATGTCTGGATCAAATGTTGGCATAATATTCTGCAAAGCCTCGATAATGGTAACTTCACAACCAAGCGCGGTATAAACATCAGCAAATTCTAGACCTATATATCCGCTTCCAATGATTGCTATCCATCTTGGGAGCCACTCAAGTTTAACCGCATCATCGCTAGTAAATACGGTCCTATTATCCAAAGTTATTCCACGGGGCACAAAAGGAGAAGAGCCCGTTGCTATAACAATATTCTTACATGTGAAAATTTTATCAATTCCGTTTTTATCTCTTACACCTACTTTTTGATTTCCTTCAATTCTTCCAATGCCCAAAATAATTTCAACTCCACTCCTTTTAAGAGTTTTTGTTAAATTTTCTCTAACATTTAAAACTAAATTATTTGCATGATCTGCAATTTTTGATCTCTCGAACCTTACTGGTGAAGCATGTATACCAAATTTAGATAAATGTTCATAATTAGCTATTTCTCTAACTTTTCCACTTGCGGCCAAAAGAGCTTTAGATGGAACACAACCCTTGTTAACACAAGTGCCTCCCATATCAGAAGATTCTACTATTGCGACTTTCAGTCCCTTACCAGCAGCATGTTTAGCGGCATCAAAACCTCCATATCCTGCTCCTATTACGATTAAATCAAAATCAAAACTTGAATCAGTCACTTTTGTTTTATTTATTTAGAGGTGTATGCGACTCTTTTTCGTTCTAGTAATAACGGAACTGCAACACAAGCCACATTCAATGATTCTACAATCTCGCTATGCGGAATTGTAATTGTTTCATTAAAAGCTTCTTGAATTTTTTTATGAATACCTTGGCCTTCATTACCCAAAATTAATGCTGTACGTCTAGACCAATCAACTTCCCAGTAAGGTTTTGAAGGTTTTTTCGAACTCTCATTATGGCTACTAGTAGAGAAAATCTTAAATCCTACATTTGATAATTCAGACAAAGACTTAAGTAAAGAATTTAATATTTCTTCTTCAATGCCATCAAATCTTAAAAATGGCAGATGAAAAACTGCACCTGAGGATGCTCTTAATACCTTTTGGCCTAATGGGTGCGCACCTCCAGCTAAAAAAATTGCATTAACACCCGCGGCTAAAGCGGTTCTAAATAGATTACCCATATTCCCAGGATCTTGAATTCTGTCGAGAACAAGAACAAAATCATCTTTTCTATTAAATTGATAATTAGGTATTGCTGAAATCTCTACTAAAGCTGCTATCCCATCTGGATTAATTGTTGAAATCGCAGATGCCAAGACTTCCTCTGAGACAATATTTATTAATGACTCATCAAATTTTTTGCTTAAATTTTGATTCTTTCTTAGCCATTTTTCGGTAACTAAAATCTTAGAGGGATTTTTTCCAGACTTCAGCAATTCTTCAATGAGATGTGTACCCTCTATGCAAAAAAAGTCTTGATCTTTTGGAGATGATCCTCTTTTAAATGATCTAAATCTTTTAACTAGATTATTGTTTTTACTAGTTATTTTTAAAAAAGTATTTTCTATGATTATTTTGAAAAATTTGTTATCAACTATATTTTAATTACATAAATATTTTGATCAATTATTTATTAAATTTTTATTTCCCAAAAAATCAAAAAATACATTTTCACTTTTAATTAATATTCATGACGTTACATAGGGTGGACTTAATATTATTAGTTTGTCATGATGAATCTAATAAATTAAGTCTTAATGATTTGCGGAAGCAAAACGAAGTCATATCTTAAATCGCAAAATTTAAAGATTCTTGGCCAAGGCAAGTTAAATGGAATAGTTGAAATAAGTGGTGCGAAGAATTCCGCCTTAGTTTTATTAGCCTCCTCATTGCTAACTAATGAAAAAATAATTCTTGAAAATGTACCTTTTCTCACTGATATTGAAAAGATGGGGAATATCTTAAAGAATTTAGGAGTGAATTTAGTTCGTAAAAACAACCAACTAGAAATAGATCCAACAACTATTTCGATTAAAGAACTTCCATATGAACTTGTTAAAGGATTAAGAGCTAGTTTCTTTTGTATAGGTGCACTATTAACTAAATTTGGAGAGGCTCAAGTACCGTTACCAGGTGGATGCAATATTGGTTCAAGGCCAATAGACGAGCACATTAATGGATTAATCGCACTAGGAGCAGACATTATTATTGAAGAGGGAATTGTAAAGGCAAAAACAAGGGGGAACAAAAATAGACTTCATGGCACTCATATTAAATTAAATTGTCCAAGTGTAGGTGCGACTGAAACTTTAATAATGGCGGCATCTTTAGCCAAAGGAAGAACTACTATTGAAAATGCTGCTAGAGAGCCTGAAGTTCAAGATTTATGCCAAATGCTTAATAAAATGGGGGCAAAAATTTATGACTCCGGTAAAGAAACAATTATTATTGATGGTGTTAATAAGCTTGCCGGATGTACCCATAAAGTAATTCCAGACCGAATAGAAGCTGGAACTTTTCTAATAGCTGCTGCTGCAACTTCCTCTTCAATAACAGTTTCCCCAGTTATCCCTCATCATCTTGAAGCTGTCACTAATAAGCTTCAAGAGAGTGGGAGTAAAATTACGATTAAAGGTAATTCGATTTCTATCAAGAGTAAAGAGATTAGAGGAGTAGATATTGAAACAGCTCCTTTCCCAGGCTTTCCTACTGATTTGCAGGCACCATTTACAACTCTAATGACAATCGCAAATGGTGAATCAAAGATAACTGAAACAATTTTTGAAAACAGAATGAATCATATTTATTTACTTAATGAAATGGGCGCCAGTATAAAACTAAACAAAAACGTAGCTCACATCAAAGGTGTAAAAACAATTAATGGGATGAATCTAGTTGGTTCAGATTTAAGGTCATCAGCTGCATTAATAATTGCAGGAATCATCGCAAAAGGTAGTAGTAATTTCTATGGATTAGAACATCTAGATAGAGGTTATGAAAATTTTGAATTAAAACTTAAAAATTTAGGTGTAAAAATTATTAGAGAAATCAGTAAAAATACTTTTCAAGAGAATGGATATAAAATTGAACCAAGATCTGAGAATCTTTCAAAACTCGAAGCAGCTTAGTATTTTCCAAATATATTTTTAAAACTAAGAAAGTTGATTCAAACGTAAGCAATATTGATTAGTGAAATACAACCCAAAAATAATAAAAACAAAACTAGAAAGCGATTAGACCAAATTCTATTTAAACCATTAAAATTGAATTCGTTCATGCCCAAGTTCCGCTATTAGATCCGAATGTTGTAAGTATAGTTACTGCAATAAAAAGATAAGGGACAAATTTAAAGGAAAATTTTTTAGCTTGTGTTTTAGACATTTTCTTTTTTTTTCTAATATAACACAATATTACTAATCATGAAGCTATCTCCTTGAAAAAAAGACTTTTGAGCGCATTTAATCACAAAAATGTATCAGAAATGTTTAAATTTTCTTTTCCCCCCTCATTTTTTGTCAGCAAATGCAATAAATAATTTTATGTTTTTATCGAATAGATTAACTATTAACAAATGCTATCTCGATAACTTTTCCTTGACCAAAACAATAGTCAATAAGTTGATTTTTGTTATAATTAAAAAAGTTCATTTTTTCAAAAGCTTTGGGAGCGTGGTGGAATTGGTAGACGCACCGCACTCAAAATGCGGCACCTTCGGGTATGTCGGTTCAAGTCCGACCGCTCCCACTTTAATGAATACCTATAGTCGATTCGATATATCTTTCAAAAAAGGAAAAGGTTGTTGGCTATGGGACAAAACAGGTAAAAGGTATCTTGATGCAGTCGCTGGTATAGCAACTTGTAGTCTTGGACATAGCGACAGAGTTTTAAGAAGAAGGTTATCAACTCAACTAAAAAAGATTCAGCACATTTCTAATCTCTACAACATTGAAGAACAAGAACAATTAAGCAGAACTTTAACGAATATGAGTTGTGCTAAAAGCGTCTTCTTCTGTAATAGTGGTGCGGAAGCAAATGAATCAGCAATTAAATTAATTAAAAAATATGGAAATAAAATAAATAAAGGTCAAGAATCAATCATTCTCGCAGCAGAATCCAGCTTCCATGGAAGGACGCTTGCAACCTTGAGTGCCACTGGACAACCAAAATATCAAAAAGGTTTCGAACCAATGATTCAAGGGTTCAAATTTTTTAAATTTAACAATTTTGATTCGGTAAAAAAATTATTTGAAGAGTGTGAAAATAATGATCAAAAAATTTCCGGCGTTTTAGTTGAACCAATACAAGGCGAAGGCGGCGTAATTCCTGGAAGTAAAATATTTTTTAAAAGCCTGAGAGAAATATGTGATAAATATAATTCTCTTCTCATCTTAGATGAGGTCCAAAGTGGAGTAGGTCGAACTGGAAAAATGTGGGGTTATGAGAATTTAGGAATTGAACCTGATGGATTCACCCTTGCTAAAGGATTAGGAGGAGGTCATGCAATTGGAGCATTATTGGTAAAAGAAAAAGCCAACATTTTTTCTCCAGGGGATCATGCAAGCACTTTTGGAGGGAACCCATTTGCTTGTAAAGCTGCCCTAACTGTATTAGAAGAAATAAATAGAAGAAATATTATCAATAATGTTTATCTAAGAGGGGAACAATTAAGTGCTGGGTTTGAAGAATTGTCAAAAAAATTTCCAAATATTATTAGCGGGAAAAGAGGTTTAGGTTTAATACAAGGTCTTGTGATAAATGATGATTATGCTGATGCAAAAAAAATTACATTAAAAGCTTTTGATAAAGGATTACTGGTAGTTCCTGCAGGAGGAAATGTTGTGAGAATTGTCCCACCATTAGTTATTTCTAGAAGAGAAATTAATATTCTTTTGGATAAGCTAAATTCAATTTTTGAAGAGTTATAGCAATTAAAATTTTGAAAAATGCAAATTTAAAAACTTTTGAATTATTATCTCCTAAATATGAAAGGGATAATATCAAGTTAGGTTTATCAAGAATTAAAAAAGCACTTCAAGATCTTGGTAATCCTTGCAAGAATATCCCTGCGATACAGATTATTGGAACCAATGGCAAAGGATCAATCGCAGCATATTTAGAAAGTATACTTTTTGAAGCTAAAAGGAATTTCGGTGTAACGACATCTCCTCATCTTTTGGATGTATGCGAAAGGATTAGAGTTAATAAAAAAAATATTAATAAAACTGATTTTGAAAAAATCTATAGATTAATAGAAAAAAATTTTTCAACATTTGAATTAACTCCTTTTGAAAAAATCATTTGCTGCGCACTATATTTTTTTGACCATCAAAAAGTTGAATTACTCATTCTTGAAGCTGGCTTAGGGGGACGATTAGACGCGACAACAGCCCATAAATCTAGACCAATCATTGCTATTGGGAATATTGGCTTAGACCATAAAGAATTTCTTGGAGATACGATTGAAAAAATTGCAGAAGAAAAATTAGCAGTTATTGAAAAAAACTCAATTGTCATTTCATGCAATCAAAATAGTCAAGTTGAAAATTTAATAACCAAAAAAGTTAAAGAGGTAGGAGCAGAAATTATTTGGAAAGATTCAATTTCAAACAGCTATGAGCTTGGATTAAAAGGAATTTTTCAAAAGCAAAATGCTTCAGTAGCTGTTGGAGCAATTGAAGCGCTGAATAATTTGGGATTTAAAATAAAAGAAAAACACATATCTGAAGGTCTTAAAAAGACAGCTTGGAACGGAAGGCTAGAAATAATAAATTATTTCAACAAAGAAATTCTTGTAGATTGTGCGCATAATTATCCTGCCGCAAAAGCACTCTCTAATGAGCGAAGCAATTGGGAGAATGAAGATAAAGGAATTTATTGGATTTTAGGTGTCCAAAGGCAAAAAGATATTTACGCAATATTAAAAACACTTCTAAAGAAAAATGATCGCTTATTACTTGTGCCAGTTCCAAACCAACCTAGTTGGCAATTAAATGATCTCTCTCAGATTAAAGAAATTGACTTTCAAAAAACAATTGAATTTAAAACATTTGAACTTGCCATTGAGTATTTATTTTCCCTTGAAAAATGGCCACCTAATCATCCTGTTCTAACAGGTTCTATTTTTTTAGTTGCTGAATTTATTAAATTTGCGAATAAACAGAAATGTTAAATTTTAAAACGTTCTTTTACTTCCCAACCTTCCAATTTTCCTGGATTTAATAGCCCTTTAGGATCAAATCTTAATTTCGCTTTTACTTGATCAGCATCCACCACTCCGAGACCTCCGCCTTCAACTGTTAAAACATGAGGATTAAAAATAAACGCACCAAGTTTCTTGCAATCTTCCATTATTTCATTTAGTTCTTCTGCCCCATTCCACTTTAATACAGGCAAAGCCGCTAATCGCGGTGATCCTTGTTGAGAAACTGCCTCTAAATGCCAAAGAACTTTTTTACCCCATTTTTTTCTCAAAAAATTAATCAATTCTAGTTCATTATTAAGCGGCAAAAGCATCTGTAAATACGTCCAATTTTTATCCCTAGACCTCATATGAAGAGTTGTATGATTCCATACGACTTCAGAAATTCCATTGACGAGCTTTTCTTCTTCCCCAAGTAGAGTAGCTTTGGTTTTAAATTTTTTACAAATTAGCTCAATGGTTTTTATTCCTCCAAGAGTAGATTGAATTAATATCTTGTGACTTCTAGATTTACTTTTAAACCATTTTGGCATTTGATCTACAATTTCTTCTTCAAGAATTGCTCCTAATTTCAGATCAATTGCTGCGCTCGTAAGAGTTTTCAATATTTCTATTGTTTTTTCAAATTCAATACAGTCGATAACTATTGAATACCACGTACGTTTGATATCAGTAGCGAGTAATAAAGAAGTAATTATTCCATTAGTCCCATAAGCATGATTTAGAGGTTCAGATTCTTCAGCATCAAATTTTAATAATTTAGGTTTTTCATTCATCGTTACTGCCTCTAAACCAATAAGATTTCCTGGATCTCTTAAAAATCCCCACCTAATAGAACCAATACCTCCTGATCCACCTGCAATAAAACCTCCAATTGTTGCAGTTTTCCAAGTACTAGGAAGCAACCTCAACTCCCTTCCATATTTTTCTAATTGTTTATTCAAATCTCCCATAACACAGCCAGACTGTACTTTTACAAAACCTGTATCTGGATCAAATTCTTCTAACTTATTAAAGTGACTCATCTGCATTACAACTCCTTTAAACAATGGGACAGCTTGTCCATAATTACCTGTACCTGAACCCCTTAAAGTAATTGGGATAGAAAATTCCCAACAAATTTCTGCTACTTCCTTTACCGCTTTGTGATCACTAGGTCTTACCACCAAATCAGCAATACATTCGTCTAATTTTTCAGTAAGGATTGGAGAGTAGTTATAAAAATCTTTTGAAAGTCTTCTTATGTCAGATTGGCTTTCAATAATCTCTAAGTTGTTGACTTCCCTAAATTTGTCTATAAATTTGAGACTATTTGATTTCATTTATAAAATTTTTATTGTTTTGTATATAAATTAGCCGATTAGCAATATAAATCGCCTTTTATAAACACTTTTCTCTTTAAGGTACTCGAAAAAACATCTGCCCATCTTTGTGCATCTAAAATCACAAAGTCAGCAGGACAACCCTTTTTAATTAAACCATCCCATTTTAAGTTTAATAATCTGCTTGGAGCTAAAAAAATCGAAGATAGAGTCATTCTGTCCCAGGGGTTTAGTTGAAGCATAGGTATCGAGCAAGACAACATATAAAAAGGATCAAAATTACCAAATGGGTACCAAGGGTCTTGAACATTATCAGTCCCCAGAGATACATCAACATGCGATTTTTGTAATTGCTTTATTGGCGCAACTGGTCTTTTTAGGGATGTATTTTTATTACTTCGATTGAGCAGCCAAAAATTTGTTAGGGGTAAAGCAATAACCTTAATATTTTTCTCAGCCATTTTTTCTCCTAAATTTAAAATCTCTCTATGATTTAAAGAGATAAGACTACTCAAATGACTACAAGTGATTGGAATACTATTAATTTTTAAACTTTCGATTGTTTCTAATAAAACTTTTATTCCTGCTCCAGGCTCAATACTTGACTCATCTATATGCAAATCAATTTCTAATTTATATTTACTAGCAAGAAGAAGCATCTTTGCGAGAAATTTGCTTGTAATTTTTTTATTGAAAGGGGGTACAATAACACCTCCTAAAATGCCTCCATTAGAGGAAAAAATTTTTGCCAACTCTTCTCCATTAGCTGTATCCCAGAATTCCAATGGAGCTAGAGCAACGAATTGTAAAGTCAACTCAGATGAAAATTTTTTTTGTAATTTAAAAAGTTCAATCCAAATATCAATAGATTGACTTTTGTATGTATCAATATGACTCCTGATTGCTCGGTATCCGTTTTGTATGGCAAGATTTAAAGATTTCTCAACTCTTTCAAGAACCTTTTCTATAGTTCTAGTTTTATGTTCTTCAAGATTTACTGATAATGCTCCTCCATAGTTTGATTCCAGATTAGGAAATTCTGCCCATATAAATGATTTATCAAAATGCGAATGCGTTTCAACAAATCTTGGAAATAAAATATTTTTTGGTTTTGTAACTTTATTTTCTAAGGGCCTTAACTCAGAAACGAATCCATCCTCCCAACTTATGGAAACTGAACATAAATCCTCTACATCAATAATGAGGTTATCAAAATCTTCTATTAAACAAAGGCTTCTGGGAATAAGAACCTCAGCTGTGTCAGAATTACTCAAATTTTTTTTAAATTTTCTTTTATTTTAAAACATTAGAAAACTTTACTGAATTAGAAAATAATTCAAATTTCGCTAAAAGATAAAATAACTATGTAAAGTTACCCTTGAGTTGTTAGATTTATAAATGTGCGGCGGGCGTCGCCAAGTGGTTAAGGCAGCGGCTTGTGGCGCCGCTATTCGGGGGTTCGAATCCCCTCGCTCGCCCTCAAAAATATTGCAGCAAAATTATTTAACTTGTAATTTTGAATTAAAGAATCATAAAAAATTCCTAGCAAAGTGCTAACAAAAACAAAATCAGACGAAAAACAATCTCAAAAGAATTCAACTACTAGCAGTTATTGGATAACCACATTTGGATGCCAAATGAATAAGGCTGATTCTGAGAGAATGGCTGGGACATTAGAGAAAATGGGATATACCCGAGCAGATAATGAATTAAATGCCGATTTGGTCTTGTACAATACATGCACAATCAGAGATAATGCGGAGCAAAAAGTTTATAGCTTTCTAGGAAGACAAGCAAAAAGAAAGCACAAAACACCTAATTTAAAACTTGTTTTAGCAGGTTGTCTTGCGCAACAAGAGGGAGAGTCATTATTAAGAAGAGTCCCAGAACTTGATCTTGTTATGGGCCCTCAACACGTAAATAATCTTGAGAATCTTCTGGGGAAAGTTGATTTAGGAAATCAAGTTTCTGCCACAGAAGAAACCTTCATTTCTGAAGACATAACAAGTGCCAGAAGAGAAAGCTCTATTTGTGGCTGGGTTAATATTATTTATGGATGTAATGAAAGATGTTCATATTGTGTAGTCCCCTCTGTAAGAGGAAAAGAGCAATCAAGATATCCAAATGCGATAAAAAGTGAGATCCAAAAATTGGCTGATGATAATTTTAAAGAAATTACTCTTTTGGGTCAGAATATTGATGCTTATGGTAGAGACCTTCCAGGAACTACAAAAGAGGGGAGAAAAGAGAATACTCTAACTGATCTTTTATATTATATTCATGATGTTAGAGGAATTCGCAGAATAAGATTTGCTACTAGTCATCCAAGATATTTTTCAAAAAGGTTGATTCAAGCTTGTTATGAACTTGATAAAGTCTGTGAACATTTCCATATTCCCTTCCAAAGTGGAAATGATGAAATCTTAAAACAAATGTCAAGAGGATATTCTATTAAAAAGTATAAAAATATTATCGAGAATATAAGGTCATTAATGCCAAATGCATCAATCACTGCAGACGCAATAGTTGCTTTCCCAGGAGAAACAGAAAAACAATATCAAGATACATTAAAGCTAATATCAGAAATTGGTTTTGATCAAGTAAATACGGCAGCATATTCTCCAAGACCAAATACGCCTGCAGCAGTTTGGTCGAATCAACTTTCTGAAGTGGTAAAAAAAGCTAGATTAAAGGAAATAAATGATTTAGTCGAAAAAACTGCTAGAACCAGAAATCAAAGATACATCAACAATATTGAAAGCGTTCTAATTGAGGGTTTAAATCCAAAAAATTCCTCGCAAATTATGGGTAGAACTAGAACAAATAGATTAACTTTCGTAGAGATTCCCAAAAACATTAACTTTAATTTTTCATTAGGAGATGAGATAGATGTCAGAATAAATGAAGCAAGACCTTTTTCTTTAACAGGCGAACTTTATTTATGATTTTTTTCTAAATGATCGGGGGTAAGAAAAAATGTATTGGGTTAATATTTGGCGGGAATTCCAATGAACATGAAGTATCGATATCCTCCGCGAAAACAGTTTATCAAGCATTTAATTCAGAAATAAACAATGAACGCTTTACAGTTAAAGCCTTTTACATAAACAAATATGGAGATTGGCTTGATAGTGATAGTTCAGAAAAAATCCTAATTGGTGAAATTGAAAACAATAAAACAAATAAACAAGGAATTTTTAATCAAGAAAAAAATAACTTTCTTGACGGAATTGAATTTCAATATATTGATGTTTGGTTTCCTCTTTTACATGGAATTAATGGTGAAGACGGATCAATTCATGGCTTACTTAGATTTACAAAGAAACCTTTAGTAGGATGTGGAATTATTGGCTCTGCACTTGGGATGGATAAAATATTGATGAAAACAATTTTCTCAAATCTTAAACTTCCACAAGTTAATTATCTTGTTTTTCAAAATGAAAATCTAAACGATAAGGAAGTAAAAAATAAAATAATTAATGAAATTTTAAAAAAATTAAATTTTCCTATTTTTGTTAAACCATCGAACTCTGGATCATCTCTTGGCATCTCCAAAGTAATAAATGAGTCAGAAATATTACAAGCATTAGAAAAGGCTTGGAAAATAGATCCAAGAATCTTAATAGAAGAAGGTTTAGAGGTAAGGGAGATTGAATGCGGAATAATTGGAAATTCAAAGCTCTTAACTTCTGAAATAGGAGAAGTAAAGTACGAAAGTGATTGGTATGATTATGATTCAAAATACAACTCAAATAATAAAATAATTATCCCAGCCGTAATAGATTCTAAAATCACCAAAGAAATTAAAGACATTGCTATTAAAAGTTCTAGAGCACTAAATATTTTCGGTTTTGCAAGAGTAGATTTCTTTTTAGAAAAATCTTCAAATAAAATTTTTATTAATGAAATAAATACAATTCCTGGTTTTACAAAAAACAGTATGTTTCCGATGCTTTGGGAAGCTTCAGGTTTAAAAATTGAACAACTTGTGGCTAGACTGGTAGATATATCTTTAGATTTGTAATTTAAATCAAATGTTGCATGGACTACTTTGGTTACCATTACTTTTAATATTCATTTTATTAACTGCACTTGGATGGTTAGAAAGAAGAAGGCAAAATCTTTTTAGAAGTTGGGCCAGTGATTCTGAACTATGCAAGTTAGATAGTTCAGGTGCAGCGTCCTTAAAAGACGGGGAGTTAAAGTGGAGCGCATTTGAAGCTGGTAAATTTGAAGAAAAAGATTGTTTTACGATCAAGAAACTGGAACTAGTTGAATTAATGGCACTAACTTCTGGAGAAGCTCCTCTTACAAGTGAATCTCAAGGTAAGTGCAGGTTGAGATTAGTAGGGGATGGGAAAGAGATGGATGTACCATTTTCAGATGCAGAACAAGCGAGAGAGTGGATGGACCAATTAATGAAAAAAGCACGATGTGATTTGTGAAAAACCAAAAAGTAATCAAAAATAAAGGCTTTTTTTTTCTAATTTCATTTTTATTTTTAACAAGCTCATTAATCATAAAAACTCTCAAAAAAGTTGATACTCAGGATATTAGAATTTCTGGTAGTAAATTATTTTCGCAAAATGATGTGATAAATAATTCATCTTTAAATTTTCCGATCCGATTAATTTTTGTTAAAACTAATTTGTTAGAAAAAGAGTTAAAACAAAATTTATCTCTCAAGAATGTTTCGGTTAATAGAGAATTATTTCCTTTTGGTTTGAAAGTTCATATTAATTCAAGAATTCCTATAGCTTACGGTGAGAGAATATTAAACGATGAAAAAATATTAGGCTTCATTGATAAAGATGGAACTTTTATAAATAAACAAAATGTGGCTGAAAAAAATTTGAATAAATTCACCATACAAGTTTTTGGATGGAAAGAAAAATTTAAAAAAATATTATCTAAAATTTTTATCGCTATACAGAATTATGAATTAGAGATAGTTAAAATAACTTTCTCATCCGATGGGTTTCTAACTATTCAGGAAAAAGATTTAAACACAATATACTTAGGATTAAAGCCAAATTTAATCAACTATCAATTACAAATAATCAATAATCTTAAAAATGAATTTAAGAAAAATAGCTTTTCAAAAAAAATAGATAATATTGATCTTACTAATCCAGATAAACCCAAAATAAAAGTGTTCAAACCCTAATATTTGAAAAAGGATTTTGAGAAATTTTTTTTAATTATTGTAGTGTTGATATGGGTTTTGCATTCAAAACAAAATATTTAATAAATAAATATTTTTAGGATTTTCCTCAACAAATTCCTACATATGAGCGCAGTAAGTTCATAATGCACCCAATACTAGTAAAAGATTCCTATTAAGAGATGAGCTTCGGTAACAATCCAAACTTTGATCAATCGAGAGAAATCCTTCCAAGCCAAAACGCCAAAATAGAAGTTATTGGTGTAGGTGGTGGTGGCAGTAATGCAGTCAATAGGATGATAAATAGTGATTTAGAAGGTGTTTCATTTAGGGTACTCAACACCGATGCACAAGCCCTACTACAATCTTCTGCAGAGAGTAGGGTTCAACTTGGACAAAATCTCACTAGAGGTTTAGGTGCAGGTGGGAATCCAAGTATTGGGCAAAAAGCAGCCGAAGAATCCAAAGAAGAGCTTCAACAAGCTTTAGAAGGATCTGATCTAGTTTTTATAGCCGCTGGGATGGGTGGAGGAACTGGTACAGGAGCAGCTCCCGTAGTTGCAGAAGTGGCCAAGCAAAGTGGAGCTCTAACAGTAGGTATAGTAACCAAACCATTTTCTTTTGAAGGGAAAAGAAGAATGCGTCAAGCAGAGGAGGGGATCGCAAGACTAGCTGAAAACGTTGATACTCTTATAGTTATTCCAAATGACCGATTAAAAGATGTTATAGCAGGAGCTCCCCTTCAAGAAGCATTTAGGAATGCTGATGATGTTCTAAGGATGGGCGTCAAAGGCATTAGTGACATAATTACTTGCCCAGGATTAGTTAATGTTGATTTTGCAGACGTAAGATCAGTGATGACGGAAGCTGGCACTGCTCTTCTCGGAATAGGTATAGGTTCAGGAAGGTCGAGAGCTATAGAGGCAGCACAGGCAGCAATGAATAGTCCTTTATTAGAAGCAGCTAGAATTGATGGAGCTAAAGGTTGCGTTATAAATATTACTGGTGGCAAAGATATGACTTTAGAAGACATGACCTCCGCATCTGAAATTATTTATGATGTTGTTGATCAAGAAGCAAATATTATTGTTGGTGCAGTTGTAGATGAGGCGATGGAAGGAGAGATACAAGTTACTGTAATTGCTACTGGATTTGAAACAACCCAACCATTAAACCAGCAAAGAATAAAAAACAGATTATCTAATCAACCCTTATATAATTTTTCCGAAAATAAAGAATCCGGAGCAAGTATCCCTGAATTTTTGAGATTAAGGCAAAATAAAAAAGATATAGGGTAAAGCTAAAATAGAGTGACTCGGTTATCTCGCCTGCCTCAAGCATCCCTTGTGGCTGCTACCTTCCGGTCCTGACCAGGTTTAGGCGTTAAAACCGCGAAAGGCCGAGTCAGCATCATACTAGCAATTCTTGATTCAAAAAGATACATAAATTTATCATGTTACCTTCAGACCTAGTTCATTATAAAAAAAATTCTCGCAAAATCATTGCACTTACTGCATGGGATTCCATCTCAGGATCTATTGCAGAACAAGCAAATGTTGATCTCGTTCTGGTCGGAGATTCATTAGCAATGGTCTGCTTAGGATACAAATCGACATTGCCATTAACTTTAGAAAACATAATTTATCATACTAATGCTGTTTCCAGAGGATTTAATAAGAAAATTGAGGAACAACCTTTAGTCGTTTCAGATATGCCTTTTCTGACTTGCCAATGTGGAGAAGATAAAGCTGTTGAGTATGCAGGGAAAATCATTCAGAGCACTTATGCAAAAGCTGTAAAAGTAGAAGGGGCTGAACCGGAAATACAAAAAGTTATTTCTAGATTAATAAGAATGGGAATCCCTGTTATGGGTCATATAGGTCTTACACCACAAAGCTATCTAAATATTGGATTAAAAAAACAAGGAGAAAGCTCAACAAGCCAAGAAAAAATCAAGAAAGAAGCTTCAATTCTTGAAGAATTAGGATGTTTTTCAATAGTTCTTGAACATATTCCTGACTTGCTTGCTAAAGAAATACAAAATTCTTTAAAAATTCCAACAATAGGTATTGGTGCAGGTAATTATTGCGATGGACAAGTAAGAGTTACTGCAGATCTGTTAGGCCTCAATGATGATCAACCACCATTTTGCCAACCTATTATCCAAGGGAAAAAATTATTTAAGGATAAATTAAAAAAATGGGTAGACTCTGAAAGATTTAATTAATTTCATCCCACCACTTAAACATAGAAACAAGAACTTGATTGCTAAGTTCCATTCCATTAGGCTCACTTAAAAAGAATCTATTCCCCTTTCTTACTAATAGTCCACTTTCTAGAAATCTTTCCCATTCTTCAAGCAATTTATTAAAGTTGCTTTCAATTTTTTTGTTTTCCCAGTTTTCTTCTTTAAACACTTCTTTGATATCTACACCCTCTTTAAGTCTTAATCCCAACATTATTTTCTCATCAACTTCTTTATAGACAAACTCCTTGTTAGTTAGGGATGAATCTAAATTAAGTTCGTATTGTCTGGTTACCCATTCTTTATATTCTTTGCTAACTCTAGGTCTAGTTAATTTTTCCCCCCAAGGTGAACTTGTAGAACCTTGACCAAAACTCCACCAGCCTAAACCACTCCAGTAAACTCTATTATGTCTCGATTGATGTCGCGGAAGGCAATAGTTTGAGATTTCGTATCTTGAATACCCTGAGTTTTTTAAAATTAAATGAGTTGATTCACTATTTCTAAAAGCTTCTTCATCACTTG
>QCCP01000017.1 GCA_003281225.1 Prochlorococcus sp. AG-347-L20
GATTTTTTGTGATTTCTAAATTTGAATTATTTTTCTCGGTAAGGATAGCTTCATTAGGGTGAATAATTTTGAAAATGAGTTCTAAATTATCAATGCCTTTAATAGAATTTAGATCCAAATCTAACCTGTAAAAGTATTTTTTAAAAAAAATGAAGTTTTTTTGAGTAGTATTAATTTCTATATTTGTTGATTCTCCCGCTAACTCGCCAGCTGTATTTTGGGTGATTTTAAGAACTTGCTTTGTATCCTCTAAATTAAGATGTTTATGTTTCAAAGAAAAGGTTGATTCATCTTGTTCAATTTCTGCGTCAGGAAAAATATCTTTCATCTTTTCTTCAAATTTTAACTGCCATGGAAATTTCTTTATGTATTTACTCTCTATCACTAAATTATTAGTTATTGAATCAAGTTCACTAAGATCAAGGGTATCCTCAATTTTTACGCAGCCACTTAAAAGTGGAATTAATAATAATAGTATTAAAAAAATGATCAGTGAAAAGCCTTTCTGAAAGGGTTTTGTTTCACCAGTTGGTGTCTCAGTTACATTAATAAATTTTTTTTTCTTCAATTCTTCTCTTTTTTTGCGCAGTGAGTTAAAAGATTTTTTATTGAGTGATGGGTCGCTTTCAAACTTTAAGTTCCAATTTTCTGGCTTTTTTATATCAGGAGAGTCTATAACTTCCATCAAATATTTTGCATTTTCTCTTGTCTTATTATCGTAAGATTTTAGAAGTTCTTTACAAAACCTTTTAGCCTCATCCTTTTTATTGATCCCACAAAGAGCAGTAATTAAGATTGTTCTTAAATTTACTCCCTCTTTGCTTGATAAAGGAAATGATTCGATTATGGGCAAAAGAAATTCAATGCAAAAATTATACTCACCTTTAGCTAAAGCAAGTTCTACTGTTTCTAAAACTTGCTCATAAGTTTTCATGGGTTAGGCGACTATCATTGTACCTATTCCGGAATTTGTAAAAATCTCAAGAAGTAATGAATGTTCTATTCTCCCATCAATTATATGAGCCGCTTTGACTCCTTGGGCTAAAGCTCTTATACAGCATTCTGTCTTTGGAATCATACCTTCAGTTACAATTTTTTTATCAATAAAATCCCTTGCCTCTTTGAGATTAGTTTTTTCAACAAGACTATTTTTGTTATCTTTTTCTTTTAAAATCCCTTGAGTATCAGTAAGAAGAATAAGTTTTTCTGCATTTATTGCAGCAGCAATTTCTCCAGCAACAAAATCTGCATTAATGTTATGGGAAATACCCTCCAAGGTTGATCCAATGCTAGAAATAATTGGGATGTATCCTTTAGAAATAAGAGGATCTAATATTTCAGGATTGATTTTTGTAACCTCTCCCACTAACCCATGGCTACCATCTCCTAGTTCTCTAGATTGAATTAAGTTGCCATCAAGACCTGATATTCCAACAGCTAAGGATCCAGTTTTATTAATCCCTTTTACAATTTGTTTGTTAACTCTACCCATTAGAACCATCTCGACAATTTCCATTGTTTTTTGATCAGTAATTCTTAATCCATTTTCGAATTTAGGAGATATTTCTAATTTCTTTAACCAATTATTAATCTCTGGTCCACCTCCATGAATTACTATCGGACAAACTCCAACGGTTGATAAAAGTGCAATGTCTCTAAAAAAAGCATTTTTTAAATTATCATTCTCCATAACAGAACCACCATACTTGATAACAATTTTTCTACCTGAGAAACTTTGTATATATGGTAGTGCTTCGCTTAATATTGATACTCTTTGAGAATCATTCATTATTAAAATTCATTAAAACTTGATTGAATTGAGAAATTAGGTTTTTACAAATATATCCCTATATTCAATAAAAGAGAATAAAATCAAATTCTTTTTTATTATCGTCGATAATAAATTCTGATTCAAGACCTTTGACGAAAAACCTATTTAATCTTTCTTGTTTTTCAATCCATTTTTCTAGAGGGACAGCGTTTAATTCGAAACGCATTCTGAGACCATTTTTTTCTTCCTTTGTAATTTCTTCTATTTCTTTTAATTGAGGGGGGTTATCCTCGTCCCACAAATTTAAAGATTCTAATGACGATTCAAGATGAGCTTTTATCCCATACCTCCATCTTGTAACATCTTTAACTAATGCTGTTAGTTCTTTTGGTCTATTAAATTTATTTGTCGCAAAATTTGTCTTGTCAAATAACTCTACAGGAGGTATTTCGGAAGTCTTTAAGCCTAAGCCAATTAGGAAAATAGGTACTCCATAAAAAAAAGTAGGTACACTTAAATTCACTGAGTCTGTAAAATAAGCAGTCATTCCAACAAAAGCTAATATACCCCCAGCGGTTACGATTAAGTTTCCAGGCGATAAGTATTTCTTCATTTTGATTTAGTAGAATGAGTTTTAAATAGGCTAACTAGTATTATGCAAGATCCTAATACTGCAAATCAAGGAGATTTAATTTTTAAACTTGATCAAGATAGAGCATGGCTACTAGAAAATCTTGATAAGGGTAAATGGCCAGAAATTAGAAGCGAACTTGCCGCGCTTGAAAGAAAAATAAGCAAATTAATTATAAGTGTTCAAGAAAATAATGTTGATATTTGATTTAAAAAGGTATTTCGTCCACTTCAGGTACTAAAGGTGAACTATCCCAACTAGATTTTTTGGCGTTTTCTTTATTTTCAAATGACTCATTACTTTCCTTTTGATCAGACTTAATAACATCAACCGGCGATATTTGATGAATCTTTGAAGCAGTTAGTTCTGGTTGCTTTTCTTTTGTTCCGTCTTTTCTAGTTACAGAATTCATCTTTAGACGTCCCTCAATAACAATATTTTGCCCTTCCTTTAGTTCATCTACCATTTCTTGGGCAATATTTCCCCATCCTATGATCTTGAGATCTCTGGTTGGATCTTCACTACGTAATCCTTTAAAATTAACAATCATTTCCGCAATTGGGGTTTGGTTTTCTTTGGTATACCTCATTTGGGGAGCGCTATTAATTACAGCCTGAATTAAACAATGATTCATTACTTACTATTTAATTAAAGACATACTGATGCAGAATCAAGAAAATTGCTATAAAAATGTTTGGATCCTATCAGGAACTTCGGATGGACCTGTAATAGCCAATAGGCTTCTTGAACTTAATTATTCAGTCTTTGCAAGTGTTTTAACTTATAAAGCAGGGCAAGCTTATATTGAAAATCCAAAGTTACATATCATTACGGGTAAATTAATTAATAAAGATCAAATAATTAATTTCATAAATAAAAATAAAATCACATGCGTTGTCGATGCTACTCATCCGTTTGCAATAATAATTTCTAAAAATCTTAATAATGCATGTAAAGAGATTAATATACCTCTCTTACTATTTGAGAGGAAATCTCTAAGAAATAACACTAATAATTTTTTTTATGTTGACGATTTGAAGGATATAAATAACGTTGATATAGAAAATAAGAATATTCTTCTGGCAATAGGATCAAGATTCCTTAACGATACAGCTAATCATTATATGAATTTTAAAGCAAATGTATTTACAAGGGTACTTCCAACTTATGAAAGTATAACTAAAGCTTTTGGATCATGTATTAAAAATTCAAACATAGCGATACTTGAACCAAGTAAAAATAAAAGCATCTTAGAAAAAAAACTTTGTGATTTTTGGGAGATAGATTATGTTCTATGCAGAGAATCCGGAAGTTATTCTCAGAAAAACTGGGAGAATATAGTTTCTGGAAGTAAAATTAAATTATTTTTGGTTAAAAGGCCGAAAGTTAAAAATGATTATTCTTACTCTTTTGATCAATATCACAATCTAATAGATCACATAATTAAAAATATTGATGTTTAATTCATTATGGAAGTATTAGTTATTATCACAACTGAATCAAGTAACGCAAATGCTTTGCGAATGGCTAAATTACTAATACAAAATAAACTTGCAGCTTGTGTTTCGATAAAGCAAATTTTTTCAATTTATAATTGGAATGAAGATATTGAAGAAACTAAAGAGTTTGAAATCACAATAAAAAGTAAACTAAAATTTAAAGATTGTTTAATTGATTTTGTAAATAAAAATTCCACATATGATGTCCCTCAAATTATTTACAAAAAATACCATGCTGAAATGAAATATTTTGATTGGTTGAATAAGACTATTTGATTAAATCTATTTTATTAACTCTTTAAGATCAATATCTGATCTTGATCCTAATTGAGTAATTATTTGCCCCGCACAAATTGAAGCTATCTCTCCGCATTTTTTGAGGGAACAATTGTTTATTAATCCATGGATAAATCCTCCCGCATAGATATCTCCCGCTCCTGTAGTATCAATAATCTTGCCTTTCGTTATTGACTCAATGATTTCAACATTATTTTTGTTAACTATGAGAGAACCATTGCTTCCAAGAGTTACTATGACTAATTCACATAAGGAAGATAGGTCTTCTTGGCAACTTGCTAAATTATCATTTTTAAATAGACTTAATACCTCGGATTCATTACAAAAAACAATATCTACATATTCATAAATTAATTCCAAGAAACTCTCACGATGTCTATCTACACAAAATGAATCAGATAAAGAAAGGATTATTTTTGTATTAGATTGTTTTGCAATTTGGGCGGCTTTAATAAAAGCTTTTTTAGCTAATTCGCTATCCCATAAATATCCTTCTAAATATAAGTATTTACTTTCCTTAATTACAGTAAAGTCAATGTCTTTTGGTTCAAACTCTACAGATGCTCCTAGGTAAGTGCACATAGTTCTTTGTGCATCAGGAGTAACCAAAATGATTGAATGAGCTGTTGGAGCACCTTCAATAGTTGGTGGAGTATTAAATATAGTTTTGCTTTTTTTTATATCGTCAGAAAAGAAATTCCCAAATTGATCATTTTTCACTCTTCCTATGAACTGCACATGATTGCCTAATTCTGCTAAAGAAACAACGGTATTTGCTGAGGACCCACCTGAAATTTGTTTGATCACTTTGCAATTTTCTAACAATCTCTGAGATTCATCAGAATTAATTAGATTCATTGATCCTTTATCTAGATTATTTATCTCAAGAAACTCATCTCCAATATTTACAATAATATCTACTATTGCGTTGCCTAGACCAATGAGATCAACTTTTTTATTTTCAAAATGTCTAAAGGTTTCCTTCATTAATTTGGAACTAAATTACCTTAGTAGTGCTCTTTTAGGACCATGTATTGGGTCTTCAATTACTATAGTTTGATCTCTATTCGCCCCCAACGAGACAATGGCAATTGGAACCTCCATTAATTCAGCTAAAAATCTTAGATAATTCATAGCATTCTCTGGGAGATCAGATAGCTTTCTGCAATCTGCCGTTGAACATTGCCAACCTTTTAATTTTTTGAAGATTGGCTTACATTTTTTTAAATCTTCTGAATTTGTTGGAAAGTAGTCTATTTCCTCTCCATCGAGATCATATGCAATGCAAACTTGAATCTCATCTAATTCATCTAACACATCAAGTTTCGTAACGGCTAAACAATCAAGACCATTTACAGATACAGCATATTTACCAATAACTCCATCAAACCACCCACATCTTCTTCTTCTCCCAGTAGTGGTTCCAAATTCACTGCCTCTATCACAGAGTTGATCATTAATACTTCCTTGTAATTCAGTTGGGAATGGCCCTTCACCTACTCTTGTGGTATAAGCTTTTGCGACACCTATAACTCTATCAATTAAAGTTGGACCCACTCCAGCCCCAATACATGCCCCTCCTGAAATAGGGTTTGATGAGGTAACAAAAGGATAAGTCCCATGATCTAAGTCAAGTAGAGTCCCTTGAGCACCTTCGAAAAGAATATTCTTCTTGTTTTTTGAGGCTGCATGGATAGTCCTCGTACAGTCGACAACATGCTTTGATAATCTTTCCCCATAGTCAAGATATTCTTCAACAATATCTTGTAAGTTAAGTGGTTTAATGCCATAGATTTTTTCTAGTAGACCGTTTTTTTCTCTTAATGGAATTTCGATCACATCACTTAGCCTTTCCTTATTGAGCAAGTCTCTTATCCTAATGCCATTTCTTTGTGATTTATCCGCATAAGTTGGGCCAATCCCACGACCTGTTGTCCCTATTTTGTTTGAACCTCTATCAGCCTCCATCGCTTCATCTAATATTCGGTGGTAGGGCATTGTTACATGCGATGTTGATGAAATTTTTAATCCTGAGATATCAATTCCATTATCAATTAACATGTCAATTTCTTTAAGCAAGATTTTTGGATCTACAACGGTTCCCGAACCAATTAGACAAGAAGTATTTTTATAAAGTATCCCTGAAGGAATTAAATGTAATTTTAAAACTTTATCATCTACGACAATAGTATGACCTGCATTTACTCCCCCTTGATAGCGAACGACAACATCTGCCGATCGACTAAGTAAATCCGTTATTTTACCTTTTCCTTCGTCACCCCATTGGGCTCCGATTACAACAACATTGGCCAATTTTAGAAGAGCATTATTTTTGTGCGAATATTTAATATATTCAAAAATCTTGGTTTACTTTTAAAAAGTAAATGAATTGTATCAACTTTCTCTTAGAACCATTTTTTCAGCAAGAGAAAATTCTTTGGTTAAACGCTCTTTAAGTTTATCTGGTAAAGGCCTACTTGCAAAGTTTTTGTAATGACCTGCCATAGCATTTAATGCTGTTTGCATTGTGGTAAATGATTGCGTTTTATTCACCATCCCTCTATTTCTATATCTGGAAATATAGTCAGTTATCAGTGTAAGAGCCTCACTTCTTACTTCATCTTTATTTGGAGAATCCTTTGGAGTATCAACAGCTGTTTGTAATGTTTTAACAACTGAAATTGTATCCTTTGTGTAGTCACCTGTCATAGCCGTTTTTGCAGCTATGGAAGGTGAACTAAATAGTGTAAAAACAACAATTAAGGATATTGCAAAAGATATAGCTTTGGTAAGATTCTTAAAAAATAATTTTGATGTCCATTTCAGTAACATAACTTAGCTCCCAAAAAAAAATAAGCCTCAAGACTTTTTATTGTACATTATTTCAGATTCGGAAATAAATGTTTCTAACAATTTATCAGTACTTATTTTAAGCTTAGTATTATTTGTTCTGCATAAAAGTTCTACTTCTTTATTAATAGAATCTCTGCCAATAATTATCTGAAAAGGAATGCCAATTAATTCCGCATCTTTAAATTTCACTCCAGCTCTATCGTTTCTATCATCAAGAAGGACATCAATTTTATTAATTAAAAAGTTGTTATAGATTTGCTCAGTAAGATCACTTTGAATAGGATCTTTTAGGTTTGTTGGGATAATAATAACTTCAAAAGGAGAAATCTGGATAGGCCAACAAATTCCTTTTTGATCATGATTCTGTTCGATAGCCGCTTGAGCTATTCTTGTCACTCCTATTCCGTAACAACCCATCCATAAATTTTTTAACTGACCGTCCTTATCAGAGAACTTTGCATTTAATTTTTCACTATATTTCTGACCTAGTTGGAAAATATGTCCAATCTCGATACCTTTTTTTTCTTTAAGTTCTTCATCATCATAAATACTTATCTTATCTCCTTTTTTGGCATTCCTAATATCCCCAATTAGATAGTCTTTCGAATCAAAAGAAAATTCTTGAAAAACTTTATGAAAATTAATTTTATTTCCACCACTTATAAACTTTGAAAGGTCACTTGCAGAATAGTCAATTATTCTTGTCCATTTTTTTTTCCAATTAGAACTAGCTTTAATCATTTTATTATCTAAATCTGGCCCGATAAAACCTAAGGGTAAATCAACTAGATTTTTTTCGATAGTATTTTTGTCTTCAATCTTTTTAAGATTTAGGAGATTGAAGTGATGAAGTTTATTGACTAAGTTAAAAAGCTTTACTTCATTAATGTGTTGATCGCCTCTTATGCATGCAAGAATTGGGACATTAAATTCACCTTCGAACTGTGCAAGGAATATTACTACTTTAATAATCTGACTTGGCTCTAAATTGTTATTATCGCAAACTTCTAGGATTGTTTTTTGATGAGGCGTTTCCAACCACTCTGCAATATTATCTTTTAGTGGAATAGGTTGAGAGGGTAGAGAAACAGCTTTTTCGATATTGGCAGCATAAGAACCACTTTGAGTGAACAAAATGGAATCTTCCCCAGCATCAGCAGTGACCATAAATTCTTTAGATGAAGCACCGCCAATTGCTCCACTATCAGCTTCAACCCCTACTGTCTGCAGTCCACAAGATTTAAAAATATTTTCATAAGCATTGCCCACCTTTTCATAGAAAGAAGCCAGATCGTTTTCTGAAGAATGAAAAGAATATCCATCTTTCATTATAAATTCTCTACTTCTCATCAATCCAAACCTTGGCCTTATTTCATCTCTAAATTTTGTCTGAATTTGGTAAAAACATTGAGGTAATTGCTTATAGGAGTTGATGGTCTCTGATGCAATGCTCGTGATCACCTCTTCGTGAGTTGGTGCTAAGCCAAATTCTTTACCTTGTCTATCTTTAAGATTAAACATTATCCCTTCACCTGCGGTATATCCTTCCCACCTTTCACTTTTTTTCCATAAATCTGCAGGATGAAGTTGGGGTAATAGTAATTTTGTACAACCAATACTATTAAGTTCTTTCTCTATTATTAAGGATATTTTTTCAATAACTCTAAGCATTAGTGGCATGTATGCATAAATACCGCTGTTAACTCTGCGAATATACCCAGCTTTTAACAGTAATTGATGTGAAATAATCTCAGCTTCAGAAGGTGTGTCACGAAGTGTCCCCAGAGGAAATGAGGTTGTCACGCGCATACAGAAAAATCCCTAATAATGTTTAATTTTATCAATTAAGATGAAAAAATAATTTAAAGTGTCTTGAGTCCCTCAACGCAGCTAGTCTAAGAATATTCTTTCTGCTAACTTCTTCAGTAATGAAGTTCAAACTCTTTAAAAAGTTCATTACTACTTAATCATTTTCTTAAGTTTATGGAAAATATAGATTCCGATATTTCTAGTGAAGAGGAATTAGTAGGTATTGATGAAGTTCAAAAATTCCTAAATAGATCAAGAGCTTCTGTCTATAGGTATACAAATACAGATTTAAGAAATCTAAACCCTAGTTTTAATCCAAGAAAATTAAATCCCGAATTTAGGACTGATCAAAAAGATCCTTTAAAATTCCATCCTAATGAAGTAGCAAGATTTGCAAAAGATATTTTAAGAATAAAGGAAGTTACTGTAGAGGTCTTTAATACACCTTCGTCCGCTGCTCAAAATATACTGGTGCAAATATTAGACGAACTAAAATCTATTAGGTCTTTGCTAGAAAAAGAGTAATTAAAAAGTCACCTATCAATGTTTTGATTTATTGACATTTTGAATGTAGGATAATGATGTTTAATTATCTCCTTAATCTTTACCCATTAAGAGTTCTTGAGTTACACGAAATCAAAGCAGTTTATTCAAAGTGAATCAAGCGAAGACTCTTCTCATTGTTCTGCTCGAAATGATTTTGAAAGAGATGATGATGACCCCTTAAGTATAAGGAGTTTATCAATAACATCTTTAGGTATTATTTTTGCCTTTTTGACAATTTTTTTACCTTCAATAAGCATTTTAATTGGCAGACCTTTATCTCAAGGAAACGAGATAATTCATAATCACGATTTTAAAAAAGATGGACCTTAGTTCAATACCTCCATCTCCAATGAAGGGAATAGTGAATATTGTTGTTGAAATACCTGCAGGGAGTAGGAATAAATATGAATATTGCTCTGACGCAGGAATAATGGCCCTAGACAGAGTATTACATTCTTCAGTGAGGTACCCTTTTGATTATGGTTTTATCCCAAATACCCTTGCTGATGATGGAGCTCCCCTTGATGCAATGGTGATAATGGACGAACCTACTTTTGCGGGTTGTCTAATAAAAGCTAGACCTATTGGAGTTTTGGATATGCATGATTGTGGTGCATATGATGGAAAACTTTTATGTGTGCCTATGGCTAATCCT
>QCCP01000018.1 GCA_003281225.1 Prochlorococcus sp. AG-347-L20
TTATTTTCTTTTTTTGCAAGGAGATCTACTTCATTAATAATAATTGGCAAAATAGTCTTGATTTCTTTATTTTTGTAATTTAATGATTGAAGAGTTAACTGCAGATCCTCGATTATTTTATTAATTTCTGGATCCTTAATCTCAAATTCATCCTTGGCTTTTTCTTCTTCAAAATGTATTTCACTTTTAAATTTATTTTTTAGTTCTAAAATTAATCGATCACTCATTTTTTGCCCTATACCAGGTACGGAACAAATTAATTTTTTGTTTTGTGTCTTTATTGCATTGATAACTTCATCTATAGAGAATTTATTTAATATCCCCATACCGATTTGAGATCCAACACCTCGGATATTTAAAATTTCAACAAAGAAATTCTTTTGTTCCTTTGATGTAAAGCCAAATAATAAATCTGAATCTTCTTTCTTAATATGTTTTAACCAAAGAGTAATTTTTTTATTAGATACCTGATTTGTTTTTAATTTGATAAATAAGGATTCTAGTATTTGTATTTCGTATCCTAATCCTTGACAATTTATTAAAACAAAAAATTTTTGATTAGTTTGCCACAACTCAACCAATTCTCCATTTATCCAACTAATCAATTAACCACCATCCACCTGACAACCAATTAGTGCTCCTGCAGTTCCCCCAGCAGGTACTGCCCAAAATCTATCTTTCCCTCTAGAGGAGGAAAGCGCTATTCCAGCACCAAGAATGCCTCCAATAAGAGAACCTTCGCTGCAATCGTTATTATCAACTTTTTGTGCTTGTTCTCCTCCACATGGAATTTCTATATCAACTACATAATTTTTAACGTAACCTGGGCTTGATTGTGTTCCAGGAATATATTCTTCTCTATATTCTTTTCTGGTACATGTTGCAGCTTTTGGTGTTGATGCATTCGCTTCGAGAAATGGAGAAAAGAAAAATATTGCAAATAAAAGGAATTTCATCATTAAGCAAAGATTTTTCTATATTTTATATCCTTTTACGTATTTTGGTTGTAGATATAAAAGTTCCTAATAAAACTAGTAAGGCGCCTAATAAAAAATTTATGTTTATTATTTCTCTAAAAAACAAAATCCCCCAAATTGATCCGAATAAAACTTGCAAATAGTTAATTATTGAAGCTTCAGAAGCAGGTAATTTTTTTAATCCTATAGTTAAAAATGTCTGACCTAATTGAGTAAATAAACCAATGCCAATTATCCAAACTAATTCACTCCAAGTTGGGGTAACCCAGTTCATTAATACAATTGGCAATAAAGTTATAAAAGAAATAAGTGGAAAATATTCAATAATTACATAAACATCTTCAGTAAATGAAAGTTTCTTAACTGTAACGTAAGCCAATGCAGTACAGATTGCTCCAAGAAATGCTATCGAAATCGAGATATTTTGAATTTCAACGTTTATATTTGATAATTGACTTGGATTTAATATTACTAATATTCCCGTCCAGCCAAAAATTAAGGCAAAAATTATATTCCGAGTTATTTTTTCGTTTATAAATATACCAGCAAATATAGATATAAAGATAGGATATGTGTACTGAATGACGGTAGATATACTAAGGGGCATATTTCTTATCGAATAAAAAATACAAATTAAAGCTAAAGTTCCTAAAACACCTCTTAAGATAAGTAATGGTCTATTTTTGCCCCATGGATTTATATTTTTCAGATTAATAATGAATAAGGTAATTATTAAACTTATTAGTGATCTGAATAAAACCAATTCATAAATAGGTATCCTTTTATCAATATTTTTTACGCACAAAGTCATCAAACTAAAGAAGAATGAGGCAAAGACCAAATTAAATTTATTCAATGAATTAAATTTTTTTTCTAATTTTGCAATATTTATCATTTAAAAAATAGTTTTATTGTGAAATTAAGTAGATTCTTATTTGATTTTGACCTATAACAAATAAATCATTATTCATTATTTGATAAAAATCTCAATGGTTCATTCTATACACCCAAGAACTATTCAAGAGGTTAAGGAAAAGGCAGATATTGTTGACGTCATATCTGAACATATTGTTCTTAAGAAGAAAGGGAAGGAATTTGTTGGGATTTGTCCTTTTCATGATGATACTAAGCCATCTATGACAGTATCACCTAGTAAACAATTCTATTATTGTTTTTCTTGTGGTGCTGGTGGTAACTCTATTAAATTTTTAATGGAATTTACTCGTGCAAATTTTTCAGATGTTGTACTTTCTCTCGCTAAAAAAAATAATATTAATGTTGAAAATCTTGAGGGCCCTCAAGTAGAAGCCTATAAAAAACAATTATCAAGAAAGGAAGAGCTTTATAAAATATTAAGAGTCACTAAAAATTGGTTTAAGTCTCAATTAAATAATTCTCTTGGTGTAGAGGCTATGAAATATTTAACATCCAAGAGAAACTTGAGTAAAAAAATTATTGATGACTTTGAATTGGGTTTTGCCCCAAATTCATGGAATGATTTATTTAACTATTTATCCAATGTAGAAAAATTTCCTATTAATTTAATATTAGCTTCTGGCCTTGCAATTTCTAAAGATAATTCTGACAAGATTTATGATCGTTTTAGAAATAGATTAATTGTTCCAATAAATGACATGCAGGGAAGAGTAGTCGCCTTTGGTGGAAGATCTCTTGATGGTCAGGAACCTAAATATCTTAATTCTCCAGAATCAGACGTATTTGAAAAGGGAAAAATGTTGTTTGCATTCGAAAAAGCCTCTAGCAATATTAGAAAAAGGGATAAAGCTATTATTGTTGAAGGCTACTTTGATGTAATTTCTCTTCATTCAAAAGGTATCGCTAATTCTGTAGCTTCACTTGGTACCGCATTAAATAAGTATCAAATTTCTCAACTATGTAGATGTACAGATAATAAAAATATAATTTTGAATTTTGATTCTGATAATGCAGGGATATCAGCTACAAAAAGGGTAATAAAAGAAGTCGAAAGCTTATCTCTCCATGATCAAATTAACCTTAAGATACTTCAACTTAATGATTTCAAAGATCCTGATGAATTTTTGAATAGTCATACCCCTGAAGATTATTTTAATTTAATTGATAATTCATCCTTTTGGATTGATTGGGAGATTGATCAGATCTTTAAAGATAAAGATTTAAGTAAGTCTGAAAACTTCCAGAGTGTTATTTCTTCATTGGTAAAATTGTTGAGCAAATTACCTCAATCATCAACAAGAACCCATTACTTACAAAAAGTTTCCGAACGATTGAGTAAGGGACAAGCAAGGTTGGCGATACAGTTTGAACAAGATTTAAGAAATCAAGTTAAGGGATTTCGTTGGCATGGCAGATCAAAGAAATTTGAACAACCCAATGAAATTTCTCGACGTGAAAAAAATGAATCGGAAATAATTTTTTATTATTTACATTGTCCTGATCTTCGCCTTTTTATTCGCGATGAATTTCTCAAAAGAGAAATTAATGGTTTTAATACTAATTATATTCAAAATTTATGGGAAGCTATTTCAAAAATTGAGCAAAATAATTTTGGTTTAAATTATTTAAATGAATTAAAACAACCAAATAATGAAATTCTTCAAAAAGAGTTTTCTGCCATTAACCTAATTTCTCTTCTGCCTGACTACTTAGCTCTTAATAATTCTGATTCATCAAATAAAATTAATAGTTTTGTTAACCCAAATGAATTGTTTTTAACATTGCTGAGTAATCCTAAAGATAATTTACTTGGATCTTTATCACTTCTTGAGAAATATAATTCTTTAAAAAGATGTAGACACTTGATCGAATCTTGGGGATCTCAAAGATTAAAAACTTTAGAAAATTGTATATCTATCTTGATTGATAATCCCTCTTCAGGTTTGTCTGACACTAATAAAGAGATCGATGATCTTTTTAAGGAATTAAACTCAGATGCTATTAAATTTCAGGAATTATATTACTTGGAAAGACAACATATCAATTTTTTAGATAAACAACGCTGTGGCAATTTTATTGCTAGTTAACATATTTTATCTAAATTTATAAACAGTATTTTTTAATCATCTTTGCTACTTTTTTAGGCTTGTCTTCAAGAATATAAGCTTCCACTTCTTTTGCATAAGTTCCAGAAAAATTTGAAGTAGAGAACTCTAATGATTTCCTCTTACTTTGATGTAATTTACCTTCTAAATTTTTTATATCCCCTACGGTCTTATTGTTGTTACATTTTTGTATGGCATGAGTAGCTTCATGCCTTAATGCTTTTCTTATTGCCAATTCTGTTTTGAAGTTATCTTTGTTTGGTCGCTTCTTTTTATTTCTATAATTTGTTTTCCTTTTTGCATTTTCAGTACATATTATTATTTTATTTTCTACAAAATTATGTAGGCCTTTTATTTCTTTATTTAATAGACATTCAATTTTATTTTCTTCAACTATGTAGTTTGCTTTTATTAATAAGTCAAGAATCTCTTTATCTAATTTGCTTAAAAATATTATAAATTCCATTTTTTTTTACTTTACTATAGTTGGGAGGTGGTCTATATCAGTTGTAGATGAGCGACTTAAGAAAT
Source organism: Prochlorococcus sp. AG-347-L20 (assembly GCA_003281225.1). GTDB lineage: Bacteria > Cyanobacteriota > Cyanobacteriia > PCC-6307 > Cyanobiaceae > Prochlorococcus_A. The sequence continues at coordinate 4,550 of QCCP01000018.1, forward strand.
TCTTATTCATCGTCCAACTTTTTGGCGTTTTTGTAATAGCCCATGTAATTGCATTGTTATTGAATCTTTTATTTAATAAATCAATAGTTCTCATTAGATTTGCTGATTTTTTTAGATCTTTCTGAGATTTGTAATTGATAACTGATTGCTGTAAATATTCGCTATTAGTTAAATCCTGCATTAAAACGCCAGCTTTTGAAAATTTATATTCGGGATTATAAATTTCTTTAGATAATTCAACTACTATTTTTAAAATAGTATTTGTGTCGACTGTTGGATTTGTAAGTTTTCTATGAGCACTTCTTTGATAATTTTGACTTGAATACTTACTGGTTCTTGCAAATACTCTAATATTAGATGATTGCAAATTCTGACTTCTCATTTTTTCAGATGCTTTTATTGCGTGAGTCGCTAGTGCTTGAGTTAAGTCTTCTAATTTTGTGACAGGAGTACCAAAACTCCTGCTTACCTGAATTTCTTTTTTTGATTTCTTGCTTTTTTCTATAAGCAGACATTTATAACCTTTCAGTTCTAATTGCAATCTTTTTCCTACTATGCCTAATTTCTTTATGATTTCATTTTCTTCCATATCTCTTAATTCTTTCGCATTCTTAATACCTTTACTTTGCAACCAATTAGAGGTTTGTTTCCCGACTCCCCATATCTTATCTACACTAATTCTTTTTAAATAATTATTCTTATTTCTGGTTCTAGCTAAATCAAATATTCCAGCTGAATAATCAATATTTTTAGCTAATTTATTAGCAATTTTTGCTCTTACTTTATTTTCTCCTATTCCTACTGTTATCGTAATCCCTAGATTCTGATATATTAATGATCTTATGTTTCTTGCCCAAGGATATAGATTTTTATCATTAGGTCTAGAAATCGAGACAAATGCTTCGTCAATAGAATAAATTTCTATTTCTTCACAGTAGTTTTTTAGTAAATTCATTAGCCTTCTGCTCATATCGCCGTAAAGAGAGTAGTTTGAGCTTAAGACTGCTACATCTAATTTATGTAATTTTTCTTTGATCTTAAAATAAGGAGTTCCCATTTTAATTTTTAAAGCTCGCGCTTCAGGACTTCTCGCAATGATACATCCATCATTATTAGACAAAATTACTACTGGTTTATTTCTCAAATTAGGATTAATATTTTGTTCACATGACGCATAAAAATTATTAGCATCTATAAGAGCTATAGCATCATTACTTGAAATTCTCATCAATAGCTATGTATTGAATAAATAACGACCCCCCATATCTGTACATCAATATGGTTTTTAAAGCTAAAATTAGGATAATTATGATTTTCTGCTTTTAAATATAATTCATCATCTTTTATAGATAATCTTTTTATTGTAAATTCTCCGTCTATCATTGCGATGACAATATTCCCTGGCTTGGCGATTAAACTCTTGTCTACTATTATTAAATCTTTATCTTTAATTCCTGCATTTATCATTGAGTCACCTTTAACTCTAAGAAAAAAAGTGCTAAACGGATTAGATATTAGATGTTCATTTAAATCAATACTTTCTTCCGTATAGTCATCTGCAGGAGAAGGAAACCCTGCAGATACCGAATCATTTAATAAGGGGATTCTGGACTTTTTAGTAGCTGAATCAAAGGAATCCAAGGTTTAAATTAATAGTATATATGTACTATATAATAAAAATTCAAAAAATAGTTAGTTATTAAAGTTTTATAGATTAATTTTAGATTAAATCTAATCTTTTTAAGAACGATGGTAAGGGGAGTTGTTTGATATAGAAACAGCTCGATAGATTTGCTCGATTAGAATTAATCTAGCTAATTCATGAGGAAAAGTTAAAGGAGACAAACTTAGTATAAAATCTGCATTTTTTTTTTATATCTGAACTTATTCCATCGGTATCACCGATTAAGAAATTAATTTTTTTATTTTTAAAACTTAAAAGAAAAGAACATAGTTCAACTGAATTAAATTGCTTCCCTTCTTCACTTAGGCAGATAATAATATTGTTATTAGATCTAAGATTATTTAAATTAAACGTCTTTAACTCATTAATGATAAGTTCAGGCATTCTTTTTTCATATTGATTAATTCCATCTCTAATCCAAAGTTTCTTTATTTTGCCGATGGCATAAATTGTTAATCTATTACTCTGAAGCATAAGTAAATATTAAAACTAATTATTCATCAAGAAGATAATTAAATTCATCATATAGTTCCTCTTCGGTTGTTAATTTCTTAGAAAAATTAGTTTTTCTAGAATTCATATTAATTTGATTAAGCT
>QCCP01000019.1 GCA_003281225.1 Prochlorococcus sp. AG-347-L20
CAGAGGTCGTTATAAAGGCAATCAAAATGAGAGAAGAAGGATTGCTTTCAAAACAACTTAATTTATGGATAGAAAAACTATTAGAAATAGACAAAAAGTAACTCTTTTATGAAATACTTTTGATAATTCTCAGAGCCGCCATTGCCGCTCCATATCCGTTATCTATATTCATAACTGCAATACCTGGAGAACAACTTGACAGCATACTATTTAAAGCAGTTTCTCCATTTCTGCTAACTCCGTAGCCGACAGAGACAGGTACTGCAATAATTGGCTGAGCCAACAATCCCCCAATAACAGTAGCCAAAGCTCCCTCCATTCCAGCACAAACTATCAATACATCATATTTATTAATTTCTTCTAGCTGACTCATTAATCGATGAAGTCCAGCTACGCCTACATCTATAAAAGATTGGCAATTCACTCCATAAATTTCAAGAGCTAATTGAGCTTCACGTGTTACCGCTAAATCACTTGAACCTCCTGAAATTATGGCAACTTTTTTATTTGTATTTAGAGTATTTAAGTTTTCTCCAATTATTAGGCAATTTGCTTCTTCATAGAATCGTGCATCATTATGCAAATCTAAAAGATAGTTAGCCTTTTCATTATTAATCCTAGTAATGAAAACAACCTCATTTTTACTTAATACACTTTCAGATAATCTCTCTAATTGGTCGATACTCTTATCTTGCCCCCAAATAGCCTCAATGAGTCCAAGCCTATCTCTTCTTTGAAAATCAAACTTGATATCAAAATTCATCTTTGCTTATCTAATTCTCCCTCATAAATTAATTCAAAAGGATTTTCGCCTACATTTAGAGCCGCTTTAACATTATCTTCAAATTTTTGTTGAACTACATTTACTTCTGTCATTGGTATACTTTTCCATAATTTCTTACTTTTCCAATTTACCAATATTAAAGCTTCTTCTTTTTCTTTATCCCAGAATAATTGTCTCCCCAAAAAACCATCTTGGGAAGATAACCATGGCTCCCATATTTCTTTTTCAGCATTTAACCAAACTGCTTTTACATCCGCAGGTACTTTTAGTCTTAATTCCTCTATGACCATTTCACTTTGATAATTATCCATTGTAAGAGCTTTTAAATTGGGAATATCAGATTGAAAAATTAAAAATACTAGGCTAATCAATAATAAACAAAATCTTTGAAAATATTTTTTCAAATTTAAATTAAATCTCATTTTTTCTCAAGTAGCACTACTGAATGGCAACTTATACCCTCTTCTCTCCCCTCTGGACCCAATTTTTCATTCGTGGTTGCTTTAATCCCAATTAAGTTTTCATCAATATTTAAGATTTCAGAAATGTTTTTTTTCATTAGTTTTATATGTGGCATTATTTTTGGCCTTTCAGCAACAAGAACACTATCAATATTATTTATTTCCCAACCATCTTCTCTTATCAAGTCTATTACTTTAGATAACAAAAACAAGCTATTTGCATTTTTCCATTTTTCATCAGATGGGGGGAAATACTTTCCTATGTCGCCCAGCGAAAGTGCTCCCAATAATGCATCCATTATTGAGTGACTTAAAACATCAGCATCGCTATGACCATCTAATCCCAAATTTTCAGGATGATTTAATTTTACACCTCCAATAATTAAACTTCTATCCTCTACTAGTCTGTGAATATCGTATCCATTACCTATTCTAAATTTCATGAATTGATTATATTCTTTTATTATTCTCTTACTTTGTGGGGATTTTTTGTAGTTTTCATTTGAAATTAAGTCACTTCTCCTCTCCAATGTTCTTTCAAAACTTTTTCGTCTTCTCCACGATTTAATCTCTTCATGATTACCGCTCACTAGAATATCTGGCACTTTCATATCTTTAAAAGTTAACGGCCTCGTGTATTGAGGATATTCTAATAGAGAAGAATTATGACTCTCATCGACTAAGGAGTCTGGATCACCAAGAGTTCCTGGTAATAATCTAGTCAAACCGTTAATTATTGATATAGCAGGTATCTCACCTCCAGACAGAACATAATCTCCTATAGATACCTCTTCATCAGCTAAACATCTAATCCTTTCATCAAAACCTTCATATTGACCACAAATAATTATAATTTGATCCAAAGTGGACCATCTCGCAAGATCCTTTTGCTTTAAGACTTTACCCTGTGGTGTCATCAGCAAAGTTTTACTTTTAGGTAATTTTCTAATTGATTCATATGCCTTGTAAATAGGTTCAGGTTTTAATACCATACCTGCTCCTCCTCCATAAGGCTTATCGTCTACTTGTCTGTAAGAACCTTCTCCATACTCTCTTAAATCATGTAAATTTACATCGATCAAATTCTTGTCTAGAGCTCTTGTTATGACCCCTAAATTATTTATTAATTCAAAAGCTTTAGGAAACAATGTAATTACATCAAAATTAAAACCACTCATCTAGAAATCTTCCTCATAACCAAACTCAAGTAACCTTGATTCTTTTTTTCTCCAATTTGGAACAACTTTCACAAACAACTCTAGGTGAACTGGACCATCAATTAATTTTGACATATTTGATCTTGCTGACTGACCAATCATTTTTAACATTGAACCTTTCTTTCCAATAAGAATGCCTTTTTGAGTTGATCTTTCAACAATAATAGTAGCCAAAATAGCTGTAAAAACTTTGCCATTTTTTCTTTTCATTTCCTCTCTCTTTTCTATCTTTACTGCGACACTATGAGGTACCTCTTCTCTTGTATTGATTAATACCTGTTCTCTTACTAAATCAGATAATAAGTTATCTAATGGTTGGTCGCAAATCGTCTCTTCGCCATAAAGTTTTGGTCCCTCTGGAAGAAAATTAAGTGCCATATCGACTAGTTCAGAACATCCATCTCCTTTAGAAGCACTTACTATTTGAAAGTTTCTATTAATTCCAAAAAATCTTCTATATTGATCTAATCGTAAATTCCTAAATTCTTTATTAACCAAATCCCACTTATTTAATGCAACAATAAACTCAGTTTTATTTGCGAGAAGAAAGTTCAAAATATATTCATCACCTCTACCAGGTTCTTCACTTGAATCAATTACAAAGATCACCATATCAACTCCATTAATTGCAGATTTTGCGTTTTTTACTAATATCTCTCCAAGTCGATGATGAGGTTTGTGAACACCTGGGGTATCGACAAAAATTATTTGCCCATTGTCTGTAGTAAGTATTCCTTTTAATTTATTTCTAGTAGTTTGCGCTATTGGAGAAGTAATTGTTATTTTTTCTCCAATTAATTTATTTATTAAAGTAGATTTACCGACATTTGGTCTTCCTAGTAAAGTTACAAACCCAGACCTATAATTATTCAAAGACTTTTAATGCATCAATAATAAAATTCTGATCAAAAATGAAAAAAAAAACCATAAGTTTAAAAGAAGCTTCGTTCACGCAAGCAATAAACATATCCGCAAAATGGTGCAAAGAGTGGGGTGAAGATTTACTCAGCGAAGAGGTTTTAGCAGATAGAGTCGCAGAGCTAATTAAAACAAGAAATGGGCTCAGAGGATTTTTTGCATACGCTTTATCAGATAAAGATTGTTTTTTGTTAGATAAACTTCCTTTTTCACTAATTTATAAACTGAACGAAGGTGGTAATGCTGTAACAGACATAGTAGTAAAAAATTTAATAATGAGTTCCGCTCAAATTATTATTCATCGAAGAGATAATAATCATGAATATGAGATAATATCGGAAAATATTTCAGATAGATGTAAGGCTATTTTGAGACTGCTAGAAACTAAGTCAGTTACAAAGTCTGTCAATCAAGTCCTTAATGACTTAGATAGAATGGGTAATAGTTTTGATAATTCAGTAAAATATGATCCAGAGCAGAAGGAATTCATAAAAAAACAAATTCTTGATATCGCCCAATAAAAAAGCGTAGAAACAAATCTACGCTTTGGTTAGTTATTAACGTAAGTGTTTAGTCTCTTCTTCCACCGCCTTGAAGTGCAATCATTAATCTTAATATAAAAACAAAAAGATTTATATAAGTTAGATACATACCTAAAGCCCCTGCAAGGTATTGATCATCATTATATCTTCTTGGCATTGTATAGAAATCTACGAAAGACATTGCAACAAATAAGACAGTTCCAAATCCAGCAATTATCAATTCTAGTCCTGAACCTCCAAAAACTCCAGGAGCAAAGAATCCTCCAATTAGTTGGACAAACATTGCAATAAGCAGTCCTATCAACCCAAGACCCACTACCCCACTTAGTGCTTGACCAACACTATCACTCATTCTTTGGCCAGTGTAAGAGGCAATGACGAAAGTTATACCTGTAGCTAAGGCAGCTGTTCCAACAGAGCCAATACCAATTGTTCCTATTGCTAAAGCAACTATTCCACTTAAGGTGAATCCAGTTAACAAGCTAAAACCTGTTAATAAAGGCAAAGCCTTAGCGTTATTTGCATTATTTGCAGCGCTTGTGGCTATAAAAAACAAAATCAATTCTGCAATTAATGCAACTATTGAAAGAGGCTGGAAAAGCCCAGGATTCGTTGCTATGAGCGAGACACCTGCTAAAACACCTAAAGAAGTTAAAACCATACCTCCGCCTACGTAAGGTAAAGCTTTTTGAACAACATTAGGTCCAACAATTGAACTAGTTTGTGCTTCACGAATAGCTTGATTGAAATTACTACTTGCTGGCATTTTTTTTTATTAATTATGAGCTTATTCTAGTTGATTTTTAAAATTTCAGGGTACGGATCACCAGAGTTATAAGTTTATTGATAAGCCTCAATAATTTTCTGAACTAAAGGATGACGTACAACATCTTCAATAGTTAAATAACAAAATTTTATATCTTGAGTTTCAGAGAAAATTCTCGATGCTTCGATGAGGCCACTTTCCTTTTCTTTATTTAAATCAATTTGTGTAATATCTCCGTTTACAACCATTTTTGATCTCTCTCCTAATCTAGTCAAAAACATTCTCATTTGAGAGCAAGTAGTATTTTGTGCTTCATCTAGGATAACCATGGAGTTGTCTAAGGTTCTGCCTCTCATAAATGCTAAAGGAGCAACTTCAATAATTCCCTTATCAATTAACGAATTTGTTCTATCAAACCCAAAAATACTATGTAAAGAATCAAATAGGGGTCTTAAATATGGATCTACTTTTTGTTGCAAATCACCAGGTAGAAATCCCAAACTTTCACCAGCTTCTACAGCTGGTCTCGTTAAAATTATTTTTTCAATTTTTTTCTCGTTCAATAGCCGTGCCGCGCAAACAGTTGCTAAAAATGTCTTACCAGTTCCAGCTGGGCCAATTGCGAACGTAAGATCAAAGTTTTCAATTGATTCAACATATTCTTTTTGCTTTATAGTTCTTGGTCTCAAATATCTTCCTTCTTTGGAACGCGCAAGAATTTTTTTTCCAAGTTCAGCATGTGAAGATGACTCGCCAATATTTAAAGAACTTAAAGCCGCTTTGAGATCTACCTCTGGGACTTCTAAACCTTGTTCCCAAATTGGTCTTGTTAGTTCTACTAATGCTGAGGCTCTCTCAATTTTAGATATAGCACCGTTCATCTCAAGTTGTAAGCCTCTTATAGTTAGAGAAACTCCTGTAAGAGACTCAAATTTTTTTAAGAAAGAATTACCAGGTCCGGATAATGCTGTAGCAGCATCAGAGCTTGGTAAATCTATTGTGAAGTGACCAGTTTTGGAAACTTCCTTCATCTAGTTATTGAATAAGAATAAAAATTTATCAAATCAATAGCTTTAAGCTTCATTACTCTCGCTTTCAGTTTTACTACTATCATTTTCTTCGTCTTTAGTTGTAGCCTTAGCTAATTTTTCCTTTTCTAACTTTGCTTTACCAATTTCGATTGAGGGTCTTGCTTTTTTTTCTAATAACCCTCCCTTTTCTAACAAAGTTCTCACTACATCAGTTGGCTGAGCACCCTGAGTGAGTCTTGTTCTTAAAGCTTCTGTGTCAAGCCTGGTTTCCTTAGTTCTTGGATTATAAAAACCTAATTCTTGTAGAGGTCTACCATCTCTTCTGGAAGTACTATTGCATGCAACAATTCTGAAACTTGCCTCTTTTTTCTTTCCAAAGCGCTTAAGGCGCAGTTTAATCATCTTAAATTAATACGTGTTTAATAATAATATCACTCAAAGGGAAAAATTTAGAAATTATAAATCAGCAA
>QCCP01000020.1 GCA_003281225.1 Prochlorococcus sp. AG-347-L20
TAGCTATATCAAGACTTTTAAGGAAATAAGTGTAGCCTAATTCGGACTAATTTGGTGTGATATGCGTGTCATTTGCGTGCCTTATGGCTTAAAGGAAAGCTTGGAATTAATTTTTCAAATATAATTTAAACTAAAAAAGAGAATCCCTTGTTAAAAGATATACAAAAAGAAGTCGATGATTTAAAGAAAACTCTTCTACCTTTATTAGGCAATGAGAGGACAAACTTTCTTCGCGATTTAAAGACTTATGTTTATGTTTATTGTGAGATTTCGGAAGACAATAAACGAATACCTATCTATATAGGTAAAGGTAAAAGTGATAGATGTTTTGCTCATTTAAATAATCTTGAAGATATTTCTAAAACAAAAAATAGAAAAATTACAAATTTATTATTAGAAAAAAAACTTAGTATCGATATTCTCGCTTATGGATTAGACAACCAGACAGCATTATTAATTGAATCGGCATGCATCGATTTAATGGGGATAGATAATTTGGCAAACTTGGTAAGGGGGCAGGGAGAAAATTGTAAGAGAATACCACTTGCTGAATTAACAAATCTTCTAACGGAAAAGACTGTTGAAGTGTTACCTGAACATAAGGGAGTTTCAATCCTAATCAACAAATGTTTTAAGCCAACTTTTGGAGATTTAGAAATTTTTGAATATACAAGAGGGATTTGGCCAAAAAGCATGATGACAGTCTCAGGAGATTCAAAATATGCTTACGCGACATTTAAAGGGGTAGTTAAAGAAGTTTATGAGATACATAGTTGGGTTCCAGCTGGTACTCAAGAATATTTCACCAGAGAATTGGATCCAGAAAGATTATCTGCTTGTAAATGGGAATTTGTCGGCAGAAAAGCACCTGAAGAAATAAGGAAACTTTATGTTGGTAAAATCATTAAAAAAGATAGGAGTTATGGATCATCATTTATTCCTGTAGGGTAGTAATTCCCCATCAATTGCCTAAAGAATAAGATTGGCAGTCGATTTAAATTAGGGAGCAGTTAGCTCCTTTTTTAATAGCAAAGTACGCTATCCGCTTTAATTGATTCTTCTACTAGAACATCCGGCATCACAAACTCTGCTGAATATCCATCTAGAAGCTTCTCATCGTAACCCCTAGATTTAGCAGACATACCTGAAACATATATGGTAACTTTTGATTTCTTCAAATTTTGAAGATGTTCGTATAAATCTCCAGTACCTTGACCAACTATTTCACCAGCTTTTTTGCAATCTAATATTTGTACTCCGTCTCCTGCTAAAAAAAGAGTTACTTTATGATCGTTTTTTTCTGCAGTAAGGGCAACCAATAAACCTAAAGTTACTTTATTTTTGGATTCTAAACCGCTGTAAATATGAACTAATACTGTATTGTCGGTAATGATAGACATTTAATACTCCCGAAATTTTTGTTTTTATATCTTAAATAAAATCTATTATCATTAGCTGTTTTTTTGTGAAACGCTTACTACTTCCACTTCTAGCGCCCTCGCTTTATCCATTTCTAACGTCAAATTTTAGGTAAAGTACTTATTTTAAGTTATTTATTTAAACGATATTATGTTGAGCAAATAACAGGATTAAAAAATGATGAAACTTGCGATCATTTTCTTACCAATTGTCTTTGCACTTATATGGGCTCTGTTTATTGGGTTAAGAATAAATAGAGTAGAAACTAGAGATGGAAAGAGAAAATTAGTTAATTATTAATTGAAAAGCTTACTACTTCCATTACAAGAGCTTTGGCAGAATCATCATGACCCAACTCATGCAGCTTATGGTATTGGTGGATTAATAGTATTGTTCATAATTTATAATCGATTACTCAATAAATATCAGTAATAGGCTCTATAAAAGGAGGTAAGGAATCTATTTTTTTACTTTCGTTGTGGGTCGTTCATTCGACGTTTTTTTGTCTGGAGTCAGGCTATAAAAATCTGATTTGCGTGAGTTTTGCGTGAAGCAATATTTTGAGTGAATTAGGTATTAGCTGAGACTTACTGCTATAACTGATCGGGGCGACAGGATTCGAACCTGCGACCTAGTGCTCCCAAAGCACAAGAGATGTTTTTTAAGAGATTCGTTAGAACTATTGCTATAATTGAATATCTATACAATCTTGGATCATTCTTGAGACATAAAAAGTGGTTTAGATATTGATTGAAATAGCATGATATTAGTCAGGAGGGGCTCTGGGAGGGGTTCTTTAAGGCAAGTTTCACTTAAGAAGTCATCACCTCTTGACCATCTATTAGAACAGATACAGTTTCGGTAGATGACATGTCACAGGTAATAAATGCTTGTATTTCTTCACCTTTATATTCCCAAAAACTGTTGAAGTCTTTTTTATACTTAAACTCTTTAATGTCGACTAAATTTGTTTCAATATCATTTTTCAATGCCTCGCAAAACCAAGAAGCCTCATCTCCATAATCATTTGGAAAATCCTTAAATGTAAAACCTCTTTCGTCAGTTACAACAATAATTTTTCCATCTTTTGGTCTTATTTCTTTTTCGTTATCTTCTTTGTATTTATCAGCAGTTAAAGTATGTTCTTCGTCATTAATGATTAACTTCAATGATGTATCATAAATTCTAAAATCATCAATATCTTCACAATAATCCATTAAATCATCCTCATCAATTTCATCAATATCATCGAACTCTTCGTGCTTTACATCTGTATAACCTATCTCAATTGAAAATTTCATAACATTATTAAATCTTTTACATACTAAGCGTTTTAGAGGGGCAAAACAAGCACTAATAGGTGCAAGTAATAGCAAGCTATAGCTCAGGAGGGGCTACTGGAGGGGCAAATCTTATATTAAGACGATTAGTCAATATCTCAAACCTACTGCAATAACTGATCGGGGCGACAGGATTCGAACCTGCGACCTAGTGCTCCCAAAGCACCCGTTACTCAAAATGCGACAGTAGGCTAAATAAACAAGTGAGGCTATAGCTTATTAGTTCCTGTCAAAGAGAAATATTTGAGTCTCAAAAAGTTCTAGTATGTAGCAAAGTAATGCAAAAATAAGCAAAATCTCGTTCAAATCTCGCTCATAAATATATAAATCAATCTTCAGTGACTTCAAATTTTACGCTAAAAGGACCCGAAGCAAACCCAATTATCCCATCTCCATTAGAATCATTCCCGTTGTAGTAAATATTACTCCCAATATCTTTTATATTAAAAAGAGTTGTTAATCCTGTGGTTGAAGAATTTATAGACTTTATACCTGGACCTCCTGAGGAAGATTTTATATCCATTATTCCTACAATTCTGTGAACATTATCGCCACAATTCTCAACTGTGGTGCTGTTATTCCCAGTGCCAGCTTCAGCAAATGTTTGCATATTTGAATCTAATAAAAAACCGGATAGAGTTCCTATTCCGCTTACCGCAGACCCTTGAGCAGCTGGGTCGCACATTTCTGTCATAAATGTTTTTTGAAGAATATTGATTGAAGAATATTCTTCCTGGTCTGAACTGCCTACAGAACCATTATGTTGATCGAGATTGTTTGTTGTGTAGTAAGTTATCCCACTTATTGGTCCATATTTACTTTTGATAGTTATGTATGGACCAATCTCTAAAGCAATAAAAGAATAATTACCATCTGTTGGTCTCTTTGAAAAAGCGGGATTTAAAGTAACCTCTTGATTAAGTCCGAATAATTTAAATTCCCCTTGTGGATTTTCGTAAGTCCAAGTACATGATTCATAATTTGGACTTACGCCTGAGGGAGTGCCACTATATTGGATGCCTTGAAATGGATCGGATGAACAAAAACCCATTTTGTAAAAGGTAATTCCATAGTTTTCTGGAGTTAAATTGCAATTTGACTGCTTAGGATAAAATCCATCATCACCTGTAAACCAACTGGAAAACGCAGTTGAAGGATTTTCTGGGCAAGTATCACTTTTTGCGGGTTGAGAGAAAAGAGGGAGAATATAAAGAAAAAAACCAAATATTATTAGATTGCTTTTAAATGTAAAGGATATTTTTTTCCTCATTCTATTTATCTAGTTTTTCTAAATAATACCTTTTTGTGATTTTTTTGAAGAATAGAGTATTTAAATAAAGATTTATTCTTCAGATAAAACAGTTATGAGGTAGTTATGCAAGGTATTGCAAATCCTCGCTCAAATCTCGCTCAGTCTCATTATTCCAATTTCTTTACAATAAAAAAGAGCCTTTGGGAATAGGCTATATGACTTGGATTTTACTGATCGGGGCGACAGGATTCGAACCTGCGACCTAGTGCTCCCAAAGAACCCGCAAGAAATATGAATTAAGTGAGACTTATATTGCTGCGTTTATTCTCTTAGTTTAATAATTGGAGTTAATATGCCCAAAAAATTATTTTTGGGCACCTTATGGGCACTGTATGAGTATTTATTTAGCTTTAAAAAGATTTGGTAAATCTTTTTAAAGTTTTTACCTGAAGATAGTAATAAAATAAAATTTAAATCCTTAATGAGTAATTAGAGATGGCTACATATAATACCTCTTCTGATGCAGCTAATACTATGGTTAGAGCCTTTCTTACAAAAGTTGGTGAGTCATATTTAGATCATTCTTTTAATACTGCAAAAGGGAAAGGAAAAAAAATTTGGGAAAAAATAAAAATTGAAAAATTCGATAATAAATGTGCATTTTGTGGGAAAGATTCTGCAAAATTAGAAACGGAACATTTAATTATGTTCAATCGGCAAGAATGTGGGCTTCATCATCCAGGTAATGTAGTACCAGTCTGTAAACCATGTAATAAAAGAGAGAGAGATAAACTTTCAAAGGAACATCTTGGTTGGGTTGAACATCTAAATTCTAAATGTGCTTCAGACGAAGTCTTTAAAAAAAGGAAGGAAAAAATTATCAAACATATAAATGAAGAGAATTATCCAAAATTAACTAAAGATGAAAAAAAAGCTTTAAAAGCTATTGCAGAAAACCTTTTTGAAAGAATCTCATCTGAGCTTCCAAAGTCGATTGACCTATATAAAAGAATTGATACAACTCTTGTTAAGGATAGAAGTCGTATTTATGAGTAAAAGAAATTTTGGGCACTTTTTGGGC
>QCCP01000021.1 GCA_003281225.1 Prochlorococcus sp. AG-347-L20
GAAAAGGGGGCTCTAGGGGGGCGCTAGTATCTTCGAAGATCTACTAAAAAGGGCAAATTAATTGATAACTAAAAACTTTAAATTAAGTGAAAATAAGCAATTTTATATATACTTCCTGTAATTAACAAAATCAAAAGAAATTATTTTTTTTTGATTTTTATTATTTCAATGAATTTTTTAACTGATTTGCAAGCCACAGAAATCTTTGAAATCCTTCCAAACTCAACCCAATCCTTATTAATAAGTAGAGGAGGTAATCATGGCATCCCTGCGTCTGATTTATTAAGGAAAATACCGCAGAATTTATTGGATAATCCTCAAGATATTGAACAATTTCTAAAAATTAAAGATATTGGACATTTTATACCTACATCCAAAGGAGGCAGTTCTAACAACTTTGATAACTGGGATTACGAGGACTTTCAAATTAATAGAGCGAGAGGAGCTAAAGAGGTAACTCTAAATGAGAAAATCAATGCAGATTTTGATAATCAAATTGATGCCTATTTAATTGATTCCAAGACTCCAGATAACTTCTTTAATGAAACACAACTAAAAGATATTGAAACCATATTAAATCCAGATAACCAAGCTACAGCAAGTGAATTTTTTGAACTAAATTTAGATGATGCTATTTCAGGCGGTTTATCTACAGGTTATGTAATTGGACGCCCCGTAAATTCTGCATTTAAATTTTTGAGAACAATTGATTGGAAAAAATTTATTACTAACTACAAATATAGAAACACAATATTTGATAAAGCAATAAAAAGTTTCCTTGAGGAAGGATGGGAGGAGTTGGCAAAGTCAATTGTTATAGGTTTTATGATTGTTGCATTCCCACCCCTGAGATATCTTTTGATCGGTAAATTTACAGCAGGACTTATGGCACTTGGATTTAGATGGTTGTCTGCAAGAAAATTTCTTTCAGGGAAAGTAGGTTTAGCATTCGCGAGAATTGGTGATTCGCTAGATAATATTGCAAGTTTCTTTAAAAAACTTTTCAAGTTAGCCGAAAACCTGATAGATGGATTGGTAGAAGTTGTTATAAGTGTGGCAAAAAAAATTGGGAAAATTATACAAACTATCGCTCAAGAAATTTTTGACTGGATAATGAACTTTTTTGAACCTCAGAATGCAAGAAAAATTATTAATATTTCTTCTTATTAAAATTTAATAATGTCTTCGGATCAATCAAAAAGTGAAAGTAATTTTGAAGATGATCTTCATCCCGCAATTTATGCTGGAGCAGCAGTTGCTTCATTAACAATCCCTTTCGTGGGTCCTTTCATGAGCGTTATGTTTGCTAAAGGAGCAATTACTTCAGCATCAAAAAGAGCGGGGGGGAATAATTTACCTAATGAGGAACCAACTATAAGTGATTCATTTAGAGAATTTATAAAATATATAGATAAATTAATTGATGAAAAGAAATTAAGTTTATCTAAATTAGATCAAGCACTTATTCATTTAAAGACAGAAAATCCAGAAACTATTGACGGATTAAATTTGGAAATAGATAGTTATAAAAAATTTTGGTGGGGTCTTATTTATCTTTCTTATGAAGATTCAAAAAAGTTTAGTAGTAGACAAATTGCATGGTTTTTAAATGCAATTTATGAAAAACATAAAAATCAAAAATATCAATATGCAAATCATCCAATATACGAAGTTCTTCTTGAAAATTACCTTCATGAATGCCTTGAATACAGGCAATCTGATTTTAAGGAATTTGGATTTAATAATGAAAGCTTAAAAAAAATAGATATTTTTTTGAAGGAATTTTTATTAACAAAAAAATTATCTATAGGAATAAATTTTAATCCTATTTATAAAGAATTTTTTCTACATTTTCTTTTATATTTAAATGAATTAGAACCTCATATCGAAATTAACTCATATTTGCAAAAGGACTTTTTTATTCATGAAAAATTCACAGTTATATTAAATGAATGGATAATATTTTATGATTCTGAAGAAGCATCAAAACAAGATAATATAAATTATTTTTTAAAAACCAATCTAGATAAACATTTATCCGAAGAATGGAAAAAACTAAAAAATAAAAATAAGAAAAATGATAATAATAATAATAATAATAAAACTTCTACGAATGAAAATGTAAATTCTGATTTAGATTTTCGTACACTGCGATTACATGAAGAAAGAAATGCATTAATTAAAAGGATAAGGGATATTATCAAAAATAAGAAATATGAAAGGTTTAAAAAAAATATAGGTTCTCTATATTCTCAAGTTGAAAATTTAGATAAAGAAATTGCTTTTATTAAAACAGCACAACAAGATTATGGCTGGGCAAAATATTCTGGGAATATTAACACTCTAGATAGATTTAATCATGTAAGAAGTAATTTTGAAATTGAGTACAAAAAATATCTTGATGATTTACAGAAAAAAATTGCGTTTGAACAAGAACAGAAAAAATTAAAAGCTCATCGAATAAATATTGAGAGGCAAAAATTAGAACTGAAACAACGTAAGAAAATAGAATTTAAGAAGAAAATAAAAGTAAAATTAGCTAATGAAATTGAAAAAAATTTTAAATTTGATTATATGTTTAATAGATTTAAGGAAATTGATAACTTAATCAAAACAAAAGTTTATAACAATAAACTATCAAAAAAAATTGCAGAAGTTATTGAAGAAAGCTATCGATCAAGATTCAATGAATTTCTTTTAGATGAAAAAATGATGCCTATTCATGAGGATGTTGCAATCAAGATAAGTAATTTAATTAATGAATGCTCCACTGGAGAACTCAAAGAATTTATACCATTTGAAAAGGTAGATAATTTTTTTAATTATAAGAATGAGGTTTTTAATAATTATTGTATTTGGAGGAAAGAACTAATCAGATTCAATAAAAGGAAAGAAATTAAATATCAGGTTACGCATGATGTTCAAGTTAATGACCAAAGAGATGAAGATTAAGTAAAAACTTAGAAATGGAGATTAACTAAAAAGTTTCTAATAAACATATATTCGAATGCTCCTATTCTAATGAGCACTAGGTCGTTGAGGGGGGCTCTAGAGGGGGCTCTAAGTTCTATAAACATCTTGTATGATCTTCGAAGATTTAGCAATAAGCTGTCTCAATCTCGTTCCACCATCTATAGTTAGTCTAGGCTATAACTAAAGTCTCAAGGTTTTCTTAAAAATAACGCCCAGTGCTTTGGGAGCACTAGGTCGCAGGTTCGAATCCTGTCGCCCCGACTCTTAAAAACCAAGTCATACTAGAGAGTTTCCCAGACTCTCTTTTTTATTGTTTACATTCTCACATGAGAAAGGGGCTCTAGGGGAGGCTCTAGTATCTTCGAAGATGCCTTTAGAGATTATTTTTGCAGAGATAATCAAGACTTACATTATTTAAGGGAGCGCCCTTTAAATGGAGTTCACACAGCAAATCTAGCCTTCCCAACTTGAAAAGAGACATATTTAAATGATATGAGACGAATGGTAAAGATTTCTTATCTTTCTTGTATGCGGACAACGAATACTTAGCCGTTTCTTTATGGATCCCTTTAAGAGCACTTTCATTAGCATTAAAAACATCGCAGACAGCCTTTCGCGAGATGTAGTTGTTCACTGAAGGCGTATCGACAGGCAGTATTGTTCCTCTATTAAGCCCAAACTTTATTGCAACTCCCCAATCACTAACCCCACCTAAACCACCATTATGATGACCAATAATCGATCCATTCTTCGTGAGAATCGGACCTCCACTCATGCCTATCTTTGTATCTGAATCAGGATTATTAACAAACTTACGAGGCGTTTCAAACCTAGAAATAAACCAGTCACTTTTACTATATTTTTGATTAGACTTCTGGATTTCATATAATAGTCCCCCTTTTGATACTTGCGAAGCACAATCCGTTATGCCAAGTAACCTTGCTCTTACTAATCTAGGAAACTTCGACTTTACGCTGAAGGGAAAACCAGAAATATAAATCTCTGCTTCCTGACCAAGGCGATTAGCAAAAGCTGGGAGAAAGTAATCATGAGAAGATCGAAAGGAAACAAATGCTGTATCAGAATTACCAACTCTTTTGATGCTTGCTCCAATCCCTTTATGAATTTTCCCGTCATGTGTAAATATATCCAACTCTTCTCCTTGGCTTTGACCACTTAGTACATGCCAGGCGGTCAAAACCGTGTAAATGTCACCCTCCTTTTTTAATAAAGCTCCTGATCCTTGGGTGACACCCTCAACTCTAACTGTAATTAGCTTTGCCACCTGATCTACAGGAACTTTAAACTTAGCATTTGCAAATAGATATGAATCAAATATTAAAAAAATAGAGGCAACTACACTGCTCAGCAATAACTGAGATCTAACAAAACCAAACTTAAGATTCATTTTATTTTGTGAATAATGGCATTTATTACTTTTATGAATTATGTATTTTTCTAGATAATTCTCCTAATCTTAGCATTGCAAAAATTAAGACAATACATCTCACTAACATCTATTCAAAAAGGGTAAAATCTCTATGATTGTGGTTCGTTTTAAAATTATTTGTAATTATATTTATCAAAATTAGGTACTGGCCATAATGGGGGCTCTAGAGGGGGCTGTAAGTTCAATAAACAAATTGCATAATCTTCGAAGATTTAGCAATATGTTTTCTCAAACTCGTTCCACCATCTATAATTAGTT
>QCCP01000022.1 GCA_003281225.1 Prochlorococcus sp. AG-347-L20
GAACCCACAATATATTCTAGAGCAACTGGTTTTGAAACTCTTATTGGCTGGCTATTTTTAAAGGATCCTCAAAGATTGTCAACACTTTTTGAATATTTAGAATTAAAAATGGATTAAACCTATGAAAAACTCTTCAAATAAATTTCGCGGAAAAAATAATAAAGAGTACAAAAAAAATTCAGATTTTGGTTATTACTCAAAAAGTACAAATCGTTCGGAAAAAAACGATAAATTTTTGAATAATTCTGCTAAAAAAAAGAATTTTGAATATTTAAATAAAGATGATAAAAATAATACTTTTTCATCTTTAAAACGAAGAAATCCAAGATTTAATTCTAATACAGAATCTTCTAATAAAAATTCTGATATTCATCAAGAATTTACTAAAAAGAGAAATTTTGATGATTGGATATGGGGTAAACATTCGGTTTATGAGGCTCTTAATAGTGAAAGAGCGATTAATAGGATTTGGTGTACTTCGGAAATCTTTTCTTCAGATAAATTCTATATTTTGCTTAAGGCTCTTAAATCAAAAGGAGTTCTTATTGAAGAAGTTTCTTGGAACAGGCTTTCGCAATTGACATCTGGTGCTACACATCAAGGTGTCGCATTGCAGTTAGCATGCTCTAAAACAATATCCCTTGAACAATTAATCGATTTTTCTAAGCAAAATTGCACAAATCCTTTAATACTTGCATTAGACGGCATAACTGATCCACATAATGTTGGAGCGATTATAAGATCAGCGGAAGCATTTGATTGCAAGGGTATCATTATTCCTCAGAGAAGATCTGCTGGATTGACTGGAACAGTCGCTAAGGTGGCGGCAGGGGCCTTAGAGCACTTGCATGTTAGTAGAGTTGTTAACTTAAATAGAGCACTTGAGGAACTTAAGAAAAATGGTTTTCTTGTTGTTGGCTTATCTGGAGATGGTAAAATGTCTATCTCAAATTTTCTAGAAAAAGCACCGTTGGTTGTTATAGTCGGCTCTGAAGATAAAGGTATTTCTTTGCTTACTCAAAAAAAATGTGATTATCTTTTAAGCATTCCTCTTAAAGGTAAGACTTCAAGTTTAAATGCCTCTGTGGCGGTTGCTATATCACTATTTCACTTAACGAGTAAATAATTTATTTGTTTAAAAATTACTTTTTTAAAATCTCTATAATGTTGTTGTTTCAATACATTTATGTGATTAATAAAAATTTATTGAATTTTCACTACAAAATTGTATAGAATTTAACAAGAATTGATGGTCTTAAAGGCCAATAAAATTGATTAGAAACTTTGGGAACAAACTCGGGTTAGCCTGGTGGGCTAAAATTGAGACAGATCAGCCTAGTGTTACTTACTGGTTCGGTCCTTTTATCACTAAACGTAGTTTAAAAGAAAATATATCTTCTTTTATTAAAGATCTTTCCGATGAAGGACCTAAAAATATTAAACATAGTTTGTTTCGATGCAAAAAAGAGGAGCCACTAACTTTTTGATAACTTTTAATTTAAGAAAATAAATCAAGAAATGAATTTTAATTCTTTAAGAAAGGAAATTATTAGTAAAAATGCTTCTGTTAAGGAATTAGTTAATGATTTTTTTACCAAAATCGATAATAAAGATTCTGTAATTAACTCATATATTTCTACTACAAAAGATATTGCCATAGTGCAAGCTGAAAATATAGACAAATTAATTCAAAATAAAGAAAAATTGCCTCCTCTCGCGGGGATGCCAATAGCAATAAAGGATAATATTTGCACCAAAGGGGTTGCGACAACTTGTGCAAGTAAAATGCTCAAAAGCTTTGTTGCGCCTTATGAATCCACAGCTTCGAGTAGATTATGGTCTTCAGGGGGAATTTGTTTAGGAAAAACAAATTTAGATGAATTTGCAATGGGTAGTTCAACGGAAACTTCAGTATTTGGTGGCACTTCAAATCCTTGGGATATTAATAGAGTGCCAGGAGGGAGTTCAGGTGGTAGTGCTGCTTCAGTTGCCGCTGGATTTTGTGTAGCGGCTATAGGTTCTGATACAGGAGGATCAATAAGGCAACCAGCTTCTTTTTGTGGCGTCGTGGGGCTTAAACCTACTTATGGCAGAGTTAGCAGATGGGGACTTGTCGCATTTGCTAGCTCCCTTGATCAAATTGGCCCAATTACAAATACTGTTTCAGATGCGGCTGAAATTCTTTATTCAATATCTGGTAAAGACCCCTTTGACTCAACATGTCTTGATAAGCCAGTACCAAATTACTTGACTGAATTAAATAAATCTATAAAGGGTTTAAGAATTGGAATCATTAAAGAATGTTTTGAACACCCAGGGCTTAATCCAGAAGTTAAGGAATCTGTTCTTTCTGGAGTTGACAGATTCCAATCTTTAGGGGCTGAAATTATCGAAGTTGAATGTCCTAGATTTAACGATGGAATTGCAACATATTATGTCATTGCACCATCTGAAGCCTCCGCAAATTTAGCTAGATATGATGGAGTTAAATATGGCTACAGATCGAATGAAGGTTCAAATCTTATAGATATGACTTCAAAAAGTAGAGCAGAAGGTTTTGGAGATGAGGTACAAAGAAGAATTCTTATAGGTACTTATGCTTTGTCAGCTGGATACAGTGATGCATATTACAAGAAGGCACAAAAAGTTAGGTCACTTATAAGAAAAGATTTTGATAATGCTTTTAAGAAAGTTGATGTTTTATTAACTCCAACATGCCCTACCACTGCTTTTTTAAAGGGAGATTTTGTCAATGATCCACTTTCAATGTATTTGTCTGATTTATTAACTGTTCCTGCTAATTTAGCAGGCCTCCCTGCAATAAGTATTCCCTGTGGTTTTGATTCTGAAGGATTACCTATTGGTATGCAATTAATAGGCAATGTATTAGAGGAAGATAGAATATTGAATGCCGCAAATATCTTTGAAATTGATGCTCAGGTAATTAAGAACAGACCTTTATTTTAAATTTGTATTAATAATTAATTTGTAATCACAAATTATAGATCTTTTAGAAATTTTCTCTATCTTATATATATAAATTATTTGAATATGGCTTTCGTTCCGCTTCATAATCATAGTGACTACAGCTTACTTGACGGTGCTAGTCAAATTTCAAAAATTGTAGATAGAGCCTGTGATCTCGGAATGAAATCGATAGCTCTTACTGATCATGGAGTTATGTACGGAGTTCTTGATTTGGTTAAGAAGTGTAAAGAGAAAGGTATAAAACCAATTATTGGTAATGAAATGTACGTGATTAATGGTTCTATTGATGATCCTCAACCAAAAAAAGAAAAAAGATATCATTTGGTGGTATTAGCAAAAAATTATACTGGTTATAAGAATCTAGTGAAGTTGACTACAATTAGTCACCTAAATGGGATGAGAGGTCGAGGCATTTTTTCTAGACCATGTATTGATAAATCTCTTTTAAGCAAATATAGTGATGGTCTGATAGTTTCTACAGCTTGTCTTGGTGGAGAGATACCTCAAGCTATCTTAAAAGGTAGATTAGACGTGGCAGAGGATATAGCTCTTTGGTATAAAAAATTATTTGCAGATGACTTTTATCTAGAAATACAAGATCACGGTGCTATTGAGGACAGGATTGTTAACGTTGAATTAATAAAAATTGGGAAGAAGCACCAAATAAAAGTTATT
>QCCP01000023.1 GCA_003281225.1 Prochlorococcus sp. AG-347-L20
GCAAAGATTTAATAATATTAACCTCGATAGGAAGAATTTTTAAATTTAATTTATCAAATAAAATTTTAACACCAACTTCTAAACAATCCCAAGGATTAATAATTGCAAAACTTTTGCCAACTGAAAAAATCGTTTCTTGTTGCACATTCTATGATGGAGAAAATATTTTTTTAATATCTAAACAAGGAAAAATCTTTTGCATAAATAGTAATGAAATTTACTGCTCAAATGAATACAGTTTGGGATATTTAAATGAAAAAACCCAACTTAAAAACGATTACTTCCTCAAAATAATGGCAAGTAAACATTACCTTGATATTGAAACTAATAAAAATAAATCTGCAAGATTGGACCTAAATAAATTAAATTTTAAATCCAATAAATCAAACTTTTTAATTGATTTTTTAAAATTAGATAATGATGAATACCTTGAAAATTGTTTCCGACTTGAAAACTTGCTCGATTAAGATTTATATTCATTTTCAACCCAATTTAAGTATTCTTGATTTACTGTTCCAGTAACATAATCACCAGTAAAACAGCTCATCTCTAAACCTTTAATGGGAGAATCACTTATTATAGATTTACGCAAACTTTCAACACTTTGATAAACAAGGTTATCAATTTCAAGTTTATCGGCGATTTCACTTATTGTCCTATTATGAGCTATTAATTCATCTCTATTAGGCATATTAATACCATAAACATGAGGATAACGAACAGGAGGAGCTGCTGATGTAAAAAAAACTTTATTTGCTCCTGCATCTTTAGCCATCTGGACAATTTCTTTTGAAGTAGTACCTCTTACTATCGAGTCATCAACAATTAATACATTTTTATTTTTAAACTCTGCACTCATGGCATTTAATTTTTGCCTTACAGATTTCTTACGTTTCTGCTGACCAGGCATTATGAATGTTCTGCCAACATATCTATTTTTAAAAAAGCCTTCCCTATATTCTATCCCTAACTGTCTTGCAACTTGCATTGCCGCGGGTCGAGAAGAATCAGGAATAGGCATAACTACATCAATATCTCCGGAATTGATTGTTTCTTTTATTGTTTCTGCTAAATAATCGCCCATCTTTAAACGAGCTTTATAGACGGAAATTCCATTCATAATTGAATCTGGCCTAGCTAGGTAAACATATTCAAAAGCACAGGGAAATAACATTGGATTTTCTGAACATTGCTTAGAGAAAAACTCCCCTTCAAGATTTATAAAAACAGCTTCTCCTGGTTCTACGTCTCTCACTACTTGATAATCATTATTCTCAAGTACTAAAGATTCGCTTGCAACCATCCATTCTTCTTTTTTTGTGGTTAATGAAAGTCTTTTCCCTATGACTAAAGGCCTAATACCAAAAGGATCTCGAAATGCTAGTAAACCATGTCCTGAAATTAATGCAATTGAAGCATAGGATCCCTGAATTCTTTTATGTAAAGATTTGACCGCATTAAAAATAATATCAGGTTCTAATTCTTGATTATGAATTTGTTCTTGTAATTCTGTAGCAAATACATTTAACAACATTTCAGTATCACTTGAAGAATTTGTATGCCGCTTGTCGACATTAAATAACTGTTTTTCTAAATCTCTGGTATTAGTCAAATTTCCATTGTGTATCAAAACAATTCCATAAGGAGCATTAACATAAAAAGGCTGTGCTTCTTCTACACTTTCTGCTGATCCCTTTGTTGCATATCTAACATGACCCAATCCAATTTTGCCAATTAAATTCCTCATATCCCTTGTTCTATAAGCAGTATTAACCTGACCTTTAACCTTATGTAAATGAAAAACAGTATTTTCCATTGTTGCTATACCTGTTGAGTCTTGACCTCTATGTTGCAAAAGCAAAAGACTATCGTAAATTTGTTGATTTACATCATTTGAAGAAACGATTCCAACTATTCCGCACATAACTTAATATCTTAAAAAGATTAATAGTTGAGAAATGTTTTTCATATTTAAAAGTAACCTGGAATACTATTATTAAATTTTTCGGTTAATTCCTCAACCCTAATATTGCAAATATTTTTTTCGTTAATTTTTATCTTCAGCGTGTCACTAGATACGTGTCCTATTTTTTTTACATACACACTTGATGGGAAATTTATTTGATTTTGTGTTAAAAAACTAAACCATTCATTTTGTTTCATTTTACTTATTGAAAAAATAATTCTTGACCCCCCTTCGGCAAACAATAAATTATCAACTCTATTTAAATCTTTCTCTAATTCTATAGTTGCACCCATTGAGGACAAAATACAAGACTCTGCTAAAGCTATAGCTAAACCTCCGTCGCTTATATCGTGAGAAGAAACTACAAGACTTTCTAAAATCGCATTTCTTAAAAAACTCTGGCAAAACTTTTCATCCAACAAATCTATTTTTGGAGGCCGACCTGTAATTTCTCCATGGAAATATTCCAGATAAGAACTAGCTGCAATTTTTGTTTCTGATTTAGAAGAACCAATTAACCAGATTTGATCTTCAATATTTTTCCATTCACTACTTATAGATTTTTCGACATTATCTATCTTTCCAACCATTCCAATAACAGGAGTAGGATTGATAGGAGTAATTAGATTATCTTTATTTTTAGATTCATTATATAAAGATACATTTCCTCCTGTAACAGGCGTTTCTAAAGCTTTACATGCTTCAGCAATTCCATTACATGAAGATGAGAGTTGCCAATATCCTATTTCATTCTCAGGGGAAGAAAAATTTAAATTATTTGTAATTGCTAATGGTTCAGCTCCAACACAACTAACATTTCTAGCGGACTCTGCAACGGCAGCGATAGATCCTCTAAAAGGATCAAGCGCAACCCATCTACTATTGCAATCAACTGAAGCCGCGACACCAGAAAATACTTTACTTTTGTTTTTTTTATTTTGTTCCCTTAGTCTTACTACGGCTGCATCTGATTTCCCAGGAGCAAATACAGTATTTGCTTGTACTTGAGAGTCATATTGTTTATAAATCCATCTTTTAGAAGCTATTGATGGATTAGAAAGTAGTTTTAAAATGATTTCTGAAAAAGAAAAATTCTTATTTTCCTTCAATGAAAATATTTTTTGCTCATGAATTTCTGGCAAATCATTTTCTTTCCAGTCCCATTTCTTTAAAAGATCATCGGGTGGATTATTAATCACATTGTGAAAATTTACAGGAGTATCTTCAGATAAAGCAGAAGTAGGTATTTGGGCCACTGTTTTACCTTTATGAGAAATAATTACCTCATTAGTTCCTATCACTTCACCAATAACACTGGCATATAATCCCCATTTATTAAATTTTTCAATAAGATCATTTATTTTTTCTTCTTTAACGACAAACAACATTCTTTCTTGCGATTCAGATAATAAATATTGGTATGAGGACATATCATCTTCTCTAGAAGGTACCAAATCTAAATCGATAGATATCCCTAAATTTCCATTTGCGGCCATTTCTGCGCTACTGCATGTTAAACCTGCAGCACCCATATCTTGAGCCGCAATTACGTCCCCTGTCTTGAAAGCATCCAAACAAGCTTCAATAAGACTTTTCTCAATAAATGGATCACCTAC
>QCCP01000024.1 GCA_003281225.1 Prochlorococcus sp. AG-347-L20
TGGATTAACACTTATAATGTCATTTACTGTGCCAGCATTGATAATTTTAAATTACGGGTAATATCGTGAAATTCTCATTCTCACTTTATAAGTTAAAAGATGCTTACAAAAAGTTATCTGTACCTCAATTTACTATTGTTACAGGTTTGTTTATTATTTGCCTTGGAACTTTAATATTGAGCTCTCCATTATGTTCAACTTCAAAGGTTGGTTTGTGGGAAGCATTTTTTACCTCTACTTCTGCAATAACCGTTACTGGCTTAACCATAATAGATATTGGTGTTGATTTGAATTTTTTTGGCCAAGTTTTCTTGGCTTTTATGCTTTTATCAGGTGGTCTAGGATTAATGGCAATTACAACATTTTTACAAGGGTTTGTTGTAAAGGGGACAAAGCTAAGAACTAGATTAGATAAAGGAAAGACTTTAGATGAATTTGGAGTTGGAGGAATTGGTCGAACTTTTCAAAGCATTGCTATTACTGCGATTAGTATTATATCCTTGGGTGCAATCGTCTTGTATTCATTTGGATTTGTAGACATTCAAAATAATTGGGAAAGGCTATGGTCCTCGATTTTTCACAGCATTTCTGCATATAACAATGCAGGATTTTCGTTAATGTCAAATAGTCTTCAAGACTATAGAACAAATTATTTGGTTAATGGTGTTTTTGTTTTTCTCATTGTTATGGGTGGATTGGGTTGGCGGGTTATTGATGATATTTGGAGTCATAAAAAAAATATTTCTTATAAGAAATTAAGCCTTCATTCCAGACTAGTTATTAGGACAAGTTTGTCTCTAATATTTTTCGGATCATTAGGATTCTTTATCACTGAATCATTGCTAAATAGTCAATTTTTTAATGATTTAAATTTGTTTGAACGGTTAATGTCATCTATCTTCGAAACAGTTAGTGCCAGAACTGCAGGCTTTACAAATTTTCCGATTTCTTTGAACTCTATTTCAGATACGGGCCTCTTATTATTAATGACGCTTATGTTTATTGGAGCAAGTACAGGAGGTACTGGTGGAGGCATAAAAACAACTACATTTATTGCTTTAATGGCTGCAACTAGATCAACTTTAAGAGGTCAGAAAGATGTAATTATTAGCAATAGATTAATTTCAGATAAAGTTATTCTAAAGGCAGTTGGAATCACAGTTGGATCTTTGCTTTTTGTTCTTTTAATGGCAATGTTGCTAAGTACAACTAATACTTTTGTTAAAAAAGAATCATTCACATTCCTAGAAATTCTGTTCACTTGCATATCTGCATTTGCAACAGTGGGTTTTGATATTGGTTTGACCGCAAAATTAAATCATTTTGGTCAATTTATTCTTATTGTGGGTATGTTTGTGGGCAGACTTGGGATCCTTTTGCTTTTAAGTGCACTTTGGCAGGCTCTTTATAAGAGTAGAATAGATAGACAAAAGAGAATTGGCTATCCTAGGGCTGATTTATATGTTTAGAATTAACTGAGTTTTATTATGGCTGATTGGTGGCAGTGGTCTCAAAAGAGAGAAAATGAAGCACTCACTTTTGCAGTTGTAGGCGTTGGAAGATTTGGCACCGCAGTTTGCAGAGAACTTATTAGTAATGGTGCTGATGTTTTGGCTGCAGATTATTCGGAAAAAGCTATTGATGATTTAAGGCAATTAGAACCTTCGATAGAAGCGAGGGTTGTAGATTGTACTGATGAAGAGTCTATGAAGGAATCGGGAATTCTTGAAATGAATACTGTTGTAGTGGGTATTAGTGAACCTATTGAAGCAAGTATAACTACAACTCTTATTGCTAAGGATAGTGAAGGTAGCAAAGTGAAAAGAGTAATAGCGAGAGCTACCAGTGACTTGCACGAAAAAATGTTAAAAAGAGTAGGAGCAGATAAAGTTGTTTTCCCATCTAGGATGCAAGGAGAAAGATTAGGTTTAGAACTAGTAAGACCAAACCTAATCGAAAGATTGGAACTAGATAATCAAACTGGTATAGATGAAATAACTGTTCCAGAGGAATTTATTGGAAGATCTTTAAGAGATTTAAATTTAAGGAAAAATTATTTAGTAAATGTTCTTGCTGCAGGACCTGCTGAAGAGTTAACAGTTAATCCTCCAGCAAAATATATTTTGGAAAGAGGAAATATTTTGGTAGTCATGGGTAAAACTGTTGATTTACAGAAATTGCCTCAAAATTAATTATTTTTAATCAGATTTTTTATAGTATCTAATCCTTTGAGGAGCTCTTTTTAATCTTCTGACGCTTTGTTTTTCAAGTTCATCTCTAAATTTATCAGTATTTAAATTATTTTCTGAAACAGGTGATTTACTTTCTTTTTCGAAATATTTTTTTATACCCTCTTGTATTAAAACTTTTGCCATATTACTTACTGTCCTAGATTCATTATCGGCCAAAATAGTTAATTGCTCACATATTAATTCTGGAAGAACTACTTGAATTCTGGGGGATTTAGGCTTCCCATTAGTTGAGTTTTGGCGGGTAGCCATGAGTCAAAGTTGATAACTGTTACTTATTAGTATACACAGTTAGTCAAGGATACTATCTTTGTGTATATTATTAGTAAGGAAATTTATGTCCGTATCAATTAATTGTTTTATTGTCCCATGAAAAATTCAAGAAAAATTGATTCTCCTAAAAGGTCGATAATTGATAAACCGAAAAAAAGATTAGTCAATTCTGATTCTCACGATAATGAAAATAGTGACGTTTTGGTATCAGCTGTAATTAGTCCATATTTGTTAACTCATCTTCACCATATTCTTCAGCAGTCTGAGTATTATGCCCAAAAAGATGGTAGAAAATCTCACGCAGCTAACTTTGCGAAACTAAGAAAAGTTTTATGTTTAGACGCAAGAAGTATGGCAGATGCCTCTGCAAAAGAGATAAAAGATGTGGATAATGATTTATCTAATAATAAATATAATGAACAAAATGTAGCTTGAAGTAATAATCTATTAATAAATAGATTTTAAAACCATGTCCACTAATGCTGAAAAGCTCTATAAGTTAATA
>QCCP01000025.1 GCA_003281225.1 Prochlorococcus sp. AG-347-L20
ATGATGATGCGAAAAGACAATTAGGAATGGATGTTACTGAGCTAATCATTGCTCAACTTCTTTATTTAGAGTTTGAGGATCCAGAAAAACCAATCTATTTTTACATCAATTCAACTGGGACAAGTTGGTACACAGGTGACGCAGTTGGTTTTGAAACAGAAGCTTTCGCTATCTGCGATACAATAAGCTACATTAAGCCTCCAGTACACACAATATGTATAGGACAAGCAATGGGGACTGCTGCAGTTATTCTTTCATCTGGCACTAAGGGGCAAAGAGCCGCTCTTCCACATGCTTCTATTGTTTTGCATCAACCTATAAGCGGAGCAAGAGGACAAGCAACCGATATCCAAATAAGAGCTGAGGAAGTTTTAAAAAATAAAAGATCAATGCTTGAGATTTTATCTCGTAATACGGGAAAGACTATCGAAGAACTCTCAAAAGACTCTGACAGGATGAGTTATCTCAACCCCCAAGAAGCTCTAGATTATGGAGTTATCGATAGAATACTTACAAGTCAAAAAGATTTACCTAATAAAATTTAACACTCACAAAACTATTTTAAAATCATGCCAATAGGAACTCCAAGCGTGCCTTACAGACTTCCAGGAAGTCAATACGAAAGATGGGTCGACATATATACAAGATTAGGTGTTGAAAGAATTCTTTTTCTCGGACAAGAAGTGAATGATGGAATTGCTAATAGCCTTGTCGCACAAATGCTTTATTTAGATTCTGATGATAATTCCAAACCTATCTACCTATATATAAATAGCCCTGGAGGATCAGTAACTGCTGGCTTGGCTATATATGACACTATTAAATACGTAAAAAGTGATGTAGTAACCATATGCGTAGGCCTCGCAGCCTCCATGGGAGCGTTCCTATTGGCCGCTGGCACAAAAGGTAAAAGAGTTGCTTTGCCCCACAGCAGAATAATGATTCATCAACCCTTAGGAGGGACATCTCAACGCCAAGCAAGTGATATTGAAATAGAAGCTAAGGAAATTTTAAGAATTAAAGATATGTTAAACATGTCTATGGCCGATATGACGGGCCAATCATTTGAGAAAATTGAAAAAGATACTGATAGAGATTATTTTCTAAGTGCGGAAGAAGCAAAAAATTATGGATTAATTGATAGAGTAATTACACATCCAAGCGAAGCAAATCAGTCTTAAACTTTCTAAATTAATATTTTAATTTTAATTTTTAAATTAATAATTTTTTGTTTTATTGTCACCTTAATGTCTAAAATGATAACTATCAAATGCAAAGACGCTACAACTAATGACCCAACTCTTTTACGACACAGATGCAGATCTAAGTCTTTTAAATAATAAAACAATAGCGATTATTGGATATGGATCACAAGGTCATGCACATGCCCTAAATCTTAAAGATAGTGGTATTGATGTAATTGTTGGATTATATAAAGGAAGTAAGTCTGAAAGCAAAGCTATTAGCGATGGCTTGCAAGTCTTTAGCGTTTCTGAAGCTTGCGAAAAAGCAGACTGGATTATGATCCTCCTCCCCGATGAGTTTCAGAAAGATGTTTACCTTAAAGAAATAGAACCAAACTTAAAAGAAGGAAAGATACTAAGTTTTGCCCATGGCTTCAATATAAGATTCGGGCTTATAAAACCTCCTAGTTTTGTGGATGTTGTAATGATTGCCCCAAAAGGACCTGGACATACTGTTCGTTGGGAATATCAGAATGGACAGGGAGTTCCAGCACTGTTTGCAGTTGAACAGGATTCTTCCGGAAGTGCAAGATCATTGGCAATGGCTTACGCTAAAGGGATCGGCGGGACGAGAGCTGGGATTCTTGAAACAAACTTTAAAGAAGAAACAGAAACTGATTTATTCGGCGAACAAGCAGTTTTGTGCGGAGGATTATCAGAACTCGTTAAATCAGGCTTTGAAACTCTTGTAGAGGCAGGATATCAGCCCGAGCTTGCTTACTTCGAATGCTTACATGAAGTTAAACTTATTGTTGATTTAATGGTGAAGGGAGGCTTATCTCAAATGAGAGATTCAATTTCAAATACTGCAGAATATGGAGATTATGTAAGTGGTAAAAGACTTATCAATAGTGATACAAAGAGAGAAATGCAGAAAATTCTAGAAGATATTCAAGATGGAACTTTCGCTAAGAATTTTGTTGAAGAATGCGATAAAAACAAACCCTTAATGACAAAATTAAGAGAAGAGAACTCAAAACATGAAATTGAGAAAGTAGGTAAAGGTCTGCGCTCGATGTTCAGTTGGCTGAAATAAATTTATTTTTAATATTTCTTGGATCGATTGGTTTTGATTTATTGATCGGCGACCCAAGATTCCTAATCCACCCTGTTCAAGTAATTGGCTTTTACATAAAAAAAATATCAGATTACCTCATAATTAATTATGGGAAAAATAAAAAAATATTGTTTTGGGGAGGTTTAATCTTAGCGATATCAACCATTGGAATGAGTTTTGGTTTAGGAAAATTGATAGAACTCAGTTATGTTCAATCAAGAAGTAATTTTATTGGTGGATTGTTAATTTTTTTTGGACTTTCAAGTTGTATTGCGACCAAGGGACTTATTTCAAGTGTAAAAGAGATTGCAGAGCTAATAGAACGCGAAGAAATTAATGACCAAAATAAGATAATAATTAAAGAGAAGGTACAAAGGATAGTAAGTAGGGATGTAAGTTCATCTTCTTTAGAACATCTTTTGAGATCAAGTACAGAGAGTCTTACCGAAAATTCTGTTGATGGAATATTTGGGCCATTATTTTGGATTTTTATTGGAATTTTTTTTATGAAATTTTCGATTTTTCTGCCAGGGCCTTTATCGCTTGGTTTTTCTTATAAAGCAATAAGTACTCTAGATTCAATGATAGGTTATAAATATAATTATTTTAGATATTTAGGTTTTTTCAGTGCAAAAAT
>QCCP01000026.1 GCA_003281225.1 Prochlorococcus sp. AG-347-L20
AAAGACAATAAAAATTTTATTAAAGGTAATTAATAAAAAAAGAAAAAAACAATTATTTTTGTTGTTTTTAATAATGTTAATAAGTGGAATAGCAGAAGTCTTCTCCTTAGCCTCACTTATTCCTTTTTTATCAATTTTAAGTAATCCTGAAATTCTCACTAATAATTATTTAATAAATATAATAATTAAATTTTTCCAGATTAAAGATCAAAATCAATTATTAATGATAACTACTTTAATTTTCTGCATTGCTGCAATTAGTGCTGCTTTGATAAGAATTACAAATATTAGATTAAATGGTCTCGTGTGTGCTTGGATTGGAAGTGATATATGCTGTGAAGCATATGAAAAGAACTTAAAGCAAACTTATTCAAGACAATTAGAAATCAATTCTAGTAATGTAGTTACGACTCTAAGCACTTATACTCTTTCTACAATCGCATTCTTAAATTTTGCATTACTTTCAATTACAAATATTTGTATATCTTTATTTATCGTAAGTGCTCTTTTAATTATAAATTGGAAAATTGCTATAATAACTGGTTCTTTATTTCTCATATCCTATTTAATAATTTCTCATATTAGTAGTAATTTTCTTTTTAAAAATAGTAGAATTATTGCAGAAAAAAGTAAAGACCAAGTTAAATTAATACAGGAGAGTCTTGGATCAATAAAAGAAATAATAATAGGAAATAATTACGAAAAATATATAAATCAATTTATAAATATAGACTTAAACATCAAAAAAAGGCAAGCTGATAATAA
Organism: Prochlorococcus sp. AG-347-L20; assembly: GCA_003281225.1. GTDB lineage: Bacteria > Cyanobacteriota > Cyanobacteriia > PCC-6307 > Cyanobiaceae > Prochlorococcus_A. The sequence continues at coordinate 766 of QCCP01000026.1, forward strand.
TTTCATGAGTTCCTCTCCAAGATTTTTACTTGAGGCGCTAGGATTAATATCAATTGCAATAATTTCTTATTCCTTAACTTTTGATACTAATAATGAATTCTCAAATTCAATCCCATTACTGGGTACTATCGCATTAGGAGCTCAAAGATTACTTCCATGCTTGCAACAAATTTTTGCTAATTGGTCATCAATGAAATCAAGAATAATTTCTGTAAATCTTTTGCTTGATTGCTTGAAAATAAATGATATAGAAACAGATTACAATTTTGATTCGAATATTAATTTTAAAAAAAATATTTGTTTTGAAAATGTTTCCTTCAAATACAATAATAAAGATAAATACGTACTTAAGAATATTTCTTTTGAAATATCAAAAGGTGAAAAAATTGGCATTATAGGTACAACTGGGAGTGGCAAAAGTACTCTTTCAGACTTACTTACAGGCTTATTAAAACCTACAAATGGTGGGATTTTTGTTGATGGAAAAAATATTAATAAGCCAGAGAATATTAATGCTTGGAGATCCCTTATTTCCATTGTTCCTCAATCTGTTTTTCTTTTAGATTCCTCAATTAAGGAAAACATAGCCTTCACAGGTTACAGAGAAAAGATAATTAATGATAAAGTTATAGATTCCGCAAAAAAAGCAGATATAAATAAATTTATAATGAATTTGCCTAGACAATATAATAGTTTTGTTGGGGAAAGAGGGATTGAACTTAGTGGTGGTCAAAAACAAAGGATAGGAATAGCCAGAGCACTTTATAATGATTCCAAACTGCTGGTATTAGATGAAGCTACTAGCGCACTAGATTCTGATACAGAATCTAAAGTAATGAAAGCTATTAATAAAATACCCGATCAAGTTACAATAATAATCATTGCTCATAGATTATCAACCTTAAAATGTTGTGATAAGTTAATAAAAATTGAAAAAGGGGAAATAATCAAAATTGCTCCGCCTAGTTATTTTAATATTTAAAAAAACTTTACTTAGACAAAAGCATATGTGTTTCAGAACCTGCAAAATTGCTATCTAATATTTTTTGAAATTGATCCATTATATTAGTATTGAAATATTTATCTTTTAATAGATTAATTGCCTTTTGGGAAGTGTTATTTTTTGCACATTCCACCATCAAAGATCTTCTGAAGTCCATAGAATCAGTTCCAAAGTGCCATTGAGATATTTTCTTCAATTTATAATTATTACAAATATAATCTATAGATTCATGTGTATAAAGATGAGTATGACCTGGAGTTAGTTGACGGGGGAAAGAATTATTAAAAACATTTTCAATAAAAACAGATAAAGAGAATAGAGGAACACTAAAAAAAATATACTTTGCATCTGATTCTATAAAGGCCTTGATAGCCTTTTCTGGATTTCTAAGATGTTCTAAAACACCAATAAAACAAACGACCATAGATTTAGTTGTTTTAATTTTATAAATCAGAGCGTCTTCTGAATCTACCTTCTTGAAGGGATTTTCCATATCGTTAAATTCTGAATTTGTCCAAAAATCTGAAGCTAAAGAAATTAAATCTTGAGATATATCATAACCTCTTGATTTAATCCCAATAGAAAAAAGAGCATTAACAAAATGTCCTCCACCACATCCAAAGTCATCAACTTCATAGCTAGAAATTTTAGCAATATTATTTAGAGAATCTGCTAAATAATTAGCCTTGGGTAAATATATTTTTTTGATCCTTTCATTATAATTTTTTAGGTAGTTGGAAGAGTAGTTAGTTCCGCCGTCACTTTTATATAAATATTCAGTAAATTCTTTAGTATCCTCTTTAGATCCATTTAAATGTCCACATTCAGGACAAATATGGTATTCAACTTTATGATTTTTAAAATCAAACTTGTTTTCCTGAATATCAATTTTGGTGGCACAATTTTTGCAAAACTTTCTTATTGGTTGATTATTGTAAATCTCATTTAACCTTTTAGTTCTAGAAATTAAATTCTCATTATCGCTCAAGAAATCTTTTTTAATTTCTGAAATATCTAGAAGAGA
>QCCP01000027.1 GCA_003281225.1 Prochlorococcus sp. AG-347-L20
AAAAGGGTCCTTGCCTTTTTATAGTCAGAACGATTCTGAGAAGTCAGAAATTAATTTGATAACGAATAGATTTAATTTAAAGAAAGATAATTTTAATTTTTTAATAGATTCAAATATAGATTTAAGTGGATCATTTGAAAGCCCAATTTTGGGTGGATCTCTATCTTTTAATAATGGATTTATTAATTTAAATAGTACCAATCAAAATAATAAAAAAGGAAAAAATCTTATTCGAAAAGAGGATGAAAAAGACTGGCCAGAACTCTATTGGAATAATAATGAAAATATTGAAATAATTTCAAATGAAACAATTTTGAATTCAGTTCTTTTGGGAGAAACTTTGCCTAATTATTTGGATAATTTGAGTTTTAATAATCTTAAATTAAAACTTGGTCCAGATTTTAAACTTAAATATTCAGAATTAATTCAAGCTTATTTAGATACTAAATTAGATCTTAATATAAACGGAAAGGTAGGCAAAGATTTAAATGCTAGAGGTCTAGTTTACCTTAAAAAAGGTAGAGCTAATCTCTATACTACTCCATTTAAACTTGATAAAAATAAAGATAACTATATTTTATTTGCATCAAGAAGTGGCGTTGTTCCATTTATTAATTTTTCTCTTGTTAGTAAAGTTCCAGATTCTATAATACCTATAAGTGAAAATAATCAGGATTCAAACATCTCAGATAATCTTGATATAAATGAGAATTCTAGTGGTTTGGGATCTTTTGGGATTGGCAATTCAAGGCTTATCAAAATTGAAGCATCTTATGAAGGATTTTTAGATCAATTATCTTTTGCTGATGAAAATAGAAGAATCCAATTAAGGAGTACGCCAAGTTATAACAGATCACAAATAATTGGTTTGATTGGAGGTAACTCTGCAAATTTAATAAATAGAGCATTTATTTCTCAACTTAATAATGCTGATGCATTTAGTGAAAGATTTCAGTTATCTCTATATCCAGCGTTAATAGAAAATAATGATTCATTGAATAATATTTTTTCCAATGAAAATTTAAATATAGAAAATGATGGTCAATCATCTTCTAATGAGGAATTTTCTTCTCAAGCTTGGGTAGCCGAAATAGGCCTTGATATTACTGATGCGATAAATTTTGCCTTTCAAACGGTTCCAGGTAGAGATGATATTTCACCTTTAGGAATTTTGACTTTTCAGGCAAATCCAAACTTAGAATTATTAGGTTCTTATGATTCCAATGGGGATTGGAAAAGTCAAGTTCAATTATTTTTTAGATATTAACTCAGAAAGAAATTTACTTTAAAGAATCGTTAATTTGAATTATTATTAGATTATATAAAAAATATTATGGCTAATATCTTTGAAGTTCCTCAACCAGGTAATGATCTTCTAGAAAAAGCTGAGAAAGTTCTTTTGGCATCAATAAAAATAAGTCAGACTGAAAATCAAAATCGAATTAACGCCTTAAATTCTATGGCTGATTACCTAGAAAAAAATTCTAAAGAAATATTAGAGGCTAATAATGAGGATTATGCAAGTGCAAAAAAAAAGGGTATTTCTAGTGCTTTACTTTCTAGATTAAAGTTATCAAAAGCAAAATTAAATTCAGGAATTGAAGGAGTAAGAAAAGTTGGGGACTTGGCTGATCCTGTAAATCAAGTTCAAATAAAAAGAGAGCTTTCAAAGGGATTGATCTTAGAAAGAAAAACTGTGCCAATCGGAGTCTTAGGGGTTATTTTTGAATCAAGGCCAGATGCCGTGATGCAGATAAGTTCTTTAGCAATAAGATCAGGTAATGGAGTAATGCTAAAAGGTGGTAGTGAAGCCAATTTAACAAATACTTCAATAGTGAAAGCATTACAAGAAGGTTTAAATGAATCAGGTCTTGATAAAAATGCAATATGTTTACTAACAAGCAGAAAAGATAGCATGGCGATGTTAAATCTTGAGAAATATATTAATTTAATAATTCCAAGAGGAAGTAATGAATTAGTTAAATTTATTCAGGAGAATACAAGAATTCCTGTGCTAGGCCATGCCGATGGAATTTGTCACTTATTTATAGATATTGAGGCAAATCTAGAGATGGCTTTATCAGTCGCTTTGGACAGCAAAATTCAATATCCTGCAGCATGTAATGCTATCGAAACTCTATTAGTCCATAAAGATATCGCACCAGCTTTTCTAGAAAAGGCTGTACCTTTGTTTAATTCTAATGATGTTAAATTAATTGGAGATAAGCGATCAGTTGAATTAGGTTTAAAGTATGAGGCTAGTTTAGAAGATTGGGAATCTGAATATTTGGATTTAATTTTATCGATAAAAATTGTTGATGATCTTGAGGAAGCAATCACACATATTCAAAAATATAGTTCAAAACATACAGATGGAATAATTACTGAAAATTCAAATACTGCCAATAAATTTATGAATGTAATTGATAGCGCAGGTGTTTTTCATAATTGCTCTACTAGGTTTGCGGATGGGTTTAGATATGGATTCGGAGCTGAAGTTGGTATATCTACTCAAACTCTTCCACCAAGGGGACCTGTAGGTCTAGAAGGTTTGGTAACTTATAAATATTTCCTAAAAGGTGATGGGAATATAGTTGATGATTTTTCATCGGGAAAGGCTAACTATACACATAAAGATCTTTAAAATTTTTAAAGATGGAAACTTTTTTAAAAATTGAGAATATTAAACTTTGGGCTAGGGTTGGCG
>QCCP01000028.1 GCA_003281225.1 Prochlorococcus sp. AG-347-L20
ATTTAGTTCCATTTCCTTAAATATTGATGACTGAAGTTAATAGAAAAATTCATATAATTGGCATAAATTCTTATAAATTTAAGGATCTACCTTTCAAATTACAAAATCTATTTTTAGAAACAGAAAATATTGCAGTTCCAAATTCATTTTTTGAAGAAATTAAATCATGGAGCGAAAATGATTTAGAAAAAAAGAAATCATATTTTTCGAGCAACAGTAATGAAGAACTTATTAAGTGGCTTAGATCTCGAAAAACTGATGTTATTTTAATTTCGAGAGGAGATCCACTTTGGTTTGGAATTGGGAGAATACTAATAGAAAATTTTTTAAAAGATGAATTAAGTTTCTACCCTTCAAATACCTGCATTCAATTAGCATTTAGTAAGTTAAAGATTCCATGGCAAGATACTGTTAATGTAAGTATTCACGGCAGAGATTCGACAAATTTAGTTGAGGCACTTAAAGAAAAGCCTTCAAGTATGGCTATTATCACAGATTCTAATAACAAAAGTTTAGAAATAATCAAAAAAAACTTATCAGAATTAAATCTTATTGACCTATATGATTTTTGGCTCTGTGAAGAGATAGGCTTCGACAATGAAAATATCAGAAAATTAAATCTTAAGGAGTCATTACCCTCAGATTTATCAAGTTTAAACATTGTTGTTCTTACAAAAACAAGGAAAAATTACTCAAATAATAATCTCCCTCTTTTCGGAATCAGTGACCATATTTTTAAAACTTTTCATGATAGACCAAATTTATTGACTAAAAGGGAGGTTCGCGTTCAAATCCTAGCTGATCTAGAACTTCCTCAAAATGGTGTCATCTGGGATATAGGAGCAGGTTGTGGGTCGATTGGTTTGGAGGCATTAAAATTAAGACCTAATTTAGATTTGTTTTGTTTCGATAAAAGGATTGGCTCAAAAGCATTAATACTAGAAAACTCAAAAAGGCTTGGCGTTAAACCAAAATTTATTTTTGAGGAACATATAAATAATACGTTGAATAAGAGAAATTTCAGTTCTTTTGAAAAACCTAATAGATTAGTAATTGGAGGATGTGATAAAAAAACCAAACTTCAAATTATTAGTAACTTGGCTCAGAGTATGAGTATTGGAGATATTATCGTTATTCCAATTATTGACATTCAAACTATTAAAGAATTGAAAGAGGAATTGGAAGATAAAAATTTCAAAACAAATTTAAATTTAATTCAGACCTTCAAAAGCTTAAGTATCGCTGAGGGCATGAGATTAGAACCAAATAATCCTGTTTTTGTTTTAAAAGGAAAAAAATAAATTTGGATAATTTTTACTTGTTAGGTTTAGCCACATGGGGCAAGCCCCAACCTAGTTTATTTCTTAAAACTTGAAAAAATTCATGATCCTCAAGTCTTATAAACTTTACTGAGTGTTTACTTTTTCTTATTAAAACTCTATCTTCAGGCCAAACATAACAACCAGCATTTCCGTCAACAACCATTACCAACCTTTCAGGTGTTGCAGGAAAAACAGTTACAGGCTCTGAATCATTGAAAACCAGTGCCCTAGATGCCAAGGAATGTGGAGCAATTGGAGTTAATTGCACAACTGGGCAATCAGGTGTAATAACTGGCCCTCCAGCACTTAGAGAATAGGCAGTGGATCCAGTTGGAGTAGATAAAATTACTCCATCAGCCGAAATATCTACAGGAGCATGTCGCCCTATAGAAATCTCAAAATGACACATACTCGTCAAAGGTTCTCTGTGGAGAGCCATCTCATTAAGACAGAGAGACTCCCATCTCCTCTGATCATTCCTCATTACACTTATGATAAAGCAAGTTCTTTCTTCAATATCCCAATTTCCAGCAATAATTTTATCTATTGCATCATCAAGATTTGATAAATATGCTTCTGCAAGAAAACCTAAATGACCAGTATTTATTGTAAGGATTGGAATTTTAGCAGGTGCTGTTTGCCTTGCGGCTGAAAGCACGGTTCCATCTCCGCCAAGAACAATTGCAAACTCCATCGATGAATCAAATCCTTCGGGAACACAATTCGTATATCCCAAAGGACGAACATGTTGATCGGGATTGGCGAATCCAACCATTCCACCAGAGCTACTAACCCTTACAACCTCGTATTTGGATTTTTCCAATTTCTTCTGAACAGAACTTGCAGTTTGAACAGCAAGCTCTTTCCCATCATTAACTATTAGCCCTGCTTTACGTACCAATCAAAAAACTAAAACTATGACTATCTTAAACTAATTTGCTAGACAATCCTAATTTAAAATTTCGATTTTATTAGAACTGTTCTAGGAACCTAAGATCATTTGTATAAAATTTTCTGATGTCGTCAATCTGATGTCTTACCATACAAAATCTTTCGACGCCTAATCCAGCTGCGAATCCGGTCCATTTCTCAGAATCTATTCCTAATTTTTCTAACACCTTCGGATCTACCATTCCGCATCCCATTACTTCTAACCATTTACCTTTCCATTGAACATCTACTTCTGCCGAAGGTTCAGTGAATGGGAAATAACTAGCTCTAAATCTTACGGGAATATCCCCAAAAAAGGTTTTTAAAAATGTAAGAACTGTTCCTCTTAAATGACTAAAATTAATATCTT
>QCCP01000029.1 GCA_003281225.1 Prochlorococcus sp. AG-347-L20
TTCATTCAATTCTTCATCTTGCAAAATGTATTTAGAGCAAAAGGAATATTATGGTTTATGGAAAGTGAAAGAAAACACATTTTTCACTTATCTGGAAAGCGGTTTTCTCTAGATGATGAAGAATGGACAAAAGAAAAATCTAACAAGATAGTATTAATTGGGAAAAACTTAGATCACCAAACTATTAAAAATCAACTGTCATCATGTAGATTTAATTCAGATTAGAGTTCATATTAGGATTTAATTAATTTTTGAAAATACGCATTAAAAGGTTTAAGAAAAAATTAACAGAATTAAATTTTCTTTATTTCACTTCGTTTATTGTTTCACTCTTAGTAATCATTCCAATTTCCAATTTTCTTCTAGAGGGAATTGGTTACATTATTAGTGGAAATTTTTCATTAGGTATTGCTGGAGGAGAAGAGGTATTAGGCACTTTAAAAGTTCTAATATTGACAAGTTTTTTTGGTGGCGGGTTAGGAACTTTGAATGGATGGTTACTTTCAAATTGTGATTTTAAGTTCAGAAAAGTTCTCCGTATTTGCCAGCTAGTTCCACTAGCTGCCCCAGCATATCTAATAACAGCTATTTTGCAGGATTTAGGAAGTATTTTTGGGTATCAAGTAACTGGTTTATGGTGGGGGGTATTAATACTTTCAATTTCTACTTATCCATATGTATTCATTCTTGCCAACGAAAGTTTTAATAAATTTGGAGTTAATCAAATCAATGCTAGTAGAGGCTTAGGAGTAGGGCCTTGGAGCAGCTTCTTTAAAATTGCTTTCCCAATGGCTTTACCAGCACTAATAACAGGAATAAGTTTAATGTGTATGGAAGTAATGAATGAGTTAGGTACATTTGCATTATTAAACATACCAAGTATTTCTACTGGTATAGCTGAAAATTGGATAATTGAGGGTAATCCAAAAAATGCTATTGGATTATCTTTGATAGCCTTATTAATGATTTTCACTTTAATTATTTTCGAAAAGTTATCAAGAAACAAATCAAAGAGGTGGAGTGAAAATCCTGCAACAAAAGATTCTCAAGGATGGGAATTAAACAAAACTAGAGCTTTTTTAGCAATAATCATATCTTTATTTCCTCCAATTTTCTCTTTTGGGATTCCATGTTTTTGGGTTCTACTCAATATAGATCTAATTCAAAAAGGATTATCTATAGAATTACTTAGCCTATCATTAAGGACCATAAGTCTAGGACTTTTAACTGCATTAATAGCGATGCTATTCTCCTTAATAATTTCTTTAGTCAGACGCGCAAATAAAAGCTTTTTACTAGAACTAATAACAAATCTTGCGGGAATAGGTTACGCAATCCCAGGTACTGTATTAGCTTTATCTTTAATAAGCATTTCTTCTTCAAAATTTAATTTTATTGCTATTTGTTTACTAATTTGGGGTTATCTTGTCCGATTTCTAACTATCTCTAAGGGTTCTATTGATTCAAGTCTTGAGAGAATTTCTCCTAGTCTTGATGAAGCAGCACTTGGACTAGGAGAGAATTGGCTGGGGATCATCAAAAGAATTCATCTACCTCTTCTCCAAGGACCAATATTCGTAGGTTCACTTTTAGTTTTTGTTGACACGATAAAAGAATTACCCATTACCTTTCTTTTAAGACCATTCGATTTCGATACATTATCTGTGAGAATATATCAATATGCTGGAGATGAAAGAATGGTAGAGGCAATATTACCGGCCATTCTTATTATGACTTTAGGCCTGATTGCATCAATGACATTGATACCAAGTTTAGAGAAAAAACACTAAATTCTTTTGGACACTTTTCTCATAAAGAAAGGTAAGCTTAACAACAAATCTGCAGATGTAGATATAACCCTAAAATAAACTAAACTTATAAGAATGATATTTTCTGGAATACTAAACTTATAAGAATTAAATTTTCTGGAATACTTTTGCCAACAAATAAAAGGAGGCAAGCCTCAAAAACGCCAACTCCTCCTGGAGCTGCTGGGACTACCAAGCCTATGGACCATGACAAAGAAAAAATTACTAATAAAAATATGATGTTTAGTGTATTACTTGTATAAAAAGTACTTAAGCAAATATAAAACCCAATAAATTTTGATAAAACAAAACCAATTTCAAGAATTAAAGCTCTAGAAGGAAAAAAAGAAACTATATTTATTCTCTCTTCAAATAGACCCTTTGAATTTGGAAGTCTCAAAACCTCAAATACTTTCCCCTTAAGAGATCCTAATATTGTTAATATCAAAAAAATAAATTTTCTATTTAAGAATAATAAAGGAAAAATTAAAAAACAATAAAGTGGTGAAAAAATTAATCCCATTGATGCCAAGAGAAAAGATCCAGTCAACATAAAATAAGGCTCTATAAGCGTCGAATATAAAGCAATCTGTGGATTACTTATTTTTTTTATAAAATTAAATCTTTCAACAAAATGCCAAACCCCTCCCGGAACATATTTAAGAATATTGGTTAAAACATCAAGTTGGTATTAAAACAGCTGTTTTAGTCAACGAATTTGGAGAAATCGGAATAGATAATGACTTAATAATAGAAGGCTCAGAA
>QCCP01000030.1 GCA_003281225.1 Prochlorococcus sp. AG-347-L20
AGTAATTGATATGCATTTTTGCCAATATATAAACTTTGCTTTTGTAAATTTTTTATTGTTGGGAAATAATAATAGGGAACTATTGCTCGAACTATTTCTATTTGAAAAAAGTGAAAACAGATCAAGAAGATCCAGATTGTTTTTTTTAACAACTTCTTCATATCTTAATTTTTTTATTTTTTATATTTGCTTGTATGTTTCTTTTCCACATCCATGGTTTAATTCTTTTTAAAGTAGTACCTTTAAGATTTTCTTGCCACGTTGTATCGTCCCAATTGAGGGACTCAATATTAAGATTTTTAATCCATTCTTTCGGTGTAGTTTCATGATTATTATTGTATGGCACTGATTTATTCCATGGACAAACATCTTGACAAATATCACATCCTGCAACCCAACCTCCTAAATTTTTTTCTATTTTCTTTGGAATAGTTTTATCTCTGCTCTCAATTGTGTGATATGCAATGCAAAGATCTGATTGTATTACAAAGGGTTCTACGATTGCCTTTGTGGGGCATTGTTCAATACAAATATCACATTTTCCACAAAGTGATTGATGAGGTTTATCTGGTATTAAGTCTTTTGTGAGAATCATAAAACCCAAAGTAAACCAAGAACCGTTTTTTTTGCTGATTAAATTACTATTTTTACCTATCCAACCAATCCCTGCTTCTTCTGCCCATGTTTTTTCAAGAAGCGGAGAGGTGTCAACACATATTTTCCATTTGCAATCAGGGATTTCTAGGTCGATCCACTTACCAATATTCTTTAATTTTTTGTGAATCACTTTATGATAATCCTCACCTTGACTAAATTTAGCTACCTTGAGGAAATTGTTGTTGTTGTTTTGTGAATTAATGTAAGTAAATCCAACGCTTAAAACACTTTTTGCATCTTCAAAAAGTGAGCCTATATTTTTTCTTTTTTCTGCTTCCATCCATTTCATTTCAGAATGATAATTATTTGATAACCATCTTTCTAATGCGTTAGTTCTTAATTTTATTCGCGAACTACCTGGTATTGAAGCTATTCCAGCAACTGTAAAACCTTCAAAAATAGCTCTTTCTTTTAATTTTTTACTTATTTCTTTTTTGTCCTGAATCGTATCAATCATTTCTTTTTCTTTATGGCATTTCTTTTAAAAGTTATTTTTGGAGAATAAACTTTTAAATAAAATAGATATATTTAAGAAAAATATATCCTAACTTAGTAAAAACAGTTAAATTATTAGTAAAGTTAATATAGTTAAAAAGTTATTTTGGTTGAATCTAATCAAAATCAAGATTCGAATTTAGGATCTAGGCTTCAACAAGATCTCAAAAATGATCTTATTGCTGGGTTGTTAGTTGTAATACCCTTAGCAACAACAATCTGGCTGTCATCATTAGTTAGTAAATTTGTTTTAACATTAGTTACTTCAGTACCAAAGCAACTAAATCCTTTTATTACTTTAAATCCTTTATTACAAGATTTAATTAATCTCACCTTAGGTTTAACTGTTCCTTTATTAGCTATTTTGCTTATAGGCTTGATGGCGAGAAATTTTGTAGGAAGATGGTTACTAGAATTTGGAGAGGGTACTTTATCAAAAATCCCAGTAGCTGGAGCGGTTTATAAAACTCTTAAACAATTGCTAGAAACTTTCTTAAGTAATAAATCTAATAGATTTAGACGAGTTGTATTAGTTGAATATCCTCGTGAGGGTCTATACAGTGTCGGCTTTGTAACTGGAGATGTAGGACCTTCTCTTCAGCCAGAATTGAAAGAAAAGTTACTTAGTGTTTTTATTCCTACAGCACCAAACCCAACTACTGGCTGGTACACACTCGTTCCTGAGTCTTCTGTTAAGGATTTGGATATTTCTGTAGAAGATGCTTTTAGAACAATAATTTCTGCTGGGATAGTCAATCCAGATGAGAAAAATAACACCACAAATCCAACATTTTCAAAATTGTTTTCTCAATTACGAGCTTCCACTAATACTTCTTCTTAATTGATGCATAATAGATCCCTGTCAAGAGAATTATCTTTAATTTCTCTTGGCCTTATAAGAGATAAAGGTGATTTTAAATTAAATAAATTTCAGATAGAAGAAATTTTTGAATCTGCTTTGGATTCTCTAATAAATCATTGCAGAGAGGAATTAGATAATTGCGAGTCAGAGTTAGAAAATGCTTCACAAAAAATATTAGATAGTGAATTGCAAGAAGGTGTTGATTCCTCTTATTCAAATGTTCGAGATGAGTTAAAAAAATCTCTGGCAAAAATTGAAACCGTAATGAATACACTCTCTGTCACTCTAGACTTTCCAAAATTAATTGTTTCTAGCGGTCAAATAGATATTAGAGAGGATGTAAATCAAAGAATTTGCAATATAATCAATAACCTTAAAAGTATTGATTCAGATATCGATCAAGTAATGGATGGTTGGAGATTAAA
>QCCP01000031.1 GCA_003281225.1 Prochlorococcus sp. AG-347-L20
AAGACAGTTTCTCTTATTAATCAATCTACTGGTAAGAAAATAAACATTGATGAGTTGCCGCAAAATGATGGTAAAACCTTTGAGCTTATCGGGAGAGGAGATCTTGAAGGCATTTTTCAACTTGAATCTTCCGGCATGAAACAGGTGGTTAAGGATTTCAAACCTAACTCTTTAGAGGATATTTCTTCCATACTGGCTCTTTATAGACCTGGTCCTCTTGATGCAGGACTTATACCTAAATTCATAAATCGAAAAAATGGGAATGAAAAGATTGATTTCCCTCATCCTTTTATTAAGTCAATTCTCACTGAAACCTATGGAATTATGGTTTACCAAGAACAAATCATGAAAATTGCTCAAGACCTAGCTGGTTATTCTCTAGGTGATGCTGATTTACTTCGAAGAGCGATGGGGAAAAAGAAAGTTTCTGAAATGGTAAAGCACAGGAATATTTTTGTAGATGGTTCTATGAAGAAAGGTGTAAATGAAAAAATAGCAAATGATCTTTTTGATCAGATGGTTTTATTCGCAGAATATTGTTTTAACAAAAGTCACTCAACTGCTTATGGTGCTGTAACTTATCAAACTGCATTTTTAAAAGCCCATTTTCCTGTTGCATATATGGCAGCCCTTTTAAGCGTAAATTCCGGCTCTAGCGATAAGATGCAAAGATATATTTCTAATTGTTATTCTATGGGAATAGAAGTTATTTCACCGAGCATTAATTTTTCTGGGGTTGATTTCACTATTAAGAACAATCAGATTTTATTCGGGTTATCTGCCATTAAGAATTTAGGAGATTCCGCAATAAGAAATATAATTGAAAACCGAAATAGCTCGGGAACCTTTAAGTCATTATCGGATTTGTGCGACCGTTTGCCTTCTAATATTCTTAACAAAAGAAGTCTTGAATCTCTAATTCATTGTGGAGCACTAGACGAGTTTTCAAATGATAATAATAGAGCACAGTTATTGTCAGATCTTGAACATGTTATTGAGTGGGCCTCTTCGAGAAATCGTGATAGATTATCGGGCCAAGGAAATCTATTTGACTCTAAAGAAGAATTTTCTAATGTTGCTTTTTCAGATTCACAATTAACTAAGGTTGATGATTATTCACTTATTGAGAAGTTAAAGTTAGAAAAGCAGCTTTTAGGCTTTTATTTATCTGATCATCCTCTAAAGCATTTAACTAAGCCAGCAAAACTTGTATCACCTATAAGCATTTCTCAATTAGAAGAAACAAAAGATAGAACCAAAGTATCTTTAGTTGGAATGATCCCTGATTTGAAGCAAATTACAACGAGAAAAGGAGATAGGATGGCTATAGTTCAGCTAGAAGATCTTTCTGGAAGTTGCGAGGCAATAGTTTTTCCAAAAACCTACTTAAAATTATCAGAATTTCTGTTGACTGATACTAGATTATTGGTGTGGGGAACAATAGATAAAAAAAGTGATAAGACTCAATTAATAATTGATGATTGTAGAGAAATAGATAACCTTAAATTACTTATCATTAATCTTGAAAGTTCTCAAGCATCAGATGTAAGAGTACAAAATACCTTGAGAAACTGTTTAACTAAATTTAAACCAGATAAAGCAAGATGTGGAATCAAGATTCCAGTTTTAGCTGCAGTGAGAAATAAAAATAGTGTTACCTACGTTAAATTTGGTGAACAATTCTGCATTGGAGATATTCAAGGAGTATGCAAATTATTAGAAGATAAATCATTCAAAGTTAATTTGAAATCTTTAGTTTCCTAGATTAACTTTTATCCTCGAAATTTTGAGTTGCAGGTTTGAATGCTGCTTTTGCACGTTGTATGTTCATTGGAATATTTTCAATACCAAAAAAAGAGCCAGGCTCTTTGTCCCAACTAGCTGATAATATTCCAAAACTCAATCCTGCTAGACCTAACAAAAAAAACAATGCTGATATTGCAATTGTTGATGAAGGAGGTATCTCAGCAATATTTCTAGTAACTATAATATAGCTAACAACAAAAACCGACATCCCTAATATTGTGGGAATTCCTGCTGTAAAAAATATTCTTCTTGCCATCCTATCAGCAACATATTTAGGTATCCCAGTTGATGATCTTTTTGGGGTAGTTACAGTACTTGATACTTTTTCTAGATTAGCAAACGCAGTTTTCTCAGGATAATTTTTTTTCTTTTTAGATTGTGTCTTTTTTTTAGATTGCTTTTTTTTCATTAATTGAAATCATCCTCTGATTCCAATTTTCTTTACTAGCTCTTGATATCTCTGAACGTTTTTGTCTTTTATGAAAGAAAGTAATCTTTTCCTTTTACCAATCATTTTTAATAATCCTTGCCTTGAAGCGAAATCATGAATGTTTCCTTGGAGGTGGTCACTTAATTTCGATATTCTTTTTGAA
>QCCP01000032.1 GCA_003281225.1 Prochlorococcus sp. AG-347-L20
GCAAGAAAACGGATCTCCAATAGAAAATCAAAATGATGATTTTACTAATACACCATCAACTGATAATGAATACTCAAAATGGGTAGACAATCAGGGAGATGAAGTAAAGAATGTTTTTGGATTTAATAGCAGTGCTGAACTTGTGAATGGTAGAGCAGCAATGATTGGATTCTTAATGCTCATATTAACCGAGTTAGTTTTTAGCGGAAGACCTGTTACTTCATCAATTTTTGGCATTAATTAAAAATGGAAGCAAAAAAATCTAATCCAATAAAAGTATTCTTATACATATCTTTATGGGTAATTATTTGGGGAACTTTAGGATCTTTGATCGATTTTCCACTATATAAAAATAAAATCTACCTAGAAGGAAGCATATATCAATATCTGACTTTCATTGTTACAGCGATAGTTTCTATTATATCTGCAAAGTTTTTTTATAGGAAAATTGATTTATAAAAACTTGTACCTAAATTTTTTAATAATTTTTGCTGGTTCTTTACTTTCATTGGATTCGTAAAGTATCCACTTATGTGTCTCAGTATCATGATCACAACCATAATTTCCAGATAGGTTATCGTAACTTGAAAGATATGAATGACAATTTTGGTCTGCCTCAAAAGCAGAGTCATAACCTGTTAGAAAATATATCAAAAATAAAACAGTTATTAACAAAAAAAATACTTGATAAACTAATTTAACTACATTCATAAGATATTATAAAATTTAAATATATCATCTAATAAAATTTTTCGATCTAAAAATATAACTAACGACCAACATTAAATACAAAGTCATGGAATTCTTGATTCTTTAAATACAGGATAACTAGCAATACTAAAATCATATTTAATCCTAATACTACTGATCCAAAAATATTTATTTGTTTTTTACCTGGCAAAGTATATGTAAATTTCTTGCCTTTAAGAAAACCAGCTAAGCCATTTTTTTCTTTTTTTGTTTCTTTTATTTGAGTATTATTCTTAACTTCGTTATCAGAAAAACCTTTTACCATTACAAATTAAATAACAATTTTATAATATTCCAAAAAAATAAATTATTTTAATAATTAACAATTTTTAATCACATATGGGATCATTAATGAAATTCTCTCATTTAAGGAATTATTAAAAAAATAAGCTTCAATAATTTCCGTTTGTAGCCCCAATAAACTAGATTGACATTTGAATCTATTTTGGTCAAATACTACTAATTGAAGTTTTTCTATTTTAGAAACTAACTCTTTACAAACTTGGGTTTGAGAATTTTTAATACAATAACTAGCCTCTTTTAAAATCTTAGATTTTGTTGGTATTGTTTCTGCCATAACAAAATTAGATAACAACAAAAATTTTAGGAATAAAAAAGTTAAATATTTCATTAATTCTTAAGACTTATAAATTAGAGATACCTTGTTAATAGTTTTGGTCATTTAACAATTAGCGTATTATTGAAATTTAAAAAAAAAAGATGCTCTAAAAGAGCACCTTGGTATTAAGGGAAGAAATAGATTAAAGAAATTACCCTTGAACTTTATCCTTAAAAAGTTTACCTGCAGAAAATGTTGGAACTCTTTTAGCAGGTATTGCTATTTTTTCGCCTGTCTTAGGGTTTAATCCCTGTCTTGCAGAACGATCTCTTGGCTCGAAAGAACCAAATCCTAGTAAGGAGACTTTTTTGCCTTCCACTACTGAATCAACAATGGTGTCAATAGTCTTATCTACAATTGAAGAAACAACAGTTTTTGTTTCTCCTGTTGCAGCGGAGACCATGTTTACTAAATCAGCTTTGTTCATTGAATTTTAAAGTTAAGCAAAGATTTAAAGACAAGTGTTTTAAGCAAGCCTAAAAACCTCGAACTTGCATATCATATGGAGCAAATACAAATCCGGCAACCGAAAATGCCGGCGGCGCAAAGCTTTATACAAATCTTAGGGACATTTTTAGCTCCATTATTTATTTTTATAGCCTCATATTTTTCTTATATAAAATTAGCTTCTTAAACTATAAAACAGCTAAAAGCATTGGTAGCACTTGATTTATCATTAAAAAATCTAACTTGATTTATCAAAGAGAAAATATCAAAGATAAAAAAAGTGAAGAATTTCAGCCATTTATTATGTTTTATTAATTTTCAGATATATTTCCTTCTCATCACATGAAAAAGCATAATTTGTATTTTGAAATCAAGAAAAATCTGGTTTTCGCATAATTAAGCTTTCTCTCTAAATCGTTTTATCCACTCAGCAGATGGATGAAGAAATTGTAATCAACTTGGAAATTAATAATCTCTAAAATCTAATAAAGTTAATTAGTGAAACCTTAAATTTTAGTTTTTTTTTAATTTTATAACTATTATTCAAATA
>QCCP01000033.1 GCA_003281225.1 Prochlorococcus sp. AG-347-L20
TTTTGACTAAAAAATGATTTGAGAATTAAGAAAAAACTTCAGCAATTGGAAAGGGCTATAAAATATTTATTATTTTAAACCAGATTTTTTTAATTAATTTTTTTAATTAATTTTTTTAATTGATTTTTTTATTTGAAGGAGTCAAATCCCATATGCCCTAGATATTTTTTATCGCGTTTTATAAATTTTGAGAAAGAAAAAAAACAAATTTCCCCTTATTTTAGAAGTTATTGTTGAACTTCTTTAGAACAGCTCTAGAAAGCATGCTACAACTTGTAAATCTCTAGGTGGATTTTAAGCTACAGATTTCAATAATCAAACGCTATAAAGTACTATAGGAATTACGGACGACCTAAAAAAATCTTTAGATTGATTGATATGAGAGGCGTTTCGGGATTTGGGGCCATAGCTCAGCTGGTAGAGCACCTGCATGGCATGCAGGGGGTCAGGGGTTCAAATCCCCTTGGCTCCATCAAGGTTTTGGCTTGTTATACAAATTAGTTTGTCCAACCACTATAACAAAACGATAGGTTTTGATAGCGCAAAATATCTTTGAATATGCCCCATCTGTGACCACCTCTACGGCCAGAAAATTGGAAATATTTTGGAAGGATAATAAGAGATTTATAATATTTATAGCCTATGCTTAAAAAAATTTGTATAAATTTATAAAATATATTTCAATCTTTTTAAATAAGAAAGTGGAATTAGAACAGTTGTTCTAATTATTATTAAAGAAAGGTTTAGCAAATTAATTTTTCGATGAATTAACCATCTTATGAAGTAAGGAATTGACTTCAATGATGTCAAATCAAACTTTAAACTCAAAATATGAGATGAAATTAAATATTTTTCATAATAATTATCTTTGAAAGGCCTATAAATATCACAAATTCTAGTCTTCAAACTTTTAACTTTTATATTTTTAGAAACAGCTGCTACAAAAAACAATCGACAAGCGTCTCTTTTATCTTGTCCATTGTTGAAACTATTTTCGACAAGTTGCGGTATGTTATTCCAAATTTCATCAAGAAATGTCATTGATTTTTTTGAACCGCCAAAAAAGATATCATAAACCCTATTAGGGTAATAAGCCCTGCCAAAATTTATATTATAAAGATTAGAAGAATTCAAAAAATTTTTTAAAGGATATAAATTTAGTGGATGAAGATAAATAGAATCAAATCTGCATCTAAAAATTAGATCATATTCATTATCATCAGTAGCTAAAAGTTTATAACATTTTGAAAGTGTATATATTTGTGGTAGAGAAAATATAGTTCCCTTATGGTAAATTTTTGAACGAAAAATTTTTTTATGATTTTTTGGAAGATTAATAACAAAATTATCGTAGGACTCTGTATCAATTTTTTTTAAATTAAATTCAGAAAATATATTTGATATTTGAGTGTAACTATTATTTTCATGTTTTTTTTTGGGGATATTTTCTCTATGATCAAGAGATTCTCCTGGTTCGTCCCATGAATAGCAGAAAATATTATAATTGAGGCCTTTTGTAAGGTTTGCGATGCTATATCTAATTAAGTCCTTAGGAATAGGACGATATTGTCCCGCGAATAAAAAAGCAATTTTCATAATATATTTGGGGAATAGTTTATTTTGAAGTGAATTTCTCTATTGATAAAAATTTATCATCTATATAATTCAAATCACCGAATCCCCATGGCTTATTAAAGTAAATTTCATCATATGGAACTTTGTTATTTTTTAACCATTCAAGAATAACAACTGAAGTATATTTATTTATTAAACCAATATTGCCATTAAATGTTCTGACATTTCTTGATGTATAAAGGATAATATAAGTACCTTTATCATTCTCTTCTCTTAGTTTTGAGCAAACATGTTTAATTGGTTTACATTTGCTATAGTCATTCCCAGGTGGAGATTCACATATTGTTTTATCAATATCAACAACTAATGTTCTTCTTTGATTTCCAGAAAAAGCATTTTCTCCTCTTATTTCATTAGTACTTAAATCAAAAGAAGAACAAATTTCTTCTATGGTTCCAAATATCTTTACTTTGGAGGCCTCAATAGCAAGAACTTTTTTACCTTGTTTAATTGCATAGTCATAAACTGGAGAAATATATAATTCCTGTATATGCTTTTTATTTATTGATAATAAATATTTATTAGTAAGATTTATTAATTCTTCAGATTCTCTGAAAAAGTAAGTGCCAACTGAACATTTTGATGAAATCCTTTTTTTCTCTTGTACTTCGGAAATCAATTCTTCTCCCTTATAAGTTTTTAAA
>QCCP01000034.1 GCA_003281225.1 Prochlorococcus sp. AG-347-L20
TTCTCAAAACATCATTTAGTTAAATTGTGACTGACATATTAAATTACACAAAATCTGAAGAAATTTTCTCTGCAGCCCAACAACTAATGCCAGGGGGAGTTAGCTCTCCAGTAAGAGCTTTTAAGTCTGTAGGTGGCCAGCCAATTGTTTTTGATAGAGTCAAAGGTCCTTTTGCTTGGGATATTGATGGAAATAGATATATAGACTATATAGGAAGCTGGGGGCCGGCTATATGTGGGCATGCCCACCCTGAAGTTACAACCGCATTGCAGGAAGCAATTGAGAAAGGCACAAGCTTTGGTGCCCCATGCGTTCTAGAGAACAAACTTGCTGAAATGGTAATAGATGCAGTCCCATCTGTAGAAATGGTTAGATTTGTTAATAGTGGAACTGAAGCATGCATGGCCGTTTTGAGACTTATGCGAGCATTTACTGGAAGAGATAAAGTTATTAAATTTGACGGTTGCTATCACGGTCACGCGGATATGTTTTTAGTGAAAGCAGGATCTGGTGTAGCCACTCTGGGTTTACCAGATTCTCCAGGTGTTCCAAGGACAACAACTGCTAACACACTTACTGCACCCTACAATGACCTCGAAGCAGTAAAAAAATTATTTTCTGAAAATCCTGATGCAATTTCGGGGGTTATACTCGAGCCTATCGTTGGTAATGCTGGATTTATTACTCCTGAACCTGGATTCTTGGAAGGATTAAGGGAATTAACTACTGAGAATGGATCCTTATTAGTTTTTGACGAAGTAATGACTGGATTCAGAATAAGTTATGGAGGCGCTCAAGAAAAGTTTGGTGTTACTCCTGATTTAACCACCCTTGGAAAAGTAATTGGTGGAGGCCTACCCGTTGGAGCTTATGGAGGCAAAAAGGAAATAATGTCAATGGTAGCGCCTTCAGGACCGGTATACCAAGCAGGTACTTTAAGTGGCAATCCTCTTGCAATGACTGCTGGAATAAAAACTCTTGAACTGCTCAAACAAGATGGCACGTACGATAAGCTTGATTTGACAACTTCTAGATTAATTGAGGGGATAATTCAGTCTGCAGAAAATAATGGTATCGCTATCAACGGCGGAAGTGTAAGTGCTATGTTTGGATTTTTCTTATGCGACGGGCCAGTAAGGAACTTTGATGAAGCCAAAACAAATGATGCCGAACTTTTTGGCAAGTTGCATAGAGAAATGCTTCGTCGAGGAATTTACCTAGCTCCAAGTCCTTTCGAAGCTGGTTTCACATCATTAGCTCACAGCGAAGAAGAAATTGATAAAACTATCGAGGCTTTTGATGAATCTTTCAATGCAATAAAAAGATAACCATTTACTTGTTTTCCTTTGAGAAAAAACAAGTAAAAGATTAAAACTTTAGAAAAATTATTCTAAATAATTATCTTTTCCCACCAACTATGACTGGGGGACTACCTCCTTCTGAACCTGGCAAGCCGGGAACAACTTGTGTACTACCATCCCATTTGTCGAGAAATAATTTGAAAAGTACCTGATCGTCGAGACTTCTATTTAATGTCTCATATCTTAGTGCTTCTTGTTCTGCAATTTCAACTTCTGTCTTTGCTCGTAGTAATTGCTGACCAGCTATTTGCTTTTGTTCAATCGCAGCTCTGTATTCTTCAGCGATCTCTAGTCCAGTAAGATCTAAACTTTTAACATCAACATAATCGAATGAATTTAGTTCTTGTGCAACGGTATCGCCAACTTTCTCTGAAATTACTGCGAATTCAGTAGCAATTGTTTCTAGCTCATATTGAGAAAAGACTGATTTTAGAGCTTTTAGCAATGATGGCTGAACAATTTTCTGATAAACATCGCTATTTCTGCTTGCAATTGTTGCAAAAATCCTTCCTGCTTCCTTAGGCTTTACTGAATACTTAACAGTAGCTGTAGCCCTAATAACTTGAAGATCTTTAGTCAAAGTTTCAAATTTTTCAGGTTGAACTTGGGTTTTTATATCAAATGGATATACAGACTGAATAAATGGAAGTTTAAAGTTTAAACCAGCTCTCCTTGAGGGGCCGCTTACTTTCCCTAGTGTTGTAACAACTGCAACTTGTCCAGAAGGTACAACAAATAAAGATTGTGTGAGCAAAAGAAAGCCAGTAAAAGACAATACAATCAATAATGTTGCTGTCCCACCAGGACCTGTTGGTGTGACATTTTTAAAGGATGTTGACATTAAATTTTAACTTTATAATCAATCATATTTAAATAGAC
>QCCP01000035.1 GCA_003281225.1 Prochlorococcus sp. AG-347-L20
TATTGAATATTTTGCCCCAACGCTTAAGCATTCATTTGGAATGACTTCAATTCTGGATTTGACAAAAAAATTAAACGAATTAATTATAGAGAAATATGGTTTAGAAAAAGAAATAGATATTTTGGGATTTTCTATGGGAGGAATAATTGGTAGGTACTGGATTCAAAAATTTAATGGGTCTAAAAGAACAAGAAGATTAATATCTATAGGTTCCCCTCACAAAGGAACATTGATGGCTCAATTAGTTCCTAAATACCCTTTTAGAGGAATATCAGAGATGAAAATAAATAGTAATTTTTTAAGGGAACTCGCAAATAATGATTTTTTACTTGATGATATTGAGTGTATAAATTTCTTTACTTATTGGGATATGATGGTATTTCCTGGCTGGTGGACAAATTTAAAATTTGGGAAAAAAATATCAGTAAAAGTATATAAACATAGAAATCTAGTAAGAAAGAAATCTGTGGTTGATAAAATAATCGATGAAATTATTTTGTAGCTCCAGAAAGACCTAAGTGTCTTATTAAGGAATCTGTTTGTGGCTCTCTTCCCCTGAATAGTTTAAATATTTCTAATGGAGGTAAGCTTCCTCCCAAGCTAAGTATTGTATCTTTAAATTTCTTTCCTATAAACTTTAAATCTTCAGAGTTTTCTAGATCAGCTTCTTCGAACATTGAAAATGCATCAGCACTTAGAACTTCAGCCCATTTATATGAGTAATATCCTGCAGAATATCCTCCTGCAAATATATGACTAAAACAACAAAGAAATTGATCTTCTTGAATTGGTTCAATAACAGTAGTTTCTTTTGCAATTTCTCTTCTTATTTCATCTGCTATTTTACCTTCGTTTTTATCAATACTGTGCAATCTGAGGTCTGTAATTGCAAAATGTAGTTGTCTAAGAGTAGCCATACCACAATTAAAAGTTCTATTCTTTAGAAGCTTCTCAAAATTATCATCGGATAATTTTTCTCCTGTTTTGTAGTGCTTAGCAATATTCAAAAGTGTATTTTTATGAAAACACCAGTTTTCCATAAATTGACTTGGAAGTTCGACTGCATCCCATTCAACGTTGTTGATGCCAGATGCTTGAGGAAGATTTACAGTAGTAAGCATATGTTGAAGACCATGACCAAATTCATGGAAAAGTGTCTGAACTTCTTCAAAACTCATCAAACTAGGTTTATCTTTTGATGGAGGAGTCTGATTACAAACTAGATAAGCTACAGGGAGGGTCTTTTTGCCAACATTATTTTTATTTAGACATTCATCCATCCAAGCCCCTCCTCTCTTTGATTCAGGTCTCGAATATGGATCGAGGTAAAAGGAGGCTATTTTGTTGTCTTCTTTATTAAGGATATTAAAAAATAAAACGTCATCGTTCCACAGAGGTGCCTCATCAGTTGCCTCGACTACTTTAATCTCAAAAAGCTTTTCACTTAATTTAAATAAACCTTTCAAAACATCATTTAGCGGGAACCAAGGTCTCAGAGACTCTTGATCCAAATCGAGCTTTTCCTTTCTAAGAAGTTCGGACCAATAACTAATATCCCATGGTTCGATATTCTGTGATTTTGGAAACTTATTAGCTTTAGAAAACTTATCTAGCGTTTCTAATTCAATTTTTGCGGTTTTGAATGCTGGTTCTCTCAATTCTTCTAAAAGTTTTTCAACATTTTTAATTTCTTTCGCCATTTTCGTTGACAAACTTAGTTCTGCCCAACTTTTATAACCGAGAAGATTAGCCTTTTTAGTTCTAAGAGATAATATCTCTTCAATGATTTGAGAATTATTTTTTTCTCCTTGAGACGCCCTACCGACGAATGCCTTATATAGTTTTTCTCTAAGGTTACGGTCGGTGGCATATGTCATAAATGAAGTATAAGTTGGAATATCCAGACTTAATTTCCAAGGCCCATTTTTGATGTCAACTTCTTCATCTTTTTTTAAGTGGTTGTGTGCAGAAACTGCCATCAATTCAAGTACTCGTTCAGGAAGACCATCGACTTCAGATTTTTTATTTAATATTAGAAACCATTTATTAGTCGCATCAAGAACATTATTGCTGAAGTCTGTCGATAGTTTTCCAAGCTTTTCTGAAATGTTGTTGAATTCTTCTTGATCATTCTTTTGTAGTGAAATTCCTCTATGTTGCATCTCAAGAATTTCTTTATCTAAA
>QCCP01000036.1 GCA_003281225.1 Prochlorococcus sp. AG-347-L20
AACGTTTTAAGGAAGGATTTATGATGAATAATTAATTATTTATTTAATATGTCTTACACCATCAACAGGTCGATACTCATCTCCAGTTAACTCCTCAAATACAATGGCTGGCAATCCTGTATCAAACATTGTTTGCAATGCTTCTTTTAACATAGGATTCCAACCTCCAGTACTAACTTTTCCATGTCTTACAGTCCAGTCCCAAGTCCCTTGAAGATCTCTGGGTAGTCTACCTTCTCTATCTCTTCGAGCGACTAAGTCTAAAGATTCAACTATACCAACAATTACTGGATTTTTACCGTAAGAAGGAGTAAGACTTAGTTCAAGTCTCACTGGATCTTCTTTAACCATTTTTAAACGAAACCTTGGTGGTAACTTGAGTGATCTTATTACCGCTGAGACAATTTTTGTTCTTAATTCCAATTTTTTTTCTTAGATATAATTTGATTAATCAGTTGTTGAACCTTTTTCTTCTAATGTAGAGTCATTATCATTAGAGAATCTTACTGTTAGTAGTTCCTCTTCTGTTATGTTTCCTGATTTATCTAAAAGTTCTGGATGTATCGTGTACTTTTTTTGTTTAAAACTGGAAGTACTAAATCGTCGATTTTTATTATCGGATATACCCCAGCCATTAGACATAACTTTAAAAGCTTTCCAAACTAAATAAGTTAATGCTGCAGAATATATTATTGGAAATAGGATAGTCATCGAACTTATAAATTAGTTAGTTTTATTTTTAACATCATAGCCCGAAAAAATGAAATTTAGCTACTTTAAGTTATTAAATTTTTCTCTAGATTCAATAAATTTAATTAGTAGTTATATTTGAATTAAACTGATATGGTTTATTAAATCTCTCGAAGAACATAAAAATCAAACTTGAAAAGAGAAATCCAAAAGCTATTACTAATCGCCTCATTAATTACAGTGGGTATTAGATATCCTGCAAAAGTCATATCCCAACAATTAAGTAAACCAAAAATTAATGAGGTTAATTTATACTCGAACAAATCTTTTATAACTAAAGCTGTAGAAAGAACCGGTGCAGCTGTGGTGACAATTGATACTCAAAGATATGTTAAAAAAAGAAATTTTCCAAGAAATTCTCAACTATTTCTAGACCCATATTTTGAAAGATTTTTTGGATTAGATTTGCCTAACGAAAATCGACCAAGGATAGAGCAAAACCAAGGCAGTGGATTTATATTTGCAGATGGACTTGTAATGACCAATGCTCATGTAGTGAATGGATCAGATAAGGTAATTGTTGGTTTAACTAATGGCAAAAAATTAAACGCTAAACTGATAGGTCAAGACTCTTTTACTGATTTAGCTGTGCTAAAGATTGAAGGGAGTGGGCCTTGGCCAAAAGCAAAATTGGGCGATTCTTCAAAGATTAAAGTTGGTGATTGGGCTATAGCAGTTGGAAATCCATTCGGGCTGGAAAACACAGTTACGCTTGGTATTATTAGTAATCTAAATAGAAACGTAACTCAACTAGGAATATATGATAAAAAACTTGAACTGATACAAACAGACGCTGCTATTAATCCTGGCAATTCTGGAGGTCCACTATTGAATAGCGATGGAGAAGTAATTGGTATTAATACTTTGATAAGATCAGGTCCTGGAGCGGGTTTGAGTTTCGCAATCCCAATTAATAAAGCTAAAGAAATTGCCTATCAACTTTTAAAAAATGGGAAAGTAATACATCCTATGATTGGAATCAGCCTAATAGAAGAAAGTATTTCTGAGATAAAAAATAATGTCGTAAAAGTTGGATATGTAGTACCGAACAGTCCAGCTGAAAAAAGTGGAATAAAGATAGATGATATTTTAATTAAGATAGGCGATAAAGATATTGAAACCGCATCAGACGTAATAGAACAGATTAGTAAAAATGGTATCAAAAAAAAAGTAAATATATTATTGAAGCGTAAAAATAAATTTATTAAATTAAAAGTAATACCAACTGATATTACTAATCTACAAAAAAACTAAAAAATTTAATTG